>NZ_JAUHHF010000010.1 GCF_030410395.1 Zwartia panacis
TTCTCGGCGAATTCCATCAGGGTCAGCAGGCTTCGCGTCTGCACAAACAGACCGGATATAAGACTGCAACCACCTTAACTGTCGAAATCAAATATTTCTTGCCAAACCGGGAGGCGTCCATATAAGAAACAATGAACCTGCCCAAGTATGAAATTTATGCGTTGCGCTATGCGACGATTCAGCAACGCATGCGCCGCGAAAACTTCATCGCTCAGGATCCGCACGATGAGTCGATGCCGATGGATTATTTTGTCTGGCTGATCCGCGATGGGCAGCGCAATATTTTGGTGGATACGGGTTTCAATGCGCGACAGGCCAAAGAGCGTGGTCGCACGCTCTTGCGTTGTCCCATTGGTGCTTTGTCGTTGTTGGGGCTGGCACCCACGGATATCGAAGACGTCGTGCTGACGCACTTGCATTATGACCATGCGGGCAATATCGATTTGCTTCCGAACGCGCGTTTTCATGTGCAGGAAGACGAGTTGGACTATGCCTGCGGCAAGCACATGTGTCATGGGTTGTTTCGCCATGCTTATGATGTAGAGGATGTGGTCAGTCTGGTGCGTCGCGTGTATGCCGAGCGTGTGCATTTTCATCAGGGGCGGGTTGAGCTCGCACCGGGTATTGAGTTGATGAAAATCGGCGGACATACCAAAGGGCTGCAATCTTTACGCGTCCATACCGCCCGTGGCTGGGTCGTGCTGGCTTCGGATGCCAGTCATTATTACGAAAACATGGAACGTCCCTCGCCCTTTCCGATCGTGTTTCATGTGGGTGACATGGTGGCTGGATATGCGACGCTGCGCGCGGCGGCCGCCTCGCCCGAACACATCATTCCGGGACATGATCCCCTGGTACGTGCGCGTTACCCGTTCCATGGTGATCCGGCCAACGATATTGTGGCGTTACATTTTCCACCACTAAAGGCTTAGCTTTTTCAGGGTTGCCGGGTTAACCCTGTCCATGTGTCGGAAAACGGGCTACAATGGCTGTGCTTTTGAGGAGCGTTGCGACGGGATCACCCGCCAGGCTCAAAAGCTTCTACGTTACCGTCGGCCATTTGTCGACCTTAACGGCGCTCACCCAATCCTGCCCGGCAGCGATTGCGGTGGTGCTCAATACACAGCCGTTCAATTGTTGCTCCGCGGGCTTACCGGAGCCTAAACACTATGAACGCAATCAAAGAGAAATTCACGGATTACATCGTCGCCGATATCGGACTTGCCGATTTTGGTCGTCGGGAAATCGCCATTGCTGAAACAGAAATGCCCGGCCTGATGGCCACACGCGAAGAGTTCGCGAAAACCAAACCTCTGAAAGGCGCCCGTATCACAGGCAGCCTGCATATGACGATCCAGACAGCTGTGCTGATCGAAACACTGCAGGCACTTGGTGCCGAAGTGCGTTGGGCGTCGTGCAACATTTTCTCGACCCAGGATCATGCCGCTGCCGCGATCGCAGCAATGGGCACACCTGTTTTTGCCAAGAAAGGCGAAACACTGGTTGAGTACTGGGACTACACGCACAAGATTTTTGAATGGCCAGGCGACAAGCAGGCCAACATGATTCTGGACGATGGTGGCGATGCAACGCTGTTGCTGCACCTCGGCACCAAAGCCGAGACAGACCTTTCGGTGTTGAATAGCCCGAGCTCCGAAGAAGAAGTCGTATTGTTTGCCGCGATCAAAGCGCAACTCAAAAAAGATCCAAAGTGGTACTCCACACGTCTGGCCCAGATCAAGGGCGTGACCGAGGAAACCACCACAGGCGTGCTGCGTCTGTATCAGATGTCGAAGAAAGGCGAACTGGCTTTCGCGGCCATCAACGTGAATGACTCCGTCACCAAGTCCAAGTTTGACAACTTGTATGGCTGCCGTGAGTCGCTGGTTGACGCCATCAAGCGCGCGACCGATGTCATGATCGCTGGCAAGATCGCTGTGGTTGCAGGTTACGGCGATGTGGGCAAGGGTTCTGCCCAGGCGCTCGCAGCCCTGCGCGCCCAGGTCTGGGTCACCGAGATCGATCCTATCTGCGCACTGCAGGCATCGATGGAAGGCTTCAAAGTGGTCACCATGGAAGAAGCGGCTGACAAGGCAGATATTTTTGTCACAGCCACCGGTAACTACAACGTCATCACGCGCGCCCACATGGATCGCATGAAGGATCAGGCCATTGTTTGTAATATCGGCCACTTCGACAACGAAATCGATGTCGTCGGGATCGAAGATTTGCAGTGGGAAGAAATCAAGCCACAAGTCGACCACGTGATTTTCCCTGACGGTAAGCGCATCATCTTGCTGGCAAAGGGTCGTCTCGTGAACCTCGGCTGCGGTACGGGTCACCCCTCGTTTGTGATGTCGTCATCGTTCACGAACCAGACGATTGCCCAGATCGAATTGTTCTCGCGCAATGATCAGTACAAGGCTGGCCAGGTCTATGTATTGCCCAAGCATCTGGACGAAAAAGTCGCCCGTTTGCATCTCAAGAAAATTGGTGCGAACTTGACGACGTTGACCCCTCAGCAAGCGGCTTACATCAGCGTCAAGCAAGAAGGTCCTTTCAAGTCCGATCACTACCGTTATTGATCGGTTTGAGTGGAAAGACAGAGTCGTCTAGCCGGATGTTCCGGCTAGCGGCTCAAAGCAGTGCTCACCGGAGATTGTCATGGCTTTATTGTTGGTCTGGATATTAAATGCGGTGACACTGCTGATCGTCGCTTACGTGTTGCCCGGCATCGTGGTGTCCAGTTTCTGGTCTGCCATGCTCGCGGCTGTTGTGCTTGGTTTGATCAATATGCTGGTCAAACCAATTCTCATATTATTGACCTTGCCCATCACGATCGTGACGCTGGGTCTGTTTTTACTCGTGATCAATGCGCTGATGTTCTGGCTCGCCGGCTCGATTCTGAAAGGTTTTCAGGTCAACGGTTTCTGGTGGGCGGTGGGTGGTGCGCTGCTCTACAGCGTGATCTCCGGGTTTTTGACAAGTCTGATTAATCAATGACCTCACAAGTAACGCCGGCTTTCAGCCTCGAATTTTTCCCTCCCCGCGACGCTGCCGCCCAGCAGCGACTCGTTGATGGCGCTAAACAAATGTTGGTGATCGAGCCTCATTACGTCAGCGTGACGTTTGGCGCGGGTGGTTCGACCCGAGACGGTACGCTTGATACCGTTCGCACGATGCGCGGGCTCGGCTGCGATGCTGCTCCGCATCTGTCGTGTATTGGTTCGTCACGCGACGATCTCAAGGCCTTGTTGCAGCGCTATCGTGACGAAGGCGTGCGTCGCATCGTTGCATTGCGCGGCGATATGCCTTCGGGAATGGGGGCGAGTGCGGCCGGTGCCTTGCATCATGCAAGCGATTTGGTCGAATTCATCCGTCAGGAAACTGGCGACTGGTTTCATATCGAGGTTGCCGCCTATCCCGAGATGCATCCCCAGGCCTCAGGACCTGAAAAAGATCTCGCGCATTTTGTTCACAAAGTCCGTGCGGGCGCCAATAGTGCGATCACCCAGTATTTTTTCAATGCCGACGCGTATTTCGATTTTGTCGATCGTGTTCAAGCCAAAGGCGTCAATATCCCGATCGTGCCGGGCATTATGCCCATCACCAACTACACACAGTTGATGCGGTTTTCGGAAATGTGCGGCGCCGAGGTGCCGCGCTGGATCCGTTTGCGTCTCGCCGAGATGGGTGATGACAAGGAGTCGATCCGTGCGTTTGGCGCTGACGTTGTGACCAGTCTGTGCGAAACGCTTTTGGACAATGGCGTGCCCGGTTTGCACTTTTACACACTCAATAATGCCGAAGCCACGCTGTCGATCTGGCGTGGACTGGGCCGTTAAATCGGGCTGAGTTGCTTCGCGCTAAGTTGCTTCGCGCTAAGTTGCATCAGGCGGGTGGCATGTCTGGCGTCCAGCCTGAGGGCGTCAGCACGGCGTCGAGTGGATAGTCGTGTGCCTCGGGTTCGTAACCCTCTTCTTTGTGGATCATCCCCTGATCCCAGGCGATGCCAATCGTCGTGAAGGGCTGACCGGTCTGGCTAAGCTGAGCGAGCGTGCGATCGTAATATCCGCCACCGTAGCCGATGCGCGCGGCTTGCTCGGTAAATCCCAGCGTCGGCACCAGCAGTATCGTGGGCTGCAACACCTCACCCCGAACAGGTTCCATGACGCCAAAGTTTCCAGGAATGAGAGGATCATCCGGGCGCCAGACATGAAATTCGAGCGGGTGGTCTTTTTTGATCATCAGAGGCAAGGCGACGACGGTGCCTTGCGAATGGAGATGACGGAGCAAGGGCCGCAAATCCGGCTCGTCTGCTAACGGCCAAAAACCCGCAACTATTTCCGGTTCTGAATGTCCGATCAAAGGGCGGGCCAAAAGCCTTGCCTCAAACCATTCTTGCAGTTTGGCGCAAAGCTGGACGCTCAGTTGTTGGCGTTCGGCAACAGGAATGGTCTGTCGTATGCTGCGAAGCCGCATACGGAGCAGGTCTGCGCTATTCTTTAACATATACCGTGGCAGTGAGTCGCAAATCGTTGCGAATGTTGAATGGTTGAGCAAGTCGTCTAAAGGCATTGTATGCACACAAGCGCAAAGTATCAGAATATCCGGGTTCAGGTTCGCGTCTTGGTGGCCGCACTGGCCTGTAGTGGCACAGTGACGATGTCCCTACCTGCGCACGCGCAGGCGCAGCCTGCGGCTGAGCAATATGTACTGAAGGCCGACGGCAGCATGGCGCCTGTTGGTGCTACTGCTCAGACTCCATCTTTGTCGACATCCGCACTCAAACCAAATAGCTCCGCGCCTGCGACCGCTAGTGCCGCGCCCACTGTTAAAGAAACCATCGCTGCCCCGGATGCGACAGCTGCGGCTCAAGCCGTCGCGGCCGCCCGTCAGGCTCTCAACAGTAAACAATATGGTCAGCTTGCCAGTTATGTGCCGCAAGCGCGTGGCGATGTCTTGGCGACCTATCCCGAATATTGGTATCTGCGCACCCAGTTGGGCCTGTACCGCACGCCCAATGTCGCGCAAAGTCTTGAACAGTTTCTCGAAAAAAATAATGGTTCTTATCTCGCGGACCGTTTGCGCGGGGAGTGGGTGTTGACCGCTGCGCGCAGTGGAGATTTTGTCACCGTGCGAAATCTCGGGCAGGTGCTGAACCCGAGCAATCAAGTCTTGTGCGCGCAACTTGAAGCCAGACACATGGGCGGTCAGCGTGCAACAGCTGCCGAAGCGATGAAGATTTTTGTCCCGTTCGGGGCCTGTTGGAAGCTGTTCGATCAGTTGGTCGCTGATCGTGTCTTGACGAATGCGGAGCTGATTCCTTATTTGCATGAGGCGATTGAAAATAACAAATTACCGGATGCGCGTCGGTTTGCGGCGTATGTCTTTGATACCAAAGAATTGACGGCCTATGACGCGATGATCAAGGCTCCGGCGGCCTGGTTAGCGACACAAACCGCGCTGGGTTCGGTCGAGCGCAATGAGATCATTGCGATTGGTCTTGCGCGCGTGGCGCGTACGGATTTGGCAGCGGCCGATTCGTTGATGAACAGACAGTGGAAGAATTTGCTGCCCAAGAAGTACTCGCAATGGGTCTATGGCCAGATGGCATTGGTCGCAAGCATGAACCTCGATCCACGCGCGTATCAGTGGTATCGCGAGTCGGGCACGGTACGTTTGTCTGATAACAACGAGGCCTGGCGCGTTCGGATTGCGTTGCGTCAACCCAAAATCGACTGGAAGTGGGTCATGCAAGGGATCGATACGATGCGCGAGCCGCAGCGCAGCGATCCGACCTGGGTGTATTGGAAAGCCCGTGGTTTGGCTGCGACGGGTAAAAAAGCCGATGCCGAAAAAGCCTATGCCTCGATTGCGGCGGACTATAGTTTTTATGGTCAGCTCGCAGCCGAAGAGTTGGGCCGCACGATCACCGCGCCGAAACGACCTGATCCGGTGACTGAGCAAGAGTTGGCGCAGGCGCGTGCCAATCCTGGTTTGCAACGCGCGGTCACTTTATTCAAGCGAGGCTGGCGTCCGGAGGCGGTCCCCGAGTGGAATTTTGCGATTCGCGGGATGACGGATCGTCAGTTGCTGGCGGCGTCTGAGCTCGCGCGTCGCGAGAGTATTTACGACCGTGTGGTGGTGACTTCGGGTCGCACCAAGAGCGAGGTGGATTTTACGCAGCGTTTTGTCGCGCCTTTTGAGGGACGTGTCAGCGCGCAGGCGCGTGAAGTCAATGTCGAACCAGCGTGGGTGTATGGGCTGATCCGTCAAGAGTCTCTGTTCATCATGGATGCGCGTTCACATGTGGGCGCTTCGGGCTTGATGCAATTGATGCCGGCGACGGCTAAATGGATGGCCAAGAAAATCGGTTTGACGGATTTCACACCCAGCAGCGTGAATGATTTCGATACCAACACCAAGCTGGGAACGAGTTATCTGAGTATGGTGCAAGCCGATCTGGGTGGCTCGCAGGTGCTCGCCAGCGCGGGCTATAACGCGGGTCCGGGACGTCCCATGCTGTGGCGTTCCAAACTCGACGCGCCTGTCGAAGGTGCGATTTTCGCTGAAACGATTCCGTTCAATGAAACGCGTGATTACGTCAAAAAAGTGATGTCCAATGCGACATACTATGCTGCGGTCTTTACGGGCAACCCTCAGTCGCTCAAACAGCGTCTGGGTCAAATCGAGCCTCGACCCTACGGTCGTTCGCCTCTGCCGTGACAAAGGATGCGGATGCCGCCTTGCGTGGTTTGCAGGTCTACATCGTGGGTGGAGCTGTACGCGATGCGTTGTTAGGTCGTCCGGCGGGTGACCGTGACTGGGTGGTGGTGGGCGCGACGCCCGAGGAAATGCTCTCGCGAGGATTTATTCCTGTGGGTGGCGACTTTCCTGTTTTTTTACATCCTCAATCCAAAGAAGAATATGCCCTGGCACGCACCGAACGAAAATCGGGCCGTGGATACAAAGGTTTTACCTTTTACACAGGCGCGGATGTCACGCTTGAAGAGGATTTAAAACGTCGGGATTTGACGATCAACGCGATGGCGCAGACCATGACGGGCGAGCTTGTCGATCCTCTCAATGGTGTGGCGGACTTGCAATCACACTTGTTTCGTCACGTGGGTCCCGCGTTCGAGGAAGATCCCGTTCGGATTTTGCGACTGGCGCGTTTTGCCGCGCGGTTTACTGATTTTTCAGTCGCGCCTGAAACCTTGGCACTCTGTCGCCGGATGGTCGCGACGGGCGAAGTCGATGCGCTGGTGCCCGAGCGTGTCTGGCAGGAATTGTCGCGCGGCTTGATGAGTGAAAAACCGTCGCGCATGCTGGCTGTTTTAGTGGATACGGGGGCGAGTGTGCGCATCATGCCCGAGTGGCACTACAGTGCGCGGGTCGCGCAGCTTATCGATGCGGCAGCCGCCGCGACGGTGTCCTTGCCGTTGAGTGCGCGTTATGCGTTGCTTTGTCTGGATACAGACGCGCGTGCCGAACTGGCCAAGCGTTTACGTGTTCCGACCGAGTGTATCGATCTGGCGCGTTTGTTGCCTCTTGTTTTGGTCAGTGTGCAACAGCCAGCCGCGTCCAATGCCGCGGGGCACAATACTGCTGAACACGTGATGTCGTTGTTAGAAACGTGTGATGCAATCAGGAAACCCGAGCGCTTCGGTGTGTTGCTCGAAACGGCCAAGCTGGTGCAAAACGTGGATGTCGTCTGGTGGCGCAAGCGGCTGGATGCTGTATTAGCCGTTGATGCGGGTGCTGCGGCAAGAACGGCCTCTGAGCCCGCGCAAATCAAACAAGCGGTACGTGCCGCGCGATTAGCTGCGTTGAATTAACTGCTTTGAATTAACTGCTTTGAATTAATTGCTTTGAACGAGTTGTCCTGAGCGATCGCTTTGGGTAAAGCCGCTCAGTGGTGCTTGAACGCCACGACCGAGTGCGATCACTTTAAAAAGCTCACCCATTTCCGCCTCAGAAATCAGTTTTTGAACAGCGGCATAGGTACGTGCGCGAGCTTTTGGATCAGGGTGCTCGATCTGTTGCTGGGCATAGGCCTCAAGGACTTGGGGCAAGCCTGCATTCAATAAAAAACGTGCTTGCGAGGTGTAACCCAGCACGCTTAAGCCGCTGTCTTGCGCGGCCTCGGCAATGGCAGTGAAGTCCACGTGTGCGGTGATGTCCTGGAGACCCGGTGCGAGAAAAACATCGTCGTGCGTGCGATGCTGGATATGACACATCAAGGTGCCACGTTGACGCTGAGGATGGTAGTACTCATGACGCGGAAAACCGTAATCGATCAACAAGGCCGCGCCGCGAGTCAACCAGTGGCCAAGATCACGGATCCAGGCTTCTGCTTGCAGATTGATTTCAGAGGTGTAGCCGGGCAAGGCAGGCATACGTGCCTGGACCGTGGCGGCGAGTTGCGGCGCGGCGGGTCTGTCTTGAAAGGCGAATCCTGGGAAAAAGCCTTCAGAGTCGGCATCTGTTGTCTGGTTTGTTGTCTGATTGGGTGCTTGATCGGGTGCCTGAACCGGTGCGAGCGACACGACACCGCGCTCCAGCACTTCGCCTTGTTCAGACCAGACAAAGAGCTCGACTGGCATGGCATCGAGTAGTTCATTGCCAATCACACAGCCGCTAAAACTTGTAGGAAGTGTCTCGAGCCAAGTCACCCGCTCGCCCCAGGCAGCCAGTCGTTGTTGCTGGCGTTGTCTAAGATCGGCGGACACTTCGAGGATGTTGTAGCGGACATGGAGTCCCATCTCGTTCAGTGCGCTCAGGATATCGTGCGCAAGCGCGCCGCTGCCCGCACCGAACTCCAGCACATCAAGCGTGTCCGTTTGATGCAGTATCTCCGCGACTTGTCGCGCGAGAGTTTGTCCGAACAAGGGGGTGAGCTGGGGCGCCGTGACAAAGTCACCACTCAGTGCAGTGGCGTGATGGCTTGGCGTTTCAGCCAGTTTGGTGTTGCCTGCCGCGTAGTAGCCGAGTCCGGGGGCGTACAGGACATGATGCATCCAGACGCTAAAGGGTAGCCAACCACCAGCCTGCTGGATTTGTTGATGCAAAAAAGCGCGGACGCGCTGACTATGAGCCAGTGCGTCCGCGCTGATGGGGATCGCTTGATTAGCGGCGACCACCGTCAAAGTTGAAGCCACGTCGTGCGCCTGCCGCAGCGCGAGGCGCACCAGGACGTGCCGCACCAGGTGCGCGTGCAGGACCATCACCGCGTGGGGCGAAAGTCTTGCCGCCTGGCGCAGCTGAGCGAGGCGCGAAATCGCGACCGGGGCGGGCGGCAGGTTTACCTGCGTAGGCTGGACGGTCTGACGGTGCGCGATCGCCGCGGTGCTCGAAAGGACGACCTTCACCGCGTGTGCTGGCGAAAGGATTGTCGCTGCGCGCACCTTGTGGACGATCACCGCGAGGTGCGTAAGCGGGTTTGTCACCGCGTGGCGCGAATGTGCGCTCGCGATCACCGAAAGGCTTGTCACCGCGTGGTGCATAGGCGGGCTTGTCGCCACGTGGAGCAAATGGTCTGTCACCGCGAGGCGCGAAAGATTTCTCGCCGCGATCCGCATAGGGCTTGTCACCGCGAGGTGCAAAGGTACGTGGCTCGCTGCGACCAGCGGAATAACGGTCGTTGCTGCTTCCAAAGCGGTCACCGCTGCGATCATTGCTCCAGCGGTTAGGCTTTTTGCCGCCCGCACCGCGCGATGCGCCTTCGGGGCGTGAGCTTGGTGTGCGCTGTGGCTCGAGACCTGCGATCACGCCAGGCGGAATGGTGTTGCCGATGAAGTGTTCGATGCGGCGCACTTTATGACGCTCGCTGTGGACAGCAAGCGTAAAGGCTGCGCCATCGCGACCGGCGCGACCGGTGCGGCCAATACGGTGGACGTAATCTTCGGGCTGCATCGGCAAGTCGTAGTTGATGGCGTGGCTGATGGCCTGCACATCAATGCCGCGTGCGGCGACGTCGGTCGCGACCAGGACACGGACACGGCCGTCTTGAACTTCGGACAAGGTGCGTGAACGCTGGCGCTGATTCATGTCGCCATGCAGAGCCATCGCTGAGAAGCCGCTATCCGAGAGGTGTTCGGCCAGATCATCCGCGCCACGCTTGGTGGCGGTAAAAATAATGGCCTGGTCCATCGAGACATCGCGCAACAGATGATCGAGCAGGCGCAGTTTGTGGCCGGCATCATCTGCATACAAAAGTGTTTGTGTAATGTTGGCGTGACGATCTGACTGCGAGGTCATTTCGATGCGTTGTGGATCTCGCATCATGCGAGCGGCCAGCTTGGCAACCGTGCCGTCCAGCGTTGCCGAGAACAGCAAGGTTTGGCGTGATTCGGGGCAACGGTCCACGATGGTGTTGATGTCGTCGATAAAACCCATGTCGAGCATGCGGTCGGCTTCGTCGAGTACGAGCGTATGAACGGTCGACAAATCAACGCGGCGGGCCTGGAGGTGATCGAGCAGACGGCCAGGTGTGGCCACCAGCACGTCAACGCGGCGCGAGAGGGCTTTGAGCTGTGCGCCGTAGGGCATACCGCCGACAACGGTCGCGACACGCAGATCATCGAGATTGCTGCCGTACATTTCGGTGGCTTCGCTCACCTGCATGGCGAGTTCGCGGGTGGGGGTCAGCACCAGCACTTGTACGCCACGGCCTTTGTTGGCAGGCTTGTGTGCGATTTTGTTCAGTGCGGGAAGCATAAAGGCCGCGGTTTTGCCGCTACCTGTCTGGGCGGACACCATCAAATCGGCACCGGCCAGCGCTGCTGGAATCGCAGACATTTGCACGGGTGTCGGCGTGGTGAAGCCGGTACGTTCAATGGAAGACAAAAAAGCGGGGGCAAGCCCCAACGAATCGAAGGACATGACTTTCCTTTTGGCCAGATAGTGGCCATATGACGCAGCCCGGAGAATTGGTAGACCGGCGGTAGTCGGTTGAATCGAGCATCGTGCCGACCGAATCAACCGAACGTCTGGGCTGGAGATCCATCTATCTGGATCACACTAGCTGCCCACGAAAGGAAAGGAGGTCAGGAATCGATGATGTGAAGCCGAAGTTCAGGTTGTTTGCCTGTTTTCGGACATATGCACTTATATGCAAAGCACTGCTTATGTGAAGACTGTGCTGAAACACTTTTAATGCAGAGCCCGAATACTAACCTATTTTTTGGTTGGGGTAAACCCTTTATGCGAAAAATTATGCTTTCCAGTCAATTACTTGGATATTGTGTTGCGCCAACCAGTCATTCGCCTGTCGAAAATGACCGCATCCGACAAAGGGTGTCGGGGGTCTGCGCGCAGAGAGCGGAGAGGGGTGGTTGGACATCAAAATCAGGTGCTCTCCATGCCCCGCGATCAAGGCGCGCTTGGCCTGGGCGTGAGCGCCCCACAGCATAAACACTTTGGGACCCGGATCGCGGGCGACGTCTGCGATCAGCGCGTCTGTCACGGTTTCCCAGCCTGCGCGCGCGTGCGAGGCGGGTTGTCCGTCCTCGACGGTGAGGCTGGTATTCAGGAGCAGTACGCCTTGCTCAGCCCAGCGTGACAAGTCATTTTTAAGCAGATCGGACTCGAGCGTGAGCGTGCCGTGATCAGTAGGAAACTCAAGTTCGATTTCTTGGAAAATGTTTCTCAGGCTGGGTGGGCGTTTAAAACCGTCCGGCACGGAAAAGGCGAGACCCTGTGCTTGTCCCGGACCGTGATAGGGATCTTGACCAAGGATCACAACCTTGACGGCGTGGGGTTCCAGCGATTCCAGCGCGCGAAAGGGCCGCGCTGGATAGATGATGACGCCCTGGGAAAGGCGGGCTTGCAGCATCGCGTTGAGACTGTCGAGCGCGGTACGTACAGGCGATGCTTCAAAGCAGGGACGCCAAGATTGCGGCAGGCAATCGATATGCGTCCAGAGTGAAGCGTGCTCGAGCTGGTTGCTCTTCAAAACAAGACTCAGGCAAAGAGTCTGGCGAGCTCTGCACCGGGGTTTGGCGCACGCATGAAGGCCTCTCCCACCAGGAAAGCATTGACGTCGTTGTCACGCATCAGTTTGACATCCTCGGGCGCCAGAATACCGCTCTCGGTGATGACGAGTTTGCCGATGGGGATACGCTGCAACAAGTCGAGTGTGTTTTGCAGGGATGTTTCAAAAGTGCGCAGGTTGCGATTATTGATACCCAGCAAAGAAGTATTCATTTCCAGCGCAATCTCAAGCTCCTCGGCATCGTGGACCTCGACGAGGACGTCCATGCCAAGCTCGAACGCGCATTGTTCAAACTCGGCAAGCTGCGCCGGGCTGAGTGCTGACACGATCAACAGGATGCAGTCCGCGCCCATCGCGCGCGCGGCGATGATTTGATAGGGGTCGACAATGAAGTCTTTGCGCAAGACGGGCAGCACACAAGCTTCGCGAGCCTGGCGCAGATAGTCATCGTCGCCCAGAAAAAACTGTTTGTCAGTGAGCACTGACAGGCAAGCCGCACCATGCTCGGCATACGACTGGGCGATTTCAGCGGGCAGAAAAATTTCCCGCAGCACGCCTTTGGAGGGAGAGGCCTTTTTAATTTCCGCGATCACACCAGGTAAGCCAGCCGCGATCTTTGCCTCGAGGGCTTTACCAAAACCGCGGACATCTTTGCGCGCTTTGGCTTCCTTTAACAGCTCGGCTTCGCTGCGCGCCTGGCGCTCGGTCGCGACTTCTTGGGCTTTGACGGCGAGGATTTTTTTCAGGATGTCGCTCATGCTGCATATTTCCGTGTGTGTGCACAAAAGGCTTCGAGTTTGTCGCGTGCGGCACCGCTCGCGATGGCTTCAAAAGCCATCTTAATCCCATCCTGGATCGTCGCGGCATGATTGCCGACATAAATCGCCAGTCCGGCGTTGTAGGCCACAATATCCCGGGCGGTACCGGGCGTGTTACCCAGCGCTTCGAGTACGTAATCACGAGACTCTTCCTTGCTCGCGACTTTGATGCTGCGATTGGAGGCCATGTTCAGTCCAAAGTCCTCGGGATGGATTTCGTATTCGTGAATGACACCGTCTTTGAGCTCGCCGACCAGCGTGCCGGAGCCCAGCGAGGCCTCGTCCATGCCGTCCTTGCCATGCACGATCATGACATGTCGCGAACCCAAGAGTTGTAATACGCGCACCTGGATGCCCACCAGATCGGCGTGAAAAACGCCCATCAGCTGATTGGCCGCGCCTGCGGGGTTGGTCAGAGGCCCGAGGATATTGAAAATCGTGCGCACACCCAGTTCTTTGCGGATCGGGGCGATGTTTTTCATCGCGCCATGATGGGCGGGGGCAAACATGAAACCAATACCAGTTTCCGCGATGCATGCGGAGACTTGCTCGGGTGTCAGTGAAAGATTGGCGCCGAGCGCCTCGAGCACGTCCGCACTGCCGGAGGATGAGGAGGCGCTGCGCCCGCCGTGTTTGGCAATGGGCACGCCTGCGGCCGCGGCGACAAACATGGCTGTTGTGGAGATATTGAACGTGTTGCTGCCATCGCCGCCTGTGCCGCACATATCCACCATATCTTGCGGGTTGGCGACATGCACGGGCGTGGCGAACTCGCGCATGACTTGCGCGGCAGCCGTAATTTCACCAATGGTTTCTTTTTTTACGCGCAGACCCATCAACAAGGCCGCAGCGATGGTGGGCGACATTTCGCCACGCATCAGCATGCGCATGAGGTGCAGCATTTCGTCATGAAAGATTTCACGATGTTCGATGCAGCGGTGCAGTGCTTCGCTAGGTGTGATCATGGTGCGCAGTCCTATTTGGTCGAGGCGATTGTGGTGACAGGCAGCTCGAGAAAATTACGCAACAGGGCGTGACCGTGTTCGCTCAAAATGGATTCGGGGTGAAACTGCACGCCGTATATCGGCAGTGTTTTGTGACGTACGCCCATGATTTCTCCGTCCGCAGTTTGCGCGGTGATTTCGAGGCAGTCCGGGATCGTCGCACGCTCAATCGCCAGGGAGTGATAGCGGATCACCGTAAAGGGAGAAGGCAGGCCTTTGAACACATCCGAACCTGTGTGCGTAATCTCCGAGGTTTTGCCGTGCATGATTTGTTGGGCACGGACAATCTTGCCGCCAAAGGCGGCGCCAATTGCCTGATGTCCCAGGCATACGCCGAGAATGGGCACTTTGCCAGCGTAGCGTTTGATCACGTCGACAGACACACCCGCCTCGGCAGGCGAGCAGGGGCCGGGCGAAATGCAGATGTGATCTGGCTTGAGCGCGTCGATTTCGTCGAGGGTAATCTGGTCGTTGCGGTAGACGCGCACGTCCTCGCCGAGCTCGCCAAAATACTGCACCAGGTTGTAAGTAAACGAGTCGTAGTTGTCGATCATCAATAACATGTCATCAGTCCTGTTTTGGCGAGTTAGAACGGATCATCCAGACCGTTTTGCACTTGTTCGGCGGCGCGCAAAACAGCGCGCGCTTTGGCTTCGGTTTCGAGCCATTCCATTTCGGGATCTGAGTCGGCCACGATGCCGGCAGCAGCTTGCACATACAGCATGCCGTCCTTGATGATGCCCGTGCGAATCGCGATGGCGACATCCATTTCTCCGCCGTAGCTCAGGTAGCCAGCCGCGCCGCCATAAATGCCGCGGCGAACGGGCTCGAGCTCATCGATCATTTCCATGGCGCGCACTTTAGGCGCCCCGGTCAGCGTGCCAGCGGGGAAGGACGCGCGCAGCACATCCATGTTGCTCATGCCTGCTTCGAGCGTGCCGGTGACGTTGGACACAAGGTGCATGACGTGCGAATAGCGTTCGATCACCATGGTGTCGGTGACTTTGACCGAGCCAATTTTGGCCACGCGACCGACGTCATTGCGCGCGAGGTCGATCAGCATGACGTGTTCGGCGCGCTCTTTGGGATCGGCGAGCAGCTCTTGTGCCAACGCCGCATCCTCCTCGGGGGTGGCTCCGCGCTTGCGCGTACCGGCCAGCGGGCGGATCGTGATCTCTGTTTCGGGTTGCGTGCCTGCGGGAGCATCTTCGGCAACAGGCAGAGCTTCTTGGCGCACCAGAATCTCGGGCGAGGCGCCGACGACCTGGAAATCACCAAAATTCCAGAAGTACATATACGGCGAGGGATTAAGCGAGCGCAAGGCGCGGTAAAGCGACAGGGGCGAATCGCTGAAAGGCTTAGTGATGACTTGTCCGACCTGGACTTGCATCAGATCGCCCGCAGCGATGTATTCCTTGGCGCGTCGCACGGCTGCCAGATAGTCCGCCTTGGCGAAACTGCGCTCTTCCTTGGTGACCACGCTGGAGTGGCTGTAGGGGATTTCGACGGGTTTGCGCAGTTTGATACGCAGTTCTTTGAGACGCTGTTGCGCGCGGTTAAAGGCTTCGGGCTCGGCAGGGTCCGCGTAAACCATCAAGTAAATACGACCGGCCAGATTGTCGACGATCACGAGCTCGTCGGTTTGCAGTAACAGGATGTCCGGTGGTCCTTCACCCATGCCTGCAGGATAGGGTTTCACTGCAGGACCTAGCTTGGGCTCGATGTTGCGGACGGTGTCATAGCCAAAATAGCCCGCCAGCCCCCCCGCAAAACGTGGCAGGCCAGGCCGCAAGGCTACCTTGAAGCGGCTCTGATACTCGGAGATAAAGCTGAGCGGGTCGCCTTCGTGTGTTTCGACGATTTTGTCATCGCGCAGCAGAACGGTTTTGGTGCCACGCGCCTGAATGACATTGCGCGCGGGCAGACCAATAAAGGAATAGCGACCAAAGCGTTCGCCACCCACCACGGATTCGAGCAGGCAGGTGTTTTTTCCGCCCTGAGGTCCGCTATGGGCGAGTTTGAGATAAATCCCGAGAGGGGTGTCCAGATCGGCATAGGTTTCGGCGATCAGCGGGATTCGGTTGTAGCCTTGGGCGGCAAGCGCTTTGAATTCGATTTCAGTCATCTGTTTGGGCGGTTCTCGCAGTTTGCAGACCGGGTTGTCCAATAAAAAAGCCCGGCCATGGTTGGACGGGCTTGGTTTGTATCGTTGGCTTTGAGGTTACAGCCTCGCGGCCGGAGTCAGACGAACCGTCACCCGGAACACAAACGCCACCAGCGCCACGAGGCGCGGGGAATGGCTTGTATGTGAGCGGGTGTATTCATCTGTATATCTAAATCTCAAGTACTTAATCTTCTGGCTAAATCTTTCGAACTAGCGTGCTGCGACCCAAAGGGCTGCTGCATCAATGGAGTCTACTATAGCATCGACATCCAGAGTGTGCACGCTCTGGCCCTCGTTGTAGCCATAGGGTACGGCTAGGACCGAGCACCCGGCAGCGCGCGCCGATAAGGCGTCGTTAATCGAATCGCCCACCGCACAGGTACGAACGGGCTGGGAGCCCAGAAGCGAGCAGGCGTGGAGCATCGGCGCCGGATGGGGTTTTCGCTCAGGCAGGGTGTCACCGCAGACGACGCCGTCCATGAAGCGCAACAGTCCGGTTCGCTCCAGCAGCGGCATGGTGAACTCGGTGTTTTTGTTGGTCACGACGGCCATTTTCAGGCCCATGCTCTGGATGCGTTCGAGCCCGGGGATCACGCCGTCAAAAATGATGGCGTTGTCGCCGTTGATCTTGTGATACTCGGCGTAGTAAATGTCGCGGCCACGTAAAAACAACTCTTCGGAGGCGGGCTTGCCACCCTGGGCGGTTGCCAGGATGCGGCGCATCAGGTTGTCAGAGCCTTTGCCGATATAGGTCGAAATCTCGGCTTGCGGCATGGTGGCAAAGTCAAGCTGCGTCAGCATGGCGTTGACTGCGATCGCCAGGTCGGGGATGGTGTCCATCAATGTACCGTCAAGATCCAGCAAGACGGCGTCGTAGGATTTGGATGCGGGCATTTATTTTTACTACCTAGGTTGTTGATCGGCGAGAGCGATTTGAGTGCGCATTTCCTGAATGACGCGGGCATAGTCTGGTTGACCAAAAATTGCTGAGCCTGCGACAAAGGTATCCGCGCCGGCGGCACGAATGGCGCCAATATTATCGGTTTTCACGCCGCCATCGACTTCGAGCGCGATCGGTTGTCCACCTGCTCGCGTATGGGCATCGATCAGCGCGCGTGCCTGGCGAAGCTTGGCGAGTGTCCCGGGGATAAAACTTTGGCCGCCAAAGCCTGGATTCACGGACATCAGCAAAATAATGTCGACCTTGTGCATCACATGAGCGAGGCACTCCAGCGGGGTGGCGGGATTAAAAACCAGCCCTGCCTGACAACCTTGGTCGCGGATCAGCGAGAGGGTGCGATCGACGTGGCGGGAGGCTTCCGGATGAAAAGTGATCACATTGGCGCCCGCCTTGGCGAACATCGGGATCAGGCTATCGACTGGTTCGACCATAAGATGCACGTCGATGGGAACCTGCACATGGGGGCGAATAGCCTCACAAACCATCGGGCCAATCGTCAGGTTGGGAACGTAATGGTTGTCCATGACGTCAAAATGGATCCAGTCAGCACCGGCAGCCACAACATTTCTAACTTCTTCTCCCAGTCGGGCGAAGTCCGCAGATAAAATACTGGGCGCGAGGCGGGCGTTCGGTAAAGTGTGAGTTTCTGGCATGATGGTCGAGCACCGAGTCTGGGTGACCCTCATTATTGCAGTTTTCTTTGGATGTGCTTGTGAAACCTTTTGAGCTCTCAGTCGCGGTTGAACCGCATTTTGTGCCGGAGCAGTCTGATCCGGGCAAACAACAGTTTGTGTTCGCCTATAAAGTCCGGATCACCAATACTGGTGAGCGTCCGGCACAAGTCATCAGTCGCCACTGGATCATCACGGATGGTGAACAGGGCGAGCACGAAGTGCGCGGCTTGGGTGTGGTGGGACAACAACCTTTGCTGGGACCTGGCGAGACCTTTGAGTACACCAGTGGCTGCCCGCTTAAAACACCGGTAGGTACGATGCGTGGCAGCTACCATTGCGTGGGTGAAAACGGCGTGCCCTTTGAGGTGGATATTCCTGAGTTCGTGTTGGCCATGCCCAGAACCCTGCATTGACACTGCATTGAGCATCGACGCGTTCAGTTGTCTTGCGGTAACCGTTGCATTAAACATTGATTGAGATAGAGCAATGCAAAAAAGAGCTTTTCGTCTGGGTTTGGCTGCGATCGTTGTCCTGATTGCAGGATGTTCGACGGTGTCGACGCCACCGGAATCAGCCGAGCCAGGTGTGGCCACCCCGGATGCGCCGCTCACGGTCCCCGGCATCGGTGCGTTGCCAGATAGCGCTCCCCGTGCTTTGCAGGGAAAGTTTGTGGCGGCGAGCTGGTCTGATTTGCCAGGCTGGAATAATGACGATCTGCGTAATGTCTGGACAACCTTTGTGCGAAATTGCCGGGGGCTGATGCGTCCGACCTCCACCAATCTGGCCGGACCGACCCGTGCGACTCCGCGAGCCTGGCAGCCAGTGTGCGCCGCGGCACTTGATCCCAAGCGTGCGCCTGCCGCCAATGATCCTCAGGCAGTGCGCCGTTTCATTCAGACATGGCTTGCGCCCTGGCGTTTGCAGGGGCCTGATGGCAAGCCAGCGTCCAATATCGTCACGGGGTACTACGAGCCTCTTGTTAAGGGCTCACGCACAAAAGGGGGCGCCTATCAGTGGCCGCTGTATACCGTACCTGCCGATCTGCTGACGATTGATCTGGGACGGGTGTATCCCGAGCTCGCTGGCAAACGCGTGCGCGGCAAACTCGAGGGTAAACGCGTGGTGCCCTATGACAGCCGCGCCGCACTTGAGTCCTCAGGTCGACGCCCCCCTGCGATCGTCTATGTGGACGACCCCGTGGATAATTTCTTTTTGCAGGTTCAGGGCTCGGGCCGTGTGCAGCTCCCTGACGGAAAAACCATACGTGTGGCGTATGCCGATCACAACGGGCATCCATACGTGTCGATCGGAAAGTGGTTAGCCGACAAGGGCGAGGTCCCCCTCGCGCAGACTTCGATGCAAAACATTCGTGCCTGGGCCAAACGCAATCCTAATCGTGTCCAGGAAATGTTGAATGCCAACCCCGCACTGGTTTTTTTCCAGGAAGAGCCTGTCACGGATCCGGAGATCGGACCAAAGGGTGCCTACGGTATCCCGCTCATGGCGCAGCGATCGATTGCGATCGACACGAATTTCGTGCCGCTCGGAACACCAGTATTTTTGGCAACCACCATGCCGTCTTCAAAAGATCCCCTCAACCGACTGGTTTTTGCCCAGGATACGGGAACGGCGATCCGCGGTCCCGCGCGTGCGGATTTTTATTGGGGATTTGGCGAGGCGGCTGGCAATATGGCAGGACGCATGAAGCAGCAGGGTCAAATGTGGGTGTTGTGGCCCAAACAAGCCGGCCAACCTTCGGCGCGATGAGATGAACATTTTATGAGCGACCCAATCGTCGTCTGCGGGACAGGCATCGTTGGTCTGGCGACCGCTCTGGCGTTTGCCCGTCGGGGCGAGCGTGCGACATTGCTCGGACCCAAGCGCAGCTTCGAGCCCGCACGCGCTGAGGAATTTCACGCGCGCGTGTATGCGATTTCTCCGTCCAGTCAGCGATTCCTTGCTGAGTTGGGCGTTTGGGGATTGTTGGATGCCAAGCGGCTGACTGCGGTCGAGGCGATGGAAATTCATGGCGATGGCGATGGTTTGCTGAATTTAAACGCCTGGCAGACGGCGCAGACCGAACTCGCCTGGATCGTCGAGTCGCTTGAGATCGAGCGCGTCCTGACGCAAGCGGTTCAGATGTTTGGGGTGTCCTGGGTGCCTGAAAAATTTGCCACCTATGCGCCAGGGCGGATCACGACTGAGCAGGGCTCTGTACTGGAGGCGGAGTTGTTTGTGGCGGCTGATGGTGCGCAATCGCCTTTGCGCGCTGCGGCAGGCGCGCCTGTGACGGTCCGACCCTACGGCGCGACCGGGCTGGTGGCGCATTTCAACTGTCAACTCCCGCATCAGGGGACGGCGCTGCAGTGGTTTACCTCTGAGGGGGTGTTGGCGTTGTTGCCCATGCCCACGACAACGCAGGGACCCCAAGTCTCGATGGTGTGGTCCGCGAAAGAGTCCATGGCGAACGAAGTGTTGTCGATGTCCGCGCCAGAGCAGTCCAAGTATTTGAGTGCGAAACTCAATGAAATGACGGCATCGCGTCTTGGCGCGCTGACCATGCGCAGTCCCTTGCATGGTTTTCCCTTGAGTTTGAATCAGTCTCCGATGATCGCCGAGGGTTTGGCGCTTGCGGGCGATGCGGCTCACCGCCTGCACCCCTTGGCAGGCCAGGGTTTAAACCTCGGTTTGGGGGATGTCGAGGCGCTTGTTGATACCATAGTGGGTCGCGAGTCTTTTCGCAGTCCTGGTGATGCGATGCTCTTGAGGCGTTATCGCCGCGCGCGCGCCGAGCCTGTGCTGGCCATGCGCTTGGTGACCGATGGTTTGTTTCGTTTGTTTGATGCCCGGCAAGCACCCGTAGTCTGGTTGCGCAATGCCGGTATGAATGTGGTTGAAAAACTGCCTTTTATCAAGCGCCAGTTAATTGAAGGTGCCTCTCGTTAGGAGCAGTCATGATTAAGCGTTTTTTGTTAGGGTTGACCGTGCTGTGCGCGACGTCTTTTACGGCGTCTTCCTTCGCTCAAGGCGCGCCTTCCGCAGCGGGCGCAGGGACCACGGATGCCAAGTCCAAGGCCGTGCAAAAACTGTTCGAGCAACGTTTTGACAATCCGTCGATTACGGCGGTGCGGCCGACGCCTTATGGTTTGTATGAAGTTCAGCTGGGCCCCGATCTTGTTTACACAGACGAAAAAGTGACCTTTGTATTTGATGGCACGTTGATTGATGCAAAAACGCGTCAGGACTATACGCGAGAGCGTCTGGACGCGATTTCACGCGTGCCCTTTGATCAGCTGCCCTTCGAGCTAGCGATGAAGCAAGTCAAGGGTGATGGTTCGCGCAAGCTTGCCATTTTCGAAGATCCTAATTGCGGCTATTGCAAACTCTTGCGAAAGTCCCTGGGTGAAATTGATAATCTGACGGTTTACACTTTCCCGTTCCCGATTTTGTCACCCGACTCGACCCAAAAAGTGAAAAATGTCTGGTGCGCAAGCGATCGCGCAGCCACTTGGGATGCTTGGATGCTCAAGGGTCAAGTTCCGCCTAAAGCGGATTGCGAGGTGCCGATCGATGAGATGGTCGCCTTGGGTAAAAAGCTCATGGTGCGTGGCACGCCCGCTTTGTTTTTTGCCGACGGCAGTCGGGTGGGTGGAGCAATCCCGAAAGATGAAATTGAAAAGCGTTTGAAGTAAACCAAATCATATTGAACATTCATCCAATTAGATTCAACCGGAGATAGACATGCGTATTGCCGTACTCGATGATTACTTGAAAGTGGCCAAAGGGATGGCCAACTGGGACTCTCTTAAGGCTGAGATCACTTTTTTCAATGAATTCATTCAACCCGAAAAAATGGCTGCCACGCTTGCGCCCTTTGATGTTGTGGTCGCGATGCGTGAGCGCTCGGCTTTCCCGGCTTCACTGATCGAGGCGTTACCCAATCTCAAACTGTTGGTGACAACGGGTCTGCGTAATAACTCGATCGACCTGGACGCTTGCCGTAAGAAAGGCGTGGTGGTTTCGGGCTCACCCGGCGACCCACTGAGCACAGGGGCGACCGCCGAGTTGTCCTGGGCGTTACTGCTGGCCTTGTTTAAAAAGATTCCCCAGGAAGATGCCAACATGAGAAAGGGGTTGTGGCAGACTTCGATGCCGCCAACGATCAAAGGCAAGCGTCTCGGATTGTTGGGTGTCGGCAATCTGGGTCAGCAGGTTGGTCGCGTGGGTCTCGCTTTCGGAATGGATGTCGTGGCCTGGAGCCCCAATCTGACTGCGGAGCGTGCCGCCGAGGCGGGTGTGAAACTGGTGAGCAAAGAAGAGCTCTTTAAAACATCAGATGCGATCAGTATCCATCTCGTGCTAAGCGAGCGCACGCGCAAGATCGTGGATGCGGCTTGTATTCAGTCAATGAAACCGACTGCGTATCTGGTGAACACTTCGCGCGCGGGCCTGGTGGATCTGGATGCCCTGAAAGCCGCGCTTGAACAAGGCAAGATTGGTGGTGCCGGTCTGGATGTATACGCCTCAGAGCCTGTGACGGCCAATGATCCCTGGCGCCAAGTGCCGCGTACAGTGCTGACACCACATTTGGGTTACGCGACACCTGAGAACTTTGCGGTGTTTTACAAGAACGTCGTGGCCAATATCGGGGCCTTTGCAGCCGGTGCTCCCACCCGTGTGCTGACCTGATGCAACCCGTTCTGCCGGTCCATATCGTCGCGCGCATTCTGCTGGTTTTATTGCTGGCGGCAGGCGTTTATTTTTTTAGTGGCTTTGTGGTGCCGGTGCTGGCAGCCCTGATTGTGGGGTTTGCCAGCTGGCCGCTTTACTCGCGCTGGGTGGATGTGTGCGGCGGGCGCACAACGCTTGCCGCAAGCGGTGCACTTGTTTTTATTACGCTCGTGTTGATCATCCCGCTCTCGGCCGCACTTTATTTTGCGATCAATGAGGTCAGTCACTTGTTGAGCTGGTTGATCGCTGCGAACAAAGATGGCGTGAGCGCGCCGGCCTGGATTTCGGCCCTGCCTTTGGTGGGTGAGCGTTTGGGGGGGTACTGGGACGAATATCTGGGGCAGCCGCATGCCTTGGGCAGCATGATCGAGATGGTGAGCGGTCAGCATATCGGCAACATTTATCGTCTGATCTTGTCCACGACCGGCAATGTGTTCCATATTCTGCTGACGCTGCTTTTCATGTTGATCACACTTTTGTTTGTCTATAAAGACGGACACCGCATGGTCGGTCAGCTGGATATTCTGGGCGAGCGTGTGTTGCCGCAACGGTGGCAGCATTTTTCGCGGGTGATTCCTGCCACGATTAGTGCGACAGTCACAGGCATGGGTTTAATCGCGATTGGCGAAGGTGTAGTCCTTGGCGTGGCGTACTGGATCGCCGACGTCCCCTCGCCCGTGTTGCTGGGTGTGATCACTGCTGTGATGGCGATGATCCCGGGTGGTGCGCCCCTGTCTTTTACGCTTGTTTCGCTTTATCTGGTGGGTTCGGGTGAACCTTTGACCGGGGCCGCGTTGTTTGCGTGGGGCTCCATCGAGTTATTCATCGTCGATAAGACCTTGCGCCCCCGACTCGTGGGCGGACCGGTCAAATTGCCGTTTTTACCGACGTTTTTTGGTTTGGTGGGTGGCGTCACGACAATGGGTTTTGTCGGACTGTTTATTGGCCCGGTTTTGATGGCCCTGATCGTCGCATTGTGGCGGGAGTGGGTATCTGAGGTGCAGTCAAGCACCGAACAACCGCCTAGCTGACACTTTTAATCGGGGGCAGGAGATCCGTGCCCTCGAACATGGCGATCAGGTCGCTCAAAGACTTGGCTTGCATCTTGCTCAATACGCGTGCGCGGTGAAGTTTGATCGTTGCGGCCGCCGAACCACTCATCTCCGCGATTTCTTTGTTCGAGCGACCCGAGATGATTTCGCTGCAGACTTCTTTTTCTCGAGGTGTCAGCAGCTCGTAGCGTTGCTGGATGTTGAGCGAGCGCAGCAACAAAGCGTGTTGCTCGGCATCTTTGGCAAGACCGCTATCCACGGCGCGCAGCAAAGATTCCATTGAAAAAGGCTTGAGCAGGAAATCCGCTGCGCCTTGCTTCATCGCGCGAACGATTTGTGCAGGCAAGCTTTCGCCGCTGATAAAAATAATCGGCGTGCGCCATTTGTTGGCGATGAGCTCGGCTTGTACCTCGACCCCAGATTTTCCAGGCATGCGCATATCGAGCAGAACGACGGCCGGTGAGATCGGCACAGCACCTTTTAAAAAATCATCTGGTGCCTCGTAGACGCTGACCGTATAGCCCAAGCGCTCCAATGTGCCAGAAAGTGCGCGTCGAATGGACGCATCATCATCAATTAAATAGATATGACCTGAGCCTGTAGTATCCACGCTGCACCAAAAATAGTGTGATGACTCTGAGTAGAGCAATCGACGAAAGCGGAGAGTGCTAACGCCGTTTGATCCTTGCGCTTACATCTTGCAGCTGAACATTACAAAACTTTTCAATTCGTGGATATACGCCATTCAGGGTATTCAATTGCAAAAGGGCTCGATCCTTTTCTTTTTTGTAAACGTTTAATCAGGCATTTTCTCTGCTGGTTAGAGGGTCTGTACCTCTGGGCGACCTGTGTCGACACCAAACTTGCGCAAAGTAAAGACCTCTGAATTTGGATCGCGAATATTTTTAACCGCACGTAATGTGGTGGTCAGAGTGTGTTGCTGCACGTCCACAACACCGTAGCCTCGATACTCAGCATTGGCATATAAGAAATAAGGACTGTTTTGCAGGATCTTTGCCAGCTCAGCCTCGGTCGCGCGGTTGCGGGAGGTGATGCTGGTTCCGCAAAACTCCACGCCAACAGTCTGACTGTCTGGGCGGGCGTAGTCCGACAGTATCCGACCCACCCAGTTTTGGTGCACATCGCCACCGAGAACCACGGGATTTTTCAGACGTGTCGTGCGGATGGAATCAATGAGTCGCTGCCGCGCCGCAGGGTAGCCACCCCAGCCGTCATTCCAGACACTTGGTGTGGCGCCCCCCATGTTGCGCGGCCCGAGCAGACTTTGCTGACCGATGAGATTCCAATGGGTTTGACTGCGTTCGAACTGGCGCTTGAGCCAACCCTCTTGTTGTTCGCCCAGAAGCGTGCGGTATTCCTGGTTCAAGAGCGCACATTGATCCGGATTGATCCTTCCTCCGCCTGCTCGATCGCCCGGGGTACATGCCTGGCGGTGTCTGTACTGGCGGTTGTCCAAGTTGTAGAGGGTGGCTAAGCGACCGAATTGAGTGCTTCCAAAGACCGTTACCTGATCCCCTTGCTGCTTAAGGAGCTGCGCGAAATCAGCGTGGCGAACAGGCATATTTTCATAAAAGGCCTGATAGGCTGATCGTCTGCGGGCTGCAAAGTCCGGCACAGGGGCGCCTGAAAAACCAGCGTGCAACTCCGCATAATCGTTCTGCACTTCGTGGTCATCCCAGGTCACAATCCATGGGCATGCTGCATGCATGGCTTGCAGGTGGGGATCGGACTTGTGCAGGGCATAGCGCGCGCGATAATCGTCCAGGGTGAGCACCCATCCGCCCGTGGTGACTCTCACGTCGCGAGACGGCGAAGCAGGGTATTCGTAAATGTAGTCTCCCAGAAATATGACGACATCGAGATTTTGTCCCCGCATGTCCCGGTATGCAG
Source organism: Zwartia panacis (assembly GCF_030410395.1). Classification (GTDB taxonomy): domain Bacteria; phylum Pseudomonadota; class Gammaproteobacteria; order Burkholderiales; family Burkholderiaceae_B; genus Zwartia; species Zwartia panacis. Next base: position 25,314 of record NZ_JAUHHF010000010.1, read on the forward strand.
AATAGAAACCATCGCCCCAGCGTTGGCAGGAAGCATAGGCCAGTCGCAGGCGAGAGGCGGCCTGGTCGGGAGCGGGAAATGTACGGGTCCTTCCGGTTGGACTCGTGACGTCGCCCGCGATGAACCGATAGAAGTACTCCCGGGCGGGTGAAAGTCCTGAAACTTCGGCGTGCAGGGAGTGACCCAGCTCAGGCGTGGCGGTCAGCTGACCTTGTTGTGCGATTCGAGTGAATTGTTCGTCGTGAGCGAGCTGCCAAGCTACCGGGACGTGCGCGTGCGCTCTGCCTGTTTGTGCCAGCGCTTCGGATCCCAAGCGCGTCCAGAGCACCATGGAGTCGCTGGTGGGAGAGCCGCTCGCGACCCCGAGCGTAAAGGGATCGGTCGACCAGCGATCGGTAGAGTGGTGTTTGCCTGAAGCGGAACCGGCTGATACGCTCCCCCTCCCCCAGCTCGCACTGGGCAAGCTGATCAGTGCCGCCGAGGCGGCACCCAGGCCGAGTAGTTGGCGGCGTCGCACGTGTCCTTGAGCGCGTGAGTGGGTGCGTCAGTGAGCGCGTCAGTGATCCGAGCGCAGCAGCTTTTCGGTGTAAGCGATCGCGAGCGCGGACAATACAAAAGCGAGGTGAATAATCGTCTGCCACATCATGGTTGAGTCTTCCATGCTCGGGGCATTGATAAAAGTTTTCAGCAAATGAATCGACGAGATCCCGATAATGGCTGTGGCGAGCTTGACCTTGAGAACGCCCGCATTGACATGCGAGAGCCATTCAGGCTGATCAGGATGGTCTTTGAGGTCGAGCCTCGAGACAAAGGTTTCCCAGCCTCCCACGATCACCATGACCAGCAGGTTTGAAATCATCACAACGTCAATCAGACCGAGCACGATGAGCATGAGCTCGGTCTCTGTCACGGTTTTTTCAATGGCCATCATGCCAATGAGGTGAATCAATTCTTTCCAGAACTGCCAGACGTAGATGCCTTGGGCAACGATCAGGCCAAGATAGAGTGGGGCCTGAAGCCAGCGGCTCATGAAAATCCAGCGTGGCAGGGTACGCATCGTGCTTTGTTTCTGAGTCATTTTTTGTGAGGTTAAAAGGAATAAGCGGCGAGAATTAAATCATATTTCAATGCTGAAATTGCGATGTTCAAGTCGGAAAAGTCCCGGGTAAAAGAATGCTTTTGTCGACTGTCTCAATGTCCGTTCGACCGCAAAACGCCATCGTCAGGTCGAGTTCTTTATGGATCATTTCAAGCACTTTGGTGACGCCAGGACCACCCATGGCGCCTAGACCGTACAAAAAGGCTCGCCCAATGTAGCAACCCTGCGCACCAAGCGCACGGGCCTTGAGCACATCCTGGCCGCTTCGAATGCCGCCGTCCATGTGGACCTCGATTTGCTTACCGACGGCATCGACAATCGCGGGCAGACACTGGATGCTGGACTCCGCACCGTCCAGTTGCCGACCGCCGTGGTTACTGACGATCAATGCGTCAGCGCCACTATTCAGGGCCAGACGCGCATCCTCGGGGTCCTGGATGCCTTTCAGGATGAGTTTGCCGCCCCATAATTTTTTGATCCATTCAACATCATTCCAATTCAGCGCGGGATCAAACTGAGACGCGGTCCACTCGCTGAGTTTGCTCATATCGGAGACACCTTTGACATGGCCGACAATATTGCCAAACTGGCGGCGGGGGGTGCCCAGCATGCCAAGTGCCCAACGCGGTTTAGTGGCGATGTCGAGGATATTGGCGAGTGTCATTTTCGGAGGGGCGCTCAGACCGTTTTTGAGGTCTTTGTGACGCTGACCGAGAATTTGAAGATCCAGTGTCAGGACGAGCGCGGAGCAATTGGCGCGTTTAGCCCGCTCGATCAGGCGCTCGATGAAGTCCCGGTCTTTCATGACGTAAAGCTGGAACCAGAAGGGATGATGATTGGTGCCCTCGGCGACATCCTCGATCGAACAAATACTCATGGTCGAAAGGGTGAAGGGTACGCCAAAGTCTCTGGCTGCCCGGGCGGCCAGAATCTCGCCGTCCGCATGTTGCATGCCTGTCAGACCCGTGGGGGCGATCGCGACCGGCATGGCGACCTGTTGACCAATCATGGTTGTCGCGGTTGAACGATTCTCCATGTTGACCAAAATGCGTTGACGCAGTTTGATTTTTTGGAAATCGCTCTCGTTGGCACGATACGTGCTCTCAGTCCAAGAGCCCGAGTCCGCGTAATCGTAAAACATGCGTGGCACACGTTTTTTAGCCAGAACGCGTAGATCTTCGACGTTGGTAATCACAGCCATGGTGCATGGTCTCCGGACATGAGTGCATGAATGAACCAAAGTGGTGCATGCGTTGAGTGATTCAGCGCAGTAGCTAGAGTTTAACGGGCGCGGATTGTTTCTGCAGGTTATTTTCAACAACTCCCGCCAGGGATGTGTTTTCAAGGAGTGTTTGATGGGAAAGAAAAAATTAGGACTTTTAGGCGTGATCGCCGCATCGAGTGCGCCGGCGCACGCGCATCCGGGCCATGGCACGAGTCTGCTGGAGGATCTTTTTCATACGATGACTTCCGCGGATCATTTTCCAATCACAATGATTGCGGTGATTGCGCTCGTCACGGGCCTTTTGATTTGGCAGAGCCGACGCTAACACAGCCGCGCAGTCAGAATTCAGGTCTGGGTGGAGGCGCGACGTTTCAGCCAGTCTGGCCAGGAAGCCTGGTTGATGATGAGTACGCCAAGCATGGTGATAAAAATCCCCATGAGGACGGTGGGTGTCATGGGCTCGTCAAACAAGATCCAGGCCATGATCGCGGTGGTGGGCGGCACAAGATACATCATGCTGCTGACTTTGGTGGCGTCTCCACGACGCAGCAAAATAAACCAAAGACTCATGGCGCCAATCGAGATTGCGAGGATTCCCCATAGCATCGCACCAATCATGGGTACGGTCCATTGAATCTCGCGCGTTTCGAAAAGAAACATCATGATCACGCACAACAGCGTGCTGATTGAAAACTGAATGACGGACCCTGTGCGCAGATCAAATGACGGGCAAAAACGCTTTTGATAGAGCGTGCCTGAGGTAATCGCGAACATGCCGCCAAAAGCCAGGAGGATACTTGCGAGAGACAGGCCTTCGAGGCGGATATTGGTGAATAGCACCAGGGCCACACCCGTCAGGCCCAGAAACAAACCCAACCACTGCCGCGGTGTGACGTGTTCGGAGACAAAGGAGGCGAGCAGTCCTGTCAAAATGGGTTGCAGGCCGATGATCAGCGCGGCCAGTCCCGCGGGCATGCCAAGTTTGACGGCGGCCCATACGCCACCGAGGTAACCAAACTGGAAAAGCGCTCCGGCAATCGCGATGTGCCAGACTTGACGGCCTCGCGGCCAGGGGGCTTTAAGCCACAGCACGATCGGGATCATGCAAAGCACGACCGCGCCAAAGCGGATTGCTAAAAAGGTCATCGGCTCGGAATAGGGCATACCGTAGCGGGCGATGATGAAGCCGGTGCTCCAGATCAGGATAAAAACCGGGGTAAACCAAAAGGTGCTTGTCATAGGCAAGAGTGTACGTCCAGATGACGATCTGTCGAGACGGTTTGAGTCATGTTACGCTGCCTGTACCTTCTGAACGCTCCCCATGAACAATACACCGGCCCCTGCAGAACTGATTGACTCGCGTTATGCGTTTTGGCGCCTTGTGATCGCATTGCTTGCGATGTTGATGGGCAGCAGCTCCATGTTCGTGGTGGCAGTCGTTTTACCTGAAGTGCAGGCCGAGTTCGGTGTTTCACGCTCGGATGCCTCGTTGCCCTACACCTTGATGATGATCGGGTTCGGCGTTGGTGGCGTCTACATGGGCAAAATCGCGGATCGTTTCGGGGTCACGATTTCCCTGCTAATCGGTTCAGCAGGTATTTTGATCGGTTTTACGTGGGCGGGCTTGAGCACAAGCATCATGGGATTTGCGCTGGCGCACGGTCTTTTCTTGGGTTTGCTGGGGACATCTTCGACTTTTGCGCCTTTGGTGGCGGATACCTCCTTGTGGTGGAACAAAAGACGCGGCATCGCTGTCGCGGTCTGCGCGAGCGGCAATTACGTAGCCGGCGCTGTGTGGCCTTATCTCGCGCAATGGGGCGTGACCACGATTGGCTGGCGTGAAACTTATCTCTGGATGGGGGTGGTGTGTGGTGTCGGGATGGGTATTTTGGCCCTGTTTTTGAGAAGGCGTCCCCCACTGAACGTGCCGTCGACCTCGGCGGCGTCTAACGTTTTTTCCTCGACGCGACCTTTTGGATTGAGTATGGGTCAGGCCCAGACACTCCTGATTATTGCGGGTCTCGCCTGCTGCGTCGCCATGTCCATGCCCCAGGTGCATATCGTCGCCTATTGTGTGGATCTCGGTTACGGGGCGGCCCGCGGTGCGGAGATGCTGTCGCTGATGTTGGCGTGTGGTGTCGTGAGCCGACTGATTTCGGGTGTTATTTGCGATAGGATCGGTGGGATCCGGACGTTGTTGCTGGGCTCATCGTTGCAGGGGATCGCGCTGCTGATGTTTTTGCCCTTTGATGGTCTGGTATCGCTGTATCTGATCGCGGCAACGTTTGGCTTGTTTCAAGGTGGAATCGTCCCGTCTTACGCGATCATTATCCGTGAGCACTTTCCCGCAGCTGAAACAGGAAAACGCGTGGGGTCGGTCATCATGGCCACCATGCTCGGGATGGCGTTAGGCGGCTGGATGTCTGGAAAAATATTTGACATCACGGGGTCTTACAAGGTCGCCATGATCAATGGTTTGATCTGGAACGCGCTCAATCTTTCGATCGCCGTCTGGCTGTTCTGGCGCTTGAGACGCCAGACTATCAGTCTGTCAGGTAAATCGTTTGGCTAGGACCAGCTGGTAGCGCTGTTCGAGTTCATCGGGTGAGGCGACACTCACGCCGAGGTCGCGCGCCAAGCCGTCTTCGACACCGTAGACCCATCCATGCACCGTGACGGGTTGGTTTCGATGCCAAGCATCCTGGACGCTGGTGGTTTGGCAAACGTTGACGACCTGTTCGATCACGTTGAGTTCGCACAGGCGATTGAGTCTCTCGGTGTGGTTGGTGAGTCGACCGAGATAGGTGCCATGTTTGTCGTGGACATCTTTGACATGACGGATCCAGTTGTCGGCCAGACCGATACGAAAATTTTCCATCGCGGCTCGCACGCCACCACAGCCGTAATGACCGACGACGATGATGTGTTTGACCTTGAGCTGGTCAATCGCGAACTGAATGACTGAAAGCGCGTTGAGATCCGTATGGACGACAACGTTGGCGATGTTTCTGTGGACAAACACTTCGCCTGGCGCGAGACCCGTGATCTGGTTGGCGGGCACGCGAGAGTCCGAGCAGCCGATCCACAGGTACTCGGGTGATTGTTGGTTAGCCAAGCGATTGAAAAAGTCAGGATCGCTTTTGATGACGGACGCGACCCATTCCCTGTTATTCTCAAAAAGCTGGGTGAGTTCGTGCGGGTTGCTCGCTTTGGTGGTCGTTGGATTCGTCATAGAGATAGGCGTTGTTTATGTCGCGTCAGGCGTTTTCAAGGCTTCATGTCACTGGCTTGCTTGACTACCGCTTCCAGCATTGAAAACGACTCATTGTCGCGCAAATTGACGCGCGTAATTTTGACGCCTGCATCGATTTCGATTCCAAGTGGCGAAGCGAACTGAACATAGGCATTCCCTACGACTCGCACGTCACGCTCCTCCGGTGTCAGAACAAACTTGATGTTGTCCGTCATGTTTCTCGCGTAATCGTCGTTGATCAGTGTGAGCAACATTTGTTCTCTGCGAGAGTCGAGATTGTGGCGTATGCAAACGACTTCGTCGCGATCAGGAACAACACGTAAACGGCTTTGCGAACATGCGCTCATGAGATTGTTTTTGACCTGTACCGTGGACATGTTTTTGAAAACAACTTCTACTGGCCGTTCAGGGATCACGACCCGAGTCTCTTTTTTCTTTTCGCTGTCGGTCGAACTACAACCGATCGCCAGAGAGAGGAGCGTTGCGCCAAGAACGGATTGAAAAAGTACGCGAAGAGAGGATCGCAGTGTGCGTGGCATAAGGTGTTCCATGAACTAGAGTGTTTGTCCACCGTCTACGACGATGGTTTGCCCGGTGATCCAGGCGCCCAGGTCACTCACGAGGAAAGCAACAACCTGACCGATTTCCTCAGGTTTTCCATAGCGACCAAAAGGAATTTTGGCCAGCGTGGCTTCGTATAGTTTCGGGTTGTCGCGTTTAGCTTTGTCCCAGTTGCCGCCTTCGAAAATGACTGATCCTGGTGCGATACAGTTTACGCGTATGTTTTTCTTGGCGTAGGACAACGCTTGTGTTTGCGTATATTCCATCATCGCGGCTTTGATCGCACCATAAGGCACCGAGCGCACGGTCGCCTTGAGGCCGGAAATTGACGAAATATGAATGATATTTCCGCCCTGTTTTTCAAGGAAAGGCAGGGCTGCGGCACTGGCGCGCACGGCCGCCATCAGGTCGATTTGCACGCTTGCCGCCCAGTCCTCTTCATTATCCTGGCGACCAAAGGCTGAGGCATTATTCACCAGAATATCGATGCCACCGAGCTCGGAGGCAGAGTGATTGACCCAGGATTTGATCGCATTGGCATCGCCCAAGTCGCATGCGGTTGTCAGGACGCGACCGCCATACTGGGAGAGTGTTTGTTGCGCCTCGGCTAGGGAGCTTGGTGTGCGGGCGCATATGGAGACATCCGCCCCGGCTTTCGCAAAGCATTGAGCGATTCCAAAACCGATACCCCGACTTCCGCCGGCGATTAGCGCTCTTTTGCCTTTCAAATCGATCTGCATCATGACAATTTCCTAGTTCAAATGTACTTGGGCAGTGTAATCGCTGCAGAAAAAAAATGGCCCCCGAAGGGGCCATTTGGCAGTGACAGAACGGGTTGGTTGTTCTGTGACTTTTAGTGTGCTTCGGCGGCGGCTTTGGCTTTCTTGGCTTTTGCGTTGCCAACCAGCAGGACGCCCACGATGGCGATAATAATCACACCCCAATACAGAATGGTGGAGGTGCTGTTACCAGCATGGACGTGATTTCCATGACGCAGGGTATGTTGATTGGCGCTGCCGTCGTGGTGCTTTACACAATGTTTGGTGGTATGTGGTCTGTGGCACTCACGACTTTTGTCCAGATGATTGTCATCATTATCGGACTGTTGCTAGTCACCAACTTTGCAACCGAGCAAGCCGGTGGTTTATCCAATGTGCTTGCGAAAGCATCGGCTGAGGGCAAATTTGAATTTTTGCCTTCTTTCGAGATCTGGGACATGCTGGGGTGGATGGCGGCACTGGTGACGATGGCTTTGGGTTCCATTCCACAGCAAGATGTTTTTCAGCGCGTGAATTCTTCGCGCAACGAGCAGATTGCCGTGTGGGCGACGACCTTGGGCGGAGTTTCATATTTCTTTTTCGCGTCTGTTCCATTGCTGCTTGCCTATACGGCCAACATCATCGATCCGAAGATGGTTGCTGATTTGATCAACACGGATTCGCAGTTGATCTTGCCAACCTTGATCATGAATCACATGCCGTTTTATATGCAGGTGATTTTTTTTGGTGCATTGATCTCTGTCATCATGAGTACAGCCTCGGGCACCTTGCTCGCACCTTCGATCACATTTACTGAAAATATTTTGAAGGGCTTTGCGCCACACATGACCGACAGGCAGTTGTTGTGGTCGACTCGGATCACTGTGCTGGTCTTTAGCTGTATGGTGACCTTTTATGCTGTGGCAACGGAAGCCACCATTCACACAATGGTAGAAAATGCTTACCGGATCACGCTCGCAGGCGCATTCGTACCACTTGCGGCAGGTCTGTTCTGGAAGCGCGCCAGTAACCTGGGTGCTGCGTTTGCCATTTTGTTTGGTCTATCGACATGGATCATTTTGGAAATTACAGGCGTTGATGTGCCCGTGCCTCCTCAGCTCTTCGGTCTGTTCGCGAGCTTGGGCGGAATGATCCTGGGTTCATACATCACACCGAATAAAAAACATTTGCATACATAGTTTGCATCTTGCAAGAAATAGTTTGCAGCACGTGCGCAGTGATACCGTTACAATGAGTGCCGAATGAAACCACGTGGGAGTCAACCATGGGGACACATTTTGCGCGACTGTGGCGCTCAATCAATTACAGTTTTCGGCAGTTCTTGCGACGTACGCATTTAAGCAGGCTGCCAAATACATTCTCAACGTCTGACCAGGCTGTCAATCCAAGCATTGCAAATGATGCGTTGGCAACAGTGATCATTCCTGCGCTGAATGAAGAGAAAGCGATCGCTTCTGTGATTCAGTATGCGTTGAGCGATCCCGCGACGGGCGAAGTGCTTGTGATCGATGATAGTTCGATTGATCGAACAGTCGAAATCGCGCGCGCCGCAGGCGCAACAGTGATGACCAGTACGATGCTTGGCAAGGGTATGTCCATGCGAGATGGCGTGGGCGCGGCGCGTCATGAATTTGTTGTGTTTTTAGATGGCGATTTGTCAGGCTTGCAGCCCGGCATCATTTCTGACATGGTCGCACCACTCAGAAAAAATGAAGCCGATTTCGTGAAAGCAAAGTTTGGGCGAGGTGGTGGGCGCGTCACAGAGTTGACGGCCAAGCCGATGCTCAAAGTTTTTTTCCCGGAGCTTGCACATTTTTCCCAACCCTTGGGGGGCATTATTTCTGGTCGCGTGAGCTTGTTCAGAAATTTGACTTTCGAAGCAGGTTACGGCGTGGATATTGGTTTGCTGATTGATGCGTTTCGCAAGGGCGCAAGGCTTGCCGAGGTCGATATCGGCTCTTTAGAGCATGAGAGTCAGGCCCTTGCTGACTTGACCTCCATGGCGTTTGAGGTCTCTCGGGTCATTCATCATTATTCGCGCGAGGCGGGTCGACTGCATGTCGAGCAGATTAATGAAATGTACGAGAATCAACGCCAGGCGATTGCGTCTTTTGAGTACGTGTTGACGCGCCAAAAGGATCGCACCAAGTTGCTCTTGCTCGATATGGATGAAACGATTTGCGAAGAACGTTACATCGACATGCTTGCGCAAGCGGCGGGTGTCGAGAGTGAATTGCGCGCGATCAGTCATGAGAGCGATCTGAGCGATCGGGAGCGTTGTCAGCGTATCGCTGCCTTATTCAAGTTTGTTCATCGCAGTCAGTTCGAAAAAATTGCGATGGGGTTGACACTGAAACCCGGTGTGATTGAATGTGTCAATCAGATGCGGCGAGAGGGTTTCATGGTGGGTTTGCTTTCGAATCAATTTTTCGCAGGCACTGAAATCATGAGAAAGCGAATTTTTGCAGACTTTGCGCTCGCGCATGTCTTACAGTTTCAAAATGATATTTGCATGGGACATGTGCTGCTGAACGAAGCATTTTTAAACGATCATGACCGAACGGATGACTCTGTGCGTCAAGTGAATGTGCTCGTTCAGTTCAGGGCTAAAACAAGTGCGCCCTTCTTTAAAGAAATCTGGGTGATTAGTAGCGGGAATGATCACATCGATTTATTGACGCGTGCAGATCGTGCTTTTGTGATTGAGCCTGTGAGTCATGATTATTCGAGTTGTCCCACTATTCAGCAGGTCCGGTCATTTTCCGAGATACAGCTAACTGTCTAGTGTTTAAACCACCTGCGCGGATTGGTGGTTGCCAGGATCACGCTGCCATAGGCGGCCATCGCAAGAGCCGAGGCAGCGAAAAACCAGGTGAGTGATGATGTCGTGTGCAGGATGGCCCAGCCACCGAGCACGGCGATGATCAGGCGCAGTACGCCCGAGGCGAGTGGCCAGACAAGTTTTCTGGCACCTTGCGCCGCGAAATACAGTGTGAAACCCATGCCGAAAAAGCCAAAAAAAGGTCCGACAATCTGAAGGTAGGCCGCACCCGCTGCGATCATTTCAGGGTCTTCGCCGAACAGACGCATCCAGCTGTGTGGCCAGATGGCAGCGGCCAGTCCGACTGACTCTGCAACGACAAAAGCCATCGCGCCGCCTGTCAGTGCAATGCGCAAAGCGCGCTCGGGCTGTTTGGCGCCCAGGTTGGAGGCCACCATCGCGACAAGCGGCGCACCAATTCCAAATGCTACCGGGAAAATCAGGTATTCGAGTCTGGCGGCGGTGCCATAGCCTGCGAGTGCCGCCGTGCCGAGATAAGCACCGACCAGCGCGGTGGTGGAAGCGATCAGTCCATTGGTGAGAAGTGGGTTGAGGGTGGCTAAGCCACCCACGCCCAGGATATTGCGCATCGGTGACCAGCTCAGCGGCCCTTTTTGAAGGCGTGCCAGATTGCGACCTGAAACAACATACCAAAATAAAATTGCGGTGCCGCTTGCGTAATAGACCACCAGAGCCCACCCAGCGCCTGCGATGCCAAGCGCGGGCAAGGGCCCCCACCCAAATATCAGCAGAGGAGAAATCGGAACCAGCAATAAGGCCCCACCAGAGATCACAATGCCTGGAGTGAACATATTTCCGGAGCCGCGGATGATGCTGGCCAGGGCATTCATGATCCACATGAGAATCAGTCCAGGAAAGGCGATATTTGCGTAGGCCATTGCCGCCGCGAGTGATGCGTCTTTGGCGCCCATCAGTTCAAAAAGAGGTTTGCTGAAGGTGACCAGTAGCGCCGAACAAATGATACCAAGCGCAGTGTTGAGCACCACTGCGTGCAGGGCGAGACTATTTGCTTGAGCGTGACTGTTTGCGCCAAGCGCTCGTGCAACCGCCGATGAAATCCCCCCTCCCATCGCACCCTGTGACATGCTTTGCATCAGCATCAGGATGGGCAGAACCAGAGCGGCACCCGCCAAGGCGTCGATGCCAAGTTTGGACAGGAACCATGCCTCGATAAACCCGGTGCTTGACTGAGCGAGCATCATGACCAGGTTGGGCCAGGCCAGGCTCAGTAGGGTGAGGAAGATCGGTCCCTTTAGCATCGCTTCCAGCCGCGCATTGCCAGGTTTGGGAGTCGGGGAAGTATTGCTCGCTGTGTTGCTCACGGTAAGTTCTGTGTTGTCCGCTTGTTATTTTGAATGTGTGCTTGAGCGAGCATACTAGATATCTAAAAATTCCCGAAAAAAGTCGCCAGTGTTAGTACAACGCCTAGAGTGATGAGTGGAAAGACAAGTGTGACCATCGCAATATGCGAATAGGCTTGGCGGTGAGTTAGTTGGCAGATGCCCAGCAAGGTGATCACGGCTCCATTATGAGGCAAGGTATCCATGCAGCCCGATGCCATGACGGCGATACGGTGCAAAAGCTCGGGGCTCATACCAAGCGCAAGCGCACGGGCCAGATAGTCAGAACCGAGTGTCTGCAGCGCGATAGAGAGCCCTCCTGAAGCCGAGCCGGTGATGCCGGCCAGTACGTTGACCGCAACGGCTTCGCTAATGAGAGGGTTACCAGGTGCGATGCTGAGGACAAACTCCCGAATCAGCAAGAAGCCACTCAAGCTGGCGATGACTGAACCATAGCCCACCTCTGAGGCGGTGTTCAGGATCGGCAGCATTGATCCCTTGGCACCTTCGTTGAGTGCCTCGTTGGCCTGAGTAAACGTAAGCGAGTTGAGCACTTGGGTAGCATACAAGTACAGCACGCCAGCGCTCAGTGCGATGATGATGGCCCAGAGGCCGGACACGGAGCTCAGGGTCGTCAGCCCGAAGCTGGCGTGTGTGAGGAATTCTGGTTGCCACGCAGGTAGCCACCATTTGGCCATCAGGAGGTTGGTGCCGGCCATGAGCAGGATGGGTATCAAGGCAACAGTCAGCCTGGTGGACGGGACCATAGCAGGGGTGGATGCTTGGAGCGTGGTGGTGTCGGATGTTGGCGAGGGCTCGTTGGATCGCTTGCTTTGCCGGGTAAGCCACCACATGCCCAGCGAGGCCATCAACAGGCTGCCGATGATGCCGAGTCCAGGGGCGGCAAACGCATCGGTACCGAAAAAGGGGCTGGGGATTGAGTTCTGTACCGAAGGTGTCCCGGGCAGGGCGGTCATGGTGAAAGTAAACGCGCCCAGCGCGATCGCGCCCGGGAGTAAGTTTTTAGAGATCTGCGCACGCTCAAACAGTGATTTGCCGATGGGGAACATCATGAAGGCAACAACGAACAGTGAAACGCCCCCGTATGTCAAAAGGGCGCAGGCAACCACCACGGCAAGAATAGCCCTGCGCGGGCCGAGTTTCTCTGTGATGGCATTGGCGAGCGCAAGCGCGTAGCCTGTAGTCTCCATGAGCCGTCCGAAGACTGAGCCAAGCAAAAAAAGCGGAAAGTACTGAATCAGGTAGCCACCCATCGCCTTCATGAAGACCTGGGTATAGACAGGGAGAAGGGACTGAATATCGCCATTGAGCACGACTGCGAGAAGCGCCATGGTAGGTGCCAAAATGAGCACACTCATGCCTCGATACGCCAGATACATCAGCAAACCGAGAGAAAGCAAAATCGAGAGCAGTTCCATGGAGACCCTTTGCAACAAAAGTTCTTGAGCCTAGCATGGGGATGTTTCGCCGAGACTCTGTGGCATGAAACATATGTAACAAAAAACAAGGTGATCAACCGAAGGATTGATCACCTTTTATCCATCTTCTGGTAAGAAGAATCGGCCTTGATGTGCGGGCCGCTCTGAAGATACGGCGACCTGTTAACGGTAATCAACAGTTACACATGAACAACCTGTAGATCGATTAGAGTCTTTTTTTACCTATCTGCATAATATTGATTTAATCTATATCCATCTATTAAACAGATGGATGTGGATGATGGAGCTCAGGCAACTTAGATATTTTGTCGCGATCGCAGAGCATGGCACGTTTTCCAAAGCAGCCAGCAAGGTTCATATTGCCCAGTCCGCGCTGAGTCATCAGCTTGCCCAGCTCGAAGAAGAACTGGGCGCAGCACTTTTTCTGCGTTCGCGTCGAGGCGTGACGTTAACCGAAGCGGGGGCGCTTTTTCATGTACATGCGCTCTCAATCCTCAGGCAGGTCGCAGATGCGCAGGCAAGCGTATCCAGCTTGCTCAAAGCGCCCTCAGGACGCGTGATTTTTGGATTGCCCCACAGCGTGTCTCACGCACTGGCTTTGCCACTGATCGCAGCGGTCCGTCAGTCATTGCCAATGGTGAATCTGGAGTTAACCGAAGAGTTGACCGGGAATCTGACCCAGCAGCTGCAGGCGGGCTCATTGCATTTGTCCATTTTGTTTGATGATGGGCAGCTCGATGATTTTTTATCCGAGGTGCTGGTGTCAGAGCGCATGTCCCTGATTTATCCGACGACTGATAAAGCTCGGCGAGGTAAAACGTCGGTATCGTTTAAAGAGGCCTTGAGTCAGCCCCTGATCTTGCCCGCCCAACCACATGGCGTGCGTCCCATCATCGAAGATGCTGCTCTGAAAGCCGGTCTGCAACCTCCCAACGTATTGGCTGACATCAGTTCCATCAGTATTTTGCGAAATTCTTTGCTGGCTGGTATGGGACAAACCATTTTGCCGGTCATGCCACTCAAGGCAGAAATAGAAAGTGGCTTACTGTCGAGTCTGCCGATTCGCTCGCCCGAGGTGACGCGTCGGGTCGCACTGTGTCGAGCCCGTCACATTCCTTTGTCAACGGCTGCGCAAGCCGTCAGTGAAGTCGCCAAGCGTGTCATGAAAGAGTTGTGCCAGAAAAAAATCTGGGTGGATGCGACGTTTATTGGGTGAAATGACTCGGTCAGAACGACGTCATGTAACGCAGCAAGACTCTGCGCGTCTCTGCAAAACCGAATTGAGTATCCAGATTCGTGCCGTATTGCAGCATGAAGCGGCCTTTGTTCGTGGTGGCCACAGCGCTGAGCAGATAGCGATGTGTTTGCAGGGCATTGTTGTTGCTCAGGCCGTTTACCGCAGTCTCTGCACCCCACATGTAGAGGTAGGTCGCGGCAAAGGAGAACGTGTTGTTGAGATGATAAATTGGGCCGATCTGGGCGGTATATAAGGGTTTTTGGGTCAGCTGGGCGTTATTAGGGCCGACTTGATTATTCGGACCAAACCACATCGTATCGAAGCCGACCATGCCATCAAAACTTTTGCTGAGCGCTGTTTGATAAGCGAATTGGATATCCCCCACAACGCGTTTGCCGCCGATATTGAATAATTGCTGATTGGAGTAGCTACCAGTTGGTAACGTGAGATACCCAGCCATTCCAAAATAGGTGCGAGTCTGACGATTGGCATGTAGCCAAAGCGCGGTGGCCAGTGTGAGATCTCCAAGGCCGTAGTCTGTTGGCTGGCTTGAGGCTGAGCCACCAGGTTTTAACTCCCCCATCGGCAGCTGCACAAACGAAAGCCCGGTCAAACCCCCGATGCTGTAGGATCGTCCTAGACGCAGCTGGAGCTGATTACTGGACAAGGTGGGCGTATCGCGAGATTTATTTCCGTCGGTGTAGTTGCCTTTGAGTTCAGAGTTGACCAAGGCGGCGGAAAAAAAGTTTCTATCTGGTGGTGGCGCGACCGCATCAAAGGGGTTGAGATCGATGGCGTGGCTGCTGAGAGAAACAAAAAAGAGGGAAACAAAGAAGACAACAAGCAAAGCAGGTTGACTCATAGGGCCTGTCGAACGCAATGAAACACTGCGGGCAAACTGCCTCTTCGCCATCTGCAGTATTTTTTTGATGTTCATTGGTTGGAATATGTAAATTTATACCTAAAAATACTATTTATAACTTTGTGTATAGTCAAAATGGCAATCGTAGATTACCTCTTAACCCGTGCAAGCTCAACAGATTGCTTGTTTTTTCGTGAGTCGGAGTCAAAAAATGGATGTTTCGGTCTTTACTACGGCTCAACTGGTGATTGAGATCGTCGGGATTGTGGCCTTTGCTCTTTCGGGGGTGATCGAGGCTGCTCGCAGGCGACTGGATGTGGTTGGGGTATCGGCAGTAGCCATACTCGCATCGTTTGGCGGAGGGACGCTTCGGGACGTCTTGCTGGATAGACGCCCCTTTTTCTGGGTAGAAAATCATTCTTTGCTCTGGCTCGTGGTGGTGTTGGCCAGCGCAGCCATTTTGTTTATGCGTGGCAAGCATTTCGAGCCGACCGAACGGGCGATGCAATGGCCTGATGCGCTTGGAATGGGTCTATTCTGCGCGGGCGGCACTCAGATCGCGCTGAGCATGGAGATGCCGGCACTTGTGGCGGTCATGATGGGCATGATTACCGCGGTGTTTGGCGGGGTATTGCGAGATGTCGTGTGTAATGAAATCCCACGAGTCTTTAATGACCACCGGCCTTATGCGTTGTGCGCGTTTGCCGGTGGGTGGGTCTTGGTCCTGGCGCATCATCTGGGTTTGCCCCAGTGGACTTGCCTGTTTCTCTCAGCCGCGAGCGCTTCCGCGCTGCGCGTGCTGGCGATGGTGTTTGACTGGAAACTTCCCACGTGGAGGACTTAGCGGACTTAGTCGGCTTTCAGGTTGGCCTTTTTGATCACATCACCCCATTTCACAACTTCGGCGTCCACAAAGGCGCTCCAGTCTTTGGCTCCACGAGGATCGGGAATCGCGCCGCGGGCAATGATTTTTTCCTGAAACTCAGGATCGCGCAGCAGTTTTTGTACGTCGGGCACTGATTTTTGCGACGATAGCAGGAGGTGTGCCTGCAGGCACCACGAGACCACCCCAGCCGCTACCGTCAAAACCGGGCAGTCCCGCCTCGGCGACAGTCGGCACGTCGGGAAGTTGCGGGACACGCTGCGCGCTCGTCATGGCGATGGCTTTGATTTTGCCGGCCTTGACGTGGGGCAACGCCGAGGCCAGGCTATCAACCAGGACAGGAATTTGACCGCCTAGTAAGTCGGTCATCGCTGGGCCGCTGCCCTTGTAATTGACGCCAGTCATTTCAATATTGGCGCTCGATTTGAAAAGCTCTCCGGTCAAGTGCTGGGAAGTCCCTGTGCCCGCATAACCAATATTGATTTTGTTGGGTTCCTTTTTTGCCGCGGCAATCAGCTCGGTTGCTGTGTTGTAAGGGAATGAGGGATGCGCCACGATCATCAGCGGCACAATAAAGACGCCATTGACCATTTCAAAGTCTTTCGGGCTGTAAGGCAGTTTGGAATAGAGGCTGGGATTGACGCCCAGTGTGCCACTCGTACCGAACGTAATTGTGTAGCCGTCAGCGGGCGCTGTTTTGCCAGCCAGCATGCCAACGATCGTATTGCCACGATTATCCACAATCACTTGCTGGCCCCACTCTTTGGTGAGTCCGTCCGCGAGCAGTCGCCCGACAATATCAGTGGCCTGACCGGGCGGGAAGGGCACGATCAATTTGACGGGTTTATTCGGATAGGCATCCTGCGCAAAGGCAGTCAGGCCTGTTGTGGTGGCCGCAACGGCGACCATCATGGAGAGCAGTTTTTTAATCAGCATATGTGCTCGCTTAAAAGAATAGTCATTCGTGAAATACTCAAGGTGTCTCAGCATAAGTCGATCCCCTGAAAATGAAATCGGGGAAGTCCCTTGGGTATGCAAGTAAAGTATGAAGAATGTGTTCTCGCATCCACCTATGGTTTGGCTGCGAGGAGGGCCTGTACGGCCGGGTTGTTGAGTTTGGGTTTGTCCACCAGCGCGTAGTAGTTCTCATACACGTCTTCCACTTGACCCACCTGGGTGACTTGGAATTGAGCGGTGATGTCAGACGGATCGATAAAAGGCGCTGGGAAGAATCCCTCTCCGTGCATGCCGAACGTTTTCATGAGCGCACCGTCATCGAATTCGGCCACGACGCTGACTTGGACGCGATGCTGGGTCAACCAGTCATCAATCTGGGCGCGCAATACGCTGCCGTGGGTGGGTAACAACATAGGTTTGCCATTGAGACATTTTGGAAAGGGTCCTTTCAGTTGTGACACGAGCGCAGCACTACCGAATATCGCGACCGGACTTTTTCCCAGAAGGTGTGAACGAATCTGTTGCGGACCGCCCTGGGCATACGGTCGGTCTGAGAGCACAAGGTCCAGTCTATGCAGGAGCAATGAGGGCAGTAGTTCTTCGAAGCGACCTTCGATGCACTCGATTTTGACTTGCAGATTGCCGTGTAAAACGGGCGCGAGCAGTCGATAAGAAGCTGTCTTGGGTAAAACGTCGGAGACTCCGATGGTGAGCCGGAGTGTTCGCTCGAGGGATTCATCGGCAAGGCTATCCAGCATTTGTTCGCCCAGGCGGAAAATCTCATCCGCGTAGCGTCGTGCGACACGGCCCGCCTCAGTCAGTACAAGGCGGCGACCTTCGAGCTGGAACAAAGTCCGGCCAAGATCACCCTCGAGTTTGGTGATTTGGCCGCTGACTGTTTGAATGCTGACGCCGAGCTTTTCAGCCGCGCTCGCCAGGTTGCCCTCGGTTGCGACGGCCCAGAAATAGCGTAAATGATGGTAATTAAGCATTTATTAGTTCGAATAATTCATAATAACAATCAGCTTATATACCATTTTAATTGAGATGAATAGTCTTTAGTCTCTCGCCTGTGTTTGAACGAATTGGTGATGCGAGTCTCGCGTCCAATTGAAAGGCTTAGGGAGAAGTGAGATGGAAACGATTGGTAGTTGGTGGATGTGGACCGGCTTCGCTGTGTTTGTAGTGGTCGCCTGCGCAGTCGATCTCTTGGTGTTGCAGAAAAAAGGCGATGACAAGGTGTCGGTGGGTCAGGCGCTACGTTGGTCGGCCCTCTGGGTCGCTTTGGCATTGATTTTCAACGCACTGCTCTGGTGGTATCTGGACGGGCAGGCTGGGCGCGAGGTCGCAAACGTCAAGGCTTCGGAGTTTCTGACCGGATATCTGATTGAAAAGTCACTCGCCGTGGACAACATTTTCGTATTTTTGATGTTGTTTACATTTTTTGCGGTGCCACCTCATCTGCAAAAGCGAGTCCTGATCCTCGGTGTGATCGGCGCAATTGTGTTGCGCGCTGTGATGATCTTGATCGGAGCGTGGCTGATTAAAGAGTTCCACTGGATTCTTTATGTTTTCGGTCTGTTCCTGTTGGTCACCGGTATCAAGATGCTTGTTTTCGCTGAGGCGGATTCGGATCTCGAAAAAAATCCTATCCTCAAATGGATGCGCGGCCATATGAATATATTGCCGCACTTCGAGGGAGAGCAATTCTGGGTCTACAAGAATGGTGTCCGTTTCTTCACACCCTTGTTTGTGGTGGTCATCATGATTGGTATTACCGACATCATTTTTGCTGTCGATAGTATCCCGGCGATTTTCGCGATCACCGAAGATCCGTTCATTGTGATGACTTCCAATATCTTCGCGATTCTGGGTTTGAGAGCGATGTATTTCTTGTTGGCAGATCTCAAGGACCGTTTCCACCTGTTGACTTACGGTCTGGGCTTTATCCTGGTGTTCGTCGGTACGAAGATGTTGATCGTGGACTGGTACAAGATCCCGGTGGGCATCTCGCTGATGGTAGTAGGCGCGATCTTGCTGACATCAATCATTGCCAGCTTGCTCATCCCCAACAAGGGAGCTCAGTCAGGAACGGCGACTGAAAGCAAGTAATCTGTCGATACTTTCGATGCTGTTGATGCCCGCGAGATGAACGTTGAATCTCGCGGGCATTTTCATGTGAGAGGTCCGTCTAGCTGACCTCACCTGGTAGACGTATTGAAAATTGAGCCCCACCTGTCGGAATATCTTCGTAAGTAATCGTCCCCTTGTTTCTCGTGACGATTTGTTTGCAGAGCCATAGTCCAAGACCCATGCCGCTTCGTTTGCCACTCGAGGCCAGCTCAAATATCTTCTCTTTACGCTCGGGTGAAATACCTGGGCCATTGTCTGAAATCGTGATCGTGGCACCGTCCTTCACGCGGGCAATCTCGATTGTGATCTCTTTGTCCGCGCGCTCAACGCTTGCGAGGGCATGAATCGCGTTGTTCAAAAGGTTGAGAAGGACTTGTTGAATTTCGGGGGCGTTGATTTTGCAAATGGTTTTCGAAGCGAGGCGTAATTTGACGTGAATGTTGCGTCGGGATAACTCGGGATTGGTGATCTGGAGGACCGACTGCACGATATCGCCGAGATCAATCGCATTGGCATTGGGTTGATCCTCATTGAAAATCGAACGCAGCGACTGAATGATGCTGCCGGCCCGCAAATTGTCCTGGACGATTTTCTCAGCGAGATCTTTCAGTAAAGCTTCGTCGAAGCGACCATTCGATAATTGAAGCTTCATGAATTCGCTGTTGATTTGAACGGCGCCTAGCGGTTGATTCAGCTCGTGCGCAATTGACGCGGAGAGGGCGCCGGTCGCGGCGGTTTTATTGGCCCACACCAGACTATCGATGAGTAGTTTTTCTTTTTCGTTTTCCGCGATTTTGAGTAGAAAAATCGGGAAAATCATGTAGCGAAAAATGCCCAGTAAAAATAAAGCGATAAAAATCACTGTGTTGATGATGTTTGTATCAAACGCAATCGTCGCGATGTCCAGCATCACCAGGACAATGCGACCACCCCAGAGTAAAGCGGTCGCAAAAAACAGAATCCCGTATACCTTGACGAGATCTATGCCGTTTTTCTTGAAAGCTTTGAGCGATAAAAAGCCGCTTTCTGTCGTGACGTAAACCATGGCAAGACAGACGTAAATAGTTTGATAACCTGGATTAAACAGAATCCCAGTCGCGTAAAGACCAAGTGAATACAGTGTGAATACTGTCAGATTGCGCAAAAACGAAGGTTTAAGGTTTGGTTGCTCACCGATCAGATTGATGAGCGAATAGTTAAAGTATTGATAAGCCAGAAAAGCGAGCGCGTTCGCTCCGACATATGAAATGAGTGTGTGCAGTTCTGTTCTGAAAACAGTGATGATTCCAGCAGTGCCGAGCAAGAAAGCGCCGAGCGCACAGTTTTCAATCGCGCGATTCTTCTGTTTGGCGAAATAGAACAGCAGAGTTAAGGAATAGGCGATCGACAATATTCCAAAGAATATGAAGATCGCCGGGATCAGGCTCAATTGCATTTTTAGCTGATTCTATTGCGTTGCCGCGCTAAAAAAGCACGCGCTTGCGCAACAGCTTCAGGCACGCGCTCTTTTGGCTCCTTCCAGGGATAGATACTGACTTCGGCATTGGGCGCCAGATCAACCACTTCTTTAGCCACCGCGTAAGGGTGCGGGGCGGTGTCGTCTGGCATGACAAATATCGGTGTTTGACACTGCCGGACAAAGTCGCGTGAGACTGTAAAAACAAAATCGGGATTGGCGCGATACATTTTTTCCAGAAAATGATGCACTGTTTCCATGTCGAGATCGGGACGGCGCGCGCACAATGCGGGACCCCAGTCTTTGATGTTGTTGGCATAAAACTGGTCGGGTAGCTCAGGGCGATAGCCGCTTGGCTGCACCATGACTGCGGCAATAATCCGCTCGGGCGCACGCTTTAACAGATTCCAGATGAACGGACCGCCAATGCAGAAACCCATCACCAGGAATTTATCGATCCCCAGGTGATCCATCAGTCCAAGTTGGTCATCGGCATATGCGTCCCAGGGGCGCTCGATTTCCAGGGGGCCTGAGGACTCGCCGCCATTGGCGTTGCGAAGATCCATGGTGATGCAGCGATATTCGTTCTTGAATTCCTCAACAGCATCAAAAGGTGAGCGCGTGTTGAAAAAAGACATCGTCGCGTTGAGTCCGCCACCTGGCAAAATCAGGAGCGGGATGCCTGAGCCGGCTTCTTTGTATTGGATCCGGACGGAACCTTTTTCGTACATGGGCATAATGTCTCTCTTTGAGTCTAATTAGTTTCTTAAATTATAGGTTGCTCAGATGTCAGGCAAATCAGACGATTATCAGATTGATATATCCGAGGGTGTCGTACTGATCAAAAATCAAAATACGACGATTGGTTATAGCCGCTTTAATGATTTGGGTGAGGTTGAGTACATTTATGTCAATCCTCTTTATCGTCGTCAAGGGTTCGGGACGCTGCTGATTAACGAAATCAAGAAAATAAAAGGACCGATTGCCAAAGTACATGACCCGATCTCCCCATTAGGCGCGCAGTTTTTTCAAGGCATCGGTTTGGGCGATACTTTGAACAAGGACAAGGAATCCTGAGTTAAATATTTCTCGCCGATTTACGCAATGTGCATATAATTACGTCATTCATGCCAACTTTTGTGTATAGGTGAGCTATGGCAATCGCAACACAGGCGCTGCTTAGGGACGCAATGCGCCGATTAAATATGACTCGTGATGCGTTTGCCGAAAGAATCGGCTGCCGGCGTCGCACTCTGGACAGCTGGCTCTTGCCTGACGAATCCAGCGAGTATCGCGCGATGCCAGAGGTCGCCCGTCGGTATGTCACTGAGATTTTGGATAATTTGCCTGATAGTCCGCAGAGTGGAGTGGGTGGCTCTGGCTTGTCGGCGAACCATCTGCTGTCCGTGGATCAGCTGTCTCGCGAGTCGGTCGAGGAGTTGTTCTGGCTGGCCGATGTGATGCAGCCGATCGCCAGGCGTCAAAAAGTCACTCGTGTACTCGAAGGCGCTGTATTGGCGAATCTGTTTTTCGAGGCGAGTACCCGTACCCGCATCAGTTTCGGAGCTGCCTTTTGCCGACTGGGCGGATCGGTTTGCGACACGACCGGATTTACTTTTTCCTCGATGGCCAAAGGCGAGTCTATTTACGACACCAGCCGTGTGGTGAGTGGCTACGTTGATGCGATGGTGATCCGTCACCCTGAAAAGGGTGCCGTCGCCGAGTTTGCGCGCGCCACGAATATCCCTGTGGTGAACGGTGGTGATGGTCCGGGCGAGCACCCGAGCCAGGCTTTGCTTGATTTATATACGATCCAGCGCGAATTTTCCCGACTTGGCAAGCTCATCGATGGCGCGCATATCGCGATGGTGGGCGATTTGAAATATGGGCGCACCGTACATTCGCTGATCAAGTTGTTGTCCCTCTATCGAGGTTTGACATTCACGCTCATCGCGCCTCAGTCTTTGGAAATGCCTGCAGAGATTGTCGACGTCGTGAGCCGCAACGGTCATGTTGTCGAGTTCAGTGATTCGCCGGCAAATGGTCTGGCCAAAGCCGATATCTTGTATGCCACGCGTATTCAAAAAGAGCGCTTTGGAGAGGAAGCGATCGATGGCTATGGCGCCGAGTTTGAAATCAATCAAAAGCTTGTGAATCAGGCGTGCAAGAGTGATGTGGTGATCATGCATCCTTTGCCAAGAGATGGTCGTCCGGGCTCCTACGATTTGAGCATTGATTTGAACGCGGATCCGCGTCTGGCGATTTTCCGTCAGACGGATAACGGCATTCCGATCCGCATGGCGATCTTTGCCAAGCTCTTGGGCGTGGACAAGCTCGTGCAACGGTCGATGAAGGATGTCACCTGGGTGACGCCCGCGCACATCGGTCCCGACGACGCGCTGCCTGATTTCGAATAATCGCTTGCGGGTGTGGCGCAAGGTCAGATCTGAAGCAGGTTAGATGCTGACCTTGCCCTCAATCAGGATGTGCACCTGTCCGCCAATCCAAGCGGTCTCGCTGCCTTCAGGGGTCACCATCACGCGACCCGTTCGTCCGATTGAGGTGCCTTGCGCGACAAGATAGGGTTGTTTCAAACGATTTTGCGCCAGTAGCCATTTCGCTATCGCCGCATTGAGAGATCCCGTGATGGGATCCTCGCTCATCCCGCTCGAGGGGGCAAGCATCCTCACCTCATAGTCGCATTCGTGACCCGATGTGTGCGGTGCGATGAGGCCGATCGATTTAAATTGTGGCCATCTCACGCGAGAGGAGTCCAAGGCAAGGACTTGATCGGCGTGTTTCAGTTCAAACAATTGCCACACAGGGCCGTTACAAAGTTCTGCTGTGTGAATGACTGATTCAGGTGGGATATCCAGCACACGCATGATTTCGCTGCGATGGGCAGGATCCATCTCTTTGATTGTGGTTGGGGGCGCGGCAAACGAAAGTGTGGGCTGTCGAGAGACATCCACTTCAACGATACCAACGCCGCACTCTTGTCTGACAAGACCTTTTGTTTTTGGGATGCCACCACAGTGCAGCCACGAGGCGCATGTCCCGAGTGTCGGGTGGCCCGCAAACAGCATCTCGCGGCTCGGCGTGAAGATTCTCACGCGATAGTCGGCGCTTGGATCGGTGGGCGTCAAGAGGAAGGTGGTTTCTGCAAGGTTTGTCCATGCGGCAAAACGTTGCATCTGTTCGGCCGTCAAACCATCCGCGTCCACGACAACAGCCAAGCCATTACCTTGATATGGGATGGGGCTAAAGACATCACATTGAATGAAACGGCGGATATTCATAAGCGAACCTGATTAGGTGAGTCGACGGCGTTTTAAAAGAAATGGTACCAGTATGGTCGGTAGCAACATCGCCAGCATATTCCATCCAGGATAGAAAAACGCCAAGGCAAAGGTTGCCGACGCGCACCACAGTCTGGTCCATACGCCAATCGACAATGCTACCTTGTATGAGGATAGAATCTGATTTTCATGTAGCTCGGTACGATTGAGAACGTGCGTTGTTCTGAGTAATGAAAGTGCGGAAATGCCCACCAGATTCAAACTGTAAATCGCTGCGGCCGCGACGTGGTCTCCGTGCTCGCCGATCAGGGAGGTCGAAAAGGGCAAAAGACTGATGAGTGCGAGCTCTCCAAAAGCAAACCGCACCATCGCATGATCGACGTCTTTGGTGAGTCGGTAAAGCTTGACTTGCGCGAGCCAGTAAATAGACAACACCCAAAAGCTGAGTAGCCAGGTCAGTAAATTGGGCAACAAACCCTCTAGTGCATTTAAAAAAGCACCTTCATCACCGCCAAAAGACTGTGATGGTAATTTCAAATCGAGCACGAGTATCGTGAGTGCGACCGCATAAATGCCGTCGGAGAGCGCTTCCAACCGCTGCTTACTGACTTCGCTCGCCATATTCATTTTCCATATGTAAATAAGAAAACAATCGTTTGAGGCTTTATGCCTTTTGGATACGATTTGGTTACATCTTAATACTGTTTGGTTATGAATAGCTTATATACAAATTACTCAAAGTTAGTACTGAGCGCACACAATGTGGGCCTGGCTTATGGCGCGGGTCGTCCGCTCATTGCTGACTTTTCCCTCGCTGTCGAGGCGGGTGAAATTGTGACGGTGCTCGGGCCAAGCGGTATCGGCAAATCGAGTCTGTTACGTGTATTTGCGGGACTGCAGCCTTCGAATGGAGGTCGGGTATTCGCAGGTGATGAGGAAGTGACGGGTGCGCATCCTCGTGTCGCCATGGCATTTCAAGACCCGAGCTTGCTACCTTGGCTGACGCTGGAACAAAACGTGGCGTTTGGATTGGATTTCAAGCATCAGCCCAAGCTCAGTGCCAAAGAGCGTCAAGCACGCGTTGATTTGGCGATCCGTGAAGTAGGACTTGAGCATGCGCGCGAGCTTTACCCGAAGGCGTTATCCGGAGGCATGGCACAACGCACGGCGCTTGCGCGGTGCATCGCTCGGCAGCCGTCGGTGCTGCTGCTGGATGAACCTTTTGGCGCTCTGGATGAAGTCACACGTGAATCGATGCAGCAATTGCTCTTGCGCGTACGGGATGACTTTGGCACGGCAGCTGTGCTGATCACGCATGATATTGATGAAGCCCTGCTTGTATCAGACCGAATCGTATTGCTGGGCGGGTCGCCTGCGCATGTGTTTGGTCAGTGGACGCTTGGACGCTCTCAATCAAGAGACTTGCTTGACCCGATGCTTCAGGCAACACGGGTGGAGATTCTGCAAGCTTTGCGTGGATCAATCGAGGGTAAGAGGACATCGCAACCGCCGGCATTTGATTTCAACATATTGCGTCACGCGTACCCGCATCAGGAACTCTCGAATGTGCACTGAATACACCACACGTCGCGATCTGCTTAAACTCGCGAGTCTGTTTACTGTCGCAGGCGCAGCGCCTTTGCTGTCGGCGGCGAATGCGGTTGCGCAGAGCAACCCGGATCAGCCAGTCAAGATTGGTTATCTGCCGATCACTGATGCCGCGCCTTTACTGATCGCCCATCACAATGGCTATTTTCAGGACGCAGGTGTCAAGGTCGAAAAGCCAACATTGTTCCGAAGCTGGGCGCAGTTGGCGGAGTCTTTCATTGCCGGGCAAACAAACGTCGTGCATCTGTTGTCACCAATGACAGTATGGGCGCGTTTTGGCAGCAAGGTTCCCGCCAAAGTCGTCGCCTGGAACCATATCAATGGTTCGGCATTGACTGTGGCACCAAAGATTAATCAATTAAAAGACTTGGGCGGCACGACAGTTGCCATTCCGTTCTGGTATTCGATTCATAACATCGTGCTCCAGGACATGCTGCGCGCTGAGGGGCTCAAACCTGTTGCGCGACGTGTCGGCAAGGTCGAGGCAGACGAAGTCAGCCTGGTGGTGATGCCGCCTTCGGACATGTTGCCTGCACTTTCTGCCGGAAGTATTTCCGGTTATATCGTGGCGGAGCCATTCAATGCCGCGGCAGAATTGATGGGCGTGGGTAAAGTGTTGCGCTTTACAGGTGATGTCTGGCGCAATCACGCATGTTGCACAGTGTTCATGCACGAGCGTGATTTAAATGGTCGTCCTCAGTGGTCTCAGGGTGTTGTTGATGCGATCGTACGCGCACAGCTCTGGATTTTGGAAAACAGAGCCGAGGCCGCAAAAATACTGGCACGTGAAAGCGGCAAACAATATACACCCCACGGCTTGGCTGCACTCACCAAAGTTCTCGCACCGCCTGCCAGTGACACACAAAGTTATCTGGCCTCGCGCGCTATCCGTCACAGTGACTGGAAGGAAGAAAGGATTGGATTTCAGCCCTACCCCTATCCAAGTTACACAGAAGAGCTGGTGACACGCTTGAAAAATACAGCCGTCGAGGCAGAGCGCGGTTTTTTAACTGATCTAGACCCAGTGTTTGCGGCGAAAGATCTGGTGGATGACCGTTTTGTCAAAAAATCCATCGAAGCAGTCGGCGGATTAAAGAAATTCGGTGTCGAGGGATCTTATTCGCGCCAAGAAACAATCGACCTGACAAAGGCTTAAGCAGTGAGTCTGAAATCCATCCATGCATTGCGTGGCATATCTGGCTTGATCTTACTGGTTGCCTTATGGTGGCTCTTGACTGTCCCGTTTTCAGAGGGCACGGGTATGGTGCGCAGGTTCGCGCCCGGTCCTGCTTTGATCACGCTGGTTGAGAT
This sequence comes from Zwartia panacis, assembly GCF_030410395.1. GTDB lineage: Bacteria > Pseudomonadota > Gammaproteobacteria > Burkholderiales > Burkholderiaceae_B > Zwartia > Zwartia panacis. The sequence continues at coordinate 51,619 of NZ_JAUHHF010000010.1, forward strand.
GCTTGGCGGAGCAGAGATCTGGACGCATATCGGTGTCAGTTTGCAGCGTGTATTTGTCGGTCTTGGATTTGCTTTAGTCATCGGTGTGCCGTTGGGACTGTTGCTGGGAGGATCTGCGCGTCTGAACGCGACGTTCTCTCCGGCATTTCAGTTTTTACGTATGGTCTCGCCTCTGTCATGGATGCCGATTGCTGTCATTGCCTTTGGTGTGGGGAATCAACCTGTTTATTTTCTATTGGCTTTTGCCGCAGTGTGGCCAATCATGCTCAATACGATCGCTGGCGTGCGCGCTCTTGATCCACGTTGGTTGCAACTCTCCAAGAGTTTGGCCGCGACGAAATGGGAAACTTTGCGCGGAGTGATCTTGCCTGGCGTGCTCGGTCATGTACTGACCGGCGCACGTTTGGCGATTGGAATTGTGTGGATCGTGTTGGTGCCGTGTGAAATGCTCGGCGTCACAGCGGGCTTGGGATATTTCATTCTGGATACGCGAGATCGACTGGCGTATCACGAATTGATGGCGACGATCGTTTTGATCGGAATACTCGGATTTATTCTCGACTGGATTTTCAGAGAAGTTTGTCAATTATGGAGCAAGGCATGAGCAATACACAGCAAGCAGAAACAGTGAACGTTTATCTGCGTCCGATCGATGCAGCCGGTCTCGCCGCATTTGCTGAAAAAGGGCGAGCAAATCCCGCCTCAAAGGGAACCAACAAAGTTCATACCGTTCTGGAGGGTCAGTACAGATCTTTGAACTATGTGGGTGATCATGAGCCTGTGATTGTCGACGAGCCTTTGCATTTGTTTGGTCAAAATACAGCGCCAGCACCGGGCGAAATCGTCCTCTCGGGTTTAGGTGGTTGCTTGGCGGTAGGTATACAGGCAGTCGCCACCTGGAAACAAGTCAAGCTCACGAAGCTTGAGATTTTTCTGGAGGGTGATATTGGTAATTCAGCCGCGTGGGGTGCCGGAGGCGCCTTGGACAAACAGCCTGCACAGATGGGCTTTCAGGCCGTACGCGTCAAGGTCAATGTAGAGGGCGATGCTTCGCAGGAAGTTCTCGATGAAATCGTCAAGCATGCCAATTATTACTCACCTGTGGCGAACAGTATTCGCAATCCGATTCCCTTTGAAATCACGACCGCTTAGTCAGAGACATTGACATGAAACCGTTCGAGGCAGGCAAAGAATCTTTAATTGGGATGGTGCGTACGATCGCGCAGAATGAATTGGCGCAATCCGTGCAGGCTATTGACCAACAGGGCCTCTATCCGGAGGCTGTTCTGCGTCAGCTCGCGGCCGCAGGTGGGATGAGTGCGCATCTTAGAGCTCCTCACGGTTTCAATGACTTTGGTTTGGCGATACAGTCGATTGCAGAAGTGGCTCGTGTCTGTGGCTCGACGGGTTTCATGATGTGGTGTCAGGCGGTTTGCGGTCTTTACATGCAAGAGGCTTCATCGACTGTACTGCAGGGTGCGCCGCTTTTGTCGCATGTTTCAGGTGAGCGCCTGGGTGGCACGGCATTATCGAATCCGATGAAAACCTACGCCAAGATTGAATCCTTCATGCTCAAGGCTGTACCTGCCGATGGCGGGTACAGGGTGACAGGAAGCTTGCCTTGGGTCAGCAACCTCGGACCTGACCATTATTGTGGCGCGATTGCTTCAATCGCGGATGAAAGTGGATCACGCGAGCTGATGTTCTTGCTTCGCTGCGATGCCGCAGGTGTGACCCTGAGAGAGTGTCCCAGCTTTTCCGGGATGGAGGGCACAGGGACTTATGCATTGCATCTCAATGACTGTTTTGTGTCCCCGGATGACGTGATCGCAGACCCCGCCAGACCCTTGATTAAAAAAATCAGAGCAGCATTTGTCATGTTGCAGTGTGGCATGGCGGCTGGAGTCATACAAGGTGCGATTGACTCGATGTGGGCGGTTGAAGATCAACTGGGACATGTGAACTGTTATCTTGAAGATAGACCGCAGGACTTGCAGAGTGAGCTCGATGAATTGTTGGCTCGAATCATGCGGCTTGCAGAGACCCCTTATGACGACAGTGACGCATTTTTCATTCAAGTCCTGGATGCGCGCGCCCATGGTGCGGAATTGAGCCTCAGGGCTGCGCAGTCTGCGTTGTTGCATCAGGGCGCGCGGGGCTATCTCATGAGCTCTGAAGTACAGCGTCGTGTGCGTGAATCTCATTTCGTCGCGATTGTCACACCTGCGATCAAGCATTTGCGCAGTGAAATGGCCAGACTGAGTCAGGAGACGATGCCGGCATGAGTACGCAAGAAGCCTGGAGAGAATATCTCTGTCATGCCTGTGGCTATGTTTATCGTGAGCGTGACGGCGATGTGGATAGCGGCTTGGCGCCAGGTACGCGTTTCGAGGATATTCCCGAGGATTGGTACTGCCCGATATGCGGAGTGACCAAAGCGGATTTCGTGTTGGTGGAGCAACGACAGACCCTTCCATCCGAATCAAAAAAGCGTCTTGAAATCAGTTTTGTAAAGGGCTCTCGTCCTGGTGTCAGATCGAATGTTCGTCATTTTGATGTTGTGATCGTAGGGGGCGGCACTGCTGCCTGGAAGGCTGTTGAATCATTGCGTAGCTTGTCAGAGAAGCATTCAATCGCGATGATTTCTCAATGCGAAGCCAATCGATACGATAAACCGCTTTTATCTGTTGCGATGGCACGAAATTTTTCCTTGTCTGAATTGGTCAAGGAAACGGGTATGGATGCAGCAAAAAGATTCAACGTTTCACTTTTTTCCAAGACAATGGCTATTAGTGTGAATCCATCCAGACATATTGTCCGGACAACACTGGGCAGTGTGCACTATAAACAGCTGATCATTGCCCAGGGCGCTCAGTCTGTCTTGCCCGAGCACTTGCCTGCCGAGTATTGCTGGCGCATCAATCATTTGAGTCAGTATGTCCGATTTCGCGAGTCATTGGGTGCCCATTCGAGCCGTGTGCTGGTGATCGGAGCAGGACTCATTGGTTCAGAGCTCTCTAATGATCTGGCTTTGGGTGGGCATTCGGTCACGCTGATTGATGTCGCGCGCAGACCGCTTGAGCGTTTGTTGACTGAGTCTCAGCGCTCTGAGGCGTTGTTGAAAGCCTGGGAATGTTTGCCAATCCAGTTCTTTGGTAATACCCAAGTATCAGAGGTTAAAAAATCTCTATCGGGCGACTTGAACGTCAAGATGAGTGACGGCCAAACGTTATGCGTGGATACGATCGTTGTGGCAGCCGGTTTAAAAACGTGTGATCGCCTGGCTCGCAGTGCAGGTCTGGCGTGGAACAACGGCATTGTTGTGGATCCTGTTTCTCTTGAGGCAAGCGTCTCAGATATTTATGCTCTCGGTGATTGTGTCTCGATCGGTGGGGAAACATGCCGCTATATTGAACCGATCGCACGACAAGCCACGACCATTGCGAGTCAGATTATTGGAGACACGTTGATCCCTTACGCGAATCAGCGTGTACCTGTACGGATCAAGACGACTTCGTTACCGATGACGATCTAATAGTCACGAACGCAGGCGCATCAGTGTGACGAATAGACTTTGCTGGCAAAGTCTGCAATGGCCTGACTCATCGCGACAGGTTGTTCGGGTGCCATGGAGTGACCAGCATTTTTAATCACCTGCACCGTGACACGATCCCCGAGATATGGCTTCATCACGTTTGGTACGACAACGGCATCAAACTCAGCCTGTAAGTCCAGAATCGGGACGACTTCACCGGCAGAAAAATATTCATCGATGTTGGTGAATATGCGCGCATGGCTCTGCGCATGATGCGCTTCTTGGTACCAGCCATCCAGCCAGACACTGGGATCACTGCCCGGAGCAAAAAATGCTTTTCTGAGATTTTCAAGTCTGACTTCGGTTGACAACTCAGGGTTGCCTGCACCGTCGATTTCTGCACGCAAGCGGCTGTAGGGCTTTTCTGTGGATCCGGGAGGAAGTTTTCCCGCTGAGGCGGCAGCCATGACCACACCACATACCAGATCAGGTCGATCTGCAGCCAGCATGCGTGCCGGTTGACTGCCCCATGCGTGTCCGACCACGACGATTGGCCCGGTTTTTTCCTGATCCAGGACGGCTGCAACATCCGCTGCAAAATCGTGAAGGTCCAGATCCTTCATTGGTCCGGTACTCCCTCTTATGCCCCGTGGTTCAGGACGAATGACGCGAAAGCCTTTATTGGCTAAGAGTTCTGCAACTTCATCGTAATCTCTGCCTGAGCGTGCAAGGGAAGGCAGCATGACGATGATGCGACCAGATCCCTGGTCACTATATTCAATCGTGATGGCTTGTTGATCTTTTGGCGACTGATAGGTGACCGATCGGGTGGAGAATGTCATGCTTGGTTCTTCTTCGAATCAGAAAATTAAAGTTTCACGCTTTTCTTTTAAACCGTGAAGGACATCTTGTCTATAACAGGTATAGGCGAGTGCTATAACAAAGGGGTCTTGAGCAATACTCAGGCGCGAAAGTCCAGTTCTCTCAATAGTTTTGCGGTTTCCTGATGCAGCCTGTTGATCGGACGAGATTTGGGCGTGGCGAGTACTAACAGGTTGCGCATGGCTGGAGGACCAATCTGTGCGTATTTGATGTTTGGATTGTGTTTATGCTTCAAGGCGCTTTCAGGCAAAATCGAACAGCCCACACCGTTTTCAACAAGTTTGAGCGCCGTGTATACAGCACCTACCTCGGCGATGACATTCAAACTAATATTTTGTGGAAGTAACACTGCATCCACCAGATTTCTGATTGGATTGGGCTGCCCTGGCAAAATCATCGGAAAGTGGGCCAGCTCTGCGAGGCTGACCTGATTTTTTAGCTGATATTGGTCCGGTGCAATCAAGATCAAGCGTTCGCGCATCATTTTTTCATAAGATAGCAAGGGCGTGGGTGGTGGATCGAAGAGTACGGCAAGATCGATGCGCCCGTTAATGAGACCTTCGCGAAGAGAAACGCTCAGTCCCTCCACAACAGAAATCATGGCATGTGGCATGCGTTTTCTGAATTCTTGCACTAAAGGTACACACAGGCCTTCGGCGACACGATGCGGTAAACCAACCACGACTTTTCCGGAAACTGCGGTGCTCATTTCCTTGATCTGAAATGCCGCGGTCGCTGCGGTATCGAGCATCAGTTTTGCATGCGCGAGCAAAGTCTGACCTGCGTCGGTGGTTTTGACCCCACGCCCGGTTCTCTCCAGCAGCCTTTGACCTAACTCCTCCTCCAACAAGGCGACTTTACGGCTGATGCTGGGTTGCGCAAGATTTAAAAAAATAGCTGCTTTGCTAAAGCTGCCTTTTTCCACCACAGCAATAAAGTATTCAAGCTGTTTCAGATCCATAGCGTAATCGTATAGCTGATATAGGAGCTATGTAGTTTACATGATGGGTCATTATGCCGAAACTGATGGCATGTCATAGCAGTCGTTTGAGTGCAAGATTAAAAAGGATTAGGGTATTCATGAACAGGTTTCATCAGAAAGTCGCCATTGTCACTGGTGCTGGTTGTGTCGGAGAGGGGTGGGGAAATGGTCGTGCGATGGCAGTCAGGCTCGCAGAAGAGGGCGCTCGCGTATTTGCGGTGGACCGTGACGAGGCAACTTTGGCAGAAACACTGGCGCGTGCTGGCCATGCCGCACCGTCAATTCAAACGCATATATGCGATGTGACAAATGCGGCGAGCGTCGAGGCCATGGTGAAGGCATGTATCGATACATACGGAACGGTTGATATATTAATCAACAACGTTGGAGGATCGGCTGCGGGAGGACCGACAGAAATGACGGAGGAGTCTTGGGACCGGCAGATGGCGGTCAATCTTAAGAGCGTATTTCTGACATCAAAATTCGTACTGCCGATCATGATGGCTAAAAACAGTGGCGCGATTGTCAATATGGCATCCACATCGGGTATGCGGTGGACTGGAAGCGCCCAGGTTGCTTACGCGGCATCCAAGGCTGGCGTGATTCAAATGTCAAAAGTCATGGCTGTCCAGTACGCGAGTTCTGGTATTCGGGTGAACACTGTTGTGCCGGGTCAACTACATACGCCTATGGTTGAGGTCAGGCTCGCGAAACAGCGTTCGGGGGGCGATGTAGATGTATTGCTGGCGCAGAGACTCAAACGAATCCCGCTTGGTTTCATGGGAGATGGACGTGACTCGGCAAGTGCGGCATTATTTCTTGCGAGTGACGATGCCCGATTCATTACGGGAACTGAAATTGTTGTCGATGGCGGGATGACCGCACGTTGCGATTAATGTATAGCGAGAAGACAATGACAGCAACAACCAACCAAGAGGCGCAGATACCGATTCGAACATACTTGGAGTCGCCGAGCTCACCTGGAATTAAATTGCCAAGATTTGCATGTGATAGTCATGTGCATGTGTTTGGACCTACCGGTCGATTTCCGTATTCAACCGATCGGAAGATCACCCCAGTCGAAGCACCGAAAGAAAAACTCTTTGCTTTGCATAAACAGTTGGGTATCGAAAGGTGCGTGATTGTGCAGTCTGTCATCCACGGATTCGACAATAGCGTGGTTGAGGATGCGATTCTCGCGGGAAAGGGAGCTTATCTCGGTGTAGCGCTCGTACCGGCAACAGTCACTGACAAGGAGCTGCACAGACTGGCGGATGTGGGGTTCAGAGGCGTTCGATTCAACTTTATGCGTCATTTATTGAATGATGCCTCGATCCAGCAAGTCATTGATATGACGCCTCGGTTAAAAGCGGTGGGCATGCATCTGCAGGTTCATTTCGAAAGTTCACTGATTCACGATCTCGGACCATTGCTTGCAAAAAGTCAGGTACCTGTCGTGATTGATCATATGGGACGAGTCGATGCGAGGAAAGGAAACGATCATGAAGATATTCAAGTCCTCTTTCGTTTACTTGAAAATAAATTATTCAATGTCAAGGTAAGTGGTATAGACCGTATCGACGCACAAGCATTTATCGAAAATCCATACGCATCCGGGATCGCCATTGCCCGAAGTCTTGTCGAACGCTATCCAGAGCAGTGTGTATGGGGGACGGATTGGCCGCATCCAAATCACACGCATATTCCAGATGACGGTATCTTGGTGGATGCGTTGACGCGCATGGCTCCGGATCCAAAACTTTTAGAACAAGTACTTGTGTTGAATCCGCAGAGACTTTATCGCTTTTCCAGTCAAGTTTCATAGACTAATAAACGAGTGAACGAGAGACATTTATGAAAAAAATAATTTTGAGCGCGATGGTTGCTGTATTGACTTCAGCACTAGCGGGACCCGTGATTGCACAAACATATCCTGTACGATCAATTCGATTGATTGTCCCGTACACGCCGGGTGGATCAATCGATACGACCGCTCGTATCGTGGCCGATCAGTTGCAAAAGCAGCTCGGTCAGCCGATTGTGATTGAAAATAAGCCGGGTGCTTCTGGGTTGATTGGCTCACTTGAGGTCGCTAAAGCTAAGCCTGATGGTTACACCCTTTTGTTTAATGCTTCCGCGCAAGTGTATTTGCCTCTTGTGATGGAAGGTAAGACATATGACGCTGAAAAGGACTTCACGCCGATTGCTCAGGTGGGCTATGTGCCCCTGGCAATCGTTGTTTCGGCAAATGAAAAGATCAATTCGCTGAAAGAGTTGGTCGCACAAGCGCAAGCGAATCCAAATAAATATACCTGGGCCACTTCAGGCTTTGGCACCACGAGCCACCTTTCAGAAGAGATCCTCACTCGGGAGCTTAAGCTGAATATGGAGATCATCCCTTACAAGGGTGCAAGCCCTCAACTGACCGATGTGATGGGCGGACATGTGACCGCGGCGATTTCGCCCTTGCCCGGCGCAACGCCTTTCATTGAAAGCAAGAGGATGAAAGTTCTCGCCATTACAAGCAAGGAGCGTGTGCGGACCATGCCTGATGTCCCCACGGTCTCCGAAACCGTATTGCCGGGATTTGAGATCAAATCTTGGTACGGACTCTGGGGGCCAGCAAATTTACCGCCAGAAATTGTCTCGACTTTATCCAGAGAAGTGAACAAGGCGACTCAAGATCCAACAGTGTTGGCCAAGTTTGAAAAACTTTCTTTCCAGACGCAGCCCAATACACCAGACGAGTTCAAGAAAATCATTACTGATGAAATCGCAGTCGTCGGCAAGGTTGCGCGCGAGGCGAATATTCTGATTAAACGTTAGGATTTGGATGCCATCTTTGAACCCGTTGTGCTTAATGCTACATTCAATGAAATAAATAATGACGATGTAGCAAGATACACGGAGACAATGGATGATTAAAAAAATTTCGACTTTGATTTCAGGTAGTCTGATCGGACTTGGTTTGATGTTTGGCTCGACCGCTGTCGCGAGCTATCCCGACAAGCCAATCCGGATGATTGTTACTTTTGTCCCCGGTGGTGGCGCTGATGTGTTGGCGCGCTATATGGCCAAAGAGATGGCCGATATTTTGGGTCAGCCTGTCGTCGTTGAAAACCGGACTGGCGCAGGCGGTTTGATTGGTGTCGAAGCAGGCCTTGCCGCCGCACCTGACGGCTATACAGTGACATTGATTTCTTCGAGTTATACCGTCAACCCCAGTCTCTACAAGCTCAAATTCGATCCCGTGCGGGATATCACGCCCATTGTAAAAATGAGCGCGGGACCGATGCTCGCCGTCACATCAAACAAAAGTGGGATCAAAACGGTGGCAGAGTTGATTGCCGCAGCGAAAAAAAATCCCGGTTCTATTAACTTTGCTTCCTCAGGTCAGGGGAGTGTGATTCATCTCGCGAACGAGTTATTTAATCAGCGAGCGGATATCAAGATGACTCATATTCCATACAAAGGAGGTGGAAACGCTTTGGTGGATTTGATCGCGAATCAAGTCGATCTTTATTTTGCTGCGACAGCCAGTGCATTACCGCACGTGCGTTCTGGAAAGATCAATGCCGTGGCAGTCACCACCCCCAATCGTATTCAAGCCTTGCCGAACGTGCCCACTATCGCTGAGAGCGGTTTCCCCAACTATGAAGCGACCCTTTGGTATGGTCTGATCGGTCCCAAAGGAATGCCTGTCGAGGTTGTCGACAAATTAAACGCAGTTGTGAACAAGATCCTTCAGACACCGTCTGCGCGTGAAAAGATACAGGCTGATGGCGCAGAGCCCGCCGGTGGGACGGCTGCTGAATTTAGAGAATCAATTTCGAATGAAATTCAAATTTGGGGAAAAGTTGTCAAGGATATTGGCATCACGCCTCAGTAAGCTTCCCATTTAAAACAATTCAAATTCAGCCCCAGACATAAGACTCCATCGATAACATCCCATGGCGGACTTCTGTTTCAAGCACTCGAAAAGAGTCTACATCCGTAGTTGCGCCGAACGCCACGAAGAGTGGTAAAAAGTGCTCGTCGGTCGGATGTGCTCTCACCGCATGCGGTGCTTGTGCTCGATAATGCAGGAGTTTTGTGAGATCGCGTTTTTGAACGGCTGATCGAATCCAGTCGGAAAACTCAGTGACATAAGTTTCTGGAGCCGCATTTTGAGCTCCCCGGAACTCATACAAGTTATGCGTCATGCTGCCTGAGCCGATAATGGCCAAGCCTTCTGCGCGGAGTGAAGCCAGTGCATGACCCAATGCCAACGCAGATTCAGGTGTTGTGTTTTCAGGTAGGGAAACTGGAATAACCGGAATGTCTGCTTGAGGTCGCAAGTGTAAAAGTGGAACCCAAACACCGTGATCCAGGCCTTGCTCTGCATCGAGCTCGGCTTGAATTCCTGCGGCCTCGAGCGAGCGTTGAACCCGCCAAGATAAATCCTGAGAGCCAGCTGCTGGATAGTTTAGGGTGTACAGCACTCTGGGGAACCCGCCGAAATCGTGGATCGTTTCTGGTCGAGGATGATGACCAATCTTTTGCCCCTTGGTTTGCCAGTGAGGCGAAACCACCACGATTCCGCGTACGCCATCCCAGTGATTACCAAGTTCAGCTAACTTTGCGCCGACTGCACCGGGCTCGATCGCCAGCATTGGTGAACCATGCGAAACGAAAAGCACAGGTGCGAGGGGCGTGTTCATAAAAGTCTTCTGCTGTTTGAGTGCGTGAATTTAAGCTGTCGCCTGATTGCGTTTTGCACCAAGCGCCCAAGCGCCGGCGCCGTGAGCGGCCAAGACGAGCAAGCCCCCCACAATTCCAACGTTTTTGTAGAACATCAGCTGTTGCATGAATGCTTGCTCGGCAGGAACTGCCCAGTAAGCATGAAAGGTCATGGAAGCAATGGCGGTAAATCCTGCGAGCACCAGGGCTGCCAGACGGGTAAAGAGACCTGTGATGAGGGCAAGTCCACCACCGACTTCAATCAAAATCGCAATCACAGCTGCGACGGAGGCCAGGGGAAGGCCTGCGGAGTTGATGTAGCCAACTGTGCCTTCAAAGCCACTGATTTTTGATAAGCCGGCGGGTAAAAACAGTGCCGCAAGCGCGAGACGACCCAGGAGTGTCAGACCATTTTGGAGAGGGGTGTTCATAAAAAATCCATTGAAATTGATGAAAGGAGGTATGTCTAAACAGATGACAGTCTATTGATGATTATTAAATAGATAAATATAGTAAAAAATGATTAATTGTCTTTAAAATAGAAACAATGGATAAATTTGATGCAATGCGTGCCTTTGTGGCGGTGGTGGATGCCGGCAGTTTTGTTGGTGCAGCCGAGCGTTTGCAGATTTCCAAGGCGGTGGTCTCGCGTCTGGTCGCTGAGCTCGAAGAGAATTTGGGCGTGCGATTGCTCCACCGCACGACCCGTAAACTTTCGCTGACTCCCGAAGGGGATACTTTTGTCGGTCGTTGCCGCAGCGTATTGTTCGAACTGCAAGAGGCCGAGGACGACGTGAGTCATCGGAGCGCGCAAGCCCGTGGTTTATTGCGTGTGAATGTTCCAGTGAGCTATGGACTCTCGCACCTGGCTGCGCTGTGGCCAGGTTTTATGCAAGAGCATCCTGAGGTGACTTTGGACGTCACGTTGTCAGATCGGGTCGTTGACTTGGTTGAAGAGGGCTACGATATGGCTGTCCGTATTGGAAAACTGGAGTCTTCGACACTTGTCAGTCGTCGTTTGAGTCGCACCAGGATGGTTTTGTGCGCCTCGCCAGGCTATGTGCGCGCGAATCCGGGTCCAAACATTCCGGGTGATCTGGTTCATCATCGCATCCTTGCGTACAGTTTATTGTCTTCTGGAGATCAGTGGTTTTTTACTTCTTCAACGGATGCGAAGCAGCAAGTGTCGGTGCGTATTGCCCCAGTCATGCGAACCAATAATGGAGACACATGCCGCGCTGCAGCCTTGCAGGATCAAGGTATCGTGTTACAGCCTGATTTTCTGATTGGTGAGGATATCAAGGCGGGACGATTGGTCGAGTTGATGCCTGATTGGCGAGCGGGAGAGTTGGGGATTTTCGCTGTCTATCCAAGTCGACGTTACTTGTCGGCGAAAGTGCGATTATTAGTCGAGTATCTGGCCGAACGGTTACATCCATCAATTTAAATTTTTAAATATCAAATGAAACTTATACAGTCTCCTCATACACCCGCACCAGCAGGTCACTACAGCCATGCTGTTGAATCCGGCAGCTTGATCTTTGTTTCTGGTGTCTTGCCAGGTCAACCCGCAGAAGGCGAAACCGACAGTTTTGAACGTCAGGTACGCGCCTCCTTTAGACACTGTGCGAATATTCTTAAAGCGACAAACAATACGCTCAATGACGTGGTTCAGTGCACGGCATACATTGTGGGCGTATCGAACTGGCCAGAGTTCAATGCTATTTATGCGGATATTTTTGGTGACCATAAGCCCGCACGTGCAGTCGTTCCTGTGCCGGAGCTGCATTATGGGTTTATGGTTGAAATCCAGTTGGTGGTTGAGAAAAAGACCTGATGCAGTTGCGTTTCAACAGGGAAAAACGCAACTGCTGACGGGCGCTATCTTTTCAGATCGTGCAGTGCGTTTTTCATCAAGTCTTTGACATCGCTGATCCTGCCGCTTAACAAAGCTTTTGCGCTATAGGTCGCCATTCCCACGACGTTTTGGGCGGTGACTGTTGGCGGCATGACAAGTTCATAGCGATTCGTGTGCACATCCAATAATGCAGGGCCGGGATGAGACAAAAAGTCTTGTACTGCTAGTTCCAGGTCTTCACTGCGCTTGACTTCAAATCCTTTCAATCCAACCGCCTCGGCAATTTTCGCGAAACTTGGATTTTTCAGATCTGTATAGTTATTCAGCAAGCCCTCGGTTTTCATTTCCATCTCGACAAAATTCAGGGCACCATTATTGAGCACAGCAATTTTGATGGGTAGGTTTTCCTGATGAATCGTGAGCAGATCACCCATCAGCATGGCGAGTCCGCCGTCTCCCGCCATGCAAATGACTTGACGATCAGGGTAGGCTTTTTTCAATCCCAGAGCCATGGGCATTCCGTTGGCCATGGTCGCATGGCGCAGGCTGATCATGGTGCGGCGTTTACCGTTTGTTTTGATGTGTCTGAGTGTCCACACCATCGCGGTGCCCGTGTCTGCTGAAAATAATGCATCGTCATCCGCATACTTATTTAAAAGGCTGGCAAGGTGTTGGGGATGAATCAGATCGCCGCGACCTGGCTGCTCTTCGGCCAGTAGGGTATCTTCGGTTTTTTTGCGTTGCTCGAGACACTCATTCAGGAAGCTTTCATCTGTGTGTTCTTTCACCATGGGAAGCAATGCCTCCAACGAGGCAATCACGTCACCCTCCAGGCCGAGTGTGACGGGATGACGGCGACCCAGACGAGAACCGTCGCGATCAATCTGAACGATCTTGGCATGTTTGGGATAAAACTGACCCCAGGCGAAATCAGCACCCAGCAGTAACAAGGTATCGCACTCGGTCATCATATGAAAGCCAGAGTGCACACCGAGCAAACCTGTCATACCAACGTTGTAGGGGTTGTCGTACTCGACAAAATCTTTGGCTCGAGACGTATGGGCGATTGGTGCTTTTAATTTTTTTGCCAATTGAATCAGCAAGTCGTGCGCGCCTTGACAGCCAGCGCCAGCGTAAATCCCAATCTTTTTCCCTTCGGCGAGAATCGCTGCGGTTTGTGCAAGTTCGCTGTCCGAAGGTCGACGCACTGGGTTGGGGAAATGCACGGAATAGGGCACATTGTCTTTGATCACGGTGCTGCTGATATCGACTGGCAAAATAATGACTGCGGGACCTTTTTTACTGATAGCTGCTTGGCAGGCCAGGACCGCGACGCGACGCGCTTGTTCGGCGTTGTAGACTTGCTCGCAGAAGACTGAGCAATCCGAAAAAACCTTTTGAAAATCGACTTCTTGCGGCATGTCCAGACCTAGACTCATGGTGTCTAGCTGACTGGCAATCACGATGAGTGGTGCATGATTACGGTGGGCCTCGTAGACGCCATTAATCAAGTGCAGGCTGCCGGGACCACAAGATCCGGCACAACCCGCAAGAACACCACTCATGTAGGATTCAGCGCCAGCGGCAAAGGCGCCCACCTCTTCGTGCCTGGTGTGGATCCACTCGATTTTGCTCTTGGAGATCGCATCGGTCACATGGTTAAGTGTGTCGCCTACCACACCATAGATGTGGCGGACACCTGCCGACTCCAGAACCTCAACGATGACTTGCGCAGCGTTTTTACTCATGACGGCACCCCAACCAGAACGGTAATTGTGAATAACAAATACAGTATGCCAGTTTTAAAGCAGATTCATCAGACTTGTTAAAGAAATGGATTCAATTCGCATGAAGCTAAAACGATTTTTTAATCATTGCTGCAAAAGATTCTGCGAGTTGTGAGGGCGCACGCTGCGAAGGATAAGCAAGAAAAGTTTCGAGTTTGAGTTTTGGTAAAAAGGGTCGAATGACGACTTGATCAGCGAATACTCCTGCGATGTATTCGTTCACGATGCCTATACCTCTTGATTGTGCGGCCAGCGCACAAATGGTGGCGGAGTATGTCGTTTCAAATTGGCTCGCAGGTTTGATGTCATTTTTAGTCATCAAGTTGCGTAATGAAATAGCAAGATCGTCGTCGGTATCGAGAGTGAGTAGTTGAACGCCCTCTAAATCCTTAAGTTTGATTGCTTTTTTGCCGACAAGCTTGTGCTCCGGATGCATCACACAAACCGCAGAGCTTTGATGGATGCATTCAGACTGAAACGACTGGCTATCCAAATCTACTGTGCTGAGAACCAGATCAAACAAACCATGCAGCAACCCTTCTCTGAGGTAATGACTTCCCAGTGTTTGAAGGTTGACCTGCACATCCGGATATTTAACGGAGAACAGGCTCATCGCGCGCGGCACCACGCTCAATCCAAGCGCGGGCGTGCAGGCGATACGCAAAATGCCGCTGCCTGATCTGCGCATGGCTTCAACCCTGGTTTCAATACTTTCCAAACCTAAAAAGTGTCTTTGGATCGTGTCAAACAACTCGTGTGCTTCGGTTGTCGGACGCAATCGACCATGATGCATGTCAAAAAGGCGCAGGCCCGTTGCGGCCTGGACTTGTCCTAGGAGTCGACTTACAGAAGGTTGCGTCGTATGAAGCATGCGAGCGGCGCTCGTTGTCGTGCCTGTCAGCATGACCGCTCGAAAAGCGGCAATTTGTCGAAAACTCAGAGGCCGGCTCACAATGGTTCGCGTCCAATTAGCAGTTGGGAAAAGGCAGTATCCAATGTATATCAAATCTGCATAGTCAGCAGAAAAAATAGCATTTTTATGAATTGTTCCCTGTGCATAAACTCATTGAAACTGGCGCCAGGCGAAGAGGGGTCAGAATTCATCAAAAAAACTTAAGGTTCTGATATGACGATGTGTGCGAAATGGATGAAAAATTCGGGCTTGGCCTTGATTGCTATGGTTCTGCCCTTTCTCGGTGCAACTGCTCAGGCGCAAGCGGATTATCCGAGCAAGCAACTTAGAATCGTCGTGCCTTTCACTGCGGGTGGGAGCTCTGATATCCAAGGACGACTCATCGCCGAGTATTTAGGCAAGCTGTATGGGAAACCCGTCGTCGTAGAAAACAAGGCTGGAGCTGGCGGTCATATTGGAGGCAAATATGTCGCTGACTCGGGCGCTGATGGTTATACCTTGTTGCTGGGTTCAATCGGCTTGCATGCGACCTATGGCGTCTACCCGAAACTCCCGTACAACCCAGGAATCGACCTCAAGCCTATTACGGTCGTGGCTCAAATGCCCCATGTTGTCGTGGCGCCGCCCAGTCTTGCCGCAAACTCTCTGGAAGATTTGACCAAGCTTGCGAAAGGCAAGCCTGAGAGCGTCAACTTTGGTTCCGCCGGGATTGGTTCGTCAGTGCATATGATCGGAGAACTTTACAAAATGGAATCGGGCGCACCGATTATCCATATTCCATACAAAGGTAGTTCTGCAGCCATGAATGATCTGATGGGCGGGCAGATTCAATTGTTGTTTGAAAATGTCCCCACCGTGATCGCAAACGTCCAGGCCGGCAAGCTCAAGGCCCTGGCGACGACTGGAGATGTGCGCTCGCCGCAGCTGCCCGAGGTACCTACCGCCAAAGAGGCCGGCTTACCCGGACTCGAAGTGATGTCATTCACCACCTTGGCAGCAAGCAAAGATGTGCCTGACGCACTCATTCTAAAAATCAATCAGGATTTACAAAAGATCTATGCAGATCCCAAATTCCGCCAGGGTCTGGAAAAGCTTGGAATGACTCCTGTTGGAAATACACCGGAGCAGGCGAAAGCGTATATCGATAAAGAGCGCGCTCGCTGGGACAAGGTCATCGAGACCGCGAAAATCACGACCGGCAACTAATCAGGAGCAGCATGATGCACGCATATCCCCCTTGCCGTCGTCTGGGTGACGGATCGGCCCATCATTTTTTTGGTTATTACAACAAAACTGCATGGGATCGAAGTAATCGCCGAGTGCTGGCTTTGCAGGTGCCGATGATGGATGCTCGATTGCATCCAGAGCTTGAGGCTGAAGTTGGATTTTTCGATACCCAGGCAGGTGATCGCTTTCATGTTGTTGACACCACATTAGCCTGGAATTGGCAAATGGGTAATCAGCTGCAATGGTTAGACGGGCTTTCTGAAACCCAAATCATCTATAACATCCGTCAAGCGGACTCCAATGGTGTGTATCCTGGTTTTGGCAGCCGTATCCGCGATATTGACACTGGAGTGTACCGGGATCTGCCCTTGCCCATTTATGTGGTGGCGCCAAATGGTCAATATGGTTTATGCGTTGATTACAGAAGGTTGTATATCACGCACGAAACCATTGGATATAGCGAAAAGGGCGGTCCGTTTGAGGTGCCAAAATGTCCATCCGACGACGGCATCTATCACATGGACTTATTGTCCGGTGAATATCGTTTACTCGTGAGCTACAAGGCGCTGAGTGAGTTCGAGCCTCGCCAATCCATGCAAAAAGCGATTCACTGGGTCAGTCACATCGAAATCAATCCGGCTTCTTCGCGAATCTTGTTCTTGCATCGCTGGACTGAAAGGGTCGAAGACGAAACTTGTTTTCTGCACCGATTGATCACCATCAATCCCGACGGGACAGATATGCGATTGCTGGAGTGTTCGGATCATCCTTTGCCCCAGCTGGCTGAAAACTTCGATCCCAATGCAGTGGGCACCTTCGATTATGAAAAGTCCGAGTATCAGATTTCACATCCATTGTGGTGCGATGATGCGCGGATCGTTGTATGGGGGCCTCACGGCGGGTCTATTCACTACCATCTCTATCACGACAGCAAAGAGGGTGCTGTGAGTGTGATTGGTAAAAATATTCTGAGCGAAAATGGACATATGAGCTTTTCGCCTACAAATAAGCGCTGGTTATTGAGCGACACTTATCCGGATGACTCGACCCACGAGCGGATTTTGTTTCTGTTTGACGTCATTGAAAACAAAAAAATCGACATAGGTAGTTTTTATGCCGATCCGGGGTTGAAAAAGGAAAATCGTTGCGATCTCCACCCAAGATGGAACCGGGACGGTACAAAAGTCTGTATCGATTCGGTTCATGAGCATCAGCGGCAGATGTATGAAATTGACGTGTCTTCCATTGTTGCGCGCTAAGTACTTTAAATAAACGACGGGTTTGCTAAGAAGGTGTGCTGTGTAACAGACACACCTTCGCTCATTTTGATTTACGCAAAAATACTCGCGTGGTATAAAAAGTCTCAACGAAAAATGATAATGAGACTTCAACCACATGAGCATTCGCGGCAAAGCCTACATCGGTGGCATTTACGAGCACCCTGCACGAAAAATAGAAAATAAATCACTCGCCCAGCTGCACGCGGAATGTGCAAAAGGGGCTCTCGAGGATGCTGGACTGACAATCCATGATGTTGATGGTTATTTTTGTTCGACCGATGCCCCAGGCGGGCTAGGCGGCATCAATATGATCGACTATATGGGGCTGACTGTACGGCACTCGGACTCAACGAATACGGGTGGTTCGTCCTATCTTTACCTTGTCGCGCATGCGGCAGAAGCGATCGCGGCAGGTAAATGCAGCGTTGCGCTGATCACCTGCGCTGGATTTGGACGACCCGGTACGATCGTGCGAGAGCTTGATGCAAGTATTCCAGACACACCATTTGAGATCCCCTACGGACCGGTCACGGTTAACTTGTATGCGCTTGCCGCCATGCGGCATATGTACGAGTTCGGCACGACGAGCGAACAGCTTGCCTGGGTCAAGGTGGCAGCCTCGCATCATGCCCAGCACAATCCAAATGCGTATCTTAAAAAAGTGGTGACAGTCGAGGACGTTTTAAAGTCACCCATGATCTCGGATCCGTTGCATCGTTTGGATTGCTGTGTGGTGACCGATGGTGGTGGAGCGGTCATTGTTGTCAGTCCCGAAGTCGCCAAGCGGCTCAAGCGTCCGATGGTCAAGCTCATTGGCGCAGGTGAGTCACCGAAGGGGCAGATGGGCGGCAAGGTCGATATCACCTACACAGGTGCCGTGCGTTCGGGGCCTATCGCTTTTGAAGAAGCAGGTGTGACGCCCCAGGACATCAAGTATGCCTCCATTTACGATAGCTTTACGATCACTGTCATCATGACACTCGAAGATCTGGGCTTTTGTAAAAAAGGCGAAGGTGGCAAATTCGTCATGGACGGCAATCTGATCTCTGGAGTCGGAAAGCTGCCCTTCAACACCGACGGTGGCGGGTTGTGTAACAACCATCCTGTCAATCGAGGTGGCATCACAAAGATTATCGAGGCTGTCCGCCAACTTCGTGGCGAAGCGCATCCACTCGTACAGGTCAAGAACTGTGACCTCGCCCTCGCACACGGAACCGGCGGATCGCTTAGCACGCGTCACGGCAGTGCCACACTCATCATGGAAAGAGAATAATTCGATGGCCACCCCCTATCAAGATAGAAAAATTTCTGATCCTAAATTCAACTACGGCGATGAGCCTTTTTTTGAAGCGGCCACGCAGGGCAAGTTGATGGTGAAGTTTTGCAATGATTGCGGTCAGTATCACCACTATCCACGCGCACTCTGTCCTTTTTGCTTCAGTGACAAAACAGAGTGGAGAGAGTCAAAGGGCTCGGGAACCATCTATAGCTATAGCGTCACGCGCGTCTCAGGACCCGTTCCTTATGTGATCGCCTATGTCACCCTGGATGAAGGCCCTACGATGCTGACTAATATCGTGGATTGCGATCTGGATACGATTCGCTGTGGTCAGAAAGTGCAGGTGACCTTTAAGCAAAGCGAAAATGGTACCGGTATTCCAATGTTCAAGTTAGCCTAGGCGCAAGGAACTGTCATGAGTGATGCATTGTTTACATACTGGGTGGGAATGGATATTCCCGCCGACACGAGTGCTGCGGATGTCGCTGACTTCAATCGCTTTTACAGCAACGTGCATCGGCCCGAGGTCCTGGCAAGCAATCCAGGTTTTTTGCGTGGCCGTCGTTACGAACTCGCACAAGACGATCCTCGTGGGCCTCGCGGCCCTCGTTTTCTGGCGGCGTATGACATTGAGAGCGAAGAGGCAGCATTACTCTATATCTCTCGAAATGACGGGCCAGCTAGTGGACGTCCGGTATATAGCGAAGGACCAAGTGCCTGGCAAAAGCGCCAGACAAAATGGCGACTCATGTGGCGCCATATTTTGAATAATCCGCCGACTGTTCAAGTTTCCGCATCGCCTTACATGTATCTTGTCGGGATGAGTGAGGCCGCAGGATCTGATGCGTCGGAAATTGCCCAATTTAACGATTTTTACAACAAGATCCACGTTCCTGAAGTGTTGGCAGGATATGGTTTTGTCAGCGGCGCACGCTACGCACGTATGCGTGAATTCATGCACCCTGCTCCTGGTTCGCCTAACTATGTCGCGATGTACGGTATTGCTGATGAGCAGCGTGCACAGGCCTTCATGCAATCAAGATTGACGGCAGACCCCACAGGAAACTCTTTCTCATCGGGTCCGCCATCATGGGAAAAGCGAGATACAAAGTGGCGCTTGACCTACAGGCAGGTTGATTAAACATAAACATTAAAAACGAACGGGGACAAAAATGATTTATTCACGCAGTGTTGGACGCGCCAAGATTTATAACGTTCTTGAGTACAGTGGACCCACACACGCGGCAGATTTTGTTTTTCCTGAATTGGATGTAAAAGATATCAAGCCACATTTGTCGTGGCTCGCACCGCATCACTACAACGTTCGGCTCGAGCGTTTTATCGTCGCGATGCAGCTTTGGGTGATGCATATCGATGACAAAGTGATTGTGATTGATCTCGGTGTGGGCAATCATAAAAAGCGCGCATCCGAGCGCATGAATATGCTCAATACATTGACACCCTTGTGGTTGGCTGCAGCGGGAGCAGACCCCAAGTCAGTCACCCATGTCATCGTCACACATTTTCACCCTGATCATGTGGGATGGGGGACGCGGATGGATGACGGTCGATGGGTTCCCATGTTTCCCAATGCGCGACATTTGATGCCTAAAGTGGATTTCGAGAATGCCCATGCCGCCTATCTCAAAGGTGACAAGGGCGTGATTAGCGGATCCTTCGTGGACAGTGTGCTGCCCTTGTACGAAGCGGGTCTGATCGATCTGATCGGTGACGGGGATGTGGTGGCAGGTTGTCTCGAAGCTGAAGCCATGCCCGGACATACGCCAGGCTCACTCCACTTTCGTCTCCGCTCAGAGGGCAAAGAAGCGATCTTTGCGGGCGATATCATGCATAGCCCGTTACAAATTGCCATGCCGCACATCAATACATGGATCGATGCCCATGCCGAGCAGGCGCGTACGACACGCGCTTTGTTTCTCAAGCGTGCAGCTGAGCGAAACGCCTTGATCATGCCTGTTCATTTCGGCTGGCCGCATTGCGGCTATGTGCGGGGCGACAGCGTCAAGGGCTATCGTTTCGAGCCCGTTGAGCCAGACGCCCGGGGTGAATAGCACATAGACCTCAACGTGTTGCCCTGTACCTTACAAGAGGAGACAAAAGAATGAAAAATATTTTGCGGTGCTTGGCTTTAGTTTTTGTACTCGCTGCACAAGGGGCGATGGCACAGCCGTACCCCAATAAACCTGTGAAGATCATCATCACCTATCCAGTCGGGGGGCCTGCAGACCAAATTGCCAGAGAGCTCGCGATGGGGTTGACGCAAAATCTTGGGCAGTCATTCGTTGTGGAGGCCAAACCGGGTGCGAGCGGTTCGATCGGAACAGCCTTTGTCGCCAAAGCGCCTGCTGATGGATATACGTTGCTTGTCGGAGCGGGTGCGCCACAGACTGCCTTCCCCGTATTTAGTGCGAAATCACCTTACGATGGTGTCACTGAATTCAGTCCTATTCTGATGATTGTTGATGTGCCTAATGTGATGGTTGTGGCGCCGCACATCAAGGCGCAGAACGTCAAGGAATTTATCGAGCTGGCCAAAACAAAGCCAATGACCTATGCCTCTACAGGAACGGGAAGTTCGACGCATCTTGCTGGCGAAATCTTTCAACTGGAAACGAAAGTCAAACTCACACACGTCCCTTACAAGGGAGCCACTCCCGTGATGACCGATATGCTCGGTGGACACGTTGATGTTTCATTTTTGAATTTGTCAGCAATGCTTCCGCATATCCAGTCAGGACGTTTGCGGGCGATTGGTTTGACGGCCGCGAATCGTTCAAAAGCTTTACCTGATGTCCCGACATTGACAGAGCTTGGCATCAAAGATATCACCGGGTCTTGGTATGGTTTGCTGGCGCCAGCAGGGACTCCGGAAGCTATTGTGCAAACTCTTTATCAAGCTGCGAATAAATATTTTTCGCAGCCTGAAGTTCGTGCGAGGATTGAGGCGGGTGGTTCAGATCTGAAGCTGTTGAATCCTCAACAATTCCGCGAGGCCATTATCCAGGAAAAGGCGGAACTCACTGAGCTGAATAAGATTTTGAAATTACGAATCGAATAAATCTCTTTGATGAATCGATAATTCAAACTTCTGACAAAGATCGACATGGACAAGGTAGTTGCATCAGTACAGCAGGCAATCGAAGATATTGGAAACGGCGCGAGCGTCGCAATTTCAGGTTTTGGCTTGGCTCACCGTTTTCCAAACTCGCTGATTTTTGCGTTGCGAGACAAGGGTGTTCGTGATTTGACTGTCGTGTGCAATTCTCTTGGAGCGCCTGGCGAAAAGGGACAGCTGCTGGTTGAAAATGATCAAGTGAAAAAAATCATCACATCGTTTTCGATTCGTGCAGGCATGGAAACCGAGGCGGAAAGACGCATCGCCGAAGGGACGCTTGAGGTTGAACTTGTCCCGCAAGGAACACTTGTCGAGCGATGTCGCGCAGGTGGGTCTGGGATCCCGGCTTTTTATACGCCAACAGGCATTGGTACGGACCTCGAAGAGGGTAAGGATATTCGTTACTTTAATGGTCAACCTTACTTGTTGGAGCATGCGATACAAGTCGATTTCGCGTTTTTGAGCGCTTATCGTGCGGATCGTGCGGGTAACGTTCAGTTTCGTGGAGGCAGTGCGAACTTCAATTCCAGCTTTGCCAAAGCTGCGCGCGTGGCGATCGTGGAAGTCGAAGAAATCCTCGAGATTGGAGAGTTAGCCCCAGAACATATTCATCTGCCCGGGATATTTATTGATCGGGTGGTCAAGATCACAGATCCCATCGACATAAACTCACTGTCGCGATCCGGTAAGCGTTCAGCCGACAGTGCGCGTCTCTATAACGGTAAGCCCGCTTTGACGCGTAGCGGGATTGCCAAAAATGCTGCGAATATCGTACGAAACAATTCCTATGTGAATCTCGGTGTGGGAATTCCTACACTTGTATCGAATTTCTTGGAAGGTCGCGGCGTATGGTTGCATGCTGAAAATGGCGTATTGGGTTATGGAGGGATCGTGACGGGGGATGCCGTCGACCCTGATGTATTCAATGCCGGCGGACAGTTTGTTGAAGCGATTCCAGGCACTTCTTTTTTTGAAAGTGTGACTTCGTTTGAGATGGCCCGCGGTGGGCATATCGATACAGTGATACTGGGCGCCTACGAAGTGGATGCCGAAGCCAGTGTTTCAAACTGGAGCGTCACGGACGCTAAGCGCGGCGGCATTGGTGGCGCAATGGATCTCATCTCTGGTGATGTTGAACTCATCATCGTCATGGAGCACGCAGACAGCAAAGGTCGGACAAAACTCCCGCGGCGTTGCAAATATCCACTCACGGGTAAAAGCTGTGTGGATTGGCTTGTGACAGATTTAGCTGTTTTGCACTGGGTCGATGGACGTTTTGTCCTGGAAGCGATCGCACCTGGCTTTACACCTGATGAAGTCAAGTCATTCGGTGAAATCGACTTTGATGTCGCGACCGATTTGAAGGTGATGATTTAACTGATCAAACAGAATCGCTCACATTAGGGTGTAAGAGGCATGATGTGAACCCAGTCGCTGTCTAACTGGAGTTGCATGTTTCCGCTTGGGCTGATATGTGAGCGATGTGGCCCTGTCAAAGTCATCCGAATTTGAACGCTTGGAGAGGTCTTCGTGCTGAGGGTCACGATAGATGAGTCGCCTAAATGTTTAATGTCAGAGACGAGGACAGGAAAGGTGTACATGAGCTCGGTTGAGTCGCGCTTGTCTGTGCCAACGTGATGCAGGATTAAGCCATCGGTCTGAATTACCCAAGTGACAGCTTGACCTGTATTGAGTCGACCTTTATCGCGGACTTTCAACACAGGACCTTCATTGGCATCAGGTACTGAAAGCCATTGGAGCAGCCCTGTCCCAGGTTGTGATGCCGATGGATCCGGCCCTAACCAACGACCATAGAAACGGTTTCGAATACCAACGAGGTCAGCGACGCGAGCGTTTCTGGGTGATCGGTAGACATCCAGGGGCGTGCCTTGTTGGATAATTTTTCCGGAATCCATGACGGCAATCTGATCCGCGAGTAGACGCGCCTCATTGAGATCGTGCGTGACCAGAACAATTGGAATGTTGAGTTCCGATCTCAGGTCTGCAAGCAGTTCATACAAACTTTGGCGGCTGAGCTGATCGACTGCTGAAAAAGGCTCATCAAGCAAAAGAACCTTGGGTTCTCGTGCGAGCGCGCGAGCAAGGGCGACACGCTGCTGTTGGCCACCTGAAAGCTGAGCGGGCTTTCGTTGCAGCAGATCTTCAGTGATATGAACCTGTTTCAACCACACCTTGGCTTGTTCGAGTCTCTGCTGTTTTGGCAGATGCAGCAGTGATAATGCAACATCCTCGAGCGCACTTAGGTGAGGCATCAGCGCATAATTTTGAAAAACCAAGCCGACATGTCTTTGGAGAGTTTTTAAATCGATATGTTGATGGCTATCAAACCATGTTTCGTCGGCGATTCGAATCAGCCCATTCGTGACAGGTAATAACCCAGCAATGGCTCTCAATAGTGATGTCTTTCCCGCACCGGAGGGGCCGACAAGCGCAACCATTTTGCCGGCCTCACAACGGAGTTCCCCCTGGATTGGGATCGGTCTGGTTTGATCAATCTGGACCAGTAAGTCCTTTGATGAAAGGGAGTGATTCATCGACGTCTCGTCAGTTTCGCTGCCGCGAAGTAAGACGCCGCCACGGCGAACATCGAAAGCATGAGTAACAACAATGCCATGCGATCTGCCGCTTGGAGGTCAAACGCTTGTACGCGATCATAAATTGAAATGGCGATCGTTTGAGTCTCACCAGGGATGTTGCCTCCCATCATCAATACCACGCCAAATTCACCGAGTGTATGCACAAAGGTTAAAACCATCGCAGACATCAGACCAGGCCACGCCAATGGCAGCTCAATTCTGACAAAGGTTTGCCAATTACTCAGTCCGCTGACCATTGCAGCTTCCGCAAGATTGTTGGGGATCGCCTCAAAGGCGCGTTGAATCGGCTGCACCATGAATGGGATATTGAAAATAATGGAAGCGATGACAAGTCCGGTAAAGCTGAAGGTTAATTGAATGCCGAATAGGTTTTGAACCAATATGCCGAGTGGCGAGGCTGCGCCAAGAGAAACCAGAAGATAGTATCCAAGTACAGTAGGGGGCAATACTAGAGGCAGTACGATCACTGCCTCGACGAATGCCTTGCCTGAAAATTGGGTTGTTGCCAGCCAACGACCGACCAACAGACCGAAAGGTAAAAGCACAGCAAGCGTCACTGACGCCAGCTTGAATGAAAGGACGAGTGCTTGCCAATCCATCGAGTTATTCCTTGGGCATGATGAAACCATATTTCATCATGATGGATTGTGCGTCTGGCGTCGAGAGATACTCATAGAAAGTCTTGGCGGCATCCGGGGCACCACGCAATATCACCATACGTTGAGCGAGAGGTGCATGCCAACTGTCTGGAATTAAAACAAAGTTTCCTCGCAGTGCAACTTGTGGAGCGATTGCCAGAGAATAGGCAATGATGCCGCCTTGTGTTGAGCCAGAGATGGCAAACTGGGCTGCTTGTGAAACATTTTCACCGAACACAAGAAATGGTTCGAGTCGGTCCCAGAGCCCCGCCCGCTCAAGGGCTTCCTTTGCTCGCATCCCGTAGGGCGCATGTGCTGGATTGGCAAGAGCAAAACGCTTGATTTGTCCATTTTCAACTGCTTTTCTTAGCCCTGATAGTTCAGGATCCAGCTCGATGATTGAACCTTTCGGAGTCATTAGCCCGATTCTGCCAAAAGCATATAGTTTCCCGCGATCAGTCGTATGAGCAGAATCAGCAAGTTTGAAAATCAGGTTCTCGTCAGCAGACATGAAAATATGAAACGGCGCTCCCTGAAGGATTTGAGAGTAGAAATTGCCGGAAGATCCAAAAATAAGCCTCAGTTTGAAACCAGTATTTTTTTCAAATTGTGTAGCAACTTCCTCCAACGCAAATTTCAAATCAGAGGCGGCGGCGACAGTGATCATCGTCTGTGCAGAAGAAAAATTTCCAAATAGCGCCATGCACAGCGAAGCGAGAGCCATTTTAAAAAAGTTGCAGATCGAATTTGGGCTCATCATGTGAGTCTGATGTGTGATGATTTGCTTTGTTTGAATGTTGATGGAGCGATTGCTTATCCTATCATGCGGTGATATGAAGACATCAGATTCCCTTTAAGACGCATCAATTCAGTGGAAAGGCGTCGAGTGACATCTTTTTGTGAGTCTTTTGTATGCACACTCATGTTGAGGACGTGCACGGGCTGTGACTCGAGCTCGATAGGCGTGGCGAGAGCGACGACCTGGGGTTGCCAGCTCGCAGCGCACCAGCCATGATCGTTGACTTCCTTGATAGACGCATTGATATGTTGGCGAAGTATCGACCAATCTCGCGGGTGCCGCACCTTTAAATGCGCGAACTGTAGACGTTTTTCTGAGGGCGTCAGTGTGCTCAGATAAGCTCGCCCCAGGGAGGTGAGCGCCATCGGAACTCTCTGGCCGGAGACAACTTGCCTCAGGGATGAGTTGCCCGCGAAACGCAATGTTTCCAGATAAACCATTTCATCCCGATCTGCGAGCGCGAGTCCGATATTGACGCGCAAGCGCCTTGCTTCAACGAGCATGGGCGAGCGTGCGGACTGCAGCAGTGCAGAGCCACTGCGCAAAGCGTGGGAGAGACTTAAGACCCCAACTCCAAGGCTATATCCTTGTTTCCTGGGTGAGTAAAAAAGAAAGCCAGCTTGAAGCAACGTGCCCGTGAGTCGGCTCACGGTCGATTTTGGCAGGCCGGTGCGTTCAGCGATTTCGGCATTACCAAGTACGTCACTGCCCGGACGGAATGCACGCAATATTTCCAGGCCACGAAGAAGGGAGCGATTCGGATCGGTGCGGCTTGGTGTATTGGGCATATTGTTGATGTTCAATTCTACTAGGTGGAATTGTGCCATGGGCAAAGAGAATGCGATAGGACTAGACTTTCAACTTGCCAACGCATGACTTTGAACTCGATGGAGAGAACTCAGATGTCCACATTCAAAAAACGTATGAAGATGCTGGTCTCAATGGCCATACTTGCTCCTCTCGGAAGTATGGTTTTACCTGTCTCTGCGCAAAGTAACGCAGCAGATCGGCCGATCCGGATCGTTGTCCCGTTTTCGCCAGGTGGGGGGACGGATACGATTGCCCGTACTTTGGGTGTCGCAATGTCCCAGGATCTTGGACAGACAGTGATTGTCGAAAATAAACCCGGTGCAGGTACAGTCATCGGTTCGGACACGGTGGCGAAAAGTCCGCCAGATGGCAACACCATCCTCATCGCGACATTTGCGCATGCTGTGAATCCTAGTTTACGTATCAAAATGCCTTTTGATACAGACAAGGCATTTGATCCCGTCATCCTGATCGGGCGTTCACCGAATATTTTGGTGGTACCCGCAAGCAGTCCTTACAAGAGTGTTCAGGAGCTTGTCGCAGCGGCCAAGGCGCATCCGGGCAAACTGACATTTGCATCCCAGGGTGTCGGGACCTCCGCGCATCTGGCAGGTGAGCTTTTCAACACGTTGGCTGACGTCAATATGACGCACGTTCCATACAAAGGAGCAGGGCCCGCCTTGAATGATCTACTGGGCGGTCAGGTCAATATGATGTTTGCGACAGCCACTGCGGTTGCGCCCTTGATCGAAAGCGGCAAGGTACGTGCTTTGGGTGTCACAACACCTGAGCGCTCGCCTGTTCGCCCAGAAGTGCCTTCCATCGCTGAAGCCGGTGTGCCTGGTTACGCAGCTGAAAGCTGGTATGGATTCTTTGTACCGGCAGGTACACCTCCCGATATTGTGCAGAAACTCAATGCCGCGACAGCCAAAGCGGCCAAGTCAGAAGTTTTCCGTAAACGCGTGGAAGGGGAGGGGCTCGTCATCTCGGCAGGAACCCCAAAAGAGCTGGCTGAATACGTCAGTGCCGAGCAAAAACGCTGGGCGGCAGTCGTCAAGGCCGCGAAAATCGAACCAAATTAAATGATAGCGAGCGAGAAATGAGTGAACTAATTGAATTGAGCGTAACGGATGGTATTGCGACGGTCTATCTGAATCGTCCCGAAAAACGCAACGCGATGAGTGACGCGATGCGCAGTGAGTTCATCGAGGTATTGGAGGGAATCGCTTCGGACCGAACCGTCCGCGCCATGGTCTTAACAGGCCGAGGCAAAGGATTTTGCGCGGGTGGTGATGTGGCCGGTATGGAAAAGCGGATGAAAGCACCACAGGGCGAAGTGGGATTTAACGGTTGGGCGAGACAGCAACGCGTCCATCATACGCAGTCCTTGCTCTATACGATGCCTAAACCGACTATTGCTGCAGTCAATGGTTCAGCCTCTGGTCTGGGTGCGGATACGGCACTGGCCTGTGATTTTGTGATGGTGAGTCCAAACGCAAACTTTACGTGGTCCTATATCAATCGCGGACTCATCCCGGACGGAGGGGGGATGTACTTCTTGCCGCGCAGAGTGGGCTTGCCCAAAGCCAAGGATTTGATCTTTAGCGGCAGAAAAGTGGATGCGCAAGAAGCGCTCGCGCTAGGAATTGCCGACCGAATGAGTACGGATGAAGCGCTGGTGTCAGAAGCACAGGCCTGGGCCAAGTCGCTGAGTCAAGGTTCTGCGACTGCGCTTGCTTTAGGTAAGACCATTTTGAACCAGACCTTTGAATTGAGTGCGACACAAGTATTCGCACAAGGTAGTCAGGCGCAAGGTATTTGTTATACGAGCAGTGAGCATCGCGAGGCTGTCATGGCTTTTCTTGAACGTACAGCGGCAGCCAAAAAATGACGAGTCAGAGCATGGATGCGATTTCACGATTAATGCAGCCTCGCAGCGTTGCTGTGATTGGTGCTTCAGCCGACCCCAAGAAAACCACCGGTCGACCCATTACCTATCTGATGAAGTATGGATTTGCGGGCAAGGTATATCCTGTTAATCCGAAAGCGGACAAAATTGGGGATCTCCCTTGTTATGCAAGCATTGCGGATTTGCCTGATGCTCCTGATGTTGCCATCGTTTTACTCGGAGCCGCCAGAGCGCATGAGGCAGTGCGTGAGCTTGCACAGCGGGGCACCGCTGCGGCCATCGTGCTTGCGAGTGGTTTTGGTGAAACCGGAGATGAAGGAGCGTCGCGTCAGGCCGCGCTGATGCAGGCAACGGGTCAAATGAGAATTCTGGGGCCAAACACGATTGGTCTGGTAAACCTAACGGATCGTATTATTTTATCGGCAAGCGCTGCGCTCGAAATGAGTGGTCTTGAAGCAGGAAGTGTCGGTCTTGTTTCTCAAAGCGGAGGCATACTCGGATCGATATTGTCCCGAGGCGCCGCGCGAGGGATAGGTTTTTCAAAATTGATTTCAACGAGTAATGAAGTCGATCTCGAGCTGTCGGATTTTGTGGAGTATCTCGCGAACGATCCTGCCACACAGGTGATCGCTCTCTATGTCGAAACCATTCGTCATCCCGAGCGTTTTCGTCAAGCTGTCGAAATAGCACGTTTAGCCGGAAAGGCAGTCGTTGCTTACAAGATTGGACGTTCAGAGGCTGGAGCAAGAGCTGCCATCTCCCATACGGGTGCGATGGCGGGCTCTGACAGGATGTATGACGCGTTATTTAAGCAAATCGGCGTGATTCGCGCTGAACAATTTAATGATTTGCTGGACATCTGTTCAGCGCTGACGACGACTCGCAAATTAAACGGAAATCGCATCGCAGTCCTGACCTCTACAGGTGGAGCGGGCACTCTGGTGGCTGATAGTTTGGGTGTCGCCGGCTTTGAGACGCCTGCGCCTGATTTCGCAACAGCTCAAAAGTTACGCGATTTACAAAAGGGTGATGAAGCGGCTTTAGACCGAAATCCGATCGATGTCACACTTGCGGGTCTCGATCCGGTGTTACTGCGCGGCATCATCCGCGCGGTGTTGGCAAGCCCTCTCTATGATGCATTAGTCGTAGTCGTGGGTTCATCGAGCTTGGCGATGCCTGATTTGGTGGCTGATGCGATCCGCGATTGTCTGGGAGATTCAGACAAACCCATTCTGGCCTATGTCAGTCCCCATGCGCCGAATGTTGTACATGTCCTGGAGACACGCGGAGTCCCGGCATTTCTCAATCCTGAGTCCTGTGCCGTTGCATTTAAAGCGATGCGTGCAACGACGTTGTCTCTACCTCAATTCAAACCTGTGTCGAACGTCCAAGGGATTGATCTGATTGCACATCAGGAGGGTGCATTGAATGAATACGAAGCTGCTCAGTTATTTAGCCAGTTCGGCATTCCAAGCGCTCAGACCCAAGTCGTACACAATGCTCAAGAGGCTGTGACGGCCGCGCGTAAAATCACTGGTGCTGTTGTGCTGAAGGTTTTATCCTCGGCTATTTTGCATAAGTCTGATGTGGGTGGAGTCCGCCTTGGTCTCACACCAGAAACTCTGCCGCAGGCGTTCGAGCAGATGGTCATGGATGTCCGTCAGCATACTGGTATTGAAGCTAAAGATTTCATTATTCAGCCAATGCTGCGCGCACCCGCGGAGCTGATTATTGGCATGCATAAAGACCCTCTTGGTACCGCACTGATGGTAGGCATGGGTGGCCTGACAGCAGAGCTGATGAACGACAGCGTCTTGTGTCTATTGCCACCAGGCATGATAGTGTCAGATGAGTTGGCGCTAGACTTATTGAAACAACTGAAATCCTGGCCATTATTAGATGGTTACCGCGGCAAACCCAAACTCGATGTTCATTCTGTCATCAAGACGATTGCGGGCTTTTCAACGATGATTGCGTCTCTGGGAGATCGGCTGCTTGAGGCCGAGATCAATCCGTTGCTCGTCATGGAAAGTGGGCAATCCTCTGTTGCCGCCGACGCGGTGGTAGTGTTGACGCCTAAGGGATCTTGATTTGCCCATTGTTCCTGGGAATGCCTTGCCCATCCAACTTCGCCTCAAATATTTTCCAGGAAATGTTTGAGTCAGGTTGGATGGTCATCTCCACCGCCCATCCAGTATTGGTATCCTCGGTGTCAAAACTATCAAAGACAAAGTTTCCAAGGCTATAAAAAATTTTTTTCCCTTTGTACGTTTCAATATTTTGCGTGACATGGGGGTGTCCTCCAATGACGGCATCAGCACCGCTGTCAATCATCAAGTGTGCAAGGGCGACTTGATTAGCTGATGCCATCTTTTCATTTTCCCAGCCCCAGTGGGGATAGGTAATCACGATATCTGCACGATGAAACTCCCGGGCACGCTTGATCCCGGCGCGGACATAATCGTCTTCACCCCACGCACTGCCGGGACGATCTTCCAGTGCTTCAAAACTTCGCGGGAAAAACAGGTTGTAAGCCAATATGGCGATACGTCGACCTTTGACATCAAAAATAACGGGCTCATGCGCAGCCCGCAAGTTTTTACCTCCACCAAAGTATTGAATCCCTGCTTCATTCAGGAGATCCAGCATCGCAGAGAATGCTTCTGGTCCATAGTCACCGCTATGATTATTCGCAAGTGACAAGGCACTGAAATGTTTTTTCAGCGTCGGGAGTACACGGGGATGCGCGCGCAACACAAAGGGCTTGTCTTCTTTGGTACCGGTTGTGCCGACGACACACTCCAGGTTGCCAATCGTTAAATCAGCTGATTTGAATAAGGAGGTAAATGATGCGAATGGGTCTTTGCCATCTTGGATGTATTGACCTGGAAGATCGTCCAGCATGATGTCGCCGACAAAGACGATTTTGATTGGATCATGTCTGGCGATACTTTGACCTGTAGCGACCGAGCAGAGCAGGAGAGAAAGTGCGGCATTGAGTAACAACTTCAAGCCAAGCGTTATTTGTCGCATTTTCTTTCACATTGAAAATAAAGTTCTCGTTCATCTGAACTGTCATATACGCGATGCCGACCAAAGCTCTCTGGACAACTTTTAGAAGAGAGATTGAACTCCTGCAAGGTGAGCAATACATATCTGCTTTTAGGCGTGTGATAAATGTAGGCTTTGAATTTGTTCAAGTCAGACAAATATTGACCCGCGAAACGAAATCCTCCTGGGAGATCGATCTTGTATGAGTGATAAATATCATTGTCTGGATGGATCACGAATTGCTGTTCAATGTCATTGACATTGAATGTACATACAATCTCATTGGCGAGTACGTGAGAGCTCCAGGCAAAGAGCAAAAGCACGAGCCATCTATGTAAAATTATTTTTTGACCCATGCCAATGCCTGTTTAGAGAAGTTATATCGATCTTGACGATCACCCCGCGACGATCTGACCGAATTTTCCGTTGTTATAGTCCTGCATCGCTTGCATGATTTCAGCACGTGTATTCATGACAAAGGGTCCATGACCGACGATTGGTTCATTGAGTGGTTGGCCAGACAGGAGAAGCACAACGGCATCTTCCAACACTTCAGCCGCGAGTTCGATACCCTCACGCTCCATTACGGCAAGTTCGCCTGATCCGACGACCTGGTCACCGACCTTGATTTTTCCATGCAAGACATAGAGCGCTGTGGTGTGCCCGGCGGGCAGAGTCAGGGTCAGGGTGCGTTCCGCCTTTAGCCGCATGTCCCAGACATTCATTGGCGTAAATGTGTGGGCAGGGCCTTTGGCGTCTGCATAAGAGCCAGCAATAATCCGGGCGATTCCCGCATCATCCGCCAACGTGAGATTTGGAATTTGCTCAGTTGTGATGCCTTGGTAACCAGGTTTGGTCATTTTGTCTTTTGCAGGCAGATTGACCCAGAGCTGAATCATTTCAAAAGGGCCGCCTTGCCGGGCAAAGTCCTCGCTGTGAAACTCTTCGTGGATTAAACCTGAAGCGGCTGTCATCCATTGAACATCACCAGGACCAATCGTGCCACCTCCACCTGAGGAATCTCGGTGCGAAACACCTCCATGATAGACAATCGTCACGGTCTCGAATCCTCGGTGAGGATGCTGTCCAACGCCAAGTTTTTGCTGGGTAGGTGGAAAAATTCTAGGCCCGGCATGGTCCATCATTAAAAATGGCGAGATCTTGTCGGCAATATCGTTGTAGGAAAAGATATTTTGAACCGGAAATCCATCGCCTACCCAGTGGCTTCCATTGCTGCGTTTAATAAAGCTAAGTTGTTTCATACTCGAATTCCATTCAATCGAACTCAACGTTGTGTGAGTGTTTTCTTCAGATCCAGACCGACTTGTTTGTTAATAAATTGGGTCGTTGCGACCTTTGACACATCAACTTCGCCCGATCGATACAGACCAGCCTTGACCATTTGGTCATAAAAGTCAGCGATACGAGATGCATTCATGACGCCAATCCCTTTTGAGACGGCCTCGCCTGAGTCCACGATACCCTGTTCTTTCATCAAAAGGACGGAAGCTTCGATTTCAGCTTCTGTAATTTCCGGATTGTCTTTCATCATGAGCGCATTGGCTTGTGCGCGATCACCGTACATGAAATTCACCCAGCCAATAATGGATGCATCGACGAAACGCTGAACGAGATCCGGGTTATTTTTAACTGTTTCCGTGCGAGTTTCAATCAGGGTACTGTAAGTTGAAAAACCGTGATCAGCCAAGAGATGGACGACGGGTTTGAATTGACCTTGCTGCTCGATATAAATGGGTTCAGCGACAGAATAACCCTGCTGGATCGCTTTGGGTTGTGAAAGAAAAGGACCTAGATTGTAGTTATAAGGTCGGAGCGCTTCGTCTTTGAATCCATGGACGACCTTGAGCCACTGCCACCATGTGAACTGACCGTCTTTAGCGATCAATGCAATAGGTGCTTTGCTGAGTGCCGAAAAGTTTTCATAGCCTTGATTCGGATGGGCCATTAAAGCCTGTGGATCCTTTTGAAACATTGCAGCGACTACCACAACCGGGATGCCATTTTTAACGTTATCAAAGCTGTGGAGCAAATTGCCTGTCATCAAAAAATCAATTCGGCGAGCAGGCAGTAAAGGTCGATTGTTGACTTGTGGACCGCCTTGACGGATGGTGACCTCGAGACCAAACTTTTTGTATGTGCCATCTGCGACGGCCTGATAAAAGCCGCCATGGGCAGCCTGTGCTTTCCAGTTTGTCGCGAAAGTGACTGCTTGTTGAGCCTGCACGAGACCAGACAGAGAAAACAGCGCGACCAGAGGGAAAAGATAGCGTCTAATCAAGGTGATCTCCTGGGAATAGTTTCAATGCTCGCGATCTGGGCTAGGGTCACCCCGATTTGCAAGTGCGAAGCGCGAGATCATAGTAAACAACATAAATATCATGACACCCGTCAATACCAACAAAGTGAGTGCGGCAAACATTTTTGGTGTTTCGGTTCTAAAGCTTGCCTCCAGGATGCGGGAGGCTAATCCGGTCTCTCTGCCTGCAGCGCCGGCAACCATTTCGGCCGTGACTGCGCCAATCAGACTCAAGCCTCCTGAAATTTTAAGTCCTGCGAGAAAGTAGGGGAGTGCTGAGGGCGCACGCAGCAGTTTCAGTCTCTGCCAAGGTGTTGCCCGATATAGACGGAAAAGATCAACGAGATTGGGATCAGTCATTCGCAGTCCAATCACGGTGTTGGAGAGAATAGGGAAAAACGCGACGATCCAAGCGCAAAGCAGTAGTGCAGCGGTTGTGCTGTCAACGTAAATGAGAATGAGGGGCGCGATCGCAACAATCGGCGTGACCTGCAACACAACGGCCAAAGGGAAAAAGGCGCGCTCCATGGAAGGAGAAAGCGCGAATACGGAGGCAATGAGAATCCCGCCGAAACAGGCCAGAAAAAGCGCGCCAAAGGTGATTTTCAACGTGAACCACCAGCTCGCCGCAAGAGAAGATCCATTGGCGATCAGAGTGGTAAAAATCGTAGAAGGTGCCGGGAGTGTGTAGGAGGGGATATTCGCGATGCGTACACCGAACTCCCATACGGCGAGACACAGAAAAAGAGTCAAGATGGGAGGGAGGCGATTCGTCAGGAACTTCATGCGCTCAGTACCTCAGAGGCAGCCGTGCGCATGAGTGCTGAAGACAGCGTCCGGCAATAGTGCAGAAATGACAGGGACGTTCTGAATTCGGCTGTTCGTGGGTAGGGCTGATCGATCTTGATTTCTTCGATTATTTTTCCCGGACGTGCTTGCATGACCAGCACGCGCTGACTCAAAAACACTGCCTCGGCAATATTATGTGTGACAAAAAGAGTAGCGACAGATCTTTCCTGTTGCCAGCGCAAAAGATCATCATTTAACTTTTGACGCGTCATGTCATCCAGCGCAGCGAAAGGTTCATCCATCAGCAGCAGCTCGGGATCGGTGATGAGCGCTCGCGCGATGGAAGCCCTCATTTTCATGCCACCTGAGAGTTGAGCGGGATAAGCGTTCGCAAATTCCTCTAGACCCACACTTCGCAGGGCGGACATCACTTTGACCTGCACCTCTCGCTTGCCATACCCTTGAAGCCTTAGGGGTAGCCACACATTATCGAAAACACTGGCCCAAGGCATGAGCGTGTGTTCTTGAAATACGAAAGCGGTTGAATGCTGTTTTCTTTGTGATACAGCGGGTGCGTTGACTGTCCCTGCGGAAGGGGGCTCGAGCCCTGCCACTAACCGGAGAATGGTGCTTTTGCCGCATCCTGAGGGACCCAGAAGCGTGACGAATTCTCCATTCTGCATTGAAAGTGAGACATCAGATAAGGCGAGCGTACCTGTCTTGTATTGCTTTGAGACGTGTTTGATGACAACGACTTGATCGTTGTGGTGGGTCATCTTGTCAGTGGTTTCAGATGTTGAAAAGGTCATGGATGTTTATTCTTCTTCGGGCATCGCAATGAAAATCATCACGAGCATGATGACAACCACAAAGCGAAACGCAGCCTGTGCGCCATTCCACTTATCAGACTGCCACATGCTAAACCATTCGCCACCAATCACCAGAAAACCAAAGAACCAGACGAGAAAGCCGGTTGTGCAACCAAGATAAACCCAGTTTTTTGCGCGAATGAATTGATCACGACTATGGATGCGTCTTGCCAGACCTATGGCACCAATCGACAACAGGACGCCCGTGAGGATTTCACCAGAAATAATCATGGCATAGGCGAAATGCCATATGATTGGTTGATCGATTGCCCTCCACTTTAAAGTGTTGTTGCTAAATACGGTATCCATGGAAAGCACATGTCGAACAAAGGAATAATTGCTCCCATAGTCGATGAGATTATCGATACCGGTTAATAGCGCGAACAGAGCGAGTGGAATGCATACTAGAACTTTACAAATGCGCAGTATGTTCATTTTTGATGAGGCTTCAAATTGATTAATCGAAGAAAAGCTCTAGCATGCATGTGCCTAGGAATCGCTGCATCAGCCCGAAGTCAAACTCCAGTCCAACAAAGAATACTCGCTAACATCCCTATCAAGAATCATGAGAGGGCCATGACGGCGGCTATCGTTGCGGCTTTGCAAAATCCAGTCTATCCCTTTGGCGCAGTCATGACAATTGCAAGGACAGGAGAGATCGTCGCAACTGGGGTCAATGCTTCTTCTGTGAATCCGACCTTTCATGGAGAGATTGTCTGTATGAATGACTATCTCAAGAAATTTGGTAATAAAAACTGGAAAGATCTGATTTTGTACACCACGGGTGAATCCTGTCCGATGTGTATGAGCGCATTGACTTGGGCGGGGATAGGGGGTGTTGTTTACGGGAGTTCAATCCGGACAATTAGTCAGTCCGGGATCAGGCAAATTAATATTTCTTCCCGGTCAGTCGTTGAGGCTGCGGACTTTAGTCCACCCGACTTACTCGGCGGAGTGCTTGAAAAAGAATGTGACGCGCTATTTATGAATAGACATCGCACTGAACATCAAGCATAAGTTTAATTGTTGATGGGGGCGGTTAAGAAAAATATCCATTCCGGTTGGTATCGAACATCAGAAATTCCTAGTACATGAAAGGGATTATCGGACTGGCCATGATAGTTTTCAGGAAGTGGTAGTCTGAAGATCCTGATGTGTTCAGGGGGGATTCTGAGCATTTCATACGCCCGAGTCAGGAGAGCATGCGTGTTTTCGTGCGCGTTATAACCTGCAAACCAGCGATTCAATGGGGTGACCGTGGACCATTCAAGCCAAGGCGCCAGTTCTCGACCCCGCCCCTGGACTCGATAAAAATCCCAGGGACTAGAAAATAGAATGATTCGGTTCACAAGCTTTTGTTTGCCAATAAAAGCTGCCATACCGGCACCTTGTGATTGACCGGATAATGCTATTTTTTCCCAGACCATGCCGTGCTGATCAAAATATCGGGACCATCCTTGGTCAGGATGTAGACGGTGCAAGTATTGCAGCAAGTGAAACAGGCGTTCAACAATCGCTTCGGGCCTGGAGTTGTCTATTGCTGGATCCATGACGATATTGCCGTAGATGCGCATATGACGCATACGTGCGGAACAGGCTGGTCCGCCATTTTCCGGGCAATAGACAGCAATGGAGGGCTCGTCGTTGTATTCGAGTGAAATCACTCTGTAGCCATGGGTTGCGGCTGTTCTGAGGAAATGAATCGGACCAGGAGGCTGACCTTTTGTACCCGGCAGAAAGACCATCAGTGGTAGTTGTTTATTTATTTCATCCCGCTTGAGTAATACATAATGAGGATGATCGAAACGCTGAATTCTGGCATCGGTGAGTGAGGGTTTGATGCAGTAAACCTCAAATACTTCGCTTGATTGACACGGCCCTGAATTCGCCCAGGCGAATGTTGCGCAGAAAATGATCGAACAGACCAAAAGAGTGCGAAGGTATGATTTCATTTGAATGATCTAATGAGTAGTATTTTTCTAATAGAAATATTATTTTTATTTGGTATGAAAATCATGTCATGTTTGAGGCTTTCACCCAAAATAATTTAATCACAGTATCCATTGAGAGTATTTAAGAGGTTCGAAAATAAGGATTTAAATCCCATTCAAGTTGATTGAGTAAAATAAGAATTTAAGTGCCTTTATGTCTAAACTATTATCAATACGACGGATGGCACAATATGTACTGGGTTGATTATTTATCACTATATTTATTCGCTCTTAAATACGTCGTCATAGTCGTCGCAATATTTATCACAGTGAGTGGTTTTGACGATTTGGTGATCGACCTGGTCTATTGGTTTCGATGGGTATGGCGCAAGTTCACGATCTATAAGCGGCACCCTCGCGCAGATCAAGACCTATTGCTTTCTGTACCTGAAAAGCCGTTGGCAATCATGATTCCGGCTTGGCATGAAACGGGTGTCATCGGCTCAATGGCGGACGCCGCCGCCCGGACGCTGGATTATGAAAACTACCATATCTTTGTCGGAACCTATCCAAATGATCCCGAGACACAGCGTGATGTGGATGAAGTGTGCGCGCTTTTTCCAAATGTTCATAAAGTCGTGTGCGCGCGTCCCGGTCCGACAAGTAAGGCAGATTGCCTCAATAATGTGCTGGATGCCATTACACAATTTGAAAAACGAGCGAATTTAAAATTTGCCGGCTTTATTCTCCATGACGCGGAAGATGTTGTTTCTGCAATGGAGCTCAGACTGTTCAATTACCTCGTTGATCGTAAGGATCTGATTCAGGTTCCCGTTTATCCATTTGAAAGAAAATGGTATGACTTCGTTGGTATGCACTACATCGACGAGTTTACCGAGCTGCACGCAAAAGATGTGCCGATCAGGGAAGCTGTTGTCGGACAGGTTCCAAGCGCAGGGGTCGGAACCTGCTTCAGTAGAAGAGCAATTGAGACATTACTCATCGATGGCGACGGCATCGCCTTTGATACACAAAGCTTGACGGAGGACTATGACATCGGGTTCAGGCTCAAAGAACATGGATTAGAGGAAATTTTTGTCAGATTTCCAGTGCCGGAACAATCCAAAAGCGTGTGGCAAAAGACCAAAATATTTGGGCAAAGTTTTCGAGAGTCGAATGTTATTTGCGTACGTGAATTTTTTCCTAACAAAATCGAAACTGCCGTGCGTCAGAAGTCACGATGGATTATCGGGATTGTTTTTCAGGGCTACGTGACGCACGGTTGGACACGTGACTGGAAATTAAATTATTTTCTTTGGCGAGACCGAAAGGGAGTATTGACAAACTTTTTCAGTTTTGCGGCCAATTTAATTCTTTTTCAACTCATGCTTGTCTGGCTCTATGAATCATTTTGGCCCGAGGCTTATCGCTTTCTTTCAATCTTTGAGGAAAGTGCTTTGCTGGTCACTTTATTATGGATAAACGTGTTGTTGATGGCAAATCGCATCGTACAAAGAACGATTTTTGTCTCTCAATATTACGGACTATTTCAAGGTCTGTTGTCTTTACCAAGAATGCTCCTCGGGAATTTCATCAATTTTTTAGCAAACTGGCGAGCAATCAAGCAGGTGATTCAACAGGGAAATCCCAGGCGTGTTGCCTGGGATAAAACAACCCATGATTTTCCATCCCTTGGTGAGATCTCCAGGGCGCGTCGCATGATAGGTCTCATTCTGGTCAACCAAGGCAGTCTGACAGAGCCTCAGCTCAAAGAGGCGCTTCTGACTAAACCTGAGGGGATGAGACTGGGTACCTGGCTTGTGCATAGCGGTCAGATCACCCCTCTGCAACTGGCGAAGGGTTTGGCTGAACAGGCGCAGGTCGGGCATGCCAGTATCGATGCATATCGTTTGGCTCCAGAACTACTCGCTGTCATCCCTCTGGATATTGCGCTGCATTATGCGGTGATACCCATTCAACGCGAGGGAAATCATCTTGTTGTTGCGACTGAATCCGCACTGAGTCCAATTGCATTGTCCGCTTTACGCCGAAAACTCAAGCTCGATGTTGACTTTGTCATTGCTGAAATTGGACAAGTCACCGTGGGTCTTCGGCATTGCTATGCAAGATATAGACTGGCAGACTCGAGAGAGACATTGAATGCGGCAATCGCATTCGGCAGAATCAGTCAAAGCAATCGAGATGCTGCTTGGACATATTATGTTTCGAGACAAATCATGTTGGGAGAAGTCTTGCAAACATTGGGACGAATTGACGCAGCTGCAT
The DNA here is from genome assembly GCF_030410395.1 of Zwartia panacis. GTDB lineage: Bacteria > Pseudomonadota > Gammaproteobacteria > Burkholderiales > Burkholderiaceae_B > Zwartia > Zwartia panacis. The sequence goes on from NZ_JAUHHF010000010.1 coordinate 91,234, forward strand.
TTTCGGCAGTCTTGTTACAACATGCCAGTTCAACTTTGCCATTAGGTGAATACCTTGTTGAGCATGGCATCATTTCTCAAGAAACACTCGATTATGCGATCTCTGTGCAAGCGCAGATCCAACCTTCTATGGAGGATGTCATCGCTCGGTTTGAACATATAGAGACGGCAGATAAACAATTGCATTCCCATGAGATCTAAGCGCTTGATGCAACCATTCCGGTATTTTTTATCTTTGGGTATCTTATGGATGGCCCTCCTTGCCCCGAGCGATGCTTTATCTCAAACTGACTGGTCTCAAGGACTGACAGCTCGCCAGCGATTTACTGTTTTTCCGCATGTCGACGCAGGATTTCGAGCGCTCAGTCAAAAACGATTTGATACCGCACTCCTGGAATTTCAGCGTGCCAATGTATTGGCACCCAACAGTCTCGTTTTGGTGGGCTATTTGGCCGAGACGTATGCCATGTCCGGCGATCCTGCTAAAGCAATTCAAATGATTGATGCTCAGCTCACGCGCACACCAGGAGAGGCAAAGTTATTGCAGATGAAAAATGTCTACGGACAACGTATCGCGAACGAGATCTTAAAAAAAGGTGAGTCATTGAAGGGCTCTCCTGAACAACTTCGTGCATATCTGAAATCTAATCACCCTGATCTAGACTCACCTTATGCAGAGTCAGTATGGCTGAATTTGTTATCAGTTGCTTCGACACCGAGTGAGAATTTATTACAGACTTACGTACCAAAATTCGCTCAGAATAATCAAGCCAAACAAAGATTGTCAGTCCTGATGTTGACGAAGTCTGGTGCTCAGACAAGTGCAAATCATTTGATCGATCAGTGGAGCGCCAATGATTTAGCCCAAGTCAGCCACGTTGATGGGATGAGCTATGAGTTGCTGAATCAAGGAGATGCGGATCAGGCCTTGCGTGTATTAATTAAAGCGTATCCGTTCGAGTCTGCCTCTTCAGTTGAAAGGCATCAGCTTGTGACTCGAATGCTGATCGCTGATTCAAGAGCTAATGACAAGACGCTCATGCAGGCATTCTTGGCGGATCAAAAACGGCATATCGAAACGAGTGCGCAAGAACGAGAGTGGTTGTCATTGGTCAGTGCCACAGTGGGTAAAAATTTAAAGCCTTTCACGGATTACACATTACGTTACAAGGAGAATGCAAACACCCTGGAGGCCGAAGTACAGCGACGGTTGGAGGCGGGGGCTGCCTTGCCGACAGGCATAGACTGGGAAGAAACAGTTGGTCAGCTTGGTCAGGCTGGTGATCCTTTGCTTGACGCATTGACATATCGTTTGGTTGAGTCGGGGGACAATGCGGCTGCCTGGCATTTGCTCATGACGCGCTATCCTTTTAACGGGATGCCCTCATCGCTTCGCGAAAAGTTTGTCGCGCGACTTGATCTGATTGCTTCAAAGACGCCTCATTTATTGAATGCGAGCGAACAGACGCGATTGTCAGCACCTCTGGATAACTCTCGATTACGTGGAATGCAAGCTTCTATGCTCAAGCAAGTGGGTGATTGCAGCGGTGTCAGGCAAGTGCTCGGAGACCTGTCTGAGCAATACAGTGCGACCGACTGGGTGATGCTGGGTGAGTGCTATCAGTCACAGCAGCGCTCCGGACTCGCGGAATATGCTTTTGAACAAGCGTTGAAAAGACATCCAACGCCTGAGACTGAAAGGGCTTTGGCTTATGCGGCGTACCAGAATAAAAATAACGCACTTGCCGTACAGGCCTGGAAAGAGGCGATTCTATCTGGATCTCTCACAGCGGAAAACTGGCTCGCAGCGAGTGTGACGGCTCTGGCCGCAGATGACAGGGTCTTGGCGGCAGAGTGGCTTGATCAGTATGAGCGAGCCAATGGAAGTCGATCAGCAGAGTACTGGGCGCTGAAGGCCCGGGTCGCCAGTGCTGAAAGTCTGCCAGAGGCGATCACAGCGATGCGTACATCGCTGGAAATGGCTCCAGTTGAAAGTAATTATGTGGAATTAGCGGGTTGGCAGCGTCAAGCGGGTGATCGGAGTGGTGCGATCGAATCACTGAAAGCAGCAATTGCCTTGCAACCTAAGGATGGTGCCGCACAAGCGGATCTTGGATTTTTGGAATACAGCCAAGGGGATTTACCTGCAGCGCAAAAGCAAATGGAAAACGCGCTCAAGTTGCGACCCGAGGATATGAAAGTGACGGAGCAACTTGCCTACATCGATCAGCGTTTAGGCGAGAACGACCAGGCAAAGCGATACATCGAAGCCTCTGTTGATCACCTGATGCGCTATCCTGAACACGAGCAAACGGTGTCTCGAGCTGAAAGTCTTTATGCATTGAGAAGGATGCATGAGGATTTATCGAGGCGCTGGACGCTGAGTGTCGATGGGATGAGTAGTACTTCACCAGCAGCCTCGGTGCAGTCTCCCGTACCGGGTCAGGCTTTCAAAAGCTATTCACAAATCGAGCTCGATTACCGTCTCGGAGATCCCGCCATTAAAAATGGCAAAACATTATCCGTTTATGGAAGAGTTTTTGGCGGAAGCGGTCCAAACAATTCTGCCCTTCCGATTTACGCACCCATGCTGGGAGTGGGGCTGCGCTGGAAACCATTCTCAGACTATGTCTTTTATCTTGCAGCGGAAAAACAAATTCCACTAGATCAGGGTACGAGTGCGCCTGCCAACACAATGCTTCGCGCGAGCGCGTCATTTTTAAATTCCGGGGCTTATAGCGATGATTGGCATCCTGCGGGACCCGGGTGGTTTTCACAGAATTTATACTTGGATTCAGCGTATTACCTCAGTACACAAGCCTATGCATTGACGGCTGATTACCGATTCGGCTATCACCACAAGTTACAGCAGGGACAGACCATTGAACCCTATGCAAGATTGCTCGCCACTAAAATCAGCGGGGAAGAGACGCCTGACGTCAGAGCCGGAGTTGGCGTGCGCTGGAATATTTGGGCGAATCAATCCCGCTATAGTGCGTACGCCAATAAATATTACGTCGGACTTGAGTTGCAGGGAGCGATCAAGACCTATCAGAATGATCGCGTGGCAGCTTTATTGACGATGGGGGTACGCTGGTGAAATCCAGAATCATTCAATGGTTATTAGGGGTGATGCTTTTCGGTGCCTTGACCTTGCATGTGCAGGCGATGACCGGAATGATCTATCAGCCACAGCAGCGCGACATGAAATTATCCAACGCGTTCTGGCCTTCGGCCTTTAGTGAGTTACGCAAGCGCGGTTTTGATACGGTTATTATCCAGTGGACGCAGTACGGTGATGTGTTTTCTGCCGGGAATGAAAAAAAATGGCTGAGAGAACGTCTGCAGGATGCTGTTGCAGCGGATCTCAAACTTGTCATCGGTCTTTATGCCGATCCAGACTCATTCGCATCGCTCGATATGCCAACTGAATTACTAGAAGCATATTTCCTTAAAAATACTGAAAAAAATATCCAACTCGCCAGGTATTGGAAGGAGATATTACCTGTCCATAGTATTACGGGATGGTATTTGCCAACAGAAATTGATGATCGCAGATGGCGTGCTAAGTCCGATCAACGTGTCCTTGCTGCACAAGTTGAACGCGATGTGTCAGAACTCAAGCGCTTGACATCTCTCCCAGCCTATATCACTTCATTTTTTAAAGGTCATTCAGAGGTGAATGAATACAAGTCCATGCTGGAGCAAATCCAACAGACTTCTGGTGTGAGGCTATGGGTCCAGGATGGTGTTGGAGGTCAGACATTATTACCTGCAGAGACGGCCTTGTATTTGAAATCATTAGCCCTATGCAACAGCACGCCTATCAATGGGTTGGTTTATGAGATTTTTCGTCAGGTTGGCCCTGACTCAAACTTCAAAGCTGAGCCTTTACCTCCCGCTTTATTATCTAAAGCACTTGCTCAAAGAGCGCCCTGCGGGGGGGATACTGTATTTTTTTCGTTGCGCTATTTAATCAACTTTGGTCATTGACCAGCCCACGATAATATCCGCAATGCGTTGGGAGGCATGTCCATCGCCATAAGGATTATGGGCTTCTGACATCTTTTTGTAGTGGCTCGGCTCATCAATCAGTCGACTACACGCTGCAACGATATGTTCCGAATCGGTTCCGACTAATTCAACTGTGCCTGCTTCCACCGCTTCGGGTCTCTCAGTCGTTTCGCGCATGACGAGAACAGGTTTGCCTAAGCTAGGAGCCTCTTCTTGAATTCCGCCGCTGTCCGTTAAAACAAAATAACAGTGTTTAAGCAGTAAGGAGAAGGGCTCGTACTGCATCGGTTCAAGCAAGTGCACATTCGGCAGGTTTCCTAAACGAGACATGACCGGCTCCCGGACATTAGGATTTAAATGCACGGGGTAGACCAGATGTATGGAGGGATATTTCTTTGCCAGAACACGTACCGCATCACAAATTTGAATAAATCCAGTACCGAAGTTTTCTCGGCGATGACCTGTCATGAGGATAAAACGGTGATTGCGCCAGTCAAATGGTAAATAATGAGTTAGCAAATTTTGCTCTTGTCGGTCACCGTCTTTGATACTGGCTATTCTTTTAAGGGTCCAGTGCAGAGCATCGATGACAGTATTACCCGTGACATGAATCGAGGCTGCATTCACCCCTTCCGCAAGCAAGTTCGCCTGACTGTTGAGCGTCGGTGCAAAGTGCCAATAGGCAATTTTACTGATGACCTGACGATTAAATTCTTCAGGAAAAGGGGAGTGAATATTGTGCGTTCTGAGCCCTGCTTCGACATGACCGACTGGTATGCCAAGATAGAAACCCGTCATCGCAGCAGCCAAGGCAGTGGTCGTATCGCCATGCACCAAAATTGCATCGGGTTTGGTTTGTCGAAAACTATCTCTCAACCCCACCAGGGCGCGACTCGTAATGTCTGCGAGGTCCTGATTGGCTTGCATCAGATCAAGATCGATATCTGGCGCAATGTTGAAAAGCGTGAGTACTTGATCAAGCATTTGCCTGTGCTGAGCGGTCACACAAACGATCGTGTCGATTTCTGGACGAGACTGCAACGCATGGACAACAGGAGCCATTTTGATGGCTTCAGGGCGTGTGCCAAACACGACAATAATATTTTTCTTTGGGTTCAACATTTTTTATCCACGCAAATGAACTGCGAAATCCTGACTGACTAGAGGTCTGCTAAACCAATAGCCTTGAATCTCATCGCAACCAAGCTCCTTTAACCGATTTGCTTGTTCCTCGGTTTCGACGCCTTCTGCGATAGTCGTCATTTGTAAACTATGCGCCATATGAATGATGGCGTTGACGATCGCCTGATCATTCTGATTGGTGACGAGATCTTTTACAAAGGACTGATCAATTTTAAGTCGGTCAATTGCGTAACGTTTCAAATAGCTTAATGAGGAATAACCTGTCCCGAAATCATCCAGGGCGACAGCGAATCCCGCAGCATGCAGGCGTTGAATAATGGTTCCTGCTTGCTCCGCATTCTTGAGCGCGACTGCTTCGGTAATTTCAATTTCTATCCGGTTGGTCGGTACACCAACGCGAGACATGACCTTCATAAGTTCCTCAACAAATCCGGGCCGTGCAAATTGAATTGTTGAAACATTCACTGCGATAAAGATTTTAGGTAATCCTAACAAATCCCATTGATGTAGCTGTCGAGCCGCTTGCTCAAGCACCCAGAGTCCAATATCCACAATTAATCCCGTTTGCTCGGCAATCGGAATGAACTCCGCAGGGGAGACGTCTCCCCACTTGGGGTGACGCCAGCGCAGCAGGACTTCGGCGCCAATCGTTTGGCTATCAGAGAGTCTACGCTGAGGTTGATAGACTAAAAATAGCTCGCCGCGATTTTGTGCGCCTTTTAACGAGACCGCCAGATCTAGCGAGCGTTGGGTATGCTCTTGCATGTCTGGCGAGAAAAATCTCAAACTGTTACGACCGTCTTGTTTGGCCCGATACATGGCGATTTCAGCTGCGGAAGCAAGATGATCCGATGTTTTTGCATCCTCCGGATACAGTGCGATACCGACTGAGGCACTTAAAGATAAAGGCTGCCCATCGATGAAAAAAGGAGCCTGGATCTGATTGAGAACTTCTCTTGCTTTAAGTGCAACAAGGGATTGTTTTTCGATGGGGAGGATTGCGACAAACGTGTCACCACCATGGCGAGCGATGGTTGCATCCGTTCCAAGCCCATGCACGATACGATTGGCCATTTCAACGAGCAACTCATCCCCGGCGGAGTGTCCAAGTGACTCATTGATCGTTTTGAAATTATCCAGATTGAACCATAATAGTGACAACAATCCATTCTTTTCTGCAGTTTGATCAAGTGCCGTATTAAGTCTCTCTTGGAAAGATTTTCGATTCAGTAGTCCCGTCAGTGCATCAAATTCAGAAAGATCCCGGATTCTTTTTTCAGCTGCTTTATGCTGTGTGACATCAATTTTGTGCGCGACATAATTGGTCAACTTACCAAAGCGATCCTTGATTGGATAGACTGATACAAGCTCGATAAAAGTTTGTCCGTTTTTCTTTTTGTTAATAAATTCACCTTGCCAAGATTCGCCTGCAGTCAAACGTTTCCACAAGGCTTCATATAGGACAGGCGAGGTTTCGCCAGACTGCAGGATCTTGGGGTTTTGTCCGATTGCTTCCTCGGCGTTATATCCGCTTGCCTCACTGAAAGCCTTGTTCACATACTGGATGCGCGCGGAGGTGTCGGTCATGACGATTGAGTGGGGGCTTTGTTCAAGCGCCTCTGTCAATTGATTAATGACTGCGTCTTTTCGTCCTTGTTTAAGCATGCTCCAAAGCGTGGTAGCGATCACCTGCAAGGCTTTGCTATCCTGCTCGACAAAGTGCTCTGCCTTGTTGGCAACACCGAGGATGATTTTGACCTGATTACCCTCGAGAACGGGGACCGTCAATATTCGTTCTACAACACCCTGCGTCTGTTTTAAACCAATACATGTTTGTGAGTCAGTAATTTCATTGAGTAGTATCGGTTTGGCCTGACGAACGCCATCCGCCCATGCTCCAGCATCCTCCAAAGGAAGCAAGTCCTTTTCTGCATCTATTTCAGCGAGGTTTCTAGTGTTGTCAGAGAACGCAAGGAGACGAACAGAATTTTTCTCATTTTCAACGGTATACAAAAAAGCAATTGAACTATCCGTCATGGATTTGGCATATGCCAACGATCGTTGCAAGTAATCATTTTCTTTTTCGAGATCTTCTCGCTCCTGAAGTTCCAGGAGCATGGTTTTCAATTTATTATCGAAACTTATTTTTTCTTCTGATTGTTGGAGTGACTGGTAGGGATGTTTGATGGTTTCAATAAATAACGCGCGGTACAAGAAAGCGAAAGCGATAATTTTGTAAATATGTCCTGCGACGTTATAGATGTCAGTCACATTGGCATAGAGAGTGAAGAAAAACTCACTCATCGCCATCGTGAATGACGCCATGGCGAGCAAGGAGTCACTTATCTCCCTTTTTTTATGCCACCTTTTTATAAAGCCAAAACCAGCAGTGATGTAAAGCGCAATCAGTACATATTCAACACCTACTTTGAAAGGTGTTAATCCTTGCCCCTCAATGTAGGTACGAGGAATGGATGATGGATGGACGATCACTATGTAGTGCACGATTGCGACTAACAGTAGGATGATCGCGAGCGCCCAGTACCGCGATGTTTCCCCTACCCAGTTTGCCAGGTGCGAGGGCCAGAATGCGATCCAGATAAATGCCAGCCCAGCCAACAGTCTGGCAGCCAGCCAAAAGTTGATGGCTTTCTCTGGTCCGCTAGGCGTAATTAGATCCGGCATCCCGGCGTACGAGAGCGTATGGGAGAGATCGAGGAGGGCGACACCTAAAAAACCTATTCCCAACACAAGCGCACGACCATTCGCCCTGAATGGATGCGTTGCCCAGGAAATTCCAAATACCATTGCAGCGACAGCGATCGCGATGATCTCCATGACCGAATGGAGCGGGACATAGCTGGAAAGGCCTTTTGCCGCATCTGGGGCCGGCAACATCCACACAATAGCCAAGCCCATCAGCAGAGCGGTCAAGCCTATGGAGAAACCTTTGAAATCGGCACTGTTTGTTTGATGAGCCATTCTTATCAGTTTTTTGAGATGCCGTTAAAGTGTCAAGTAAGTTCCTTTGTTTGATGTTACGCCTGCGGTTTTTATCTGTCCAATGATGTCTGAGAAATCAGCTTTTTATCCAGTTCAGATGCAATTGCAGTTAACAATGCGGCCGAATCCATAGGTTTATCCAGAACATGATGGATGCCAGCAGTTTTGAGCGCAGGCACATCTAAAGGAAGTCCATTGCCACTACATAAAATAATCGGTAGATTGGGACGCAGAACTCGTAATTTTTTGGCAAGCTCGTCGCCGTTGATTCCTGGCATCGTTTGATCGGAAATGAGCAGGTCAAGATCATTCGAGTCGGTATGAAATGCTTTTAAAACCTGGTTGGGATCAGTAAATCCTCTGACCTCATAACCAGAATAGGTCAGTAATTCATGTAGGTAACCGACAATCGCTGATTCATCGTCAACGACCCAAATTTTCTGACCTGCACCATTGGGTGCTTTCAAACTTTCAACCGAATCAACTTGTGACATGGACGAAGGAGATGCGCCAGGAAATAGGAGTTGAAAGCAACTGCCTTGTTGGGGTTTTGATTCAACCAAAATGAAGCCTTTTGCGCGGCGGATCATTCCGTGGACCATTGCCAAGCCCAGCCCAGTCCCTTTCCCGACTTCTTTAGTTGTAAAAAATGGTTCAAAAAGATGTGGCAGATGTTCAGGAGAAATTCCATGTCCAGTATCTATCACATCCAGAGCAACATACTTGCCGGCTGGAATATCGCTTTGATCTGCTGCGCAAGTTTTCACATTTAAATTGACTTCATGTAGTCGGACTGAAATTTTCCCTTGGTCTGAGATCGCATCTTTTGCGTTGATCACGAGATTGACCAGCACTTGATTGAGTTCGCCCGCATCAATATTTACAGTGGGGTCGCATTCGATATTTGTCAGTATTTGGATGCTGGAGGGAAAAGAGGGCCTCAGCATTGAAATCACTTCTTCAATGACGGCCGATGGACGAGCTGTGTGTGTGCTGTTTTGACGTTCAGTTCGAGCAAATGCGAGCATTTTGTCTATGAGTTGCCGCGCGCGCTCACTCGCCTGAACGACCTCTTTTAGATAAGAGGCCAACTTGCTTTGCTTATCCGGGACAAAGCGGCTAATGGCCAGGTTGGTATAGCCCAGAATCGATGAAAGAATATTATTAAAGTCATGCGCGATACCACTTGTTAACTGTCCCAAGGCTTGAATTTTTTGAGAATGCTGGAGCTGTCTTTCAAGAGTGCGTTGTGCGTTAAGCGCAAGCAAACTCTCCGTTCTGTTTTCAGAAACAGACACATATCCTTCTACTTGTCCTGCCTCGTTGCGCAGAGGAGTGATGGTCCGGTCCATGATGAACGGGTTTCCATGCGAATCATGAATGTGAACAAGCCCGCTCCATGCCCGTCCAGACATCAATGTTTGTTTCACTTCTGCCGCTTGAAGCGGATCGGGTGTCAGTGGAGCCTCGAATATGTTGAGTTGAGCTTTACTTTCTGACGATAGTCTGGACCACAGTGCAGCTGAAGCCGGGTTGCGCCAGGAGAGATAACCTTGTGGGTCCGTCACCATGACAGGCGTTGTCGTTGATTCAAGAGCAAGTGCCTGAGTACGTAAAATTGCATTTGCCGACAGTAGGGCATTTGTTTGCGCAGCTAGTTTTTGATACGGTCTTCTGATGGAGCCTACGAAGAGTGCCCGGTAAATAAGCAAATAAGCGATGATTTTGAATAGATGGGCAACAACATTTTCTCCTGCATTGCTGATTTCGTAATCAGCCAGGATCAATTCACTTAATAATGCGGTAAACGCCGCGCCGAATAATAGTGCGGTGGTTTCGTCATCTGTACGCTTTGCCAGTACATAAATCCGCCATGCCGAGATTGCGAGGATGAGCACAATGAAATACTCAAACCACACTTTAAAAGGTGTTACACCACTACCTGTCACATAAGTATTAGGTAAGAGTGCTTCATAAAATATGATCACAGCAAAAATAATAATATTAATCAGACTGTATATAGACAGAATGAGATATTTCTTTTTTGTGGAGTAAGGCTGAGTATCTGGAAAAAAACTATAGGCAAGCAGGTTGAGCGCGACCATCAATCTGGCCGTGAGCCAGAACCACATACTTTTGACAGGAGAAGACGGAGTCACAAAATCTGGCATCCCCGTCAGCGATAAAGTATGACCAATATCAAGCCAGCCCGCTGCAAGTAATGCGATGGCCAACAAAACCAGCGATCCTGGTACTTCTGTTGATGGGGTGTGCCATATCGTGGCGAAAACCAGAAAGGCTGCAAAGATAGAAGCGAGCTCCATGAGTGTGTGGAGCGGCAAATAGTGTGTGCGCGGTATCAGCCAATCATCAAGAGGCAAAATGATCGCTAAGATCGCTAAAACTGAAAGTAAACCCGCGAGCCCGCTGACAAAACGCAAGGGTCTATTTTTTGCTGAAGATTCCTCACGATCTAAGCCAGTGTGATCCATTTTCGACATCCTTGATACCCAGGCTTTTTCATATCTCCCGGTCAATCATCGCTTTTCACATTTACGGAAGAAGTACGCGAGTCGATTTGCGCTAACAAGCGCTCAACATCGATTGGCTTGGTCATACAGCATTCTGCGCCGGCGGCGATGAGCTCTGCTTCGCTTTCTGGCGACAGATATCCACTCATCCCGATCACTCTGATATTGGCGTGCCCGGGATGATCTTTGATTTTTTTGCAGACATCAGTACCGCTCAATCCAGGCATTTTGAGATCGAGCAGGACAACGTCAGGTTGGAAAGAGTAGATTTTGCGACCTGCGTCAAAACCATCATTGGCTGTTTCAACGGTGATTGGCGGGTGATGGCCCTCGAGCAGTTCCTTCAGAAAACCAACCACTCCCTGATCGTCATCGACGATGAGTACTCTCAATGGCCCTTTGTTACCGTTCGGATTCCATTGTCTTGCAAAGCGCTCGACCTCTTCACGCCGGAAGCGGCGGTGTCCTCCCGGGGTGACCTCGGCTTGCAATAGATCTCGTTGCGCCCAACCGCGAACAGTGACTGGGGAAACCATCATCCATTGCGCCACTTCATTCGGTGTGAAGTAGTCTTTGTTTTTTAGTTTTTCGGACATATATAATCGATTTAATCGAATTTATCGGTTTGAGCTATTATTGTATCTTCAGCTAAAAGCAAATAGTTGGCTCAATGTCTGTTCTTACATTACCACGCAGGCTCTTCAAGCAAAACACAGCGGGCTATCGCATTCGGTCGGCTCTCCTGTGTCTGGTCGCGGTGTATTTGGTGTTTCTCACTGTTGCCCTGACTTATATGACTTATAGACAGTATCAGGCCGAGATGGAGGAAATTACTCAATCTGCCAAGGTCATCCGGATATTTTCTATCGCTGAAACCAATAAATTTATCGAACAATCGCGGGTTTTATTAGCAAAACTAGCGAATCACCCCGCCGTGCGGAGTTCAGAAGCAGGGCGCTGCGATACGTTACTAGGAGAGCTAAGAGATTTGCAGCCCACATCGGCAAATTTGGTGATTTTGGATCAGGCCGGAAAGATTGTTTGCAGCTCGATGGAACTCCGAAAAATCGCAAACGAGGCAGGTGATCATCAGCAATTTTTCACTCAGGTCGGGCTGACAAAGGAATTTACCTTAGGACAACCACAGCAAGTGGGCACCTCGGGGAAATGGATTTCAACATTTGCTCATCCCATTTTGGATGAAAACGGAGAGCTGAAAGGTGTTGTTGGATTGATCATTGATTTGCAAAGATTTCAGCCCTTTGCTTCAGCCCTGAACACACCCAAAGGTACGGTCAGCAGCATCGTGAATCACGCAGGCACAATCGTTGCGATTTCTGAAAATCAGACAGGCAAAATTGGTAAGACCATTACCAAAGAAGCTTTGGCGAAGGCTTTGGCAATCAAAGAGGGCGCGTTCAGAATGACAGACAATGAGGGAGGCGAGCGCTTCGTCAGTCTGGGTCCCATCAAGAACTCCGATTGGAGTCTCTTTGTATCAATAGATATTGAAACACTTTTGGATCCAACCATCCATTTCGCATGGAGAAGAATACTTTTCTTGTTTTTGATGCTGCTCATCCTGACATATGTGACTTTGCGAGTCACAAGACTGATTACACGTCCAGTGGAGGCTGTCTCAGAGACACTTGCACGCGTCACAGCCGGTGATATCCAAGCCAGAGTCAAGCCAGCGGGACCAAGAGAAATTCATCAAATCGCATCAAGATTAAATGAAATGCTGGATGCACGTGAGCGCGCAATCCAGACCCTCCAGCAGAGCGAGGAGCGATTCAGGATCGCATTCAGGACAAGTCCTGACGCACTCAGTATCACGCGACTCGATGACCATCGTTTCATAGAAGTGAATGATGGTTTCATCCTGAAATCAGGATGGAGTCGTCAAGAAATCGTTGGCAGAACCGCAGAGGAACTCAACTTGTGGAAATGGCCGCACGAGCGTCAAAAACTGGTGCGTGCGATCAAGGAGCGTGGCGAGTGCGCTGAAATGGAGGCCGAATTTATTAGCAAGGATGGTCGAGTATGGGCGGGTGTTGTATTGGCCCAATTGATTGTCCTGGAGGGTGCCCCCTGTATTCTGACAACAACGCGAGACCTCACCGAGCGCAATATGTCGTTGGAGCTGATACACAATTTGTCATTCTTTGATACGTTAACCGGCTTGCCTAACCGGCGCATGTTTATTGAAAGACTTCAGCGATCGATTACAGCGAGTCAGATCAACAAGAACCTTGGGGCGCTTGTTTTGATTGATATCGATGGATTTAAAACCATCAACGATACACTGGGCCACGACGAGGGAGATTTGCTTTTAAAGGAGATGGCGAAAAGACTGCAGGAATGCACACGCCCGGGTGATACGCTCGCACGTATCGGTGGAGATGAGTTTGCAATTCTCATGAATGATATCGGTGTGCAAAAAGATAGCGCACAACTCAAAGTACTCGCCGAGTGTCAAAAAATACAAATCATTCTTCGCAAGCCATATTTACTGAGTGGTTCGGAGCATCATCGAACAGCGAGTATCGGAATCACATTCATTGGCGTAGATCATGAAAATGCGCGAGAGCCACTCAGACGAGCAGATCTGGCCATGGATCATGCCAAGATTGCAGGACGAAATACTCTGAGAATTTTTGAACCTGGTATGCAAGTCTCACTCAATGCCAGAGTCTCCATGGAGGAGAGTCTGGTCATGGCGATTGAATCCAATCAACTTGAGTTGCATTATCAACCTCAGATTTCAGATGTGAATAGTGTCATTGGGGCAGAAGCCTTGGTGCGTTGGAATGATCCTAAAAGCGGAGCCATTCCGCCTTCAGTATTTATCCCGATCGCTGAGGAAACCGGACTCATCATTCCTCTCGGACAATGGGTGCTGGAGGCTGCGTGTGCGCAAATCGCACGGTGGGAAAACGATCCTGTAATGTCTCACTTGGTCATTGCGGTCAATGTGAGTGTTCGTCAGTTCCATCAGGACGATTTTGTCGAGCAAGTCAAACTCACGCTTGCAAGAACAGGCGCGCGTGCCGACAAACTGAAACTGGAGTTAACAGAGAGTATTCTGATTTCAAATGCGGCGGATTTGCAAGACAAGATGAATACCCTCAAAGCGTTAGGTGTCTCATTCGCGCTCGATGACTTTGGGACAGGATATTCGGCGCTGGCTTATTTAAAACTATTGCCATTGGATCAACTTAAGATTGATCGGAGTTTCGTCAGGGATATTTTGATTGATCCGAACGACTACGCGATTGCCAAGATGGTTGTCGCGCTGGCTGAAAGCATGGGTTTGAGTGTGATCGCGGAAGGTGTCGAAACAGAGGAGCAGAGACACGTTTTAGCAGGCATCGGTTGTCACAGTTACCAAGGGTACTTATTCAGTGGTCCGATCCCTGAAGATGTATTCAAAAAAATGATGGGACAACTCGGGAAAATCAGTGTTTAAGGTCATCGTAGAAAAATAAAATGCCCTGATTGAGATCAATGCAGGGCATGATAATGGTGACAAGACTACAAATTATTCCATTTGAAGCTTGGCGGCCTCAACGATTTTTCTCCAGCTTTCGCGTTCTTTATCCATGAAAGCGCCAAACTCCGCTGGAGTATTGCCCCCAGGGACTCCGCCCATTTCCGCAAAGCGTTTTTGGATTTCTGGAGTTTCCAATACTTTTTTGGTGGCTTGTTGAATCTTGTTGATAATGTCCGGTGGTGTGCCAGCAGGAGCAACAAAACCAAACCAAGCAGTGACGACCATGTCTTTGATTCCTGCCTCGGCCATAGTTGGGACGTCAGGCAGTTGTGGTGAGCGCTCTGCGCCTGTTACTGCAAGCGCACGAAACTGACCTGAGCGGATAAAGCCGATCGAGCTGGGCAAGTTATCAATCGCAAACGTCACCTGCCCACCCAATAAGGCTGCAACCGCAGGACCCATGCCCTTGAATGGAACGTGTGTCAGGTTCGTCCCCGTGCGCTGCGCAAACATTTCTGCAGACATATGGGGCGACTGTCCAGTGCCCGACGAGGCAAAGGTGAAATTGCCTTTAGGGTCGCTCTTGATGGCGTCTACGAGTTCCTTCACGGTTTTGTAAGGTGACTTGCTGTTGACAACCAGTACGTTTGGTACCGAAATCACCAAGGTGATAGGACTGAAGTCTGTGTGTTTATAGGGCAGCTTTTTGTACAGGCTGTAATTGATGCCATTTGGTCCAATATTGCCAAAGCCAATGGTGTAACCATCCGGAGGTGCTTGAATGAGAGCCTGGGAACCAATAATGCCGGCAGCACCTGCGCGATTTTCCACAACCACCGTCGTGCCGAGTTCAGCACCAATTTTTTCGCTGAGTAGCCGGGCCGTGATGTCGGTTGTTCCGCCGGGAGCGGCTGGGACGATGAGTTTGATCGGTTTGTCGGGCCATGCGGCTTGCGCGACCGGCGCGACAGAGAGCGCGAACAGGCTCAAAATACTTGCTTGAATAATGGACTTCATACAGGGTCTCCTTGGGTAATTTTTGTCTGGCTTGATCTTAAACGAAAGAAGCTTTGTGGTTGCGATGGTACTAGTAAAAATGTCTGACGGATCGCGATATTGGTCAAATCTAGTATGATTATCGGCTGTTTAGCTTGCTATTTTCAACGTCATGCTATTTGCCCACTGGAGCCCAAGATGAAGTGTCGCTTTGCAGCCTTAATCTGCGCCTTATTCATAACTTCGACTACCTATGCACAGCCTGCTCCTTCGAATGTGGCGTCAACAGTGGCAGCTACTGATCCATGGCGATTCAGCGTGACGCCTTATGTTTGGGGCATGGGTATCACAGGCTCCGTTTCTCACAATGGAAATAGCTTGGGTCAAGTCAAACTGACGCCTGGCAATGTTTTATCAGATTTGAACATGGCGGCAATGTTGGTGGCCGAGGCACGTAGTGGTCGTTTTGGTATTTATCTTGACGGTATGTACGGCGATTTGGGTAAAACAGCCTCTCGTGTCGTAGGTCGTGCGGATTTGAATGCCAATACCAATCTGACGATGACGATGTTGACGCTCGCACCAACCTATAACCTCCACAGCACTCCCTCCCTTCAGCTCGATGGATTGATTGGCGCAAGAGTCATGTGGCAAAACGCGAATACGACGATCTCCTTCGCTCAGGGGGGACCTTCTTTATCCGAAAGCAGTCATCTACAGCTCGCTGCCGGTATCGCTGGCGTAAAGGGTCGTTATAACTTTGAGAACTCAAAGTACTTTGTTCCCTTTTATGTGGATGTTGGAGCCGGTCAGTCATCAAGCTTTACGAGTCAGGCCTATCTGGGTGTTGGCCGCGCTTTCGATTGGGGTGATGTTTCTCTGGTCGCTAAAAATGTCTACTACCAATTCAAGCCGAATCAAAATACAGTCGACTTGAATATGTTTGGCGCAGCGATTGCCGCGACATTCAGATTTTGATCGAGATCCAAACTACGATTAGTACCCAGACTAAAACGATGATGGCTGCACCAAGGTAGCCTAGAAGTTTTTGACTGCTTTGCATACGCCATCTTTGTGCATCTTCACGCGACTGTTTGATGATCGCTTCGGGTATGAAGCGGATCGCAAGCCAGATCAGGGCGGGCAAAATAATAAGCTCATCGACATAACCCAGGACAGGAATAAAGTCTGGAATCAGGTCGATCGGACTCAAGGCATATGCAACCGCTAATCCACTGATGAGTTTTGGTGCAAGAGGTGTATTCGGATTTTTGATGGCGAACCAAAGCATCAGCACATCTTGATTGAGCGAGACGGCTAGTGCTTTGAGTTTTTTAAAAATTTTCATTTTTAAAATAGCCTTCAATTTCAGATAACAATCTCGCGCCTAAGATTGCTCTACAGCCTTCGTGATCAATTTGATGACCTCAAGCCGTGCATGGCGTTTGTCGTTCGCGGATAAGATATGCCACGGTGATTCGGGCATATCTGTCTGCATGAACATCTCTTCGGCAGCCTTTGCATAGGCGGGCCATTTGCGTCTGTTGCGCCAGTCTTCAGGGGTGATTTTAAAGTTTTTGTATGGCGAATGCTCTCGTGCTCTAAATCGCTTTAATTGCTCATCAGGCGTCACGGCGAGCCAAAATTTCAGTACGATCGCACCACGATGCGTGAGCTGTTTCTCAAATTCATTAATTTCTTGATACGCACGCTGCCATGCTGCTCGTTTGGCATAGCCCTCGACGCGTTCGACCAAAACACGTCCATACCAGGAACGATCAAAGATTGCGATTCGGCCGCGTCCGGGAACGTTTCGCCAAAAGCGCCAGAGATAAGGTCGATCCATTTCAAAGGGTCTGGGTGCGGCGACAGAAACTGTCCGATATTGTCGTGCATCCAACGCGTGGGTGACGCGTCTAATTGCCCCGCCCTTACCAGCAGCATCTTGTCCCTCGAATACAAGCACTAGAGATTTCTTCTTGAATTTTTTTGATCTGACTGCGGTGGCCAGTCTGTTCTGCCACTGCATGAGTTCCTGCTCGTAATTCTCTTTGCTTACACTCGCGCCATAGTCAAGCTTGTCAAGACGGTGGCTGGATTTTGTGCGTTTGAGAGGTGCGGCTGGATCGTGTGCGGGTGGAACCTTGATGGCACGCTGTGTGAATGCATTCAGAACAGCCTCAGCCGTTCTGAATATACGCATATTTTTGTTCGCACTCGGAATGATTGTCCATGGAGCATGAGAGGCATCCGTCGCTTCAATCACACGCTGTGCTGCTTGTCTGACACGATCAAAGTGTTTATAGACTTTGTCATCCTTCTTCCCCACTTGCCAGGCTGTGGAGGGGTTCGCGAGAAGTAGGGCGGTGCGAGCCCGTTGAGCATCACGTGACAAATGAAACCAAAGTTTGATAATTTGTACGTCGTTAGCGACAAGCGTATCCTCAAACTTTCTGACGGCGACAATGAGGGACTCAAGCTTGTCTGGATTTAAATCCTTTTTCGCAGCCTCATCTAAAAGGGCTTTGTATCCAGCTCCAAACATGATGCCCACGGATCCCTTGGGAGGAAGTCCCAGCCAAAATCTTCGCACCAAGGGGTATGATTTTTCTTCTTTGGTCGGATCATCAAAAGCAAGCGTTCTCACGTGTCTTGGATCGAGCCACTCATTGAGCAGATTGACGGTCTCACCTTTTCCGGCACCATCGATTCCGGCCACAACGATCATGAGCGCTCTGTCTTTGATTTTCAGATGCCGATATTGTTCGTTCAGCAAATGAATACGAAGGGGCTCCTCAAGGCGAGAAAATTCTTCATCGGATAGCTGAGGATCTTTTTCCGCTTCATCAAACATGCTGCTCATATCGCTTCCTTGAAAACAGTCTCGTCTCCATCTTATTCTATTCAATCTCAGTCAATATTCGTACTAAAAGATAGAAACTTGTGAGATGCACGTGTACGATCAGTCTTGTCAAAATAATATTGATACAGCCATGACCATATTTTTTCGCTCATTTTTTGCTGTGCTAACCATGTTTCTTATTGGTTTACAGGCCCAGTCTGCTGAGCTTTGTCTATCTGCCGACAAGCGATGCACCGAATGGGTGTCAATGGGAGAGGGCCCTCAACGAGGTCTGGTGTACCGCACGCATGCTTTAACTGAGCCTCAGGAGGCCATACAGCGCGCCGTGATCGTGATTCATGGTCAGGGGCGCAATGCAGACGGATATTTTCGGCATGCGCTTGCGGGAGGGTTCTTATCTGATGCATTAAAAGAGACATTAATACTATCACCTCGGTTTGCTTCAAATGAGGGGAGAAATTGTCGTGACAAACTCGACGTCAATGAAGTGGGTTGGATATGCCTAGGTCCGGAAAGTTGGCGAAGTGGTGGGGAACAAGCGACCCCATCAGAGAAAAAAGTTCATTCTTTTGATTTTATGGACTCGATACTGACGCTCTTGTCTGATCGAAAGAATTTTCCAAACTTGCGCTCGATCGTGATTGCCGGACATTCTGCAGGCGGACAATATGTCAGTCGCTATCAGATGGCTAATGACATTCATGAGAAATTAAAAAATGAAAAAAACATTCAGTTGACTTATATCGTCAGCAACCCTTCTTCCTATACTTATACTGATGTGTTGCGACCAACAAGGTCTGCGACTCCTGCAACGATCAGCGCGTTGGCGCCAGGTTATGTTCCTGTGGCACCTAGCCCGCCTCCGCCGCCATTTGCTACCTTTAATGACGCGAAAGGTTGTGCGAGCTTCAATAGCTGGCCATACGGTATTGAAAATAAGGTTGGAGCTGTGGCCTCTATGCCCAATGATGTCTTAAAAAAGAATCTCGCCACGCGTCCGGTCACATTCCTGCTAGGCGAGCTAGACATCTTGCCTCTGTATGGCTTTGACAGTTCTTGTGCAGCAATGGCTCAAGGGCCCACACGCTTGGCGCGCGGTTTCGCTTATGTACGATTCGTGAATGAAACTTATCAAAGCAATCATGCGGCCATCATGGTCCCTGCCTGTGGACATGATGCCCGCTGTATGTTTACCGCTGAAAAATCTTTACCTTATTTATTTTTACGATAGATTTTTTCAGCTCTTATTATTTCAGCAGTGGAATGGATCTTGGATTTTTACTATTCATATCGGCCTCTGTAAAACCAATTGTCAGTACCCCAGGATTTTCAAATGAACGGATATTGTAGGTTTTTGTTTTAAGATTCGCGACAACAGTCCATTCCGTGTACTCGTAGGAATTTACGCCACCACCATAGCCGCTTGAGCTATCAAGATGGATCGCGCCAAAGGGGATGTCAAAGTTATTCATGATGTGCCACGCTCTGCGCTCTTGGATATCTGTTGTCGCGGGCGGTGTGTTCATGACCAGAGTCGATGCGCGTATAAAACGATCGGGACTTAAAAAGCTACCAGGCAGGCCATGCAGACCGTTGCCTGAACTTGCAGCCATAAATTTTTGACCATTGAACGTCATCGGCTTTTTATCAGTGCCACTCAAATTCGCATAATTACCAATATTCTGTAAGTGCCATGAAAACGCCGGATCATTTGTCATGGTCCCGATGACATTGTCTGTCATGACAAGTTTGCCATCAAGATATTCAACGACCAGACTTGCACCTGATGTGTCATGCAGCGTCATACGTGACTTTGCTACACCACCCCATTCTTTAAGTGGGGAGCTGTTGACAAACATTTTTGGAAGCGCCTCTTTGACTTCGGCAATGCTGGCGAAGTTAGTGAGGGCATAGATAAGAAGTTGCTGAGAGGCGATGCTGTTAGCGGATTCCGCTTGAGTAGGATTTTGATATTGCGCCGTATTAGGGGCATTGAGTAATCCTCCAGCAAGACCCGCTTCGTTCATGCCATCTACAAATATAGGCAAACTAAAAGCATTGGCTCCGATCACTGCATATTTGGATGTCCAGTTCTTACCGGATCCAGGCACTCCATCAATACCGACTCCTTGAAACGCATAACCTCTTGGCGTGATGAGGACCGCCGACTTCAACGGGATACCAAATTCCATGGTACGCGCATACACGCGACCACGATCAGTACTGTTCAAGACGATTGAGGTGCAAGCTTGCGCGATCGAGGCGCCCAGGAATGAAATGAGAACAAACCAGATTTTGATGTGCATGCCTTTGGCCATAATTTTCTCGAACAGTGAGTGGTGGATAGTCAGTGATTAATCAAGCAACTCAATGACATGTTCATAAGTCCCCGCGGCGTGACGTGATGTTGAAATCTGGCCTCTCGCACCAATAAATTTGCCTGTACCGCCAGTGATTGCGCGAACTTGAGGTGCATTTTCTTTCATTTCACCGTGATATTCACCGTATACGGACTTGCCATTGATGACCAAGGAGTCGCTGCCGCCGAAATCTAAAACGATCGTACTGATTCTGTCAAGGAATGGATCATGGGCGCCGGTAGGAAGTGAAACGAGAGTGATCATGCCGTACATTCTGCCCTTTTTTCCATCTTTTGTTGTGAAAGGCGCCTCAAAAGCAAGCAAGTCACCAATCGACATACCGGGGGTACCGATATCGATATGCTGGATTTCAGGTTTGCTTTGGACAATGCTGAACGTTTGTTTGGCTTGAGCGGTTGAAGCGAGCGCAATTGCTAAACATGCAATAGCTGCATAAAACGTATTTTTTTTCATGACGAGTTTCTCAGTAATCGATGTGTCAACAGTGACACCATAGATTCTAGGTCACAAAATTTATGACATGTATTTGAATGGCGAGATGTCGTTATTTGTCGTTATTGATGAGCGGAATTTCATTCGGCTCATCGTTGACGCAAATTAATAGCCGTGATTCTGGAATGTGTCAGTTATTTAAAACTGTAGCGAAGAACATCAACTGATTTGCGTGACAAAGGTCTTGATTCCACGCAAGAACATTTCCACAGCAATGGCCACTAGGATCAAGCCCATTAATTTTTCAACAGCCATCACCACCCGATCACCGAGTATACGTTGAATGCGATCAGCGAGAACTAAAACAATGGCACACACAATCATGGTCACAACCAGTGCCATGATCCAATCGAGTCTGCGATCCGGAGCCTGACTGACTAAAAGCATGACTGTTGCCATCGCTGAAGGACCTGCTAGCGCGGGGATGGCCAGCGGAACAATGAAGGGTTCATCATCAGGAGATCCTGCAACTGTCTCGCTATGCGCGGAGGGAAATATCATGCGCAATGCGATTAAAAATAATACGACTGCGCCCGCAATTTGTAATGAAAGATCGCTGAGGTTAACAAGCTCCAGAAACTGCTTGCCTAAAAACATGAATGTGAACAGCAAGCAGAAAGCGATAAAAACTTCACGCAAAATAATGCGAACGCGTCTGTGCGCAGGAACGTTACGCAAACTATTAATAAAGATAGGAATGTTTCCGATCGGGTCAGTGATCAGTAACAAGAGTATCAACGCAGAGGTAAACGTATATTCCATGACTCCATACTAGCAGACATTATCTGACTAGCCTTTGGATTGAGTGTCACTTGTACCAGGCTTAATGCGGGGAGTCCGATACCGGTTGTAGCCCCAAAGATATTGGGTAGGCATTCGCTTGATCATGTCTTCCATTGCCTGATTCAGTTGAGCGGCAGCAATTTCAATATCATCTGACAAGGGTTTGCGCATCGCCTGATATCTGACGGTATAGCCTCTGCCGATACCGTTGCGTTGAGCGGCCACCACATAGATGGGTGCGCCTGTGATGCTCTGCAATCTTTGCACAAGAGTAGTGGTGTAGGCGGATTTACCAAAAAAGGGTACCCAGACGCCTTCACCATGAACTGGAACTTGATCTGGCAAGATGCCGATTGTCTGTCCGCGTTTGAGTGCTTTGAGTAAGCTTCTCACACCGACGTGATTGGCGGGCGCCATCGTGAGATTTTTTCTGGCTCTCGTTTTAATAATCCAGTCTTGTAACCATTTCATCCTGGGTGGACGAAACAATACAGTAGCAGGAAACCTGCTAGTGTAAATAGCCCCAAGAGATTCGAAATTTCCTACATGCGGGCCGAGTAAGATTTGAAGTAAGGTCAACGGCAAGCAGGCCAAAAGCCTGAACTAGACGGTCACGCACGCAGGACCCAGCTTATTTAGCATTGATGAATGAACTGGCCCCCAAAGGTCGCATAGTTTAGTTGCAGGCAAGTACCATGAAGATCAAGTTACTTCAGTACGAGTTGAAGCGCTTGCAACAATCGTCTTTCTACGCCAATGATCACGATTAATCCAGCAATGGATAAATAGCCTACTACGAAGAAAGAAATGACACGATTAAAGTTCATCTCCTTCAAAACCAAATAACTCTGGTAGACATTAATCATGCACAGCATGAAGCCGGTGAACATGATGCTTCCACCCAGAAGTTTATTCACCCACTCATAGACAACAATTTTGTCGAAAATATGTAGACCTTCTGTCTGAATGTAAATATCGCCCACGCCCATTAATGTGGCAGAGGCAATATAGTTACGCAGCATTGTAAAAAAGAACTTGATATTCAGATCACCCTTGCCAACACTAAAAAAACCAACGGGCTTAGTGGGTACGTTGTTTTGATTTGAAGTCATTTTTGTGTCATGAAAGGTTTAGCTCGAGATTGGATATGAATCAGTGAAAGATTAATAACCAAGATGTCTGCTATGTTTGTTGGAGTTAGAATGCTCGACAAAACCCTGATATAGGCTAAAGAGAAATATCTCGTGAAAATTCTATCATTGATCGATTTGCTCCCGCAATGGCTATTCGTTCTTCTATACCCCATACCAGCGTTGTTCTTATTATGGGTGTTTCATCGACTTTTTCAAAAATATGCACCGCATTGGAAATTGGAGGATCGCGATGAAAATATGGCTGCTGGAGGCATCGCGTCCGCGGCGGCGCTGACAGGCATCGTATTAGCCTTCGTTTTAGCGCTGACAAATCAAACCGTCGACTCTTATCAAAGTCAGGTGAGTGTCGAGGCTGCACAAATTAGAAATCTGGATAAATTACTGATCGCTTCTGGCGAGGAAAAGATCAAATCCTGCAGAAAGGATCTGCTGAGCTACACCCAATCAATCGTGAACGATGAGTGGCCTCAGCTTCAATATCAGAATGGTAGTACTGTTACATCAAAATTGTTGACTCAATTCGACAGCTGCATTTTGGCCGTTGATCGTAAAGCTCAGTCGGAGATTGCGGCGTATTTAGATATCGTGAAATCCTCTTCGCAAATGACCGAATCCAGAGAGACGCGTATTTCAAATAGCCAGTCCTTGCTACCCCCATTATTTTGGATGGTCATGCATCTTGGATTATTGTTTACGATTATTTTGTCTGCGCTGTCATTTTATACGCCAGGCAAAATCCGGGTGATTAACTGCTCTCTTCAGATCGTAACGTTGTGCATCATCATGGCGCTCAATATTATTCTGGATCGACCTTACGGGGGCAGTAATGGTATTTCTAATCAACCTCTGGTTGATGTGATCGAGCATTTGCAATCCATTAAATAGCTCATATCAGATAACTGTGACTGAATAATCTATCACTCTATTGAGAGCCCGCTAAAGTGATTAAACAATTAAATAGAAATCAGTTGCTACAGATTGCAGCGTCCTCCAACATATCTGAGACTTGCCCGGAATGCTCTTCGCTCTCGTGTCCGGGATGGGTCTCAGTTCCTGGCTATTTTGATCTCAGTAAAATGAAAGTGCTTGGAACTCTTGTTGATGAAAACGCCCCAGAATGCTGGGATGAATATCATCCACAAGGTACTCATCTTTGGTCTGAAAATGCTCCCATTTCCATTCAACACCATCCCTATAATCGTTCGGATGTGCGTGAATGCATGGGTTGCAAGAGAAAATTTCTGCACTATACAGAATATGGCGGCTACTACTTGGATCAGCGTATCAGAGAATTAAACATAAAATTGATTATTTGAGTGTTGTCCCTTAGTCCGGCAGGATCTCTAAATCATCAATACTACACAATCATATTAATAATCGCGCTAGCTAATGTAAGGTCAATGATAGTTAAAGCGCATCAGCATGATTAATCCTCATTCATGGATTGTTCATTGAGCAATTCACCGGCAATCCTCTAGTCATTCCCTCGCAATTCCTGTCAATCCTGAAGGCGTGCCATTGTCACGTATTCATGGATCCTCATAGAATCAACAACCCACAAAAACAACGGTCTCTATTTAGCTGACTCTAATCTCCTTCTGGTTAGGAACCCAATGGCAGAATTGATGCAGGAATACCCTAGTTTTGCCGCTCTTTTTGAGATCCAGGTCAAAAAAAATCCCAACGCAATCGCGCTGATTTTTGAAAATCAATTCATAAGCTATGGCGAATTAGATAAACGATCCAATCAACTTGCCCGCTACTTGATCGCTCGGGGGGTGGGAGCTGACAGAATCGTCCCTATATTGCTTGATCGCTCGGCTGAACTTTTCATTAGTATTCTTGCTGTCCTGAAGGCTGGTGGAGCGTACCTTCCGCTCGATCCTATCTATCCGGCTGAGCGTTTGGCTTTCATGTTTGAGGATTGTGGCGCAGATCTCGTGATTGCCCATGACTTTTCTGAATTGTTGCCAGATGGTTTAACAGTCATCAATCCGAGCGATCTAAAAGTCATTGAAAGCGTTGAGTCTTTTAGCGAAACCACTATCCTGGATAGGGAACGACTTTCACCACTGAGACAAGATCACTTAGTCTATCTGATCTACACATCGGGATCGACCGGAAAAGCCAAGGGAACTGCCATCACTCATCGGGCACTCAATACTTTTCTGCATTCAATATCTGCAACCGTATCTATCCAATCAGGCGACGCTCTGCTAGCAGTGACTACCGTCGCTTTCGATATGGCGGTGTTGGAGATTTATTTGCCGTTTATTCATGGTGCCACGACGGTACTGGCAAATAGGCGCCAGCAGAAAGATCCTTTTCAGTTGGCACAGTTAATTGATCAGCATAAAGTCAGTATTGTTCAAGCAACTCCTTCTCTCTGGAGAATATTATCTTCTTACTTGAACCTGCCTGACATCAGAATATTGATAGGTGGAGAGGGTTTACCGCAGTCATTGGCGGCACAAATACTCCCGGCCCAATCAATTACAAATTTATACGGGCCGACCGAAGCTACAGTGTGGGCTAGTGCTTATCCAGTAAAAATTGAGGATGCCGACATTCACTCGGCACCGGCTATTGTTCCGATCGGCAAGCCACTCAACAATTATTCGATTTACGTTCTTGATGAATCGTTTGATTTTGTTGAGGATGGTGAAGTCGGCGAGCTTTACATCGCTGGAACCGCATTGGCTCGCGGTTATCACAATCGAAGCGGCCTGACCGCAGAGCGTTTTGTCGCCAATCCGTTCATGCCTGGGAGTCGCATGTACCGCACAGGGGACTTGGCGCGTCGAAGACCGGATGGATGTATTGAGTTTATCGGTAGAGCGGATAACCAAGTCAAGATTCGCGGATATAGGATCGAGCTGGGAGAAATCGAAGCGACGATTCAACGAGCGCTTGATGGAGATGTATCCGACGTGGCGGTGATTGCTCGCGAGCGTATGAGCGCGCACAACTCGAGTGATAAATATCTGGTGGCATATTTGGTGGCACGCACGCAGAACGGTGCAGCCGCGGAGCTGCCCGGCGATGGTCAGATCAGGAGCATGTTGTCGCGCACGTTGCCCGGCTACATGGTGCCTGCGGCCTTTGTGCAATTGGAGAGTTTACCGCTCACGCCCAATGGCAAGCTCGATCGCAAGGCGTTGCCCGATCCGGACTTTGGCGCCGATCAGAGTACGTACCGTGCGCCAGTCAGCGAGCACGAGATCCTGTTGTGCGGATTGTTCGCCGAGGTGACGGGCGCGAGCCGCGTGGGCCTGGATGACAGTTTCTTTGCGATCGGCGGGCATTCGCTGCTTGCGATGCGGCTGATTGCCCGCGTGCGTCAGCTTACCGCTTGTGAATTGCCATTGCGCGTGTTGTTTGAGTCTCCGACTCCGGCGGCACTGGCAATATTCATTGATCAGTTAAAGGTTCATTCCGGACCTCAACTCACTCCAGGTATCGGACGGTTAAGTGACGGCGCCGTGATACTTTCTTATGGTCAGCGTAGACTGTTCGCGCTTGACCAGCTGCAAGGTCCCTCGGCGACCTACAACATTCCGCAGGCGCTTCGTTTGAGGGGCTCTCTCAATATCGAGGTGCTCGCTCAGGCCTTGGTGTTGCTTTTAGATCGTCATGAGTCTTTACGCACAGTGATCAGACTCCATGAGAATGGAGAGTATCAAGGTTCAGTCCTCGCAGTTCCTGCAGCAGAATCAATATGCAGGCAGGTCGATCTTCGCACGCTGGATGCAGAGTCTCGTGAGCTCGCGTTGTCGCAGTGCATCCGCGACGAGGTGGATCGACCGTTTGATCTCGCCAATGATTATTCACTTCGCGCGTGTGTGGTCAGAGTCGATGCACAGGAGAATGTGCTGTTGCTCACGTTTCACCACCAGGCGAGCGATGGGGAGTCGGCGGTGGTGTTTGCGCGCGAGTTGAGCCAGGCCTATGGGAGCTTGCTGCGTGGCGCGCAACCCGATTGGGCACCGTTACCGATTCAGTACAGTGATTGGGCCGCTTGGCAGCAGCAGACTCTGGAAGGGAATTTAGAGCAGAAGATCGCACGCGCAAAGGCCAGATTGGCCGATGCGCCGGAAAGTCTTTCACTGCCGTTGGATCACCCCAGGCAAGCAACTCGTGCGCGGCGCGCGGGGTATCTATCGTTTGAGTTATCGGTTGAGTTGACGCAAGCGCTGAGCGCGTTGGCGGTACGTCAGGGTGCAACCCTTTTTGCATTGTTGTTAGGCGCGTATGGTGCGACGCTGGCCCGAATCGCCAATCAGAGTACGGTTGTGATTGGTTCAGCATCATCGGGACGCACTCACATTGAAACAGAGTCACTGATTGGATTTCTGGTCAATACATTGGCGATCCCGGTATCGATCGATGCGACCTGTGATGGCATTGAGCTGATTGCGCGCGCCAAGAAGAGCGTAGAAGAGGCGCTGATCGATCAAGACTTGCCGTTTGAGCGACTGGTCGATGGCTTGGGTGTTGTACGTTCATTGGCCCAAACCCCGGTTTTTCAAGCTGCTTTCACGTTCGCGATGGATGAGGATGAAACGAAGGCATTCCGTCTTGTTGAGCTAGAAACAGAGATCGATTTTGTCTTGCCATCCGAAGCAAAATGCGATTTGGCTTTGTACATTGTGATGGAGTCAAGGGGGTTTCTGAAAGGTGGTTTTGAATATGACGCAGATCTCTTTGATGCAACTTCGGTTGAGCGTTGGCGTGTCGCATTTCATGCATTTCTGGATGCTTTAGTCAGGGCACCAAATGAGGCTATTTGCACATTACCGTTGGTCAATGCGTCTTCAAAAGAGTCGTTGATATCGTCTGCTACGGGCAAAAGAATCGCTTTAGATGAGAGATTGCTGACCTTGCCCGGGCTATTTAAGGTCCAAGTAGATCAATTCCCTGACTCGCCAGCTTTGGTGATTGGTGGTGATCGGGTGAGCTATTCTGAGCTTGATCGTCGCTCGAATCAACTCGCGCATTACTTAATCAGTCAGGGTGTAGGTCCAGATTCAATCGTGGGTGTTTTGTTAGATCGATCGCTTGAGATGATCGTGAGCGTGTTAGCCGTGCTGAAGGCGGGCGGGGCGTATTTACCACTCGATCCGATCTATCCAGCTGAACGTTTATCTTTCATGCTTGAAAATAGTCGGGCATATCTACTTTTATCTGCAAAAAAGCATCTAAATAAACTTTCATCTTCTTTTAACTCAAGTCATCCGAACAGTTCGAATACGCCGTCGTATCAATCGCTTCTAGTAGTGCACCTGGATGACCTGAATTTTCAAGATTCTCTTCGTGGATATAAGCAAACTGCTCCTTGTGATCGGGACCGCACCGCGCCGCTGCTGCCCGAACACCTGGCCTATGTGATCTACACCTCGGGTAGCACCGGCATGCCCAAGGGCGTGGGCGTCTCGCATCAGGGTATCGGAAACATGGTGTCGGATATGCAGCGCGAGCATCATATCGGTCCCGGTAGTCGTTACTTGCAGTACGCATCGTTTGCGTTCGATGCCTGCGTGTTCGAGATGTTTTCAGCTTTCGTATCTGGTGCAACACTGGTGCTGATTGCCCCCGAGCAAGCGGTCACTACGCGTGAGTCGCTCAGGGATTTTCTGGCGCAATACCGGATCACGCACGCGACGCTGCCTCCCGCGTTATTGGGCGAGGTGTCAGCCGAGGAGCTCGAGGGTCTGCAGACTTTGGTGGTAGCGGGCGAGGCGTGCCCGCCTGCCTTGGTGCAGCGTTTTGCGTCTCAGACGCGCATGATCAACGCGTACGGCCCGACCGAGGTGACGGTGTGCGGCACGATGAGCGCGCCGCTTGATGCGCAGTCGGCTGGCGAGTCGAGCACGGTGCCGATCGGGTACCCGATCGCCAACACGAGCACGTATGTGCTGGATAGCGCGCTGGAGCTGGTGCCTGACGGTGTGGTGGGCGAGCTCTATATCG
>NZ_JAUHHF010000011.1 GCF_030410395.1 Zwartia panacis
CAATGGCTAATCCAGGCAGTCCTAGGATAGAATCGACGTGGGACATCGGTATGATCTCCATTAAAAATGTTTCTTCGCAAAAACAAGTTTAATGAATACCGTTGTCCCCCGTTAATGATGTAGAGCCTACTCATCGAACACGGCTAATTAGCCAGAGTTTTTTCTATGAAATTTTTTATTAAGCCCGCTGTCTCAGCAGTCGCCTCGTTGTACATGTGACGGCCAGTATGGATTGGATCGCCGTTGGGAATATCTCGCCCACCCTCTACCCAGCTTTGCTCTGTAGACGAAGAATTGCTCTGTTTTAAAGATTTAAATAGACGCTCGGCTGATGAGGGTGTGGTCCAGCGATTTGAATCTGATTTGTGATGCAGAACCAATACGGGAACAGATATTTTCTGCTTCACCTCTGTCTCGTTTCGGCTCCCGCTGAAGATCAGTCCGCTGATAAGTTTCTGGTTTTCAGGGGATTGATTTAGGAGCTCTGCAAGGCTTAGAGTGCCATTGCTATGTCCGATCAAAAAAACAGGTTTTCCAAATTTTTTTCGATAGTATTCGACGGTGTGCTTGATGCTCTCTATGTGACGACTCTCACGCCTGGCTGACCATCTTGAGTATGGATCTCCGAAATCCGCCTGGAGGGAGTGGTGACTATCCATAAATACAAGGTTGATAGATGCATCAGATGACTGATAAAGATCTTTAAATATTCATGTGGGTGAAGGGTTAGGTTCTTTGGTGAGACCAAAGCTTCCATTGCCACTGGGCAGAGTATCCGATAACAATTACTAAAAATATATTCATTCTCCACGTATTGTTTCGATACCTAAGCCCTAGGTAAAATTTGAACTATGCAAACACGAATCGCCCGCATTGAAGCAATCATTCCCACCCTTGCTACGCGCGAGGATCTTGCTCGCTTAGAAGGGCGTATGAGTCGCGCAATTCAACACGTTGAAAGCACCCTTCATCAGGAGCTCACCAGTCAAACGTGGCTAATCGTAAAGTGGGTTTCGGGTTTGTTAGTCACTCTTTTGCCAAGTTGATCTTTGAACAAAGAATTAAACGTTTTGAGATCCTGAATTAATCAGGGCCTCGTTCGGGTCGTTTTTGCGAGTTTCGTCCAAGGTAAATCTGCCGGGTCTGCGGCCATCGGACCGGCAGCCTTTGCCACCAAAATATGCGAGGCAATCGGTGTGAAATCCGCCCGAAAATGGTTGGAGCTTTTGACGACCAACACTTTCATGGTTTCGGGGTGAACGCCCAGCATTCTGAATAATTCGCGATCCAACAGTTGCTTTTTCCCGCTTGCGACCGCCACCAGAACACCTTCGATTTCAAGCAAGGCGCACGGACCAAGCGCAATCGTCGAGCCGGTCATCATGGGTCCCTTGAGCGTGACTTTGCCATCCGACAGAGCCTTGACTTTAAAAGTGCCCTGAATCGGTGGGTCGCTGAGTTGACCTGTAAAGGTTGGCACAGCGGTACCGATCGAGGTTGTGATCGAGGCGCCTAAGCCTGCCTCATGGGCCATGCTTGCTGTTGCAGGATCAAAAAGCAGGCCGAGGGCGACTTTACCTGGTAGTCGTTTGCCGGCGCCTTTTTCAAGCAAGGCCCGCAACAGCCCTGTCGTATTGCTGTCTCCACCAGCGCCTGGGTTGTCTTGTGTGTCTGCAATCACCACAGGTTTTTCATTCGTCTCGCCCAGTATGCAAGCGCGCTCGACTGCATCGCGTGCCGAATACATTTCCAGTTTCCACTGGGTAGGCTCACTGACCTGTTCATACAGTCGCTTGACTGCAGCCTCGGCACGCTCACCGTAGCCCCATACCATGGGAGCACACTCCGCAATGTCGGATGCTGGAAATGCCATGCAAAAGCTCAGAACAGTATCAAACTCTCGGTCCATTGCGGTAAGCTCTTCGTAGCGCGACTTTGCAGGTTCGAGCCAAGTGCTTTGAGCATTGAGTGGAATCAGATAGGGTAGGCGATGATAAGCCAACTGCTCTTTCGAGCCGCGCTTGAGGCGGCGTTTTAATAGCTTTGCGGCGAGTTCGCCTGTTTTGGCCATATCCACATGTGGGTAGGTGCGATACGAAACTAGGGCGTCCGCCTCAATCAACATGCGGTGCGTCACGTTCGCGTGCAAATCCAAACTCGCGATAATCGGCATTTTAGGACCGACGACTGACCGGATGCGCGAAATGAGTTCGCCCTCTGTATCATCAATGTGCTCAGCCACTGCCGCCCCATGTAAGTCGAGATAAACGGCATCAAAGCCGCCTTGACGGATGTCGGTCAATATCGAATCACTGATGCGCTCGAAGGCATCGCGCGTCACGTGTGCAGACGGAATCGCGCCGCACCAGGAGCCTGGCACGAGCTGCCATCCTTCGAGACGCGCAGCTTCCATGAATCCGGCAATGGGAATATTGACGTCTCTCAAACTGTCCAGCATCGGCTGGCCTTTGATAAAGGCAGGAAAGGATTCTCCACGGTTAAACGCGGCCCAGTCTGCTTTGGTGGGTGCAAACGTATTCGTTTCGTGTTGATAGCCAGCCACATAGATTTTCAAAATATCACTCCCCGGGAATCGCGTGATTTGATCGATGAATTATAGGTGCTATATGTAAATGTGATTGACTCGCTATCTGTGGGCATGTTATCAGTGACGTAGACAAGTATTTATAAATTTTTGGAGTTGTATATGGCTGCCATCATTAAATTCGCGATGTTCAACTTCACGCTCACATTTTTTGTCATGGCGATGTTATTTGCGGCAGTCCAAATAATGAAGGCACATCCAGCCCAACGAAACTCCTCTTATGTTTACGAATCAGTTTTCAGGTGGTTTTTATTCTTCTGTGTTGGCGTGAGTTACTTCTATAACTTTGTTGTCCACACTTTTTTTGGCGAAGTGTCCGCGCAGTATATTGGCTGGGCGAATAGTCCATTTCAACTCGAAGTTGGTTTTGCGAGTCTAGGCTATGCAGTGGTTGGTTTTATTGCATTTAGAAAAAATTGGTGGCTCAGAGTGGCAGCGGTTGTGGGTCCCGGATTGTTCATGCTGGGGGCTGCGGGAGGGCATGTGTATCAAATGATCGTTGCCCATAATTTTGCGCCAGGCAACGCGGGGATCATGTTTTATTCCGATCTCTTTCTGCCGGCTTTCGGAGTGATGATGTTGTTTCTGACCAAGCCCAACAACCTGTCGAGCGAAGATTAATCATGAAACGATTTCTCATTGCATTATTCCTTTTATCAGTCGCGCACTCAGCTATCGGAGCGCCTTCGCGCATTGTTGTTCTCAGACATGGTGAAAAGGAAAATGCCTACGCACTCTGTGATGTGGGTCAGCAGCGTTCTCTTGCTTTGAAAGCTCAGTATCTTGGCAAAGGTGCCGAGAAATCTCTTTTCCCTCACGCTGCACCTACCGCTTTTTTTGCGATCACGTTGCATACTTTGGAGTTAGTCGCACCCTCAGCGGACTCTTGGGGCTTGCCAGTTATGACATATTCAGTCGTACCACTGCCGGGAATGAGCGATGCGGCCTCGACAGACTGGCTCAATCGTCAAACACAACGTGCGGCTACAGAGGTCATGAACGATTCACGCTGGCGCGGTCAGACGGTGGTGATGGCGTGGGAGCACAAACATATCGCCAACCAAAAGCTAGAAAAAAATAATCCGGATGCGCTGGTTGAATTACGAGAGTTACTCAAGCTGGATCAATTGCCAGAAGCTGACAAAAAGCGTGTGCCTAAGACTTGGAGTGGAAGCAACTACAACTTTTTCTGGATTATTGATTACAACGATTCAGGTCAACCCGTCGCGTTCAAAGAGATTCGGCAGGATTTCACGGGCCAGTTCTCATCTGTACCCAATAATGCCTGGGACGCACCCGAGGGTTTGTCTAAAAACAGTCGTTGTAAACAATAGGTTGAGCTAGGTGTTTAGGCGATCAAGAAATCGCGAGATGATCGCCATATATTCATCTGGTTTTTCAACATTCGGAAGATGTGAACAACCTTGCATCATGATCCAGTCTGAGTTTGAGAGTCCATCTTTTAGTACTTGATTGACTTTGGGTGTCGACTCGTCAAACTCGCCGGAGATAATTTGAATGGGCAGCTTGATCTGGTGCAAATCTTTCATGCGATCCCAGTCTTTCAAATTTCCCGTGACGGTAAATTCATTTTTACCCCACATCACTTCATAGACTTGATTCGTTTCTTCCATCTTTTCCAGGATCTTTTTTGGAAAAGGATCAATTCGAAGGATATGCCTTGAGTAAAACTCCATGACAGTATTTTCGTCAGGGATGGATTTGGCGCCAAGCATCTCGTGCAGCAGTCTCTGGATTTCAGCACTCATCACGGGTGCGCTCGATAGCGAGTTTGACAGAATACCCCCTCGCACACCTTTGGGATTGGTCAGGAAGTACTCAAGAGCGAGCATCCCTCCCCAGGACTGACCCAAAATCACGACTTCTTCAAGATGAAGCGCTTGTCTGACAAAATCGACCTCCGCCACAAAGCGCGGAACTTTCCAGCGTTTTGGGTCGTCTGGGGTGTCGGATCTGCCGCAACCTAACTGGTCATAAAAAACGACTTTTTGTGTATCGGAAGCAAGTGCTTCCAGATTTTCCAGATAGTCATGCGCCATCCCGGGACCGCCATGAAGCACCAGCAGGGGAGCCCGCGCGTGTTTGGACTCTCCGCCTATGGATCGTGTCCAGACTTTGTAACCGTCCTCGACATTGATGAAAGTTTCAGTTGCGGATACCGTCATGATCACTCCTGTTCATTGAATGGCGCGACAATTGAATTTTCATCTGCAATATGATGAATTTGTTAAAATTTAACAGGTGTTAACGTAAACGAGAATTAAAAATGGTAGAGACAATGCCGACATTGCCGTTATGGGTTGATGTCACTGCGATGGCGACCACGGCGATCTACGGTGCCGCGACAGCCCGCAGCAGGAATGTGCCTGTGTCTGGTACTTTATTCGCGGGTATTTTGGGCGGCGCGGCTGGCGGTATCGTTCGCGATCTGTTGCTTGGCCTTGAGCCTGTCGCGATTACCGGACCCTATTACTTTCCCTGGATTTTATTGGCGACTGTTTTCGGCGCATTTTTCTTTTACAAATTTATTTCGCAAAAAGTCCCTTTCCTCGTTCTCAAGGGTGTCGCGATCGGCTTGTTGATTTCCATTGGCTGTCAAAAGGCGCTGATGCACGATGTGCCGTTTGTCTCGATCATTCTGTGTGGCGTTTTGACTGCGACAGTCGGCGGGATGGCGATCGATACCTTGACGCGTCACCGAGCAGCCGTCTTTAGTCAGGCGCATTGGTTTGCGACCGCACTTATCATTGGCAGCCTCGTTTTTTATGGTCTGACGATGACCACTAATTTTTACCTCGCGACTGCGGGTGCGACACTGACCGCTGCCGTACTGTATGTCACCAGCGTTCTTCGCAACTGGCCATCTCCTATGTGGCCAAAAGAAGATACCGATATGTCTGCCTGATATCAATTACAAGGAAAAAAAACATGCCTGTTGTGAAAGAAGCGTTCAAAGTCGCAGCCATTGAGTTCAATCCAGAGTTCATGGAGCTCGATAAAAATATTGTGGCAGCCACTGCGATCGCGGAAGAGGCTGCAAAAAATGGTGCGCGACTGATTGTGATGCCTGAGGCGGCCGTATCGGGTTATATCTATCGGGATCTTGAGCAGTTTTTACCCTATATGGATACGGTTCCTGGCAAGACAACGGATTCGCTTTTAACAGTCACCAAAAAATATAACTGCTACATTGCAATCGGTATCGCGGAAATTGATCGTGACACAGGTTTGACATACAACACGGGTGCCCTGGTTGGTCCAAATGGTCTCGTGGGTAAGTATCGTAAAAATGGTTTAAATCCCTCCGATGTATTGTGGTTCGTGCCTGGAAATACTGGTTATCCTGTGTTTGAGACCGAACTCGGTCGTATCACGATGATCATTTGCTATGACGATACTTACTGGGAGCCCGCGCGCGTAGCTGCCGTCAAAGGGTGTGATGTAATCGCCTACATATGCTCGTCCGATCGTTTGCTCCCCCAGTTGGGCGAGCAAGCGGCAGGTAAACACTCCACGATTGCCGCTGTCCAGCATCAAAGTGCCTGGAACGGTCTGGCGATGGTGGCCGCTGATCGAAATAATGCGGAGAGTAATCCTACGACAGGTGTCACGGTGACCTACGGAGGCTCGGCTTCGATCTGGCAGGCCGATGGTGAGCGTATTGCGCATGCGTCTTCGACAGACTATACAAAGACAATGACCAACAAGCCTTCGATCATCTATGGCATGATCGATCCGACACGTTTTGATAACGAACAAAAGCGCACGCTTGAGCGTCGTCGCCCTGAGCTCTACAAGGAGCTGGCTTTCTATCGCGCGCCGACCGACACGGCAGCGACAAAACATGCTTCCGAGGTGATGGCTGCAGCAGTCCAATATTGCCTGGATGCAAATGATTTCGAAGGGAATTTAAATCGTTGCGATGCATTGATTAAAAAAATGCAGGGTGATACGACGACATTTAATTTAGTGGTGTTGCCTGCATGTTCATTTAGCGGTCCCGCATCAAAGGACAATGTTGAAAGCATTGCAGAAAAAGCGCTTGGGAAATCCACGCAGGCTGCGAGTGATTTCGCAGTCCGTCTCAAAACACATCTTGTCGCAAGTTTTATTGAAAAAGAAGGTGACCGATACTTCCACACGGCGGTCTTGTTAGCTCCTGACGGAAAGGTGCTTGGTCACTACCGCCAAACACACCTTGATCCGGCGGATGCTGCATTTTTAACCCCGGGTGATGACTTACCTGTTTTCGAGACTGCGATCGGTAGGATTGGAATGTTGCTGAACGATGATTTCCGCTTTCCTGAAGCCTCTGGCATGTTAGCCATGCGTCGTGCGGATATCATTGCCGCACCGGTAAGCTGGTCCGGACAATATGGTGGAAGGATGCAAGATGCTGCGGGTCTGTTTGATCATCCCTATGCCGCCAATACGATGGTGTTTTGGTATGCCGCGGCGAAAACTTCTCAAGCCTACACTGTGGTGGCAAACTCCGTCGGTAATGGCTGTTTGGGCTCGAGTGGTGTATTTACGATCAATCCAATTGATTCGCTTGAAATTCCTGTCGTGGGATCAATTGATCACGAAGAGATCGTGTCACTGAAGTTCACCACGCTCGGCAATGCCTACTGGATGAATCAAAGCAAGCTACTCGCCGGCCGTCGCGCTGATCTCGCTTCGCCTTTGGTTTTTCCTGCAGATTCCAAGGCATTGCAGCAATGGAAGAGCGTGTCAGGTTTCGCGATCGATGCCTGGACTGCTTACAAACAATAAAGAGCGGTTTAAATGATGAAAGAGACTGCCGCGAATTACGTTTTCAATTTCGATGCATTGATACTGGGATGTGCCACGATCCTGCTTTGCTTGATTATTCAGGCATTGTTTGTGATGCTCGTCACATCCAAGTTCAAGACTGGTGTACGGAATCTGATCAATGGTGATCGCTGGATGCTTGCGCAGGTTGTATTTTTTGCAGGAATCCTGATGCTGTTGATTTCACATCTGGTGCAAATCTATGTGTGGGGTCTTGCTTTGACGTTGTTTGACATTATTCCCAATCAGCATCAGGCGATGGTGTTTGCCGGTAGTACTTATACAACGGTCGGCTTTGTGACAGATCCGCTACCAGTGCACTGGCAATTGATCGCTGTTATCATGGCAGCCTCAGGATTTTTCTCTTTTGGCTGGAGTACTGCAGTCATGTTCCTGCTTTCCCAGGCGCTTTTTCCATCGGAAAAATGAGAGATCCCCTTCTTTTCCAAAAGGGTTCCTCTGCATAGCGTTGTACTGATCGATATTTTTGCAAAAGTTCAGTTTGATAAGCTTTTATCGCCAAAGACATGGTTTGCCTGAGTTGATCGATCGCTGAATAATCACCGTTGATGCTTTTGATGCAGGCCTCGGCTGCTCTGCATCCAGACCATAATGCTTGGGTCATCCCATGTGATGACAATGGGTCCAGAGAGACAAGAGCATCTCCCGCTGCCACCCAGTGTCGTCCGGATATATCTTCCTGGATGAGCATGCCGGCATCAACCGCTACAGGAGCCTCCTGTACTAGGTAACCTGCAGACTCTACACGTCGAGAGGTGAGAGGCGCTTGGTAAACGACTGACAGCCAAGCCTTGAGATCTCGGTTTAAATGTTGAGGAACTAAATCTGGATAGGTATACAAAGAAATAATCATTCGATTATCAGGTAATACAGCGGAATACCACCATCCATATGCAACTGCTTCAACCATGATCCCGATAGTGGGGTCGATCTCTGTATCACTTTGCTTGATAAAGTTGTAATAGCAGATCATATTGTCGACACGATGACGTTGACTGAAGCGGCGCCCAATGACTGCGGAACGTCCGGAACAGTCGATGACAAATCTGGCTTGTATGACTGTGTGATCGTCAAGTTCGAGCGAGAGACCATCGACATTCTCACTGCAATTTTGAATTTTATTCAATAGTCTTCGTTGATAACTATGATTTGCATGTGACCTTAGGAAGTCCTCGAAGTCTCTTCGATCGATGGACCAGTTCGATCCTTCCCCAGCAGAGAATCTGGACTGTCTAGTCAGCGATGAGTTTTCCCACGCTGAGAAAACAGTGTCGTGGATGAGATATTTTCGGGATAAAAATAACTCCCAAATTCCAAGCTCTTTGATGATTCGATTCGCGGAGCAAGAAAGCGTTTCACCGATTTTTTCTGAAGCTTTTTCTGGCGGTGCGATTTGAATGACAGAGTATCCCGATTGTCTGAGATAGAGCATTGCTGCCGAAGCGGCGATACCAGATCCTGCGACAACGATGTCAGCATTCATATGTCCATGGAGCCGCGTTCAGTTTCGACGTATAGAAAATCCGGCAGCGCACCAGGGCCCGTGGTCAATGATTTCGGGGTGGGTTTTTTAACGACAAAACCCAAGCGTTCCCAGAGATAAATCGCACGATTCAAGCCATCAAAATAGCTGCCGTTGGCGTGATAACCGATACCTGCAGCGCCTCTGGACCACGCTGCCCGAACTGAAGCGAATTTGAGACGTTCCTCTCGTGTCAGATCTTCGCGAATAATCCTTTGGTAGGCGAACTCTGGGAGAACGTCAACGGGTAAATTCGCCGGCCACCACACGACAGTTGGATAATCTTGTGGATAGTTGACGCTTTGACAGCTAAACGCATCGGGCTGCCAGGGTAAGCCCATCCAGCGAGTCAAGTCGCCGGGCATTTGCGGACCTATGGGCGATTGTTGCGGGGTAGAGTCCGCTGACTGGGGTAGCGTATTTTGAGGGGTGATCAAGGGACCAAGATTTTGCACTAAAGAAGTTCTGTTCCCAACCGCGATTCTGAAAGGATGCAGGTCATCAAATAACTCGGGCCTTTCAAGTATCCAGGTGAGTTCAACGCCAGGATGAAAGTTACCACCTGACAACGGTTCGAGAGCTGCGCGAGTCAAGGCTGCAGGTTGATCCTGGAGTGGTAAGTCAGAAATTTTTGGAGACTGATTCTGTCTGACATTATTTTGAGAAAGAAACTGTTGCCAGTCATCGACATAGTTTCCTTCATTCCATTGCGTCAGGATCCAATATTGCAGACTCGTCATCTGAAACCAGTGCGCGTTCACACCTTCGAAATCAACACCTCCACCTAACATAAAGGGTAGTCGATATTTTTCTTCATCTTTTGCGCGCGGGTTTCTGAATGCAGAGAAGACTTTTTGGCGAAGATCCTTTTGATCTTTTTTTGCAAGCTGACCGATGAAAGTCTGGTCTGAAAAGTTAGGGATATCGATCCAGCCAGTCTGTAATTGTGCGGCACTTGAGACCCATTCCATTTGAGCCATTCGGTGAAAGAGTGGATAGATATCTCTGGAAAATGAAAGCGGTAATGCAGGTTTTTTCGGAGGTTGAACAACCTTGCTCAAAGCTGTTTCATCCCAATTTTCATATTTCTTGACCAGATTGTTTTGAATCGAGTCGTACATCGAAGTGAAAGGCGTGATGTCAGGTGCATAGTCAGGACCGCAGCAGACAACCCAGGCAGGGAGCGCTTGTATGCGCTTGCCGTTTCGAAGGGTGATCGAAGCGTTGACCGTGCCATCACACCAGTCGTCATACCAGGCATCATTTTTTGTAAAGTCCACGATGGGATTATTGGGAATCACTGGCGAGGAAATACCATCAGCCGGAAGGACGATGAGTCTTCCTGCCTCGTCCGTTGCCAAGTCTCCCAAACTGACCTTGAGATCTTCGCGCCAAAAATGACCGGAAAGTTTGTATTGCTGTGCTTGCGCGGAGCGATTAATGCTTTTTCCCTCAATGCCGATCACGCCTGAGTCGATAATCAGGCGCTTTTCACGTTCAGTGACTGAGCGGACGCCTTGGTTACGTAACTTGGCTGGTATGCCGGGGACGTCAGGTCCCAGATTGAATGGATTGTTGAAGCCATACCAGGCCGCCTTGGTGTTGGCTACTCTAACCTTCCATTCGATTTGTGCATCATCCGCTGTGATTTCTTTGACGACTTGTCCTGACTGGTTAAAGCCATATAGATAAAAACGCTGAGCCTGTTTTTTGATTTTGGAAGTTCCGTCTTTGAATCCGTCAACGGGTTCAGGCGATATGCCTGGCACCTCCGGGGCGTAAAACGCGTGTTCAACCGAAGCACTGCCAACGCGTGAAATCCCGATGGGTGGATAGATACCGATGTAGCTGATTTCCTGATCCAGAACTTTTTGACCAGCACGTGCAGAGGCGGCCAACACAGGTAAAGGCAATGAACATGACAGTAAGCCTAGGTGTGCGGTCGCGGCAAGAAAGTCTCGCTTGCTGCGATTCAAGGGGATATTTTTGTTCATGACAGCGACCGAAAAATAATTGATTCAAGGGATTTTAATCAATAAGGACGTGACTTTCTCTTTCAAGCCTTTCCCGATGTTCGGGATGTGCAATGGCGATCATGGCTCTGGTTCGTTCAGCGACTGATTTTCCGCGTAGCTCGGCGGCACCCCATTCGGTGACGACAACATCCGCATCGCTGCGCAGGCAGGTAACGGGCCCATGCTGAATCTGACTGACGATACGACTCGTACTGGTGTCTTTCGTCGTGGAGGGGAGCGCGATAATCGAACGTCCGCCGCGCGCTGCGAGTGCACCGCGTACAAAATCTACCAGTCCGCCCGTTGCCCCGACGTAGCGACCATTCGCCCACTCTGCGTTGACTTGGCCTGTCAAATCTACCTCGATAGCCGAATTAATGGCTGTAAAGTCTTGAAGACGGCAAATATTGTGATGCGCATGCGTATATGCATATGGTCTGAGTGCAAGGTCAGCATTTTCACGACCAAACTCATACAGTTTTTGGGAGCCAAGCAGTGATGCCGTTACGATTTTGCCAGTATCGAGTGATTTGAAGGCATTGGTGATGACCCCTTGTTTGACCAGCTCAATGGACGCATCACCGAGCACACCTGTGTGAATCCCCAAGTCGCGTCTGTCCGAGAGCATTCCTAGGATTGCCTCCGGAATCGCACCGAGACCGAGTTCGAGAACCGCACGATCTTCAATATAAGAAGTGGCAATGTGTGCAATCTTCTTTTCTGTATCGCCGATTCGGGCAGCAGGTAATTCCAATAGTGGACGATTGCTGTGGACTTGCGCATGAATGGTGAGGCCTTCCATCATTGAGGAAGTATCCGTCCAAGGCATTTGAGCATTGACTTCCGCGATGACGACGCGTGCCCGTCGTGCAGCTTCGATCATATAGTCCGCAGAAATCCCCAGGCTGTGCTTGCCATCCGGTCCAAGTGGACTGAGTTGCAGCATCGCCACATCACAAGGGATGACACCTTTTGTAATCATGGCGCCGATTTCGGAACAGTGGAGCGGAATTACATCCAGGGCATGGGCATCAATCAGACGACTATTGAATCCAAACCCACCGAAACTTG
The DNA here is from genome assembly GCF_030410395.1 of Zwartia panacis. Lineage (GTDB taxonomy): Bacteria > Pseudomonadota > Gammaproteobacteria > Burkholderiales > Burkholderiaceae_B > Zwartia > Zwartia panacis. Next base: position 12,068 of record NZ_JAUHHF010000011.1, read on the forward strand.
AGAGATGGAGAAAGTCTTTGTATTCAGGTTGCAATGTATGCGAATACGTTGCACCAATGAACGCTGAGCAATGCCCGATCGTATGGCGTTGAGAAATGAGCGCCTCAGTGAGCGTCAAAGGCTCCGCTGTGGTCTGCGTCCAGACTATCGCATCACCGGACCGAATGTATTGCGAGAGGTCGATCTCCACGTTTAAAACGTCACGACTGCACGTCCGCGAATACCCGCTTGCATCACCTTGGCGCAATGCTCCAGCAAGTTTTCAAACTTGATTGGATAGGCGATTTGATGAAGGTGTTTTGGGTGTAGGTCTCCGCCCTTGGCCATTCTCGCCCATGTCTTCCCCCGTTGTGGAACAGGATGGTTGCCGTTGATTCCAACCAGTGAAACTGATCTGAGAATGAAGGGATAAATTGATGTGGTGAGGGTTTCGCTCGCGGCATTACCAAAGGCGCAAACAACAGCATGTTTTTTGGCGGATCTTAAAACTGCATCCAGAGGCGCACCACCGACAGCATCAATGGCTCCCGCCCAGCGCTGTTCTTCGAGGGGTTTGTCGCCTCCGGCGATTTCATCGCGACCAATCACACGGGTTGCACCGATTGACTTGAGATATTCTTCTTCGGACTTTTTACCTGTGCTGGCCACGACCTCGTAACCCAGACCCGCGAGCATATCAATCGCAAAGGAAGAGCTACCGCCCGTTCCTCCGGTGACGATGATGGGGCCATCGGTCGTTTTGACGCGACGTTCGATCTCGACGACTGCGACAGCAGAGGTGTACGCGGCAAGCCCCATGGCGACGATATCAAAGGGATCTGTGCCCGCCGGAACACGACCGACCCAGGCCGCAGGGACGCGGACGTACTCGCTGTAGGCTCCATCGCGCCGCATACCGAAATCACGGCCACCTTGAACGGTTACCAAGTCCCCGGGCTTAAAGTCTGGATGACTGGACTCGGTCACGGTGCCCGCCATTTCAATGCCAGGTATGCATGGGAAGCGACCAATCACTTTGCCTACACCCATGACTCCTCGGGCGTCTTTGTAGTTCACGGCGGCATATTGGGTTTTGATGACAACTTCACCCGGATCCAGATCCTCGATGTTGAGCTCGACTAAGCGACTGATGCGCTGATCATTTTCAAGAAATTGTTTGATCGCTTTAAATGACATGCTGTCTATCCCCTGAATATTTATTTATATATTTATTTGTCTGTTTTTCTTTGCACAACGATCCCGTCATCCAACAGCGCTTTGATTTGTGCTTCAGTCAAACCATACTCAGTCAGCACCTCACAGCTGTGTTCGCCCAAAGTCGGAGGGCCATAGCGCACGCGTGATTGGGCATTCCGGTCCCCCACTGCGAGACCAGGCATCTTGACAGTCCCCGCGATGGCATTGGGCGTCTCAACGATCAGACCGTTATGTTTGAGTTGTGGCGAATCCATGACCATGTCGTAATCGGCGATTGGGCCACAAATGATGTCTTCCGCTTCCATGAGTGCTTGCCACTCTGCCGACGTCTTGGAGGCAAGCAATACGGTGAGTTCTGTCATCAGCTTTTTACGATTCGCCACTCTGAGCGGAATTGTCGCAAAATCTGGGTGTGTAGCCAGGTCAGGTTTGTTCAAGAGTTTGCACAACGCGGGCCAGCGGTCATCGTGATAGGCCGCAATCATGATCCAGCCATCCTTGGTGGGATAGGCTTCGTTGGGAGCGGAGTAGGGTGCAGCTGTTCCAATTCGAATCGGTTTTTCGCCGCTTGACAGATATGAAGCGATGGCGGATTGCTGAAACATGATCGCACTGTTGTAGAGCGACATATCGAGGTGCTGTCCCAGGCCTGTCGATTCCACGACGCGTAACGCAGCCATGACAGTACTCGTTGTTAAAAATCCTGTCACCATATCCACTGCGGGAACCAGTACTTTCATCGGAGGCGAGTTTTCATCGCCGATGTTGCTCATCAGACCTGAGACTGCTTGGACGATGCCATCCACACCTGGCTTGTCGCGCCATGGTCCCGTTTGGCCGTAGGCGGAAACTGAAGCAAACACGATTTTTGGATTGATTGCGCGAAGCGCCTCGTAGCCGATTCCGAGTCGATCCATGACACCTGGACGAAAACTTTCGAGAACGACATCAGAGGTTTTGGCCAGTTCTTGAATCAGTGCCGCGCCACCAGGTTTCTTCAGATCAACAATCAAGGAGCGTTTGTTTCTGTTAAAACACATCGACACAACGGATTCACCATTTTGCCAAGGCGGACCGAGTTTGCGGCCGATATCTCCGCTTGGGGCTTCAACCTTGATCACTTCGGCCCCCATATCACCCATCTGCATACCCGCTAAGGGACCAGCGCCGATTTGCGTAAAGTCGAGGACGCGCACGCCCTCTAATGCCTTGTTAATCGAGGGCATTGATTCAGACATAGTGCTCTCTATTCAGTTTTAGTCGAGTTTCAGGCCAATGTTTTGAATGGCTTTCTGCCAATACGCGAGATCTTTTGTAATCAGCGCAGACATTTGCTCTGGATCCAGATAGCTCTCGACAAATCCTTGACGCTCCAACTGCGCTTTGGTCTGAGGATCCTTGAGTGCATCGCGAATTGAGGCGGAAATTTTTGCCACGATATCTTTCGGTGTATTAGCGGGTGCCAACACTGAATACCATAGGGGAACGTTATAGCCTTTGAGGCCACCTTCTTCGATTGTGGGGATATCAGGCATCGCGGGGGAGCGCTGAGGCGTGGAGACCGCAATAGGACGGACTTTACCCGATTTCACATGTTGGTCTAATGAAGCCATTGTGCCAAGCGTCGCCTGTACCTGACCACCGATTAAATCCACAATGGAAGGGGACGTACCCTTGTATGGCACGTGCGTTACTTTGACGCCCGCATCGAAATTAAACACTTCAAAAGCGATATGCTGAGGAGTCCCCAGGCCAGGTGTGCTGTAGTTCAACGATCCTGGCTTGGCTTTTGCCAGCGCAATGAATTCCTTCAGGTTTGTGGCGGGCACTTCTGGATGAATGGCCAGGAGCATGGGCACAGAAGCAACCTGCGCGACAGGCGCGAAATCCTTGGCAATATCAAATGGAAGCTTTGAATAGATCCATGGATTCATGGTGACCTGGTTCGAGGCGATCACAATGGTGTATCCGTCCGGAGGGGATTTGGCGACAAAGTCCGCGCCGATATTGCCGCCCGCGCCAGCTCGATTATCGATCACGACTTGCTGACCAAGGATCTCAGACATTTTTGGAGCCAGCGCGCGTGCCAGGATATCGTTACCGCCTCCGGGCGGGAAGGGCACAACAAAGCGAATGGGTTTGTTAGGGAAGGCCTGTGCTGCGGACTGGGCTGTGGTTTGCGCACCGACTAAAGACGAGCTTAATAGCGTCGCGATAGATACCGCACATAACATTATTTTTTTCACGTTTGTCTCCACTCTGATGGTGTTTGAATGTTGGATACATTCAATTTGACATATTAGCGAAAATTTTCCGATGCGCTATAAAAATGAATATAGTTTCTGCCAGTCGCTTTTGATTCATACATCGCGATATCTGCTCTGTTGAGCAGCTGGTTTTGATTCAATTCTTTGCCTAAAAATAATGTAATACCGATGCTGGCGGTACAAGTGTGCCAGGGACTGGCGTTTTCTTCGTGGGCGTTGCCACTCTTGATGAGATAAGGCTCGGAAACTGTTGAACGAATTTTTTCGGCGATATGAAGTGCATGTTGCCGGGCAACGCTCTCGTCGTCCGACAGCGATTCCAATAAGATTACAAACTCATCTCCACCCAGACGCGCGACGGTATCGATTTCTCTTACACAGGACGTCAGTCTGTGTGCAACATCAATCAAGAGCTGATCGCCTGCAGCATGACCGTGCTCATCGTTTAGAGGTTTGAAGTTGTCCAGATCAAGCATCAGCAGCGCGCCATAGAGTCCGCTTCGCTGGCTGGTCGCCATGGCAAGTGTCAAACGTTCGTTGAGTTTCTGGCGGTTGGGAAGCTGGGTCAGCGTATCGTGCAACGCAAGCTGTTCGAGTCGAAGCTGCTGCTGTTTTTGCAGACTGATATCAGAGAACATCGCAACGAAGTGGCGGATTCCGCCATCGTCCGAATGTACAGCGCTGACTTTGAGTTGTACCGGAATCGTATCCCCTTCTTTGCGTTTGAGTTCAATCTCTCCCGCCCAGTGACCGATCACCTGCAGATGCGAAAGGATCTGATCGAATAAATGAACATCATTGTCTGTAAACCCAATGGCTTTTGAGCTTTTGCCAATCACTTCGTGTTTTTCAAAGCCAATGATTTTTGTATAGCTTTCATTGACGTCCGTGATGACGCCTTCGGGATCGGTCAGAACGATGGCTTCGAGTGCCGCGGTAAAAACGCTTGCGGAGATTTTTAATTTTTCTTCTTGCTGTTTGCGTAAACTGATGTCACGGATCAACATCAAGGTAAATGTTTTACCTGCCCATTGAGCATGACTGATGGAGAGCTCAGCAGGATATTGTGAACCATCTTTGCGTCGGTGTACGGTCTCAATGACTGAGCTGTTGAGCGCGAGTTGATTGATTTGCTCCATATACTTGTTCGAGGAGAAATTGCTATCCCAGTCAGATATATTGAGACGCATCAATTCAATCTCACTGTAGCCAAGCATCCTCAGGATTTGTGGGTTTGCTTCCAAAATTTGGCCATCTTCGCTCAAAACCAGCACGCCATCCGTCACGCTGTTGAATATTGCTCGCCGACGCGAGGCTTCGTCACTGATGACTTGCTGAGCTGAGATTTGGTCTTTTTCCTGTCTGGTAATGATGTCGAGCAACTCGTTGACGTTGATTGCCAAGGCACCAAGTTCATCGCGTCTTTGGATATGATCGATGCGCGCGAGTCGGTTGCCTTGTCCAAACTCACTCATGACTTCGATGATGTCTTTAATTTTTCTAACGATTGCACGCCCAGCATTCAGGTAGGTAATCGAGATGATCAGCATGATCAGACCGAGCATGGTACTGACGATCGCTAAAAGCAACCACGCAGTGTCTGTGTAGGGCGCCAGAGGAAATCCCACCGCGAGAGCGGCGATCATTTTCTCGTCTCCGTTTGTGATGGGAGAGACCGCAAGTCCAAAATTGATCCCGCCAATTTTTTGTGTGCCATACCTGTTAGGATTGGTCACTGAATAGTCATTGGGGCTTAAATCTGGCTCGAGTATTGCAGCGTCCGAGGCCAATGTTTTCAGTCGGCTATTCACGATGCTTTGATCGTCGACAAATATCCCGACAAATCCCTCTGCTTGGTCAGGTAGTTTGCCGGCAGGGTAGATGATTTCTCGCATGTGCTCGATCAGCACAGTATTTTGATTAATGAACAGGCCACCCATTAATACTGCGTCTTGTTCTGTCACCGACAATGGGAAATGCGCGGCAGCGTTCAATAGAGTGATTTTGACTGTCGAGTCTTTATTGATCGCGATCAGTTGTTTGGCGCGAGCTGGCGATAACGCGAAAAGTTGTCCAAGCGTGAATTGTTCGAAACCGGAACTTGCAACACCGATTTGTGCTTGTTTGATGACATAAGAATCAGGTACGCGTTCGTGGTCAGACACGGCGCTACTGGAGCCCAGGACAGTTCCATTCCGATCAACAATGAGTAAAAAGTCGAATCCACTGCCTCTTAGCGTCGCGGAGAGTGCCTGATCGATTTCATGTCGCGCGGTTTTTTCCTGAACGAGTTTGGTCACGCGTTCAGACTGAACCAGGTCTGTGATCCGGGATTGAAGTTCTTTTTGTACGACACGCAAATAGTTTTGCGCGCCTGACAAGTTGCTGTTGAGTTGCCCCTGAACGAGTTCGCTGAGCTGCGCACTACCGGAAATGCCGAGAGACAGTAAAACGATTGGAAACGCGAGCAGCAAAGGCATCAGTCCGAGCCACAACAGCCTGAAGCGCAAGGAGTGGCTCCAGGAGTGAGACAGGCGACGAAAGAGGGATTCGTGACCTTGTGAGCCTTTGCGCCCTGTTTTATGGATGATGAATCGCACGGAATTGATAATTCATTGACGCGTTCAGAATGCCTTGCATTTTGGTATTTATTATCACAGGGCTTATTATCCTACAATAATCTTAATATTGCCTTGTTGGCTTCTAAAAGTGAATGATGGAAATGAACCCGATTGCTCGCAGACTGTTCGCCCTGATTTTGGTTTTATTTCTTGCTGGTTGTGGCAAACAGGAGCCGATATTGGTTGGTTTTATCGGAGGATTGACTGGACCCAATTCTGATAACGGGCAGGCAGGCCTCAATGGCGTGACTTTAGCAGTCGAGGAATTCAACCGCGAGGGGGGTGTGAAAGGTCGCTTGGTCGAGCTAATCGCCAAAGATGACGGCCAGAGCAAGTCTAAAGCTGAGGCCTCCACCCAAGAACTCGTCGATGCGAAGGTTCAGGCGATTATTGGACCCTTTACGAGTGGAATGGCGGAAGTTATCGTTCCGATCGCAGGAAAAGCCGGCGTGTTCGAGGTCAGTCCGACGATTACCTCGATGGATTTTTATGGAAAGGATGACAATCTTTTCCGGATTAATCGCACAACCAGAGATAACGCGATTGATTATGCGAAGTTTCTGGCAGGGCAAGGAATCAAGCAAATTTCGGTCGCATATGACCTGAGAAACAAAAATTTCACAGAATCCTGGCTGGCAGAATTTAAAAACGCAATGATCGCCCAAGGCGGGCAAGTTGTCGCCGAGGTTTCATATGAGTCAGGTAGCAATACGCCATTTGATAATGTGATGGAAAAGATGCTGATCGCCAAGCCACAGGGATTATTGTTCATCTCTGGCGCGCTGGATGTGGCGCGTCTGGCCCAGCAGGCGCGTCGTCAAGCTCCCGAGTTACCCATCATCGCATCTGAATGGGCCGCGACAGAACAATTGATCGATCTGGGTGGCAAGGTCGTCGAGGGATTGATCATCGTACAAAACTACGATCGTGATGACACATCCAACCGCTTTAAACAGTTCAGCGAGGCATATTTCAAACGCTTCCAGCGCTATCCCGGCTACAGCTCGGTATCCGCTTACGATGCGGCAACGGTTGTCTTGCAGGCGCTGAAAAACCAAAAGAAAGGCGAAACTGTGAAAGAGGCTGCTTTGCGTAGCGGACCGTATCCAGGTTTACAGCAAACGATTGTGTTTGATAAGAACGGCGATACACCAAGAAAAATATTTTTTACGAAAATCACTGACGGTCAGTATAAAAAAATTGAGTGATTTCGGTTCATAGCGATATCGCCCTAAACGTCAAGTTCATCCTGGGCGCAACGGGACGTTTTGTTTTCACCAGGCTATGCTGCCAAAACTGTTGAGTGGGTGCGTGCATCAGCAGCACACTGCCGTTTTCCAATATCAACGAGACATTTGTTTTGTCTGTTTTGTGTTTGAAAGAGAACTTCCGTTCTCCGCCCAGGCTCAAGGAAGCGATGGGGGCCGACTGATCGAGTTCGGGCTCATCATCACTATGCCAGCCCATCCCTTCGTCGCCATCGTGATACAGATTCAGCAAACAGGAATTGAATTTCCATTGCGAGATTTTTTCGAGCTGATTTTTGATGTGTAACAGTTCAGGGGTCCAGGGTTGTGGTTCTTTTTTCACACCTGAATATTTGTAGGAGCAGCCTGCGTCCCCGACCCACGCAACTTTTCTTTTAGTGGTGACAAGTTTTCCAAACATATAGATTTGATCGACGCGCCAATCCAGGGAGTCAATCAATGCGGAAAACAGCTCAGCGCAGCGGTCAGATTCAAAAATCGAGGGAAAGTAATCTGCGCGTCCATCTTTTGATAGCACGGTCAGAGCATTGCTTGAGTCAGTCGTTTCAAACAGTTGAGTTTGCATACTGGCATTTTAAGCCTATAGTGTTGTTGAATAGACAGTCATGACCAAAAGTTGTAGGATCGAAAAAAAACTGAGTCAATGCTTTAAATTTTTTGTAAAGCCGCATGATCAACGAGGTCGACGCATGAGCGCAGTATTGGTAATTCATGGTGGCGCAGGAGCGATCAGTCGCGCCGCCATGACGACGGATAAAGAGCGTGAATATCATGCCGCCCTGAAAGAGATTTTGTTGACGGGTCAGGCTGTGTTAGCGCAGGGTGGTTCGGCACTTGACGCGGTGACCGCCGCGGTCGTTGGCTTGGAGGATTGTCCCCTGTTCAACGCCGGACGCGGGGCGGTCTTTACGAGCGAAGGCACGCACGAACTAGATGCGTCGATCATGGATGGTGCGACCCTCAAGACTGGTGCCATCGCCAATGTCCATCACGTCCGTAATCCTGTTCGCGCCGCACGCAAAGTCATGGAAGTGAGCAAACATGTATTTTTTGTGGGTGAAGGCGCAGAGCGATTCGCCCGCGAGCATGGTCTCGAGATGGTTGAGCGCTCTTATTTTTCAACGCCTGAGCGCTACGAACAGTTGTTACGTGTTCAGCGCGAAAATCCTGAAGCCGCCGTGCTTGATCATGATGGCCAGACAATGGTCGCGCGGCAAATTGCTGCGCCTGCACATCCACTGGACATGGACAAAAAGTTTGGTACGGTCGGAGCGGTCGCGCTTGATCTGCACGGTAATCTTGCGGCGGCGACATCGACCGGAGGCATTACCAATAAACAAGTTGGAAGAGTTGGCGATGCACCCATCATCGGGGCAGGATGCTATGCGAGTAATCAAACATGCGCGGTTTCCACCACCGGTACGGGTGAAATGTACATACGCAAGGTAGCAGCTTACGATATCGCAGCCAGGATGCGATATGCGGGCTCTTCTTTGGAGCAAGCGGCCCATGCTGTGATGTTCGAGGAGCTGCCATCGATCGGCGGGAAAGGCGGCTTGATCGCGGTCGATTCTCAGGGAAATATTGTCTTGCCTTTCAATACGGGCGGGATGTATCGCGGTTTTGCGCGGGTCGCGCAAACGCCTGTCACCGCCATTTATCCTGATAGCCAGTGACCCTGCACAATCAACCCGAAAAAAGTGTTCTTGAGGTCAATGATCTCAGCGTGCGCTTCTCGACCTCCGAACGTGTGGTGGATGCTGTCCGGCATCTCTCATTTCATGTGGATCGAGGTGAAACTTTAGCGATTGTGGGCGAGTCAGGTTCTGGAAAGTCCGTGACTTCCCTGGCGCTTATGCGCCTGGTCGAGCACGGCGGTGGAAAAATCATCGATGGAGAAATGCGTTTACGCAAACGCAATGGAGAGGTGATTGATCTTAGGAGAGCTGATGCATCCATGATGCGCTCTGTTCGCGGTGCTGACATGGCGATGATTTTTCAGGAGCCCATGACATCGCTCAATCCAGTCTTTACGGCCGGAGAACAAATCGCCGAGTCCATTCGCGTCCATCAGGGTAGTTCAGCTGCAGCGGCTCGTGCGGAAACGCTTCGTTTGCTCGAACAAGTTCGTATCCCTGAAGCCCGCGCAGTCATGGGCCGTTACCCGCATCAGCTTTCAGGGGGCATGCGTCAGCGCGTGATGATCGCGATGGCGCTGGCGTGTAAGCCAGCACTTCTGATCGCCGATGAGCCCACGACAGCTTTGGACGTGACGATTCAGGCGCAGATCCTTCAGCTGATTCGTGAGCTACAACACGAAATGCACATGGGGGTGATCTTTATCACCCACGATATGGGTGTCGTGGCCGAAGTCGCCGATCGTGTGTTGGTCATGTATCGTGGAGAAAAAGTAGAAGAAGGTGCGGCAGTGCAGGTGTTTGGTGCCCCCAGGCATCGCTACACGCAAGCACTTCTCTCCGCGGTTCCACAACTGGGATCCATGCATGATACCGACGTTCCGGCTCATTTTGCATTGACCCTGATGGAAGATGCGCCGAAAGCAGAGCCAAGGGTCAACGCGTCATCGTGCAAGTCGATCAACGCTTTGCCCTATCGTACTCAATCCCCGATCTTGAAAGTCCAGAATCTTGTGACGCGATTCGATGTGCGTTCAGGAATCCTCAATCGTGTTCGTCGTAAAGTACACGCCGTCGAGCAGGTTAGTTTCGATCTGTATCCGGGTGAAACGCTCGCGCTCGTTGGCGAATCAGGTTGTGGAAAATCTACGCTCGGTCGATCACTCCTTCGTCTTGTGGACGCTCAGTCCGGAACGATAGAGTTCGATGGTTCGGATGTAGTCTCTCTTAAACATTCTGCTCTTCAAGCATTAAGACGAAATATTCAATTTGTTTTTCAGGATCCTTTCGCTTCGCTCGATCCCAGGCTGACGGTTGGATTTTCGATCATGGAACCGTTATTGGTCCATGGCATCGCGACGCATGAACAAGCCCGTCAGCGAGTTTCCGATCTTTTGCAGCGTGTAGGGCTCGCACCTGAAATGGCCGAGCGATATCCTCACGAGTTTTCCGGCGGTCAGCGCCAGAGAATTTGCATCGCGCGCGCGTTGGCGCTTAATCCCAAAGTCGTGATTTCCGACGAGTCTGTTTCAGCGCTGGATGTTTCAATTCAAGCGCAGATCATTAATCTTTTGATCGATTTACAACAAGAGCTCGGCGTTGCATTTTTATTTATTTCGCACGATATGGCTGTGGTCGAGCGTATCAGTCACCGCGTTGCAGTCATGTACCTAGGACAGATCGTTGAGATCGGTCCGCGCCGCGCGATTTTCCAAAATCCTCAGCATCCCTACACCCGCAAACTGATGGCTGCCGTCCCGATCGCTGATCCGACACGTAGACATTTGTCCCGCGAGTTGCTGTCAGACGAAGTGCCCAGTCCGATCAGACTGTTGCACGATGAGCCAGTCGTTGAACCTCTGGTGTGTGTGGGACCGGATCATTACGTTGCCCGACATAAAGTTGGCGGTCTCTACTAAAGGGTTGCCAGGCTTTATTTAAATGTTTGCAGTAAATGGTTGCAGTTAATTTATGTGGTCTATCAGGAGATTGTGATGGCGTTTAAAAAATTTGCGGTGCGCTCACTGATTGGTGCGACGATGACTGTGGGTGCGCTGTTCGTATCGCCCACCTTTGCTGCCAAGGATGTGACGTTTGCGGTGTCTCTCGCACTAGAAACCCTGGATCCTTACAATACAAACAGCACGTTGAACCAGGCTGCCGGAAAGGCTTATTACGAAGGTCTTTACGAGTTTGATAAAGATCTGAAAATGCAACCTAAGCTCGCAACGGAATACAGCGTGAGCCCGGATGGTCTGCAATACACGTTCAAACTGCGTCCCGGTGTGAAATTTCACGACGGCACAGACTTCAATGCCGACGCTGTAAAAGCTACGATCGATCGCGTTTCGAATCCTGAAAATAAACTCGCTCGTTACACGCAATTCAATCGCGTGGCTAAAACGGAAGTCGTTGATCCACTGACAGTACGCATTACGCTTAAAGAGCCATTTTCAGCTTTTATCAATGCGATGGCTCATCCTTCGGCCATGATGATTTCACCGACTGCTTTGGCGAAATATGGCAAGGACATCGGAATGAATCCTGTGGGTACAGGTCCTTTCAAGTTGCTTGAGTGGAAACCTGCCGAGTATCTGCGCGTCACAAAATTTGATGGATACTGGCAGAAGGGTTTGCCAAAAATTGACACGCTGACGTTTAGATTTGTCACCGATAACAATACACGTGCCGCGGTGATGCAAACTGGAGAGGCACAATTTGCTTACCCGATTCCATACGAGCAAATCGGCGTGCTGGGAAAAAACGATAAATTGACCGTGGTTGATGACAAAACATCCATCATGGCGCGTTATGTCTCAATGAATACGCGCGTCAAGCCGTTCGATGACCCGCGTGTCAGGCAGGCAATCAATTACGCGATCAACAAGCAAGCGCTGGCGAAGGTTGCTTACGCGGGCTTTGCGACTCCGATCGATGGCGTGGTGCCGCAAGGTGTCGATTTCGCGCACAAGATTGGCGCCTGGCCGTACGATCCTAAAAAAGCAAAAGAGCTGTTGGCGCAAGCTGGATATCCCAATGGTTTCGAGACAACGTTATGGTCTGCTTATAACGACGGGACATCTGTTAAAGCGGTCCAGTTTCTGCAGCAACAACTCAATCAAGTCGGCATCAAGGCAAGCATTGAAGTGCTCGAGCCCGGTCAACGTGTTCAACGCGTGAATCAGGTCAAATCTCCCGATGATGCGAAGGTTCGACTTTATTATGCGGGTTGGTCTTCATCGACAGGCGAAGCCGATTGGGCGCTGCGTCCATTACTGACAACTCCAGCGCAGCCGCCCGTGATGAACAATACGGCTTATTACTCGAATCCTAAGGTTGATGCAGCAGTCATGAAGGCATTGACAACTAGCAATCGTGACGAAAAAGCCGGGTTGTACAAGGAAGCACAGGAAGTCATCTGGAAGGATGCACCCTGGGCCTTTTTGATCACCGCCAATAACGTTTCTGTTCGTTCCAAGAATCTCTCAGGTGTCTATGTTCAACCGGATACTTCGTTCTGGTACGGTGATATTGATTTGAAATAGGTATTTAAGTCCGATGCTTTCGTATATTGCTCGTCGTTTGCTTGGCATGATCCCCACCTTGTTGATCGTGGTGGTGATCGTGTTCTTGTTCGTGCATATTCTCCCGGGAGATCCGGCCCGGCTTGTGGCCGGATCTGACGCAGACGAGGCGACGATCAATTTAATCCGCAAGGACTTGGGTCTCGATTTGCCTTTACCTCAGCAGTTTTTGCGTTATGTCGAGGATCTGTCACAAGGCAATTTGGGTCATTCTTTACGGACCAAGCGACCTGTTACCCAGGAAATATCCGAACGTTTCATGCCGACATTATGGCTCACTGTCACAAGCATGGCCTGGTCGGTATTGTTTGGGATGGGGATTGGTATCTGTTCAGCTGTCTGGCGCAATCGTTGGCCCGACCGCTTGGGAATGACGCTCGCGGTTTCAGGAATTTCTTTTCCCGCGTTTGCACTGGGAATGATCCTGATGCAGATTTTCTCGGTCCAGTTTGGTTGGTTACCCACTGTGGGCGCGGATTCCTGGAAGCACTACATTTTGCCATCGATTACGCTGGGCGCAGCTGTCGCAGCGGTGATGGCGCGCTTTACCCGTGCATCATTTGTCGAAGTCATTCAAGAAGATTTTGTCCGCACTGCGCGCGCGAAGGGGTTGACTGAAACCAGTGTGGTCTTTAAGCACACGCTGCGCAATGCACTCATACCAGTTGTGACCATGATGGGTTTGCAGTTTGGGTTTTTGCTGGGCGGGTCGATCGTGGTGGAAACAGTCTTTAACTGGCCTGGTTTAGGACGATTACTGGTGGACTCTGTCAATCAGCGTGATTATCCTGTGATTCAGGGTCTGGTCTTGATGTTTTCGATGGAGTTCATCTTGATCAATCTGCTGGTTGACGTGCTGTATGGCGCGATCAATCCCAGCATTCGGTATAAATAGGCTACGTATGCAATCACAATCGTCGCCCTTGAAAGTGCGTACGCCAGTCTCGGAATTCTTACGCAAGTTCATCAAACAACGCCTGGCTGTATATGCGGGTGTTTTCGTCATCTTTTTGATTGTTGCTGCGATCGCGGCGCCTTGGCTTGTCCCCTTTGATCCCGAGAACTATTTTGATTACGAGGCGCTCAATGATGGCCCCTCGATGAAGCACTGGTTTGGTGTAGATTCCTTGGGGCGGGATATTTTCAGTCGCGTATTGATGGGGGCTCGCATCTCACTTGCGGCCGGTTTGATATCAGTCGCAATCGGCGCGGTCGTGGGGACTTTCATGGGATTGATGGCTGGCTATTACCAGGGTTGGTGGGAACGCTTCACCATGCGTATTTCGGATGTGTTATTGGCATTTCCCGGAATGTTGCTTGCGATCGGAGTGGTGGCCGTTCTGGGTTCAAGTATGGTCAATGTGGTTGTCGCGGTTGCCGTCTTTAGTGTCCCGGCATTTGCGCGTTTGGTGCGCGGCAATACGCTTGCCATCAAGCAGATGACATATATTGAGGCGGTACGAAGTATCGGGGCGTCTAATTCCACGATTATTTTCCGTCATATTCTGCCGGGAACGATTTCACCCATCATGGTGTATGGCACCATGAGAATCGGGACTTCCATCATTACAGCAGCCAGCTTATCTTTCCTTGGAATGGGCGCGCGTCCTCCAACGCCGGAATGGGGAGCGATGCTCAACGAGGCGCGCTCGGATATGGTGATCGCGCCACATGTCGCGATTTTCCCGGCCCTCGCAATTTTTCTGACAGTACTTGCTTTTAATTTGTTAGGTGACGGTTTGCGCGATGCGCTAGATCCAAAGATTGATCAAAAATGACAGTATCAACTCCTTGTCCCTGGCGTGCAGGTCGACTTCCATCTGGCGCGTTGGATACGATATGTGATGTGCCTGGCGTCACGGTGGGGCACGCGACACTTGATGACCTTGCCATACAAACAGGTGTCACTGTGCTGCGAGCACACTCCGGCTCTCACTATGTGCATAAAGTACCTGCCGCAGCCACTGTCATTAATGGTTTTGGTAAATCAGTGGGATTGATGCAGCTTGACGAGCTCGGTGTGCTTGAAACTCCGATCGCTTTGACAAATACATTTAGCGTGCCAGCAGTCGCACAGGCGCAAATCGCTCAGGCTATTCAATTGCACTCAGAAATTGGACGCGCCTGGCCAACGGTCAATCCTCTTGTCTTTGAATGCAATGATGGATATTTAAACGATATTCAAGCCATGCGCGTGTCTGCCAATGATTATCAACGTGCGTATACCGCGACGGATCAGATTTTTGAACAAGGTGCGGTCGGCGCAGGTCGGGGAATGTCTTGCTTTGGCTTTAAAGGCGGTATTGGCTCGGCATCGCGTTTAGCGACAATTGATTCGGTTACCTACACTGTGGGCGCATTGGTTTTATCCAATTTTGGTAAACGGGAAAATTTAAGAGTGCTGGGTCAGTCCGTGGGACTGCAACTGTCAGGTTCGGGATCATCGATCATGCAGCCACAGTCTGAAAAAGGGTCGATTATCATGCTACTGGCCACGGATGCGCCAGTCGATGCCAGACAGTTGCGACGATTGTCTGCCAGGGCCGCAGTCGGTTTGGCGCGCACGGGCTCTTATTTTGGTCACGGTAGTGGCGATATTGCCCTGGCATTTTCGACCGCTTACACGATTCCCGCGTTATCCGTTGAACCAATGCCCTCTGTTGCATTTCTTCATGAAACGCGATTAGAGTCTTTATTTGAGGCCGTTGCCGACGCAACCGAGCAGGCAATTCTTTCTTCGCTTTGGTATGCTGAGTCTGTGACGGGTCGAT
The DNA here is from genome assembly GCF_030410395.1 of Zwartia panacis. Classification (GTDB taxonomy): domain Bacteria; phylum Pseudomonadota; class Gammaproteobacteria; order Burkholderiales; family Burkholderiaceae_B; genus Zwartia; species Zwartia panacis. Next base: position 27,413 of record NZ_JAUHHF010000011.1, read on the forward strand.
CGGATCATCGCCGCGAATCTCTTCGTACTGTTTTGCCGGGTTGATCTGGGACCCCCTTAACTGCTGGATGCAATCATGAAAATTCTGATCTCCGTTGATATTGAGGGTGTAGCGGGTGTTTTCAGTCTTGAACAAACCCGCGCCGGCAACCCCGAGTATGAACGGGCTCGCAGACTGATGACTGAAGAGGCCAACGCGGCGATTCGAGGTGCTTTCGCTGGTGGTGCGTCAGAAGTCCTTGTGAATGATTCGCATGGCCATTTCCGTAATTTGTTACCTGATTTGCTCGACAAACGTGCCAAAGCCGTTCAGGGTAAACCTCGCTATCTTGGCATGATGTCGGGGCTCGAACAAGGATGTCAGGCTGTTTTGATGATTGGGTATCATTCGCGGGCACAAGGCCGGGGCATACTGGCGCATACGATCAATAGCTTTGCGTTTGCCAAGGTTCAAGTTAACGGAAAAGAGTTAGGGGAGGCGGGATTGTATGGCGCGCTCGCGGGCGAGTTGGGCGTTCCTGTCCTGATGGGATCAGGGGATCAAATTTTTATTGAGGAAAATCTGCCTAATTTTCCTGATGCTGTGTGGGCTCAGACAAAAATAGCCTACGGTCACTCAAGTGGCGTCTCCATGTCACCTGAGGAATCGCGCGCCCTGATTGAAGATTGCGCAAAACGCGCAGTTCAAAGGACAGCGCCTCGGCCTTTTGTCATGACTGCGCCAATTGCTTGTCAGCTCACGACTCAAAGTCCGGCCATTGCGGATTTATTTTGCACCTTACCCATCGTTCGGCGCGTAGATGGCGTCAATCTTGAATTTTCCAGTTCTACTGTTCAAGACCTGATTCGAATTTTGAATAGTTTGGCTGCTATGTCATTTATGTTGCGTTGATTTTCGGCTTGCCAGGGTCAGTCGAGTCGCTGTTCACATCTAAGCAAAGGATTTGAATGTTGATGCGTCCATCATCGAACAGTTGGCTAAGCGCCTTGATCAGTATGTTGATAGCCTTGTTTTTTTCGGCGGGTGCCATTGCGAATGCGTCCGAAAATCCATCGGTGAGCCCAAAAGAAAACGGCAAAAAAATCACCAAATTAAGGCTTCAACTCCACAGAGATCATCAGGCGCAGTTTGCCGGATTTTACGTGGCACAGTCCAGAAATTACTTTTCGGAAGACGGTCTCGAAGTTGAAATCATTCCGGGAGGCCCCGGCATCAACCCTATTACAGAGATTCAAGAGGGCAGGGCCGATATCGCAGTGACTTGGTTGAGCAATGCATGGCGACATTCCAAGCCAGCACAGTCCGTGACGAATATTGCCCAAATCTTTATCAATAGCTCCTTATTGATTATCTGCCGCTCGAGTGCGGGGATTTATGCGCCGAGGGATGTGATCGGCAAGAAAGTCGGTGTTTGGAATCTGGGCGATGAGTTGGTGGTCGAAGAGTGGATGCGCCGCATTAAGGTGCCAAAAGATCAAGTGGAATTTATCGAGCAACGCCCCGGAGGAATGGATCTGATCGAGGGCAAGGTGGCCTGCTCGACCGCGATGGACTACAACGAATATTGGCAAATCATTAATGCAGGAATTGATCCTTCGGATCTTATCGTCATCGCGGATAAAACGACTGTCCCGCATGTTGAAGATGGGTTGTACGTTTTGACAGACCGCCTGGGATCAGAACCATTTCGCGATGCCCTGGTCCGTTTCCTGCATGCGACGCGGAAAGGTTGGGATCAGGCGAACTTTTCTCCCACGTTGGCGATCGAAACCGTCACCAGAATCAAACCCGGGCTTAATCGTGAGCATCAGCGACACATGCTGGAAAATGTGTTGAATGATATTCACTTCAATAAGGAGCTGTTCGGGTTTTTCAATCTGAGCGATTACAACGATGCGGTGACAAAAACTCTTAAAAATGGTCAGACAAGCCTCGAGTCTTCAACTCTATGGACGCACAAAATATGGAATAGTTTGCGGGAGTTGGATGGAGTCATGCCTCCAATCACTGCAGCTACAAAACATTATGTTTCCACCGTTTTCCATTCCAGATATTTTGGGCTGTTCTTCATGATTGGCATATTGACTTTCGCATTGTCAGGCGTACTCGAGGCCATCAATCGAGGATATGACCTGTGGGGCAGACTGGTGCTAGCCTTTATTTCGGGTCTGGGAGGTGGAGTGATGCGAGATATCTTAATCGGCGGGGATCGCTATCCGTTGGCCTTTACAAAGAACATCACGCTACTAAGTGGCATTCTGCTGATTGTTTTGATTTCAGTCATTGTGACAATATTCAAGCGCGATTTGCACCATAGCAAGACCTTCAAGAAGGTCAAACTATTCGCTGATATTGTCGGTTTTGCGGTGCTGGCTACTGCTGGCGCCATGATTGCGATCATATCGAATCTTCATTGGCTCTGGGCACCGATTTGTGCTGCGCTGTCTTGTGCGGGAGGGGGGATGTTGCGAGATATTGTGCTCAACAACGAACCAGCGACATTCAAAGGCGTGATTTATGAGGAAATCGCGGTGATTGGTGCAGTTATTTTTGTATTTGGATTAATGATTTTTGCTAATCCTCTGGAGCATAGCGCCGTCCCTGTTTATTGGAGCATTGCCGCGTCACTTGGCCTCATCATAGTATTGCGCATACTCATCGCTCGCTACAACATCAAATATCCCAAAATATTGATGTGATTTAGCGCGAGATCGACTCGTCATCAAATCGGAGTGCTCGTTCTTTTAAAGAGCTGCAGATGAAAAGATAAGCCGTCATTGAAATCAGCAGCTGAAAGGGGAGCAATGCAACAAGCATGATGAATCCCGTGGCCATGAAACTGCCGTAGGACTCATCCGTGGGCGCCGATAAAAGAAAGCCAATCATCGTCAGTGCGGATAGCAGCGGTCCACTCGAAGTCAGCAAAATCGTCCAGCGCCAAAAATAGGGTGGTGAATAAGGGCGCGTAGTAGTCACTGGAAGCCAGCTGAACCATGCGACAAAGCCCAAGTAGGCAACGATATAAAAGGCGCTATCCAAAATGTTGGAAATTCTTAGTAAATGGAGGGATTAATCGGCTTTGAAACATGTCATAAATACAGGATGAGTGTAGCTGAGGCGATGTCAGGAATGAGAAGACCCCCTATGAGTTATGGGCACTCCAGCCTATCTGTTCTGGTAGGTTTAGACAGCCCCTTTTAGTTAGTGGGAGTCATTGTCCGGCGTGAAGTGGCGCGGGTAGACTCGACGATAGCTAACTGTCGGCTAGTCGGCGGATCATGTGGGGCTGAATTGAGTGCAAATCAAAGTATTAAAAAAAGATCAATTGGTATGCCCTACTACGTTGGCGCAACATTTATTGTTGTGCTGATTACCTTGTTTGCGGGTTTGATCCTCTGGCAAGAAGCCAAACAGAGGCAACAGCAATCACAGATGATGATGCAAAACGCGACGACTCTGTTGTCACATCACATCGAAGGTATTTTTAATGAAGCCGACACGCTTCTTCAGGCTGTCTCATTTCACTACCGAGATCAGCTTTTAATGGAAAAATTTAATCCCAAACGGTTTAATGATTATTTACAGCTGGCTTTATCTTGGGCCCCTGAGTTCAGCAACCTCGGTTTTCTTGATGCCAAAGGGATTTATCGTTTCGGGATTGATCAGGCGCAACCGATTGATTTGTCTGAGCGCGAATATTTCACTCTTCTACGAGACAAGCCGTCTGGATCCGCTGCGAATGGAATGATTTTTTCAGGACCAATTTTTACGAAATTGAGCCAAAGATGGGCGCTGGTATTGGCGCGAAGAGTAGATCATCCTGATGGCAGTTTTGCCGGTGTGCTGTTTGTCCGCTGGGATATCGATCGCTTAACTACCCTGTTGGAGTCCATCCATATCGGGCAGAAGGGAACGATTGAGTTGCGAACGAGCGATATGGTTCAGGTAAGTCGTTACCCTTCCATCGATCCTCCTGAGCTAGGACCCGGTAACAAAAGAGTCCCGGCGCATCTGAGTCGCATGCTGCAGATATCCCCCGAGGGTGGCTCTTATCGGGCAATCTCTGCCCTGGATCAAATTGAAAGGCACTACACCTACCTTAAGGTTGGCGAATATCCTTTTTTGATTTCTGCAGGCTTACAAGCTGGGTATAGCTTTGAAAACTGGAGTGTCAATACAAAACTCGTATTACTTTTGAGCGCATTGATGATATTGCTGACGGTGGCTGGAGCCAGACGCATGTACCGGCAGTCGCTGAGGCGGATTCAACAACAGCTTAATAGCTATGCCGTGCGCATTTTGACGGCTTCGCCGGTTGCGATGATGATGCTGGATTCAAATGGTCAGATTACCCATGCCAATCCCGCGGCAAAAAGATTGTTTGGCTACCCCGGCGACTTGCTGATAGGTACTGCTGTGGTTGCGCTTCATCCTGCGAGCAGTCAACTGAGTCAGGCCCAGAGACTCAAGCAGATCGATCAAGCTAGCGAGTTGATTACCGAGGCTGAATATGTCAGGCTCGACGGCTCCCCGTTTAGTGCTTTGCAGTCACTGGCGGCACTACCTGATATGGATGGAAACGTTAATCATTACATTGAAACAGTCGTTGATATTACCGATCTCAAGCTGGCGCAGGAACGTTTGAAAAAACAGGCTGAAACAGACAAGTTAACCGGGTTGCTGAACCGGCACTCTGGTGATCATGTCCTCACAGAGGCTGCCAGAATTGCTGAAAACACCGGCACGGCATTTTCGGTCATTATGTGTGACATTGATCACTTCAAGCGGGTGAACGACGTTTACGGTCATCCCGAAGGTGACCGAGTTTTGGTTAACGTGGCAAACATACTCAGGGATGCGGTGCGCGCCGGCGATCGCTGTATTCGCTGGGGAGGGGAGGAATTTCTGATTGTGTTGCCAGGATGTCCCTTGCCTGTCGCAACCAGTTTGGCGAAAGGGTTGTGCCTGCTGATTGCAGAATCAGACAATGAAAAAGTCGGTCCGGTCACGATGTCCTTTGGTGTAGCCCAATGGGTTCAACATGAATCCGTCAACGAACTCATCGAGCGCGTTGATCGCGCTTTGTATGAAGCCAAAAACTCAGGTCGTAATCGAGTCGTCATATCCGCATGTTGAGATATGTTGGCACCGCCCAGAATGGGAAAGCCATGCATTGACAAGAGTAGGTGATTCTGTTGTCATGCAGCAAATTATTTAAAAGTACATCGTTTGTAGTACCTAAATACCACTATTAACGATGTGGGTACTTATCTTCTAAGGATGTCCGAATGACCACCGAATCCGCGCCAAAAATCCTCGATTTACCAATTGGAATTTCCGCAACAGGCTTGCGTCAGGAATTCGACAGTATCGGTCAGGTTCAAGTGCCTGCCGATCATTATTGGGGCGCACAAACGCAACGTAGCTTGATCCACTTCAACATTGGCCATGACAAAATGCCCAAGGAGGTTTATCACGCTTATGGTTACGTCAAGAAAGCTGCGGCGATCGTGAATACCCAAGCTGGCCGCTTACCTGCTTGGAAGGGTCAGTTGATCCAAAAGGTCGCTGACGAGGTCATTACAGGCAAGCTTGATGCAGAGTTTCCGTTGTATGTCTGGCAAACCGGATCGGGTACGCAGTCCAACATGAACGTCAATGAGGTGATCTCCAACCGTTGTATTCAGCTGGTTGGCGGTACTCTGGGGTCTCAGGAGCCCGTGCACCCGAATGATCACGTGAATATGGGCCAGTCGAGTAACGATACATTTCCGACCGCGATGCATATCGCCGCCTACAAAATGGCGACGGAAAAAACCATTCCCGCGCTGAAGCGTTTGCGTGATGCGCTGGATGCGAAATCAAAGCAGTGGGCCAATATCGTCAAGATCGGACGTACGCACCTTGAAGATGCGACTCCTTTGACGGTCGGTCAAGAGTGGTCTGGTTATGTCGGTGCCTTGAACGATGCGATCGCGGACGTCGAGTATGCGACACAGGGATTGTTACAAGTCGCGATGGGTGGCACAGCAGTCGGAACTGGTTTGAATTCGCCCGTTGGCTTCGGTGATGCCGTCGCCGCAGAGTTGTCCAAGCTGACAGGTTTTGCCATTAAAACCGCTGACAACAAGTTCACTGCTCAGGGAACCTTGGATCGCATGGTGCGGGCGCACGCCGCTCTCAAGGCTGCCGCTGTGTCCTTATTTAAGATCGCCAACGATATGCGTTGGCTCGGCTCAGGCCCACGCACCGGTCTGATGGAAATGACTTTCCCATCCAACGAGCCTGGTTCTTCTATCATGCCCGGCAAGGTGAATCCTACGCAAGCTGAAGCTATGCTCATGGTCTGTATTCAGATCATGGGTTCGGACGTTGCTGTGCAGATGGGCGGTGCCGAGGGCAATTTTGAGCTCAATGCTTTCCGTCCGATCATTATCAGCAACTACTTGCACTCAGCTTTGATCATGGCCGATATGTCGGATCATTTCCGTGAGTACATGATTGAGGGCGCGGTGGTCAACGAGGCGCAGCTCAAAAATAACATCGACAACTCAGTCATGATGGTGACAGCGTTGTCGCCTGTGATTGGATACGATAAGGCCTCGTCGGTTGCGCACTACGCGATTGATCACAACACTACACTCAAGGCTGCGGCACTTGCCTGCGGTGTTGACGAGGCGTTGTACGACCGCGTTGTCGTGCCGATCAATATGACAAAACCTGGTTCTGCTGACATTCCCGCTAAGAAGGCCTGATCTTGGACTCGAATACTCAGACTAACCTCACAGGACGCCAAGCACTGCAACAACAAGTCGGCAGTCGTTTTTATGCTGATTGGAAAAGCAATGATCATCGTGCCAGGAGACTGGTGTCCGAGTTTATCGGAACATCCGGCCTGACCTTTGTTTTATCAGGTGGTGCGGCGATTCTCGCAGGATATGGGGGGGGTGATTTAGCCCCTTACCAGTATGCATTTATCTTGTCTGCGATCGCCGCCCTTTGGTTGACTGCTGCTGTGTATTTTCTGGGTGATATCTCTTCGCATTTCAATCCTGCGATGACGCTTGGTTTTGCGTTGCGAGGCGACATGGGTTTCCCCATGGCGCTTTGCTACATGGTGGTGCAGTTCATCGCTGCGGCAGCGGGCTCTGTGACTGCCGCAGCGCTCTTTGGCACGGGGGGTAATCTCGCTGCGACTGTTCCACAGCCGGATATGCATTACCAGGCGGTGATCCTCGAGGCGATTTTGACCTTTGGTATGGTTTTGTTAATTCTCGGGATGACAGATGGCCCCAAGCTTCTCGGTGGTTCAGTGCCACTGGCCGTTGGTGCATACGTGATGGCAATGGGGACGATGGGTGGCCCATTTGATGGTGCTGCGTTCAATCCGGCAAGAGCGTTTGGTCCTGATTTCGCAAGGGGAGATTTTTCAACATACTGGATCTATCCCTGCGGGTCACTGATTGGAGTGATCGTAGCGGTTGGTATCGCCAGATTTCTGCGCGGTCCTGCTAAAGCGCAGGAGGCGAATGCCGCGATGGGAAATCCGCTTGATCGTTGAAATAAAAATTAAATTGTTTTGTATGTTTAAAAATGTCTCGATTAAAAGTCGGGACATTTTTATTTGGGTGCCAAATCACTCTCGGCAATGATCCGCGCCCAGTTTTTTGAATAAGTCCTTTCGCGTTCAGAGAGAGTTTGACTGGGCATATAGTCAACGGTCAGCCCCAATCCGACGAGCCGTTGCTGCACATCGGGTATTTCCAAGACTTTTTTCAACGCATCGCTGTAGCGTTCCAGGGTCGCTTTCGGTGTGCCTTTGGGCGCGAAAATCCCGTAAAAGGGCAGATCCTCAAAGCCTTTGATGCCGAGCTCAGCGAAGGTGGGGGTATCAGGGAGTGCGGCTTGCCGCTGAGTTCCCATGACGGCGACCATGCGAAGTTTTCCTGCTTTTTGAAACTCAATGAAGTCTGGCACCGATGCTACGCCTGCGGGTATTTGCTTGCCCAACATGTCGGCGATCATGGGGGCGCTTCCCTTGTAGGGGACAGCGATCAGGTCGAGTTTGTATCGCGCAGCGAGAACTTTCACAAGAAACTCGGGTACTGATTGTGGCGCGGGCACGCCGATCGCGGCTTTGCCTTGCTGCGCTGAACGAACGGACTGAATGAATTGGTCAAGAGTCGTTTCTTTTAAATCACCAGACAAAGCGATTCCGTTGGCAAAGCTGGCAAAACCTGCGACGGGGACAAAATCCGTTTGAGGGTCGTAACCAGCTTTTTTGTTAATCAGCGGCAGGATTGAAATCGTATGGTCGTGTGAAAGAAAGAGGACTGAACCATCGGCTGGTGCTGTTTTCAGCGCCTGTGCCGCAATCTGTCCACCTGCGCCAGCGCGGTTTTCGATAATGACTGGGTTGCCAAGATTTTTGCTCAGCTGCTCGCCAATCACCCGCGCGATAGCGTCTGTGCCGCCACCGGCGGGGAAGCCCACCATCAGTTTGATGGGGGCATTCTGCGCAAAACTCGAGGCGCTGATTAGTGCGGATGCCAAAAATAAAGAAGCCTTCCGTACTTTATACCCTTTGATTTTGAACATGACACACTCACTTAGACCGAGACGACGGTGTTAAACCGAGATGACGGCGTCCAGTGCAACGACCCCCGATTTTTGAACCAGAAGCGGATTGATATCGATGCTTTGTATCTCTGGATATTTGCATGCCGTTTCACTGATTTTACAGAGAACATCGACTAATGCATCGCAATCAAGAGGTTCGCTACCCCGCCATCCCTTCAGTAAAGCCGCACCTTTAACTGAATCAATCAGTTGGTGGGCAGATGCTTTGTCAAGCGGCGCGCTTGCCATGGCAACGTCTTTAAAGAGCTCCACCATGATTCCGCCAAGTCCGAACATGATCATTGGTCCGAAGACAGGATCGCGATGCATGCCAACGAGTGTTTCGACACCCTTGTTGACCATCCTGGAAATCAGCACACCCTCGAGTCGAGCGTCTGGTTTTGCCGTTTTTGCACGCTGTATAAGGGTTTCGAAGCCTTTCTCAACCTCTGTGCTGTTGGAAAGTCCAAGTAACACGCCACCAATCTCTGTTTTATGCTGAATATCCGGAGAGAGAATTTTCGCGACGATCGGGTAACCAAATTCGTTGGCAGCCTGGACGGCTTCTTTTGCCGTGAGACAGACACGCTCTTCAATGACAGGAATCCCTTCTTGTCGAAGCAATTGTTTGGCTTTTGACTCGTCACTTGGATGAATAGCCAACTTAGACTTTTGGTTTGAGATGCTGAATGTTGGCATGCGTTCACGACGCTGGCGAATTTGACATGCGGCACTAATCGCGGCGATGGCTCTCGTCGGATCCTCGTAAACGGGGATGCCTGCTCCCTCAAGCTCCGCTCTGACTCCGGCTTCGCTAGGCATGATGACGACGACTAATCGGTCCTTGTATGCAGCCTTGAGCTTGAGCAATGCGTCGAGAGTATCCCGGAAAACAAGTGGCGCCAGTCCGTTGTTTGCGAGATAGAAAACTAAAGCATCGTCAGTCGTATGTTGCAAAATACACTGTCCGACATCGACAACGAGTTGTGGATTTGTGGCGACTTGAGCCGTTGTATCGTAGGGATTTCGACCTGCGCCGTACGGAAGCACCACAGCAAGTTGATCGATGAGCGCTTGTGAGAATGGTTTAATTTCCAATCCCATTCTTGCGCCATCATCCGCCATCAGAATGCCGATCCCGCCAGATACAGTGACAAGCGATAGCTTGTTATTGGCTGGCATGCGGCCATTGACCAGTAAATAAGCAATGTCGACCATTTCCTCGATGGAGCGGGCACGCCAAGCCCCTGTTTCACGCAAAATGGTGTCGTATACACGATCATCTCCAGCAAGTGAGCCAGTGTGGGTGGCGGCTGCCGCGGCACCCGCTTCCGAAGTGCCCACTTTCATCATGATGACCGCTTTGCCCGCAGAGGATGCTTTGTTAATAGCAGCGCGTAATTGGTCTCCGTTACGGCAGCTTTCCATCGAAGCGCAAATCACCTCTGTTTCGGGATCCTGAGCCAGGAAATCGATGCAATGGGCGACATCCACATCGGCTTCGTTGCCGGTCGCGAGCGTACGGCTCATACCGACTCCTCTCAGATCGGCCATGACATACGTACACGATCCAAAAGCGCCACTCTGCGTGATAAATGCGACTTTACCGGGCTTAGGCGCTGCACCTCTTGCAAAGGAGGTTGAAAACGTCGCGAATAATCCGTTCGATGGACTGAGCGCTCCGAGCGAGTTTGGACCCACCATCCGCATGCCAGCCTGTCGTGCGATTTCGACCAGATGATCCTGGGCGGCTTTGCCCTCAGGACCCATCTCACCAAAACCCGAGCTCAGTACTTGGACAACTTTGACGCCCTTTTTGGCGCAGTCGCGAAGAGATTCCTCGACCCGCGTGGAGGGAACAATAATGACAGCTTGATCGACGGGTCCGGGAATCGCTGATACCGAGGGGTAGGCGGTGAGTCCCTGAATTTCGGGTGAAGATGGATTGACAGGGTAGAGCTTTCCCTTGAAACCATAAGTTTTCATGTAATGAATGGCGCGACCACTTAATTTTTTGGGATCGCTTGAAGCTCCGACAATCGCGAGAGACTGAGGATTAAAAAGTGCGTCTAAATCGTGCATGCTGTTAGTCTGCCTTTGCTATTTCTTGATGTGCGCGCTCTGCGTGAAACTGACCATCACCGAATTCAAGGTTAGTCATCAAAATCCGTTTATTGAGTCGAGTCGCCCAGAGCTCTTCAGTCATTCCCATCCCGCCATGAACTTGAATGACAGTATGGGCGAGTTTGGGGCCCACTTGGGAAAGATAGAGTTTGAGAAGAGAGAGATCGCGGTTTGGAGCCTCCCCTGTATCATTGACTTTACGAGTGAATGCGCTGACAAACGCACGAATACTTTCGTATTTAGCGTAAACATCCGCAATGTAATGACGCAGTACTTGGAAGGTTGAAAGTGTGACACCAAATTGCTGTCGTTCACTTAAGTAACGAATGGTTTGCTCTAACGCGCAAGCCATGCTTGAGACGGCCTCAACACAGGCAAAGAGCGCACCATAATTGAACATGCGGTCATAGGCTTTTGAAAAATCAGGACCAGCTGCGATGCACCACTGATTTTTAAGCGGTTGAGCATCAAATGAGAGTGAAATACTATCGCGCGAATCAATGCGAATTTCATGACTGACTGTCAGATTGATGTCGTCTCGAGGGATGAGCCAAAGCGAGGGCGTACCCTCATGATTTGGACAGCACAGCAGAAAATGAGAGGCATCTGGAATGCACTCAACCCCAGCCACTTTTCCACTCAGTATTTGTAAATTTCCCTGTTGAGTGATGTTCAATGTCATTTCATGTGACATTTGTTTTAAAAATGGATCGAGCGGCTGATAAATCAGCTGAATATGAATCGATCCATCTGCCATTGAAGATAAAAGCGATGATTTGTCTTTTATATTGAGTGGCTCCAGCAAAATGGCGGGTAGACCCATGCCGGTGCCCAAAGGCAAGGGTAGTGCGTGTGTCGCAGTGCCTTCAAGTAAGGCACAGAAATCAAGCAAAGTACCACCAAGTCCTCCAGCGTTTTCGGGAATGAGGCACGCTGCCCAACCCAACTCAATGCATTCTTTCCATTTTTTTTCACGAAATTGTCTTTTTTGGTCGCTGGTGTGAAGACTACTGATTTCGTGTTCGGCATCTTTCGCAAAGCGAGACGCGGATTCCTGAAACTCGGAACCGAATATGGGTGTCGCAGTAAACGTCATAAGAGTCAGTGTCCAAAAATTTCACGGGCAATCATATTTTTCTGAACTTCGTTGCTGCCACCATAGATCGTGCGCACTCTTGAATAAAAATAATTCTGTAGCCAGAGTGCGGCTTGCGCGTTCCCGTCGAATTGTGTGTGCTCATCTATAGGCATGCTGGTTGCATACTCAGGTCCCATAACTTCCATTCCGATTTCGGTGATGGTTTGAAACAAGCCAGAGCTATTGATTTTGAGCACCGAGGGTTGAAGTCGGATCGGTTGTTTATTCATGACGGCATCGATCGCTTCAAGTCCGAGCTCCTGGATAGCCCTGAGTTCGGCTTCAACCGCAAGAAGACGGTATTCGATATTTTGTCTGCGATGCTGATGCACTGGGGTAGATAAGCGATCTTTGATGAGTGTGCGAGTCCTTTTGAGGTATTGAAAGAGCGGCGCAGTATTGGCAGAGTTCAGTCGCTCGCGTGCCAGTAGGAATTTCCCATATTTCCAACCATCACCGATTTCGCCAATACAGTCGGCAAGTGGCACCTCAACATTATCCAGAAACACTTCATTCACATGGTGCCAGCCATCAATCGTTCGGATGGGTCTGACAGTAATGCCTTTGGTGCGAACGGGAATAATGAGCAGACTAATACCTTCTTGTTTTCTGGACTCAACCGATGTTCGTACAAGCGTATACATCAGGTCGGACTCTTGTGCATGCGAGGTCCATGTTTTTTGTCCATTTACGATAAACACATCACCTTCGATGCGCGCATGAGTTTTAAGAGAGGCAAGATCGGAGCCGGAATTAGGCTCTGAGTAGCCTTGACACCACCACTCCGACCCATCCAGAATGCGGGGTAAATAGCGCGCCTTTTGACTCTCGGAGCCAAATTCGATGAGTACGGGTCCTATGTGGCGCAGACCATGATGGTACTGGGGAGGGCAGTCATTTTCGGCGAGAACTTCCCCGAAGATTGCCTGTTGCCTTGGGTTCCAACCTGTTCCACCATATTCGACAGGCCAATTAGGCGCTCCCCATCCGCGTGCAAATAGAATTTTTTGCCAGCGACTCCATGGCTCTCGCGACAGCTTGCGATTGAGCGCCATGATTTCTTTGATATCTGCCGGACAGTTTTTGCTGACGAACTCTTCTATTTCCGACCTGAATGCATCGTAATCAATGTCGTCTTTCAAATCATTGCTCATTATTCTTATTTCCAGATAGGACTAACGACCCTTGTAGACAGGTTTACGTTTTTCTTTAAAAGCAAGCAACGCTTCTTTGGTATCTTCTGTTTTACCAAGCGCCACGGTCATATTTTGTTCAAAGCGGTAGCCCTCTCGGCGGGGCATCACAGCAGTCACCTGAGCAGCTTGTTTTGCATAACTCAACGCAATAGGCGCTTTGCTTGCGATATCGTTGGCGATCTCCATGACATAAGGCATGAGTTCTTCAGGTGGAAGGCTCGCCTCGATCAGACCCAGACGATACATTTCATCTGCGTCTATTTTCATACCTGTAAAGAACATTCGGCGAGCGCGTGATTTTCCAAAAATACTTTGCAGCATCGCTGTGCCGCCGGCTAGACCTACATTGATTTCTGGCATCGAGAAGATCGCCGTATTGGATGCGACCCAAATATCGCATTGGGTCATGAGACCAAAACCAGCGCCCATCGCTGGACCATTGACTGCGGCGATCACCGGTTTACTGCATTCAATGATCGAGTTGCCGGCTTCACGTACCAGGCGATTGTGGTGCCAGTAGGCTCCAGGCTTGTCATTGAGTCCTGGACGTTCGCTCAGATCGGCGCCTGCGCAAAATATTTTTCCTTTCCCGGTAATGACAGCGACTTTTACGTCAGGTGCATCAGTAAAGTAGTCAAAGACCTGAATAATTTCACTCCGCATTTGCGCATTTTGTGCGTTATGAGGAGGACGATTCAAGGTGACCGTGGCAACTCCATTTGAAATGTCCAGTTCGAGTGTTTGCAGATCCATTTTTAACCTTAATCAGTAGGTGTTACGTAGCTTGAATTTTTATCTAGAGTTATTCGACCGTGATGCTGACGCCTTCGACTTTCATCAAATTTCTGAGTCTCTTTTCCTCATCCTGCAGGAACTTGCCAAATTCAGCAGTTTTCAGACCTTGAATAAAAAGTCCTGTTTGATTGATCGCATTTTGTACATTGCTGGTTTTCATTGCAGTGTCAATTCCTTTAAGCAATTCATTCTGAATGTCTTCAGGCGTACCGGTTGGTATTAAAAATCCAAACCAGCTGCCAAAAACAAGATCAATTCCTAGCTCTTTGAATGTTGGAACATTGGGCGCCGCTGGATGTCTTTTTTCAGATGAAATTGCGATCGCGTTGAGCGTGCCGGAGTTGACGCGCGGCATAGCCGATGGGCCGTCAAAAATCCCCATGATTTGTCCCCCAAGCAGATCGTTCATCGCGGGACCTGTGCCTTTGTATGGTACGTGTGTAATTCGCACACCTGCTTCAGCGGCAAAGAGTTCGGCTGCGATGTGAGGGCTTGAAGCATTGCCGGAAGATCCAAAAATCAAACCACCTGGATTTTTCTTACCAAAAGCGATCATCTCCTTGACGTTCTTGAATGGAACGTTCGGATTCACGACCAGCAGGCTTGTGGAGCGGCCGAGCAGATACAAGGGGCTGAGGCTTTTAGGGTCGTATGGCAAGCTCTTTTTGAGTACAGGGTTTGAGGTAAATCCGTAGCTTGTCAGCAAAAGGGTATAGCCATTTGCAGGCGATCGGGCAACGAGTTGAGTGCCAATGACTGTTCCACCACCAGGCTTATTATCGACAACGACTGGTTGTCCCCATTGTTTTGAGAGCTCTGCGGCAATGGCTCGACCATAGATGTCAGTGACTCCGCCAGGTGGGTAGGGAATGACGATGGTGACTTGCTTATCCGGGAATTTTGCGTGCGCGAACGAGGCACAGATTGTCATCAGACAGCTGAGTAATATTTTTTTGAGTGAGGATTTAATGACTTGCATTTGTCGATCTCCTTTTATTTATTTTTTCTCTGATGCTTTGGACTGCTCGATCACTTTTTTCCACTTGGCTGACTCGGAGCGAACGATTGCATCCATTTCTTCTGGTGTGCCGCCTTTGACATCCAGACCTGTTGCGATCAGGCGTTGACGAACGTCAGGCATGTTCAAGACTTCATTGAGTTCTTTATTTAGTTTCGCAATGATGGCGGGTGGTGTGCCTGCGGGTGCAGTGATGTAGTTGATAGGAGAGGCGGAGTAGCCTTTCAGCGTGTCAGCGATCGGGGGAAGTTCAGGTGTCGCTGGATTTCTAGAGAGCGTCGATACGCCTAAGGCTTTGACGGCGCCTGCCTTGATGTGTGCTTGGTATACAGACAGAGAGTCGATCGACATTTGTACTGAGCCACCAACAACTTCAGTGACCGCTGCGCCAGAGCCTTTGTATGGCACATGTTCGATATTGATTCCCGCCATGCTTTTGAAAAGCTCTCCGGCAAGGTGACTCGAGGAGCCCATGCCCGAGCTTGCGAAGTTGACTTTGTTGGGATTGGCCTTCGCATAATCGATCAACTCTTTGACCGAATTTACTGGTAAGTCCTTATTCACGACTAAAACGTTACTGCCTTCGATCAGCTGAATGACAGGTGAAAAAGCAGTCGCCGCATCGTATGGCATTTTGTCCATGAGATACGGTGCCGTCATTTGTTGACCGGGCGTAGCGTAAAGAAGTGTGTATCCGTCTTTGGGCGATGATGCGACAAAAGCGGCACCGATCACGCCGCCAGCACCAGGCTTGTATTCGATGACCACGGGCTGCCCAAGTCGTTTGGATAAAGGCTCACTGATGATGCGCGCCGTATTGTCGGCACCGCCCCCTGGAGCGAAGGGCACGACAAGCCGAATGGGTTTGTTTGGATAGTCCTGCGCGATCGCTGCAGTATTGCCAAGTGCAGAGAAAACTGCGAAAGCACTGATCAAAAGCTTTTGAAGCTTCATGGTTTGTCTCCTGGGGAAGGGATATTTAAATTTTTATTGATCTTTTTTTTCATCCTAAGGTACAAATCGCTATAGCAACTAATACTTGTTTGACATACCGCTATGCGATTTACGCATGGCAGTTTCGACTTATTGATTAATTATCACGGAGCCTGTGCCTTGAAGCTTCAACAATTGAAGTACTTGGTAACCGTTGTGAAGACGGGTTTCAATATTTCCGAGGCCGCTCGCTTGTTGCATACTTCACAACCAGGCGTCAGTAGACAATTGATGCAACTCGAGCAGGAGTTAGGTGTTTCTTTGTTGCGGCGCACCAAGAACAGCATCATCGGTTTAACTGAGGACGCCCAACCTATTCTGGAGCTTTCGGTTAGAGTCTTGGCGGATGTTGAGGGAATCAAGCAGATTGCTCAAAGTATGCAGGCCGGAGAGCCTAAGTCTGTCACAGTGGTCACCACGCATAGTTTTGCCCGCCACATGATTGCTGAACCACTTTCCAGACTCAGCGGTAGAGAGCCTTTGGTTAGGGTGACGATTAATCAAAGTTCCTCTGAGGGTGCGCTGCAACAAGTCCTTTCTGGCGAGGCTGATATCGCTCTGAATAGTAAGCGTGCCGACAATCTGGAACTGGTCTCGTTGCCGGTATTCAAGCTGCCGAGAGTACTCGCAGCGCCTAAGGGACATCCGATTCTGGCGTGTTCAAACATTTCTTTCGAGGAAATCACCCGTCATCCTCATATCGCCTACCCCCAAGCTTTCGCAGCCCGCAGATCGCTTGACGAAGCTTTTGCAACACACCACCTTAAATGTAATGTTGTCATTACCGCTACTGATGCAGATATGGTGATGGCGTGTGTTGTCAAAGGATTGGGCATTGCCATTTTGACTACACTCAGCACGCAGGATATTGATACACGTCGAGTGAGTTTGCTGCCGCTCGATCATTTGTTTGATCCGGTGATTGCTTACATCACAATTAGAAGAGAAAGCGTCCATAACCGCGCAGTCATGGAATTTTTACAATCTCTGATTCCTTGGTTCCGGCAAGTAGATCCGCGATTATTTTTTTTACAAGGGGCGGCAGTTCAGGAACCAAAAGTATGGCCGGACTGTCTGAATACGTAATACTGTTTAGGTCAATCCAAATCTTGAATAAGAGGGGTCGAGATGCTCAGGATGATCACAATGCCTGCCTTGGCGGTCACTCTGCTAGTAAGCGGATGTGTCGTAGTAGACCCCGGCCAGCCTAGGTATGCCTATGGTGGTGGAGGTTATTACAGCGCATATGGTGGCGGAGCCTACTACGCTGCACCGCCCGTACGTTTCTTCGGCCCGACGTATTACGCACCTCCTCCACCTCGTGTGATTGTGGTGCGGGAGCGACCATATCGGTCCAAGTCATATCGTCGATCTCACGGTCAAGGCGCTGATGGTCACTGAAGCAAGGCATGAGCAGACTTGTTTATTTAGATTTTTAATCAAGACTTTCACAATCCGGACATAACAATCAGCTTTCTCTCGTAAATTCCATTTCACAAGAGGTATTCTTTAGGAAAGGGAAGAGTGCGGCGGCTTCAGTTCTCAGATTGAGGCGTGCGCATCCCAATCTGCCTGAAGATGACGATATTGGAGATGGTATTCGATGAACTTCACATTTACGCCAGAAGAGGAACGTTTACGCACTGAGGTGCGCGCCTTTCTTGTTGAGCATTTCACGGATGAAGTGCGCGCGGAAAATGCCGCGGGCAAGCGGGGAGAAGGCTGGGGAGAGGCCATCCGCGACTTTTTTGAAAAAGTGAATCAAAAACGCTGGTTCGCCTGGAGCTGGCCCACGGAGTTCGGTGGTGGCGGAGGTGACAGGACGGCTCAGTTTGTCATCGAAGAGGAGTTTTACCGCTATACCGGTATCACCCTGGGGGGCGGCACAGGTGCACCATCAATTTTGATGTTCGGTACAGCCGCGCAAAAAGAAGAATTTGTGCCGCGTTCGATCAAGCGCGAAATTATTTTCTGCCAGGGCTATAGCGAACCCGGTTGCGGTACTGATTTGGCGGGTATCCGTTGCCGCGCCAAGCGCGTGGGTGACAAGTACATCATCACTGGCCAAAAGATCTACACCACTAACGCGCAAAACGCGACGCATATCTATTTGATGGTGCGTACGGATCCAGATTCTGTTCGCCATCGTGGTTTGTCGATTCTGCTGGTTCCAATGGGCATGCCTGGCATGACAGTACGCCCGCTCTGGACGGTTCAAAACGATCCTCCAGCGCCATTTGGAACAACTTACGGCGAAGAGCGCACCAATGAGGTGTTCTTTGATGACGTCGAAGTGCCAGTCTCTTGTCTGCTCGGTGAAGAAGGGGGCGGCTGGGAGGTGGCCAGACGCGGCCTGAATCTCGATCGCGTGGGCGCTTGGCGTTATCTGATTTCTGTCATGCGTGACGAAGATATCGTCAATTGGCTCCACACCGATGGTGAGTTGCAAAACGAACTTCGCAATGATCCACAGGTTCGAGACAAGATTGCTGAAATGTGGACTGAGGCGGAAGTTTGCCGTTTGATGACGATGCGCAGTATTAGCATCGAACAGCGTGGTGGCAAATTCACCTACGAAGGGTCCGCTGAAAAGGTGTTTGCGCCAGAGCATAGTGTGCGCGCAACAGAAGCCTACAGCCAGATTCTGGGACCTTTTGCCCAACTGATGCAAGGTTCACCCGAGGCGATTGAAAAAGGAATCTTTGCGCACAATATTCTTGGCGCTTATCAGTCGACGATCAATCACGGTAGCGTTCAGGTGATGCGCGATCAGGTCGCGCGTATCGGACTTGGTTTGCCACGCGCCGCAAAATAATAAAGAGACAGGTGACTAGAAAATGGATATTTTGCTTGATGATCAGGAAGTACAGATCCGCGAAGCGGCAGCTGAGTTTCTAGAGGGTGAGTGTACGCCTGCGCTGGTGCGCAAGGTCGAGACGGATGCTCTGCAGTATTCACCGGAGTTGTGGTCCAAGTTTGCGGAAAATGGCTGGTTGCAACTGTGCTTGTCGAATAAAGCGGGCGGGGAAGCGTTGCCTTTGCCATATCTTGGTTTGCTGTTCGAGGTGGCTGGTTACCACATTGCTCCTATCCCGCTTCATGCGACGATGGTGCCTGCGATGATCATCGATCGTTATGGAAGTCCTGAGCAAATCAGTATGTTGCAGGCGGTGATTGCGGGTGACTTGATCATGAGCCATGCTGTGGTCGACCAGACAGGTCGCTGGTCAACCGACGCGATCGCACTGCAGGGCCGCATTGAAGGCAATGAGCTTGTTTTGAATGGCGTGAAAACATTTGTCGGTAGTTATCGCGCATCTCAGCAATGCATGGTGATTTACCGCGATGCAAGTGCGCCTGATCAGCTCGGTGTGGTGCTGGTGCCTACGGATACCAAGGGTTTGAGTAGCGAAGCGTTGATCTCCATGGCCAAGGATGGTGAATCCAATGTGCGGTTTAAAGACGTGCGTGTTCCACTGAGTGCTCGCATTGGGCATGTCCAGTCTGGCAATCTGATCGCTAGAGAATTAATGGATCTTTCTTCGGTGTTGTATGCATCGATGATTGCAGGCGCTGCACGCCGGACGTTGGATATGGCAGTCGCCCACGCAAAACAGCGGGAGGCTTTTGGTCAGCCTATTGGTGCGTTTCAGGCGATCCAGCATATGTGTGCCAACATGATGAACGCCACAGACGGCACGATGATGCTTTCTCGCGAAGCCTTGTGGCGCATGCAAGAGAATCTGCCCTATCAGGTCAATGTCGCTCAGGCTAAATCCTTTGGCAACGAGCAGTGCATGATGGTGGTGCGCTCCGCTCAGCAGATCCATGGCGGTATGGGCTTTATCCGGGATTTTGATTTGAATCTCTGGTATCGTCGTGTCAGTTCCTGGAGCTTGAGAGGAGGCACGGCTGCTGAGCATCGCAAAACGATTGCGGCAGCTTTGATTGATCAGCCTCAAAAAGTCCGGATCGGCGTTATCCCTACAACCTGAGAGCCTCCATGTGATTGAAATCCGCAATCTTGAAACCTTTGTTTGGGTAGCAACACTGCGGAGTTTTCGTGCGGCGGCGCAAAAACTCAATACGACGCAACCCGCTATTTCACAAAGGATTGCGTCGCTAGAGTCTACCCTCGGTGTGAAATTATTGGAGCGCAATACTCGGGGCGTTACATTGACTGCCAAGGGCGGTGAGCTGCTTGCCCATGCTCAGGGGATGCTGGATCTTAAACAGGAAATGATGGATGCGGCACGCAGCAGCAAGACTATTGAAGGTCAGGTCAGGCTGGGGGTCTCGGAGACTATTGTTCAAACTTGGTTACCTCGCTACTTGGAGGAAATTCATGCGCGTTATCCCGAACTAAGTGTTGAGCTTGAAGTTGATACCTCACCAGTTTTGCGTGAGCAGGTTAGATCCCATCATTTAAATTTAGCGTTTTTGATGGGGCCAGTTTTGGCTCCAAACGTTGAAAATATTCCTCTATGTCAATATCCAGTGGCTTGGCTTGCCAGTCCAATGCTTGGTTTACATCATGAGAAAGCTACGCTTGCTCAGATCGGCGAACGTCCAGTCATCACTTATCCCGCCACGAGTCAGCCGCATCAGTTTGTTAGAGACCTATTGACTGACGCAGGTATTCATTCACCTCGTATGTACGGAAGTGCTTCACTTTCAGTCGTCGTGAGAATGACTTTGGACGCGATCGGTGTTGCAGTCATCACGCCAGTATTTCTGCAGGATGAAATTCGAGCGGGTAGCCTGTGTGTGTTGGATGTTGCTGATTATGTGTTGCCTGACTTGGCATTCACTGCTTCATGGTCACGCGGCCCTGATGAGCACATTGCATCTACCCTTGCAAAGCTGGCTCAACAGATTGCCCAAGATGATTAATGAGACTCATTATCTTGAGCTTTCGATGATAAATTTTTCTTATCAGACCTGATTGTAAAGCACGATTGGACAGTTGTTGATGCCTGACGTCGAATGAGGGCTCAGAATTCTGCTTCTAGAGGATCGTATGCTTGCATCGCAACAGGTTCGTCAAAACATTCGTCAAGGAATATTTACACAGCCGACTGCAGGTGCAGCACCAGGCTTTGTTCAGGCCAATTTGGTGGTGCTGCCTAAGTCTTTGGCTGCTGATTTCATGTTGTTTTGTCAACGCAACCCCAAGCCTTGCCCACTTCTATCAATATCTGATCCGGGCAGTACTTTTTTCCCGGGTTATGGAGATGACCTAGATATCCGCACTGATATCCCACGTTACAGAGTTTGGCGCAATGGAGAGTTGATTGACGAAGTCTCGAACGTTACTACCTACTGGCGAGACGATTTAATAAGTTTCGCGATTGGCTGCTCTTTTTCGTTTGAGGAAGCGCTCGTGGCTGAAGGTTTGGATGTGCGTCACATTTCATGTGCTTCAAATGTCCCGATGTATCGAAGTAATATATCTACACAGTCTGCCGGCCCATTCCACGGTCCTTTAGTGGTTTCAATGAGGCCTTTCAAACCTGCTGACGCTATTCGCGCGATTCAGCTGACCTCAAAGTTTCCTTCTGTTCATGGAGCGCCTGTACACATCGGTGACGCATCACAAATTGGCATTAGTGATTTAAGCAAACCCGATTTTGGTGAACCAGTCGAGGTGCGTGCTGGTGAATTGCCGGTATTTTGGGCTTGTGGGGTCACACCGCAGGCGGTATTGATGGCATCAAAACCTGAATTCTGTATCACGCATGCACCTGGTTATATGTTGGTAACAGACAAATTAAACGCTCATCTCGCAATTATTTAAAAGTCAAAGCTGTTGAAAACTGTATCGATTGCATGCGGGAGATCGATCCAGGCTTTAAACCCCGTCATCTAGGAGACTCTCGAATGAAAACGCTAATGATGGCAGCCTTGAGTGCTGCTGCAATAATGAACACTAATGTAGTGGCACAAGAATTACCGCGCACACAGTTAAAAGTCGTTGGTGGCTTGAGTAATTTGACTGCGTATAAGGATTTTGAACAGCCATTTTGGACTAAGACTATTCCAGAGTTGTCCAAGGGTCGCGTCACCGCTGAAATTCAGGGTTTCAATCAGATGGGATTGAAAGGGCCTGAGTTGATGCGTCTGATTGGACAAGGCGTTATTGAATTTGGTACGGCAACCTTATCGTATTTTGCTAGCGATAATCCAATTAACGAAGCGATCGATTTGCCTGGCTTGGCACCAGATGTCAAGACTGCCCGCGAAGTTACAAACTTGTTCGAACCAGTTTATGCCAAGCTTTATGGTGGCAACAACAACGTTAAGATTCTCGGTTTGTCGCCTTATCCTGCACAGGTCATTTTTTGTAATGCGCCAATTAAAGACCTAAGCGATTTAAAAGGGTTGAAAGTCCGAACAAGCAGCCGGACCCAAGCTGAGTTTGTTCAAGCCCTTGGTGGTACGAGCGTGACGATTGCTTTTGGTGAAGTTGTGCCTGCTCTGCAAAATAAAGTTGTGAATTGTGCCATTACAGGTTCTCTCTCGGGTTACTCAGCCAAATGGTACGAAGTTTCTACACATTTGCTTGCGCTGCCAATCAATTGGAACCAGCAAATTCACGCTGTCAATCAAAAGGCCTGGGACAAAATTGATCCAAAGGTTCAGGCGTTTTTGCAATCGAACATCAATAATTTGATGAATACGATGTGGAATGCCGCCAATGAGCAAACAGAGCAGGGCTATGCCTGCAATACTGGCAAGGCAGGTTGCCCCTTTGAGGTCAAAGGAAAAATGACTCTTGTGACTCCTTCGCCAGCTGATAAGGCAATGCTCGATAAATTGCTTGTAGATGTGATTTTGCCAAAATGGGCTGCACGTTGCTCAGCACAGTGTGTGGCTGATTTCAATGCCACGATTGGCAAAAAGTTAAACGTAGTCGCAAAGAAATAAGAGGACGGATATGCAAACTCACCAATCGTCAGGACTCTTTTACGCTCATCGTATTTCAAGATGGGGTGTATGGGGTGGAGGAATCTTGACACTGTTGAGTGCAGGCTTAGTGTGCTTTGATGTCATTGTCAGAAAGCTTTTCTCTATCTCTATCGGAGGGGCTGACGAGCTTTCTGGCTATGCCTTTGCAATCAGCACTACATGGTCATTCGCGTTAGTGGTTCTGGAGCGTGCAAATGTCCGTGTGGATGTTTTTTATCAGCATTTTCCTGTTCGACTTGCCGCGATTCTCGACTGGTTATCGCTTGTCGCGCTTGGCGTTTTTTTAACCTTGCTGACACGTTATGCGTACGAAGTAGTTGCCACTTCGTGGTTCCAGAGTTCGACTGCTAACACGCCTCTGGCGACACCACTCTGGTTACCCCAGGGTTTGTGGTTTATTGGTTTGGCATGGATGGTTGTTGTGCTTGCACTGATGCTTGAGCGTGCCAGCCGTGCGCTCGTCACAGGTAATTATGCTTTAGTCAATCAAATTGCAGGCGCCCGATTGTCGCAAGATGAGGCCCAAGAAGAAGCAAGTGCTGGAAAACGTCGCGTGATGGAGGATCGCCAATCATGATCACGACCGCCTTGACGCTGTTGTTAGTTTTAATTGGTCTGAGTATCCCTGTTGGAGCAGCTCTTGGTGTGCTTGGGGTCGTGTTGGATCATATGTATTCAATGTTACCGTTGTCACGAGCGATGGGCGAGTTAGCATGGACGACGAATACAGAATTTTTGCTAGTGGCGATCCCTCTATTCATTCTTCTAGGTGAGTTGCTATTACGTGCAGGATTTGCAGAGCGCATGTATTCAGCATTGAGTTTGTGGCTTTCTTGGCTACCCGGTGGATTAATGCATGCCAATATTGGAGCCTCTGCACTGTTTGCAGCGACCTCTGGTTCTAGTGTTGCTACAGCGGCTACCGTGGGAACGGTAGCGCTTCCTCAAATTGCAAAGCGCGGATACAACGAATCCCTATTTCTAGGAAGTATCGCCGCAGGAGGAACCTTAGGGATACTGATCCCTCCATCTATAAATTTAGTGATCTATGGTGTATTGACGAACTCGTCTGTCCCAAAGCTTTATCTCGCAGGAATTTTGCCTGGACTATTGCTTGCCGCCTTATTCATGTTGACGATATTGCTAGCATGTGTCTACAAGCCTGCTTGGGGTGGTGAACGTATACAAGCAAGTTGGTCCGAGCGGATGAAATCGCTGGTCCATCTTGTGCCGCCGATGGGAATCTTCTTGTTAGTCGTTGGTTCAATTTATGCAGGCGTTGCGACGCCTACCGAGGCAGCAGCTCTTGGTGTATTGGGTGCGATGATTTTAGCTGCGACGTATCGTCGTCTGACTTTGGCAATGGTTCGTGAATCGCTAGAAAATACGATGCGTTCATCAGCAATGATTATGCTGATCGTAGTCGGAGCGAGTTTTTTGAATTTTGTGATGTCAGCGACTGGTTTGACATCAGCTTTAACGAATGCCATTACAGGGCTGGGTTTTTCCCCTTATGTGATGCTTTTATTATTGATCGTTTTTTATCTGGTACTAGGTTGTTTCATGGAAACCTTGTCAATGATGATTACAACGATACCCATTGTCGCACCTGTGATGATGGCTCTTGGTTTTGATCCTGTATGGTTAGGGATCATCATCATTGTTTTGGTCGAAGCTGCCTTGATTACACCGCCTGTTGGCCTAAACCTATTCGTTGTTCAAAGTCTGCGGACGAGTGGATCGATGACCCCTGTCATCATAGGTTCAATTCCGTTTGTACTGGCAATGATGCTCTTGCTTTTATTGCTTGCGATATTTCCCTCGCTTGCATTATGGCTACCTAATTTATTTGCGATTTGACATTCTTGACTCTCAGGCTGTCTCAAGAGGATTTTTATGGAAACATCATGCATTTGAAATTCAACCTAATAGCGGTAGATGGATCCAAGCAGGTGATTACAACCGATATCAATCAAATGGTAATCGCTGGTTGGGCCGGTCGTGATCAGGCTGCGATTGAGCATCATATCGAAGAGCTGTCTGCCATTGGCGTGCCAAGGCCAAGTTCAGTTCCACTTTTTTATCGCGTCGCGAGCCAGACT
The DNA here is from genome assembly GCF_030410395.1 of Zwartia panacis. Lineage (GTDB taxonomy): Bacteria > Pseudomonadota > Gammaproteobacteria > Burkholderiales > Burkholderiaceae_B > Zwartia > Zwartia panacis. The sequence goes on from NZ_JAUHHF010000011.1 coordinate 52,367, forward strand.
CTTACGCAGCGCTCTTCGATAGAAGTTGTTGGCAATGAGAGCTCAGGCGAGGTTGAAGTCTTTGTTTTTATGCATCAAGGTGAGTTGCTTGTTTCTTTGACATCTGACCATACGGATCGTGGCTTGGAGACGGTCAGTGTGGCACTTTCAAAACAAGTGTGCTCCAAGCCAGTAGGATCTGATGCATGGCGTTTTCAGGATATTGCTCCGCATTGGGATCAGTTGCGTATTGAGTCATACATTAAAGAAAACAGTCAACGCGTTCAGTATCAATCGGGTCCGCTATCCGCATTACTGCATCCCTTGGATCTTATCGCTCGTTATACAAATAGTGGGCAATTGCCCGAGGGAACTGCAATGAGTTGCGGTACAGTCGGGACTCAAGGTGCGATCAGGCCAGCTGCCCATTTTGAAATGAGCTTAAATGATTCAGTGCTGAATCGATCGCTTTTCCATTCATATGGGATTGAAGTGTTGCCCAAAGTGAGCTGAGAAGTCTCTTAAGCTCACGTTGGGTATCCAGAGAATATTCGTGCGCTCCGCTCAGCAGATCCATGGCGGTATGGGCTTTATCCGGGATTTTGATTTGAATCTTTGGTATCGTCTTGTCAGGATCGGCTCGATTCCTCAGTAATTCAGTCTCGTTTTTGCACCAAAACAATGGGCTCACTGATGATAATCAACGAGCCCATTGTTTTAAATGGATATTTCTAAGATAGCGCGAATTGATTTCTGCCATCCTTTTTCGCTTGATATAAAGCGATATCTGCGCGGTTCAAAATTAACTCCAGTTTGTCTGCTTCCGCTGTGAGGGCAGCGATGCCTATGCTCACCGTGCATCCATTGATCGGGTCTTTTTCGATCGTTGTCATGATTCTTCTTGCGACATCTTGCGCAGTCTCGATATCTGTTTCTGGCAAGGCCACCATGAACTCGTCACCTCCGAAGCGCGAGACTAAATCCGTCGCTCTTAAAACAGATCTAATATTTTGACCGATTTCCTTCAGTACTTTGTCTCCATAGATATGACCGCGAGTATCGTTGATCTCTTTGAAGTGATCGATGTCAATCATCAGAAATGTTGTTGGATGTTGATAGCGAAGCGCGCGAGCGATTTCTTTTTGTGCTTCATTAAAAAAAGTTTTTTTGTTGAGTGTCTTGGTGAGTTCATCTTCTCTGAGTAATTGGTTGAGTCGTTGAGTCAATCGCTCGTATGCCAATACAACAAATGCGACGGTGGCAATGGGTATCGCGAAATAGGGTGAGGCGATAATCAAGAGTTGAGAAAAACTGTTTTCAAACAAAGTCGCCGGAATTTCTTTTTCGAGAACAATGACGATAAGCCTCATCAGTCTTGCGAGGATGAGCAAAATGACCGCAGAGGTCAAGATCATGACACCCAGACCTTTCAGGAAATTTCTGAGCAAAATTAAAAGTCCGTCGACTAGAACGATTAGGCCTGACGTTGTAAATAAAATGACTCTGACAAATAAGTTATTGTCGACATACGTAAACCATACAAAATTGATAGCGTAAAAAGTCAAGAAAACGACGAGGACAGTTTTTGAGTAAAAGATAGGGATTTGAAAGAATTTTCTGAGCCCTTGGTTCATCAGCATGAACCCTGCGATGACCAGCATGTTTGCCATCACGATACTGAGCAGATCAGGGATGTAGTTTCTGCCCAGGAAGAGGAAGGTGGACAGGGAGAGAATCAGTAAGCCATGGGCCCATTCAATGAGGCCATCGGCGAGATTGTTACCCTTTTTGGCGATGACGAGTAACAAGACTCCCATGATCGTGCCGGTCAGACCTGACATGACAAGTATTATTTGAAGCATCGTTGTCATTAAGGTAGCCTTTGCAATCATTAGCGATTTGATGACAAAGTATCACGAAAATCGATTGCAAAATAAGGAATTTCTTTATTTTTTTAAGTTTTTTTTGCCTCATTTTTGGCGACACACGATCAGAGCTTTGCAAAAAATTGTTTAAAAAAAAGCTCACTCATAACAAGTATGAGTGAGCTCTTAAGTGTAGTGGTGAGTGAGACGAATAATTTTTGCTGATGCGCTGACTATTAAGCTATTCAGGTTTGATGCCGGCAGACTGAATGGTCTTGCTCCACTTCTTGATTTCATTGTCCAGGAAAGCAGCGAACTCCTCAGGGGACATCGCGACAGGTTCCTGACCGGCTTTATTCATGGTCTCGATGACCTGGGGGTCTTTTAGGACCTTATTGAGTTGTGCGTTAGCCTGCTTGACTGCTTCGGGTGGCGTCCCTTTCGGTGCGACAACGCCTGACCATGAATAGGCTTCATAGCCTTTGACGCCTGCGGAGGCAATGGTTGGCAGATCAGGGAAAAATACTGAAGGCTCAGGGTTGCCGACTGCAAGTGCGCGTACACGACCGGACTTGATGAAAGGAATCGCCGAAGTTGCGTCTGCAAACATCAACTGCACCTGACCCCCAACGAGATCTTGCATGGCGGGAGAGCTACCTTTGTAGGGGATATGCTGCATCTTGACACCTGCCAGGCTCGTGAAGAGCTCGCCAGCCAGGTGCGTGCCGCCGCCAGTGCCAGCCGAACTGTAGGACAGTTTGTTTGGATTGGCTTTTGCGTAGTCAATCAACTCTTGTACGTTCTTAACGGGCAAGGAAGGATGGACCACGAGTACGATCGGATAGCGTGCGCCCATGCCGACAGGTACAAAGTCCTTTTGAATGTCATAGGGCAGCTTGCTGTTCAAGCTAGGCAGAACAGCGTGATGAATGGCTGCAAAAAAGAAATGATTGCCATCGGGAGCGGATTTGGCAGCTGCTTGTGCGCCCACAATGCCACCTGCCCCAGCTTTGTTGTCAATCACCGCAGGTGAGGACCAGTTTTTGGCCATCGCCTGTGTTGTCAGTCTGGCTGTGGTGTCGACAGGTCCGCCAGGCGGGAAGGGCACGATGAATGTGACTGCCTTGTCTGGCCAGGTTGCCTGGGCCTGAGCTTGAACTGTTGCGGCGGCGGTGATGGCTGCAATCGCCAGAACGCATATATTGAGAAATCGGCCGAAATGGCGTGATGAGGGCATAAGGGTCCTTTTAAACATAAGTGAACTGATTGCCTGTCAGGCGGATAAATTGTTATCTACGACAATATAACTTAGGTCATAAGTCGTGTTGGGGCCATATATCCTTTGGTATACAAAGCTGCTAAATTAAGCCCGCTATTCTGCTCATCTCCCCTTTCAGGAATACAACATGATTACTAGGCTTAAATTTCTTGGTGTTGGCATCGCTGCTGCCGCCTCATTCATGTTTTTACCCGCTTGGGCGCAATCGGCGCCAGACTTGGGCGTTCCGACTTTACCCGCCCCTGGGTTTAAAAAATTAAAAGTCGGTGAGATGGAAGTGATTTCTCTCAATGACGGTGTGAGTCGTCGTCCTTTAGTGGCTGAGTTTGTTAAAAATGCTCCCCTAGATGAAGTCAAAGCACTCCTGACTTCACAAAATCTTCCAACAGAGTACATCGATATTCCATTCAATACCTTCTTGGTTGTCAATGGGAATCAGCGTTATTTGATGGATACAGGTTTCGCAAATAACGGTGGTCCAACAACGGGCAAGACGATTGAAAATATGGCTGCGGCTGGCTATAAGCCAGAGGACATCAACAATGTCATCATCAGCCACTTTCATGGTGACCACATTAACGGCCTGCTTTATAAAGACGGAAGCTTGGTTTATCCCAATGCCAAAGTTCACGTCCCTGCGGGTGAGTATGCATTTTGGATGGACAAAGACCGCTTGGAAAAGGCTCCTGCCGGTTTAAAGGCTGCGATGACAAACGCTCAGCGTGTCTTTAGCAAGATTCCGGCTGATCGTTTGGTGAAGTTTGAGTCAGGTTCTGAAGTCGCCCCAGGCATTACGTCTGTCGCAGCGTTTGGTCATACGCCTGGACATTCGCTTTTTACAGTGAAGTCAGGTGGTCAAACATTCATTTATGTGGCCGATATCACCAACGTCCCAGCATTGTTCGCGCGCAACCCTGACTGGGCAGTGTCCTTTGACATGGATCCAGAGATGGCGCGTCAATCACGTCGCAAGATCTTTGACATGATCGTCAAGGAAAAAATGATGGCGGGCGGTTTCCATTTTCCATTTCCATCAATGGGTACCATCACACCTTCTGGTAATGGTTATCAGTTCAATCCGGTCAAGTAGGTCTGCGTAGCCCCTTCAAATCCCGTAGCACCATTACCGCAAAGCCCCCTTGAGTTGGAAAAACCAAACTAAAGGGGGCTTTGCCCGTTCAAGGGTCTTACAATTATCAAATAAGAGACTACGGGCGGGCATCAAGTATGAAAACTCTAAACAATCGATTAGCCATTTTTTTCGTTCTTGGTTTGCTATTGACCGGATCTGTAGCGTCCGCCCAAACCGCCAATTTTGATTCCTGTGTCAAGGGTTTGCGCCAGTCAGTGGTTTCCCAAGGGGTCAATGGCGCAGTCTTCGATCGCGCAATGGCAGGCGTCGAGCCAGATCCTGACGTGATAAAAGCTTTTTCTTTCCAGCCGGAATTCAGAACGGCGATTTGGGACTACCTCGCGGGGTTGGTGGACCAGGAGCGTGTCGATGATGGCCGTGCCAAGCTCAAAGAGTGGTCCAAGGTTTTGGCCGAAGCAGAGCAAAAATTCGGTGTCGATCGAAATGTCATCGTCGCGGTGTGGGGTGTGGAGTCCAACTACGGACGCATTCAAGGCAAGCGCGAATTGGTGCGTTCATTGACAACATTGATTTGTGCGGACAAGCGACAGGCATTTTTCAAAGGGGAGTTGCTTGCCACGCTCAAGATTTTGCAAAGTGGCGACATCCCCGCTGAAGCCCTGGTGGGCTCGTGGGCCGGAGCCTTTGGTCAAACGCAATTCATGCCCACGACCTACCAGCGCCTGGCAGTAGATTTCGACGGCGATGGACGCAGGGATATCGTTGGGTCAGTCCCGGATGCTTTGGGTTCTACAGCCAATTTTTTGAAAAAAGCTGGCTGGGTCACAGGGCAGCCTTGGGGTGTCGAGGTGAAATTGCCGGCAAACTATTCTGGTCCCTCGGGTCGACGCAACAAACAGACGTTGGCACAGTGGAAGAGCTTGGGAATCCAGCCTTATGGTGCGCTCAATCTACCCGAGACAACTCAAGCTGGGCTTTTACTGCCCGCTGGACCGCAGGGACCTGCGTTTCTGGTTTTTCGTAATTTCGATGCGATCTACAGCTACAACGCTGCAGAGTCTTATGCCTTGGCGATTGCGCACTTGAGCGATCGCTTACGTGGTGGAGGCGCGTTTAAAACAGCCTGGCCGACAGATGATCCCGGGACGAGCCGGGCAGAGCGGCGGGAAATCCAGCAAGCCTTGGCTAAAAGAGGCTACGACATCGGTGAGATCGATGGTCTGATCGGCGCGAAAAGTCGAGAGGCAATTAGCGATTTTCAAGCTAAGAACGGCATGACAGTGACGGGCCGTGCAGGACAACAAGTCCTCAAAGCCCTGCGATAAAGAGGAATCGATGTTAGTCACGCTTGTCGGACTTGCCTTTCTTTTTGGATTGTTGCTCAGGCGGGTAGGTTTGCCGCCGATGGTGGGCTTTTTGCTGGCGGGTTTTGTTTTCAACCTGTCGGGTTTCGAGGCGCCGGAAGGCTTGAGCATGATTTCCCAGCTCGGTGTCACCCTGCTGTTGTTTTCGATTGGCTTAAAACTCGATTTTAAAAGTCTGGCGAATAATGAAATCTGGGGAGTATCGCTTGCCCATATCGCGTTTTCGACTTTGTTTTACGCCGTAGTATTGTGGCTGGGCAAGACCCTATTTCCCTCGCCCATCTTCGACATTTCTCCGCTGGTCATCTGGCTGCTGGCTTTTGCATTCTCGTTCTCAAGCACGGTGTATGCGGTCAAGGTCCTTGAGGACCGGGATGATATGCGGGCTTTTTACGGCAAGGTCGCGATCGGTATATTGGTAATGCAAGACATTTTCGCCGTCATTTTTTTAACGGTGAGCGAAGCAAAATATCCCTCGATTTGGGCGCTGTCCTTATTGTTGCTGCCCGTGATCAGAAAGATTTTGTTCAAGTTGCTGGATGCGGCCGGACACGGTGAGTTGCTGGTGCTCAGTGGCTTGTTTTTCGCCCTTGGAGCGGGTTTTGAGTATTTCGTCTCCATCGGAATTAAAGGGGATTTGGGCGCCCTCGTGTTTGGCGCCTTGTTGGCCAATCATCCCAAAGCCAGTGATTTATCGAAATCGCTCTTCAGCTTCAAAGAGCTGATGTTGGTGGGCTTTTTCCTGTCGATCGGCATGCAAGGTTTGCCCACTCCGGCCATCATGTTTGTCTCACTTCTGTTGTGCGGAGTCCTACTTTTTAAAACGTTTCTTTATTATGTGATTCTCGAGTGGTTTGGTCTGCGAGCGAGAACCTCTTTATTCGTTTCACTGAATCTGGGAACCTATTCGGAGTTTGCGCTGATCGTCGCTGCCCTGAGTGTTGCGAAAGGGTGGCTCCCGGTCGACTGGCTCATCATCATGGCAATTTGTGTCAGTTTCAGTTTTGCGCTTGCCTCCCCGTTTTCCTTGAGTTCCGAGCAAATCTACAAGCGTTATAAGAATTTCTGGAATTCCTTTCAAAAATCTGTACATCATCCCCGTGATCAGCTCATTCAGACGGGGGAGGCGAGAGTGTTGGTGATCGGAATGGGGCGAGTTGGATGTGGCGCCTATGACAAGCTGGGTTCACATTTCGATCACAAAATCATAGGAATCGAACACAATACCCAGCGAGTCAAGCAGCAGCGTGAAGAAGGTCGAAATGTGGTGTACGGGGATGCTACCGATACTGATTTCTGGAGCAAACTGAAGGCCGGGAGTACCCTCGAGCTGATTGTTTTAGCGATGCCCAATCACCGAAGCAATATTTATGCGGCACAACAAATTGCCAGTAGTGGACTGGTCAGCAAAGTCGTGGCAATCGCCAAATTTCCCAACGAGGTCGATGAATTGGCGGCCCTCGGCGTCCCGTCTTTCAATATCTATTCAGAGGCAGGTTCCAGTCTTGCGCGGCATGCACTGGATGCTCTGGAGGATTGATCCTGCTTTTTGGAGTTAAATGTAGTCCTATTGCGTATTTTTAAAACGCATCATTCGTCACCATTCTTTCTGCTGCATACATGACTTCACCTGTTCAATCTCAACCCAAGTCACTGGGCGAACTTTTCAATACTTTCAGCATGCTTGCGATCCAGGGTTTTGGAGGGGTCCTCGCATTTATCGAACGCGAACTAGTCGAAAAAAAGAAATGGATGACGCGGGCTGAGTTTGTTGAGGAGTGGGCAATTGCCCGAACGATGCCCGGACCTCCGGCGCTGAACCTTTGCATCATGGTGGGTGCCAAATATTTTGGCTGGCGGGGTGCGCTGGTTTCTCTCGCTGGAATGTTCATGTTTCCAACGATGATCATTTTGACGCTTGCGATCGCTTATGCGCACTTTGGAAACCAGCCTCAAGTCGTCGATGCGTTGCGCGGCATGGGTGCTGTCGCGGCCGGAATGATTGGTGCGACGGGTCTGAAGTTGTTATCCGCACTCAAGACCAACCCGTTGGGCGTGAAAATTTGTGGCGTACTCGTGATCCTGAGTTTTGTGGGTATCGCGATTTTGCAATGGCGTTTGTTATATGTGTTGATTGTGCTGGGCGGGATTGGTTATGTACTTGCTTTCCTCAAGCTTAAGGATCAAGCATGAACGAAACCTTGACGCTCGCCATGCTTTGGACCGACTGGTTCAATTTATTCAAGCATTTTGCTTCGATTTCGATCGCCTCTGTGGGTGGACCTTTGGTGCTGTTGCCAGAGATTCATCACTTCCTCGTGGAGCAGAAAAGCTGGCTGACAGACGCGCAGTTTAGTGCTTCGGTCGTGATCGCTCAGGCCTCACCCGGACCAAACGTGATGTTTGTCGCGTTGATGGGGTGGAACATCGGTTTGAATGCGGGTGGTTTTGGCTGGGCGGGTTTTTCCGCGGTGATCTGTATGTTGGGTATCTTGATGCCCAGTTCCATCCTGATTTTCGTCACCGCGCGTTGGGTGCAAAAACATCAACATTTGCGTGCTGTACGGGCTTTTAAACTGGGTCTAAGCCCTGTCGTCATCTCGATGATGGTTGCTGCTGGATGGTTGCTGGCTACAGCCAATACAGATGGGGTGCGGGACTGGCCGTTATGGCTGGTCGCGGCGATGAGTGCGGTGATCGTCTACCGCACCAAGGTGCACATGCTGTTGTTGCTTGCAATAGGTGCAGTGCTTGGCGCGAGTGGTTTGTTGGTAGTGGGTTAGTTTTAATTGACTTCGAGCAACTCGACATCAAAAACCAATGTGGCATTGGGTGGAATCACGCCACCTGCGCCGCGTGCGCCATAACCCATTTCGGGCGGGATGACCAAGGTGCGCTTGCCGCCGATTTTCATGCCTGCCACGCCTTCGTCCCAGCCGCGGATCACATGACCGGCACCAAGTGGAAAGTCGAACGGATCACCGCGATCGCGTGAACTGTCAAATTTCGCACCTTTATTTTCCGGTGCAGAGGCATCGTGCAGCCAACCGGTGTAATGCACAGTGACGTGCGCGCCTTTGGTGGCTTCGGTGCCGCTACCGACGGCGACTTCAATTTTCTCAAGTGTGCTCATATGATTCCTGTGAGGAGTTGATCAGGCCGTGCTTGGCAAGACCGGGGGTTTGGGTGTTTTGACACGCAAGCGATGCCAAAGCAATACGACAGTAAAAAGGGCAAACAGGCTATGCACGAGCCAGACGCCGATGCTGAAGGGCAGCTTACCCTTGATAATCCAGCCTTGCGAGATATTGATCAGATTCAGGTAAAGCATGGCGATCAAGCCGGCAATCAGCAGGTCTCCGGAGCGACCCATGCGTGGGTTGACGGCGCCGAGCGGAATGGCCATCAGGGCGAGATTCAAGGCAGCGAGCGGAACAGAAAGTCTCCACATGAGCTGACCGAGTGAACTGGGAACATTGTCTTTGACGAGAAGTTCGGTGGGCCGCGCGCGTCTGCTGGCGAGCGTTTGTTCTCGCGCATTTTCCAATGATTTTTCGCCGTCTTTACTTTCGATTCGAGCGCCGAAGCCGTCGAATTTGGAGAGACGCATCTCAGGCGAGCCTGGTTTGATGTCGTAGCGTTGACCAGGACCCAGGACAAGGAACTTGTCACCGTTGGGTTCGAAGACCGTCTCGGCCGATGAGGCCGTAATCAGCGTCAACCAGTCTGGATCCAGGATACGCATAAATACTTGACCGAGAGGACCATCTGGCTGACTCGATCCTTCGACGAAAAAGACGCGGGCGCCACCTTCTGTTTCCAGAAACTGACCGGGCGTGATCTTGGACAGATCGGAGCGCAATTCGAATCTTGCGCGATATTCGCCGATCTGGCGGTTGGCCCAGGGCGTACCAAAAAGTGTGAGCGATGCAATCAGAATGGCGACAGGTACGGCGACACGCAGAACCGGATTCATCCAGTTCAACAGTGAGAGTCCGCTTGAAAACCACACAACCATTTCAGACTCTCTGAAGTTGCGGGTGACTGTTGTCAGGACGCCGATAAAGATGGAGACGGCCAATATGATCGGCAGGGCAGCGATCGTGGTGAAGGCGGCTAACCCAATGACGACATCCGCACCGATACGACCTGCCGCAGCTTCGCCAAGCAAGCGCACCAGCACGACGCTGAGCCATACAACGATCAGCGTCGAGAGGACGACGCTGAAGTGGTTGGTGATTTCGGAGACGACTGAACGTTTGAATAGGGACATTGTGCGTGATGCCTCGGGGCATCGATGAAATGGTGCGGCGCAAACAACGCCATCACCATGAATTTAGCACAATGAGAATAGTCGAGCGTTAGGCGTTGGGCAGGCTGTTAATGAGTTGGATCATTCTTTTGCGCATTGCAGCATCAGGCAGTCGGCCCACGCCTCCCGCCATATTGTCCACCATATTAGACACGCGGCTGGTTGCAGGTGTAATGCAGGTCACTGCCGGGTGGCTCGCGACAAATTTCAAGAAAAATTGTGCCCAGGTCGTGGCATCAAACTCTTTGGCCCATTCTGGGACTGTCTGGCCTTTGACGCGGCTCCACAAGCGGGTGCGACCAAAAGGCGCATAGACCAGAACGCCGATGCCGCGTTCCTGTGCCAGGGGCAGAATGGTTTGTTCGGCGAACAGGTCATCGATGGCGTAGTTTGTGCCGATGAAATCCAATTTTTGGGTACGCATGGTGTCGATCATGCTTGCGTATTGATCACTAAAGGTGGTGGTGATGCCAAGGTAGCGAATCCTGCCTTTTTCCTTTGCCTCTCGCAAAATAGGAAGCTGAGTTTGAATGTCACCCATGTTGTGGATCTGGATGAGATCGATCACAGGTTTGCCAATACGTTTGAAGGAGGTTTCTAACTGCGCGCGTGCGGCTGCGGCGTCTGCAGCACCGCCACCTCTTGGCGCCACGTTGAGTTTTGTGGCCCAGAAAAGTTTTTGCGCGATACCAAGATTTTGTGCGATCTGACCTGCTACTTCTTCGGAGGCACCATAACTTGGGGCGGTATCAAAGACGGTTCCGCCGAGTTCAACCATTTTTGCCATCACATTTTTCAGGGCCTCGCGGTCTTCTGTGCGCGCGACTTGCGCGAAGGTTGCCGAGCTACCAAGGCCGATGATGGGCAGGCGCTGGCCACTTGAGGGGATGGCTCTCGTGAGGATGGGGCCGCTGTTGGCAAGCGCCTGCGCCCAAACGTTTGGCAACGCAGTGGTGGTGACGCCCGCAAGAGCGGTTTGAAGCCAGGTGCGACGGTTCATCATTCGAGTCTCCTGCATTGTGAGTTTTTAAAGTGAAGGTGTAGCGTTGGGATCCGTGCGTTTTGCCTGCGTGTAGCCTAGCCATAATCCCAGGCTCATCCAGATCACCGCCAGAGGCACGGCAAACCATGCCAGTCCAGCGAGTCCCATTCCCAGACGACCCAGCATGCCCTCGGTCTGAGAGCCGAGGGCGTCGCCTGTCCGGTATACAAAGGTATCGATAAACGCTTTTGCTTTGTAGCGTTCGGCGCGGGGGACGGTTGTGAAAAGGGTTTCGCGGGCGGGGCGCATGATGCCTCTCTGCACCGCGCGAAAAGATGCTTCAAAGGCAATCAGCGCTGCAAGTGAGCCCAGCAAAGCGAGACCGATGAAGCCAAAAGCGACGGTCAGTGGCAAGAGCGCCAGAGTGAAAGCGATGCCGAAGCGCTTGATCAAGTGGCTGGTTAGAAATGCCTGCAGTACAAAGGTCGCAGCTTGCGTGTAGAGGTCGATTTGGGCAAATGCCTGCGTGCGCGTATCTGTGTCCAGCGCCAGGGCCGCGACCATTTGTAGTCGTGTGAAATACAAGAGGGTGGCAACAATCGCCAAAATCAGTACGTAAACGGAAATGCCGAGCAAGTAGGGCGAGCGTATCACCGCGGAAAAACCTTCCCATGCGCTTCCACCAATGATGGCATGGTCTGCGTCCGGCTCTTCATTGTTGCGCTGTGGGTTTTCGTTTTTGATGTGTGTGAGCCACCATGCGCTGGCCACCGCACACATCAGAAATCCTGCCGCGATGAGAAGCAGCAGTGGTGTCCCATAAGGTTTGGCTAAAACACTTGCAAGCCAGGGTCCGAACATCGCTCCAAGTGTTCCGCCTAGGGAAATCGCGGCAAATAATCGCTGACTTTGCTCTTTTGAAAACCTGTCGCTCATCAAGGCCCAGAAGAGCATGGTGGCGAAAAGATTAAAAACACTGAACCAGACATAAAAGACTTGTCCGCTGACTGCGCCGATATGTGCAGGTGTCAGTGTCAGGAGTCCATAGAAAAAAAGCAGGCCAAGTGAAAAGAAGGAGTAGGTCGCCGTGATGAATACCAGTCTTCTGAAACGGCTGACGAGCAAACTAAAAAGCGGATTGACGAGTAACGTGACAAGCAAAGTCGCCATGAACAACCAGCGGATGGCTTCGATCCCACGCTGCATGCCAAGAGCCTCTCGGGCGGGTCGAACAACCATGAGTGCGCTGAGGATAAAGAAAAAAAACAGTCCCGCCACAAAAGTGGCGAGCAGTTCCTGACGCTTGATATTGGTGAAAGTTTGCAGCAAAGAGGTCATTGAACGCGGTCCCGAAGCCCGCATCCATCTTAACGACTTATGCGCAGTTTTGGGGTGTTTGAGGTGAGCGAGTCAATCAAGGATGAAAAACCGTAGACTAAAAATAGTTTGATCTCGAATGTGTTTCCATGGGAAAGATAAAATGACGTTCTATTGAAAGTTCATGTTCCTGTTTGACCAGTTTTTGAGAGAATCACAGTGCCTTTGCTCCCCACCGTTGACCGCGAAGAGGTCCACCAGCGTCAGATCGTCATGAAAGCCTATCGAAGGTCGGATGGTTTGTATGACATCGAGGGGCGGGTGGTCGACACAAAGACTGCGCCTTTCCTCTCACCACTTGCCCAGGCCGAACGTCAGCCTGGCGAGCCTGTCCACGACATCTGGGTGCGCTTGGTGATCGATGAATGGTTCGAAATCAAAGATGTGGCGGCAAGCTCTGACTCGACGCCTTTTGTGGTCTGTACCCAGGCGCCTCCCTCTTTGAAGGCGTTGATCGGCGCAAAGATTGGTGCAGGCTGGTCCAAAATCGTGAGGGAAAAACTCAAAGGAGCAGCGGGCTGTACCCACATGATGGAATTGCTGGGACCAATGGCGACCACCGCCTATCAGGCTTTGTGGCCGGTCACGAGCAAGCGTCCTCAGCCTGTTGATGTCAACGGTCGCCCCACCAAGATTGACAGTTGCTTTGCCTATGCAAGCCATACTGAAATCGTGGCACAGCTCTGGCCCGAACACTACACAGGACCAAAGATCACAAAGGAGTGATTCGAACCTGTTGGTAAAGTCTTTGCAGGTCTTTCGGCTCGCACAGATTGGTATGCGCGTTCATCACGGCTGCCGCCGCACTGGCCATGCCATATCCAAACGCGTGCTCTAGCGTGTCACCTTTGGCGAGTGCCCATAAAATCCCGGCCACAAAGTTATCGCCGGCGCCGACTGTGCTGACCACTTTGACTGGAATGGCAGGTGCCCGAAAGCTTTGTTCCGAAGTGACCAGCATGGCACCATCTTCTCCAAGGGACAGCGCCACGATCCGAGCCTGGCCGCGGCCGACGATTTCGCGGGCCGCCTGAAGCTGCTGACTTTCGGTTGTCAGTGACTGACCTAGGAGCTCTTCAAGTTCGCGCAGGCTGGGTTTAAACAGGTAGACGCCCACCGCGAGCGCGGCTTTGAGTGGGGCACCTGAGGTGTCAAGTACAAAATCTTGATTGTTCGCACTGGCGCGCAACGCGAGTTGGGCATAAAAGTCTTCTTTTACCCCCGGCGGCAAACTTCCGCTGGCCACGAGAAAGCGTGCCGTGGTGCCCAGTTCGACCATCGCATCGAGGCAAGCCTGTTGTTCCGATGGACTGAGAGTCGGTCCGGGCAATAAAAAACGAAAGTCTTGATTGCTTGTGGTCTCATGAACCGTAAAGCATTCGCGTGTCTCTTGTGCAATCGGAATCGCGTGTGAGACGACGCCTTCGTCTTGCAGCAGGTGCGTCAGAATCTGTCCAGTGTAGCCACCCGAAGGGTAGATCGCCGTTGTCGGCATTTCAAGTCGTCTGACGACTCTGGAAATATTGATCCCACCTCCACCCGCCTGAGTTTTCTCCTCGCTGCATCGCAGTTTGTGGGTGGCGACGACTTTGTCGACCGAGGTCGAAATGTCGAGGGCGGGATTCATGGTGAGGGTCACGATTTGCGTCATGGGAGCGGGCTCGTTTGCGGGATTCCCTTCGAATTATCGCTGAATCCCGTCACGCTATACTCGAAGGAGAAAATTAAAGGCATCCCGGGGTGCCTCGACTCGATGACGGAGATGAGTAATGCGTTCTTTGCTGTTTGTGCCCGCTGATAGCCCACGCAAGCTGGAAAAATCCTTGCAAAGCGGGTCGGATGTGCTGATTTTTGATTTGGAGGATGCAGTTTCTCCCTCCCGTAAACATGAGGGCCGCGAGGAGTTAGTCAAATTTTTGACTGAAGTCAAACGTTCAGGGCTCAAAACCCCCGAGCTCTATGTGCGTATCAATGCGCTGACAACCGGCATGACGCTCGCAGACTTGGCAGCCGTGATGCCCTGTCGCCCTGCCGGCGTGGTGCTGCCAAAGTCAACCGGTGCACGCGACCTCGCGCTCTTGTCCGCCTATCTCGAGGCTTTTGAACACTTGTATCCAGTGGAGTCTTCAGAGGCGCGCGGTTCAACCACATCGTCATCCGTTGCTTCGCAAACTTCAATCATTGCGATCGTGACCGAGACAGCTGATTCACTTGCCGGGCTCAATGAATATCGGGGCGCAACGCCCAGGCTCGCCGGCATGATGTGGGGGGCGGAGGATCTCTCCGGAGACATTGGCGCCTTGACCAACAAAGAAGAAGGCACGTCAGAATGGACATCGCCCTTCAATCTGGTGCGTTCACTTTGTCTGTTCGCGGCCTCTGCTGCAGGTGTCCCTGCGATCGACACGGTGCCTACGGATATTCACAACATCGAGGCGTTAAGGCGTGAGACACGTTTGGCCTATCGTGATGGTTTCTCGGCCAAGGCCGCGATTCATCCTGGTCAAGTGCCAGTGATCAATGAGGCAATGACACCTGATGCGGCGACGCAAGAATGGGCGACGCGTGTGATCGCAGCTTTTGCTGCCAGCGCAAGTGTCGGCGTGGCGACACTCGACGGAAAAATGCTGGATACGCCTCATCTGCGTCTCGCTAAAAAAATTATCGCGGCGGCTAAGCTCGCCTGAAGCATTAAGGAGCAAAACGAACATGGCTGGTCCGCTGGATGGTATTCGCGTCGTTGATATGACCTCGATTTTGATGGGGCCTTATGCCGCTCAGTTAATGGGTGACATGGGCGCCGACGTCATCAAGGTTGAATCTCCGCAGGGTGATATGGTGCGTGATGTCGGACCGATGTTGCATCCTCGTATGGGTTCGCTGTATTTGCATGTCAATCGCAGCAAGCGTGGCATGGTGTTGGATGTTAAAAAGCCCGAAGGCTTGGAAGCGATCAAAAAGCTGATCGCCACTGCGGATATTTTGCTCTACAACGTTCGGCCTCAAGCGATGGCGCGCCTGGGTCTGAGTTATGAAGTGGTGAGTGAAATCAATCCCCGTATTTTGTACGCCGGGACATTCGGATTTGGCCAAGATGGACCCTATGCCCACAAACCCGCTTTCGATGATTTGATTCAAGGCGCGATCGGTTTACCCTCGCTGATCAAGCAGGCGGGCGCGGATGTGCCGCGTTATGTGCCCTCGAATCTGGTGGATCGCACGGTTGGCTTGTATGCCACATCTTCCATTTGTGCCGCGCTCTACCATCGCGAGAAAACCGGTCGGGGTCAGCGGATAGATATCCCCATGTTCGAAACGATGATCAGTCATTTGTTGAGTGATCATATCGGCGGTAAAACTTTTGATCCACAATTTGGTCCACCCGGCTATCCACGTTTATTGGCCTCTGAGCGACGTCCTTACAAGACCTCAGACGGTTACGTGTGCGCTGTGATTTACAACGACAAACAATGGGCTTCCTTCTTCAGTGCCATCGGACGCTCTGAAATTTTTGAAAATGATCCGCGCTTCATCAGCTTGAGTGTCCGCACGCAGCACATCAATGATCTGCAAGGTTTGGTGGCCAAGATTTTTCTGGAACGCACCACGCAAGAGTGGCTCGATTTGCTGGAAAAGGCGGATATTCCCAGTATGCCTTTGCATGATCTCGAAACGATTTTCGAAGATCCACATCTCGAGGCGATCAAATTTTTTCAATGGGAAGAACATCCTTCCGAGGGCCGCATTCGACGTGTGGATGTGCCGACGACCTGGACCGACAGTCAGCCTCTGCCTGGCCGCCCCGCACCGATGCTGGGACAGCACAGCGAAGAAATTCTGCGTGAGTTAGGTTACAGCGATGAGTCCATCGCATCTTTCATCCGACAGGGTGTGACTCAAACGGCGGTGATGCCCAAGGTCGCATCATGACGGTAGATCGGGACGCCGCATGGCAACCCCTCAAAGGCGTGCGTATTGTTGATTTTTCCGTGCTGTTGCCCGGTCCTCTTTCGACAGTCTTGTTGGCGGATCTTGGCGCTGAAGTTGTCAAAATCGAAGCGCCGACTGGCGATCCGGCAAGACATCTTTTACCGGGCGTTTTCAACACGCTGAATCGAAATAAGCGTGGCGTCATGCTGGATCTGAAAGATCCTGCGAATATGCCGCGGGTCGCTGAACTGATGTGCTGGGCCGATGTAGTGGTCGAATCTTTTCGTCCGGGTGTCGCGCAACGCATTGGAATTGGTGTTGAAGTAGCGCGCAGCCATAATCCTCGAATCATTTACTGCTCAATGTCCGGTTTTGGTCAAGACGGCCCTTGGCGCGCCAAACCGGGGCATGATCTGACATACAGTGCGGCGGCGGGTGCAATGTCCCACCCGGGAAGCTGGGGTCAGCATCCTGCTCGCTCAAGTCTACCCGTCGGAGATCTGGTCGCAGGCATGATGGCTTCAAACGCGATACTGGCTGCTTTGCGCGAGAGAGATCTCACCGGACAGTCTGCGCATCTGGATCTCAGTATTTTCGAAGCGATGTTTTTTTGCGCAGCGACACGTCATGGGTTGGATCAAGAGGTGGATCTGACGAGTCACCTGTTTCCGGGTAATGACCTCTATCAGACTGCAGATGACAAAACACTTGCCCTGGGTTTGATGGAAGACCACTACTGGCAAGTGTTTTGCGATCGAGCCGCGGTCGTAGATGACAAGATGTTAGCTGTACGAGGTCTTGATGAGCATGCCCGGCGTGCTCGAGGCGATGCGCTCACAGCGACACTCAAGACATTGATTCGAGCTCGGACGCTTGAGCAGTGGTACGCGTTGCTGCGGGACAGTGACATCCCGTTTGAAGCATGTCTGACGCCCGCTCAAGCGGCCAGCTCGACGCATCTGCACGCGCGAGGGCGAGTCGTACAGCAAGCGGGTCAACAGTTTGTGCCCTTTCCAGTCACGGTCGATGGCCACCGCCGTCCCGCAGTGTCTCGCACCTGTCCGCATCTTGGGCAGGATACTGAGGCTTTTTTCAGTCAGATTCAAAGCGCCCAGCAATGCGCTGATTTAAAAGTATGAAGGAGTGACAATGGATTTTTCATTTTCGGAAGAGCAACAAACGATTCGCGAAGCGATCAGTAAGATTTGCGAACAATTCGATGATCAGTATTGGCTGGAAAAGGACCGCAATGGCGGCTTTCCAGTGGAATTGCATCAGGCGCTCGCGAAAGACGGTTGGTTGGGAATTTGTATCCCTGAGCAATACGGCGGCTCGGGTCTCGGGATCACCGAAGCCACCATCATGATGCAGGCGATCAGCGAATCGGGTGCGGGGATGACCGGTGCCTCGTCTGTGCATATGAATATTTTTGGTTTGAATCCTGTTGTGCAGTTTGCGACAGAGGAACAAAAAATGCGGATGTTGCCACCTCTGATCGAGGGACGCGAGCGTGCGTGTTTTGCGGTCACTGAGCCCAACACAGGACTCAATACGACGCAGCTGAAAGTCAAAGCGGAGCGTCAAGGTGACCATTATGTGCTGAGCGGAACCAAAGTGTGGATTTCGACGGCCCAGGTTGCCGAGAAAATGCTGATTTTGGCGCGGACGACGCCGCTTGAGGATTGTAAAAAGCACACGGATGGATTGAGCCTTTTTTATACGGACCTGGATCGTCGCTTCGTACGTGTCCATGAGATCGAAAAAATGGGCCGTAAAGCCGTCGATTCGAACGAATTGTTTATCGATGGACTCAAGGTGCCGGTAGAAGATCGAATCGGTGAAGAGGGCAAAGGTTTTCACTACATCATGCATGGCATGAATGCCGAACGCATTTTGATTGCCGCCGAAGGGATTGGTCTGGGGCGCGTCGCGCTCAAGCGTGCGACCGAGTATGCCAAAGAACGGATTGTATTTGATCGTCCGATCGGGATGAATCAAGGTATCCAGCATCCTCTTGCCGCATGCTGGATGGAGCTTGAAGCTGCTAATTTGATGGTGTTTAACGCGGCCACGTTGTTTGACAAGGGTGAGTCGTGCGGTGCGCAGGCCAATGCGGCGAAATACCTTGCGGGCGAAGCAGGATTCAACGCTTGCCAGCAAGCGGTCATGACGCATGGCGGGTTTGGTTATGCCAAGGAATACCATGTCGAGCGCTATTTGCGCGAGGTCTTGATCACACGTATTGCGCCGGTCAGTCCTCAGCTGGTGCTGTGCTTTATCGCCGAGCGAGTGCTTGGTTTGCCCAAATCATATTAGGAGATTGTGATGGCTGGTTTGTATTACGAAGAGTTCGAGATCGGGCAGATTTTTAAACACTCGATGACGCGCACGGTCACTGAAATGGACAACGTGCTGTTCTCGACCTTGACGATGAATCCGCAGCCTTTGCATCTGGATGCCGAATTTGCATCTAAGACGGAGTTTGGTCGGATTTTGGTCAACAGCTTGTTCACGCTGGGTTTAGTGATCGGGATTTCGGTTGGCGAAACCACGCTTGGTACCACAATCGCGAATCTCGGTATGACGGATACGCGTTTTCCAAGCCCTGTTTTTTATGGGGATACGATTCGTGTTGAAACGACCATTGTCTCCAAGCGCTTGAGCAAGTCGCGCACGGATGCCGGCATTGTTGAGTTTGAGCATCGCGGCATTAATCAACGGGGAGAGATCGTCTGTATCTGCCGCCGTTCTGGTTTCATGAAGTGCAAACCGGTTTGATGCAGTTCTGCACACAATTATGATGTTGCAAGCAGGACCCAAGCGGTATCTGCCTGACACCCAGATGGCGTTGGTGGTGTTGGTGATTTGTTTTGTCTTTAATATGCTGGGACGTGGCGTGGGAGATACCTATGTCACATTTCTGCTGCCATTGGAGACGGAGTTTGGGTGGAGTCGTTCCGAGCTCTCGAGCGTCTACAGTATTTACATGGTCGCCAACGGTTTGTCGGCGCCCTTTGTCGGTGTGCTCTTTGATCGCTGGGGACCGCGTCTGGTCTATTTGCTTGGCGTGGGCTGTTTAGGACTCGGTTATTTTTTTGCGGGTAGTCTCACACAATTGTGGCAATTTCACTTGTGTATTGGCATCGCGGGTGGAATCGGTATTTCAGCGATTGGAATGGTCCCTTCCGCGAGTTTGATCAGCAGATGGTTTCCCACGAGTACCAGCACGGCCATTGGCATTGCCTATGCGGGCTTTGGAGCCGGTACGCTGGTGTTGGTCCCCTTTGCCCAGTATTTGAATCAGGCGCTCGGTTGGCGCGACGCTTATCATGTGATTGGCGGCAGTCTGCTGATCGCTCTGCCGATCGTCATGTTGTTGCCCTGGCGAGTGATACGGGCGGGTGTTGCGACTGCGACAAACACCACACACGCATCTAACGCCTCAAACACTACACACACTACAAAAAAATCGTCCTTACCGAAATCTTCGCCGTTGCGGGCGGCTTTGCGTCATTCGGGTTTTTGGGGGCTCGCACAGGCTTTTTTCTTTACCTCAGTCGTGGTCTACACCGTACTGGTGCAGATGATCGCTTATCTTGTATCAACGGGTTTCACGCCGATCGAAGCCGCAAGCGCTTTTGGTTTTGCAGGTATTTTGTCTGTGCTGGGTGTAGGCTCGGCGGGTCGCCTGGCTGATGTTCTTGGTCCAAGACGGACCGCCACGTTAACCTTCATATGCACAACGCTTGGTCTGGCGAGTTTGTTGGCCCTGAGTTATTTTCCCTCGCACTGGTTTTTGATGACTTTTGTCGCGTTTTTCGGGATTGCTCAGGGCGCGCGTGGACCGATTATTTCCGGGTTGTGTTCAAAACTCTTTCCTGGTCCCGGTCTTGCGACGATTTATGGTGTCACCTACGCTTGTATGTCAGTGGGTGCCGCCTCGGGCGCCATGATGTCCGGACTTTTATACGACTGGACCGGGGGATATCAGGCCAGCATTATTTTTTCGATGTTAAATGTCATCTTGGCGGTGTCCCCATTCTGGGTCTATCGTGAACTCAGAAAATTTGGCTGAGTCATGAACATGATGAGAACAAGATGAAATCATTCCGGATTTTTTTTCTGATGGTGTGGGCGATGTTATGCGCATCGCCGGCCCTCAGCGCAAGCTGGGTCGATAGCCTGAGAGAGGGTCCGTATGTGCTGATGATTCGGCACGCTGACGCGCCTGGCTTTAGTGATCCGCCAGGATTCAAGATCGGAGATTGTTCGACACAGAGAAACTTGGGCGAGCGTGGTCGTCAGCAAGCACGGGATTTAGGCCTTTGGCTCAAGCAGCAGGGCATCGATTCCGCGCAAGTGTTGAGCAGCGCCTGGTGTCGCTGTGTCGATACAGCAACGCTACTGGCAAAGGGTCCTGTGACGATTGAGCCCTCGCTTGGTTCTTTTTTTCAAAACGTCAGTGAATCAGGTCCGCAGACGGCGGCGCTTCGCGTTTTGCTTGCTGACCGACTCAAGGGGTCTGTACCTCGCAAACCGCTGATCCTTGTCACGCATCAGGTCAATATTTCCGCCTACACCGGTGAGTCTGTTGGGCAAGGGGATGTGATGTTGGTCAAGGTTGGGCCCCGGGGCGAATACCTTTCGCATCGGTCTATTTCTGTTTCCCAAGCAAACTAAGCTCAACTCAGCCTAAATGCGGCGATAATGGCGACACTTTTGAGCGCGTGTTGAGGGAAATGATCGGTATGACCGAGCAAACGATATATTTGTGGAAGGCATTTTTTTTAGGGATCGTCGAGGGCATCACTGAGTTTTTGCCGATCTCCAGTACAGGGCACCTGATACTTTTTGGTGACTGGATCAATTTCGAATCCAACGAAGCCAAGGTCTTTGAGGTAGTGATCCAGCTGGGGTCGATTCTGGCGGTGGTGTGGATCTTTCGCCAACGTCTGTTTCAAATGATCAGAGGCACGCTTCGGCTGGAGCCCGTCGAGGTGGCTTTTACCCGAAATCTCTTGATTGCTTTTTTGCCATCGGCGATCGTGGGGCTCTTGTTCATCAAGGCCATCAAAGCCTTGTTTTTCCATCCAGGTGTCGTGGTGGTGACACTGGTGCTGGGGGGGCTGATTATGTTGTGGGTCGAGCGCCGCCGTCCAGCCAACAGCGCGCTGGACAATGCCAATCAAGTCCAAACACTTGAAAAAATAACCTGGAAGCAGGCGCTGGTTGTGGGTTGCGCGCAATGTCTGGCGATGATCCCAGGGACCTCGCGTTCAGGCGCAACCATCATTGCTGGCATGTTGTCTGGTATCCAGCGAAAAACAGCGACTGAGTTTTCCTTCTTTTTGGCGATGCCAACCATGCTGGCTGCCGCTGTCTATGATTTTTATAAGCATGCGCATTTGCTCACTCAGCAAGATACGCTTGCGATCGCTGTGGGGTTTGTCAGTGCGTTTGTCTGCGCGCTGCTAGTTGTGCGCGCCATTCTGGTATTTGTCTCGCGGCACACCTATCGTGCGTTCGCCTGGTATCGCATCGCACTGGGCTTGGTGGTGGGTGCCTGGCTGTGGCTCTAAGCCTATAGGTTTTAGTTTTAACAAATAATAAAGGAGAGAGAGGATGAGGTTATTCAGCTATCTGGACAAGAACAATCAAAAACGCGTGGGCGTGCTCAAGGCTGCGGGTTCGCAGGAGTTCGTGGATCTGGCCGCCACCGATGCGACACTTCCCAAGAGCTTGCTGGAGTTGATCGCGACGCCTGGCGCCATGGAGCGCGCAAAAAAGGTTTCTCAAAGCGCCACGGCAGTGACTCAGTCACTCAAAGATGTCCGCTTCATTCCACTGATTGATCGCCCCAGCAAAATTGTCTGCCTGGGTTTGAATTATGCCGATCACGCAGCCGAAGGCGGTCACGCACGTCCCGAGTACCCCAGCTTCTTTATGCGTGGACCGAGCTCGATGGTCGGACATCTGGAGCCCATGATTCGTCCAAAAGCATCTGATAAATTTGATTTTGAAGCAGAGTTGGCGTTTGTGGTCGGCAAGGCCGGACGCCATTTAACAGCTGAAAATGCGCTGGATCATATTGCTGGTTACAGCGTGTTCAATGATGGCAGCTTGCGCGATTATCAACGCAAATCTACCCAGTGGACGATCGGTAAAAACTTTGATGCGACCGGTGCCTTTGGTCCCTGGTTGGTGACCCCTGACGAGTTGCCTCCCGGTGCGGATGGCCTGCGTATCCAGTCGCGTTTGAATGGCCAGGTGATGCAGGATGCCAATACCAAGAGCTTTTTATGGGGTGTTGTCGAAACGCTGGTACTGATCACCGAGTGCATGACGCTCGAGCCTGGCGATGTTGTCATTACCGGTACACCGGCAGGTGTAGGCTACGCCAGAAAGCCGCCCGTGTTCATGAAGCAAGGCGATACGATCGAAGTTGAAATCGAAGGCGTGGGACTGTTGAGTAACCCTGTCGTGGACGAGAAATAAATTATTCGCTCCACAAAAAAGGGGACACTATGGTGTCCCCTTTTGCGTTGCGCCACAGGAGGTGACGAATCAGACTACGCCCTGTTCCTGGAACTTGGCGATTTCCTCGGCTGAGTAACCGACTTCTGCCAGGACCTCTTGCGTGTGCTCACCCCATTGAGGCGCTGTCGTCACGACATCCGCAGGAGTCCGGCTCAGGACAGCAGGTTGCGTAATGAACCCCTTTTCCTTGCCTGCCTTGTCTTTGACCATTTTCGCGATGTTGGCTTGCTTGACGTGTTTGTCAGCGAACATTTGCGGAACGTTGTAGACCGGACCAGCAGGCACGCCGGCATTGTTGAGGGCTTCGACCCAATATTCGACAGGTTTAGTTTTGAATACCTCGCTCAGGAGCTTGTTGCAACGGGCGCGGTTGGCTGTACGTGTTTTTTCATTCGCAAAGTCCGGATCGGCAATCCACTCGGGATGTCCGACGAGTTCGCATAAGCGTACCCAGTTACCCTGACCTGAGGCGCCGAGGTTGAAGGAGCCATCGCTCGCTTCAAATAAGCCCATGGGCGTAGACGTGGGGTGATCATTGCCGGCTTGCCCTGCAACATCTCCCTCGTTGAGGTAACGCGCAGCCTGGAAATCCATCATGGCGATTTGGGCATGCAGCAGCGAGGCGTGCACCCATTGTCCCTTGCCTGAACGCTCACGCTCCAGCAGAGCCGTCAGGATGCCGATGCCGGCATACAGACCCGCACTCATATCTGCAACAGCAAGACCTGCACGCACTGGACCTTGGCCCGGAATACCGGTGACAGACATCAGCCCGCCCATGCCTTGCATGATCTGGTCAAAGCCTGGACGAGAAGCATACGGACCCTCTTGGCCAAAACCTGAAATACTCGCCAGAATGATGCGTGGATTGACCTTGGCCAGAGACTCGTAATCGATACCGAGTTTCTTCTTAATGTCAGGACGCCAGTTTTCCACGACGACGTCGGCTGTTTTGACCAGACGCATCATGATGTCGAGTGCGCCGGGTTTTTTAAGATTGAGCGTCATTGCCCGCTTGTTGCGGTTGAGGTTTTGAAAATCACCCCCTTCGCGATTGCCTGCGAACATCCCTTCATTGGGATCAACGCCTTTGGGAGGCTCGATGCGGATCACATCCGCGCCGAAGTCAGCGAGCAGTCGCACGCAGTTTGGACCCGCGCGCACGCGCGACATGTCAAGAACACGAAGGTTGGAGAGAGCGGATGAAGCCTGAATTTTAGACATGGTTTTTTTATAGGTGTTGAATAAAGGACTGCCTGTTTTATATGTTGCTTTGAGAATTATTGCAAGAGATACTAGGGGCCTTAAAAATATAAAGACAATGGTTACTTAAAGGGACTTTCATGGCCGAGTTATTGATCACTAAAAAAGCAGCGGTTGGAACGATTACGATCTCCAATCCCAACAAAATGAATGCGATGTCCGTGCAGATGTGGATGGATTTACCCAAAGCGATTCGCGCTTTTGACGCCGATCCAGAGGTTCGGGTCATCGTGATCACCGGGCAGGGAGAAAAGGCTTTTGTGTCGGGTGCCGATATTTCCCAGTTCGATACTTTGCGCAGCTCGCCACAAACACAAAAGGACTATGAAGACGCCGTGGCCGACTCGATGATCGCGCCGCTCGAGTGTTCAAAGCCGGTCATCGCCAAGATTCGAGGCTTTTGTTTTGGTGGCGGATTGGGTTTGGCGGCAGCTTGTGATATCAGGATTTGTTCTGACAATTCGACTTTTAGAATGCCGGCTGCGCGCCTGGGTCTGGGCTATGGCCATACCGGGATCAAACGCTTCACTGATGTGATTGGTCTAGCCAACGCAACGGATATTTTCGTGACGGCACGCCGTTTCGATGCGGCAGACGCCTTGCGCATGGGGTTTGTTTCGCGTGTGTGTTCAGCCGAAGAAATTGATAGCGTCGTGGATCAATATACTCAGGCTATTTCAGAAAACGCCCCGCTGACGGTGGCGGCGAGTAAGTTTATTGTGCGTCAGGTGTGCGCGCATCCTGCCGAGCAGGATCTTGCACGCGCCGAGGAAATGGTCAAAATCTGTTTCGCCAGCGAGGATTTCAAAGAAGGACGAGCCGCTTTCATGGAAAAGCGGCCCGCACAATTTAAAGGTCGTTGATGAGGGGAAAACGCTGATCAGGCGTTTTCCCTTTTAGGAAATTGCATCAGCAAGATCGCCACACCCTCTGCACTCGATTCGATGGCGGGTGCGGCTTCATCCGGAGCGACAAAGACCAGCGAGCGTTCGCTCGCCTGTTCTCCGTTGATTTGGCATTGGCCGCGCATCACGAGCCAATATTGGCCTCGACCGGTGTTGGGAGAGGGGCCGGTGATCGGCGTTTTGCCTGTCGTCTGATATAGCGTGCACAGCAGCCCATCTTCCTCGGCAGGGACGATGATCTGAGTCAGGACACCTTCGATGTGCTTGGGACCCTCGGCATCGCCAATCAGCGCGGGAATCGCACCCAGACCATGCCGGTATGATTTCGTGCGGCCCTTGAGGGCCTCACGGTGTTCAGGCATCCAGCGTGCGCCAGGATCCCAACCATTTCGTAACGTGTAGTACTCGACACCAGTGTGGTCTGCGTGAATTGGTGCATAGGGTGTGAACGCCATGGCATAGTGCACGGTCAGACCTTCAATAGGTTTGATGCCGAACTTGCCTTCACCTGACATGAAAACTTGAAACTGGTCGGCTTGATGGTAGTGACCAGGAATCATGCTGTTCGCACCTTGCTCAACCAGAAATGCGATTGGTTCGAGTGGTGGGGGAAAGGCCTCGGGTGTTCTGGGAGGCAGGCCTTTTGCGCGGCGTTCAACAGAATTGATGCCTACATAGGATGAAATCCAGGTGTCAGTCCCATTCGGTAAGCGATAGTGATGGCGTTCATTGCGCGCTTGCTCTTTTGTGACAACGTTCGTCATGAATGAAAGATCTCCAGTTTTATTTAGAAGGTCTGCGCCGCCAGGCGGAAACTTTCCGGAACGGCAACGGGGCGCTGGGAGGCACGATTCACGCAGACATGCACGAACTGGCCTTGTGCGGCGGCCTCATCTGATTCGTCATTGAATACGGCGACTTCATAAGCGATCGAGCTGCGACCTAGGCGTCCGATTCGAACACCGACTTGAATCACGCCGGGCGAAGAGACCTGACGAAAATATCGACATTCGGAAGCGACGACCAGTGTTTGATATTCGCCAGCCAGGACTGTTCGCATCGAATGATGCATTAAAAAGCCATCGACAGCCGTATCGAAAAAGGAATAGTAGTGCGCGTTATTGATATGGCCGTAGGAGTCGTTGTCCGCCCAGCGTAGCGTAATGGTTTCAAAGTAATTGAAATCACGTCGCAAGAGTGGTGACGCACGTTTGGTGTCTGCAGTCTGATCATTCATCGCAAAATTCAGTCTTGGTGTGAGTGTTAAAAATTTTAATCAGGCTGGTCTGTATTTTGTGGAAATCAGGCAAAGCGCAACAAATACGCTCAGACCTAGCCCCCAGGATAACCAAAGCACATTCGAGCCCCAGTCGGTGAGCGCCAGTCCGAATAAGAAGGGTGCGGCGGCTTGCGCAAATTTAGAGGGCATCATCAGCCACCCCTGCCTTTGTCCATAACCCTTTGTACCAAAAATCGCGAGGGGCAAGGTGCCGCGGGCAATAATCAGGATGCCGTTTCCGATACCGTGCAGGATCACAAACGCCATCGCGAAGGGCGCGCCAAAGGCCAGCAACAATGCACCGCCCACAGGATGCGTGAGCGCCGCCAGGCGAGTGCTGATCAGAGGGTGCCACCTGCGCATAAAAAAGAAATCGATCAAACGCCCCAAAACCTGGGAGGGACCGACCAGCGAGCCGATGGTAAAGGCCAGGGCAAGAGGTACGCCCATGCCTTCGAGCATGCGTGGCATGTGGATCATCAGGCCCATGCCAACGAAGGAGTTGGCGGCGAACACAAAGGCCAGCAAAAAAGCTGTGACCTTGCTGGGAATCGGCGCGGGGTCGGCTGGATTTGGCGGGGGCGATGCTGCGGTGGTCGCTGCGGTTACAGATGCGGTTACAGATGCGGTTACAGATGCGGTGGCAGATGCAGTGACGGTTGCAGAGGGGTTTTTGGAGTTGTCCTGAGCCGAATCTTTCTGGAGCGCGAGTTCCGCGCTCGGAGTCAAAGGACTCGGCAGTAACGCATTGAGAGGTAAACCGACCAATATGTGGACGCAGGCCCAAAACCAACATACGCCACTCCAGCCGAGCTTGGACTCGACGTAGACAGAGACCGTCCACGCAACAAAACTCGCGAAACCGGCGATCAGAGTGACGCCGGTGATGGGATTGCGCGAGCTTTTGCCAAACAACCGCACAATTGCCGAAAAAGCGACCTCGAAAAGCCCTGTGGCCATCCCCAGACCCAGTATGGCATAGGCGAAAAGCACGGACCACATGCCTTGAGCAAAGCCCAGACTCGTGAGTCCGAGTGCGAAGATCACATTGGACAGCATCAGCACGGGGCGTCCGCCAAAGCGATCCACGAGTTTGCCAGAGATGGGCCCCGCTAAAGCCGAAACACCCAGCGCTACGGAAAAACCGGCAAACAAAATGGCCGGGGACAGCGAAAGCTCCTGGCTCGCGGGCAGCGCGATGACGGCGGGAAGATAGTGCGCGCCGGCGCTAGCAATGACTTGGGCCGCGCCGGTGACGCTGACAGCGCGATAGATACGGGAGGACATCGGATTGTTTAGACTGTCTCGGGGTTATTTTTTCCTTATTATCCACTTTAAATGACTTAAAAAAACCTCGCGCGGGCGAGGTTGTGCGATTGAGTGCCAAGCTTTAAGCTTGGGATGTCCTTTTTCTAGTGAGCCCCCCATGAGCCGTCAGCAAGCCATTGATTTAGCCACCGCCTATTTTGATCAAGGTCAGTTTCAGGCCACCCTTGAACGCAGGGTCGCGATTCCGACGGAGAGTCAGGAGCCGGGCAAGATTCCGGTGCTCACTTCTTATCTCACCGATGAGCTCACGCCTTTGCTGACCAAGCTGGGCTTTGACTGCAAAATCGTACCGAATCCGATCGAAGGAGGGGCGCCTTTTCTGGTTGCGCGCCGGACCGAGCCGGAGGCAAATTTCACCGTATTGACTTATGGGCATGGCGATGTGGTCCGCGGATATGCTCCACAGTGGCACGAGGGACTCGCACCCTGGACCTTGAGCATTCGTGGCGACCGTTGGTATGGGCGTGGCACAGCGGATAACAAAGGTCAACACACGATCAACCTCGCAGCACTCGAGCAGGTCATCACGGCGCGCCAGGGCAAGCTGGGCTACAACGTGACGTTGCTGATCGAGATGGGCGAAGAAATGGGCTCGCCCGGTTTGCGTGAAATGTGCACCCTGCACGGAGATCTGCTCAAGGCTGATCTCTTTCTCGCGTCCGATGGTCCTCGGGTGTCTGCATCGCGTCCAACACTGTTTCTGGGCTCGCGCGGAGCCTTTAATTTTGAATTGCGTTTGAATGTTCGCGATGGCGGTCATCACTCGGGTAACTGGGGTGGTTTGCTTAAAAATCCAGGTATCCGTCTTGCGCATGCGATTGCCTCCATGGTGGATGCGAAGGGACGCATACTCGTACCGAAATTGTTGCCCAGTTCGCTGCCTGACAATGTGCGTCGTGCATTGGCAAACATTCAAGTGGGCGGCGGTCCCAATGATCCTGAAATCGATCCAGACTGGGCCGAACCGGGACTCACGCCAACCGAGCGAGTCTTTGCCTGGAATACGTTTGAAACGCTTGCGTTTAAAACGGGCAATCCCGATGCACCCGTCAATGCGATTCCTGGTTATGCGATTGCCTTCTGCCAGCTGCGGTACGTCGTGGGCAGTGATAATGAAAATTTCCTCAAGCATATCCGTGAGCACCTGGATGCGCATGGTTTTACAGATGTTGAGGCTTTGCCAAGCCGAGGAGAGGCGGCAGAGGCCACGCGCTTGGACCCTGACAATGCCTGGGTAAAAATGGCCGCAGCTTCCATCACTCAGACGACAGGCAAAGACGTGGACGTCTTGCCAAACCTCGGCGGCACGCTGCCCAATGATGCGTTTTCAAAAATCCTGGCGCTGCCAACTGTCTGGGTGCCGCACTCTTATGCAGCGTGTTCGCAGCATGCTCCGAACGAACATATGCTGGGCTCGGTTGCGCGCGAATCCTTGCAACTGATGGCGGGTTTGTTTTGGGATCTTGGCGACAAGGGCGCAAAGATCGCGGCATGAGACGCGAGCGAAGTTGCACTACCAATCGCAGCCTGAATTTCAATTTATCTGGAGTCGGAAGAGATGAGCACACAATTTGATTTGCTGATTAAAAATGCTACGGTGATCGATGGCACAGGAGCGGATCGTTTCAAAGGCGATATTGGAATCAATGGCGACCGCATCGCGAAAATTGGCGATCTCTCAGGCTGTTCGGGAAAAAAAGAAATCGATTTGAAGGGCCAGGTCGCCGCGCCAGGCTTCATCGATGCGCATACGCATGATGACCGCATGATGCTGTCCAGTCCCGAGATGACCCCAAAGGTCAGTCAGGGCGTGACGACCATTATCGGCGGGAACTGCGGCGTGTCGCTCGCACCGATGCCGCGCCCGATTCCGGATCCTGTGACGCCACCTTTGAATTTGCTTGATGATGTGGGTCACTGGTTTAAATATCGCAGCTTCGCGGAGTACCTGGATGCATTGCGCGCTGAACCCTCGACCACCAATCGTGCCATGCTGGTGGGTCATACGACCTTGCGAGTCGCGACGATGGACGATCTGGAGAAGCCCGCCACACCTGCTCAGATCGAGCAGATGCGTGAGCTCGTGGTCGAAGCCATGCAGGCAGGCGCGATTGGCGTGTCGACAGGCTTGTTTTATGAGCCTGCCGTGGCGGCACCCACTGAGGAAGTCATCGAGATTTGTCGCCCTCTCAAAGAATACAACGGTCTGTATTGCACACATATGCGCGATGAGGCGGATGGTGTGATGGACTCGCTCGAAGAGACATTCCGCATTGGTCGCGAGGTGGGTGTGCCGGTGGTGATTTCGCACCACAAGGTGATTGGCGCCAAAAATTATGGGCGTTCGGATGAGACGCTCGAATTCATCCGCAAGAGCATGGCCAAGCAGCCGATCTGTCTGGACTGTTACCCCTATACGGCGGGTTCAACTGTCTTGTCGATGAGCCGAGCGGTGACTTCCGCGCGCGTGATTGTCACATGGTCGAAAACCTTGCCCCAGTATGCGGGTCAGGATCTGGACAAGATCGCTGAAAAAATGGGTGTGACACAAGAAGAGGCCGTCGAGCGTTTGTTACCTGCCGGAGCGATTTACTTTCGCATGGACGAGGGCGATGTCCAGAAAATCATGCAGTTCGGTCCCACTATGATTGGATCCGATGGTTTGCCGCATGACGCTTCTCCGCACCCACGTTTGTGGTCGACCTTTCCGCGCGTGCTGGGACACTACCGCCGTGGTCTGGGACTTTTCTCGCTGGAGACGGCGGTACATAAAATGACGGGACTGACGGCAGTCAATTTCGGATTGACGGACCGTGGTGTATTGAAAGAGGGGGCATATGCCGATCTGACATTGTTCAACGAAGAAACGATCGACGAAGTGGCGACATACGAAAATCCAATCGCCATGGCGCGCGGCATCAACACTGTGATCGTGAACGGCGCCGTGGTCTGGGATCAGGGCAAGGCCACCGGCGCACGACCCGGCCGTGTCCTGTCCCGTCCCGCTGCGGCAAACTGAAAGAGCTTTGAGGATCACGCATGACAACATCTTTACCCACCCTTGACCAGACTCAGCTCTCCAGAGCGATCAGCCTGCTCGACGAGGAGTGGCTGCAGCACGACCCAGACCTCGGTCCGGTCATGCCTCTTGTGCTGGGACGAGGTGTGGGTCAAGACTGGCACAAGGCAGGAACATTTCGTCATCACCTGATTGGTGTGGCGCGCACGCTGACGCTATGGCAACAGCCCAAACATGTTCGTCAGTTGGGGCTGTTGCACAGCGTGTATGGAAATGCGCATGTGGATTTGATGAAGTTTGATCCTAAAAGTGAACGCGGCCGTTTGCAAGAGGCGGTTGGTGAGGACGCTGAACGCTTGATCCATTTGTTTTGCGTGATGTCGCGGATCGAGTTTTTGGGCGAATTGTTCAAGGGAAACCTGAAAAATGACGGAAGCTTAATCATTACGCTTCAGGGCGCGCCTTTTGAGTTGTCCGCCCGCGATGTCGCAGCCTTCATTGTCGTGAGCATGGCTGACATTTGCGAGCAATGGTATAGCTGGCAAGATGACATCTATATGGGCTATCCGGATTACAAAGCCCAGCCCGCCCAGCAGCATTGGGCGGCGGCGCTTTGGCCCGGGCCCATGCGACCCACGACTTATCGCTGGGGTCAGATTTCGCGTTTAGGTCATTTTTTGCAACATCCTGCCCTGAAAAATCAATTGCCTCAGCCGCCCGTGTTTGATCACGGACGTCAGGTGATGGCGCCCGGTGATGAGGCTGCTGCTGCGGCTCTGTACTGGTCGGTTATGCAGCAAAGCCAGCCGTTGATGTCATCGGCCGCGACTGCGGCGGTGCTGGAACAAGCCATCAAGCTCAACCCTTGGGTCGCCGAGCCTTACATGGTGTTGTCGCAGCTACATATGACCGAGCGCAATTTTGATTTGGGTCGACAGTATGCCGAGGCTGGCGTGCAAACTGCGGCTTGCTGGGGAAATTCCTGGGATAAACGTATCGGTTGGGATGGCTGGATGTCCTGGGGTCGCGTGCTGCTGCAGTCGGCGCAGAAACGTCAGTGGCCTGAAACACTGAATAAGCTCAACAACGTGGCATTGACGCCCGAGCACTGATCGCGATCCACGAGTTGTTCAATCAGGGCAGTTTCAGGTTCAAAGCTCGACTATTTCCGCAGAACCGCTCATGATCGGTTTGCATAATATTTTGTAGCCATCACTGTCAAAGCTGGGCGCTGTCAGATGCAGCGTCCGTGCTTCTTCGAGCGTCGCGACACTACCCAGATAAAACCAGTTGTTGACGACATGGATTTGTGTCTCGTCATCCAAACGCTCGATCAAGCCGATCGCACCCGGGTAGGGCCAGCAGATCACGCGTGTGTGCGACAAACTTTCAAGCAGTCGCGATCGGTGCGCAGCGCGAGATTCCTGACCATGACAGGCGCCGGCACATCGATTGAGCATCGCGCGAAAGCAAGGTCGATCCCCCGTGAGTTTTTCCAGACCGAGCACACTGAAACATAGCCGTTGTTCATCCGCAATATTCTTTAAAGCTTCGATCGCAGAATGTCGACTGGCATACAGACCATACAAGTCTGGAGTGCTGGAAAAATCGATTTG
This sequence comes from Zwartia panacis, assembly GCF_030410395.1. GTDB lineage: Bacteria > Pseudomonadota > Gammaproteobacteria > Burkholderiales > Burkholderiaceae_B > Zwartia > Zwartia panacis. The sequence goes on from NZ_JAUHHF010000011.1 coordinate 84,496, forward strand.
ATTGGAATAAACAATTTCGGGTTGATCGCCATCGAGTCGTACTGAACAGATATGACGACTACGTCGCAACTTGTGATTAAAAAGGGGTTGTTGTTCTTTGATCAGTCTGGCTTCGAGCAAGAGCGCACCGATCTCTCCGGTCGTACGGATAAAGGAGATACTGTGTGTCTGCCGCAACATGCGGGCTTCATCTGCAGTGCGCAGATGAGACATGACGCGCGACCGTATATTGACGCTTTTGCCAATATAGAGCGGCAGATCGCCAGATTCGCCGTGAAAAATATAGACTCCGGGCGTCGTGGGCAGATCGGCGATACGGTCTCGCAAGTGCGTCGGATATTCGTAGCCGAGCGTGGCGTCAAAATCCGGACGTCGCGAATTTCGTTTCATGAGAGGGGTCAGACCTAAGCGGACACGTAGCTGAGCGCGAGCGCCTCTGCGACTCGGATTCCGTCGACACCCGCGGACAAAATGCCCCCGGCATAACCTGCGCCTTCACCTGCCGGGTAGAGACCTTTGACATTCAGACTCTGAAAGTCCGCACCGCGCGTCATGCGCAGGGGTGACGAGGTTCGAGTCTCTACGCCAGTCAACACCGCATCATGCATGGAAAAGCCTTTGATTTGTTTTTCAAAGGCGGGTAGGGCCTCCCGGATCGCTTCGATGGCATAGGCGGGTAAACTGGTGGCCAAATCTGTCAGGTGCACACCCGGTTTGTAAGAGGGGATCACACTGCCGAGCTTTGTCGAAGCGCGTCCCACCAGAAAGTCACCTACGAGTTGTCCGGGGGCTTCGTAGGTGCTGCCACCCAACACATAGGCGTGGGATTCGATTTGACGCTGAAAGTCGATGCCTGCAAGCGGTCCGCCAGGATAATCCTCTGGCGTGATCCCGACGACAATTCCTGCGTTGGCATTGCGTTCGTTGCGTGAATACTGGCTCATGCCGTTTGTCACAACGCGGTGAGGCTCTGACGTTGCCGCAACAACGGTACCACCCGGGCACATACAAAAACTGTAGACGGCTCGCCCGTTACTGGCATGATGCACGAGCTTGTAGTCTGCGGCGCCAATGAGTTTGTTGCCTGCATTCGGTCCGAGCCGCGCACGGTCGATCAGGGATTGAGGATGTTCGATTCGGAAACCGACTGAAAAAGGTTTGGCTTCCATGTAGACGCCCGCATCGTGCAGAACCTTGAACGTGTCGCGCGCGCTATGTCCAAGCGCGACGATGACATGGTCTGCTGCAAGCGTTTCGCCGCTTTCGAGTTGGACAGCGCGGATTTGCTGATTTTGAATATCAAAGCCGACAACTTTTTGTGAAAAGCGAATTTCACCACCTAAAGCGATAATTTCTTCGCGCATTTTTTCAACAACGCCAACGAGGCGAAAGGTCCCGATGTGCGGCTTGGCCACATACAGAATTTCCTCGGGAGCGCCCGCTTTGACAAACTCCCGGATCACTTTGCGTCCGTAAAATTTAGGATCTTTGATCTGGCTATAGAGCTTGCCGTCAGAAAAGGTACCGGCTCCACCTTCACCGAACTGCACGTTTGATTCCGGGTTGAGAATATTTTTCCGCCAAAGTTTCCAGGTGTCCTGAGTGCGTTCGCGAACGGCTTTACCGCGCTCCAGAATAATCGGTTTTAAACCCATCTGCGCCAGAAGCAGCGCGGCAAAGATCCCGCATGGACCAAAGCCGATGACGATCGGGCGTGGACGCGATGTTTGACTTGGCTGTGCGGCGGGTACGACAAATTTATATTCTGTATCAGGTGTCGGCCGAATATGAGGATCGCCCCTGAACTTTTTTAATAACAGCTCAGGTTCTGTCACCTTGACATCAATGGTGTAAATGAAAGTCAGGGCGGTTTTTTTGCGCGCATCGTAGCTGCGTTTGAAAATTTCAAACGACAATAATTGCGCGGGAGTGATACCAAGCCGCTCGATCACAGCTGAGCGCAAGTCAGCTTCAGTGTGTTCGAGTGGCAGGCGTAGTTCAGTAATATGAATCATAGTTAAAGCTGGATTGAGACTGAGCCAATGCCGTCAAACTGGGCGACAACCAAATCGCCCGCCTGGGCTGCAGGGACGCCTGACCAGCTGCCTGTCGTGACGATCGAACCAGCTGGGAGCGTTTGGCCCTTGGCCGTCGCATGTTGCACCCAGGAGGGAATCACCCATCGCGGGTCTTGCATGGAGTGTGTGCCGATAAATTCTAATGGAGCCTGATCACCGATTTTGACGGTACAGCGTTGCTTGGACCAGTCGCGTCGCGCTTCTTGCTCGCCATAGGGTTGCCATTGTCCGACCACCAGGGCACCGTGCGATTGCATGTCCGCGAGCTTGAGCAACGCCTCGGTGTCATTGCCTTGTTGCCAGCGTGAGTCGACAATTTCGATCGTGACAGTAAAGGCCTCGATCAGGGCGTGACCTTGTTCTTGCGTCATGTTCAGTGCTTGTGCCGGGGTGACGGCATGTTTTGTTTTAAAACCAATTTCGATTTCGATCAGCCGCAGATTAAAGTGATGATGACCGGCCTGTGCGGGATTTTTCCAGATTCCGCTATCGAGCAATGCCGTGTTCAAGATCTCGGCCGTCCTGGAGGGGCCGCCTGATTTCCAGTGACGCGAAATCGGAGCCTGTTGCAGTGCCAGCGCTGCAAGGACAATGTCCTGCACGGCCAGGGCCTCGGCGACGCTCTTGAGTTGCCCCATAAAAGGGGTGGCATCAGCCGGCGTCTGCGTGCGTCGTGCGGTCAGCAGTGTTTGAGCAATGGCGTCAATCTGTGGGTTTGTCATGAAAATTCACTTAAGTGTGGGTTATGAAGGATAATCCAGAATTTCCCGTTACTTCTGTTTCGACGCTCTGGCGTCAGACTGTACTTTAAGACGACTCATGGCCCTGCGCGCGACAATCTACAAAGCTGAACTCAATGTGGCGGACTCTGATCGCCACTACTACGAAAGTCACGCCTTGACGCTGGCACGTCATCCTTCCGAAACTGACGAAAGAATGATGGTACGCCTTTTGGCCTTTGCCTTGAATGCACACGAGGACCTTGTCTTTACAAAAGGCATCAGCGATGCGGATGAACCCGATCTCTGGCGCAAGGATCTGACTGGCGCGATCGATCTCTGGATCGAGGTCGGCCAGCCTGACGAACGTCGTATTTTAAAAGCTTGCGGCCGTGCCACCGAGGTTGTGATTTATTGCTATGGCGGACACACCAGCAAGATCTGGTGGGATTCCGTTCAAAACAAACTCGCCCGAACGCGAAATCTCAAGGTGGTTTGCTTGCCCTCCGAGCAAACAAAAGTCCTTGCGACCTGGGCTGCGCGCACAATGACTGTGCACGTCAATATTCAGGATAGCGAGATCTTTGTATCTTGCGATCAAGGCCAGATGTCACTTGAGCAGCAGATCTGGCGCTAACGGCTGGCTGATCCCAGACTCTTAGCCCCAAGATCTACTAACTTAAAAGCTTATCTTTAAACGCCCATCTGGGTCGCTAGGTCACGAATATCCCGGGCGACGATGTCCCAGTCGTGCGCCGCAACCAGATTGGTGGTCTGTCCCGGACCGTGTTCGGTCGGACGCGGCCAAAAAGCGGTTTTGAGTCCCACGTTGCGGGCCGCAAGCAGATCGTCATTGTGGGCGGCGCACATCATCACTTCGCCGGGCTCGAGTTGTAAAGCTGCGCAGACGCCCAGATAGGACTGTGGCTGGGGTTTGTAACAGCGAAACACCTCGGTCGAGAGATTTAGGTCCCAGGGCAACCCGGTGTACTTGGCGATGTCGGTCAGCAAGGAAATATTGCCGTTTGAAAGTGGGGCGATGATGTATTTGCTTTTGAGGCGGGTCAAGCCACCCACCGCATCGGGCCAACCGTCAAGCCGATGCCAGACTTTATTGACATGAACGCGCTGGGCCTCGGTCATCGCTTCGAGCCCAAATTCCTTGATCAGGACCTCGAGTGATTCGCGATGCAGGACATCGAGAATGGTGAAAGGGCGCTTGCCGCTGCGGACCGCCTCCATGGAGGGCTGGTACATGCTTCGCCATTTGACAGCAAATGCCGTCCAGTCGGCTTCGAAACCATTTTCCTGACCCCAGCGAGTCAGGTCGCGTGTGATGCTGCCGCGCCAGTCGACCACGGAGCCGAACGTATCGAACACCATGGCTTTAACAGTTGTCGTGAGAGAGGACATCAGACGTCTCCGTATTTACATGACTGCGGATAAGCCGCCGTCCAGGTTGACGCTGCTGCCAGTGACGTAGCTGCCACCCTCGGATGCCAGGAAGGTCACGACATTGGCCACTTCCTCAGCCCGGCCGACACGCCCCAGGGGAATTGTCTTGCCCATGGTTTCATACATTTGCTCGACGGGGATACCCGCTTTTTCTGCTTTGCGTTCATGTTGGCCGGCACGAATCAAACCAATGCAAACACTGTTGACCAAAATGTTATTGGGTGCGAATTCTTTCGACAAGGCTTTTGTCATCGCGAGTCCCGCTGCGCGCGTCACCGTGGTGGGCATGGATTTTTCTTTGGGTTGCTTGGCGCCAATGTTGGTCACATTAATGATGCGACCCCAATTGTTTTTTTTCATTTCCGGAATCGCCAGTCGGGTCAGACGAATCGCCGCGAACAGTTTCAAATCAAAATCAGCTTGCCATTTGTCGTCGGTTACCGATTCGAACTCACCTGTCGCGGATGTCCCCGCGTTATTGATCAAAATATCCAGACGTCCATGCGCTTTCAAGACTTCTTGCACAAGTCGTGTGCATTCCTCGTCTTTGGACACATCAGCCGCGATGGCGGTGACTTTGCCACCCGCCGCGCGAATCTGTGCAGCGACCTCATCGAGCAAGGCTTGGCCACGCGCTGCGATGACGACGGTGGCGCCTTCCTCGGCAAATTTCATGGCAACGGCCTTACCGATGCCTTGAGAGCCGCCTGTGACCAATGCGACACGATTTTTAAGTTGTAAGTCCATGTGATGTCTCCGTACTGAAATACTCGAAATCTAAATGATCGAGCTGTTGTTAAATAAAATGGTGGTTTCAATTACAAAATCAAGCGTTTTGGGCACTTTCAGCGGCAATTTGGCGAAGTGCTTGTTCAAAGGCTTCAGGTGGCTGAGCACCCTGGAGCAGATACTGATCGTTGATGATGATCGAGGGAACCGAGTGGATGCCCATACTGGTGTATTTCTGCTCTTGGGCAAGTACCTCTGCTTTGAATTCCTCACTCTCCAGAATGCTTTTTGCGCGAGCGGTGTCAAGACCGGCGCGCTCCACCGCGGCAATCAGGTTGCTTTTGTCGTCGAGATCGACAGCGAGTGTAAAGTAGGTAATCAGCAGTTCGCGTTTCAGGCGATGCTGTGCGGCAGGGTCATGCTCCAGACCGGCCCAGTAAAGTAACCGATGCGCATTAAAGGTGTTGTAGACGTGTTTGCGACCCTCGGGGTGAAAAGGGTACCCCACCGCCGCTGCGCGAGCTTTGATGTTTTCCTGCGTTGCACGGACTTCAGCGACTGTTTTTCCGTATTTTTGTGTCAGGTGTTCAAACACTTCTTGTCCGCCAGGCGGCATGTGTGGATTGAGTTCAAACGGTTGAAAATGAATTTCAACAGGGATCTCATCGCCGATATTTTTTAAAGCGATCTCCAGACCACCCAGTCCGACGGCACACCAGGGGCATGCGATATCCGAGACGTAATCGATCTTGATGGTCATGACTGTTCCTGTTGAAAACGGTTCTGAAAATAATTGTCGTGAAGATAAGCACACAAGCCCAGCGCTCAAGCTCAGCGCTGAAGAGACGCGCCCAAGAGAATCACTGACGCCAGAACATTGTAAACATATACTACGACTGCAAATTAGAAAGAGACCCAAGTTCAAATGGATTGGGTCCATACCATTCATAGAGGAGGCTGGATCGAGATGGCCAAGTACCAGATTGCGACGATTGAAGGTGACGGTATTGGACCAGAGGTGTGCGGCGCGACCGTGCATGTGCTCAAGGAGGCGCTGGGGTCGGGCATCATGGATTTCAATCAATTTCCGGGCGGGGCTTCGCATTACGTCAAGTCTGGCTTTGTTTTGCCAGAGGAAACCTTTGCCGCCTGTCAACACTCGCATGCCATGCTCCATGGCGCGGCTGGTTTACCGGATGTGACCTATCCTGATGGGACCGAAGTGGGTAACGATTTGCATTTGCAGCTGCGTTTCAAGCTGGATCTGTACGCCAATGTACGACCCATTCGCCTCTATCAAGGGGATTTTTCGCCTCTCAAAAATCGTCAGGCGGGTGATATTGACTATGTCATCGTGCGCGAGAATACAGAGGGTCTGTACGCCAGCCGCGGTGCGGGTGTCTTGTTGCGGGGAGAGGTTGCTACCGATACGCTGGTCGTGACCCGAAAGGGCGTTGAGCGCATTGCCAAATTTGCTTTCGAATTGTCTCGCAAGCGCAGCGGCGCGCCCTCAGATCACAAACGCCGGATGACTGTCTGCGACAAGGCCAATATCTTGCGCAGCTACGCTTTTTTTAGAGCGATTTGCGATGAGGTTGCCCAGAGTTACCCGGATGTGGCGATTGACTACTCTTACGTAGATGCGATGACGGTGCATTTAGTCAAACGGCCCGAGTTTTACGATGTCATCGTCGCTGAAAACATGTTTGGAGACATTATTTCCGATCTGGGGGCGGCGACGGTAGGCGGGATGGGGATTGCCCCCTCAGGCGAGCTCGGTGACCATCACGGTTTATTTCAGGGAGCGCATGGATCAGCCCCCGACATCGCAGGACTCAACGTCGCAAGTCCATTGGCCACTATTCTGTCAGGGTCTTTCATGTTGCGTTGGCTAGGAGACCGCCACCAGGATCAGCAGCTGACCGAAGCTGCGGAGCGCATTGAGCGCGCCGTCGAGCTGACCCTCTCTCAAGGCAAGGTGATCCCGCGGGATTTGGGAGGTCAAGCATCTTGCACGGATGTGACACAGGCCATTTGTCGAAATTTAGACTGAATCGATCGAGTCCTCGAGCGCATTCTGGGCCAGTTTCTTGCGGGAATCTGGCCATTTTTCCGAGATATTTGGGTTTACCCGTATAGAATCATGGAATTGGATGAATGTTCAGGAATCCCAGATGATCGGTGCAGTGCTCATATCAGTACCCAACTACTTCAAAATCAATTCGCAAGTTCCGCTCAGAGGAAGTATTGCCAAGATCGCACTGGGTCTAACTGCATTATGCCTGGTCTGGGGGGCACCGTTGCGGGCTCAACCTGCGGGTCCTCAGGGGCCCTTGCCGGTTTCGGTCATAGAGGCAAAATCCACTAATCTCCCAAATGTACTTGAGGTGACCGCCCAAGCCGAAGGGGCAAAAGAAACCGAAGTGCGCGCGCGCGTCAACGGAATCTTGCTCAAGCGTTTGTACGAGGAGGGTAGTCCTGTCGAGGCTGGCCAGCCCCTGTTTCAAATCGATCCTCAACCCTTCAAAATCACTCTAGAAGAAGCCCAGGCGCGAGCCAAACAGACTGCCCGCGAGGCCGCGCGTTTGAAGTTGCTCTACAGCAAACAGGCAGTCAGCCGCAAAGAATTCGATGATGCGACCTCGGTCAACGAAATTGCCCAGGCGACTTTAAAAACTGCTCAGCTGAATCTCGACTGGACCACTGTGAGAGCCCCGGTCAGTGGAATCACTGGCCGCTCGCTGCGCTCGGAGGGCAATTTGATTTCAAGCACGGGTGATGCGGGTCTACTGACCTCCATCTATCAGATCAATCCCATCTGGGTAAGATTTGGTTTGTCGAGCAGCGACACCGCGCAATTGCCAGGAGGTCGCCTCGATCCCAAGCAAGAAACGGGCGTTGAGTTGTTGTTGCCGAATGGTCAGGTTTACGACCAAAAAGGAAAACTGAACTTCCAGTCGACCTTCATCGATCCAAAGCTCGGTACGCAACAAATGCGCGCGGAGTTTCCCAACCCTAAAAGTGAAATCCTCCCGGGGCAGTTTTTGCGGATACGCGTGACGACGGGCATGCAGGAAAATGTATTTTTGGTTCCGCAAGCCTCAGTGATTCAAAGTGAGCGTGGCTTTATGGTCTGGACGGTCGGTCCGGAAAACAAGGTGGTACCGACCCCGATCAAGGTTGGAAAATGGCTGGGAAAAAACTGGATTGTCTTGTCGGGTCTGAAGCCCGGTGACCGTGTGATCACCGATCAAATCATCAAGATCCGTCCCGGTACGGTCGTCAAACCTAACGTGGTGGCGCTTGACGAGGCCTCGCCAGGCACAGCCAAGGACGGTCGATGAGTTTATCCAGCTTCTTTATCGGCCGGCCGATTTTTTCGGCGGTGATTTCCATCACAATCGTGATTGCGGGTTTGATGGCTGCGCGTGGCTTGCCTGTGGCGCAATATCCCCAAATTGCTCCGCCAACTGTCATCATCACAGCCAACTATCCAGGCGCCTCGACTGAAACGCTCACCCGTACAGTTGCAGGGCCCATCGAAGAGCAGCTCTCAGGCGTTGAAAATCTTTTGTATTTCAATTCAAGCGCACAATCGAACGGCGCGCTTTCCATCACGGCGACGTTTGAAGTGGGTACGAACATCGACACCGCGACCGTCAACGTGAATAACCGGGTCAAGATCGCCGAGCCCAGACTTCCCGATATCGTGCGCCAGTTTGGTGTGACAGTTCAAAAGCGTTCAAATGATATTTTGCTCGTGACGGCGATCACCTCTCCATCCGAAGAACATTCGAATCTGTACCTCTCTAATTACGCACTCGTCAACATCGTGGATGAGCTCAAGCGCCTGCCGGGTGTGGGCGATGCGCAGATTTTGGGTGCCAAGGACTACTCCATGCGGATCTGGCTCAAGCCCGATCGTATGGCTCAGCTCGGCATCACCGCACCTGATGTAGCTGCGGCGATCGCAGCTCAAAATAAACAGAACGTTGCTGGAAAAATCGGTCAAGAGCCTGCCCCTCAGGGACAGCAACTTGTGTACACAGTGACTGCGAAAGGCCGACTCGTGACGCCTGAGCAATTTGGCGATATCGTCATCAGATCTGATGGTGCCAGTGGCGCCCTCAAGCTCAAGGATATCGCGCGCATCGAGCTCGGTGCGGCAGATTACGACGCCAACACCAAGCTTGTCGGTAAGCCCGTGGCCCTGGTCGCAACGTATCTACAATCTGGCGGTAACGCGTTGGCTGTGGCGGAAAGCGTGCGCGCCAAAATGCAAGAACTGTCAAAAAAGTTTCCGCCGGGTATCGATTATGTGATTCCGTTTGACACCACAAAGTTCGTGACCGCTTCGATCAACGAGGTCATCAAAACCTTGTTCGAGGCGATGATTCTGGTAGCCATTGTGGTGTTCGTCTTTTTGCAAAACTGGCGGGCGACACTGATCCCTTTGATCGCGGTGCCGGTCTCCTTGATTGGTACCTTCGCAGGTTTGTGGGCGTTTGGCTTTTCAATCAATACGCTCACGCTGTTTGCGATGGTGCTATCGATCGGGATCGTGGTGGATGATGCGATTGTCGTGCTTGAAAACGTCGAGCGCTTGATGGCGGAGCGCAATCTTTCGCCTAAAGACGCCGCATACGAAGCGATGCGCGAGGTTTCCGGGGCGGTCGTGGCAATCGTGTTGGTGCTGTCCGCGGTATTTATTCCTGTTGCTTTTCTTGGCGGTATTGCCGGCACGCTTTATCAGCAGTTCGCCGTGACTGTCGCCCTGGCTGTCGTGTTGTCAGGCATTGTGGCGTTGACTTTGACGCCCGCCCTGTGTGCCGTCTTGCTCAAACCCGGCATGCATGCGCCCAAAGGGTTTGGTTGGTTCAATCGCAGCTTTGCCGCGCTCACTGCTCAGTACACCAAGCTTGTCGATAAAACTTTGCATCATCGCGTGATTGGTACGACAGTATTCGGCGCGATTCTGGTGGGTTGTTTTGTGATGTTTCGCCTGGTGCCAGGCGGTTTTGTCCCGGCCGAGGATCAAGGCTATCTAATCAGTGCGCTCGTGTTGCCGGATGGTGCGAGTTTGCAGCGTACCGAACAGACTGGCGACACTTTTCAAAAGCGTGTTCTTCAAGATCCGGGCGTGGCCAGGGTTTTTGTGATTGCCGGTCGGGATATTATCGGGGGTGGCAATAAAGCCAATGCCGGTACGATTTTCATTCCCCTCAAGGATTGGGATGAACGCTCCTCGTCGTCCGAGCAACTGGCCAAGAAATTCACGGGTGTCGGAATGAGTTTGCCAGATGGTATGGCGCTGGTTTTCAATCCACCACCCATTCGAGGCTTGGGCTCGGCAGGTGGTTTTGAGTTTTATGTGCAGTCCAAGGGGGAGCCTTCGGTGCCCGAGTTGGCAAGTGTCGTCAATAACTTTACCGAAGAACTTAAAAAGCAGCCCAAACTGACGGGTATCAATACGTTTTTCAGACCCACGGCGCCCCAGCTGTATGTCGAGGTGGACGAGGCCAAAGCACTGTCGCTCGGTATTCCTGTCGCCGATGTGTATCTCAGCCTGCAAGCGACGATGGGGGCGCTCTATGTCAATGATTTCAACCTGAATGGCCGGACCTATCGGGTACAGATGCAGGCGGACTCACAGTACAGAACCGAGCCCACTGATTTGGGTCAGATTTATGTGCGCGCGAATAATGGCAGCATGGTACCGGTATCCGCACTGATTTCCGTCAAGCAAATTGTCGGACCCGAGCAGTTGGAACGCTTTAACGGCTTTCTCGCCGCCAAAGTTTTGGGCAGTGCGGTCCAAGGCGTGAGCTCTGGCGATGCAATCAAAATCGTGGAAGAGACCGCGCGCGCCTCATTGCCCCCCGGTTACGAGCTTGCGTGGGCGGGACAGGCATATCAGCAGATTCGAACAGGAGATGCGTCCGGTCTGGCGTTTATGTTTGGCATCGTGATGGTCTTTCTGATTTTGGCCGCACAGTATGAACGATGGTCTCTGCCGATCGCAGTGTTGCTCGCGGTGCCTTTTGCGTTGTTCGGTGCACTGCTGGCAGTGTTGTTGCGGGGCATGCCTAATGATATTTATTTTCAGATCGGTTTGCTGGTGTTGATTGGCCTGTCCGCAAAAAACGCTATTTTGGTGGTTGAGTTCGCGGCTCAAAAGCGGGCCCAAGGCATGAGTACGATGGATGCGGCACTGACTGCGGCGCGGCTTCGTTTCAGACCGATTGTGATGACGTCGCTGGCTTTCATTCTCGGGGTGTTCCCCCTGGTGATTTCTTCAGGGGCGGGCGCTGCGGCCCGGCAATCCATGGGTACGGGCGTGTTCGGCGGGATGCTGGCATCGACTTTTATCGCGACTATTTTTGTGCCCATGTTCTTTACTTGGCTCTCGCGTAAAAAAAATAAATCCACTGCACAAACCGAGACAAAACTCCCAGCAGGGGCCTCTGAAAGCCAGTCGTTGACGGGGAGGAACCATGACGCTTCGTAAACTGAACGGGCTGCGTTCCTTGAGACGACTCGGGGTGGTGTTCGGCTCTGTCGCAGTGTTGAGTGGCTGTTTGCTGGGACCTGATTATGAGCGGCCTCAGGTTGAGTTACCCGAGAACTACAGGACACCGTCAACCTTGTCGGCGACTGCCGGGACTCCATCCTCGAATCCAGGTGCAGGTCCTTTTGTTCCGGCCAACGTCTCGCTGACGGCGTGGTGGACTTTATTCAACGATCCAGTCCTGAATCAGCTGGTCGAGAGCGCACAAAAGAATAATGCGGATGTTCAGATCGCAGTGGCCCGATTGGCGCAAGCGCAGGCTCTGGCCCGTCAAGCAGGCGCTTCACTCTATCCCACGTTGAATATGACCGCATCAGGCACGCGCGCCTCCTCGGGAACGTCTGTGTCTGTCTCGGGTGTCGGTTTTCAAGCCAATACATCCCAGGTTGGATTGGTCACCTCATATGAGATCGATGTGTGGGGTCGTGTGCGCAGAAACATCGAGTCAGCAACTGCGCTGGCGACTGCCAGCCAGTACGAGCAGGATAGTGTGCGCCTGACGCTATCGGCGCTTGTCACCAATACGTATTTACGTTTGCGCGCACTGGATGCACAGACCGATGTGCTGACGAACTCCGTCAAGACTCGTGAAAACTCCCTGCGCGTTGCACAGGCCAAACTAGACGGAGGCCTGGTGTCTCCGATCGACGTCAGTCAGGCGCGAGCGGCCAAGGCTGCTTCCGAGGCCAGTCTGTCAGAGGTCACCCGTCAGCGCGCGATTGTCCAAAATCAGCTGGGGATATTGACCGGACAGCTTCAACTCACCCTCGCGCCGGTGGATTTGAGGGGTCTGCCCATCCCGCCGATCCCGCCTGCCGGCTTGCCCTCGACTTTGCTGGAAAGCCGGCCTGACGTCAACCGCGTCGAGCAAGAGCTGACGGCTGCGAATGCCCGCATCGGCGTGGCGACCGCGAACTTTTTTCCCACGCTTTCACTCACCGGTGTGTTTGGTGCGCAGAGTGTGGATTTCAGCGCTTTTCTCTCCGGTCAGAGCGCCGTATGGTCTGCCGGCCTCGGTTTGCTGCAACCTATATTCACGGGTGGTTCTCTGAGTGCCCGCTTGGATTTTGCCAAGGCCCAACAACAAGAAGTTTTGGGTAATTACGTTAAAGTTGTGAGAAATGCCTTTGGTGAAGTGGGTGACGCACTGGTTTCAGTGCACCAGACGCTACAGACGGAGCTGCATCTGACTGAACAAGTGGCTGCGGCGACCAAGGCTCAGGAGCTGGCGACTGTGCGCTACGAGGCGGGCTATGTTGATTATTTAAACGTACTGGAAGCGCAGCGGGTGCAAAACGAGGCCAATCTTGCGTTTGTGCTGAACCGTTCGTTGCGCCTGCAGGCGGGCGTGGATTTATTCAAGGCGCTGGGTGGCGGCTGGAGCAAGACTACACCCTAGCCGAAGTATTAAAAATCAAATATAAAACGGAACTGACAAACAGGAATATCCGATGAACGAAGCGATCGAAAAACAATACAACCCCCGTACGACGGTGACACCGGAACAGCTGGCGCATTTCAGTGAACTTGGCGCGCGTCTTAGTGAGGAGGCGCGTCAAAAATACGTCGGTCGTTACGATTTGCGCTTTGGAGACGGGCCACTTGAAAATGCGGATTTCTTTTATTGCGGCAAACCTAACCGTCCTGTCATGGTGTTTTTCCATGGTGGCTATTGGCGTGCCCGGGATAAAAAGGATTACAGCTTTGTGGTGAACGGCATACTGCCACTCGATTGTTCAGTCGTCGTGATGAATTACGATTTGTGTCCTGCGGTGACGGTGCAGCAGATCGTGGGGCAAACCAAGCGTGGTCTGGAGTGGGTTGAAAAGCAGGCTGCCGCTTGGCAAATTGATCCTGCTCAAATCTATGTTTCAGGACATTCCGCCGGTGCCCACATCATCGCTGCGACGCTGGCACAAACAGGCGCCGAATTTCAGCTTAAGCATCACAACATCAAAAAAGCGTATCTGATCAGTGGTGTATTCGATGTAGAGCCCGTTTTGCAAATTTCAGTGAATGAAGAGATCAGACTCAAGCCCAGCGATGTGCAGGTGCTCAGTCCGATTCGCCATCCGTTTGCCGCGAATGTCGGCTACGAGGTGATCGTTGGTGGCGCCGAACCCACTGACTGGGTGGGTGAGTCGCAACGCATGGCTGCGCATTTAAAGGGGCAGGGTTGTCAGGTTGGATTGCATGTCCTGCCAGGCTTGAATCATTACACCGTCTTGCATGAAATGGATCGTCCTGACGGCTACGTTTCCAAGCTGTTCGCGCGCGATATTGGATAACACATGGAAAATCTCGATCAGCAGAATGCTGGACAGGCTGCATCGGTGACGGCACTGCGCGTGCAGTTGGGCGAGTTGCTTTTGCGCGAGCGGTTAAACCAGCAAAAAGACGAAGTCGATGTGGCGCGTCGCCTGATGCTCTCCAAGCTCCAGCTTCTCGCGATCGAAGCGGGTGAGTCCGAGAGTTTTCATCACGAACGCCGTTATATACAGGGCATTAAAAGTTACGTTTTTTACCTGGGCCTCCAAAGTCGTACGGATGTTAATGAGCTCGTGAATCAAATAGAGGGTTTCTCCGCCCAAGGTTTGAAAGCGTCTCCTGCGGCAGGTGTCGCGCAGTTGCATCTGTCTGCGGCTACGCCTGCTCAGACCAAATCCTATGCTTCGCGAGGAGCTTCCCGTTATGTTTATTATGGATTGGCTGTTTTAGTCGCGGGTGCTGTGGCCTTGGCAATTTCAGAGGGCTGGCCATTCAAAGGGACTCAGCCACAAACCGCCGAACAAGTCTCCTCACAAGCCAGTTCAAATACTGAAACGAGTGACGCAAAATCTGAAAGTGTGGGTGCGACGGGAGCAGCGTCGACAGCCGTCGTCACCGCGAATGCCAGTGCATCATCCCAGCCGGCCACCGCGGTGACGAACCAGAGCTCTGCCCAGTCTCAGGCGCCCGTGCAGGTTTCACAATCGCCTTCCGCATTGCAGATTCAGCCTCCGCCGCGCGAAGTTGAGCCAGAAAAGAATGACTCGGCTTCCAAGGTCCCACCTGCTGCGGCACAGAATGCGCGGGGCATGATGCGGATTGATTTCAAAGGCGAATGTTGGGTGTCTTTGCAAACGACCGAGGGCAAGAGAGAGGAGCGTATCTACAAACAAGGTGAAAGCCTGTCTGTGCCGATTTCAAGCGTGGCTGGACTCATCTTGGGCAATGCGCCTGCTGCCACAGTCTATTTGTCTGGTAATCAAGTCGATGTCTTGGCCAAGGGCTTGACCACCGGCAACGTTTCCAGACTTGATCAAAAAAGTCTTCAGCTCCTTCAGAAAAACTGATTATGACTTTGATTTGGTCATCAGTTTTTCACTGGGCTGGGTGAAGATGCAGGATCGGGTGCGGTTGCAGGTTTGGCAAATCCTTCCCAGCCCCCTCCCAACGCTTTGACCAACGCCACACTCGCGATAAATTGTCCACCGTGCATCTGCCATTTGATGCGCTGGGCAGTCAGTTGGTTTTGTTGAATCAAAGCAAGTGTCTGCGCGGTGTCCAGGCCTTCTCTATAACGAATGGCGCTGATTTGATAGGCGCGATTGAGGTTGTTCACAGCCTCGTCTTGTTTAGCGCGTGCAAGATCAAGTTGTTGGAGTGTGCTCATCGCATCCTGTGTTTC
Source organism: Zwartia panacis (assembly GCF_030410395.1). Taxonomy (GTDB): domain Bacteria; phylum Pseudomonadota; class Gammaproteobacteria; order Burkholderiales; family Burkholderiaceae_B; genus Zwartia; species Zwartia panacis. The sequence goes on from NZ_JAUHHF010000011.1 coordinate 99,715, forward strand.
TTGGATGGCAACCATGACGGATTGACGGTAGTTCGCAAGAGTGACCCTGTAGCCAGCCTGCGCAAAGCGGTAGTTGGCGCTGATGCGACCACCATCGAATAATGTTTGCGTGGCCGTTAAACCGATTGACCAGATCAGGGACGGGGCATTAAAGATGGTGCTCAAAATTGAGCTTTCACCCCCAATAAAAGCAGGCGCTAGCGTCAGAGTCGGGAAAAATGCGGCTTTGGCGACACCGATTTGAGCGTTGGCTGCGGCCATGGCACGCTCAGCTGCCGAAACATCCGGGCGCCTCTCCAGAAGCGTTGAGGGCAGGCCGACAGGAAATGCTGGCAAGGTTGCGGGCAGTTTGCCTGGTGGCAGACTAAAAGCCGAGGCAGGCGTCCCGGTCAGTGTCGCAAGAAGATTTTCCTGGATGTTGCGCTGAGACTTGAGGAGCTCGAGTTGGGCGCCACTGGACTGCGTCAGCGCAGTTTGTTGGGAAAGCTCCGTACGGCCGGCCGCACCCATGTCATAGCGTTTCTTGATGAGGGCCAGCAGCTTGTCCTGAATCTGGGTAATCCCGGTCAGCACGCGGATTTCTTCATCGTACTGCCTCAACAGGAAATAACTGTTCGCCAGTTGCGCAGTCAGCAGCAGTTTGACGTTTTCAGTGTCTGCCGCGGCTTGCTCAGCGGTACTGCGTGAAGCTTCGACTTCCCGGCGCACTTTACCCAGCCAGTCGATCTCGTAAGTCATCACCGCGACCGGCCGGAAATTATTTTGAGTGGTCGACTGGTTCACCGTACTGTAGTTCGTCCCGGGGCGATTGGCGGAGGTTTCAGTGCGCGCACCAGTCGCGCCAATAGAGACTGATGGTAGAAGCGCAGCGCCACGCGCTTCACTTTGCGCGATCGCTTGATCGAGTCTGGCGAGTGATGCCTGCAGTGTGTTGTTATTGGACAGACAGGTCTCGATCAGCTGATCGAGTATAGGATCGCCAAAAGCCTTCCACCACTGAGTTTTGGGCGCGCCATCGGCGGGTTCTGCCGGTTTCCAAAGCGCGGGATTGGCGCCAGGCAAGGCTTTCCAGTTTTCTGGAAAGTCCACGACGGGACGCTCATAGTCCGGTCCGATCGGCGAGCATCCAACGCAAGCGACCGCTATTAAGCAAAGGGCTAGACCTGATTTCATCATTCGCTTGAGGCGCCGCGTCTGGACGAATTCGCGCGAGGCTTGGGTGATTGCGGCACAACAGATTGTCCGTTTACCAGCGAGTCCATCGGATTCAGGATCATGAGGTCGTCAGGCGAAAGTCCGCTGCGGATTTCAACTTGGTTACCAAAGTCTATACCCAGCGTGACTTTCTTCTTTTCAGCGCGATTGTCCTTGACGACGGCGATATATGGACCGCCAGCACCAAAAATCAATGTGTTAGTGGGGACAATCAGACTGTCTCCCAGCGCGACTTGCATCGCCACTTCGACATATGCGCCTGGCAACAATGCATTGTTCTCATTAGGAATCTCGACATCGACTTGAAGCGTCCTCGTGTTGATATCGATAGCGCCAGCGGTGCGTGCGATGCGACCTTTGATGATTTTTTCAGGTGCATTGGTTTGATAAACCGAAACTTCGTCACCGACTTTTACCTGTGAGGTTCGATCCTGAGGCAAGTATACGTAAACGCTCAGTCGATCCGTACGCGCCATGCTGAACATGGCCTGGGCGCTGCCGACGTTACCCGCGTTGACGAGATCGCCGAGATTCACGTTGCGCCTTGTAATACGTCCTTCAAAAGGCGCGACGACTGTACCGAAACTTTGCAGTTGTTTGAGGCGGTTCAGGACCGCCTCGCTTTGGCGATACAGTCCGGTTTTTTCGTCCATTTCCTGCTGCGAAACCGCATCCTCGGCGCGTAAACGTCTCCAGCGCTCATAGACAGTCTTGGCCAGTTTAAAGTTCGCGGTAGCCTCTTCGACTTGACGGTTGATTTCCGGTATGTCGATCAAGGCAAGTGTCTCGCCTTGTTTGGCTGTATCACCTAGGTCTTTGAACCATTCCTTGACGTAGCCGGTGACGCGGGAATGGATCTGTGCTTCGTTGATCCCGCGCAGCGTGCCGGGCAGCACGAGTTTCATATTAGGATTGTTTTTGTCAGGCGCGGTCGGTTTGACAACCAGCACATGCATGACGCCGTTTTCCTCCGCGCGTTTCGCCAAAACCTCGGCGAAGGACCAGCGTTCAAGCAGCGCAGTCGCCAGACCAATCAGCATCAACACAAGCACGACGAGCGCGATTAATTTCACTGAGCGTAGTGTTTTTTTCAATTTGATTTGCGACTCGGGGTTGTCTGGATGTCCGAGTGGCAAACCATGAGAATCGTGGAGCGTATCCTTCATTCTGTTGCTTCCTTGGAGGACCGACGCTGGTCGAGCCAGCCGTGCAGACTTGCGAAGAGGACGGGTACAAATAATACGGTGGAAACGGTCGCGAGTAACAAGCCGCCGATCACAGTGCGTCCGAGCGGTGCGTTTTGCTCTGAGCCTTGACCCAGTCCAATGGCCATGGGAATCATGCCGATAATCATGGCGAGTGCCGTCATCAGGACAGGTCTGATCCGTGTCGCGCCCGCCTCGAGAGCGGCGGCAAGCGGTGAAAGTCCATCTTTGAGTCGTTCTCTCGCAAACGAAATCACCAACACGCTATTCGCAGTGGCGACACCCATCGTCATAATGGCACCGGTCAAGGCAGGCACACTAAGATTGGTGCGCGTGATCACCAGCATCCAAGCAATTCCTGCGAGCGCTGAAATCAGTGCGGCGATGATGATGAAAGGATCCAGCCACGACTGAAAATTCACCACAATCAGCAAATAAACGAGCAACACCGCACCGAGCAATCCGATGCCCAGACCAATATAAGACTGTTTCATGGTCTCTACTTGGCCTCGCATTGTCATGCTGCTGCCGCGAGGCAGTTCCGATTTTGCTTCATCGAGGATCACTTGAATATCCATCGCGACCGCAGCCAGGTCGCGTCCACGCACGTTCGCATAAATATTGATTGAAGGGCGGATGTTGTATCGCGTCAGCACCGCAAATTCAGTGGTGGGCGTCGAGGAAACGAGATTGCCGATGAGTTGCGTGCCACGATTGGCGGCTGCGTTCGCGCTGGCTGCGCTTGCCGAGGCGGCCGCATTGCTCGGACCAACCGGCAGCCTGAGCAGGTCATCAAGCGAGTCGATATTGTATTGAGGCGTTTGTGCCTGAATCTGGTAGCTGATGTTGTTGACCGGGTTGAGCCAGAACGAAGAGGTTGTCTGCGCGCTTCCGGATAAGGGTAACAATACGTTTTGGGCGAGATCCTGGGGCGTGAGTCCCATGCCCTGCATCCGCGTGCGATCCATTTTCAGGGCGATGGAGGGCTGATCCAGGCGCTGGTGGATATGCACGTCAGACGCGCCCGGCACGGCAGAGATTTTGCTGATCAGTTTTGCGGCGAGTTGGTGATTGGCCGCATAATTATTTCCGACGATTTGGACATCGATCGATGCAGGTGTTCCGAAATTCAAGATTTGCGTCACGATGTCTGCAGGCTGATAAAAGAATTCAATACCCGGGAACCGTTCTCGTAAAACCGGTATGAGTTTATCCATGTATTCAAGGCTGGGTCGATGACCAGCCTTGAGCGAGATCATGATGTCCGCATCAAACGAACCGATGGTGCCCGAACTGCTGTAAGAGAGGTTGATCCCGCTGTTTGGTAGGCCAACGTTATCGAGGATGCCTTCAAGATCTTTCTCGGGGATGACTTCGCGAATTACTTTTTGCACTTCGTCAGCCAGGATCGCAGTGCGTTCTACCCGCGTGCCGGTGGGCGCGCGCATATGAAGTTTGATCTGACTCGTATCGACAAAAGGAAAGAGATCGCGACCGAGGATAAAGAAGATACCGCAGGACAGCAGACAAAAGGTCAGAAAGCCCGCGATAAATTTTTTCCTGTTGCTCAACAAATGCCCGAGCAGCAATACGTAGCTTGCGCGAAAGACTTCAAAGCGAGCATTGAATTTCAAATGCACATCATGAATCCAGCGACCAATCGGTCCAGGCTTTCCGGCATCCTTGAGCATCAGATAGGCGAGTGTGGGGACCAGCGTGCGCGAGAGCACGTAGGACGCCAGCATGGCGAAGCTGACGGCCTCGGCAAGGGGAACAAACAGATAGCGTGCGACACCGCCCAGAAAGAACATCGGTACAAACACAATACAGATGGAAAGCGTTGCGACGAACGTCGGAATCGCAATTTCACCGGCGCCATCCAGGACGGCCTGATACAGGTCTTTGCCCATGTGGATATGGCGTTCAATGTTTTCGATTGTGACGGTCGCGTCGTCCACCAGAATACCGACTGCGAGCGCGAGTCCGCCCAGAGTCATGATATTGATTGTTTCGCCTAGCAAGTGCAGCGCGATCAGGGAAGAAAAAATCGATAAAGGGATGGAAATCGCGATAATGGAGGTCGTTCGCCAGTTGCCCAGAAACAGCAGCAGCATGAGTGCTGTCAAACCACCTGCGATCAGGATTTCATGGATGACCCCGGCGAGCGCTTTTTCAACAAAAATTGATTGATCGCCCAGCAGTCTGACATCGATGCCCTCAGGTAACAACGGCAAGATGGAAGGGATCTTTTCTTTGACTTCACGGACAATGTCCAGCGTGGATGCTCCACCATTTTTGAGCGCCGTGAGAATGAGCCCCCGTTCGCCGTTTTGCCGAACGATATTGATTTGAGGCGAAAACCCATCACGGACATGCGCGACTTCCCGCATGAAGGTTGTCGCGCCATTCACAGTCCGGATCGGTATGTTGTTGAGTTCGGCGATGGTGTTGGGGGAGGAGTTCAAAGTGATGTTGTATTCCACATCATCGATTTTGGCTGAACCTGAAGGCAGTGTCAGGTTTTGCGCGGTAATCGCGTTGATCACATCCGACGAGGTCATGCCTTTTGCGCGCAGGGCTTCGGGATCAATGTCGACCGAAACGGCGCGAACCTTTCCGCCATAAGGAAAAGGTACGGCGATACCCGGAATGGTCACGAGCTGGGGTCGCATGATGTTGAGCGCGGCATCAAAGAGCTCCTTCTCGGAGAGCGTCTTGCTCGACATGCCGACCTGAATCACCGGGATGGAGGAGGCCGTGTATTTGATCACCAGTGGAGGCGCAACGCCCGGAGGCATCTGCCTGAGCGCGGATTGCGATACTGCGACGACTTGAGAGATCGCTGTCTGAATATTCGCTTGTGGTTGGAAATAAATTTTGATGATCGTGATGCCACCCAGCGAACGCGACTCGATGTGTTCGATGTCGTTGACAGTCGTCGTGATGGAGCGTTCGTGGTTTTGCGCGATGCGGTTGCCCATCTGCTCGGCAGATAGGCCACGATAATTCCAGATGACGCTGATGACCGGGATGTCGATTTCTGGCAGCACATCGACGGGCGTACGTTTAATGGCCAGCGGTGCGGCAAGCATGATGAGAATAGCCATCACGATAAACGTGTATGGCTTATCAAGTGCTATCCGTACGATCCACATCCTGAATTACCTGCGTTAAGCGCCTTCGTTCTGCAAGCCAACATGGCTGTACTCGTCAGATCAGCACGCAGGAAGTATAGAGAAACAGGACTGGACCGGATAGATGTATTTCAATTTGGAGACCTGTCAAGTTGCAGATATGCCCACGTTTAAGGGTTTTCCCGCACTGCGGAGCTTTGCAGGTATTCCTGTTCTAAGAGTTCCATTAGGCGCTGAGTACTCATCGGCCTGGCCTGGGCGTAGGCGCGACCTGCCCAAAGGCTCTGATGTTCTCCGTCGTTATGTTGCACCGCGATTTTTCTCAGTGGACCCGTCAGGGTGTTTTGAAGCGGAAAGGGCAGGTGCGGCTGACCCTGCATGGCATCGATGAACTCATTTCTAAGGCCTTGTGCGCGTCTGCCTGAAAATGCATGGGTAAAGATCGTGCCGCGTGTGGGTTTGGTGAGCAGGAAATGCTTGTGCGCAGGCGTCGCGCCCGATTCGTCGCAAACCAGGAAAGCCGTCCCGAGTTGTGCAGCTGTCGCACCCGCTGCCCGGGCCCGCGCGATATCTCCGCCAGTCATGATGCCTCCTGCTGCGACGACGGGGATTTTTAATGCGCCAGAAAGTTGTTTGACAAGGTCTAGGGTCGGCAAGTCATCGTCCAGAATATCTGGCTCAAAAGTACCTCGGTGTCCGCCGGCCTCGATGCCTTGCGCGATGACAAAGTCAGCGCCGGCTTGTTCGATCGCTTGTCCTTCAGCCAGACATGTCGCGCTGATACCAACGGCAATGCCTAAAATGCGCGCGCGCTCGAGCACCTCAGGTTTGGGAAGGCCAAAGTGAAAAGTGAGCACCGCAGGTTTATGTAGCCAGACGGGTTCCAGCATTGCGTTCAAATCGGGAAAGTAGGGTGGCTCGGGGCACACCATTCGCAGGTCTTGCGCGCAGGGCAGGCGCTTGAGCGCGGCAATCGCCTGGTGTTGCAGCTCGATGCTGGGAGTGGGCACTTCGTGAAAGACAAAAAAGTTGGCATTCAATGGACCTGAGGTGAGTCTTTTGGCTGCGCTCAGATCATCGCTGATGTGTTGAGGTGAACTGTAGGCAAATCCAAAACTGCCCAGCCCCCCGGCATTGGCGACCGCTGCGACTTGCGCTGGGGTATTGGGCCCACCCGCCATGGGTGCTTGAATAATCGGAACACGTAATTTGTTCAGAGCAAAAGCCATGGTCGAGTCCACCGTTTAAAAGGAATGTTGGCTCATTCTATCCCCGGAATGCCGTTTATCATTACTTCATTGAAGTAAAAAATTTAATTCACGAGACTGCGCCATGAAAAACGAAAGACTACTGACTTTTGTGCAAGGGATGAGCCGACTCCTGCAAAGTGATCCACATGAGCCACTAATCCTGGAGCAGGGGGGTATGTTGTTGGCGGATTTGGTCAAATACGATGACTGGTTACCCGAGGCGTTTGCGCGACCTCATCCTCAGTTTTACCAACAATACCTGCTGTATGCCGATCCGCTGGATCGTTTTTCAATGGTGAGTTTCGTGTGGGGACCGGGACAGAAAACACCTGTGCATGATCACATGACCTGGGGCTTGATCGGCATGTTGCGCGGTCAGGAAGTTGATACCCATTATTTCAAGAAACCCGAGGGTGGGTATCGACGCGGGGAGAGCGTGATTCTGTTACCCGGTCAGGTCGGTTCCGTATCTCCGTCCACGCATGATGTGCATGAAGTTGCCAATTTTTATTCGGATCGCCCTTCGATCAGCATTCATGTTTACGGTGGAAATATCGGCCGTATTCAGCGACATGTCTTTGATCCGGATTCGGGTCAGGAAAAAAATTTCGTCTCGGGTTACAGCAATGATGTGATCCCTAATCTTTGGAATTAAGTCAGATGCAAAGCAACAAGAACGTCAGCATCAGTGTTTGTGATGACCAGTCTGTGCGCCTCGCGCTCTTGGAAAAGCGTGAGATCGCTTTTTTGGATGTGCGGGAAGAAGATCCGCACGCGCAGTCTCATCCGCTATTCGCCGCGAACTTTCCCTTGTCGCGCGTCGAGCTCGACGCCTACAGCAAATTACCCAGGCGTGATGTTTGGATTGTGACATTGGATGAGGGAGATGTTTCGCTTGCCGATTCCGATGCGATGCGCGCGGCTAATCGACTGGTAGCGCTCGGCTATACGAATGTCAGTGTGTTTGGTGGCGGTGTTCGAGCGTGGGCCGATGCGGGCGGAGAGTTATTCAAGGACGTGAATGTTCCCAGCAAATCTTTTGGTGAATTAGTCGAGGCGCATAAACACACACCTTCCCTGTCGGCTCAGGAAGTCAAAGCCTTGATTGATGAGCAAGCTGATGTTGTGATTGTGGATGCCCGTCGGTTCGATGAGTACAACACCATGAGTATCCCGACCGCGGTGAGCTGTCCCGGTGCTGAATTGGTATTGCGTATCGCCGAGTTGGCGCCCCGTCCAGAGACCCGCGTCATTGTCAATTGCGCAGGCCGCACACGCAGCATTATTGGTACTCAGTCTTTGATCAACGCAGGTATTCCCAATCAAGTGTCGGCGTTGCGCAATGGCACGATTGGCTGGACGCTTGCTGATCAAACCCTCGACAAAGGTCAAACCAGAAAGTTTCCTGAAGTTTCTTCGACCACAACGCAAAGCGCGGCCAAGCGTGCCCGGGATGTCGCGGACCGTGCGGGTGTGAAGCGGGCGTCCAAAAAGAATGTGGAGACATGGCGGTCGCAGTCGACACGCACGACCTATTTTTTTGATACACGCAATCCTGAGGAGTATGTTGCGGGCCATCTGTCAGGTTTTCGTTCGACACCCGGCGGGCAATTGGTTCAAGAAACCGAGATGGTCGCCCCCGTTCGTGGCGCAAGATTGGTGCTGGTCGATACGGATGGCGTGCGTGCCAATATGACGGCTTCATGGCTCGCGCAGATGGCGTGGGATGTGTATGTGCTGGATGGCGTACAAGCTGAGGAATTTAATGTGACAGGTGTCTGGCAGGCGGAATTGCCGACTCTTCCCGCTACTGCGCTCACAGACTGCGCGAGCTTGGCGCAATATTTGAAACAGACAGACCCTCGCGAACAAACCATCGTCGTCGATTTTGGGCGTCATGCCCAATACGTCCAAGGACATATTCCTTGCGCGCGTTACGTCTTGCGTTCGCAGCTCAAACAGGCTCTCAAGCAATTGCCGGTAGCGGCGCGTTATGTGCTGACCTGTCCGGATGGTGTCATGGCCCGTTTTGCATTTGAGGAGTTTTCACAAACACTTGGCCAGAATGGAATTAGTGCTCAAGTTTTCGTTTTGGACGGTGGAACACAGGCCTGGCGAGAGGCGGGACTGGCGATTGAAAAAGGTCCTACCCACCTTGTGTCACCACCTCTGGATCGCTATAAGCGACCGTACGAGGGAACTGACAATGCCCGTGAAGCGATGCAGGGCTATCTCGACTGGGAGTTTGGTTTAGTTGAACAACTCGGTCGGGATGGGACGCATCACTTCTGGGTCTTGTAAACGTTTGGACAAGTCTCTAGTTGGACAATGGTTAATCGCGCAGAACTTTGCTGGCTTTAGCCTGTTCGATCAGAGCGGCGGCATCGACCGGCAATAGAAAACCCTCCTTGGTCGCCCGCTCACTCGCCTTGATCACGGCAGCGACGTAGCCGGCATGATTGCCATATCGTTCCTCGAGAGACAGGCGAGGATCCTGGTTCGCTTTACGCTCTGCCGCTGTCCGCGCAAAAGGAATCATGCCCCCGACATAATTACAGATCTGACCTTTGTGGAAAGGTTTATCTCCGTCCGCAGTGATATTCCATCCCAGATAGGTGCCAAGAGGCGCATCCAGTAACACGACTGGCACCCCACCAAGTTCGTTGCCATCTTGATCGACTTTGGGTGCGTACATCTTCAAGACCTGCTTGATCGGTGGCGGCGCGTTGGTCGGAATGCCTGACACATCCAGGGCATTGAACTGAGGACCCCAGTCATAATCCAGCACACTCATGATGAAATCAGACTCGGGCACCGTGGGGCGCAGACCCGGCAAGGTCGGAAAGCCGATGTCTTTTTTGTTAGCCAACGCGAGTGTGCCACTTTGTTCGCCTGGCTTGGGTGCGAGCGTGGGGTAGCGGCTTGGAGGCGGCTCAGTCCCTTTCATCACCCAATCGCGGAAATGAACGCGAATCGCATTGACCGTTTCTGTGTGCGGAACCGGATTGGCTGGCAATATCCCCACTCCAAAGTTATTTCCGGGACATACTGCGGGTGTTTTGGGTAAGCCGACTCCGGGCAGGCTGGTGTCAAAACCACCCGCTCCACCACCATGATGGCTGCTGGCGATGTAATAGCGTCTGACCGTGTCGGGTAGAGGCAGGTCTTGTTTGCCATCCGTACCGACCCATTCCGGTGTGAGCTTGAGCGCCCAGACCTCTGCGGAGCCAAAATGCTCGACAATTTTCGGACAGGTCTTGGTTGCCGTGCATCGATCCAGGATCCCCGCAGCGGGTAAGCCTCGGACAGGGTCAGGATGCGGGAGCCACCATTGTGGCCCTTCGCTGCCCGCTTGGTAAAGCTCCAGTACACCATCGGCTTGCGCCCAGCGGAAATTCAACGCGATACGACGTCCCGCAATGATCGGCCACATACCGTCATGCACCATTCCTCCATGCTCAGCCTGATTGAAACCGAGATGCAGCCAGCCGCGCAAGAAATTGCCTGATTGTGAAACGCCTCGGCCAATGCTGTGCTTGGGAATGCCGGCAATTGGGTTGGCTGTGCCCAGATCATCCTTGGCGATGTTTTTGAAAAAATCACCGACATCGCGCCAGGCAGCGAAACCGATTCCTAACACATACGGATCGGCAGCCGTAAAGACAACCTGATACAGGCGTTTGGGATCAAAGCCTTCTTTCAGGCAAATCTGTGTAGGGTCGGGCGTACCTGGAAACGGCGTTTTCTCATCGCACTTTCCCCAGGCCCAATCAGAGTCCGGGATACGCACTTCATCAATGACTTGACCATGCATGCCTTCGCCGCCTCTGGAGGTCAGTTTTGATTTTGAGGTATCGAGTGAAACGGGTTTATAAGGCAGCGGATTGCTCTGGACAATCAAAGGTTGCGAAGCTTTTCCCGAGCGATTGACGATACGTCCGAATACCTCGCCTGTAATGGGATCACCATTCGGTTGACGCGCAACCGGCACCTCAAGAAACTGACCTGTTTTAGCTGAATTGACGGGTCGCACACGTGTGTTGCCGCTGTTATCACCCTGCCATGCGCTTGCAAGAAAAATATCACCGAGCTCCTGTTCCCTCGGTGAAAAAGGATAGACACGTCCACGGTTGGGGACATCGTGCCACATCAACCCACTTGCATTTTTCAGGTCGACAGGTTTGTGTATGACAAAGGATGCGACATAGCGAACTTTGCCGTCCTGATCTTTCGCAAGCTCGATATCCTGGATCAACGCATTTTGTGGCAGCTTTGGATCAAGTTCGCCAAAGGCGCGGCCTGCGATGGTTTCATACGCGATGGCAACTGGCTTTTCATTCGCGGCTTTTGCCATGGGTGTCACTTCGTCGATCACGATCTTCGTGACGCGTGCCTCGGTCGTTTGGATGCCAGCCAATCCGATTACGCCCGTCAGCATCGCAGCGTGAAATCGTTGTTTTTTACTTTTGGTTTTCATTTTGTCTCCCTCGTATTTTTTATTTAAGGTCCTGTTGCAACATCGACAGCTTTTCTAAAAAGAGTGTTTCACCGTGATTCACTTTATTGTGCCAGTCCTGGCCGGAATCTTCATTGGTAAAGTCGGTGACGTACTTGTAAGAGAGCCAGGGTAGACCGTGCGTGTGTGCCACTGCGGCGATTGCGAAAAGCTCCATGTCGACGACATGAATGCCTTGTTCCTGGAGCCAGGGGTCTTTGGACGTCACAAAACTGTCGCCTGTCCCGCAAGTATGTGTGCCCTGAGCCGAGAAATATTCGTGCGGACGTTCGCAAAAAGGGACGCGACCCCGCGGTGAGAGCGGTTCGGCGATCATGTCGCGCTGCACGACGCGTCCGATTTCGAGAAGCCCCGACGCCTCGGGGCAGACTGCGCCCACCGTGCCGAAGTTCACGATGATCGAGGGGCGGGCGTGCTCGATGGCCTGGATCGTTGTGATCGTGGCGTTGATTTTCCCTATTCCGGTATAAAAAACCTGAATGCCATCAGGTAGTTTGTGCGCATCCAGTTCTGGACGCAGTGCTGTCAGGACAATCAGGTTTGTGCGCATGGGGTAGGATTTTTTTAGTCCTTAGGGGTTTTAGTCCTTTTTAGGCCAAAGCACCATTTGTGTACAGCGAAAGATCGCGATTTTCTTGTCCGTTGCAGCATCGGTGACGATGGCATCCCAAACCTGGGTGTTACCACCGAGATGTTGCGCTGTTGCAGTGCAGCGGATGATGGCGCCTTCGCCACGCACGGTTCCCAAGTGATTGCTCTTGAGTTCAATCGTGGTAAACGAGACAGCGCCTTCGGGCAAATGGGCAATCGTCGCATAGCCGCAGGTTGTATCGGCCAGCGCAATCACACTGGCAGCGTGAAGGTATGTGTTGGGGGCGAAATGGACTTTGCGCAGTTTCATCTGGCTCTTGAGCGTGCCCTCGGAGAGTTCCAGCATTTCCACACCCATCAGGCCGGGCAAGTTTTCACCGCTACGCTGATTGAGTTCTTCGACGGTGACGGTGGGGCGAAGCTTGGGCATACAAGATATTCCTACAAGGTGACGGATTGAATTAACGTAAGATTATGCCGTAACCAATTCGAGTGGAAAGCCATGACAACGACGCCTGTTTCAATTTCACGCCCTGGTCCCGAGTACGAGGCACATGTCCGCCAAGGGTTTTCGCAGCCCAGACTGGAACGTTTGGGTGCCTCTCTGGAGGAGCAGATCGCCAAGGGGATTTTCCCTGGTGCGGTGACCATGATCATGCGTCATGACGAGTGCGTCCATTTTGAAGCCTACGGTTTTCAGGACGCTGCTGGCAAGATTCCGATGGCACGCGACTCGATTTTTCGTCTCGCGTCCATGACCAAACCACTGGTCACAGTCGCTGCGATGATGCTGGTCGAGCGCGGTCGTTTCAATCTTTACGATCCCATCACAAACTGGTTGCCCGAACTCAAAGACCTCAAGGTCGAGGCTCCCGAGGGGGACGTCCCCTTGATTCGTCCAATCACGATTCAGGATTTGATGCGACACACTGCAGGTTTCGTGCATGGCGATCGCGCGAAGTCACCGCGCATCAGAAAGCTCTACGACGAGCTGCATATCGAGGCCAGGGAGCATGATATTTTGGGTGATCAGATGCTCAAAAATCTCGGCACTATCCCGTTGGCGCATCAGCCCGGGACGTTCTGGGAATATTCGATCGCGGTCGATGTGTTGGGATTGCTGCTTGAGCGTGTCGAGAACAAGACGCTTGAGGAGATTCTGAATGTGTTGTTGATCAAACCGCTGGGCATGAAAGATACGACATGGTGGGTGGAGCCCGAGCGCCTGGGACGTCTCGCAGAAGCGCCCGATAGCGACCCTCTCAAGGCAGAGATGCTCAAAGCCTATCGGCAGACGACCAATCCTGTTGGCAGAACTTATTTGCGCGGTGGGGCAGGCTTGTTGGGCACTGCCGCCGACTACATGCGGTTTTTGCACATGATGCTGCGCGGCGGCGAGCTCGATGGACGCCGTTATTTGTCACGTCGTACCGTCGAGTTCATGTGCTCGGAACACACCGCTGGCATGGGCGGCACCACACAGGCCAATACAGGTCCCGGCTATGGTTTTGGCCTGGGCTTTGCTGTCAGACTGAGCCAGGGGATGTGCTGGGTGCCAGGCTCTCCCGGCGAGTCGCTGTGGTCTGGAGTATGGGGGACGAGCTTTTGGCTGGACTTTAAGGAGAACCTCACTGCGCTGATTTTGACGCAGGGACCCACACACAAAATCCAGAGTCGCATGTTGTACAAGACTCTGGTGTATTCAGCCTTGGTCAAATAATCCAGTCGTCGACATGAATCTGTCCGAAAAAGATTTCAAACTGAATCAACCTGTTGATCCCGCAAGCCTGCAAGCCTTGGCGGCGGCGGTCTACCGCAGTATCGGTGTCCCTGAGCAAGAGGCGTGGTTGGCCGCCGACACGCTGGTCCAGGCCGATTTATGGGGACATCAGTCGCATGGTCTGTTGCGGTTGGGTTGGTACTACGCGCGGCTGGAGTCTGGCGCGATGAAGGCGCATACGCTCACAACGCTCGAAGTCGATGCGGGTGCTGTCGCGGTCATGGATGGGCACGATGGTGTTGGTCAGGTGATTACGCGTCGCGCCGTTGATGAAGCGATCTCGCGGGCCGGCAAGCATGGTGTCGGAATCGTTTCGATCCGCAACTCCAACCATTTTGGTACATGCATGTACTACACGCGTCTGGCCGCAGAGCAGGGTTGCATCATGATGCTGATGAGCAACGCCGGACCGAATATGGCACCCTGGGGTGGATTGAAAAAGAAAATTGGCACAAACCCCTGGTCCATTGCTGTGCCGGGCGGAGCGTACGGACCGGTGGTCATGGATATGGCTAATTCGGGTGTGGCGCGAGGCAAGATTTATCTTGCCAACAAACGGCGAGAGTCGATTCCTGACCACTGGGCTGTCGATGCGCGCGGCCGTCCCACCACGGATCCCAAGGCGGCTCTGGAGGGCTTCATTCTTCCGATGGCGGGTCACAAAGGCTACGTGATGGGCGTGATGGTGGATATTTTGTCAGGTGTATTGTCCGGAAGCCAGTTTCTCGATACTGTTCATGGACCGTATGACCCGATCCACCGCAGCGGGGCCGGTCACTTTATGGTGGCGATGAATGTCGCGGCCTTTCAACCCTTGAGCGAATTTGAACAGCGAATAGATGCGTACATTCGGTCTTTGAAAGACGTTCCCGTGGCAGAAGGGCACGAACAGGTTTATTACCCAGGTGAAATGGAGAAATTGGCGGATCTGAAAAATCGGCAACAAGGTTTGTTGCTACCAGAGGATACGCTCTCAGATGTGCTTCGCGTGGCCAGGCACGCGGGTGTATTGTAGAAAAATCAACTTCAACTCAACAGTCACGAACAGGCGGAGCTCATGGAATTCAGTATTCAGCATGCCAAAGACAAGCCCTTCACGCATGATGGTTTGCGTGAGTATTTTGATTATCGTGATCTCGGTATTTTCGAGGCGACCAAGGGTGCAGCGGTGATGCATGTGATTCGCGCGAGCAAGGGCAGCAACGCGACGGGCGAGTGGCATCGCCACGAACTGGATTTTCAATTCGTCTATGTGCTCAAGGGTTGGGCTATTTTTGAGTACGAAGGGCATGGCGAGCATAAGCTGGTAGAGGGAACCTGCGTGCATCAGCCTCCTAATATCCGTCATCGTGAGATCTGTCACTCGGATGATTTTGAAGTACTGGAAATCGTGCTGCCTGGAAAATTCAAAACAGTCGCATTGTGAGCGTATCGCGTCGGCGTTGTCTCCATACCCTTTGGGGAATGGGCACCTTAGGGGTCGCAGGAGTGGTGGGCTACCCCTCGCTCATCTGCGCACAAACGCGTAACGATGACAGTGGTGAAAAAACCGCTGGTGAAAAACCCGCTGGTGAAAAAACCGCTGGTGAAAAAACCGCAACTGACCCCGCTGTCGCGACAATCGTCCATCCTCAAACCGGTCGTTCGATCAAGTTGCGCATAAGATTGCCCGCAAAAATCGGACCGACAGGTTTGATCTTGTATTCCCCAGGCCTGGGTAGCGGTGTCTCCAATGGCCAGGCATGGTGTGAGGCCTGGAGACGTGCGGGTTATCTGGTGGTGACGCTTGCGCATCCGGTGACCGATGACGCACTCTGGCGCACCAGCGCCAAGCAGAGCTTCAAAACCAATATGCAACTCGCACTCGCCGCTCAGCAATACAGCCTGCGCGTGTCAGACAGCAAGTTCGCTCTGGATTATTGTCTCGAGTCTACCCAGCTCGCCTCCTATGTGGATCGTGAAAGAATCGGTTTTGCCGGCCATTCGTATGGTGCCCTCACGGCTCAAACGATTGCGGGACAGCCACTTGGCACGCAGAGCCTGCGCGACCCAAGAATCAAGGCAGTCATCGCCTTTTCGCCTGGTGCTACCTCGCCCGAACGGGCACGCTCCATGTTCAAGGTCGAGATTCCGTTTTTTTGTATTACGGGTGATCACGATCAGTTCGTGACCTTTAAAAAAGACGATGATGCGATTGTGCTCGGCGTGAGTCTAACCAATCGCGAATCAGTTTATGCCAATCTCCCCACAGGCAAAAAACTTCAGCTCAAGGTAAGGGATGCCGATCACATGAGTTTTGCGGGTGAACCCGTCGATGCCAAGCGTTACAGTCGGGATATTCCTGTCTCGGATCAAGCGAATCAGGCGGTATGGGCACGCGTGAGTGAAATGACGACTGCTTTTTGGGAATACTATTTAGCCTCCGAGGGACGTTCGGTTCCGGCTACCCGTGAAGCTTTCGAGGCGCGTATGCGAGCGATGCAGGGCCCGGGCGACGAGTTGAAATTCGGGTAAATTAAAAATCAATATTCAGTGGTTTCAAGTACGAAGTGCAACACGGTTTAGGGACTGGTGAAACACTTCGTACGGAGTTTTAAAACCTAATCGTTTACGTGGTCGGTGATTAATACGATCTTGAATCATTTTAAGTTCATCCGC
>NZ_JAUHHF010000012.1 GCF_030410395.1 Zwartia panacis
TATTATCGGTGTCGGTATTTGAGAAAACTGAGCTTTCAAGCGCCTTTCAGGGCGATACACTCACATCTGATTTACTCGACTCCGCTAACCAATTGAATTTATTCGGAAATTAACCGGACGCTACTGATTTTAATTAAAAAATAAAAAATTTGATTACATTGGATCGCTGAAGTCGGTTGCATAATTAGAGGTGATTTAAGAATGGATTTGGGAGAGAAAATGTCTTCAAGGAATGAACCGATCGAGACGAGGTGCGCTAAGTCCCCAATAACTACGCACGATTCAATCGCAAAAATGGTTACAAAGACAAATGGCAAGAGGGTTGCAATCGTTCAGTCGAACTACATTCCATGGAAAGGCTACTTCGACATGATTGCATCAGTAGACGAATTCATTCTGTATGATGATGTGCAGTTTACAAAAAACGATTGGCGCAACAGGAATAAAATCAAAACTTCGACCGGCGCTCAATGGCTGACTATCCCAGTGTTTCATAGCATCACTGACCGCATTAAAGATGTGAAAATCTCGCAATCAAATTGGAATGTCAAGCACTGGAAAACGCTACAGCATAATTATAAGAAGGCTGCCGCATTTGCAGATACTTGCGACTTTCTTGGTGATTTATATGCCCGAGCAAAGTACTGTTACATTAGCGAAATAAATTATTTTTTTATTTACGAAATTAGTCGATTTTTAGGAATAGACACTAAAATATCATGGGCTTCTGATTATTCTTACGAAGGCGACAAATCGATGAGGGTTCTTTCCCTCTGTAAAGCGGCTAAGGGAGATACATATTTATCGGGGTCTTCAGCTCAGTCATATCTTGATTTAGAGTTATTCAAAAGTGAGGCGATCTCGATTGAATGGATGGATTATGCGTGTTATCGAACATACCACCAATTGCACGGCGATTTTGATCATCGTGTCTCAATAGTAGATCTAATTTTGCATACAGGGAAAAGTGCTCCCGATTTTATGAAGCATGCAAAGCATGACAACCAAGATAAAATTATGAGTTTGCAATGTCAATAAAGTCTGAGTCCAAAAATATTGTAATTGCCGGAGCGGGCATTCCCGGCCTTATGATTGCCTTACGATTGGTGAACACCAAACCGGATAGTCGAATCGTTGTTTTCGATCGCGCGGCAGAGGTTGGTGGAGTTTACGCAACCATAAATTATGCCAATGGCCGCGTATTTGATCATGGCATGCATATTATCTACGAGTCCTGCTGCCCTGAGATTGATGATTTATATTTGGAAATCATGCCGGCTGATGATTGGCACATATTGGAGCAAAATCATAAAGATATTGCTGGGGCCTTTTTTCGCGGGAAATTGCAAACTCATTCTCACTACGTAGACCTGCGCTCATATCCCGATGACCAGCAGCGCGAGTTCATGGGAAGTGTAATGCAGGCTGTATCAATGCAAACGGTCCCTGCCACAGAGTCCTGCGAGGATTTACTAATAGCTCAATTTGGATCCGAGGTGGTGAGGGCAGTTCACGACCCCCTACTGAACTCGCTGTACGGGATGTCTTCCAGGGATTTAGCACAGCTTGCTGTGCGCTTAACCGCCCTCGAGAGGGTTTGCTTGTTCGATGCTCCGACTACCCTAGAGCTTATGAAGTCTGACCCGCTTCGAGCCCGCGTAGCATATCCGGACCAGATAAATCTACCGCCTTATCGAACCAACTCGCAAAAGGGGTTATACCCGAAGCAGTTTGGTATGGGGAATTTTGTAGATCGATTAAAACAACTTCTGCTATCGCGTGGAGTTGAGATAAAGACTGGAGCCAACCTAAAGCAGGTGCACTGCAATGACGGTTGTGTAGAGTCTGTAACCCTATCGTTCGACGCTCTCTCGGATGAGCATATTTTTGCTGACGCCCTAATTTGGACAGTCGGTTGGCCAGCTCTTGCCCATGCTTTAAAAGTAAACACCCAGAACCTACCGTCAAAACCTAAAGGCAAGAGAAAGATCGTCTTCGCGAACCTAGTATTTGACCGCATGCCACAGATGGATCGGCTCTATTACTTTTACTGTTATGACGCTGGTTTCGCTACATTCCGTGTAACCAATTACAGCAACTATTGCCCTGCAGCTTGTGCAGACGGCACATTTCCCGTCTGCGTGGAGCTATGGCCTGAGCGTCTAGGAGATGAATTGAGAAGCGCCACTGATGAGCAGTTGCTTGACTTATCCCTAAAGGAGTTAAAAGCTTTTGGCGTCATAGGGAACCACCAATTACTGTTTGGTCAGATTCATCGAGACGCCGCTGAGTTTCCATTGCCAAGTCTTGATAACGCGAGACAACTGCAGCAATTGCGAAATAAGGTGGAGGAAACTCTACCGAACAATATTGTTGTGACGGGCCTGCTGGCCGAGCCGAGCTTATTTTTTCTGCCCGACATCCTAAAGGATGCCTTTAAAAAAATAGCAAAACTATAGGTGTTCTATCATATGCAAAACATCAAAATTGCTCAGCTTCCTTTCTACTGGCGACTTGTTAGCCGTGAGGAAAAAGTCGATGGCATAGTTGACAGTAAATATCCTTTTTCTTTTGACTTCAATCGCGAGCTAGGACTAGTGATACAACGACGTGATACTCAGGTCCTTGCTGCTCTAGAAAAAATCTATCAGCTAGGTCATAACATAGGCTATTTGCAGGATGCGAATGAGCTTGCGCGCCCTTACGGTACGGATTTCATTCGTTACCTTAATAACGTTCTGGTTAAGAATGTAAACATCCGCCGTATTCTTGAGATCGGGTGTGGTGGATGCGTTGTGCTAGCTGATCTCAAGAACCGCGGCTTCGACGTACTGGGAATCGACTCCAGTCCCTTCGCTGCCTTAGAGGGGACAAAAAAGGGAGTAGAGGTGCTGACAGACTTTTTTCCAAGTCAGCGGATCGAAGGAACTTACGATCTTATATTTCATGTGGACGTACTTGAGCACATCGAAGATCCTGTTTCGTTCCTGAAGCATCACTACACCCGACTTAACGACAACGGCTTGGTGGTTGTAAATGTTCCTGACGCCACTGAAAGCATTCAACTTGGTGACATTTCCATGGCGATGCATCAACACCTGAATTACTTCACGTTAAAGTCGCTAGCACGCACACTGCAAGCAGCTGATTTTGAAGTGGTTTCAGTGGACAAAGCTAAATACGGTGGCTCACTTTACGCTATTGGCCGACGTAGGGCCCAAACTTCACACGCAGCAAATGTCTATGCTAGGTTCCATGAAGAGGTTTATGAAGCTTTTATTGCTAAAGCAATTAAAATGGTCGACGCCATGCGCAGCCTGATTAAAGAAATCACGAGCAATTCAGAAAATACTCTGGGGTTCTACGTGCCGCTGCGAAGTCTTCCCTATATCGCCACATTACAAATTCACTATCCTTTTAGATTTTTTGACGATACCCCTCACTGGCATCATCGAGAATTCGATGGCGTAGACGTAAGAGTTGAAAATTTTGAGGACCTGAGGGCACGGCCAGTAACCCACATCATTATTATGAGTTTAACTTTTGATCATATTATTCGTAAAAAAATTCATGCTGAATTTGGAGAAACGATCCAAGTGATGTCACTATCAGAAGTCGCTCATCGCACAAACCAATGAATAAACCAATCAAGCCCGAGTTATCGATTGTCGCAACAATTTATAACGGCGAAACCGTTATACCTAGTCTTGTTCAGCGCATCATTAAAGCTGTTTCAACTATGGGTATTTCTTTTGATATTCTACTTGTTGACGATGGGAGCACTGATAACTCGGCCTTCGTACTTGAGTCTGAGGCCTTGGCCAATTCGAGTGTGCAAGTCTTGATATTGAGTAGAAACTTTGGTCAACAAATTGCAATGAGCGCTGGGGTTGCGCATGCTCGTGGCAAACACGTACTCATTATGGACGGCGATTTGCAAAACCCTCCGGAAGCTATTCCCGAATTGTATGCAAAGGCTCTAGAGGGATATGACGTTGTATACACGACTGCCAGAGTTCGTAACAACTGGATTGACCAACTAACTTCATGGTTGTTTTGGAGATTTCTGAACCAAATTGCAAATATGCAGGTTGTCCGAAACCAGCTCATGATGCGCATAATGTCAGAGAGGGTCGTTGAGCACTACAAACGTTATCCAGAACGAATTCGTACGGTTGCAGCTATTAGCCACGACATCGGTATGAAAACATCTGTAATTGAAGTTAAAAATGAGCGAAGAGTCGCAGGAAAAAGTAACTACAGTACGCTAAAGCGATTAAACCTAGCCATTGATGTCATCTTCGACTTTTCAAATCATCCGTTGAATGTACTTTTTTATACCGGATTAGTCATAATGCTAGCTACTGGTTTGTTGGGATTGGCTTACCTATATTCGTACTTAACCTACGATGTGTTGCCTGGTTTCACAACCCTAGTATTGCTTGTAATGTTTTTTGGAAGTAGCAATTTAATCACATTAGGCTTGTTAGCCAGATACATTGCAAACATCTACACCGAGGTTAAACAACGACCACTCTTCATTGTTCGACAACATATAAACCTGCCTCAAGAGTAGAAAATTAGCGCGTAATCTCTTTACATATACATGTCTCGATAATCAAGATTTAAATTTTCCACTATTTAAAGGCTACAAAATACTCTTTACGATACGGACAATCGTGCAAAGTCCTGACAGTCAAAAGTGCCAAAATCTCTTTCAAATAAGCGCAAAGCATGCGAAAGAGTGAAAAGATTCCAAGGTTCGAGCTCACCCCAACCATTAATAATCTAATCTAGTGCGCTTATAGGGCGCCTTTATTCTGTGCAAAAGAGGCCAAACCTGAGTGCATTTAGAGACTAACCTTTAGAGCGATAAACACTTAGCTCACACGTCACGATGGAGCAAAAATTGAACTGTCAGTTTTATCAACGCTACAACTTCTGGGCTATCCTAGTTGTCTGCCTTGCAAGCGGTATTTCACTGTGGCAGGGGTTTTACTCCATTGACCCCCATCATTGGGGGTTAATGTTAAGCAATACCAAAGACCTGCTCAATGGACTTGCCCCCTATCGCGATATTTCCATTAATTACGGAATTCTCACGCCAATTATTCAAGGAACTCTGTTCAAACTCACTTCGCAAAGTCTTATTTCGATCCAGGTTGCTACTGTTGCTTGTTATGCCGTAGGCTTATGGGTCTTATTTCGACTAGCATTTAGCTTAACGCAAGACTCAAGACTTTCTTTTTATGTTTTGTGCAGTTGTGTCCTCATTCATCCGATCGTAATCTATCCGTGGCCTAACTACATTGCTTTTCCATTCTTGATGGGTGGAATTTTTTATGCGGTCAAAAATAATCCAACTAAAATCGAATGCTTCATAAGTGGTGCTCTTTTTTCTTTAGCTGCGCTGGCACGAGCAGAATATTTGATTGTGGCGATCGCTATTTTTTTTATAGCACCTATTATTGATTTATTTACAAAGCGCACTACTTTGCCTAACCGTGCTGTACAACTTTTCTTTTCATTGAGCGGTTTTCTTCTTCCATTAAGTATCTTTGGCATTTATTTGAGCACTAATAATTTAGTCGAATATTGGTTTGGTCTAGCTTGGACTTTACCGTTCGATGCAACACCGAAGCTTTTTCAACACATGAGTGGTTTTAGTGTTTTTAATAGCTTTTTCAAGTCAGCAGTATTAGGTTTATCTCAACTGAATTTACGGTTAATCGTTATTTATTTGATGATTCTGATCAACATCATCTTCTGTCTAACGTATTTCTTTAAGCGTTCTAGTCTGTCTAACCAAGCTAGCTTAGTTAAGACTTCTATCCTGTCCCTGCTTTGTTTAGGCCAAGTATTGCATCTAACTGAAATATTCAGAGTTGCAACGGGCTCTATCATCGGTCTTGTAGTTGTATACGTCTTGCTCAAAAAAGTAAAGTTAGACCAAATATTTTTTATATTAACTAGTATCGTTTTTATTTTTATCTTGCCTCCTACCACTGCAGATTCTGGCAATTACTTTGCCCCCTCAAAACAAACGGTATCGACTGCAAAAATGGTACACGAACCCGCAATTTTTAAGTACCAACTTTGGCCCGAGCCTGTAACCAAGTACTACACCCAATTATCAAATGACATGGCATCGATCAAAAACCTAAATTGTGGTGTGAAATATCACTTTAACTATTCAATCGACGTGTTTCTACACGTCATCAGTCCATTTAAAAAGTATCAAGTTCTGCCGTTTGATCAACCCTTAATGTACCCAGCTTTTAAGACGATCCGTCCTGATTTTTTACCCATTGAAGAAAAGCAAAAAGATCTCGATATCATGATAATGCGCTTGTTCCCGAATGAAGAGGTCGAATCATTTGTCGCTCCGGAGGGCTACTTAATTTATAAAAAATATCTAACCCCTTCTATGGCATTTATCCCAGTTGATCACACACTTATGTTGATGGTGCCAGAGACATGTCTTGTTAAGTAGCTCAGGAGGTCACTACCATTACAACGCACAAATCGACTCAAGTTTTTGAGTGTGACTCAGTAGTCTTTACAATATCGGCATATTTCGTAATCCGTTGCACTCTTCCGTTATCGATTTCGATAATTTGAGAACAGTTTTGCAGAGTGGTGATCCGATGTGCGACGCTAATTATTGTTAAGTCTGTTGATAATGCTTCTAAAGCAGACATTACGCTCGCCTCAGTTTCGTTATCGAGCGCGCTTGTTGCCTCATCAAAGATGATCACGTCAGCTTTTTTGTAAAGAGCACGGGCAATGCCAATTCTTTGCCGTTGCCCGCCAGAAAGCCTAACACCTCGTTCGCCAACCATCGTGTTGTAACCATCGGGCCACGATTCTATCGAAGTTGCTAATTGTGCCTGACGGGCACTTAGCCTTACCCGTTCGATATCTATTTGATCTAAAGGAACACCAAACGCGATATTAGCCGCTACCGAGGTATCCGCCAGAAAAATGACTTGAGGGACGTGGGCGATATGGGCTTGCCAAGAACGGTAATTTGAGGCGGTAATCGCTTGATTATCAATACGCAGCTCTCCCTCCGTTGGAATCAGGAGACCCATTAATACATCCAATATGGTGCTCTTTCCGCTTCCTGTCGAACCGATAATACCTACCCTTGCTCCCTTGGGTATAGCGAAACTAATACCTTCTAATACATTTTTATTTTGAGTGGGATAACGAAAAGATACTGTGTTGAGCACGATTTGTTTATCAAACGGTAGCGGCTTAGGAGTAATCTCATCCGCATGAGCAGGTAGCGGCTGCTCCAACAGCTCTATCGCATCTTCAAGCAAAGCTTGACCGCCTTTCATGCCAGACCAACTTGAATAAGACTGCTGCAAGATAGGAAGTAGACGCTGCGCACCCAAGGCTAAGGCACCTAGCAAAGGAACAGCGCCCGCGACACCCTCGGCCCGACTCGCGAGTGCATACGCGAGAAAAGCGATCAACACAATGCCGAGCGCTTCAATTGCAAAGCGTGGGCTATTACTGATAATACTGATATTCGCTTGGGATGCACGAAAAGACATATCTGCTTTTTTATAAATATCACAATAAACATTTTGTGTACCATCAAGTAAGACGTCTCTAATCCCACCCAAACCCTCTTGTAAAGCTTTAATAACCTGGGCAGAAGATTCGTTCAGTCGGTCGCCCTCGCGTTTAAGCTTTTTCTTAACAAAGAAAATGACGCACCCGTAAATAGCACCAAACCCCACAAATGCGGCCAATGCGACAGTGGGTTGTAAAGCGATCAAAGTTGAAATGATCGCAACGAGCATCAAAAATGAGCTTGCTAACACCAAAACAGGCACAATGGCACAATGCACTACATTACTCGCCTTGCCTGAAATGCCCGCGATTAACTCGCTACTATTCCGAGAGATTTGCACCATGTAGGGCTGATAGAGGCTGCGTCGGTAAATGCTTATGCTAAGGTCGGCACCCACGCTATGACTAATCCGCGTCTGCGCCCAAAGTAATAACAACCTTAGGCCACCTGAGATCACGGCAGCGGCAGAAAATAGTATTGTCAAAGGCAACAAAAGATTTTGGGGGTCTGTAATATTTGCATATTGCGCAACTGCGCGAACAAAATCAACTTCAAATAACCTCTCAGGCGCGGTTAGAACAGCCAAAAAGGGCAGTATTGCCCCGATACTGATCATTTCCGCTAACGAGCAAACGATCATTAGTAAAAACAGTACTGAAAACTGCTTTCGCCTTTTGTCAGTAATATGCGGCCACAAGCGCTTTAAAAGGTTTAATAATGACGTGTTGGTAGGATTTAGCATTACACAGTGCCCTAGGTTTAGCGCAGACTCAAGCAAAAGACAATCATTGCTTGATGGGTTTAGTTTAACAGGCGAGTTCCGCCAACGTTAATGGCATCACAATGCAAATAAATTTTTTTACCGTTTCTTTGCCGGAAAACATACCGACGCTAAAAGTATCACTTGAGCAGCTCAATAATTTTTATCAGTCGCCACCCTTTACTATTATCTGCCCTGACGTTTCAGCGCATCTATTTATTGAAAGCCTTGCTAAATTTGATAATATTCAAATTTTGTGTGAATCTTCGATATTAGACCTATCGGATTTTAAGAAGCATGTTAGTCAATATCTCACGTCGCTTAATTCCCCCACTGAGATACATAATCGACTCAGTTGGTATTATCAGCAAGCATTAAAACTAGCTTTTTTAATGAGCCAACCACTCAGATGTTTTCCCCTCGTCATGTGGGATGCCGATACAATTCCAGTAGAAAAGATTAGGTTTTTTAATAATAATCATTCAATCTTGTACGGATCGGCACTTGAGTTTCATCTCCCATACTTTCAAACGATGCAGAAAATATACGGAGTGCTTCCCCAAAGATTTTCGGCTTTCACGATTCAATTTTTCACATGTACCGATCAAGAATTGCTATGTCTTCGTGAGCGTCTCCAGCAATTCCTGCCACAACCAGAAAACGCTTCGGTCGCTGAATGGGTGTCCCAAATTATCATTCAAAGTGTTTACAATACTCATCAGACTTTTGAAGGATCTCTTTTCAGCGAGCAAGAACTTGTAGGTCTGTCTCACATGTTAGCGAACGGTGAACGACAGCGCACCCTGACTTACCTTCGTTGGGGATTTAGTGGTCTCGTCAGTTCTAGGCAAATGCGTTTAATAAAACTATTAGGTTTTAAACATATTACCTTTGAAAATGTAGAAAATATTTTATATAAAAAACAAGGCTGGATCTCTTTATTAATTTTTATTGCCAAACAGATTTATCGACAAAGGTTGCGACCCCTTATCGCGCCAATATCCAGGTAACTAGATGTCTCAGACCCGTAATATGTTGTTGACGCGAATTAAGAGTCTCTTAAAAAAAATCCCGTTTCTGATTGCTATTAAACGGCACCTCTGGCTGGGCACGTACAAGTTGGCGAAAATAGTCTTTGCCGTCCTCAGGTCAGCAATTTGGGCGCCGCTTTTTCGTACTCACACACTACGTGAATTGGTGTTCGACACAACACCGACTTCGGATTTGTTGTTGGCGAATACTGGAAAAGAGGTCTTTGTGATTTCAGCACAAGACCGATCCATCAGCAGAATGATCTATTCGCGAGGAGTCAAAGACTTTGAGAGCGTAGAGCGTGTCGTTAAACTACTGGCACCAACACATCAAAAAAAGCTGCTTATTGATATTGGTGCCAATATTGGTACGATTTGCATACCCGCCGTGAAACGCGAGTTTTTTAAATATGCAATCGCAGTCGAGCCAGAGCCGTTCAATTTCTCTTTGCTACAAACCAATATCCACCTCAATGGATTGGCTAAAGAAATTACCACTCACAATATTGCGCTTGGAGAAAGTGCAAATCAAGAAATACTTTTTGAATTGTCAGAGACCAATTTCGGTGATCATCGGATACGAACTTCAGATAAAGCAGGACTCCATGGCGAAAGCACAAGAAAAACTGTTTCAGTAAAGTCTGAACGCTTTGACGATTTATTTCCTAACCTAGACCCAAATGAGACCTTGATTTGGATAGATACCCAAGGGTACGAGGGTTATATCTTAGCGGGGGCAAGTTTGAATTTAGTAAAGAATATTCCCCTTGTTGTCGAGTTTTGGCCTTATGGAATGAATCGAAGCGGCTCGTTTCCAGCATTGAAAGCTTCTTTACTCGGCAAAGGATACACTTCATTTTATGATCTTGAGACCCAAGACGGTCCGTTGCCTTTGACAGAAGAAAACCTTCAGAATTTGTATACCAAAATTGGTATCACGAGTGGCTTTACTGACCTGTTGATTATTTAATCATGCCACTAACTGACGCTTGCGCGATCGTTAAAGACGCCTCCGCTTTCAGCTTACCTAGCGATAAGACACCACCATTAGTTTTTGTTTGGCTGGGGGATAAGTTTCCTGGCTGGCTTTCTACTGCCTTAGCCATGAACAGTAAGCTTTGCGGAATCTCGTGCATTTTGATTTCGAGCAAATTGGCAGGACGTCTGCCGTCAGTTGAGCAGCAAATATTTATTGAAGATTTTTATACGCCACCGCGTGAATTGAATGTACAAATGGGAAACGTGAGCCCAAAGTTTCGGGACGGCTTTTGGATTAAGACAACCGAGCGTTTTTTTGTCCTTGAACAATTTATGGACAAATTCTCTTGCCCAGCCTTGTTTCACGCAGAACTCGACAATCTTATCTTTGATGTGTCGTCGCTGGCACCAAAATTAGACTCTTTCGGGAAAGGGGTCTTTTGTCCTCGCGACGCGTTGGATCGTGGCATTGCTTCACTTGTTTACATCAACGAAGTAGATGCCTTGAGAGATATGCTCTTACAGCTATCGCAGAACTCTACACTTTTTGCGAACGACATGGTGCTCTTGGGTCACATGCTCCAATATTCAACTAAGTTTTTTTCGCTACCAACTGAGAATGCATTTAATAAAGGAACGTGCCCAGGCTGGTCTTCACTAAGCGTTGATAAGCTCGGGGGGATCTTTGATGCTGCTGCATTAGGTCAGTATCTTTTTGGAATTGATCCAAAAAATAGTGGCGTGTTTTTATTTAACTTTTTTGAAAACGAAAATAAGGGTTGCAACTTAAGTCAGCTTAAATTCACCCCAAAGTTTGCAGATCGTAAGTTTTCAATTACGAACCGAGAGCACGATCTTACTTTTAATGTCTACAATCTACACATTCATAGCAAGCAGTTTTTGCAGTTACAAGACCCGGGACGCTTTAATGACGTATTAAAAAAGGCAAACATGGGCGAAAAAAGCCTGATAGCCATTAATATTTTGCAAAATAGACTGTTTAAATCAATCCAATCCAGACTAATGCGATAGGCAACTGGTCGTTTTCACAGTTATTGAGTTAACACTATTTCTTACTTCGAGATTTATTATATTTAAAGGTTTAACTTATTTAATGAACTCAGTTGCCATAAAAATCCTCCGACGTCTCGGTGTTCTTGGTATCACAGCGTCACTGTTGCGTGGCAGAGTTTCTATCTCAGGCAGGCTCAAGGCTGACACTTATCCAAACATCAATGCCTTAATCGACGAGCATTTTACAAAGTTTTCGACTCCCGATCATCCTTGTAAAGCGACGCTGACCCTGGCACTAGAGCTGTTAAATGAACAACCTGCTTTGATTGCCGAAACGGGCTCATCTGCCTGGGGCACTAACAGCACATTGCTGCTTGATTCTTATTGCAACAGTTTTGGTGGAGCCTGCTACAGCGTCGACATTAGACTTGAACCAATGCTTCAGTTGCAATACATCACATCGAACCGAACACGTATGTACTGTGATGACTCGGTCGCATTTTTAAAAAACCTAACATTACCCAGCGATAGTGCAAAGATTGATCTGCTTTACCTCGACTCTTGGGACGTAAATTGGGCTGACCCGATGCCCAGTGCCATTCATGGTCTTAATGAGTTTTTAGCCGCAATGCCCAAACTGAAGCCAGGCTCACTCGTTCTGATTGATGACACGCCCAGGGATCTAGCGAATGCGACAAAAGCCCATCCAGGTGTCGCCAGAGATTTTCAAGCATTTTTCGATAGATTCGGATTTGCACCGGGCAAAGGTGCTCTCGTGAAGCAAATGATCCAATCAACGGGTCGCGGCGAGGTACTAGCCCACAAATATCAACTTTTACTTCGACTATGAAGGTAATTCCTCGTATTCTTGGTGGGCTAGGTAACCAGCTGTTCTCTTATTGCGCAGCGCGGCGCTTAGCTCTCGCAAATAACGCTGAGCTCGTGCTGGATAACGTAAGTGGATTTCGCTACGATCTCGAATATCAGCAGAAGTACCAGTTAGATCACTTTCATATACAGGCCCGTTGTGCCACTGCTGCCGAGCGACTTGAACCGTTCTCACGCATTCGCCGTTATATCAAGAGAAGAGTCAGTCGCAAATCTTCGTTTGAAGAGCGTCATTATATTCAACAAGAAAGTAACGATTTTGAACCTAGACTATTACAAGTGAAGTTGTCGAATACTGTTTACCTTGAGGGATACTGGCAAAGTGAGGGCTACTTCAAGGATATTGAGCCAATCATTCGATCAGACCTGAAAATTATTTCGCCTAATGACTCTGTTAATTTGTGCATGGCAGCGCAAATACAAAACTGCGTTGCAGTAGCTGTTCACGTCAGATTTTTCGATGCTCCGACCAGTTTGAGCGGCAACAATGCACCTCATGAATACTACAACAAAGCAATTTCCATGATTGAGGCGTTTGTACCGAATGCGCATTACTTTTTATTCTCTGACAATCCAACCGCGGCGCGAGCGTTGATCGCATTGCCCGATACAAAAATCACGCTCGTCGCACATAATCGCGGTGACGCTAACGCATATGCTGACCTATGGTTGATGTCGCTTTGCAAGCATTTCATTATCGCCAACAGCACTTTTAGTTGGTGGGGTGCCTGGCTCGCTGAGCACGAGAATAAAAAGATTTTTGCCCCAAGTTTACAAATTCGTGAGGGTAAAACTGCATGGGGGTTTAATGGACTGTTGCCAGCCAGCTGGATAAAAGTCTAGGCCCTCTATCGAGTTACATATCATTATGCCCAGAATCTCGATCATTATGGCGTGTCACAACGCTGAACAATTTGTTGGCGAAGCAATAGAGAGCGTTCTTTCTCAAACCTTTACCGATTTTGAATTGATATTTATCGACGACTGTTCGATAGATCAAAGTTTGGCGATTGCGCGCTCGGTTGCCAAAGGAGACGTTCGGGTAAAAATTCACGCGAACCTGCAAAACGTTGGCGCAAGTGCTACGCGAAACCTAGCGTTCGGTTTAGCTACAGGTGAGTGGTTGGCAGTTTTGGATGCTGACGACGTGTTTATGCCAACAAAGTTAGAAAAACAAATCGCTGCCATCGATAATGGCGATCCCCAACTGGTGTTGCTAGGCACAGGTTGCCACATCATTGATCGAAATAACAAAATCCAATCAATCCATCTATATCCAACAAGTTCGGCAGCACTAAAAAATCGCCTGATTGGACACGTACCTTTTCCACCGCACTCGTCACTCATGTACCGGGCTTCGACCGTCAAAGCGCTCCATGGATTTAATGTACGGTTTTCACATGCAGAGGACTTAGATCTTTGGCTTCGTTTACGCAATCACGGGGCATTTGCCTGCCTCAAAGAGCCTCTAATTAAATATCGTATCCATGAAAATAATGCATCAAGCTTTGCTGAAAGAAAAGGCTATATTCATTTAGACTACGCGACGGCAGCTAGCGTATGCGAATTACTCAGAAATCAAGGCCTGCTTGATCCATCCAGCTCGAAGGATGAAACTATTTGGAATGACTTTTTAGCGTACATCAGCCATCAAGTTAAGCTTTCAAAAATGATTGAATATAGAGATTGGAAAAAATCATGGCGCTCTGCCGAGTCTATGTATAGACCAAAGTCAGTTCAATACTTAAGTTTACTTAAACAAGCTTTGATTCATCCATTTAATATGTTGAGACTGATGCGGGAGCACATCGATGGCAATCAGGTCGCATCGACCAGTTTCAAAAACTGGGTACGCAAATCCCTGCAATGAGAGTCTTGCTCTTTAGTCAATATTTGGGCGAGAGAATCTAAAGGCGACCGGCAGTGTCAGGCGTATCGCCCTGCTGAGAGTTGTTGCAGGGGTTGTAAGCTGGAATTATCCTAAAAGCGATAGTAATCGTCCCTGAAAAAAGTTCGATGTTGAACTGGCTCTGCTCTGACTAGTTTTAACTCCCGCTAAGAAAGGGAAAATTTACTTACCATGATTGATACAGAAAAATTTACGATTACTCTGAACAATGGTGTTGCATTCACCTGCAAGAAGAACGTTAGCCTTTTGGATGCCGCCGCTGCTGCTGGTGTGGCATTTCCGTATAGCTGTCGCACTGGAAGATGCAGCAGTTGTAAATGCAAAGTGCTTTCAGGTGATACAGATTGCTTAACTGCTGAGCTAGGGTTAACCGAACAGGAAGTATCAAGTGGTTGGGTCCTGGCTTGCGTCAGAACAGCACTCTCAGACCTGATGCTTGTTGCGAATACCGTTGAGGATTTCGACATCCCAGCACCTCAGACCTTGCCTTGTCGAATCCATGATATTAAGAACTTGGCTCCGGACGTATTGAGTGTGAAATTAAGATTGCCACCATCTGCAGATTTCAAATTTCTCCCAGGGCAATACGTAGATGTCATCGGTCCCGGAGGTAAGCGCCGAAGTTATTCATTAGCAAACTCCTACGCAACTGACAAGATTCTTGAGTTACATATTCGGTCAGTGAATGATGGACTTTTTAGTGCTTATTGGTTTGAAACGGCGAAAGTTAATGATCTCTTACGCCTTCATGGCCCATCAGGAACATTTTTTTTACGAGGAGTTAAGGGAAAGGAGCTTGTATTTTTGGCAACGGGAACGGGAATTGCACCCGTCACGTCGATTTTGGGAGGTTTATATGAGTTGCCCCCCGAAGATTGGCCAGAAACTGTGAGCGTTTACTGGGGAGGGCGATCCAGTGCTGACCTTTATTTTAATCTCGATTTTCAATTCAAATTAATTAGCTTTATCCCCGTTTTATCAAGACCTGAATCTTCTTGGGTAGGGGAAGTAGGATATGTTCAGGATGTATTGCTCAGTAAGCGTAGCGATCTATCTAATATGATGGTGTACGCATGTGGAAGTAACGCAATGATTAAATCAGCGGAAGCTAAACTTAGTGCAGCTGGCCTGCGTGAAGGATGTTTTATGTCGGATGCATTTGTGTGCTCAGCTAGGCCTTAATTCAAAGGATACTTATGAAAGCTGTAATTCTTGCGGGCGGTCTTGGAACAAGATTAAGCGAAGAAACCTCTGCTCGCCCGAAGCCAATGGTTGAAATTGGCGGCAAGCCTATCCTTTGGCACATTATGAAAATGTACTCACAGCATGGGGTAAATGACTTCGTGATTTGCTGTGGTTATAAGGGATATGTAATAAAGGAATATTTTGCTAACTATTTTCTTCATACGTCCGATATAACCTTTGATATGCGTA
Source organism: Zwartia panacis (assembly GCF_030410395.1). Lineage (GTDB taxonomy): Bacteria > Pseudomonadota > Gammaproteobacteria > Burkholderiales > Burkholderiaceae_B > Zwartia > Zwartia panacis. The sequence continues at coordinate 15,603 of NZ_JAUHHF010000012.1, forward strand.
ACAATCGGATGGAAGTGCACCAAAAAAGAGCTGAACCTTGGAACATCACATTAGTCGATACAGGCGATGAATCGATGACTGGTGGACGTCTCCGCCGTGTGGCCGAATACGTTCGCGAAGATGACGCATTTTGTTTTACGTATGGCGATGGAGTAAGTGACGTTGACATCACTTCCTTAATTGGATTTCACAAGAATCATGGAAAGTCAGCGACCTTAACTGCAACTTTTCCGCCGGGACGCTTCGGAGCATTGGATATCACTGATAACCAAGTTAAACGTTTTATGGAAAAACCGAAAGGTGATGGAGGCATGATCAATGGTGGCTTCTTCGTACTTTCACCTCGAGTATTAGATTATCTAGAGAACGATGCAACTGTTTGGGAGCAACAACCTCTCCAGCGCTTAGCAACTGGCGGAGAGCTGATGGCGTTTGAGCATCACGGCTTTTGGCAGCCTATGGATACCCTGCGAGATAAAACCTATTTGGAAGAACTTTGGGCTACTGGTAGTGCGCCATGGAAGACATGGGAATGAACATCGTTGCACAAACCGATCCAGCATTTTGGCGGGAAAAAAGGGTTTTATTAACTGGTCATACAGGCTTTAAAGGAAGTTGGTTGAGCCTATGGCTTCAATCCTTCGGAGTTATCTTGCGTGGCATTGCACTTCCACCTCCGACGGTTCCGTCACTCTTTGAATCCGCTCGAGTATACGAAGGAATGGAACATCGTATTGTTGATATACGTGATTTTTATGCTGTGAAGTCAGAGTTTGATGAGTTCAAACCTGAAATCGTGATTCATATGGCTGCTCAGCCGTTGGTGAGAACGTCCTATCAGCAGCCAATCGAGACCTATGCTACGAATGTGATGGGTACAGTACACGTCCTCGAGGCAGCACGACACTGCCGTTCCGTAAAAGCCATTGTCAACATCACTACAGATAAATGCTACGAGAACCGTGAATGGATATGGGGGTATCGCGAGAACGAGCCTATGGGGGGGCATGATCCCTACTCAAGTAGCAAGGGATGCGCGGAGTTGATAAGCGGAGCCTACCGCAGTTCTTTCCTCAAGGATGCTGGCATTGCAATGGCCACTGCACGCGCAGGGAACGTAATTGGGGGGGGAGACTGGGCGGCTGATAGACTAGTGCCTGACATTCTGCTTTCACTCATTAAAAACGAGCCTGTATTAATCCGTAATCCCCACGCTATTCGCCCCTGGCAGCACGTGCTTGAACCACTTTCCGGTTATTTACTGCTAGCAGAGCGACTTTACAGCGATGGGCAAAGAGATGCAGAAGGTTGGAATTTTGGCCCTCTCGATGAGGACGCGCGTCCTGTTCAGTGGATTGTTGACTATCTTTGTGAAAAGTGGAGTAAAGATGCAACTTGGAAGCTACAACCTGGCGATCATCCTCATGAGGCGAACTTTCTGAAATTGGATATTTCAAAAGCTCGACAGCGTCTTCATTGGGCTCCTCGATGGTCACTTGAGGCCGCACTAGACCACATTATTGACTGGCAGCAAGCTTGGCTATCAAAGGATGATGTCCGCGCAGTTTGTCTCAATCAAATTTCACTTTACGGATCAAAGCAATGACGACAACCTATGTGAACTTTCAGCCTCAGCTTGATAAGCTTCGTAACCAAATAACAGAGCTAGTTCAACAATACGCAGACATTGCTTACGCCCCTAAGACTTTCATCCCGGGAGAGAGCGTTGTGCCAGTATCTGGTAAGGTGATTGGCGCAAAAGAGCTGCAGCTTATGGTGGAAGCATCGCTAGACGGCTGGCTCACTACGGGTCGATTCAACGAAATGTTCGAGCAACGATTAGCAAAATTTTTAGGGATCAAGCACCTGATCACGGTCAATTCCGGCTCATCGGCTAATCTTGTTGCTTTCTCTACGCTAACCAGCCCAAAGCTAGGCGATCGCGCGATTAAGCAAGGTGATGAAGTGATTGGCGTTGCCGCCGGCTTTCCTACAACAGTTAATCCAATCATTCAGTTCGGGGCAGTGCCTGTCTTCGTCGATGTGGAGCTGGGGACGCATAACATTGATGCAACCAAAATCGAAGCGGCTATCACAAAGAAAACCAAGGCTATTATGTTAGCCCATAGCCTCGGTAACCCGTTCAATTTAGATGTGGTCACTGCGCTCTGCAAAAAGCACAACCTGTGGTTGGTCGAAGACTGCTGTGATGCCTTGGGTGCGACTTACAATGGGCAATTGGTCGGAACCTTTGGAGATATTGCTACATTGAGTTTCTATCCCGCTCACCATATCACCATGGGCGAAGGTGGGGCGGTGTTTACTAACAACGCCGAGTTGAAACTAATTGCAGAGTCTTTCCGGGATTGGGGTCGCGATTGTTACTGCCCACCAGGCAAGGATAACACCTGCAATAACCGCTTTTGTTGGACAAAGAAAGAACTGGGCGGAGACCTTCCTGACGGCTATGACCACAAATATACCTATAGTCATTTGGGTTACAACCTTAAAATTACCGATATGCAGGCGGCCTGTGCATTTGCTCAGATGGATCGGTTAGAAGAATTTATCTCAAAACGCCGCGCCAATTTCACTTACCTCAAGAGTCGTCTGATCAATGTCGGGCAGTTCCTTCACCTCCCGGAAACCACCCCAAAAAGCGAACCGTCTTGGTTTGGTTTCCCGCTGGTGCTTAAGGAAACGGCGGGTGTAAAGCGAACTGATCTGATAAACTTTCTGGATCAGAATAAGATCGGGACTCGCCTTCTTTTCGCAGGCAATCTAACTAAACAACCCTACATGGCAGGCCGCAACTTCCGTGTCAGCGGCGAGCTCACCAACACCGACATTGTTATGAATAACACCTTCTGGTTAGGGACCTTCCCTGGGTTGGATGAGCCACAGCTGGATTACATCGCGGATAAGCTGGAAGAGTTCTTCGGTTTGAACTTCTGAACCATGAGCGATAATCTTTTTTGGTTACGCCTCCCTATTGACGATCTCGACCGGGTTTTCAACGCAGTTGGTCCAAGGTGGGAGCGATTACGCGGCCAGCGATTGCTGCTGACTGGAGGCACGGGTTTCATCGGCAAGTGGCTACTCGCGACTTTCCTGCACGCGAACCAAAAACTGGCTCTGTCAGCACACATAGTTGTGCTTAGCCGGCGGCCAAAGGCATTTCTTGAAGAATTCCCCGAGCTTCACGACTCCAATGATGTTACTTGGCTGAGCGGCGATGTGCGAGATCTCGCGCCCGATGCCCCCGGTGACTGCAACTTCGCCATTCATGCAGCTACGGACGTCGCCACAACATGCACTCCGACCGATATCTTGGACTCCTGCATAGCTGGTACGCGCCGTGTTTTGGACTCGATGGTACGCGGCGCAACTGCGCGACGCCTACTGCTATTAAGTTCTGGAGCTATATACGGGCGCACACCACCTGAATTATCAGTCATTCCTGAAGAGTGGGCTGGAGCACCCGATCCACTGACGCCTGCTTCCGCTTACGGTGAGGGAAAGCGTATAAGTGAAATGCTTTGTGCAATGGCGGCTTCAGAGATACCAAATTTGGAGGTCTCGATAGCAAGGTGCTTCGCGTTCGTTGGGCCGTATCTGCCCCTCGATAAGCATTTTGCGATTGGTAACTTTATTAGTGCTGCATTGCGTGGAGAGGACATCCGCATTCAGGGTGACGGCACGCCACTGCGGACATATCTGTATGCGTCAGACCTTGCACACTGGCTATGGGTGATGCTATTCGACGCGCCGAGCGGCCGAGCCTTTAATGTCGGCGGTGTCGAAAGGCTATCGATTGGTGCTTTGGCGCATCGCGTCAACCGCACTTTGGGTAGCAATGTCGAGGTTCGGATTACTCAGACGCCCTGTCCAAGTATTGCGCCGCAGGCCTATGTGCCGTCGGTCGATCGAATTGCCGTCGAACTAGGTCTGGTCCCATCAGTTGGCTTAGACGATGCCATACTGCGCACGGCCCGTTGGGTCGGCCAAACCTCACGAGACTGATATGAATATTCTCAATATCGACAGCAGCGATTTAGCGCGCCGCATGCGTGTTCAGGCGCTGCAGATGGTACACCGCGCGAAGGCTTCCCATATCGGGTCAGCCCTCTCCATCTGCGACATCGTGGCCGTCCTGTACGCTCAAACACTCAAGCTAGCTCCACGTGAACCGACAGCACCTTGGCGCGACCGCTTTATCTTGAGCAAAGGCCACGCTTGTGTAGCCGTATACGCTGCATTGGCAGAAACTGGCTTCTTTCCCATCAAGGATCTACTAACCTACGGACAAGACCATTCGGCGCTAATGAACCATATCAGTCACAAAGTTTTGGGCGTTGAATTCTCGACTGGTTCGCTCGGCCATGGCTTACCCTTTGGTGCCGGCAAAGCACTGGCAGCAAAGCGGCTTAAACAGGACTGGCGCACCTTTGTACTACTTAGTGATGGTGAACTGGGAGAAGGATCGAACTGGGAGGCAATGATGTTCGCGGCCCATCATCATCTGAATAACCTTGTTGCAATCGTCGATTACAACAAGTTACAGAGTCTGACGACTGTAGACAAGACGCTACGGATAGAGCCTCTGGCCGACAAGGCCCGCGCATTCGGCTGGGCTGTCCACGAAGTTGATGGCCACGACCATCGCGCATTACGAAAGCTTTTCTCACAGCTCAACTTGAAGGCTGGCAAGCCCTCCTTCTTGATTGCCCACACAATAAAGGGCAAGGGCGTCAGCTTTATGGAGAATAGCGTCGAATGGCATTACAAATCACCGTCAACGGACCAGCTTGCTTTGGCACTGGGAGAGTTGAACCATGCGTAATGCCTTCATTCAGGAGTTAGTGCTGCTAGCACGCCAGCATCCAAAGATCGCACTGATCGTGGGCGACTTGGGCTATTCGGTTGTAGAGCCTTTCGCTGACGAATTCCCTCACCGCTTTATAAACGCAGGCGTCTCCGAGCAGAATATGACTGGATTAGCCGCCGGCATGGCATCAGAGGGCTATCATGTCTTTACCTACTCAATTGCTAACTTTCCCACCTTCCGCTGCGCAGAGCAGATCCGCAACGATGTGGCGTATCACAATCTACCGGTAACAATAGTAGCGGTGGGAGGCGGTTTGGCCTACGGTGCTTTAGGCTACTCACATCATGCAGTGCAGGACTACGCGCTAATGCGCACGCTTCCTAACATGCTAATCGCTGCGCCGGGTGATCCGATGGAGACCCGAGCCTGTATGCGCTATCTGGTCGAGAATCCAGGTCCTTCATACCTCCGCTTGGGTAAAGCTGGAGAGCCGTGCTTCCATGAACAGGTACCTGCTGTACAACCAGGTTTGTGGCTTGAAGTTTCACCTGGCAGCTCAGAAGCAACGTTCTTGACAACCGGCGCTACGCTCGCCCATGCGATTGAGCTCCAGAAAAAAACAGAGGGCACGCGTCCTGCCGTGCATTCGCTGCCACTTTGGAGCATGGAGAATAAACCGATGCAGGCACAACAGGTCACACGCTATAAGTACGTAACGACAATGGAGGATCATCTTTACGATGGTGGTTTTGGTTCGTGGTTGCTCGAGGCGGTCGCTAAAAATGGTGGTCCAACGGAACGACTCAAGATTGAGGCGCTTGATCCCCGCGTCTGTGGCACTGTGGGATCCCAAGCAGTGCTTAATCTTTATGGGGGGTTAAGCGAGTGACGGGTTAATCCTCCTCTTTTCAGAGTCGATCAAGGCAGAATCTATACGGCCAAGGTCAACCGCTGCTTTGCTGTTAATCCACCCAAGGATATATTAAGTCTGTCGTGATTACCCAAGACATCGACCAACCCTAGATTTGAGCACTGACATATTTAGGTCCGCTGTCGCAACAAGTAATCGATAGCTTACCTTGCCAAGTCATAGATTGTCTTAATACCCTAATCGCCCGCACTGGCAGCAGTAAGAGATCTACATCAAAGCAGCCATAATCTGACTATTGGTATATCGCGACTTATTAATGAAGAACTCCCTCACACTTAGGAAACTCTACATAACAACCGCTTTTTTAGAGCCTCTTAAGCTCGCTTAATGCCACCTTGGGTCTATTTGCTCAAGTGTGATCCAGTCAACAATCTTGCCATCAGGAACATAGCCTGACACCAACTCAACCAATATGGCTCTTAGCGCTACGATATCGTTTTTATCCAAGTCAGATTTCAATAACTCGAGTTTTGTTTCTAACTCTTGCCATGGAAGGTACTCTTCATGAGCCTTCATAATCCTTGGATGTGTCGTTATTTTTGGATTCTCGCCAATCAGAAGCTCTTCATATAGCTTTTCTCCAGGGCGTAAACCTGTGACTTGAATATCAATATCCCCATCGGGGTTGTCAGCACTTCTTAACGTTAGGCCGGAAAGCTCAATCATTCTCTTTGCAAGATCGATAATTTTTACGGGCTCACCCATATCTAAAACAAATAAATCACCACTCTGAGCCATAGCGCCAGCCTGAATAACTAGCTGTGCAGCCTCGGAAATCGTCATGAAGTAACGGGTGATTTCAGGATGGGTAAGAGTAATAGGCCCTCCATCACGGATTTGTTGACGAAATTTTGGGACAACTGAACCAGAGGATCCAAGGACATTGCCAAAACGGACCATCGAAAAAGTAGTGCTTTGAGCAAAAGTATCTAGGCTATTGCAGTTAGACATTTGGGCCATTGCTTGCAATATCATTTCGGCAAGACGTTTACTGGCTCCCATGATGTTCGTGGGGCGGACAGCTTTATCTGTACTAATCAAAACAAAATTAGATACGCCATGAGCTACAGCAGCCTTGGCAACGGTTAATGTGCCTATGACATTATTTTTTATGCCCTCGACAGGATTATGTTCAACGAGCGGAACATGCTTGTATGCGGCCGTGTGATAAACAGTATCCGGCTTCCACGTATGCATGATTTCACTCATACGTACGGTATTTTGAACGGATGAAAGTAAAGGAATTATTTCGACATTTGAATGTGTAGCTGCAGAAACGAGTTCCTGATGAATTGTATAAAGAGAATATTCGTTTTGTTCGATCAATAATAAAACCGAGGGATGGAGTTTAAAAATTTGTCGACAGATTTCACCTCCGATGGATCCACCCGCTCCAGTGACGAGAACAACCTTAGCACTTACGTGAAGATTTAATAAGGCGTCATCAGGTGCGACCATTTCACGACCAAGAAGATCATCAATATCCAACTCAATTAAATCAGATGTACTTACTCTACCTTGCGCTAACTGCGTGACGCTTGGAAGCGTGCGAACAGAAACACGCGCTTTGAGCATCTCGTTGAGGATTTCATTTCGCCTTTTTCGATTAATTGAAGGTAACGCCAGTAAGACATCACTAATGCGTAATGAAACAATTATTCTATTCAAATCGGCTGGGTTATGAATGGGCAGTCCGTTAATGACATGCCCATGAAGTCGCAAATTGTCATCTAAAAAGCCAACGACACGCATTTCTTGACTGTTTGCCATTGCAGCAGCAAGCTGTTGACCAGAAGTGCCGGCACCGTAAATTAAGACTCTCGGCAAGGAAGATCTTTTGAGTAAGTTCTGATACGCACCACCAAGAAAATAACTTGCAATGGCGCGCGATGCACCAATAGCCAAGAGGAGCAGGATAGGCTGTATTAATCCAATTGTTCTAGGAATACCGTCGAAACTAATAGCAGTAAAAATAGTTGCATACACCAACCCATATAATGCAGTGGCTTTTGTGACAGCCTTGAGAGCTGGCCATCCGGAATATCGAAAAATGGCGCGATACAAACCCCAGAACATGAATATTGGCAGCGCCAAAGCGATAGAAAAAATGGCTGCTTTGATTGGAGGTCCGGAAAGAGAAACAAATTCTCCTAAACGTAAATAAAAAGCGAACCAGACTGTTAATACGCAAAGACAAGCATCCACGGCGACAACTACCAGGCGTTTCGCAGCGCGAGGTAATTCAAGAATGGAGGATGTTGCACTTGTGCTGAGCATAAAAATTGCCAATTAGTGAGAGATGCCGTCACGGCGCAAAACTTTTTGCGCCGTTAACGATAGTATTAAGATATCAAAACGCACTGATTTACGTCTAGCATACTCTGCGTCAAGTGCAACTTTTTCAACGATAGGAAGTTCGTCCCGCCCGTTAACTTGTGCCCATCCTGTCAAACCGGGCACTAATTTATGGATGCCATGCTTTGTGCGTAACTCAATCAAATCAGTTTGGTTGAAAAGTGCCGGTCGTGGACCAACAAAGGACATGTCACCAATCAGAATACTCCATAACTGAGGGAGTTCATCAAGACTACTTTTCCTGATAAAAGAACCAACTGGAGTTAAAAAATCTGTTGGATTCTGGAGTAAGTGAGTGGCAACTACCGGTGTATCGATACGCATGCTTCTAAATTTTGGCATGCGAAATAATTTATTACCTTGACCCACGCGCTCGCTAAGATAAATGATAGGCCCTTTAGATGTTAGTTTTACTAGTAAGGCAACTATAAGCATCGGTAACAATAAAACTATCATGCTTAGTAGAGATAGAAATATGTCAAAAAAACGTTTCATTAACTTGCCTTCATAAAAAGGAGCTCCAAACCTTCGCGGGTATTCATGCAAGGTCTCCAATTTAGGCGTTGTGTCGTTTTTGAAATATCCACTTGCAAATTTCCAAGTAGTCTGTCGGTGAGGGATTTTTTTCCAAGGAGACGTGCGAAAAATCTCAACAATATAGGGGGTATGGGTAGTAGCCTTGGTCTCTTACCCATTGCGTTGCTTAATGCAATAAGAAGGGTTGTGGTGGAGATATCTTCTCCGTCACTCACCATAAATATTTCATTTGCGGCAGCAGGATGATCAACACAGCATATAAGAAGATCTACCAAATTATCGAGGGAAACGAAGCTACGGCGATTATGCAAAACAGCGCCTAGTGGTAATGGAATCCCCTTAGATATCAAGCGTATCAAACTTAAAAAATTTGCTTTAACACCGGGTCCATACACAAGTGGTGGTCGAATAATAACCAACTCCATACCCGTTTCATTCGCGATGACTTGTAATCCGTATTCCGCTTCCATTTTTGAAATTCCATAAGCATCTTTTGGATCAGGCGTGTCATCGGGGGAAAAAAAATGATTTGCTGTGGTTAATTCCCCGTTTACTTTTACAGAACTTAAATAAATGAACCGCCTGACACCCTTGGCTGCAGCTTGGCGTGCAAGATTTAGTGTGCCTTCAACATTGATGGCGCGAAACATGCCAAGAGAATCTGCTGATGTTTCATTCATGACATGGACTCTGGCAGCGCAATGAATAATGACTTTTACATCATCTAACGCGGCATCCCATTGGGTCGTTGAAGCGAGTGCAAGATTAAAGTGCCTGCACGGCAGATCATGCATGAAATTTTGATGTGTCGTAACGACAATGTTGGAAGGATCGACAAATGTTAGTAGGCGTGAGGTGAGCGCCTTGCCAATAAAGCCAGAAGCGCCAGTTACTAGGATTCTTGAATTGTGCATAACTGCAGTCATTTAATGTTGCACTTTATGCCAAACCCTGCGGTTAACAAAGTCCGTATAACTTTGTATGATTCTGACGATTTTGTCAGAAACATTGTCGGGCGAATAGTCAGCGACAAGCCTTAACGATCTGTCATCTCCGCGAGACTGTTGTTCGAGAACAGCGAGGCCCTGCATGACACGATCGATATCTAGGCCTACAAACATGACCGCGGCTTCTTCAAAGCCCTCGGGACGCTCATGTACCTCGCGAAGGTTGAGTGCAGGTAGATTTAAAATCGAGGACTCTTCAGTGATTGTCCCACTATCAGACAAAACTGCTCGCGCACCTTGTTGTAGATGAATATAATCCAGAAAACCAAAAGGTTTTTGAAACTTTACAAGCGGTGCGGCAACCAGACCGGCTTCCTCAATGCGTTTACGCGTTCTTGGATGCGTTGAAACAATCACAGGTAAATTGTATTTTTCAACGAGCTTGTCTAACAATAAAAATAATTTACGCAGATTTTCAAGAGAATCAACGTTTTCTTCTCGATGAGCGCTGACTAAAAAATACTGTTGCTCTTGTAAGTTTAACGTCGACAGGACCTGTGATGCGTTGATTTCGGAGCGATAGTATTCAATCACCTCACGTAATGGACTGCCTGTTTTAATAATTTGATCTGCTGGAAGACCTTCGCGAAGGAGGTAGTTTCGCGCAATTTCACTATAGGTAAGATTGATATCCGCGATATGGTCTACGATGCGACGATTAATTTCTTCGGGGACACGAAAATCAAAACAACGGTTACCTGCTTCCATATGAAAAATTGGGACCTTGCGGCGCTTTGCAGAAATAGCTGACAAACTGCTATTGGTGTCGCCCAAAATCAAAATAGCGTCCGGTGAGTATTTTTCAATGAGATTGTCGGTAGCAATAATAATTTGACCTATTGTTTCGGCCGCGGTCTCTCCAGCTGCCTCCATAAAAACATCAGGTTTTCGGATGGCAAGCTCAGAGAAAAAAACTTCATTCAACTCATAATCATAATTTTGACCTGTATGGACAAGAAGATGATCAAAAAACTGATCAAGTTTTGGAATGATTCTTGATAGACGAATGATTTCTGGCCGCGTTCCAACTACTGTCATTACTTTGAGTTTATTCACCGATTGCCTCCTGAATCATCGGCAAGCTTAGTAAAACATCTTTCACTTGTTGAACATTCAGTCGCTGTGTATTGTGCGAGGTGTAATCATCAAAATTAGCAATTTGTGTTTCACCTTCTACAAAATATTTGTCATAGTTCAAATCTCGTGCATCTGCAGGGATTCGATAGTAATTATCAAGATTTTCAGCTCTTGCCATCTCTTCCCGTGATACGAGTGATTCATACAGTTTTTCACCATGTCTTGTACCGATCACTTTAATTTCACTTTTGTTAGGAAATAATGATGTCATGGCATGAGCAAGATCTCCTACCGTTGAAGCAGGCGCCTTTTGAACAAAAATATCGCCTGGACGCGCATGCTCAAAAGCATATAAAACCAGATCGACCGACTCTTCAAGCGACATTAGAAAACGCGTCATATTCGGGTCTGTCACGGTGATTGGCTTTCCTTGTCGTAGTTGATCAAGAAAAAGAGGAATGACTGAACCGCGCGAAGCCATGACATTGCCGTAACGTGTCGCAGACAACACGGTTGTGGCGGGATCACACAACCGAGATTTTGCCACCATGACTTTTTCCATGAGCGCTTTGGATATGCCCATTGCATTAATTGGGTACACAGCTTTATCAGTGCTAAGTAAGACGCAACGGCTCACACGCTGGTCAATTGCAGCTCGCATCACATTTTCAGCGCCCTGAACATTGGTGCGCATGGCCTCCATCGGATAAAACTCACAAGAAGGAACTTGCTTGAGCGCAGCCGCATGGAACACAAAATCTACGCCTCGCAATGCGTCGTAAATACTGTCGTACTCCCGAACATCTCCAATATAAAATTTTAATTTGTCATTTTTCTGATGGAGACGCATATCCTCTTGTTTTTTTTCGTCACGACTAAAAACGCGAATTTCGGCGAGGTCAGAATTGAGAAGTCGACTCAGTACGGCATTTCCAAATGATCCGGTACCGCCAGTGATTAAAAGAATTTTGTCTTTAAACATTTGTTTCTAGCCCGTAGGATCATTTAAATGGAATGCATGCTGGCGACGAATTAACTCTGCCCAGGAAGGTGGTTTGTAACCGGTCAGATTTCGGAACCTACTTGAATCAAGAGAGCGATCAATGACAAGATTTTCATCGGGCTCTATCACGATAGATTTTTGATAGATTTCAGCAATTAGACTGAGAAGATCAAATTTATTGATTGGGGATGCAGAAACGTGAAAGACGCCATGCAATTCAGGACGTGGAATAACATAGTCTCTGATGACTGTTGCTAATTCAACTGTGGGTAGTCCCGAGAATAAGGCGCGTTTGTAACCTTTTACAGAACCTGATTGTGATAAAAACCATCCGACCAAACCATGAGCACTTTGCATTTCGTGACCAATAATTGAGGTTCGGAGGGTGATAGCGTTTGAATAATCTACTTCACCAAGTAATTTGCTACGGCCATATAAATCTTGTGCATCAGGATTATCATTTTCTGAGTACATGCCACGCGAACCGTCAAAAACGCAGTCGGTACTGATATGAATGAGTTTTGCATCGACGAGTTTGCAAAGTCTCGCAAGCCTATGGGGAAACAAAGCATTAATTGAAATGCTACTAAAGGGATCATTTGCTTCCTTTAGTTGTTTGACTAACCCAATACAGTTAATCACAATGTCAGGTGTTGTTCTCGCGAGTAGTTGAGTAAGAGCATCAATGTTTTCTACATCGATCCCCCAAACTATATTTTGTTGCAACTCCTTAGGCAGGTAGCTTTTGACGCGATCAGATCTAGCCATTCCTGAGAGCGTAAATTTTTGCGTGTCTTGAGAAAAGACACGAAAGATTGCACTACCAAGCATCCCCGATACACCTAAAACAAGGATTTTCGTTTTTAAGTTTGTCCCGACGGATTTGGAATGCATAATCAATATGAGGCTATTTAGTTATTTATTAGTTAAAACTAATTCAAAATGTTTTTTTAGGTTTTCAGCTAGCGTGTTGGGCTCAAAGTGAGACTCGTAAAATTTGAGACCTGCATTGCCCATTTCCTTTAGTGTTTCTTTTGGTAATTGGTATAAAGTCAGGATACGTTGAGCAAGTTCAGGGGCATTTTCGGCCTCGCATGCTAAACCTGCGCCTGCTTGCTCAATGATTCTTGCACCTTCGCCATCTAGGCAGGCGATGATAGGCTTACCGGTTGCGAGATATACCTGAATTTTACTAGGTACTGTTTGACTCATGATCGGATTTTTTGACAAGCTCACCAGAAGTGCGGAGGCCTGATTCAATATGCCGGGCATTGCTTCAACGGGAAATCTTCCGGGCATAACAACGTTACTAATGTTTCTTCGCTGAATTTCTGATGCGAGCCATGCGCTCAAACTTCCGCTACCAACTAAAATAATTTTAATTTCAGGATAGGGCAATAGAATTTGAGCGGCGCTGATGACTGTATCGAGCGCCTGCACTGTTCCGAGATTTCCTGCAAAGACGACGTTGAAGCCATCGTCTAGATGCAAGGCAACAGTCTGAGAGTTGTCAAAGCTAGCAAAAGCAATTTCACCTGGGTTTGGATGATAGCGGACTGGCGTTGTTCCGGCCATTTTTTGTACCGAAGGACTAAATGCCTGCGACTGGACAAGTAACAAATCACTTTTACGGTAAATCCACCTCACAACACTAGAAACGGATGCTAAAAGAAATTTATTTTTAACAAAGCCAGTTGCTTCAAGACTTTGAGGCCAAAGATCCTGAATCCAAACAACTACTTTAGCCTTTTTAATTTTGCCTATTAATAGGGCACCAATTGCTTGGATGATGGGAGACGGCGCATAAACAAAAATAATGTCAAATTGCTGGCCTTTCAGTAGCATTGGGCCAATGAGCGATGTGCTGAAAACAAATGACAGATAGTTAGCAATTAATCCAAATGCTCCGGCCTTACCGCGAGCAGCAAGGGGCACACGCACAATCTTGTAGCCAGTTTTGTGCAACTCTGATCCAAAACCAAAGGCTCGATATCCTTTGAAAACCTTGCCTTGTGGATAGTTCGGTTGTCCAGTCAATACAGTGACTTGGCATCCAACGGCAATTAATGACTCCACAACTTCGTTTATACGAAATGATTCGGGCCAAAAATATTGAGTTAAAACTAAAACCTTCATGTTTGACACTGTTTTGCGTATGTATTCGGTGAATTAAGATGTTTAATATCAAGATCGATATTAAGGATGTGCATAAGAATATTTTTATGACTACGTCTCAAGACAGACTGATGCCACTTGATTTCCATCGTTACACTCCCTGGTAAGACGCAACATACTGTGAAGGTTAAAAAATTTCCTAACTAATTTTTATTTATACGATCCATAAATAAAAGGAAGTTTTCCAAAGGAGTGTATAACCTCGTTAACAACACCTAATAGGGTTAATATGAAGGCAATACCAAAAAAAATTATTATTAAATATTGTCTTTCTATCGTCTGGGAGTAAAAAAACATACTTCTTTTTTGCTTCCATGCATAAGAATAAAGTAATCCCACAAATACACTTAGCAGTATTAGATTTTCTCGAAGCAAAAACGAGTGTGAATAGAGATTCCCAAGAAATAAAGAAAATATCCCATAAGTGACGGGAATAAGAACGACTCTTTTTTTAACATTGAAAAATGGCCATAGGAAAACAATCATAAAGCTCAATATTCCTACAATCCCAACTTCTGCTAGGGTTTGCAAAAAATAGTTATGTGCATTCTCACCTCCCGCTCGCACCATGGCGAGGGAGTTACTAAACTCAAGCACAGACGAAAGCCTAAAAAACTCACCGTTCCCCACACCAAACCAAGGGTACTGACTGGACATGCGTATTGCCGCCGAGTGAAACTCTAATCTCCATCTAGAAAGCTCATTAAACGCTTCAAAACCATTTAAATCGGGATTAGTGATCGCACTATACAGTTCCTTTATCCATAAATAATGACCTGAATAAAAAATAATGATCAGTACAGAAGCGATTAATACTAAAAAATAAATTCCATTCTTGTATAAATTTTCTCGCTTTTCTTTTAACCTATATATAAATATAATAAATATTGTTATACAGGCTAAGAAAAGTGAAGCCCTTGATTTACTTAAAACAATGGCGATCCAACTCAATACAATTGCACTAATCGTGATGTACCGCCAATATTTGTGATCGGCCCGAACAAGAAATCCAATGAGTCCTACCGCACCAAGTAACATATGCGCAGCAAATGAGTGAATATCTGACTGAAAACCAACCGCGCCATAGCCAATGCTTTCGGGACGATATGCAATTGTTGCGGCAGGCAATCCTATCTTTGAAAATGCTTGAAATATCCCATAACTGGCAGAGACTATTACTGCGACTACTACCGGTTTAAAAACAATTGCATCTCTATCCCTATTATTACGTAGTGCCTCTGAAATAATAATGACGACCAAACCTGCAAAACTGTAGACAATCATATCTGCTACGGGTGCAAAGTCATTGCTTTTGCTAAGCAGCTTAAAATGCAAAAGACTTAAAATTAATTCTTGCCAATTAAAGGATGATGCAGATTGCCAAAAATTTCTAGAAATAGCGACTGCAGTTGAACACACGAGTATGATCAATAACAGCCCCAGCGGCCAAGGTGGCGCTAATTTGGAAATTGAAAATTTCCTATATTGAAATATTTCTCTTAAAAAACCACCCACAGTGAAGCCAGCGATAATATCTATACTGGGATAAGCAACAAAGTATGGAACAGCAGGTTTGTAAAAATGTTGAATTTGTTCATGGAAGGCCGTTGCAAGTGGTAATGAAAAAATCACAAAAAAAATTGACCACTTCCTTGATACAACACCAATCAGTAAAGCTAAATTAAAGTAAGTGAGCGTCGGCCATCTCACAGGCTGAAAGAGTGAAAACACATAACTACTTAGCACTACAGCGAGTGATAAACCCGTTATGAGCAAGGCACTCCAAGATAAATAGATGCCTATTTGTTGGCAAATACGCACTGGATAAGTTAAACGATTGGCAGAATGGCCTGCGGTATTAAACATTATTTAACTTGTCCATTAACTGTTTTTTTATAAACTTCAACGATGTACTGCCACGTTTGTTTTGCACAGATTGGCCAGGTATATGCCTCTGAGAGCGCTCTCGCTTTAACTGATAAATTTTTTCTTAACTCTGAATTAGAAATTAACGTTCCAACAGCTTCTGCTATTGACGTGTCCTCTGTAGGATCAAAATAAACACCCCCATCTTGCAATACTTCGGGCAAACTGCTCCGATCTGAGCATGCAATCGGCAATCCGGACGCCATCGCTTCTAATAAGGTGATGCCAAAAGTTTCACAACTAGAAGCAAAAATAAAAAGATCAGCTTGAGCAAAAAAATCTGGGATTCTGTCGGGGGGCAAGAACTCCAGGACTTCAACAAACTCATTATCTGGATCTGAAATTGATATTTGTTTTTCGAGTATTTTTTTAGCGCGTTGTCCCCCACCGCCTACAAGAGTCAGTTGTAAGTTATGACCCTGATCCCGCAATCGCTTGATAGCGCTGACAACAACCCATTGATGTTTATATTCAAACACGGGTGAGATATACAAACATCGAATCGGATGATCGGAGCTCTTTGGCCAGATTCTTGGCACGACATCCCTTCTGAAAACGTCGCTCACCCCATGCGGGATAACCCTTGTCTCAGAAAGTTTTCCCGTCACATCTTGTACACAGCTCGCAGCATAGCGTGTAAGAAAAATATTTCCATCTGCATAGCGAAATGCTCTTTTCTGTACTAAACGAATAAATTCCTGGCGAAATCTATTCATACTCAAACCAAATAAACGTAAAGTACCTTTTTCAAATGGTAATAAGTTCTGACTTAGGACAACCATTGGTTTGAATTGGCATACAGTACTTGCTTCCGCTGTAAATAATACTTGGCAATCTTGAGCCTTGATTTCTAAACTTAACTTCTTAGATTGCCAATACAGTTGATGAGCAATGGACATCTCTGTTTCAGGAGGATGATGTTTGATGAGCCACGGCTTATTTGGCACAGAATCTAATAGCTTTTGATATGCCCACAAGTGTATGAATTTAATTCCATAAATATCGATTCTCTCTAAATCAAGTATTCCAACTAAATGGGCAATGCCGCCGCCCGAGCGAACGCGCGAAGCATCAACAGCAACATTTATTGCCCGCATGAATGACTCCTGTTTTCATGACTGATTGATGTGGATTTCATGTCGCTGAGCCATACCACATGCATCGATAACTTGTTTTGTACCGACATGAGCGATGCACGGCACCGCACCCAGCTCGTCCAGCGGGTAATGACAGCGCCATCTACAACCAAAACATTCCATTGAACTGAACACGGATATTGGCTTGGGTCGGTTAATGTCCTCCGCCTCAGGATTGTATGGAAGAAATCTACCAAAATGCCCGCCTCCCAATATACAAACTGACGGAACTGCTACAGCCGCCGCAATATGAATGGCAGACGACTCATTTGCAATAACCAATTGTGCGTGACGAATAACTTCTATCATCTGAAGTAATGTTGTTTTACCCGCAATATTCATCACCTTGATCTCGGCTTGAGCCGCGATTTGTTTACAAAGCGCTTGCTCTGAGTCTGTTCCGCACAATACCGTAGTGAGTCCTTGTTTCTGTAAATACAGAATAATTTCGACGAAATTTTCAATGGGCCACATTCTTGGTGCCCAAGACGCACCTGGCACAATGACACTATAGCGTTCGGGTAAATCTAATGCATGGGGAAATTCATCAAACGCCGGAATCACAGGAATGTGACTTCGGAAGTTAATATTGCCTAGCTTCCTAATCAGTTCAGCATTTGTATTTAGCTCGATTGGAGGAGAAGTGCCACATGGCACCAGTGTTGTGTACCAAGTATCAGTAATCATTTTGTGACTAGCTGAAATGTTGTTTAAATCCCCTAGGTGTCCAATTCGATTCGAAGCGCCAGATGCGCGAACAATGAGATCAACAACATATTCTCTCGAATAGGTTGGATGTATGACTGTCGTGAAGCCCAGCCTTCGCGTGGCACATAATAATTTGAGTCGATATGACTCGTCTGTTCTTAACCGCGGTACATCCACTGCGACAACTTCATCCCAGTATGGCAAGCGTGTTGCAAGTACTGACCAAGTTTTATTTGCATATAAAACAAGTCGCTTATTTGGATACAAATTCTTAAGTTCTTTCGCTGCATCAAGCCAAATAACAAAATCACCAATCAAGTCAAGTCTAACAAGCAGAACAGTTTCACAAACGGCTTTCTTTTTTGGCAAATAATCAATTAGCCAGTATTGCTCAGTCAATATCAAAGTAATACGATGATAAAACCATACAAAAAACATACGCCGTATTTTATGGAGTCGTGGCGGTACTTTTTTTAATTTGATCAATACATTGGTTACGATTCGCATAGATTTTTAAGAGACCTGTATGAATCGTTTCAAAATTTGACGTTTCGTTCTGAGATAAATTGTGAGTATTTTGTCAAAATAACTTCGCTTCCTGCCAAGAGCTCCTAAGAAAATTTCATCAAGTTCCTGAAAATATCGCTTTTTCAATCTACCAGATCCTGAGATCGAATCTGCATAAAGCCTAAAAACAGCAAGTTCATTTTTATCAATAAAATGCTCGGCTCCATGCTGTAGAAAATTTAAAAATAATTCATAGTCCCAGCATGTACGATTTAGAGTGTTGATACCTCCAACCTTCTCATACAACGACGCAGGGAAAAATGTGGATTGTTGAAACACGACAGCCGAACGATGTAGCATTTCTCGGGCAGATAAGACACTAGGAGCAATCGGTGTTCTTATGCCAAACGCATCTTCTGAATAGCCTTGTCCTGTCATGAAACAATTTGTGTTGCGACAATCGAAGAATTCTTTAACTTTGCTTAGTGCATTTGGCAAGTAATAGTCATCAGAATTGATAAATCCATATATATCGCCTGTTGCGTGACTAAAACCTTTGTGTAATCCATCGGCAGGTCCACTGTCCGAGTCAAAAACTTTCACTATCCGATCACCGTAAGATTCGATCAACTCCCTACTTCCATCCGTGCTCCCAGGATCGACCACAATATACTCAACCTCACACTCCTTTTGCTCGAGGACTGAGTCAATACATTCCCTAAGATATTTCTTCTGATTAAAAGAAATAGTGACAATTGAGATTTTCATCTTGAGTGAGTGATTGCGACTTTATTTATATGAACGTGAAAAGCTAATTTATTTTTTGAGAATGATGAGATAAAAAACTTTATACGCGAATTAAAATGAACGCGTTTGCATCTGCAAGATCAACCGATGTTGTATACCAATGTTATCGTTATCTTTCTTCGCAAAAGCTATGCGTATTTATATCGTTAATACCTCATTTCTCTAGTTTTTACTGACATCAAACTAGCCGTCGTGATTTCAGGTGTGATTTGGCTTGCTAAATGCGCACTCATATGACCCATCTGTATGAGCTTTGTGACATTATGGCTCGACATCAAATGCATTTGGTAAGCAAGGTCTTGGGGTGAGTCATTATAAAAGGTATAACCATTTAAATGATCAATCAAAAACTGGGGCCTCGCACCCACTCTCTCTGAAAATATAAGAGGTAATCCAGCCGTTGAAAACTCGTGGGCGACAACACCCCACGGCTCATAGCGACTAGGCAATATAAAAGCGCCTGCATTTTTCGCACGCGTGACGAGGTCTGATTGAGACAAAAATGACTCTAC
The DNA here is from genome assembly GCF_030410395.1 of Zwartia panacis. GTDB lineage: Bacteria > Pseudomonadota > Gammaproteobacteria > Burkholderiales > Burkholderiaceae_B > Zwartia > Zwartia panacis. Next base: position 35,112 of record NZ_JAUHHF010000012.1, read on the forward strand.
AGTAATACCGTCATTCCGTTTGGCAGCACTTATTAAATCGTCATGCAGTGGACCATTTCCGATACAGTTTAGTTTCCAAGTCCCTTTGTATTTTTCTTTATACAGATCAAAGGCCTGAATCAAGATATCGATACCTTTTGCCTTCGCAAAGCGACCGACATACAGAAAAGTCTCAGGATAATTGTTCAGTTTTTCCTGATCTAGTGCTGCAGCTGCCAGGCTAAACAAATCGGAATTTCCGCTCAGCAAATTACAAATGATTTCTGTTTTTTTAAAGCCAATACGTCTTGCATACTCGTACTGTAAAGGGCCAGGTACCCACACATAGTTATAAAAGAGTTTTTTATAAACCCAGCGAATTAATAAAGCGCCTATTTGTTGCCGCACAGATCCCGTCCACTGACTATCCAAACCCGCAACGATCGTCACTCCCTTTGACTTTAACTTGCGCAAGGCTGGGAAATAGCCACGATCCATCCAACCCGTCACGTAAACCAGATCAGGTGAAAGCTCAGTGACGAAATCAACGATTGCTTTGGGAGTGAAAGCAGATCGATCATGAAATGTAATTTTTGTACTGTCTGTATTCGCGCTTGGTACAAATGGAGTTAGCTTATTTTGACTCCAGTGAATAACGTCAACCGTCGCGCCGTAGTCATTCACTAGTTTTTCAAAAATCGGCAGGTTATAGCCGAGAAGTTCTGTATACAAGTAGAGAACTTTCATGATCTATTGAACCACGGGTGCTAATGCACGATAAACGCCGAGAGTTTCTTGTGCACATCGCTCCCAATTGAAATGTTTTTTTCTAGCTAATCCTATATTTATAAGTTCTTGCGTTCGTGATGAGGACAACACAACGGCTTCAATCGCAGCAGTCATATTCTCAGTTGAACGAGGGTCAAAATATTCCCCCGCTTGAGCGATAATTTCAGGCATAGCACTAGTGTTACTGCTAATGACTGGGCACTGGTGCGACATTGCCTCTAGTGGCGGCAAACCAAAGCCTTCGTAGATGGACGGGTATACAAGTGCTGCGGCTTTTTTGTACAAGTTATTTAATACCTCATCTTCACCACCGAGTTGCTTAACTTGGCCTACGCTGAAGCCTAACTCTTTAATTAAATTCTGTTCCTCGGCATTAAAATTCCCGCCGCCAAAGGCAACTAAATCAAACTCTTTCATTATTTTCTGTGATGACGATATTGCACGCAATAATCCAGTAAAGTTTTTATAGCCCTCGCGCAACCCAACGTATAAGAGATAGGGACGTTGATTTGATTCTTTAGAGATGCAAGCCTCTTCATTCTCTGGAGGATCACAAGCCAGATAGACAACAGAAGCTTTTTCAGAAGAGATCTCAAATATATCCATAAGATCTTTCTTAGTACTGTGTGAAATACAAATCACATGGTCTGCACGCATCACAGACTTATATTTTTCAGTAGTTTTCAATTCGGAATTTGAATAGCCTTTAGCAAGCAAATCTAACTCACTAATCATATCGAAAACTGTCAACACTACTGGGCAGGCAGGCGGAGCGATTATCTTTGATGAATAATATGTCTCATGAACAATATCAGGCTGCCAGTTTTTAATTGATTTTCTTGCGAGCAAACGATTAGCTGTCACACAAACCGTAGCTGTTTTAAGTGGGTAATCAGTAATCGCATAGCCATGAACGATCGACTGCGGGAGTTTTCGTAGATATTGATTTCTATATAGCGGAGCAAAAATACCAACATCTACATTACAAACACCTGAGTCATTTGAGTCACTTAAGTGATCTGCCAGCCGACAAAAATACCGTGAAATTCCACCCGTTTTTTGTAAGGTAAACGCTTGATGATCAAAAGCAATTTTCATTTAATTAACCGTGAAAATTGTTTGTTAATTTTACGAAGCTGTCTTTTTACAAATGATGGAGCAATCTGATCCTCAGAGATAAAGCGATCACCTTCAGGGTCTTGCAACACGAAATTTGGATGAGCAAGTGGAAAGGCGATCGGCTGCGTCGGCATATTTGCATGAATACCCACCTCATGGGTATGCGTAGCCTCTGGCCCGAAACCAATATTCGAAATTAAATTCACGTTAGGCACAACCTGGAGCATGCCTCTTAATAAAGCAGTGAACGTCCAAGAGCAATCCCATGTATCCAGTGATCCGTCGTAGACCATCTCAAATGAATTGCGCCAGTACTCTTGCTCACCTTTATTAGGGAATAAGACTTCAATCCAGCCCTCGTCTCTAAACTGCGGCCACTGCTTGATATCTCTATCGTAGTGCTGCCAGGCTCTGCGCCAGGAAGCCCAGCCCCATATGTGGGTGTAGCGAGAAAAATAGTAACTCCCGCCGCCACGCTGTCGTCCGAACTGTAGATTTCCGCCAGAAATCATACTGACACGGTCATTGTGTCTGTACCGCTCAAGCATTTCTTCGCAAAACCGGAAAAAACTGGGCTCTGGCAAACAGTCATCCTCGAGAATGATGGCCTCTTCAACCTGTTCAAAAATCCAGTCAATCCCACTCGCGACTCGTAATTTACAGCCCATATTATTTTCAGAAAAGTTTGTGATGACCTCACAGTCCCAATCAGCTTTCTGAATAATTGCGCGTGTCTGCTGACATTTTTCGTATTCTCCAGCTCTATTCGCGCGCGGTCCGTCCGCCACAACCAATAGCTTGGGTGGCTTAGCCTTTGCAATCTCTCTGAATACACGCTCGGTTGTATCAGGACGATTAAAGATTAATAAAGCGACAGGTGTCGTGAGCTGAAAATCAGCCATAGTGCCTTTCGTTTTTAATTTTGTAAACTTTTGTGAATAAACGCTGAAAGCTTGTTTTGGACAACAACTTCACTGAAATCATTTCGATACGCAGCAAAGTTATCTTTAATATTATCAAGATCCAATAGCGATATTAAACCGCTATAAATGCTAGAAGTCTCATCTGCATCTACAGCTAGCCCAATTTTGTAGTGACTGACACGTTGCCCCATCAAGCAGTTTTCAGCAACCATTATCGGCTTTTCAAAATACGCCGCCTTTGAAAGCATATTGCTACTGCGTGAAAAATCACGGTACACAGCAAAAATCACATCTGAAATTGAGATGATTTCATTGAAAATCCGTTCGTCTTTCACGTATTCTGGATAAATAAATAGATTCTCTGGTGGATGGTCCTGTATTTTTTTTAGTGCGGATTCATCCTCAAGCGTCAGATTGTTTGTATTAATCCGACCCATTTGAACAAAAAACCACTGGCTTTGATCAGAGAGACCGATCAAATCATACCAACGGGCCAAGTTCTTTTGTTTGCCAATCGATCCGCCCATAAAAACGATTTTTCTACCTGCAGCGAATGAAAGAATTTCGTTTGCCAATGCGCTTCGTTGTTCAGGAAGGGCGGTTTCAGTGATGTCTGGTAAAAATTCAAAAATGCGCCCTGGCATTTCCTGCTGATAGGTCTTACAAATAGCCTCATCAAGCAAACACGTTCCCTTGTAAGTATGCAGGGAATAGTATCCTTCAGAAGGGTGGGCACCTGGCGTAATGCAAAGCCCTACCCACGGCAAACTATTTAAAAAATTCAGGTTCTTCCAATACTGGGGATCTGAAGGATAGGCATCAACATACATATTAAAAACAAGACGGATTTGTCCCGTATACCTATCGATCAGCTGATTAACGCGATCAAAGAATAAAGCGGGATCGAGAGATGTTTTACGTTGGCGAAACATCAACCTGCCATACAAAGCATGACACCTATGCCAAAACTTTTTAAGCATTGAGTGAGGGCCTGTCGTTCGACCCGTTGCATCTAAAACGACCAGATAATCTGACTCATTGATGCCCTTATGCTTGAGCTTTAAACGCAAGCCCTCAGGATCATTGCAAACAGCAATCACCCCAAAACCGGATTTCGACACTAAATCAATAAACAGTACATGCCAGGAGTCAAGATGGCCTTCATTTGAAATCGGGTTATAGAGCAGGATGTATCCGTTTTTATTCATACGTTTTAAGATCCCGCTTAATTTGCCCTATGTGACGATCTGACCAGTGCTTGCTCGTAAGTACGCAAATACTGTTCTACAACGACATTAGGGGAGAAACGGGCTTCTGCTATTTTTCGAGCTGTATGGGAAAGGTGTTTCCATCTCACGGGATCACTTAGTACCCAAAGCATCCCTTTTGCAAGGCTATCGATGTCAAAGGCAGGCGCTAACCAACCGCTCTGCTCGTGATCAACGATATCGGGCAGACCACCGATATTGAAAGCAACAACAGGAATACCACAGGCGTGGGCCTCAATTGCAGTATTGGGTAAATTATCGACTCTCGATGGCGCCATCATCACATCTGCTGCAGAGTAAATCAATGTCATGACATGATCATCGCGAACAGGACCAAGCCAACGTACTTTGCAAGGCCAATCATGTGAAATGACCGGCTGATACTGACCGAAAATCAACAACTCAATGTTGTCAGGTTCACTTGCAACCACCTTGGCCATCGCTTGCTTGAGGAGATCCTCGCCTTTGAGATGAGGCATTCCCCCTGCGGAGCCAGACAAAACATATTTCTTGCTTTGATCCAATCCCAACACACGCCGTGCAAAATCTTTTGGGATTGGTCGCCAAAGATGCTCCATCTCGATTGGATTAGGAATGACTGTGATCGAAGCATCTCGAAACAGCACGCTATCTTTTGCGCAACCTGCCATCCAGCGCCCAGGTGTCACGATATTGAAGTTCTGATCGACCCAGCATTTTTTCTTGGACTCCCAGGCCTGACGATTGAGGTCTGGGCCGGACTCACCTGCAGGCCTATTATCGGGTAGGTACCCCACTCTGAACCTGGAGGCTTTGTCATCATCCGCGACGTGCTCTCCACCACAAAACGCCCACATATCATGCAGGGTCCAAACAATAGGCTTGCGGATATTCCCAACATCTTCGATCGAGAGCAGATTGACGATCCAGTGCAGATTCACCACATCCGCATCGCAACGATTAATTTCCTCAACAATCCCTGCGCTCACCAGACCAAACGAGTGCATGATCAAGTTATCTGTTTTCCAGTTACGCTCGGTGAAGGCGCGTAGTTTTTTCTGAATACGACCTTTTACTTTTTCAATAAAAGTGCGTGGACCTCGGCCTGCGATAACCTTGTCATTCGCCGTCTGATGCGACAGTACGCGCATGGTGCTGTCGATACCATGTTGCAACAGCGCAGTATGTAAACGATATGCGGCTCTCGAGGCTCCACCACTAAAGTCGTCCGTTGAAAGGTGAAGGATCTTCATGCGTTTGACATACACTTTTTAAGAAAGCCGATCAGATGCTGGCCCAGCGCCCGAAGACTAAAATCACGCCGATAATATTCAAACTGATTTCCCATCGATCCTGCTGTTTGAACGAGGGTAGTCATGGCAGTCAACATCGCGTCAACGTTATGCTCAGGGACTGTCAAGCCAATGCCATACTGTGAAACGCGCTCGCCCATTAAATATCCTTCAGCGACAAGGATGGGCTTACTAAAAGCGGCAGCTTTGCCAGGCATATTGCTACTGATTTTAAAGTTTCGATAGACAGCAAAAATGATGTCGCTTGTCTGGATGACCTCGTTAAACATTGCCTCATCAGGCAAGTACTCAAGTTTGATGTATAGATTTTCTGGGCATTGTCTTTTGATTTTTGCCAACTCAAGCACATCTTCACTTGTTAAGGTGTCCTCAAACATTTCTCCAATCTGTACAAAATAAAACTCTCGTGCATCTGCCTGATGAATCAGCTGATACCAGCATGCAAGATTTTTATTGCCACCGATCGTGCCGCCCATAAATACGATTTTGCGGCCTCGTGCTTTATCCTTGATCTCACGAACAAGTGCACTTTCAGTTAAAGGCAACGCGTTTTCAGTAATATCAGGTAGGTAACCAAATACTTTGCGAGGCATTGCCCGCTGCGCCTGCTCGCAAACGCTCTCGTCTAGGAAACACATTCCCTTGAGAGCTGTTTGAGCGTAATAAATTTCCGAATACTCGGGTGTCGGTACAAATCGAATACCCGCCCATGGCAGTTTATTTGAGCTTTCAAACTGCAACCATCTCGCCCCGTCACTGGGATACATATCCATGTACATGTTGAACACAAACGAAGGTGGCCATTTACATTGTTTGATCGAAGCGTTGATACGACGTCCGAATTCAACAGGATCCAGAAATCTGGGGTCTAAATCATTTGTATTGTGTTGATTGCGAGATTGGATACCAATCATTCTCTGCAATCGACCCAATACGCGTTGAGCAAAACTTGGGCGCAACACATTCCAGTCCAACACACACAGTCTTTCCAAGTATGCTTGGTTTTTAGACTTGAGCCGCCGTGTTAAATCCTGTGCATCTGGTGTCATCGCATTGACGTACCATCCGGCATCCAGCAAGATCGAGATAAACATCGCATTCCACGAGTCCAAATGGCCGTGACCTGAGATGGGGTTGTAAAGGAGAATACTTGGCAACCTTGATGTTGGCTGGGTCATTGATAGATGATTCATCTCGCCACCACCCTTTGGTACCACATCTCCAATAGCAAGAGCTTGTAGGTAAAGAACAACCCAGTCCAATTGCGTTTGGCTATGTTTTCAAGCAAATGTGCAACTTTATCTGCAGCCAGTACACCTGAGTGAACGAGTTGCCCGTTGCTCAGCATCTCCCCATACCGGCCAACCACTCCGGAAAGCCACTCCTGTAAAGGAGGCTGAAAACCGGCTTTGGGTCGACTGAGTACCTCATCTGGCAAAACGCCCTTTAATGCAGCACGCAACCAGGCTTTTTGACCGAGTGCATGATCAGGATGATTGGCCCTGAGTTGCATCACGAGCTCAATTAACTTTGCATCTAAAAACGGCATTCGGGTTTCAACCCCAACCGCCATCCCAACGCGGTCACCTAGCGACAAACAGTTTGAAGTCAACCAAGTATCAAACAACATACGGATGACGGCAGCAGGGATTTTTTCTCTCGAGCGCAAACCAATGGCGGTTGGCTTGAAAAGCGAATCCGGGCCAAGCGAGTGCATCGCAGACCCATATACTTCCGCTTTAAGCGCAAAAGGACCATCAAAATCCGGATGGAGCATGTAATACATCAACTGCTCAGAGGGGTTGTGTGTATCACCTACTTTTTGCAGGATAGCTGCCCATTTCTTAATCGTTGGATGTGCATGCGGATAGTGTGCGACTTTATTCAAAAACAGCTGTGCGCTGGTCGAACCCAGCCACTGCGCTGCAAACTTGATCGAAGGGTGATCCAGCAACTGCTGATTTAACTCAACAGACTGTGTCACATAGGGATAGCCCCAAAAAACCTCATCACCACCAATCCCTGACAATAAAACCTTGATACCCTGATCAGCTGCAGCGCGCGGGACAGCATAATGGCCAAAGGCAGCAGGATCCGCAATCGGCTCATCCATCACCGTGACGAGCTCTGGAAAAAAATCAACAAAGCTATCTACCGGCAACTCGACCTCATGAACAATCATGCCCAAAGACTCTGCTAACGTGCGAGCCTGCGCACGCTCATCATAGGCAGGTCGGCCGGGATAGCCAACACAAAATGCGTGCATAGGCTCTGGGTAGTTTTTTTGTGCCAGCGCAGCGATCATCCCTGAGTCAATACCACCAGATAGAGCAACCCCTACCTGGACATCAGACCGCAAGGTCATTTTGACCGCATCCTCCAGAGCGTCTCGAATGGCCGGGAGAATCAATTTGGAATCTGTTGAACTTGGGATGGGATCGATCACGTTCTCTACAGACCAATATGCTTGGGGATCGAACGTCCACTGCTTCACATGGAGGGAAACTGAATGACCTGCAGCGAGTTTATGCACACCCTGCAATAAGGTGTAGGGTTCAGGAACATATTGATAATGTAGATACATATCTACAACGGATGAATCTAGCTCCGGTCGTTTATCCAGCAATGGAATCAGCGCTTTGAGCTCAGAAGCAAAAATCAAAGACTGTTGATCGAAATGATAGAACAGCGGCTTTTCACCGCAACGATCTCTTGCTAAATAAACAAGCTTTTCTTGCCTATCCCAAATGGCAAAAGCAAACATGCCACGAAAGCGCTTCACGCAATTGTTGCCCCAGACTTTATAGGCAACCAATAAAACTTCTGTATCTGAATGGCTGATAAACGTTTCACCCAGAGACTCTAGCTCTGAGCGAAGCTCTAGGTGGTTGTAGATCTCACCGTTATACGTCACTACATATCTGCCATCCTGGCTCAGCATCGGCTGGTGACCAGCGTCACTTAGGTCAATGATCGATAGCCTTGCATGACCAAATTGAATATGCTCATCTGAATACTGCCCTATCCCATCAGGTCCACGATGTGACAGTCTGAGAATATCTTTCTCAGGTAATGCTGGCCAATGTGACGTGTGCGATGTATGGACGTCATTTGATGCATTGCTTGATGCATCAAATGATCTTTTATGAATGCGTCCAATGATTCCGCACATGCTAAGCCTGCCGATTGAAAACTTGACGGAATTTTTTCACTATCCATTGTGGAGAGCGCAGGAACTGGTCTCGTCTCTTTTTGAGACGATTCATGAATCGATCTGGATGATTCAGCCCACCAAAATTATGGTTAAACACATGACGGTCTGCCGATACGTTTTGTTTAACCTTTTGGGGATGTATCAGTTCGCCCAAAGGATAGATTGGCAAACCTTCTTCATCCCCTGATGTCACCGTATGTGTGGCATCAGGTCCAAAGCCAATATTGGTGACAAGATTAACGTTGGGCGTAGCGGTCAGCCCTCCGTGATACCAGACGCAAGCTGTCCACTGGTAGTCCCAAGTATCAATTTCACCGCGCTTGACTCTATCCAGCAATCCTGACCAGACTGTCCGCTCGACGGGGTCAGGGAGTTTTCTACGCCAGTCTGCTGTCGATCCCCACTCTGGCCAAAAGGGAATATCTACGCGGTAATGTTTCCATGCCCTTCGCCAGGTCGCCCAACCCCAGCAATGATTGAATTTTGAAAAATAGTACGACGCATCGCCTTGTTTTTTTCCATGCTGAAAATTGTTTCCGGTGATGACCCATACACGAGAATCATTTTCATAGCGGTCTAATAAGGCATCGCAGTACGAGAAAAAATCTTCGTGTGGAATGCAATCATCTTCAAGGATGATTGCACGCTCAACTTGGCTAAATACCCAATCCAGACCAGAGCTGACACGTAATTTACAGCCCATATTGTCATCAGAATAATGACGTAAAACTTCGCAGGGCCAATCAATGTTTGCCACAACTTCTCTAGTCTCACGGCAGCGATTAAAGTCTGTTGGATGCCCCGGCCTTGGACCGTCAGCAATAATGAGAAGCTTAGAGGGGCGCTGGGCGCGTATCGCCTCAAAGCTTTGCCTCGTATGACGAGGGCGGTTGAATATGATGAAGGCAATCGGTGCATTCAGCATCACATTTACTCTTGAGCGTGAAGCGTCGTGGAGGGTTGTTCCGCAGCCTGACCGGCCAATTGCTTAAACGCAGCAGAGGAACGCATCAATTCATCATAAGTACCATCTGCAACAACTCGACCTGCCTCTAGCATCACAATTCGATGACATGCCTGCACAGTCCTTAAGCGGTGAGCAATCAGAATCATTGTCCGCTCTGCACTCAAGCTCTGTACTGCCTGCATCACGGCATCTTCGGTCATGCCATCCAGTGCGCTCGTCGCCTCGTCAAAGACGAGAACATCGGGATTGTGATAAAGCGCACGAGCGATACCGAGTCGCTGACGCTGGCCCCCCGATAACTTCACGCCGCGCTCGCCCACCATGGTGTCATAACCATCAGGAAGCTGTGAAATGAATTCTTCTGCCTGCGCCATTTGCGCCGCAAGTTTGACCGCAGCGTGATCAATTTGGCCCTCTGGTATACCAAGTGCAATATTGCGTGCAACAGAAGCATTGGTGAGAAATACGTTCTGCGGAACGTATCCGACCCGTTTGCGCCAGGCACGTTCATTGGACTCCACCAGATTCACCCCATCCACTGAGATGGTTCCACTGGCAGGAGGATAAAGACCTAGTATCACATCCGCGAGCGTTGTTTTTCCCGACCCCGTTCTACCCACTAACCCGATACTTTGATTTTGCGGGATCGTCAGCGAGACTTGATTTAATGCAGGTCTATTCGCAGAGGGATACTGGAACGTCAGATTTTCAAGCATGATCTCCTTTTTAAACACAAGGGTCTGGTCTTGTTCAATGAAGTTTCGACTTGTGCTGTTTCGAACAACCGCCAGATCCGCCTCCAGCGATTCGACTGCCCGCGTGTGATACTTGATCGTAATGGCCGATGCAAAAAACTGCTGAAATATGGGAACCAATCTATTTCCGGCTAATGCATAGAGTGCTAGTGAAGGAATCGCTGCAGTCCCCTCGCCCTTTAAAACAAAAGCAAGTGTGACCGCCACGATACCTGCATACGCAAACACTTCGATGACATATCTTGGCAAGGCAGAGGCCAACTGATTCGATGCTTGTGTCTCTGTGAGCGCTGAAAATGACTGCTTGAATTCTGCAGTTGAGGCAGACTCTCGCCCCAATACGCGCAGTTCTTTAACACCGTGCAAACCTTCTAATGTCGTGCGCCCAACGGTCAAGCTCGCTTCGATCATTTTTGCGCCAAGCCGCACCTGTCTGGCGCGAATCAATCGATAAACAAACATATAACCACAACCAAGTACCAAAACCGTTCCAAGAGCGACAGTCGGATCAACAAAAATAATGAGGCTGATCAGGACAAGACCGCTGAGTCCTTTTGAAACGACAGCCAATAGAGAGGCTAAAAAGCCGCCCAAAGCGGATTCCACATCGCCACCGATGACTCTGCTCAAGGACGTAGTGTCTCTTTGCACATGAAATGAATACGGGAGATATAGATAACCTGTGAATAACTCTGAAGAGAGTTCTTTGCGTGCAAGCGCCAAATAATGAGTCTGCATCCAAAGGTTCGCAGCGGTCACCATGTTACCGATTGCAAGCACTGTCACTGTCAAAACACCTGCGCCAATGACTGCGCCTTGTTGCGTCTGTATATTTAAGAGTTTCAGTGATTGGTCTAGCCACTGATACTTTGACAAAATGCTAGGATCCATCACGATCGCCATAAATGGCAAGATCGATGCAACACTCGCGGTCTCAAAGATGGCAGCAATCAAACTAACAAAAACGACAAATGGCAAACCTCTCTTGCTGGACTGAGGCAAGATTTTGTAGAGTTGCTTAAATGGTAGAACGACGCCTGAAACAATATTCACTATTGACCTAAATGATTGCCTGCGTAATTAGCTCCAGCCAATTACTCAAGCACTTTTTTTAAATAGTCTTGGTAAGCAATGCTCAACCCTTCTTCGATATCTACACTCGGATTCCAGCCTAAGGTTTTTAGCAAGGTGCTATTCATCAGTTTTCGTGGTGCGCCATCTGGCTTGGTTGAGTCAAAGTCTATTTGCCCCGTATATCCGATGACCTTCCCTACCGTCTGCGCAAGTTGCGCAATGGTGATGTCTGACCCATAACCCACATTAATATGGCTTTGCATTGGCTTTGTATGCTCTTCGTACTGAGCTTTAGGCAAGTTCATCACATATACACTTGCGGAGGCCATATCATCCACAAACAAAAACTCACGGTAGGGCTTGCCAGATCCCCAGATCGTGACAGTGGGTGTTTTATTCACTTTTGCCTCGTGAAATCGGCGAATGAGCGCAGGAATGACGTGCGAGTTTTCAGGATGGTAGTTATCGCCAGGGCCGTACAGGTTTGTAGGCATCACCGAGCGATAGTCCACACCGTGTTCGGTGCCGTACTGACGGTTGTAGCTTTCGCAAATCTTGATGCCGGCGATCTTGGCAACGGCATAAGGCTCGTTTGTTGGCTCTAAAAAACCTGTCAACAGTGCATTTTCCGACATTGGCTGTGGTGCCAACTTTGGATAAATACAGCTACTACCTAAAAATAATAATTTTTTGACGCCATTTCTAAAGGCTGCATCGATGACGTTTGCCTGCACCATCAAATTGTCGTAGATGAATTCAGCAGGGTAGGTATTGTTGGCATGTATACCGCCGACTCTCGCAGCAGCCAAATAAACCTGATCTGGCTTTTCAATCGCGAAAAATTGTCTGACTGCGGCTTGATCAGTCAGATCTAGCTCTGCATGCGTGCGTCCAATGATCCGACTCGGGTCATGTCCTTTTGCAATCAAATTACGTACGATGGCCGAGCCAACCATTCCACGGTGTCCCGCGACATATATCTTTGGCATTGCTTGTTGTATCGCCATGATCGTAGGTATTTTTAATTTGGTTCGTAATAATTAATAGTTAATGCTCGAAGTACATAAATACTTTGCATTAACCCGAAACTTATCTTAGTCCAAGCGAGGGCATCGTCCAGCGAAAGTGCACTAACCGAGCATAGATGAGCGCATAAATAAATACGCACACAAAAAAACTAATAATTAGCATCGTCGCACTTTTGCGAAACACAATCGACATGGCGGCAGGAATCAGTGCATACAGCAACATAATGGGTAAAACCGCTGCATTTTGAACAATGGGAGAACGCCCAGCAAGCCACTTGCGAGTGACGCGCGCCCAGATCAAGCTATGGAGATGCAACCTATCCGGATGGCCTAATTTTAACGCGCGCGCCCTACGTCGCGCCATAGAAAACAACACCTCAATGATCGGATACCCGCAGGCCAACAAAGGTGCCCAAGGGGATACCGAGGGGTTTCTCATTGCGACCATCACCGCAACCCAACCCAATAAGAACCCTAGCAAGTAAGCTCCGCCATCCCCCATAAAAATCTTGCCATAAGGATAGTTAATTAGCAGGAAACCAAAAGCTGCACCACCCAATATAAAACATATCTTAGCCATTTCGGCGTCGCCTGCCAAAAAGGCGATCAGACCGAGCGTAGACATACACAGCAAAACAATCCCGCTCGCCAAACCATTTAACCCGTCAATAATATTGATGGCATTGGCCACTCCGCCTACTGCAAAAGCAGTAAACAAAACAGATACGGGTGTAATCGCCAATAACCAATCCACACCGCCTATGCCAATGCGTGTCAGGCTATCGCCTGTTAACCACCAAGCTAAGACGCCACTCGCAAAGGTTGCAAGCAATCGTTCTGTGACACGACCGCGCTTGAAAACATCCTCTATCACACCGGCCAGAAAGGCTGGTAATGAAGCAAGCAAAATTGGACCTAAAACAACGGCCACCTCGGGCGGAGCAAAAAAAAAGCCGACCACTAAACCGATCAAGATCGCTAATCCACCGATCCGAGGGGTAGGTTCCTCATGTATTTTTTGCACACCCGACTCAGAGTCCAGAGTGTGTGCACCATGCAAGTGCTTTGTCCAGATAATGGCCAAGCATATTGCGAAGGAGGTCAAGCCCGCTGTAGTGAGCGCAAGATGAGGTATGGCAAAAAGCACTATTTTTGAGCCTTTAAGGGATCAATGTGCACTCAAAAACGTGCATTAGATTAGCCTTGAATCATAACACGACAACTATTCTTTATAACGATGAAAAATCGTCGCTAGGCTATTGATTTTATTGAGATTTCATTAAATCTTGTATGAGCCCATTTTTCTCAAACATACGTTGCCAAAATTCAGGATTATAACGCTGCCAGGCGTGGCATCCAAAGGGAAGCTGGTGCTGATTCAGTTCAAACAAATACTCGGGGTGTGCTTCAAAGGCAAATGCGATGGCCTCGACTGCTTTAGGGACAGTAAAAAACGCGCATCGCGGCGCGACAAAGAGACTCCAAAACAAGTCCTCATTGACATCAATATTGATCTGGAAGTTTTTATACACAAAAGAATGGTAATCCTTGAGGTAGCGATAAGTATTTGAGATCCAACTACCGGGCCAGGACTCCATGAGTGTGTTTTTAAATAGCCTAGGGCGCTCGAGAACCCTAAGGAAATCCGGGATGCTCCTCAATGAAAATCCACCATTTCCAACGCAATCTAACTGCAAGGGTTTGGTCGGCTGCGTGTATCCCACAAACCAGGGGGCACCAATATAAGAGAAGCCCTTAGCTGCCCAAGCATCGAGTTCGTCCCTAAATACTAAAGAATCTGTCTGTGCAATCAAAACGTACTGATAATCGATAAAAGTCCGATAAAACATGCTGGACATCATCAGGCGGTTGTAGCCATCAATGCCAGCAAAGTAATGATCTGGAAAAGTTTTATAGCCAATCGATCTACCAAACTGGGCTGAAAGGCCTGCTAGAAATACTTCAAGTTTTTCAGGACCGACAAAATATAAATCGTGTTTAGCTAAAACACGCGCAGCATTACTGATAGAAAACATTTCCTCAGGACTTAAGGACGTCTGATAAATCGGAATGACGACCGCATTTTTTTTGAGTGGCATATTGACCGATCGCATTGTCATCCAGCTAAGGCTGACCTTTCCACATTCTGATGAGTTTATTTTTCACGCGAATTGGAAATTTCAATAAGGTACGAGGAAATTTCATGTACAAGCCACCCAACAGATGATCAAACACATACTGATCCGCTTTTAGATGTTGCGTGACCTCAGGTGGATGCGTGATTGGACCCAGCGGCTTAACAGGCACACCTGGTTGATCCTCATCCGCCAATGTGTGCGTGCTATCAGGACCCACACCGATATTGGTCACAAGATTGACACGCGGTGTAGCGGTCAGCCCCCCGTGATACCAGAGGCAAGTCATCCAGGGGTACGCCCAAGAATCAATTTTTTTAAGATAAATACGATCAAATATATCAATCCAATACGCTTGCTCATAAGGGTCAGGGACCTTGTTACGCCAATCCTGAGAAAGTTTCCACTCAGGCCAAAACGTGATGTCACCGTCATATTGTGCCCACGCTCGTCGCCAGGTCGCCCAGCCCCAGCAATGACCATATTTTGAAAAATAATAGGCGTCATTGCTTCTTTTTTTACCATTCTGGTTGTTATTACCGGTAATGGTCCAGACGCGATCATCGTCTTTATAACGCTCAAGCAAGTCTTGGCAGAAAGGGAAAAAATCGGGATGTGGCAGACAATCATCCTCCAGAATGATTGCGCTCTCAACCTGACTAAATACCCAGTCTAGTCCGCTAGATACGCGTTTTTTTAATCCTAAATTTTGATCCGCATAATTTCGCTGTACCTCACAGGGCCAGTCGATCTGAGAAACGACTTCACGCACCGCCAGACACCGCTCCTCATCCGTGGGATGCCCTGGACGAGGACCATCAGCGATAATAAATAAACGCGCCGGACGGGCGGCACGAATAGCCTGAAAGGTTTCTCTCGTGTGGCGGGGACGATTAAAAACGATATAAGCGATTGAAATATCTGTCATGACTAGATTGTATCTGTTCGATTGTCAGGGACCTTGAGTTTGACGGGATCAGTAAAAACATTAAACCCCCTGCCTTTAAAGATCGATTTACCCCTTGTCATGTGAATACAATAGCGAAACTCGACTTCATTCGCATCGTCTAACAATTTAGAAAAATATGCACACATCACGTAAAGGTCTAATTTTAGCCGGTGGCTCGGGTACTCGACTCTATCCAGCAACGCAATCTATATCAAAACAGTTATTACCGGTTTACGACAAACCGATGATTTATTACCCGCTTTCAACCTTGATGTTGACGGGAATAAAAGAGGTATTGATTATTTCAACACCTAAGGATACGCCACGATTTGCTGAGCTACTCGGCGATGGGTCGCAATGGGGAATGCAAATCGAGTATGCCGTTCAGCCGAGTCCTGACGGGCTTGCACAGGCATTCATTATCGGCCGACACTTTATTAATCATCATCCTAGCACTCTTGTTCTAGGAGACAACATATTTTATGGACATGACTTAGTTCGTAAACTAAAACATGCAGATCAAACAGCAGATCAAGCTACAGTATTTGCTTATCACGTCCCAGATCCTCAGCGTTACGGTGTCGTGGACTTTGATGCAGCTCAAAAAGCACTCAGCATTGAAGAGAAACCCGCACAGCCTAAAAGTAACTACGCCGTCACAGGGCTTTACTTTTACGACAATCAAGTCTGCGACATTGCTGCAACTGTGAAACCCAGTGCACGTGGCGAACTAGAGATCACCGATGTCAATCAACGCTATCTTGAGTTGGAGATGCTCAATGTTGAGATCATGGGAAGAGGATTTGCCTGGTTGGACACAGGCACCCACGATAGTTTGTTGGAGGCGTCGAGCTTCATCGCAACCTTACAAAAAAGACAAGGCTTACAAGTCGCATGTCCTGAAGAAATCGCATTTGCACAAAAGTGGATTGATGAAGAACAATTAGAAAATTTGGCGCAGCCATTTATAAAGACAAACTATGGTCAATATTTGATGCGGCTCCTTAGATCACGAGCCTAAATTCCTTCACGTTTTCGGAGTCCAGATTGCCTTATCACGTCACACCTACTTCTTTATCTGGTGTTCTCATCCTTGAACCGAAAGTGCTCAAGGATGACAGAGGATTCTTTTACGAAAGCTTTAACCAACAAGATTTTGCTCACGCAACGGGATTAAATCCAACCTTCGTTCAGGACAATCACAGCCAGAGTAAAAAAGGGGTGCTTCGGGGGTTGCATTATCAAATACAACACGCCCAAGGAAAGTTAGTGCGCGTCGTGAAGGGTGAGGTCTATGACGTGACCGTTAATCTGCAGCGCCACCATCCAGAGTTTGGAAAATGGACGGGGGTGCACCTAAGTGATCAAAATCATCGTCAGCTCTGGATACCACCGGGATTTGCGCACGGTTTTTTGGTGCTGAGTGATGAAGCAGATTTTTTGTATAAAACGACGGACTATTATTCACACCCAGATGAGCGCTGCCTGCTATGGAATGATCCGGCAATATCCATTCAGTGGCCCGAGGAGAACGAGCCCATTCTGACGGACAAAGATCGTCGCGGCTCTCGATTGGCGGATGCAGATGTCTATGAGTAAGGGATACATACTTAAAGAGTCTTGCGCAAACCTAGGCTTTGCAATCTCGTTACTCGTCTCTTTCATTATTGTTTTCAATCAGTTTGAGTCATTAAAGGGCTTAGATCCCTTTTACCGCATCACGATACCAGCTCTGTGTTTGGCCTTTTCGTTCATCGTGTCGACGATCAATCTTCGATGGGGAATCATTGCTTGCGTCTTCGCGCTTCCGCTACTCCCGAATCTTGCATGGCAAATTCAGCAGCATTTTGGTTACGGTCGAATTCTCTCTTTGCATAATAGTGGCTTAGATTTAGTGGCTGGCCTTTTTCTAGGTGGGCTCGTCAATCAGTGGCTAACAAATAAAAAAATAAGCGTTAAATCCTCTTTCCCATGGCAGTTAGGTCTTTTGATGCTCGTTTTAACGGCATCTGTTTCCTTAGCGATCGCGCGCAATCTTCAACAAACTGGCTCACCGTTTCAGCTCTCTAGTTTCTTTTATAACGCGATGCATCTGAGATCCATCGGTTGGCACGATGATTACCGACCGTTAGTGGACTGGGTGGTATTTGGCTGTGCGTCGTCACTTATTTATATCATCATCACTGCGCTGGCATCATTGCATAATCGTAATGAATACATTTTCAAGCCTTTAATCATAAGCTTGCTAATCGCTGCATATGTAGGCTTCAAACAGTCAAAATACGGGTTTGGTCTATCACTCGATCAGATTAACTTTCGCGTTGATCGCTTTGGGTATATGGCATTAGGCTTTCAACACGACATTCATGCATTTGCCGGCCAAATGCTGATTGGAGCGATCGGACTGTGGGGGTATTTGTATTACGCCAAAAGCATCCAATCCAAGTTATTTATTTTGTCCTGCATACCCGTATTTTGGATTGCTTTATTTTTGAGTAAATCGAAATCAAATTTTACGATCGCTGTTATTTCTCTAGTTTTTATTTTTTCTATCTGGCTGTTTAGACGTTCACGTTTACTGTTGCCCGTTCTCAAACCCGCACTTTTCTTCTTTGTAGTAGTGATTTTAAGTGTAGTTTTTTTCCACGATGCATGGTTTTCTAGCCTAGTGAAACTCACTCGTTATTTTGAACTACCGGATCTTGATGCTATTAATTTTAAATTGTCATATCGTCCAGAAGTGTATCTGGCCGCACTTAAGTTTTTTGCGCTTTATCCAATCCTAGGTCTCGGTCAAAGTGAGTTTTATCGCCAGTCCGCCGATCATGCTTTGACAAATTCTTATTATTTAAGCATCAACCAAAATGGTGAAAATGCACATAATTATTTTCTGCAAACACTCGCGGAAACAGGCCTTGTTGGTATAGCGGTCTATGCTCTTCTGATTTTTTATCCTCTCTTTCGCATTGAAAATAGACGGCTGCTCATCCCGGCAGGCGTAGCACTTGGGGCACTTTTTTTAGGTAATATTTTTGCGCACTCCATGCTTGTACGTGACACCCTTTTTATAGCCGCTTGCTTTATCGGTCTGATGTACGCATGCCTAAAAGGCGAACAAACTTCAGCAAGGTCAGCCGACTTTTACTCTAATAACAAAGAGCCGAAGTTCTCGGCAAGCTCAGCTAAAGTAAAACTCCTCAAGCATCCCTATCTGATTGCTATATTCACTATTTTTGTAATGATTTCGGCTTTTCGAGAAATTTATACTTCATTCCGATCCGTACCTTTCCTGAAAGACGTGCAATGTTTCAAAGAACGCAAGCTAGACGCCGACGGCTGGACCTCTGGTGTATTCAACGTTGCAATTCCTCAAGGTGCGAGAGGCATCACACTCAACATCAAAGGGACACAGCCCTACGTAACAAAACGACCCTTAGCAGCTGACCTAAATATCATGCATGGTCAATCGCGACGCATTCAGTCATCCCAAATACTATTTAATAAGGATGGCCCTTATCAAATATCAATTAATTTTGATCGAGGTGCTGTTGCTGATGATGGGGAATACAGAGCTGAACTCCGCCTAGAGAGATGCTTTATTCCTAGAAATTTAAATATGAATGCAGACGGGAGAAGACTTGGAATTCAAATTGAGTCCATTAAAGTCAACCATTGATGATTGTTTTCTTTATCAGGCGTGTTGAATCACCAAGCTACCGACAGAGATAGTCGACGTTGACAGGACTATTTCTAAATGGATCTGTTAAGTCATCAGAATACGTACCCATCAAAAGACGCTGTTTAGGTAAAAAATGATTTCTAAAAAAACGGCTGCTTGTTGCAAGAGTTTGTCCCCAAGCAGTCAATTTCACGCATCCGTTTTGAATGATTATGGTTCCCGACTGCTGTTGCTCTGTCAGGCGAACATCCACTAAGCGATGCTCTTTGACGTACTCCTTAGTAAAGACCTGATCAAAGTCCGCAAGCTTGATACCACCCCCACGTTGTTGCAGCTTTTCTAAAATGTAAAAAGATAAAGATCTGTCGATGACTGTTGGCACTGAAATAGCAAAGGAATATCCCAACAAAAGCCAGATCAACAAAAGTTGTGATGTTTCAAAGGATGTAAAAACTCTAAGCCACTTCACGCGATAAGTGATGATTAAAGCCAGGAAGGAAGCAACCACAGCATCAAATAATGCGCTGTAAAAAACAACGCCTACCTTGAAAAATTTAATATGAATAAAATAAGTGACCAGCAGCAACAGGCCAAAACACAGGGTGCTACAGAGCAGTTTGATGTATTTCATACCTTGAACACCAATACTTTATTTCCAAAATAGCTACATAAAATTTGCATCGCTGTTGCAATGACAAATCCAATGATATAGTTTTGTAGGTATAAATCTACCCATACATGCATGAATAGCCCATGCAACACTGCTATCGCTACATATAAAAAAGTGAATCGATAGAGTTGTTTGACTAATGGCTCTAGCGATCCATTAAAAACATAATATCTACTACCAATAAATGATGCAGAAATACCAAACACAGCAGCAATTAGATTGGCAACGCCTGCAGAATCCCAATCTAGTATTTTTAAAAAAAACGTTAAAACTAAGAAATGAATCGCTGTCGCAACCAGTCCATTAATAATGTATCGAATCGATTGTTTATTCAAACTGGCAGTCAACATGTTCGGTCGAAGACTATTGAACATGTTTGATGTCTGCAATATATGAACGGTAATCAATCTGATTCGGTGCGCCCGAGCGAACAACCCCCGTTAACATCAGTGTCATCAGGGTCAAAGCTCCTGTTTGTAAAAGCACCAACAACAAGATGCCAAGGGCGACTGAAAACCATCCGGGCGTTGCAAAGCCTGCTAATTTGAGAACAATGGCCACTGCACTGGCTATAACGGTTGCAACAGCAACAAGGGCACAAACAATCCCGACTCTGACCAATACATCTTCTGCAAACACCATTAGAGCCCTGAATCCATGAAGTGCCAAACCAACAAAATTCATTTTGCTCTTACCTGCGTATCTGGGTCCACGTTCGACAGGCAATGTTTGAATACGCAACTTTGAAGTCAAGACACAACTGGCCACATGCATCCAAAGCTCTTGCATTGCCGCGAGTCGTTTCAGCGCAGAAGGCTTAAGCGCCATAAAGTTACCGAAGCTGATTTTTCGGCCTGTTAAAAACTGAAACAGTAATTTATAAATTAGATAAAAAGTTTTAAAGCGTAATGTCTCGACACGACTTTTACGCTGCGCTACAACCACGTCGACTTTGGGCGACTGCATGGGAGCCACTAGTTCACGTATGGACTGCGGCGTGTCTTCGCCATCTGAGTCCATCACCACCGTGCACGGCATATCGGGGAAATGGTCAGCCACATAATTAATACCAATCGCGATCGCTCTCTGATGACCGACGTTTCTCTTCAACTGGATGACAACGCCATTCAAAGCATTGGTTTTGAGCGCTTCGATATGTACAGGCTGATTCACCGAGCCATCATCTACCGCTACCACATAAACACGATCGCCGTACTCAGCAGACAACTCTCTAAAGAGCCTGGTCGAGGCCTCTTGATCCTCATAAATCGGCATCACGACCGCAAAGCGCGAGTCAGTCATGTTGGCAGCGAGTTGTGTCATTGCGTCACAACCTTTTTAAAATAATCGATTGTGCGCTCAAGACCTTGCTCCAAGGCGACAGTAGGTTCCCAACCCAATAATTGCTTGGCCTTGGTGATATCAGGACGGCGTTGTTTGGGATCATCCTGGGGCAACGGCATATGAATCAGCTTGCTGGTCGAACCTGTCAACCGCAGTACTTTCTCTGCCAACTCGATCATGGTGAACTCGCCTGGATTTCCCATATTGATTGGACCCACGATCTCGTCACCTGCATTCATCAATTGCATAAAACCTGCAACCAAATCATCTGCATAGCAAAAACTGCGTGTCTGCGAACCATCGCCATAAACTGTCAGGTCCTGACCTCTCAGGGCCTGGACAATGAAGTTACTCACCACACGACCATCATCCGCTGCCATGCGAGGACCATAAGTATTAAAAATGCGGACGACCTTGATTTTGACGCCATGCACACGCTGATAATCAAAAAACAGCGTCTCTGCCGCACGCTTACCTTCGTCATAGCAGCTACGGATACCGATCGTATTGACGTTGCCCCAGTACTCCTCGGGCTGGGGATGAACGGAAGGGTCACCATAGACCTCGGAGGTCGATGCTTGAAAGACTTTTGCGCCAGTTTTCCTAGCAAGCTCCAGCATATTTAAACCACCCATCACCGATGTTTTCATCGTATGAATCGGGTTGAACTGATAATGTACCGGAGAGGCTGGACAGGCGAGGTTATAGATCTCATCTAACTTTTCAAAATCAATCGGGTCAACGACGTCGTGTTTGATGAAAGTGAAGCTGGGATGTTTAAGCAAGCTCTCTATATTTTTTTGGCTACCTGTGAACAAACTATCCAAACATATAATTTCATGACCTTGCTCGATCAGGCGATCACATAAATGCGACCCTAAAAATCCAGCGCCACCAGTCACTAATATCTTTTTCATCATCAAGCGCGCCCCACACCAGAATACGTAAAGCCAAGGGACTTTAAAGCGGCCGGATCAAGATGGTTACGACCATCAAAAATCAGAGGCTGACGCACGACGTTTTTGACTTGGTTGAAATCAATTGTTTTATATTGTGCCCATTCAGTCACCAAAACAACTGCATCGGCATTTTGTGCAGCGTCCACTTCATCTTCGACGAGTTTTAACTTTGCGTTGCGCAACAAATCAGCAAAGACATGCTCTGCGACTTCTTTGGCCACCGGATCATGGGCGGATACTGTCGCACCGGCCGCGCACAGCGCACGGATCAGATCGATAGAAGAAGCTTCGCGCATATCGTCTGTATCGGGCTTGAAAGCAAGCCCCCATACGCAAATATGACGACCAGCCAGATCTTTACCCATCTTGGCTACGATCTGCTCAAACAAATACTGTTTTTGCTTTTTGTTGCGCGCCTCCACACCATTTAACACAATGGGGTCGACACCCACGCTTTGTGCGATGCGCACCAGTGCCTGAACATCTTTAGGGAAACACGAGCCGCCATAACCACAACCTGGCCGTAAAAAAGCGGGACCAATCCGTGAATCGGTCCCCATTCCCATTCGAACGTCTTCTACGTTGATGCCGAAACGATCGCATACATTCGCGATTTCGTTCATAAAGGAAATACGCGTGGCGAGCATGGCATTGGACGCGTACTTGATCAGCTCTGCCTCTTTGACGCCAACCGTCAGTAGCTGGCTATCCTGTTTGACATAAGGCTTGTAGAGCTTGAGCATTTGCTCGCGTGTTTTTTCGGATTCAGTACCGATCACAATACGGTCTGGATTAAAGAAGTCATCGATCGCGGCGCCTTCTTTGAGAAACTCAGGATTACTCGCGACATCGAAGTCTATGAAGCACTTGCGCTGGAATAATTGCCAGGCGACTTCACCTTTTACCAGGTCTGCCGTACCAACTGGAACCGTTGATTTATTGATGATAATGGCTGGTCCCGTGAGTGCCTGACCGATTTCTTTGGCCGCGGCCAGCACATAGCGCAAGTCGGCTGAGCCATCCTCGCCCTGGGGGGTACCCACAGCAATAAAAACCAGCGTTGGCACATCACCATCCGAACCCAGACGGGCAAAGCCAGCTTTGATGCCATCCGCAAACTTTAGTCGCTCACTGGCGATCGAGGCATCCACCACCTCTTTCAAACCGGGCTCATAGATTGGGATAATACCTTTTTCAAGGCGTGCAATCTTCGAAGGATCGGTGTCAACGCACACAACAGTGTTGTCTTTGCTTGAAAGACACGCTGCGGTCACCAAACCGACATAACCTGCACCAACGACTAATATTTTCATGAGAATCTACTTTTCACTAACAATCGGTCAACACTGTAAGCCTCAGCAGCGTTGAAAAAATGGATGCCCCTTTGCGTGGACATTATAAATACTTGGTAAACAGACATATTTTAAAGTTACCGTTTTTTCCAGGTTTACAGCCTTTATCTTGGATTTATGCCTGTTTAACCATTCATTTGGAGACTTCTACCGGATATTTCGGTACGACCATGCCCAAATCATGAAACCAAGCGACCCCCTCTTGCACAAGACTGACTTCTAACTGGTAGCGCCCCGCCCGAGCAGGCAAAGCAATTTTGAGTTTTACCGTCTCTGTTTGTCCAGACTTAAGTGCAAAGCTCAGATCTTTACGCCCTAACCATTCTGGATTTTCCTTGAGAAGCATCTCTTTATCAATTTGAACAAAGCGCCATGAAAGTCGAATAGGTCCTATGGTCGATAAGGCTCTCAAAGTTTCATCTGAGGTATTTTCTATCGATACAGCGACATCAAGATCTGAAATATGAGTCTCAACTTGTATACTCAGTCTGATTTTTGATGCCAACTCAGCGCTGATTGTTTGATTAGTCGCCAATACAAAATCACCAGAGCAAGGCACTAGAGGTAGCAAGACAAGACGGTTCCCTATCGAATCATTTTCCAGCTTTGTATTTTTAAACAAATCGAAATAACCACTCAGCCTATTCTGAAAACTGATACAGGGCAAAGGGTCAAGATAGCCTGGGGGTACATTTCCCGAATAGCCATTGAGAGTAGGCAAATGCCTGTCTTGTGCAAATATCATTGCATCCAGCTCAACTGCCCTAACATGCTGATCATCTGGTCTACCCGTGACAAATATGATGCGATCTTTCAAATCGATTGCGGGCAATCGTGCTTTGAGTTGGTTTTGTCGGTCTAGCCATTGACTAACAGCTGTGCTGTAGGGCTGATAATAAATCGGCTCAATAATAACGAGTAACACCAGCGTAACCAACGCTGCCCATCGGGCTTGCCATGTTGGAAATCTCTGCTGCACACTATCGATGGCGATGGCGGCAATAATACCTAACGGTAATAACATGACTAAGACGATTCTGGTTACAGCCCGAACTGAGCCCACTCCTGGCACAGAAAGTAAAACCCTGTAAATTGAGTATCCATTGATGGAAAGTGTCAGGGCAATCAAGCCAAAAAGTGTCCATGCCGCAACTCGTCCTAGTCGCTCATACACGCCTAATTTAAATATGTAATAAATACCGATAGTCACAGTCACTAGAGGACCAAGACCCAAAAACATTTGATGCTCGTGCCGCATTGGAATTTGAGTAAATGACTGACCAATTCTTTTAGTTAGAAGTGATCCGTCGGCAATAAAATAGCTTCCCATCGTTGGTATCATCGATTTAACTTCGTCCAGTGAACGATTAAATCCATAAACCGACGAAATAATTTGATATTGATGCAGCAAAGATAAAATCGCACCACATAACAGAATCAAAAGAATGAGTGCAATCGCAATTGCCGTTTTTGAATGTGACGGATTCATGCGCCAACAGCTGAATGAAAATTCTTTGTTGACCAATAACCATACCAGCGTCATGATTCCTAACAGATAAATTAGAAACATTCCCAGGTAAATCGAACACAAGAATTGAATCAATAGCCAGAAAATAACTCTTACAAAAATAAAAATATTCTTACTTTGTAAAAATTGATACATTGCGAAAAAAGCAAGTGGAATTGCAAAGCGATACGTCAGCTGTGCATGCGCTTCTTTTGGTAGCGCTGGTAATGCAAAAGTAAATACGAATGCTCCAACGCCCGCGGCAAGGATTGAAAATCCAAGTCGTTTTAAAACGTAATAGGTCACCCAAAAGTTAAGTAGATTTCCAACAATGAACCAGCCTAAATAGGCGTATTCACGACCTAAGCCCGCAAGTCGGAAAAAAATATAAGCCCAACCCGACCCGAAATGATTGTCACTAAAAGCCAATACATTCTCGAATGGATAAAAAAAAGCGGGGCTCCAAAGTTTCGGAACTTCGCCCCTTACCCATTGATATAAATGTTCGAGAATGACACTGTTAAATCTAGCATCGAACAAGTCGCCGGGAATGGCTCGTAGCCAATCCGTTGTATGCATGATGTAACCAAAAAAACCAGCAGAAAAAATTGCAGCAAGCAATCCACTTTGCAGCAACCATTCAACTGTTTTTTTAGAATATCGATACATCAAAACCTTTATATTTGCGTCATCCAGTTATTTTCAAATATGACTTTCTTTAATTGATTTGCGCTCTGTTCCCACGTCAGCCACGGCATTTTCGAAATATCTGGAATCCGCCCGGAATGATTTGCTTGCAGCCAGCTTTGAACAGCCACAGCCAAAGCCTGCCCATCGCCATTGAAATACGTAGCGTAGTCACCAGCAACTTCTTTAAACACTGGCAAATCGCGCGCAATGATAGGTTTACTATGTTGGGCAGCTTCTATCAGCGGCAATCCAAAGCCCTCGCCAACACTTGAGGTGATTAGACAGGTTGCGCTCTCATAAATCTTTGCCAAATACTCATCACTTACTCCCTTGAGCCAAAACAACCGGCGCTCTTTTTCAGGATGACTTTCTAATCTACTCACGAACTCGTCGACCAACCACCCCTGCTTGCCAACTAATACTAGATTGACATCGACGCCCTGTGACCACAAGATCTCGAAAGCATCAAGAGTGATCTGATGCGCTTTGCGAGGCTCGATGGTACCAACGGATAAAAAAGTAGGCCTGGTGGAAAGTTTTGCAAGTACGGCCAAACCATTTTCAGGCACGCCAACAGAGGGCACACTGTTATCGATATCCGCCCCCAAATGAAACCAACCTATCTTATAGGGTCTGGATAGCTTTTGTACATTTTCAGTACGCCATTCGATCAATTCGTTTGCTACCGCTTTAGATATACAAATTGAACCATCAAATTTTGCAAGAATACGAAGCCAGTCTGCATGTACAGTTCCTAAACCTGAAGGCCAAAAATGTGGAAACTGTATTGGTAATAAATCATATACAACAAAATAAACGGCAAGACCTCTTGATCTCAATCCATTGAGATAAGGCAATTGGTATCTTGTTACTTGATGCTGAAGATCAAGGCCCAGAAAAATATCTCCAGGTGACGATTCAATGACATCGTCCGCCACACTGAACATTTTCATACCGTCATCGTTAAAGTATTTTTCTAAGAATCTATTTGCCCTTCTATAGCCAATCTCTGCTGTGGTTCCGTAAACAGGTTCAACTAAATATCCAGCTGGAGGGTTTTGGATGAGTTGAAACAATATGCTTCGGGTGACGCGCTGGACTCCAGTTGCAGCATCCTTAGTAACAAGTTCAGATATATCAACAAAGAGTTTTTTTAATCCTGGTCTAGGCTGATTCAGCGCAATCATTGAAGCGCAGCGCATCAGCTCATCGCCTGTCAAGTTTGGTTTCAATTCAGCGATTGCTTCAACCAATCTAACCTGTCTATCAGCATAATCATCCACATTTTGCTGTGTCTCAATGTTATTCAATGCTTGCAGAGCCCTTTTCCCGCAGGCGTCCCATGAGTAATGCTTTACATTTTGAGCACCTTGATCAATCAGTTTTTCTCGGAAAGTCTTGTCCGTCAGCACGCGGGTCAACTTGGACAGAATATCCTGCTCAGATGTTGGATCAAACAGTGCATCAGCATCGCCAACGACCTCGGGCAAGCTACTGGTGTTTGACGCAATCACTGGGGCGCCACACGACATTGCCTCTAACACAGGCAAACCAAACCCTTCATGCAGAGAGGGAAAAACATATATATGACATAGGTTGTACAAGTGGCACAGGTCCGTATCTGAAATTCCCCCTGTAAACACTAACCTACCGTCCGGAACACCACAAGACTTTGCATGTAACCGCAAGGCTTGAATATTTGCTTCGGGAATTTTTCCTGCGATGACTAATTGGTATTCTTTAACCAGCTCTTTAGGTAACTGGCTATATACACTGATCAAACGATTCAAATTTTTTCTTGCATCTGCACCGCCAGAATACAAAACAAATTTTCCGGCAATCTCGAAACGCTTTTGAAGAGACTTCAGAACGGAATCTGATATTTCTGTATTAACAAAAACCGGATCGCACGCGCCAGAAATATTCGTAATTTTATTTTGATCTAGCTGAAGATGTTCGACTGCTTCTCGCGAGGAACTATCTGATATTGTGAGCCATGCATCTGCTCGCTTGAGGTACTCAAGCTTTGTTTTGTAAAATTTTTCGTACGCTGGGTTGGACTCAAGATAGATCTCGGACTGCACTAAAGGTATCAAGTCATACAAAATCGCAACCGTCTTATATTTAACTGATAATCGGCCAATGCTTGTTACTGCGTCATCCCCAAATCCATCAAACATGCTTGTAATCAATACAACTTCAGGTTGTAACCCGATCATAAAATCTTCACGGATGAGCTCTGCAATTTGACTGTTACCATGGTTATTTTCTGCACAAGCCTTCACGGGCCCGGGAGCGAACCATACACGAATATCCTCTTGAGCAATGAGTCCATCAAGTGCGGTACGAATAGGCTCAATAGTTTCGGGGAACATACCATTCAGAGCAACAATGATTTGATGGGCTCCTTTATGACGAAGGATGGCTTTAGTCAACGAAATGCTATACCGTCCAATGCCACGATGACGACTCTCGCTTTGCGCCCCTTGAAGGTCAATCACTATTTTCATTATTCACAAGCCCTTTTCTTGACTAAGGCTGTCTTTAATTCATGATGAATATGCTGCGCTAGAGGCGTTGGCCGCGTGCAGATCAACACGGGCAAATATGGCGATTCGGGCGAATCTGTGACCTCTGCAGTATCGGCATTCAAGTTATCTACGAATGTAATGCTCAAATATAAAGCTCGCAAA
Organism: Zwartia panacis; assembly: GCF_030410395.1. Lineage (GTDB taxonomy): Bacteria > Pseudomonadota > Gammaproteobacteria > Burkholderiales > Burkholderiaceae_B > Zwartia > Zwartia panacis. Next base: position 63,498 of record NZ_JAUHHF010000012.1, read on the forward strand.
TTGTCATATATTTTTAACTTGCTAGAAGCTCCGCTGTGCTTCGCACGCAAATTAGGATGCGCATCAAAATAATTGATCGCACAAATGAGTAATGGTTTGCAAACTTTTTTAACGAGATCGCGAAAACGTCCCATCAAGCCGCGCTCCCGCAACAACTTGACCTGGTTGCCAGCCCAGCGAACAGGCGCAGTAATGCGCCAAGAAGTGCTAAGGTAAATCGCATTCAAAGCATTTTCCGCGAAGATGGCTTTGTTCATGGCTTGCTCAGCCAGAACTGCAGCACGCTCAGCAGCGGACGATGCGGCATTTGCAGCGGCCAATGCATCTGCGAATTTGACATCAATCTGCTGATCATATCCTCCCGCTAACATGCCAAGCGTGACCCCATACTCAGGCTCAAAAGCAGAACTAATCTGTCGGATAATATTCTCTGACGCCGATTTTTGGGCAACTATTGCATAGTCAGGACTCACCCCGCCAAGCACATCGTGTATTGAAAGCTTTCGACCCACAGCCAGATCGACAGGAGCTTGCAGACGAATCACTTTTACTCGCGAGAATCCCAAGTGTTCTGCAAGGAAAGAGAGTAGCAATGGCGGAATAGGCTGCTTATGTGTCGGGTCAAGATAAAAGTTCGCTGTTCCTACAACAATATTTTCTGGATTAGGTGTTTCAAGAATCAAGACACCGCCAGGTTTCAAAACACGCAATGCTTCGCTCACAAGGGTTTGCAGCACGTCGAAAGGTATATGCTCGGCAAGATGAAACCCCGAAACAACCGCTTGACTCTGATCGGCACATTCCTTTAAGCCGGCAATCGCATCTTTTGTTTGTACCGTTAAACCACGCTCACGACAAACAGCGAGCATGCCGTCGTCTAAATCAACGCCCTGAGCTTGAAACCCTGACTCGATCAATAACTCTAGCCACTCACCGCGTCCACAGCCCAAATCTATCGCTTCGCTGTTCGGATAGAGCTCTTTTAATGGCTGGATAAATGGCAGATAGACGCGTTGTCTTTCCTTGATAAGGTCTCGTGAGCCTCTATGCTCATCCTCAAAAGCTCTATAAAAACCAACACTCATCGATGTGTCTCCAACGTGGTCGGCAACCAGGCTACACCCACAAACCGGTCTTTATTGATATTGATTACATTGAACACAATCGCACGGTCTCGCCATTCGTAATTGTTCGCAACGTGTGTATCAGCAGTATGCAAAGCAACAGCAACAGAATACGAGCCTTCACCCAAATTGGCTGGAAAGCTCAAAATAAAGTCAATGTTTTCACCAGACTTGAGATTTTGACTAGGTTGTTGCAAATGATGTGTGTTGGTGCCAAATATAGGTTGACCCAATCTATCTTTGATCATGTAGCCAAGCACCACCTCGGGGATATCTTTGCTAATACTGACCTTGACTTTAATTCGAACAGATTGACCAACATCCACGATCTCAATCATTTCGTCTTGATCGTTGACAAGCACCGCTTCAATAATTGTCGCCTCACCCGTTCCAGAAATCGTTTTTACTTTCCCGTCAGGCAAAAGCTCTTGACGCACAGTTTGGTTACCTTTTTCTGCAAGCATGGCGTTGTAATAATCCATCACTGCCTCAGGGTCTCCCTCCATCGCGAGTCGTCCCCTGTCAAGCAAAATTGCTCGATCGCAAATTCCTTGCACTGCACCTTTATCGTGCGACACAATGAGCAATGTCGTGCCCAGTTTATTGAACGCTCGAATACGGTCAAAACTCTTATGCTGAAAATAGGTATCACCAACCGAAAGCGCCTCATCAACAATTAAGATATCGGGTCGACGCGCTGTTGCCACACTAAATGCCAATCGCATCTGCATACCGCTTGAGTACACTCTGACAGGCTGATCGATGTAGTCACCAATCTCTGCAAAAGATTCAATTTCAGGCATTAACCTATCTAGCTCTTCAAGGCTGTAGCCGAGCAACTGACCAGCCATGATGGCATTTTGTCGGCCTGTAAAATCAGGATGAAATCCCATTCCAAGCTCGAGCAAAGCCGCGACACTGCCACTGACAGATACCGATCCCGTCGTGGCTTGAGTCGTGCCGGTGATCATCTTGAGCAATGTGCTTTTACCTGCACCATTGATCCCCACAATGCCAACTGCCTCGCCTGGGCTGACACTGAAGTTCAAATCTTTAAGAACCCATTTCAACGTATGTCGCTTTTTACTGAATGGGATGAGCCATTCTGCAAGGCGCGACCACCGACTAGGGTACTGTTTATAAGCTTTGCCTAATTGAGCAACTGTAATCGAGCCCATTAGAGTTCATCCACCATTTCACCAGCGTGTTTGCGAAATAAGTGCATTGCCCAAAAACATAGCAAGATGGCAATCACACTGACTGGCAATAATGACGCCCAATCAGGCCACTGACCGTTAACTAGAATTTTTTGATAGGCAGTAATAATGTTTGTCATCGGGTTGTAGCGCATGGCATCACTTACTGACACCGGTAGTATGTTTATCGGGTACACCACCGGCGTTAACCAGAACCAAAACTGCAGAATGACACCGAAGAGTTGTCCTACGTCTCTAAAAAAAACGTTGAGTACACCCAGTGTGATGCCTAAACCGACTGAAAAGAGCACCTGGACAAGTAGTACTGGAAAAATGGCTAAGTAGACTATTCCGGGAAAACTTCCGGAAATAATCAAAAAAATTGAGAACAGTCCAAAAATAATTGAAAAGTTCAAACTTGCATTGGCCACGACAATGACCGGCAAACATAGTCTCGGAAAACTGATTTTCTTGAGCAAATTAGCGTTTTCTAAAAAAACATTTTGCGCCCGGCTAACAGTTTCCGAAAAGAATGACCAAGTCAATACGCCTGCACACAAATAAATGCTGTAAGCGAACTGGCTATCAATGCCTGGCAACTTAGCTCGCATGATCTGCGAAAAAACAAGTGTGTAAACAGCAATCATGGCTAATGGATTGATTACTGTCCAAGCGAAGCCAAGCAAAGAATTACTATATTTGGCCTGGAACTCACGCCTGACGCTACCGAATATAAATCCGCGGTACGCCCACAAGGCTTTGAACATTTGCATTAGGCCTTCATTTCAGTTTTAGCAGACTTTTTATGTGTGTTTTACAAATTAAACTCGACCGTAATGATCTTCGAAGCGCACGATGTCGTCCTCGCCAAGATACTGCCCGCTTTGTACTTCAATCAAAACCAGATCAATCTTGCCCGGGTTTTCAAGCCGGTGCTTGTGTCCGGCAGGAATAAAGGTCGATTCGTTTGTTGCGATGAGCAAATCTTGTTCACCATTGACAACTTTAGCCATGCCATCCACCACGATCCAATGCTCGCTGCGGTGATGGTGCATTTGCAATGACAGCGAGGCGCCAGGCTTGACGACGATGCGCTTCATCTTAAAGTTCGGACCCTCTTCGAGCACAGTGTAGGTACCCCAGGGGCGATGAACCGTGCGATGCAGGCGGTAGGCTTCATGGCCGATTTTCTTTAACTGGCCCACAATCTGTTTGACGTCTTGCGAGCGATTTTTATCCGCAATCAACAAGGCATCCGGCGTATCGATCACAATCAGGTTTTCGACCCCCACCGCCGCCACGATACGATTATCCGCCTGAATGTAACAATTTTTGACATCATGTAGAAAAGCCTCGCCTTCTACACTATTGCCTTGGGCATCTGGCGGGACGAGATCCCCTAGAGCGTTCCAGGAGCCAATGTCGCTCCAGCCAATCGAGCAGGAGACGACTGCAGCCTGGTTTGTTTTTTCCATCAGCGCAAAATCGATCGAGATACTTTCGGCCTGCGCAAACGTCTTTGCATCCAGTTCAATCTGGTACTGACCTTTTCCTTCTACACGGCGCGACACCTCCAGACTGTTCGCGACGGCTTGAAGCACCTCTGGTGCATATTTTTTAAGTTCTGTCATGGCCGTCTCTGCGGTCATGCAAAACATGCCTGAATTCCAGAGATATTTACCGCTATCAACGTAGGCTTGAGCGGTCTCCAAATCCGGCTTTTCAACGAAGCGGCGCACATGAGTGCCGTCCGCCTCAATGTAGCCGTAGCCTGTCTCGGGGCCTTCTGGCCGAATTCCGAAAGTAGTGATTTTGCCTGTCTCAGCGAGCTCGACAGCTTGCTTGACTGCGACAGTGAAAGCAGAGATGTCGCCAATCAAATGATCCGCCGTCAAAAACAGCATGATTGCCTTTGGACCATAGGTTTTACTGATGGTCAGTGCGGCTGCGGCAATGGCTGGTGCCGTGTTGCGTCCCTCGGACTCGAGTATGAAGCCAAGCGGCATGGGGATATCGCCGGTTTCGCGATATTCATCTGCAGTTTTAAAAAATAAATCCCGGTTTGTGACGGTCAGAACCTCAACTACCCCAGGCAAGCCTTTTGCCCGCAAAAACGACTTTTGCAACAGGCTTTGCCCGTCGGACAGTCTGATAAAGGGCTTGGGATGTAACTCGCGCGATACGGGCCACAGGCGAGTCCCGGCACCACCTGAGAGAATCACGGGGATTAATTGCATGATCAACCGTCAAAAAAGTGGAACATTTGCCAATCGTTTACCAGAACCAATAATCTTTATTTTGACAACAATTTAAGAATGATTGAGTTTTGGAGTTGGGTTGGCTCTTTTAGCAAATAACTCCATCATAACAAGGACGGAGGCATTTTCAGGCGTTTAAGCGGCTGCATCTATATAGGACATTGGGTACAACGCAAGGATTTTCGGTCACTCTCCAAGTATAATAGGGGTTTTACTTAGTGCGATGGGGCTAGACGTGGCAAATGGCGTAGCAAATTCAAAAGTGGCAGTAATCACTGGCATCACCGGACAAGACGGTGCTTATCTGTCAGAACTGCTCCTGACCAAGGGTTACACGGTTTACGGCACCTATCGCCGCACAAGCTCAGTCAATTTTTGGCGAATTGAAGAGCTAGGCATTGAAAAACACCCCAAACTTCATCTAGTCGAGTATGACTTGACGGACCTGTCTTCCAGCATCCGCCTGCTTCAAGCAACTCAAGCAACCGAAGTCTATAACCTCGCCGCCCAAAGTTTCGTTGGTGTGTCGTTCGATCAGCCTCTGACCACTGCGGACATTACCGGCATTGGTCCAGTCAACCTGCTCGAGGCTATCCGCATCGTCAATCCTAAAATCCGCTTCTATCAGGCCAGTACGTCCGAGATGTTTGGCAAAGTACAGGCGATTCCCCAGATTGAAAGCACCCCTTTCTATCCGCGCAGTCCTTATGGTGTCGCCAAGTTGTATGCGCACTGGATGACAATCAACTACCGCGAAAGTTATGGCATTTTCGGTACGAGCGGGATTCTCTTCAATCACGAATCACCATTGCGCGGCCGCGAGTTCGTGACCCGTAAAATTACAGACTCGGTTGCTAAGATCAAACTTGGAAAGCTCGATGTACTCGAATTGGGCAACATGGATGCTAAACGTGATTGGGGTTATGCCAAGGACTACGTGGAAGGCATGTGGCGTATGCTACAGGCTGACGAACCCGATACTTTTGTACTGGCTACTAATCGCACTGAAACAGTGCGCGACTTTGTCACGATGGCTTTCAAAGCTGCCGATATCGCAATCGACTGGAAAGGTACCGCAGAGGCCGAACAAGGCCTCGACGCCAAGACCGGTAAAGCTCTGGTCAAGATCAATCCAAAGTTTTACCGTCCTGCCGAAGTCGAGCTGCTAATCGGCAATCCCGAAAAAGCCAAAGCCAAACTCGGCTGGGCGCCACACACAACGCTTGAAGAGCTTTGCCGCATGATGGTCGTTGCCGATCTGGCTCGCAATGAGCGTGGATTCTCCTTCTAAATGTCCGCTGCATCTACCGCGCTGAGCACCACACAACCTGCGCGCGTACTCATTACTGGCTTGCAAGGCTTTACCGGTCGCCACATGGCGACCGAGCTAGAGCAAAACGGTTATGAGGTCTGGGGGATTGGGAGCGCAACGCCCGGTGAGCCTCGGACCTTAGAGGCAGACCTGATTGATACTGCCTCGCTCCTTGCAGCGGTTCAGACAATTCAACCGCAATATGTCATCCATCTTGCGGGTATTGCATTTGTAGGTCACGGACAGCCGAAAGCTTTCTACGACATCAATTTAGTTGGAACGCGAAACTTGCTCGAAGCGCTCGCGTCTGTGGCTGACAAACTCAAATGTGTCCTACTCGCAAGCAGTGCAAACGTTTACGGTAACCTGCAAAGTGGTTTGCTAAGTGAACTCAACCCAACAAATCCCGCCAACGATTATGCCGTCAGCAAACTGGCAATGGAATACATGGCCAGGATTTGGATCCCGCGCATTCCAGTCGTCATCGCTCGCCCTTTTAACTATACCGGTGTGGGTCAGTCCGACAGCTTTTTAATCCCCAAGATCATTTCTCATTTTGTTCACAAGCGCGACACAATCGAACTTGGCAATATGGATGTCTGGCGTGAGTTCAATGATGTGCGTGATGTGGTGCACGCTTATCGCAAGCTGATCGAAGCAGCACCGGTGGGTCAAACAGTTAATGTATGCTCGGGCAATCTGGTCTCCTTGCGCGATGCATTAGTTTTAGCATCCGAATTGACTGGTCATCAACTCAAGGCGTGCGTCAATCCAGTTTTTGTGCGCGCCAACGAAGTTCTCCAGCTTGGGGGCGATCCGGCGCTGCTTGAAACTTTTGTTGCAGACTGGCACCCTCGCCCTTTACGCGAAACGCTCGCGTGGATGATTGCTGCTGAAACAAACGTCAACAAGGCCTAGATATGCGCATTGGCTTTGGAGTCACCGCCCTGTGCAATGGTTTGTCGGGTGGCGGATTAGATGGCATCGGCAACTACACGCGCGAAATCATGTCGCGAATGGTCTCTGAGCCTCAGGTTGAGTTGGTCCCCTTCTCGTTTCGAGCCGCGATTCCCTCTGACATGGGCCATAGCGTTCAGTTCGGTCGTTACTCAGTCAATACAGCTTTATCCGTTGCAACAGGCACTAATTTCTTTGGTATGGGCGATTTAGTCAGCCGTGTGGATTTAATTCACGCAACAGATCACTACGTCCCACGCTGCAAACCCGTGCCAATGGTTGCGACCTTGATGGATGCGATCCCTCTTTCGCACCCTCAGTGGTCACGCAGTGAGTTTCGTGGCATCAAAAACTTTTTATGGAAAAGAGCGGCAAACTGGGCAGATGAAGTCATTACGATTTCGGATTATTCAAAAAATGAACTTTCTAAATGGACTGGTATCGCACTGAACAAAATCACAGTCATCCCATTAGCTGTAGATGAGCGATGGTTTAAAGAAGTAAGCAATGTGGATTTTGCACGTGTTCGTCAGTTGTACCAGTTACCTGAGACTTTTTTTATATCTGTCGGTACGCTCCAGCCTCGGAAAAACGTTGAAAGCATAATCCGCGCGCATCGTACTTTGAGTCCGGTCGAACGTTTACGCACTCCACTAGTCATTATTGGTCGAGAAGGCTGGAAATGCGAAGAAGTCATGCAGCTCATTAACGAAGACTCTGTCTCTGGTGCAGTGCGCTGGCTTGAACATGTTCCTGATGCAAATTTATTGCCTGTGCTAAAACTGGCCTCTGCTCTTGTCTTTCCTTCGCTTGGCGAGGGCTTTGGTTTGCCAGTACTTGAAGCCTTTGCTGCAAGCGTACCTGTGATTACGTCGAATACGACTTCATTACCAGAAGTGACTGGAGATGCGGCCATCACGCTTAATCCGCTGGATGTAGATGCGATTGCACGAGCGATGCAACAGGTTCTTGACGATCAAAAGCTTGTCTTGATACTCAAGCAACGAGGTCTGGCGCGCGCAAAGGAATTTACTTGGCAGGCGTGTGCGGATGCCACACTTCAAGTCTATCGAAAAATGCTTGCCTGAAAATCTCAGCTCGGCAGGGCTGACTAAGGAGTCTCATGAAGCTGCTTATTACAGGTGCAACAGGATATATTGGCCAACGACTTGTTCGCGCGGCTAAAGAGGGTGGGCATCAAGTTGTTACCACGGGACGCTCCTCAACCAAAGTAATATTTGATTTATCCAATCCGCAACCTCTCAAGCTGGATGAAAGTTTTGATGCGGTTTTTCATCTCGCTGCAGTCACCTCTTCTAGCACCTCGAACCCAGAAGCAGAGATTAATGCCGCTCAGTACTTGTTTCAAGCAGCTGTCCAGCAGGATGCTCGCATTATTTTTGTATCTAGCCAAGTATCGCGTGAAGACGCGCCTACAGATTATGGCCGTACGAAATGGCTTATTGAACAACTTGCCATCGCTTCAAATGGCTACGTTTTACGTCCAGGCCAGGTTTACGGCGGTTTTGAGAGCGGTCTTTTTGGAGTACTAGCCACTCTTGTACGCAAGCTACCTGCCTATCCCGCTTTTTTACCCGCCCCACGAATCCAGCCTGTTCATGTTGATGATTTGGTTGCAGCGCTTCTAAGCTGCGCGACTACGAAAGGTCTTGAGTCAGCCATACTCAGCATCGGAGCTGAGCAGCCTGTTTCCTTTACCGGATTCCTGCGGGGAATTCAACGTTACTGGGTTCGTCGCTTTCGTATACCTGTCCCAGTACCCGTTGGTCTGGTAAGACTTGCGATCAACTTGATTGGACACAATCTAAGAACAAAGCTCGGGCTTGAAAGACTGATTTCGCTTTTCGACTTAAAACCCATGGAGACGCGAGCTGATTTACAACGTCTGGGTATTCAGTTAAGAATGCTAGAAAGTGGATTGCATCGTTCTGGATACTCAATAAAGCGCGATCTGGCACTGGAAGGCCATGGCTTATTACGTTATGTACTAGGGGTGCGCCCAACACAAGGTCTGATACGAAAATATGTCCGCTGTGTTGAGTTACTACGTCATGGTCGATCCCTAAAGTTAAAACCCTATTATTTACGATGGACTTCGCTTCTTCATTTGATTGACACCTCTAAAACGGCCAAGTCCACCGACATTCAAGAATTTGTCTGGCGTTTAAATGCTGCTGTCGTCATTGCCGAGGCATCTACCCTTGGAGCAAAACGATTACTGGGGTTAGGTCAGTCCTACGGATTTTTAAGTAGTAGCATCAACATCGCAATTGCTGTTTTACAGGAGGCTTCCTGGCGCCTATTGCGAATGCTTGCTGCGCCTTTTATCAGAAACCCTTTTGGTCATAAAGCGATAGATGAGGATCAAGCATGACCCAAGCTGCGCCTGATTTCGACGTCATCGTTGTAGGAAGCGGTCCTGCTGGCGTTTCTACTACTTTTCCATTGCTTGAGGCAGGTCTAAAAGTGTTGATGGTCGATGGTGGGCGCGAAGCGAAAATCCCCCCTCCTGCGAACTCTTATCTAAACTCGCGAGCGAGTAGCTCAGGCCAATCTGAGTGGATGCTCGGACGAGATTTTCATGCACTTCACTTCGCTGCAGCATCCTCTCCTAAGTTTCGTACGCCGACCCATTCTCATGTTTTTGAGGGCTTCGAAAAATCGAATCAAATTGTGGGTGAGGGATTTGTGGCAACTGGCTCCTTAGCGCGAGGCGGCCTATCGAACGCCTGGGGCTGCGGTGTCGCAAAGCTCTCTGCTTCTGAACTAAAGGATTTTCCTTTTACTCCCGAAGAGCTCGAACCCTCCTACGAAAGTGTGGCGCGTCGTATGGGTGTGAGTGGTGCCGTCCAAGATGATTTATCGGCATATTTTGGCTTGGATGCCTACGCAGACAAACCGATTGCAATAGATTCAGTTCAAGCAAGTCTCTTGTCAAAATATCAGAAAAAAGCCACCCAACTTCACAGCCTCGGGGTCAAACTTGGTCGCTCACGTGTTGCGGCTTTAAGTACGGATCGTGGCGATCGAAAAGCTTGCGATCTTTCTGGGAACTGTTTGTGGGGCTGTCATCGCAAGGCTTTGTACTCAGCCGGCGATGATCTTCAGACACTTCGAACATTTTCCAATTTCTTTTATCGTCCTGGATTTGTTGTAGAGCGTGTTTTTTTAAAAGACGGCCTGCCTAGCATTCAAGGTCAACGTTTATCCAACTCAACAACAGATAGCCCGACACTGTCAGCACGCAAAGTCGTTCTGGCAGCGGGCACTCTTGCAACATCACGGTTAGCCATGCTTGCTCTCAAAATAGACCGGCCGCTTCAAATGCAAGCAACCCCTGTAGCAGCCTTTATGCTTTAGGTGCCAGCGGCATTAGGAACAGCACGCACAGCTGCATTTGGCCTGGGTCAGTTGTCTTTTTCAGTTTCTCTCAACAACCAGGTTTCTGGCTTTGGATCTCTGTTTAATACGACAGGTATCCCGATTTCTGAGTTTGCAAAATACATGCCCTTTTCCAAACCATCTGGATTGCGTGTATTAAAGTCACTACTGACATCCTGTGTAGTGGGTAATGTGTATTTGCCTGGATCTTTTACCAGTGCCAGTTTACGACTTGATAGAGATCAAATCCTTTATGTTAGTGGTGTGTATAAAAATGATGTACCACAACTGATGCAAGAAGCAAAAGTTCGTCTAGGGAAAGGTTTTAGGAAACTCGGGGCGTTGATACTACCTGGCAGCTTCACATTAAGTCAGCCCGGAGGCGACATTCATCATGCTGGCAGCTTACCTATGCGCATTCGTCCCGGGGTGGGTGAAACCAATCGCGATGGTGAGCTATTTGGATTAGCGGGCGTGCATGTTGTAGATGGGGCGAGTTTGTCAGCCTTAAGCGAAAAATCGCATACGTTAACAATCATGGCTAATGCTGATCGGATTGGACGGGTATTGGTAAAAAAATTACTTTGAAACTGCCACTTCTATTCTGAGTGAGAACCTAGTAAATCCTGGTACGCGTCCGCATACCTCCGCGCCATCGTCTCAGCCTTAAAGTTCTGCTCATACCTAACCAGCGCATTCCTGCCCCACAGAGAGACCCGCTCGGGCTGTTGCCAAAAGGTATCCAGTGCCTGACCAAAGCTCACGGCATCCGAAGGCGGAACAATCAACCCAGTCTGCTCAGCGAGATTGACATAGCTCGTCCCTGTACCAATCTCACAGCTAATCATCGGTGTACCTTGCTGTGCAGCCTCAGCCAAAACAACACCGAAGGCCTCTGACGGCATATGCGATGGAAAAACAAAACCGTACGCAGCACGCATGATCGAGCGCTTTTCTTGGTTAGTGACCTCTGGTACGAAATGCAAGTTCGTCAATCCCAGTTGCCGAGACTGAGCCAGCAATGCATCATGCTGATCCCCACGTCCAACAATCACTGTAGGATAGTCACGGCCTTTTAATGCATCCAGCAAAACATGTAAGCCTTTGTAGTAACGTAAAGCACCCAGAAATAAAAAGAAACGTGGGCCAAACTTTTCCTGCCAAACCTTTACAGCAGGATCTTCTGCAGGCAACTGGGCAAAATGCTCGATACCATAGGTGATGAGTTGTGTCTTATTCTTGAATTTTTGCAGCACCGGACTGGATTGAATGATCCCTGGCGAAGCGGCGTAAATTTTATCCATCTTGGCAAAAAAACGGTCACGCAAGGGGGCATACAACTTGTTCAGCTGCACTTGATTGACAACATCTGAGTGATAACTCAAGAGACTAGGCTTTTTAATACCCGACAACAAATAGCAAAAATCCGCATATGGCCACGGAAAATGCATGTGCATCACATCCGCCCAGGCAGCTTCTTTTTTAAAATTCGCCAGAAAGCTAAGCGAAAATCCAGTTGAGGCGATATACAAATCGCGCTTGTAGCGAATCACTTCGTAGCCAGAAGGCTGGATATCTCTTCGAGGATTGCCAGGAGTCAGCACTAACACACGGTTTTCAATACCCAACGGTTGGGTGTGGCTTGCAAGCGTATGTACCACTTGTTCAATTCCACCGTATGTGTCGGGGAAAAACGTTTTCAATACATGTAGAACCCGCATCTTTACCGGCGCCGCTTTTTTTGCAGAACCAGCCAGCGAGGCATGCGAAACAATACCAAGCGCCGGTAGAGGACGACATAACTGATTGAGAAAAGGGCAACGAAAAACATCAACACGTATTCGTATTGCCAAAACAGAACGGCAGGGATAGTACCCATCGAAGACAACACCCACAGGTACGGCGAGGTCATCGCATTACGCTGAGTAATCAGGCGGGCTTCGCTTGAGCCAACTGCCCAACGAACCAGTCGCTTGTAGACCAGCATGTGCAAATGCACACCATCAGGCGCACCGGGAGATTTACCTCGAACGAGCTTTTTGCGATACATCGAGAACAGGGTTTCAAAGACCGGGTAGATGCACAGCAAAAGCGGAAACCAGGGCGACACGTTCGGATGGCGCGCCAGCATCAGGATCGAAAGCGTACCGATAACAAACCCAATGAAATACGCGCCCCCGTCCCCCAGAAAAATCAGGCCTCGGGGATAATTCCAGATCAGAAAGCCGCCGATGGCTCCCAGCATACCAACCGCTGCCACCAGAATCAGCCGATCACCGAGGTAATAAGACACATAAGCAAGGCCGGCTAGGATCATGGCCGATACGACAGAAGCCAAACCGTTGTAGCCGTCAATAATATTGATTGCGTTGGCTGCGCCAGCAATTGCAAAGATACTGAAGAGAAAAGACACCAGACCAAACTGTAAAACCCAGTCCAAACCAATGATACCGACCTTGGTCACGGCTGCTCCAAGCCATAGATAAGCGATGGCTCCGCTAGCCAAGGCAAGGCTTAAACGTACACGGGCACGTACTTTTTTTGAAATGTCCTCTGCGAGCCCCCCTAGAAAAACGGGCATGCTTGAGATCATTAACAGAGTCAAGGCACTGACTACTTCACTGTCCCGAAATGCGGCAATCACGCACACAAAGGCCATCGCCAAGACAAGCGCAACCCCGCCGACACGCGGTACAGCAAGGGCATGAAACTTTTGTACGCCCAAAAGATCTGTATCGGCCGTGTATTCAGCATGTAGTCGGCGATATCTCACCAACAGCAGCGTGATTACCAACGAAACGATAAAAGCGCCTAAAACGTAGGCCATTCTTGGATTACCCAATCAATCAATTTTCTCATTTTACCTGTCTGATTGGCTAGGAATCCCTGTTTTGCGGGCATTTTTACATTTTTTGCATTGAAATCTACTCAATCCTCAACCGCAACCGCAACAAGCACCTTAAAGCTCGACGGACCGGAAATATAAAGCGATGCTATCCTGTCATGACCGAGTAGTAACCCGAGGTTTTTGAGTGCGTACGAGCATGATTCCCCCTCGCGACGAATTGTCGCGCAAAGAATTGCTATTAGCGATGTCTGGTGTCGCCTGGGCACTGATCGTGGCAGCCTTTGATTCGACCATCGTCAGTACTTCCATGCCCGAGGTGGCGCAAGCTCTGGATGGCAAAGCGCTGTATGCCTGGGTGGGCACGGCCTACTTTCTGGCCTCGGCAATCACCATACTGATTTTTGGGCGTCTGGGCGATCTATATGGGCGCAAGCCGATGATGCTGACATCACTGGCGATTGTCGGAATCGGCTCCGTGCTGGCGGGGTTATCGCAAAATATGCTGCAACTGATTGCCTTTCGGGTTTTGCAAGGACTTGGGGGCGGCATGATGGTGGCGACGACGTTTACGGCCCCTGCTGATTTATTCCCCGATCCGCGCAAGCGCGTGCGCTGGATGGTGATTACGTCTGCCTCTTACGCTTTTGCGAGCGGAATCGGTCCGATGCTGGGTGGTTTGGTCACCGAAGCGCTGGGCTGGAGAGCGGCTTTCTTCATCACGCCCGGTGCAGCCGTCATCTCCTTCTATCTCACCTGGAAGTACTTTCCACGGATCCGTCCTAACCATGCGTCAGGTAAACGACTGGATTGGCTAGGCGCATTTCTGTTGACGTTGACGGTCGGAGCACCACTTGCGGGGCTAGAACTGTTGACCGCCGAGGGAACGCAACACTTGCGCGCTTGGGCGCTGGGACTGATTACCTCTGGTTTGGTCGCGGGGATGTTGCTCGTGCCAGTCGAGCGTCGCGTTGAAATGCCGATTTTTCCGTTACGGATACTGGATTCTCGTGAATCGATTCTGTTGAATCTGGCGGGCCTGCTAACCGGTGGCATCATGTACATACTGATTTTTTATCTGCCACTACTGTTACAGGATGTCTTCGGCTATTCACCAACGCATGCGGGTCTGCTGATGACTCCCCTGGTCGCAGCCATGCCGATGGGCAGTATGATAAACGCTCAACTCGTGCCCCGTCAGAACAAACCCGAACGACTGCTGATTTTCGGCAGTATTTTGCTGGGGCTCGGGTGTCTGCTCACCATGACCTTCAACGCGACGAGTCCAACCTGGTGGGTACTGACCGTTTTAACGACAACAGGAATCGGATTAGGCTTTTTACTGCCCAACTTCACTCTGTTTATGCAGATGATTTCAGCTCAACAGGACGTCGGCGCCGCCTCGGCGCTGGTGCAAACGATGCGCGCACTGGGCAGTGCGCTGGGCACGGCGATTGTCGGTATGCTGATTGCCAGAATGTCAATTTCTTTGGGTTTGCAGATGGGTTTAATCTTCTGTGTTTGCCTGTGCGTGATCGTAGGCTGGATCTCGACACAAATAAAAATGAAGAACGTCGAGCGATCCTGAGTCTTTTAAATCGCCGCAAGCCCGGGCAGCGAATTAGCGCTGCGCTGCTGTCATTTGCTGAAACTTCCAGCCACTTTCGCACATATCTTTCAAGTCGCGACGAGCATGCCATTTCAGCTCGGCATGTGCCTGCGCAACGCTTGCAAAACTGGTGCCGACATCACCCGGACGCCTGGGCACGATCTGGTAGGGCACAAACTTGCCGCTTGCGGCCTCAAAGGCCCGGATCATTTCCAGCACGCTGTAGCCACGACCGGTACCCAGATTAAAAATGTTTAATCCCTGATGCGCCGACAAATATGCAAGCGCGGCGACGTGGCCTTCAGCCAAATCCATCACATGAATGTAATCGCGTACGCCTGTACCGTCGGGCGTATCGTAGTCATCGCCATAAACATTCAACTGCGCCAGCTTGCCAACCGCCACCTGGGCGACAAAAGGCATCAAGTTGTTTGGAAGGCCATTGGGATTCTCGCCAATGAGGCAGGACTCATGCGCCCCAACTGGATTAAAGTAACGCAAGCAAGCAATCCGCCAGGAAGGATCGGACTTTGCGACATCGCCGAGGATTTCTTCGATGTGCACCTTCGTGCGGCCGTAGGGATTTGTGGCGGATAAAGGATGCGTTTCGTCGATGGGCAAATATTGAGGATCTCCGTAGACGGTGGCGCTCGAGCTAAAGACCAGTGTCCGGGGCTGATGACTGACCCGTTGCATCGCCTGCAACAAGCTGATCGTACCTTGCACATTGTTGGCGTAATACTCAACCGGGATTTGACTGGATTCCCCAACAGCCTTGAGCCCGGCAAAATGCATCACCGCATGAATCTGATGCGTATCAAGAGTCTGAGTTAATAATTGCGTATCGCGCAAATCACCCTCGATCACCACAACGGGTTGCCCCAAAATGGTTTCCAGACGCCTGATCACGCCGCGGTCGCTATTGCAAAAATTATCAAAAATGAAAATTCGATGACCAGTCTGGGACAGAGCCACGGCGGTATGACTACCGATATAACCGGCACCACCAGTCAGCAGAATATTCTTTGTTCCCTGAAAAGTCATTTTTTTAATTTCAACAAATAAAGTGTTATGGGTTATGCGCCCGATTGTAATTGCTTGTAGTTTATAGTGGCTTTGTGCCTATTCAAGGCACTTTTAAAGCTGAATCTTCACTCAAAAGCCTCACCCCTCTTATGCGCCGTACCGATGTCTACACCATGTTGTTACTTGCTGCGATCTGGGGAGGTTCGTTTCTGTTTATCAGGCTCTCGGTAGAGGACTTTGGTCCTGTCGCGCTCTCGGGGACACGTACCCTGATCGGAGGGCTTGCACTTCTGCCTATCCTTTTTTTTAATGACAAACTCTCTGTGATCCGTCGCTACTGGCGCTCGATCATCATCGTGGGGCTTTTTAATTCCGCGCTGCCCTTCATCTTTTTTAATTTCGCGACCATGACTCTACCGGTCGGTACGATGTCGATCATCAACGCCCTGACTCCGCTTTGGGGTGCGGCGATTGCGTGGGTCTGGCTCAAGGACCGGCTGCCACCTCTACGTATGTTTGGACTAATGGTCGGTTTTACGGGGATTTTGGTACTGGTCTGGGACAAACTGTCGTTTAGCGACACGACCTCGACCTATGCGGTGATAGCCGGCGTGGCTGCGCCGATTTTTTATGGAATCGCGGCAAGCTATACCAAGAAACATCTCATGGACGCCGACCCGATCGCCACCGCGGCGGGCTCGCTGATCGCAGCGGGCATCGTGATGCTGCCTCTGACCCTTTATACCTGGCCTGCCGAGCCGATTTCCAGCTCATCATGGGCGTCGTTGCTTGGCTTGAGCATGCTCTGCACGGCGATCGCCTACGTCCTCTACTACCGCCTGCTCATCCGCATCGGCCCTCCACGCGCCATGACCGTGACATTTTTAATCCCAGTGTTTGGCGTGCTGTGGGGTACGTTGTTTTTAGGGGAGATTATCACCCTGAGGGTGGTACTTGGCGGCGGGGTGATTTTACTGGGGACAGCACTGGCGACGGGAGTTTTGGCTAAGAGAAAAAATACCTAAGTTCTGGTGGTGTCAATAACCTAGCAAAATTTACTTACAATTTTGCTACTGTGGTGTTTACGTACGTAATTGTTCGAAAGGATTGAATCTGAGGGTTTGTTGGCTCAGACTGAAGGCATTGTATTGACTAAAGGAGCCATTCAAGTGTCCAACCGTCTTGCTTGCTATATGACTCAAACCGAGCTACTCGTACTGTATAGCGCCTATCAACAGCTGCTAGGTCACTAATCCAACATGCAGCTGGCCCATCCTCATCTGCGCTGGAAAGCTGGCAATGATGTTTCACTTTTAGAGAACGGAGTTCAACTTTTTCCTGCTCTATGCGAAGCTTTTGACGCTGCAACGACGAGCATCCATGTCGAGATGTACATTTTTAGACTCGATATTGCAGGCAAACAACTTCTCCACCATTTGATGCAAGCCGCCAAACGCGGGCTCAAGGTCAGGGTAGTGATTGACGGTTATGGCAGTGCGGCCGAGGATGAGACGATCGCTCGTGCATTAAGAGCTGCAGGAGGGCAGTGCAGGATTTATCGACCCGAACCAAAAAGCTTGACGTTGAAGTCTTTTGATTTCATGCGACTACGCAGGCTCCACCGCAAAATCGTGGTGGTCGATGGAAATGTCGGCTTTGTTGGAGGGATTAATTTTGAGGACGACTACTCCACTGCGGATCCCGATGTTCGCACCACCGACCCGCGCTATGACTATGCAGTCCGTGTAACCGGTCCGATTGTGACGGATCTGGTCGAGGCAATAGATCTCCTGTGGCTGCGTACGCCCAAGTACTATAAAAGCAACAACGGTGGGAACTCTCCTGACATTAAGTCCAGTCATCGCACACCAAAAAAGGCACGTAGCTGGCGACATATGCATTTAAAGCATTTGCGGACGCGGCTGAGGTACTTTAAAAGAAACAGAGGATCTTCAAGGCCATCCAAAACAACGCATTTATCCGCTACGAGTCCATCTTCGCCTGCGTTGCCCTTCACCACCCCTGTCAATATGCGTGCCGCTGTGATCTTGCGTGACAACCTGCGCTACAGACGCACGATCGAACGAACCTATTTATTTCATATTGATGCGGCCAAATCCGAAATCATCATCGCGAACGCGTATTTCCTACCCGGCGGGAAACTGCGGCGCGCATTGATCGACGCAGCAAAGCGTGGCGTCAAGGTTCGTCTGCTTTTACAAGGCAAAATCGAGTATCAAATGCAATATCACGCCACGCGCTGGATTTATGACTTGTTCTTGCGTGAAGGCATTGAGATCTATGAGTACCTGCCAAGCTTTCTCCATGCAAAGGTCGCCGTGATCGATGGCGTATCGTTTGTAGGTTCTTCCAACCTCGATCCCTTTAGCTTGCTTCTCGCGCGTGAGGCAAATGTACTGATTAACGATACGGGATTTACCGCTCAGCTGCGCCAATCTCTTGAAAATGCGATGACACGCGGCAGCCGTATTATTGAACTCACACTCTATGGACGCCGACCATTTCTTGGGCGCATTGCAGATGGGCTAAGCTATTTGCTACTGCGAATCGGTGTTGCGCTTTCTGGAAAAAGCGATCATTACTGATCAGTCCTCAGAATCAAACTCAAGGCAACTCGAGCTCCGCCAAAATCGGCGAATGATCAGACAGCTGTGACCAGGGCTTACCCCTTAACACGCGCGCACTCCTCACCGCAAAGCCGCGCTGATAAATACGATCCAGTCTCAGCATCGGAAATGCAGATGGAAACGTCCTGGGTGGTGGCAACATGCTCTGCTGTCCCGGCATCATGAGCTGATTGCGTCGCTCCAGCTGTCGACCGACAACACCCGCGCGGATTTCCTCAATGCTCTCTCCACGCCAGACGCCCTTTAAATGATGCATGGACTCTTTGAGCCTGGGTGCGACTCCGTGGGTGCGCGGTGAATTGGCAAACACCTCGTACACGCCGAGCTGTTCAACAAAGAATGGCGCGAGCGTGTCTTTCCAGTCATTAAAGTCACCGGCGATCAAGATCGGTGCGCCTTCGGGAACCATGCGATTAATCCGCTCGGCCATCACTTCAATCTGTCTGCGGCGCCCGCCAGCGAATAAACCCAGATGCACGACAAAGCAATGCACCTCTCGCCCCCCGACGTCGATCACGCCATGCAGCAAGCCGCGCTGCTCGAGCCGATGGTCCGAGATGTCCTGGTTTTCGTAGGTGAGGATGGGGTGGCGCGAAAGCAGCGCGTTGCCGTGATCGGTTTTGCTCCGTATGGCGTTACAGCCATACGCGCATTCCATGTGCAAAGCCGCGGCGAGCGATTCGTGCTGTGCATGCAAGCGAAGATGTTTGTCGTTGCGGCCCTGTACTTCTTGCAAAAACATCACATCGGGTCTAAGGCCATGCAGCCCGAGTCGCAGCTCTCCCATCGAGTCGCGTCCCGCGAGGGAGCGACCTTTGTGGATGTTGTAGCTGACGACGCGGAGCAGTGACATTTACCCCTGCTTAACCTCTGGCTGACGCAAGCGGATATGCAGTTCGCGCAACTGTTTCTCGTCGACGGGTGAGGGCGCTTGCGTGAGCAAGCACTGCGCGCGCTGTGTCTTGGGGAAAGCAATCACGTCGCGAATCGATTCGGCACCGGTCATCATGGTGACGATACGATCCAGACCGAAGGCGATACCACCGTGTGGAGGCGCGCCATACTGCAAGGCGTCGAGCAAGAAACCAAACTTGAGCTGTGCTTCCTCTGCGTCGATTTTCAGGGCACGGAACACCTTACTCTGGACTTCTTCGCGATGGATACGCACGGAACCGCCACCGATTTCCCAACCGTTGAGCACCATGTCGTAGGCTTTTGCGATCGCCTTGGATGGGTCGGTAGTGAGGAGATCTTCGTGACCGTCTTTAGGACTGGTAAACGGATGGTGAGCGGCAACGTAACGATCGGCTTCTTCGTCGTACTCAAACATCGGAAAGTCCACGACCCACAGTGGCTTCCAGACGTCATCGAACAAGCCGTTGGCTTTGCCAAACTCGCTATGGCCGATCTTGACGCGCAAGGCACCAATCGCATCGTTGACGACTTTGGCACGATCGGCACCAAAGAAAATCAGATCGCCATTTTGTGCGCCCGTGCGTTTGATCATTTCCGACAGTGCGGCATCGTGGAGGTTTTTAACGATGGGTGACTGCAAGCCATCGCGACCAGCAGTAGTGTCATTGACCTTGATCCAAGCCAGACCTTTGGCACCGTAGATCGCAACAAACTTGGTGTAGTTGTCGATTTCGCTACGCGAGATCGCGCCGCCACCAGGAATACGCAGGGCGACGACACGGCTGCCTTCAGTAGTGGCCGCCTGTGCGAACACTTTGAAGTCCACGTCCTTCATGACGTCGGTCAGATCCGTAAACTCGAGCTTGACGCGCAGGTCGGGTTTGTCCGAACCATACAGTCTCATGGCTTCGCTGTAGGCCATGATGGGGAAGCTTGCGGGCAAGTCGACGTTTTGCACAGACTTAAAGACGTGACGAATCATGTCCTCGAAAATCGCGCGGATCTCGGTTTCGTTCAGAAATGAGGTTTCGCAATCGATCTGGGTGAATTCAGGCTGACGATCCGCACGCAGGTCTTCGTCGCGGAAGCACTTTGTGATCTGGTAGTAACGGTCAAAACCGGACACCATCAGCATCTGTTTAAAGAGCTGGGGGGATTGGGGTAACGCGAAAAACTCGCCGGCATTGACGCGCGAGGGCACGAGATAGTCGCGCGCGCCTTCGGGCGTGCTCTTGGTGAGCATGGGCGTTTCGATATCGATGAAACCGAGCTGGTCCAGGAACTTGCGCACCTCGATCGACACGCGATAGCGCAGCATCATGTTGCGTTGCATCTGGCCACGACGCAGGTCCAGCACACGATGGGTCAGGCGCGTCGTCTCGGAGAGGTTTTCATCATCGAGCTGGAACGGTGGCGTGACCGACGGATTGAGGATCTCGACCTCGCGGCACAGGATCTCGACTTCGCCGGAAGCGAGGTCGGCGTTGGTCGTGCCAGCGGGGCGCTCGCGCACGAGACCAGTGATGCGGATGCAAAATTCGTTACGCAGGCGCTCTGCCGTGGCAAAGCCCTCGGCATTGTCAGGATCAAACACGATCTGGGCCAGACCAGCGCGGTCGCGCAGATCGATAAAAATCACGCCACCGTGGTCGCGGCGACGATGCACCCAACCAAAAAGGGTGACAGTTTGACCAAGGTGGTCACGACAAACCTGACCGGTGTAGCAGGTACGCATGCAAACTCCAAAAGATCGTACAAAAAGATCTGACAATAATTAATCGGTAAATGCTGATTCGGTAAATTCTGATACTTAGATATTACTCATTTGGCGGCAGGGCTTTTTTCTTTCCGGCCGTATTGGATACTGGCGCCACGACACCCATCGAAACGATATATTTCAAGGCGGCATCGACCGACATCTCCAGCGGCTGGACTTCACTGCGCGGCATCATCAAAAAGAAACCCGAGGTAGGATTGGGCGTTGTGGGTATGTAAACACTCACATGCTCGCCTGGTAGATAGCTAGCGACCTCTCCGCTCGGTGTGCCTGTCAACAGGCCAATCGTCCAGCTGCCCGGGCGGGGATATTGCACCAGCACAGCCTGGCGAAAGGCCTGACCATTGGGCGCGAGCAGTGTGTCGCTGACCTGCTTGACCGAGTTGTAGATTGAACGCACAAGCGGGATGCGGCCTAGGATATTTTCCCAGAGCTGCAGAATCCCGCGCCCCAGAAAGTTGGCCGCCAAAATACCCGTGGCCAATACCACCACAATGACGAGCAGCACCCTAAAGCCGGGGATATCGCGACCAAAAAGCGCCTGGGGCGACAAAAAAGTCGGCACCACGCTCTCGAGCGTATTAACCGCCAGACTCAAGACCCAAAGGGTGATGACCAACGGCACCCAGATCAGCAAACCAGTGATGAAGTACTTTTTAAAGGATCGCATGATGTGGGTGGGCTTTGAATGAGAGCTAATGCTTGATTGTCAGCGAAAACTAAGCCGCCGAACCACCTGTCGCGGGCTTGCTCGACGCAGCGCTGGATGTGGATGCGCCGGTCGTCGAAGCGCTCGAGGCGGAGGCTGCGGCAGGCGCGGAAGTCGAACTACCCGAACCACCCGAACCAGCTGATCCACCCTCTGAACCCGTCGAGGCTGACGATGTCGCGGCGCTATCAGCCGCCGTCACCGCAGGTGCGGGTTCACTGGTTTTGGAGCTGCCCTTGTCCCCACCGCCGTTATTACGGAAGTCAGTGACATACCAGCCGGAGCCTTTGAGCTGAAAGCCCGCGGCAGTGACCTGTTTGGCGTAGGTCTCCTGATGGCACTCGGGGCAGACCGTTAAGGGCTTGTCTGAAATCTTTTGCAGCACGTCTTGGGCATGACCACAGGCAGTGCATTTATAAGCGTAGATTGGCACGATAAAACTCTTAGACGCGAAAACGAGGGAAAGCTTTGTATTTTAACGGTTTTTCAGCCAAAACCCTCAGTCCATACAAAGCAAACTCTGATTTCACGCCCGCTTACCGTGCAATCCTGCCCAAATTACCCTCAAACACTGGCTTTTTTAGGGTTTGGTGTTCCTTACAGACCCAGGGACGACAAATCAGGGCGCTTGAGATGCCACTGCGTCGCTTGCTGGAAAGCCATCCCGACGGTGACAAGCGTGCCATCATCGAAAGGCTTGCCCAGCAATTGCGCACCCAGCGGCATGCCATTGTCGGCAAAACCGGCTGGCAGGGACATACCCGAGCAGCCCATGTAATTACCGGCACGAGTGAACGCGGCCATCGGTGTTTTGGACTCGTCCACCTCGGTCAGCGGGCACGCGCCAATCGGTGCGCTGGGCGACAACAAGGCGTCCACATTGCTCATCCAGTCGGTCCAGGCCGCGATCGTGCGGCGATGATCGGCGATCGCGTCGATGTAGTCGGCGCTGGAAATGTTACGGCCCGACTGCACACGCTTGCGCACAAATTCCCCAAAGGGTCGCGAGGCATCGTCGATGTAGGCACGGTGGATGGCGTAGGCCTCGGAGGCGATGATTTGACCATTGCGGATCATCATATCGTTGAAATCAAACGGGAAAGGCTTCTCAACGATCTGCGCGCCGAGATCTACCAGGACGCGACGGGTGTCGTCGAGCATCTTGATGACATCCTTGCCCAGAGCAATCGGATAGTGCTCGGGCGGAAACATGGCAATGCGGAAACCTGCCAGAGGCTTGGGACCCGCGGCCGGTGCTTTCCAATGAAACATGGGGCGGTTGCAGCTGGTGGGATCAAGCGGATCCTCACCTGCCATGAGCCCGGTCAAAATCGCCGAGTCCCGGACGTCACGCGTCATCGGTCCGATCGAATCCAGCGTCCCGGACAAGGCGAGCGCGCCGTGCAAACTGATGAGGCCGCGAGTGGTTTTCTGCCCAGTGATGCCGTTGAGCGCAGCAGGAATACGCACAGAACCACCGGTGTCAGAGCCCAGCGCAGCGGGCGCAAGCGCGGCAGCAACCGCCACACCCGAGCCGCTGGACGAACCACCCGGCACACGATGTGTCTTGAGATCCCAGGGGTTCCAGGGCGTGCCCATGACAGGGTTGGTCCCCCAACCGCCAAAGGCAAACTCGACCATGTGGACCTTGCCCAGCATCACCATCCCGGCGCGCATCAGGCGCTCGACTGCAGTACAAGTCGTCGGGCTGCGACGATTGATCCAGTCCTGCGAACCACCTGTCGTGATCTGCCCTTCGATGTCGCACAAATCCTTGACCGCAAGTGGCAAACCGTCAACTGGGCTGAGGGTATAGCCCGAAGCGCGACGCGTATCGGCCGCACGCGCTTGCTGCAGGGCGCTTTCTTCGTTCACGCTCACATAGGCGTGTAGCTTGCCGTTCGCTTTTTGAATCCGCGTCAAATACTCGCGAGTGATTTCTTCGGAGCTATATTTTTTTTGCTGTAAACCCTGCGCAAGCTGGGTGAGGGACGAAAAAGCGAGATCAGACATGGTGACTCCGTGTGCGTTAAATCAGAAAGAAGGTCGCGGCGATCATGGTAGGAACAAAGGCGGATAAAAACAAAGGACCGGGCGCAATGGTCTCGTCCTTGAAACTGGACTTTAAGATCGCAAAGCCAGCGGGATTGGGCGCATTGGCAATCACGGTCAGACCACCACCCGTGACCGCACCCGCGACCAGCATATAGCGCCACTCGGCGGAAGTGCCATCCACCAGTGAACCCAGATACGTCAACGCTGCATTGTCTGTAATCGCGGTCAACGCAGTGGAGCCCCAGAACAAGACGAACGGCGAAAGACTGCCGAGCAGGTCTTGGAGCCACCATTTTTGCAAACCACCCAGCAACACCAAACCCGCCAGAAAGAAGCCCACCATCAGACCCTCGCGAATCATCAGTGGCGACTGGTAGGTTTTATACGCTTGGCAGTAGCCAATAAAGAGCAAAAGCAGACCAATGAAAATCGCGGGATGGTGTGCAGCAACGACGATGCCAATCAGGAAAAGTACGTGAACCAGGATCACAAAAGCGGGCATGCGGGCGCTGTGGTTTTGCGTCACGCCACGATGTGTCTCAGCCTCTCCGCTCAACAGTAGCTTGCGATGAATAAGCGTCAACAGCAGCGCGTTCAGCGCAACAGCCGCAACCGCGCGCCAGCCAAAATTTGCCAGCATAAAGCTCGTGTCCCAGCCAAAGGTTTTAGCGACCATCAGGACGGGCGGCGCGGCATAGACACTCAGCACGCCACCAATTGAAACGTTCACAAACAACACGCCCAGCACCATGTATTTGAAACCTTGATGGCCTGGACGCTTGTAAAAGCCATCGCGCAGTAATAAGGCCGCGAGAGTCATCGCAGCAGGCTCTGTAATCAACGAGCCGGCGAGTGGCACAAACGTCAGCACCACAAAAAACGTGGCGAGCTGCCGGGGAACGGGCAAGGCATGCGCGATCCATCGGACAATCATGCTCACAAGCTCAATAATCGGGCGACTGCCGGCCACCACCATGATGGCAAACACAAACAAGGGCTCGGTAAAGTTGCGCGTATCCATGTACTCGACCATGGTGGGGATGCCTGCCACCACAGCCATCAGCACGAGCAACACAAACGCCCAGACGCCAAATACCGCTTCGACCTCGGACAAGAAATGCCACACGCCCGCATGAGGTCCGTTTTTATGCGCCAGGCGGGCAAAAACGGGAACTGAAAACGTGTGGATGATCGCGATCGCGAATAAAACGGTCGCGAGAATTTGAACGGAATGTGGAACGGTCATGAGCTCAACTTACAAAAAGTCAATGGGCACAGCCGCTGACCACGTGCGGCTGCCTTGGGTGCTAATGACTATACCGTAGCAAGACACTTTCGCCCAAGTATTTTGCATACAGTTACACGCTCGGGGCTAGCGGGCAGTTCCATTCAAGATCATGCGAGCGGCTTTCTCGGCAATCATCATCGTGGGCGAA
This sequence comes from Zwartia panacis, assembly GCF_030410395.1. GTDB lineage: Bacteria > Pseudomonadota > Gammaproteobacteria > Burkholderiales > Burkholderiaceae_B > Zwartia > Zwartia panacis. The sequence continues at coordinate 88,767 of NZ_JAUHHF010000012.1, forward strand.
TTGGTATTGCCTGAGGTGATCGTTGGCATGATCGAGGCATCGGCCACGCGCAAGCCCGTCAGCCCATGCACACGTAAGGTGTCATCCACGACCGCCATCGCGTCATGGCCCATTTTGCATGTCCCGACGGGATGAAAAATCGTCGTGCCGATGTCTCCGGCTGCGCGGGCAAGTGCTTCTTCCTGTTTTGCTTCTTCCTCTTTTGCTTCTTCCTCGTTCGTTGCACCGTTATTGCCACTCGAGTCCGTCAGCCCGGGCTTAATTTCCACTGGCTTGAAGCGCGCCAAAGCAGACTGCGAGACGATGCGGCGGGTCAATCTAATACTGTCCGCCGCAACATGCCTGTCCTCTGGCGTTGACAGGTAGTTGCACAAAATCTCAGGAGCCTCGGCGGTGTCAGGCGAAACAATATTGACATGACCGCGGCTTGTCGGACGCACGTTGCAAATCGATGCCGTAAACGCCGGAAAATCATGCAGCGGCTCACCAAAGCGTTCAAGCGACAAAGGCTGCACGTGATACTCGACGTTCGCCCGCGTCTGTTCAGGGCCTGACTTGGCAAACACGCCGAGCTGAGAGGGCGCCATGCTCATCGGACCGCGGCGCGTCAAGAGATACTCAAGTCCGATCCGCGCCTTTCCAAGCCAGGAGTTCGCCAGGGTATTGAGCGTGCGAGCGCCCTCCACGCGATAAATCATGCGCAGCTGGAGGTGATCCTGAAGGTTTTGACCCACACCGGGCAGGTCATGCACCAGTGGGACACCCAGAGGGCTGAGTACATTCGCAGGACCCACGCCGGACGCTTGCAATATCTGCGGTGTGCCAATCGCTCCCGCCGCCATGACGACCTCGCGCTGCGCTTGGGCGATATGGATCTGACCCTCGCGGATAAACTCCACACCCGTGACGTGTTTGCCTTGCATGCACAAGCGCGTTGTCCGCGCACCGGTCAACACCGTCAGATTGCGGCGGTGTTTGATAGGACGCAAAAAAGCCTTGGACGCATTCCAGCGAAAACCAGCGCGCTGATTAACCTCGAAATAACTGCTGCCTTCGTTATCACCACGATTGAAATCTGGTGTTGGTGCGATGCCCGCCTGCGCAGCGGCCTCGCGGAAAGCATCTAGGATTTCCCAAGACAGGCGCGCGGGCTCGACACGCCACTCGCCCCCCGCACCATGAAACGGGCTCTCGCCAGCATGATGGTCTTCCATGCCTTTAAAAAGCGGAAGCACATCTTCCCAGCCCCATCCTTTGTTACCCAGCGCGGCCCAACCATCGTAGTCCGCGCGTTGGCCTCGCATATAAATCATGCCGTTAATCGACGAACAACCGCCGAGCACGCGCCCCCGGGGATAGCCCAGCTCGCGGCCATTCAGTCCAGGATCAGCTTTGGTGCGATAACACCAGTCCGTGCGCGGATTGCCAATACAGTACAAATACCCGACAGGAATATGGATCCAGTGCCAGTTATCAGGACCGCCCGCTTCGAGCAGCAACACTCGATTGTTCGGATCCGCGGATAAGCGATTGGCCAAGAGACAACCGGCAGAACCTGCGCCGACGATCACGTAGTCAAACATCAGCTGAGAGTCAGTGTGATTATTTTTTGTTGTACTCATCGAACACCAAATACCGAGTCGAGATAAATTTGGCACAGCGTCTCCATGCCGCTTTGATCTTGTACATCAAAGCGAGCCGGAATGGGACTATCCACATCCCAGACACCCACCAAACGGCCCTGGTGTACCAGCGGTACCACGATTTCCGAGCGCGAAGCAGCATCGCAGGCGATATGGCCGGGAAAAGCATGGACGTCGGGCACGAGCTGTGTCGTTCGTGTCCGCGCCGCTGCACCGCACACGCCACGATCGAGCTGGATACGCAAACACGCAGGCTTGCCCTGGAACGGTCCAAGCACGAGCTCGGTGCCGTCATAAAAATAAAAACCAGCCCAATTCAAATCCGGCAAAGCGTGCATCACCAGCGCGGACAAATTCGCCGCATTGGCGATTCGGTCCTTTTCCCCCTCCATCAGCACCCGCGCTTGTTGGGCAAGCCGCTGATATTGCTCGACTTTTGGCAAAGAAAAGAGAGGTGTTGTATCGAACATGATCACTTTGGGGTGGGCTACAGGAGCTTTGATTTTATCCACCTCGAAACGTATGGACAGCAGCGAAACCACAAGCCATAATGTGGAACAAATATGATCAAACCGAAAGTCTGCTTGAGCCCGCACGATGGGAATAACGTTGGCCTTTAAAGGATTGACGCCGAGTTTTGCCTTGCACATTCGTCCATATATTGAACCATCATGACAATTCCTACCCCTGCCATCAAATCCGGCACCCAAGTCGTTCAACGCGTCGCAGCACTCATGCGCGGAGTTTCCGCACGCAACCGGGTCGGCGCCCGACTCATTGATCTCTGCACCGAAATCAATATCGAGCGTCCGACAGCGCACAGGATTTTGCAAGGCCTAGTGTCCGAAGGGCTCATTCGTCAGGACGAGTCCACCAAACGTTATTTTCTGGGTAACGTGGTCTACGAAATGGGTCTGGCCGCCAGCCCCCGCACGAACATGCGCGATCTCTGTCACTCTCACCTGCAGCAAATCGCGCAGTGCACAGGTGACACTGTCTTTTTGACGATTCGCGCGGGCTTTGATGGTGTCTGTATCGATCGCGCCGAGGGCGCCTTTCCCATCAAGGTGTTTGTCCTCGAGGTTGGCCGTCGTCGTCCGATCAACATCGGCGGCGGTGCGCTGGCCATTTTGAGCTTTCTCGACGACAACGAGATCGAACGCATCCTCAAGATCAACAAAGATCGCTGCATGGAGAAATTTCCCAACTACTCCGAAGCTGAGGTTCGCAAAAATATCGCACGCGCCCGAGCTCGCGGCCATGTGGTCAGCGACGTCGTCGAACTACCGGGTGTGCGAACCATCGCCGCCCCCATCTTTGACAAAAACCGTCATCCCGTCGCCGCCATCAGCGTCGCCACGCTCAACACCCGCCTGGACAAAGACCGCAGCGAACTCGTTCTGGATTGCATCAACAAAGCGATTGAACAGATTCAACCGAATTTGTTAAATATTGAAACTGAAAATTAAAGGCTAAAGGTGAAATGCATTGCTTGGCCTAAAATCGATTATTGACAACGATTTGCTACTTGGGCTGCAAACAATGCCGATACCACTTGATTTGTCTGCCTTAAAGAATGCTGTGAGCCGACTGGATGCTGGCTTGACTCGGCATTTTTCTGAACCTCTTGACACGCAATTACGCGATGGCTTGGTGCAACGTTTTGAGTTCACCTATGAAATTAGCCACAAAATGCTGAAACGCTACCTTGAAATGAGCTCTGCTAATCCAAGTCAGTTCGACAGCATGCCTTTTGCGGACCTGATACGCACTGCCAACGAGCAAGGTCTGCTCAAGGGCGACTGGAGCGACTGGCGTACCTACCGTGAGATGCGCAGCAAGACAAGCCATACCTATGATGAAGCAATAGCCGTTCAAGTCGTAAGGGGAATCCCAGCCTTTTTAGATGAGGCTAAAGCCCTTCTTGAATCACTTCAGGAGCGTATCGCATGATCCCCAGCACTAGCTTAGCCATAACGGCAGAAGAGCTGAATTTGCTACAAAGCATTCTGAAGCGTTATGTTCCAGACTTCAAAGTCTGGGCTTTTGGATCAAGAGTGACTGGAATGCACAAACCGTTCTCTGATCTAGATTTAGCCTTAGTCGGTGATGAGCCAATTGCAATCGAAACGCGTGCTGCGCTTAACGAGGCTCTTTCAAACTCTACTTTACCTTTCAAAGTGGATATCGTCGATTGGGCATCCACTTCTGAGGCATTTAAAGAAATCATTGAAAAACAAAAACTTGTCATTCAACTTTGAAATTATCCCAACCTTAATCTGTTTCACCACAAGACCGGCTCTGAAGCCAGCTCAACACCCCTCTGGCTGTCCATTGCCCTGACGCCATCACGCCGTTGAGCAAATACCCACCTGTCGGGGCTTCCCAATCGAGCATCTCGCCGGCACAAAACACGCCTGGCAAATTTTTCAGCATTCCGTGTTCTGTCATCCCTTCAAACTGAACACCACCTGCCGTACTAATGGCCTCATCGATTGGACGACACGCAGACAACACGATAGGCAGATTTTTAATACCATACGCGAGTTTTTGTGGAGCGTTGAATACCTCTGCAGATAAACGCTCGCGCAACAACGCAGCACGCACACCTTGTAAACCTAGTCGTGTGCGCAAATGAGATGACATCGATCGTGTCCCGCGCGCACGTGAGACCTCATCAAGCACGCGTTGGGGACTGTGGTCAGGCAACAAATCCAGCAACAACGTCGCTTTGCCGCGCGTCAAAATCAAATCTCGCAAGCTGGCTGACAAGGCGTAAATCGCGCCACCCTCGAGTCCATGCTGCGTCACCATGCATTCGCCACGCAACGGCGCAGCTTTGCTGCCTTCAATTCGGAACTGTGCGGTTTTAATGGGCTCTCCCGCACACTTTTCCAGAAAATGTGCGGACCAGTTTGTCTCAAAGCCACCATTGCTGGGTAATAAAGGACTCAGCGGCACACCTTGCTCTTTTAGCCATGGCCACCACGCGCCATCCGAACCCAGCCTGGCCCAGCTCCCGCCTCCGAGCGCGAGGATTGTGGCATCGGGGGATGTCGTGATCTCACCCTTGGGAGTATCGAAACGCAGTTGTTGCGCATCATCCCAACCCAACCAGCGATGCCGCATCAAAAACTGCACGCCCTCGACGCGCAAGCGATGCATCCAGGCTCGTAAAAGCGGTGCGGCTTTCATTTCATCAGGAAACACCCGGCCCGAAGAGCCCACAAAAGTCTCGATGCCAAGCGCATGCACCCAGTCACGCAGCGCCTGGGCATCAAACTGCTCGAGCATACGTCCCATTTCCGGCGAGCGGGCACCATAACGCGTGACAAATTTATCAGAGGGTTCGGAGTGGGTGATGTTGAGCCCACCCCGTCCTGCCATCAGGAACTTGCGACCCACCGAAGGCTTTGCCTCAAAGACCTGCACCGTCAAACCCTTGCGGACAAGTGTTTCCGCAGCCATTAAACCTGCGGGACCTGCTCCGATGACGGCGACAACCAAGCGTTTTTCTGATGACAAGTGATTTCCTGATGGATATTTTTATGATTACTTTTTGGCCGCGGTCACGATGACTTCAACGAGCAAGTCCGGTGCGGCCAGTTTGACTTCACCGGTCGCGCGGGTGGGCAACGCGTTTTTAGGCGCCCACTCGGCCCAAACCGAGTTCATGCCCTCGAAGTCCTTGGTGATGTCTTTCAACCAGATCTGTACAGTCAACAGATGATGTTTATCTGTTCCTGCGCTTGCCAGATGACCGTCGATTTTTGCGAACACGTCGCGTGTCTGGGCAACGATGTCACCCTTGACGCTCGAGGTGATGCCTGCGACATACACGGTGTCGCCATGGATCACGACACGGCTCAAACGTTCATTGGAATCAATGCGAGTAATTGCACCCATCGTTATTCTCCTGATTGAATAAAAAATACAACTTAAAAAATAAAACTCAAAACCGCGGCAAACTTAAAACCTGCATGCAGTGTAGCTGTAATATTTACGCAAAGATAAAACTGAGACAACGATGCGCCCACACGATCCTGCCCGAATTGCCAAACTCCTCAACCCACAATCCGTCGCCGTCATCGGCGCCTCCGATGACCCCTCGCGCATTGGTGGACGACCCATTTCCTACATGCTGGGCCAAGGCTATCAAGGCAGAATTTTTCCTGTGAACCCCAATCGGACGACAGTGCAGGGTCTGACCGCCTACCCCAGTGTCGCCGCATTGCCTGAAACACCTGATATCGCCATCGTGATCGTGCCGGCCTCCGCGGCACTCGACTCCGTCACAGCGCTCGCCGAGCGAGGCTGTGCGGCGGCCATTTTATTCACAGCGGGTTTTGCGGAAACAGGACCTGAGGGTGCGCGTGAGCAACAAAAACTCGTCGATGCCGCGCACAAGCACGGCATGCGCCTGATTGGTCCGAACTCGCTGGGCCTGATCAATCCCTGCAATCATTTTTATGGCACGTTTGCGACAGGCTGTGAACTGGCCTTTCCCAAAGCGGGCGGTGTCGCGATCATCAGTCAGTCCGGCGCCTATGGTGCGCACTTGATGGCGGTATCGACCGCAAACGATATTGGTCTTTCGGCCGTGATCTTGACGGGTAACGAAGCCGACCTGACAGTCGGTGATATGTTGCAAATGGTGGTCGAGGATCCGGCAACCAAAGTCATCATGCTTTACTCCGAAGGCATCAAAGAGTCTGCAGGTTTGCTCGCGGGCCTGGACGCCGCCCGGCGCGCCCGCAAACCGGTCCTGATGATGAAAGTCGGTCGCAGCGCAATCGGCAGTGCAGCTGCGCAATCCCATACTGCCTCCATCGCAGGAGACGATCGTGTCACCGATGCAGTCTTGAAAGAGTTTGGCGTCGTGCGCGTACAAACGACCGAGCAAATGCTCGATATCGCACGTCTGGCGACGCGCGGCATCTATCCCGCTCACAACACGCTCGGTGTCATTACCGTCAGCGGTGGCGCTGGGGTCATCATCTCGGATGCGGCCGATGCGGTCGGTTTACCCATGCCTGAAATGCCACTGGACGCGCAAGAGCGACTACTCAAGCTGCTGCCCTTCGCCGCTCCACGTAATCCCGTCGATGTCACGGCTCAGTTTCTCAACGAGATGTCCTTGATCAGTACCTTTACCGATGCGCTGATCGCCGAAGGCAAATACACCTCCATACTCGGTTTCTTTACCTACACAGGCGGCGTCGCAAGCGTCGCACCACGCTTGCGTGAACAGCTCAAGATCACCCGCAGCAAACATCCTGATTGTATTTTTGCATTGTCGTTGATGGCCTCGCGTGAACAAATCCGGGAATATGAAAACGATGGCTTTGCCGTCTTCGAAGATCCCTCGCGCGCCGTTGTGGCGATCGAAGCGATGGGACAATTTGGTCGCGCATTTGCCAAGGCACCTGCTTTGCCCGCACCCAAGCTTGCCCCGATCTCCTTGCCCACTCACAACCCCTCCGAGGCACAGGCCAAACAACTCCTTGCGCAAGCGGGCATTGCTTCTGCTCCTGAAGAGGTGTGCACAACGATCGAAGCTGCCGTCACCGCCGCGCAAAAGATCGGTTTTCCCGTTGTCATGAAAATCGTCTCGCCCGATATTCTGCATAAATCGGAGATCGGCGGCGTACTGCTCGATATCCATCATGAAGCGGATGTGCGAGAGGGTTTCGCGCTGTTGATGCAACGTGGCAAAACCGCAGCGCCTCAAGCACGTCTGGAGGGTGTGCTAGTCGCCAAACAACTCAAAGGCGGTGTCGAATGCATCCTCGGGATTCATCAAGACCCCGTGTTCGGCCCAGTCGCGATGTTTGGACTCGGCGGGATTTTTGTGGAAATCTTGCAAGACGTTGTGCTGCACCGCTGTCCATTCGGACCCGATGTCGCCGAGGAAATGATTCGTTCGATCAAAGGTTCGCCGTTGCTACTCGGTGCGCGCGGACGCCCCGTGGCGGACATCAAAGCACTTTCTGAGATGCTCTCTCAGCTGTCGGCCTTTGCCGTGGCCGCTGGCCCGCGCCTGCAATCCATCGACCTCAATCCTGTCCTCGCAATGCCGCAAGGACAGGGCGCGTACGCCGTGGATGCCGTGATTGAGGTCACGCAGGGGTAATCATTTTGACTGGAGTGGGCGAGATGATGATGATCTCGTCCGCTTCAAATTAACTCGGGTACTTGTTCATTAACGCTTGAGCGTCCTGAGTGACTTTTGGCACGATCGCCAAAAGCTCTTTTGCTAATTGATAAACAACAGAATAAATCTCGAGCATTTTTTCTGCTGCGTACTCGTGCGCAATCATATTCCTCAGTTCGCGGATTTTAACCAGCTTGCTCGCGTCAGCCCACCCACGTTTTTCAGCTCGATCAATACGGTCTCGCACAGTTCCAATGCCAACCAGTTCGATTTCATCCACTAATCGAAAAATCCGTTGAATCAACAAGTCAGCCAATCTGGCAAAACGGCTGGTCAGAGACTCCAAACGCTCGAGCTTTTCTGGAGGCAAGTCCTTCTGACCAATAAGCTCGGTACAACGCTCGAGTGAATACTCTAGATGCTGAGCTGCCAGAGAAAGCCCAACGAGCTCTTCTTTAAGGAATTGAACATTGGCCGCACTCACAATCGAATGCCCCTTTCAAGTGCGATCTTTGCAAACGGCCTGTTGGAGTCAGGAAAAACGACTAAATCAATTTTCCGCTCACCAAGTTTTTCGTGCAGCTGCGCCAAAATCTCGAGTTTTTTCATCAACCCAATACGCTTTGATAAGACAAGCAGGTCAATGTCACCGCCCCGCGCAGTGTCATCTATTCGGGAGCCAAACAAATAGACCTCTGCATCGATGTCAGCCTGATGGATGGCATCATGGATCGCAACTTGTTCTGGTATGGCTAAGCGCATCTCAATCCTCCCACAATCAGTGCTGACAATAAAATAATCACTACCGTGCCTGATTTTACTTCGCCTTAGGCACTTTACCCGTCATCGGCGGCATCAGGAAGTCAAAGTCGACGCCTTTGTCTGCCTGGGTCACGCTTTCGAGGAATAGCCGTCGATAGCCACGTTGCGCGGTCGGGATCACGACAGGTTTCGCCGCGCGACGCTTGGCGAGCTCTTCGTCGCTGACCAGTAACGCCAGCTCGCGCTTCTCCACGCTCAGTCGGATACGGTCACCGTTTTGCACGTAGGCCAAGGGTCCGCCAATCGCCGACTCGGGTGTGACGTGCAACACGATCGTCCCGAAGGCCGTCCCGCTCATGCGACCATCAGAGATGCGAACGATGTCCTTGACGCCAGCTGTGGCGAGCTTTTTAGGGATCGGCATATATCCAGCTTCAGGCATGGTCGCCCCCTTGGGGCCGATATGCTTGAGCACCAGAATGTCGTCCGCAGTCACATCCAGATCAGGCGAGTCAATGCGGTTGGCCATATCCTCGAGGTTTTCAAATACGACCGCGCGACCTTCGTGCTCCATCAACTTGGGATGCGCGGCAGACTGCTTGATAATCGCACCGCCTGGCGCGAGGTTGCCCTGCAGCACTGCGATGCCACCCTGCGGGTAGATCGGATTTTTCGCAGTACGTACCACGTCTTGTTTGAAACCGGGACCTGCGGCCTCGATTTCCTCACCCAGCGTGCGACCTGTGACGGTCATCGCATCCAGATGCAATAAAGGCTTGAGCTCGCGAAGCAATGTCGCCATTCCGCCGGCATGATGGAAGTCCTCCATGTAGTGCTGACCCGAAGGCTTCAGGTCCAGCAGCACTGGCGTATCGCGGCCCATGCGATCAAGCGCCTTGAGGTCCATTTCAAAACCCATCCGGCCCGCGATCGCTGTCAAATGCACGATACCGTTGGTCGAACCACCAATTGCGAGCAACACTCGCATCGCGTTTTCAAAAGCTTTTTCCGTCAGAATCTTGTCGATCGTCAAACGCTTGCGTGCGATTTCCACGGCCAGTGCACCGCTGCGCTCAGCCACGCGGATACGGTCGGCTGTCACAGCTGGTGGGGAAGCACCACCGGGCACGGTCATGCCAAGCGCTTCTGCAATACAGGCCATCGTGCTCGCGGTCCCCATCACCGAACAGGTTCCGACACTGGCCACGAGCTGGCTATTCACATCGGCGATCTCTTCAGCGTCGATTTCCTCGGCGCGGAATTTTCCCCAGTAACGACGGCAATCCGTACAAGCACCCACACGCTCGCTACGATGCGAGCCCGTCAACATCGAACCCGTGATCAACTGCACGGCAGGTAAACCTGCGGAGGCCGCACCCATCAATTGGGCAGGGACTGTTTTGTCACAGCCACCAATCAACACCACCGCATCCATCGGTTGAGCGCGCAACAACTCCTCTGTGTCCATCGACATCAGGTTACGCAGATACATACTGGTGGGGTTGGAAAAACTCTCGTGAATCGAGATCGTCGGAAAGTCCATTGGCAGACCGCCCGCCAACATGATGCCGCGCTTGACGGCTTCGATCAGCTGAGGCGCATTGCCATGACAGGGGTTGTAGGCACTCCCTGTGTTGGTGATGCCAATGACCGGACGCTCCAGCGCGGAGTCGGTAAAGCCCGCACCTTTGATAAACGCCTTGCGCAAGAACAAGGAAAAACCGCGATCGCCATAATTCGCCAAACCTTTGGACATCCCTTCGCTGCTCGCGGCGGGATTCAGTGAGTGGCCTTTATTCTCTTTATTCTTGTCGTCCGACATGGTGCGCACCTGATGATGAATGAATGAATGAATGATTGATTAAGTAATTGAGTAATTGTGTAATGGATTTAAAGTGTACCGGGATAAATACCGCCATCCAGCACAAGGTTTTGTCCCGTCATAAAACCAGCGCTCGCGCTACACAAAAATGCGCACGCCTGACCAAACTCGGCGGGCGTACCAAAGCGCTTGGCTGGAACCGCCGCCATGCGCGCGTTCAAAATCTCATCGACCGTCTGTCCGCTGTCTTTAGCACGCGCGGCCGCCGTTTGTAAAATACGATCCGTTGCAAAAGGGCCAGGCAAAAGATTATTGATTGTCACGTTATGCGAAATAATCTGACGCGCCAGACCCGCCACAAATCCTGTCAATCCTGCGCGTGCACCGTTGGACATGCCCAGGCTCTCGATCGGCTGTTTAACCGAAGCGGAGGTGATGTTGACGATGCGACCAAACTTGCGTGCGATCATCTTGTCGACTGTCGCTTTGATCAGCTCGATCGGCGTCAGCATATTGGCATCCACCGCGGCGATCCAGTCGTCACGGCTCCAGTCACGAAAATCACCTGGTTTGGGCCCACCCGCGTTTGTCACCAGGATGTCAGGGTTCGGACAAATCGCCAGGACTTTGGCGCGCCCTTCCGGCGTCGTGATGTCGGTGGCAACCGTCGTCACCTTGACACCGGTTTCAGCGCGAATAGCTGCTGCCGCTGCCTCAAGCGCTTCTTGCCCGCGGGCGAGCATCACAAGCTCGACGCCCTCACGCGCGAGTTGCTGGGCGCAGCCCAAACCCAAGCCCTTACTTGAGGCGCACACGATCGCGCGGCGTCCACGAATGCCTAAGTCCATGTTTTGTCTCCTGAGTTTTTGATTTATTTTGTTGATACAGCAGCTTAATTCAAAAGAGTTCAAAAGAGGTGTGCGAGTCTAATCATCGAGCTGATCGATCGTAAAAAAGCGGTGCAACCCGAGAGTCACACCGCCTACTTACTGCATCAACAAAGACTGAACACACTCCAACTATCGATCAGAACGGAATATCGTCATCCATGTCCGTCAGATTCGCGCCGCTCGCAGCCGGAGCCGCTGGACGCTGCGCCTGAGGCGCACGTGCCGGACGTGGCGCGCTTTCGCCACCACCGCCACCGCCCATCGAGCCACCGTCGCTACCATCGCGGCCACCCAGCATCTGCATCTGGTCGGCGATGATTTCTGTGGTGTACTGATCAACCCCTTCTTTGTTTTGCCACTTGCGTGTTTTCAGTCGACCCTCGATATACATGGGGCGACCTTTTTTCATGTACTCGCCGACAACTTCGGCCAGGCGGTTGTAAAACACCACACGGTGCCATTCGGTTTCTTCGCGACGCTCGCCGGAAGTTTTGTCTTTCCAGCTGCTGGTCGTTGCAATCGACACGTTACAAATGGCGCCGCCATCCGGGCTGTAGCGGACTTCGGGGTCGCGCCCAAGATTGCCAACCAGTATTACTTTATTGACCGATGCCATGCCGATCTCCGTTTTAAAAAATATCGTGATTCATCAATGCCCTGTGGGGCTCGTACGAGGCGCCATCATTGTCCAGTCCGCCTTTCAACGCCAGACGCAAAACTACGCATTGCAGACAGTTTACGGCACGTTTTGATAGGCATGCCAGTCCTCGGCGGCAAACCATTGACGCAAAAAGTCTAAAAATGTCCGCACGCGAACAGGCAGGTTTTTACGGCTGGGGAAAACTGCATAAATATCAACGCCTACGGGACGAAACTGCGGCAAAACACTCACGAGCCGGCCTTCCTGAATATCCTGCATCACCATATATGTAGGATGCATGGAGATTCCATGGCCTAGCAAGGCGGCATGGCGCAACGGATCGCCGTAATTCGCACGGATCGTCCCATGGACGCGAACACCTTTTGGCTCACCCATGAAGGTCCAGATGTTCGTCGGTGACTTGAGCGCATGCACCATGCACTCATGATCCGCAAGGTCCGCAATCGTCTGCGGCGTTCCGCGCCGTTTCAAATAGGCAGGCGATGCCACCAGGAGCTGAGGCACGACAGCCAGGCGCTGAGCCACCTGTGAAGTATCTTTGAGCGAAGTCGCGATCCGCACGGACATATCCAACCCCTCGGCGACCAGATCGGTACGCCCATCATCGAGGTAGAGCACGACTTGAATGTCGGGATGTGCAGAGGAAAAAGCGGTGATGATCGGCACAAGATGAAACGCGCCGAATGAAGGCGGCGCCCCCAATCTGAGCATGCCCTTGGGCTCTTTGACGGACTGTCGCACAGCGGCATCGATGCTCTCAACGCGGTCAAGCAGCTCGCGACCGTTCTCAAGCAGCGACAGCCCAGATTCGGTCAAGCTCACGCTTTTAGTCGTGCGCGTTAAAAGTTGGACACCCAGGGTTTGCTCGAGCCAGGCGACATGCTTGGTCACGTTTCCCTTGGCCATGCCAAGTCTCTGGGCTGCTCCTGAAAAGCTCAAGCCCTGTGCGACCTCGATAAAAACCTCGATTGCTTTGAGTTTGTCCATGATCTAGCGCAATTGTAGCCGCATTGTTTCCATTTCGAGAACACTCATTTCACAATTCAACGCTATTCTGGACGGCACTAAACCGCTAGACTTTCGCATCTTTCAGACATCAGCAGGGGAACGATCATGCAAGTCACACCAAGTGGACAAGGACTCGGCGCACGCGTTGAGGGGTTTGACGTCTCAAAACCCCTGTCCCATGAGGACTACAAGAAAATCGAGAGTTTGCTGGGTCAATATGGTGTTCTGTGTTTCTCAAAACAGAACCTGACCGGTGCTCAGCTCAAGGATTTCAGCAGCAAGTTCGGGACCCTCGAAGTCAACGTTGCCAACATGTATCAAGAGCCAGGTCACCCCGAGGTCATGATCCTGTCGAATAAAAAAGTGGACGGCAAACCCATTGGCCTCGGTGATGCGGGACAAGACTGGCACACGGATATGTCCTACAGCAAGATGATCGCCTTCACCAACGTGTTGTATGGCATCGAAATTCCACATCGCAATGGACAGCCATTGGGTAGCACGGAATTTTCAAATATGCGGGCCGCCTATCTGGCATTGCCCGAAGAACTCAAGAAAAAACTCGATGGCATGACGGTGCTGCATGATTTCAACAAGTTTTGGGAAAACATGCGCAAGCAACCCGGTTGCACCCGCCCACCATTGACAGAAGCGCAGCGCAAGGCCAAACCACCGGTTTCGCATCCAATCTTTTTGACGCACCCGATTACGGGCGACAAAATTTTGTATGCCAACCCTGGTTATTCCATTCAGATTAATGAGTTGCCACAAAAAGAGAGCGACGAGATTCTGAACTTTTTATTCGCGCACCAGTTGCAACCACAGTTTCGATATCAGCATCGCTGGACGGCGGGGGACGTGCTGATGTGGGACAACATGGGCACGATCCACAACGCTGTCGCCGATTACGGCCCGGACGAGCATCGCTTTATCAAGCGTTGCCAAGTCATGGCGGATCGGTATTTTCCCTTGGCAGCGTAGCGCGGCGGGTGAGCGGACTGTTAAGCTCACCGCATTATTTTTATCACTGGAAGACAAATGAAAAAGACCCTTATCAGCGCCTGCCTGGCGCTTGCCTCAGTGCTGCCATTGACAGGTGTGGCGCAAACAGCGGCCTATCCGACTCAACCCATCAAAGTCGTGATCGGTTTTGCTGCGGGTGGTCCAACTGATGTGATTGGTCGAATACTGGCACAACACATGTCGGCTGATCTGGGCCAATCGGTGGTGGTTGAAAACCGGACAGGCGCCAACTCGCTGATCGCCACGCGCGAAGTCGCCAAAGCTAAGCCTGACGGATACACCGTGTTGTTCGCCTCACTTTCGCACAACGTCAACAAGCTCTTGCTTGGCGATAAGTCCGAGTACGATCCGCTCAAAAACTTTGCGCCGATTTCACTCGTCGCGAACCTGCCACTCGTGATTGTCACTGCGTACGACTCTCCATATAAAAATCTCAAAGAGCTTCTGGATAAAGCCAAGAGCTCCCCCGACGCGATCAGCTACGGCTCAGCCGGTAATGGCGGCTCTGCTCACTTGGCCGCAGCCATGATGGGGACGGTTGCGGGAGTCAAAATGGTTCACGTTCCTTTCCGCGGCAATGCGCCTGCGCTGACCGAGGTGATGTCAGGTCGTGTGTCGTTCATGTTCTATCCGATGATTGGTATCGCAGGTCATGTTGAAAACAAGCGCATCCGTGTTCTGGCGGTGGGTTCGTCCAAGCCCATGCCTGAGTTTCCCGGTGTGCCCACGATGGATGCTTCGGGCTTTCCCGATTTTGAACAAACCGCACCCTGGGTCGGCATGCTCGCACCTGCTGGCACACCACAGCCCATCGTCGACAAGCTCAATGCTTCGATCAAAAAAGCCATGGCCAATCCCGAAGTCATCAAGCGCATGAAAGACCTGGGTGCACAGCCTGTTGGCGATTCTCCCGCTCAGTTCCGTGAATTCCTGGTCAAGGATCAGGAACGTTGGGACCGTGTGATCAAGGCCTCTGGTATCAAAGCAGAATAAATCGTGAGCCTGGACCGCACAGCAGCAAGTGCGTTTAGTGTGGAAGATCTGCGCGCGGTGGCTAAACGCCGTTTGCCGCGCGCGATCTTTGAATTTTTTGACGGCGGTGCCGAAGAAGAAGTCACGCTACGCGACAACATCGAGGCTTTTCGTCGCATTCGTATTGCGCCAAAAGTACTGAACGATGTCTCCAAGGTCGACACGTCGACCGAGCTTGTTGGCGGTCCCTCCGCCATGCCGTTGGCGATCGCTCCGACCGGTGCGGCAGCGTTTGGTCGCCATGGCGCGGATATTTCGATTGCCCGCGCGGCCGCCGCCATGGGGATTCCGTATTCGCTTTCGACCTCTGCGACGGCGTCCATCGAACAGATCGCCGATGCCGCTCCCGGGCGACTTTGGTTTCAGGCCTACATCCTGGCCAATAAAGAAAAACTCGCCTCTTTGATTCACCGCGCGCATGCGGCGGATTATGAAGGCTTGATGATCACAGTGGACTTGCCAGTTGGCGGCAAGAGGGAACGTGATTTCCGCAATCATCTGGTCTTTCCGTTCAAGTACACGCCTCGCAACGTGCTGGACTTTGCCCTGCATCCAGGCTGGTCGCTGCCCATGTTGTTCAAAGGCGCGCCTGAAATGGAAAACATCAAAGAACTCAAACGCGACAATCAGGGTGGCAAGAAACTCGCCTCGTCGGTAGGGAAAAATTACGATCCCGCTTTTGACTGGCAACAACTGCAAATCATGCGCGACAACTGGCCGCGCAAATTAATCGTCAAAGGGATCATGCGTCCAAGCGACGCCGAACGTTTAGTGCAAATGGGTGTGGATGCGATCGTGGTGTCCAACCATGGCGGGCGTCAGCTCGACAGCGCGCCTGCGACGGTGGAAGCTTTGCCTGCAGTGGTGAAAGCCGTGGCCGGTCGCGTCCCTGTGTTGGTCGATGGCGGCATCCGGCGCGGCGTGGATATTTTGAAAGCGCGTGCACTCGGTGCGCAAGGCGTGCTGACCGGGCGGGCAACGCTATTTGGCGCAGCCGCAGCCGGATTGCCAGGTGCCACCCGAGCGCTGGAGATTTTGAAGGATGAGTTTGTCCGGTCAATGCAGCTCAGCGGCGTGAGCAGAGTCGCAGAAATTGATCAGGAGCTAATTTTTAAGCGTTGATGTCCGAGTGCTGCTCAGTGCTTAGGTCCGAGCGGCTTTAAGCCCCACGTGACCAAAAGCCAGAGCGCTGACAACCCACAGGCTGCCCAAAATACGCTGCTCGCACCGCCCAAGACGGCAAGCGTGCCACCGAGCATGCCACCCAAAAATAATCCGGCGGCCTGCGAAGTATTGTAGAGGCCCAATGCGAGTCCCTTGAGCTCGGGCGGGGCCACGCGGGATACGAGCGACGGCTGCAAGGCCTCAAGCACGTTGAACATGACAAAAAAGCCCGTCAGTCCAAAAGCCAACAAATAGAAATTGTGGCTTGCCCAAGGTAAAAACGCACAGACCAGCACCAGTCCCGCCACAGCCATGCGCAACATGGCACGATGCGCGCGACGCTTTTCCGCGACAAAAATTGCCGGCACCATGAAAACAAAGGAGCCAAAAATAACAGGGAGATACACCTTCCAGAGCTCTGCGGCGTCCAAGTTGCCCAGTCTGAGCAGAAGCGGCGGGATCACCACAAACATCGCGATCTGAATCAGGTGAAGGCAAAACACGCCAAAATTCAGTCTCAATAAATCAGTGTGAGTAAGCACTTGCATCGGCCGAGCAGGATGTAAAGGCTTGGGAGCAGGTGCCACGACTGGTACGACAAACCGGGCAACCGCCAGACAAACCACGCCTAAAAGGGCGATTGTCCAAAACAGTCCTGCCAGTCCGGTCGAGCCCACGATCAGGGGGGCGATGACCAGTGACAAGGCAAAGGACAGACCAATCGAGCCGCCCACCATCGCCATAGCGCGGGTGCGCACCTCTGGCCGGGTGGCATCAGCCAGCCATGCCGTGACAGCCGCGGAAATGGCACCCGAACCCTGAATCGCACGACCAATGGTGACCCAGAAAATGTCATCGGATACGGCACAGACGACACTCCCGGCAACAAACAGACACAGACCCGCCAACACCACCGGACGACGCCCCCAACGGTCCGAGGCCAGGCCGAAAGGGATTTGCATGAAGGCCTGGGTCAAGCCGTACATGCCGAGGGCTACGCCTACCCACAAGGGGTCATGACCGCCTTTGAGCCCTTGTGCCGCCACGGCAAAAACCGGCAACAACAAGAACAAGCCAAGCATGCGGGCGGCAAACAGACCGGCCAGCGCCACGCTGGCACGGCGTTCAGTCGGGGTCAAAGACAAAGGCAAAGGCGTTGGTTCGGACATCAAAGACTTGAATCAGAGTGAAGGGCTATCCGGCGATTGTCGCGCCAGCACGGTATAGTACCAAGTTGGCTTTCAAAAACGTGTCATGGACGAAATCCGAATCCGGGGTGCCCGCACCCACAATCTCAAAAACGTGTCTCTGGACCTGCCCAGACACAAGCTCGTGGTCGTCACGGGCCTGTCGGGATCGGGCAAATCTTCGCTCGCCTTTGACACCTTGTACGCCGAAGGGCAGCGCCGCTATGTCGAGAGTCTCTCGGCCTATGCCCGGCAGTTTTTGCAGTTGATGGATAAGCCGGATGTGGACCTGATCGAGGGTCTATCGCCTGCGATTTCAATCGAACAAAAAGCCGCGGGTCACAATCCTCGCTCGACCGTTGGCACGATCACCGAAATTCATGATTATCTGCGGTTGTTGTATGCCCGCGTCGGTACGCCTTATTGTCCCTCGCATGGCCTGCCACTCGCCGCGCAAAGCGTGAGCCAGATGGTCGACAGCGTACTGAACTGGCCGGCAGAACGCAGGCTCGCCATACTCGCCCCCATCGCCCGGACGCGCAAAGGTAGTTTTGATGACGAATGCGCCAGCTTGCAGGCGCAAGGATTCGTTCGCGTGCGCGTCGACGGTCAGATGGTCGACCTCGACAGCATGCCCGAGCTCAATAAAAATGAAAAACACGACATCGATGTCGTGATTGACCGCTTGCGCATCAAACCCGAGAGCAAGCAACGCCTCGCCGAAAGTTTTGAGACCGCGCTGACCTTGGCGCAGGGGCGCGTTGTCGCGCTCGACATGGACACCAACGAAGAGCACCTGTTTTCCAGTCGCTATGCCTGTCCAGTCTGCAGCCATAGTCTGCCTGAACTCGAGCCGCGTCTGTTCAGCTTTAATAATCCGGTCGGCGCTTGTCCTAGCTGTGACGGTTTGGGACATGTGGGCTTTTTTGATCCCAAACGTGTGGTGGCCTTTCCAGAGCTCAGTCTTGGTTCCGGTGCGATCAGAGGCTGGGATAAACGCAATGCCTTCACGTTTTCAATGCTGTCGAGCTTATCGACACACTATGAGTTCGATATTGAGGCGAGCTGGGAAAGCTTGCCCGAGGCAATCCGTCAGATCGTGCTTTATGGTTCTGGCGATGTCGAGATTCCCTTTTTCTATTTGAATGAAAAC
>NZ_JAUHHF010000013.1 GCF_030410395.1 Zwartia panacis
CCCAAGCCGGGGGTGATGTTTCGTGACATCACGCCACTCTTGCAGGACCCAAGAGCATTCAGGGCCTTGATTGATATTTTCGTCTACCGTCACATGCGTCAGCGCATTGATTTGGTTGTGGGTATCGATGCCCGCGGATTTATTTTTGGCAGTGCTTTGGCGTATGCCCTAGGCGTTGGTTTTGTGCCTGTTCGCAAAGAGGGAAAATTGCCACATAAAACCGTTGCACAGTCATATAGCCTTGAGTATGGGGACGCCACGGTCGAAGTTCATCAGGATGCCGTCAAGCCCGGTCAGCGAGTCATACTCGTCGATGATTTGGTGGCGACGGGCGGCACGATGCTCGCTGCGATCAAGTTGCTTCAGCTGCTTGGTGGAAACGTGGTCGAGGCGGCTGCGATTGTGGATTTGCCCGACCTCGGTGGCTCAGCCAAAATCGCTCAGACAGACACGCCTTTTTTTAGTATTTGCCAGTTCACTGGCGACTAGCGCTCAAGTGCGATCAAGTGCGATCAAGTGCGCTCAAGTCTTTCCGCCACATTACAAAAACAATTTGTAAGCTGGATTTTCTGACTCATTCCAGTGTGGGTAACCCACTTCTTCAAGGAAGTCTTTGAACGCTTTCTTGCTGCCCGGCGGCACCTGGATACCGATGAGAATTTGTCCGTAGTCGGCGCCTTGATTGCGATAGTGGAACAAACTGATGTTCCAGTCGGGTTTCATGGAGTTGAGAAAGCGCATCAGTGCACCCGGACGCTCAGGGAATTCGAAGCGGTACAGCAATTCGTTGCCGGCCAGGTTGGAGCGTCCGCCCACCATGTGACGCAAATGGGTTTTCGCCATCTCGTCGTGGGTGAGATCAAGCGTGTCGAAGCCGTGCTTGCGAAAGTTATTCGCGATCTTGTTGGGTTCGGTAAGACTTGAGACCTGAATCCCGACGAACACATAGGCCGAAGTCGAATCGGAAATGCGATAGTTGAATTCGGTCACATTACGATTGCCTACAAGTTCGCAAAAGGCTCTGAAACTCCCGCGTTGCTCGGGCAGCGTCACCGCAAAAATGGCCTCGCGCGCTTCACCCACCTCTGCGCGCTCGGCGACAAAGCGCAGACGGTCAAAGTTCATGTTGGCGCCACAGGCGATCGCGACCAGTGTTTTGCCTTTGAGTTTATGTTCGGCGGCGTATTGCTTGGCGCCCGCAAGTGCGAGCGCGCCGGCCGGTTCAAGCACGCTGCGCGTGTCTTGGAAGACATCTTTGATGGCCGCGCAAATGGCATCAGTGTCCACGAGCACATAGTCGTCGACAAGCTCGCGCGTCAAGCGAAAGGTTTCGACACCGACCTGCTTGACAGCCGTGCCATCGGAAAACAAGCCCACATCTGTGAGGGTCACGCGCCGACCCGCTTTAATGCTGCGTACCATGGCATCCGAGTCAACGGTCTGGACACCAATGACTTTGATCTCGGGACGGATTTGTTTCACATACGCAGCGATGCCGCTGATCAACCCCCCACCGCCAATCGCGACGAAAATCGCTTCAATGGGCTCGGCGTGTTGGCGGAGGATCTCCATGCCGATCGTGCCTTGACCGGCAATCACGTCGGGATCGTCAAAGGGGTGCACAAACGTCAGTTGATGTTTTTTTTCAAGTGTCAGAGCGTGGCCATAGGCATCGGTGAAGCTGTCGCCGTGGAGCACAACCTCGGCGCCCAGTGCGCGAACAGCATCGATTTTGACGCCTGGTGTCGTTGTGGGCATCACGATCACGGCCTTGCAACCAAGACGTTTGGCCGACAGGGCAACGCCTTGCGCGTGATTACCCGCGGAGGCGGCAATCACGCCTCGCGCGAGTGCCGGCTTGGGCAAATGGGCCATTTTGTTGTAGGCGCCGCGCAGTTTGAAACTAAAGACTGACTGAGTGTCCTCACGCTTGAGCAAGATAGTGTTGCCAATGCGTTGGGAAAGCTGAGGGGCGTATTCCAGCGGAGTTTCGACCGCAACGTCATACACTTTGGAGGTAAGAATACGTCTGAGATAATCCGTGGCCATGGTGTTCCTGATTTGACTGCCGACTGATGTGACATTATCCCACGGGGGCTTTGGCCCTGACGGTGCCCTTTGTGACGGGTGATTTTCAAGTGCTAATTCTGATGTGTATCGACGGGAGTACGTTCTGGACGAGTTCATACAGGGTCTATTGACGTGGCTGGCTTTGCCTGGCGTTGGATTGCCCGCACTATTCGTGATGAGTTTGCTGGCCGCGACGCTTTTGCCGGTCGGTTCCGAGCCTGTGTTGGTCGGCTATCTGGTCGCGGTGCCCGAGAGGTTCTGGATGGCGATTGCTGTGGCCACGCTTGGAAATACGCTGGGGGGCCTGGTGAGTTATGGCATGGGGGCGGGCGCGCACGGACTGTTCGGACGATGGCGCGCAACCAGGCGGCGCGACATGGCCACCCTGCTGCATGCTGATCCCAAGCCAGTTTTAACCCCGGCGCGCGCGCGTGCCGAGCGCTGGGTGCAGCGGTTTGGCGCACCTGCCCTGTTATTGGCCTGGGCGCCTGTGGTGGGAGACCCTTTGTGCGCAGTGGCTGGGTGGTTGCGCTTGCCTTTTTGGCAATGTGTCATTTACATGGCGATAGGCAAGTTTGGCCGCTATTTGACCATCGCCTGGATCCTGGCCTGGACGATTGCCCCTACTTAGCTATCGCGCGACCCCTTGATTTAAAGGTTATTGGGTACGCCGCTGCCCGATGACTTAAAATGTCTCTTTAAGGGCAATTACCTGAACCCGGACCTATGAACGCCCCGTTTCCTACCCATTTATTGAATGCCGAGCCCGCGCATGACGCGCAGTCCCGCTTGCGCGAAATCCCTTATAACTACACCTCCTTTTCCGATCGGGAAGTCGTGTGTCGCTTGCTTGGGGATGATGCCTGGACCTTGTTGTCCGATTTGCGCGGCGAGCGCAAGACAGGTCGCTCCGCACGTATGCTGTACGAGGTCTTGGGCGATATCTGGGTGGTGCGTCGCAACCCTTACTTGCAAGATGATTTGCTGGACAACCCCAAGCGTCGCAAGCTCTTGATCGAGGCGCTCGAACATCGGCTCACCGAGATCGATCGTCGTCGGATGACCGATGATCTTGGCCGTGATGAAAAAGTCGCGACTTTGCTCGAGCGTGCGCGCGCCGCCGTGCAGGCTTTCGAGCAAGAATTCGAGAGAACGGCGCGTTTGCGTCGCCAGGTGCAAAAAGTACTGGGCAAGATCACAGCCAAGGACAATATTAAATTCGATGGTTTGTCGCGTGTGTCACATGTGACGGATGCGACCGATTGGCGTGTCGAGTACCCCTTCGTGGTGCTGACACCGGATGATGAGAATGAAATCGCCGCTCTGGTGCGTGGCTGTATTGAGCTGGGTCTGACGATTGTTCCGCGAGGCGGTGGCACAGGGTATACCGGTGGTGCGATTCCTTTGACCTGGCGGTCCGCGGTCATCAATACGGAAAAGCTCGACACACTGGGTGCTGTTGAATTGGGTGCTTTGCCCGGTGTCGCCACGCAGGTCGCAACGGTTAGGGCCGGAGCCGGCGTGGTCACCAAGCGAGTTTCCGAAGCTGCCGAGGCGGCCGGTTTTGTCTTTGCAGTCGATCCGACTTCAGCCGATGCTTCTTGCGTGGGCGGCAACGTTGCGATGAATGCCGGCGGTAAAAAAGCCGTGCTGTGGGGGACCGCGCTGGATAATCTGGCCTGGTGGAGGATGGTCGATCCCGAAGGCAACTGGCTCGATGTCACACGACTTGAGCACAATCTGGGCAAAATTCACGAGGCGGGCCAGGTTCGTTTTGAGCTCAAATGGTCTGATGGCAGCGCGCCTGCGGGTTCGCGCGTGTTGCGTACAGAAATCCTTGAGATCGATGGTGCGCGTTTTCGCAAGGTTGGTTTGGGAAAGGACGTCACGGACAAGTTTTTGTCTGGCTTGCCGGGTGTGCAAAAAGAAGGTTGCGATGGCTTGATCACTGCAGCCCGTTGGATATTGCATCGCATGCCAAGCCATACGCGTACGGTTTGTCTGGAGTTTTTTGGCCAAGCCCGCGACGCGATTCCTTCGATTGTTGAAATTAAAAACTATCTGGATGTTCAGGGGCGTGCGCGTGGAGCGTTGCTCGCGGGTCTTGAACATCTGGACGAGCGCTATCTCCGCGCGGTGGGATACGCCACAAAAAGCAAGCGTGGTGTCTTGCCCAAGATGGTGCTGATTGGTGACATCGTTGGTGACGATGAAGTTGCGGTCGCGCATGCGACCAGCGAAGTGGTTCGTTTGGCCAATACACGTCATGGTGAAGGCTTCATTGCCGTGAGCGCCGAGGCGCGCAAGAAGTTTTGGCTCGATCGTTCGCGCACCGCGGCGATTGCTCGCCATACCAACGCTTTCAAGATCAATGAAGACGTTGTGATTCCGCTTGAGCGCATGGGCGAATACACCGATCACATTGAACGGATCAATATCGAACTATCCACCCACAATAAGCTTAAGTTACTCGACGCGCTGCAGTCCGCTCTCGAAGGTGAGCTGCCGATCGCCAAGCTTGACCGTGGCAGTGAAGAAGGCGCATTGCTCGAGGAGTCCCTCGATGAGCGCCGACGTCGGGCCGTCGAACTCCTGATGCGCGTGCGCGCCCGCTGGCAATGGGTGCTTGAGCACCTGGATGCGCCTCTGCGCGAAGCCTTGTCGGGCCTGTCTGCGCATGGCTTGGGTGCACTTGAACCCGTTCTGGTCGAGCGATTGACATCGCAGCCCGAGGCGCGCCTGTTTGACGTGGTGCAGGATCGCACCTTGCGGATTTCCTGGAAAGACGAGGTGCGAGGGGATCTGGCTGGCGTATTCGGTGGAACAGATTTTGCCCCTGTGATGACCGAAATGCAGGCTATTCACGATCGCGTGCTCAAGAGCCGTGTCTTTGTGGCTTTGCACATGCACGCTGGTGACGGCAATGTGCATACCAATATTCCCGTGAACTCCGATGACTATGAGATGTTGCGCGAAGCCAATGACGCGGTTGTGCGAATCATGCAAATCGCGCGCGATCTGAATGGCGTGATTTCAGGTGAGCATGGGATCGGTTTGACCAAGTACGAGTTTTTGACTGAAGCGGAATTGTTGCCTTTTCAGGATTACAAACGTCGTGTCGATCCAAACGATCATTTCAATGCCGGCAAGTTGATGCCGGGTGCGGATTTGCGTAACGCCTGGACGCCGAGCTTTGGTCTGATGGGACACGAGTCCTTGATCATGCAACAAAGCGAGATCGGTGCGATCAGCAATTCGATCAAGGATTGTTTGCGATGCGGCAAATGCAAGCCCGTATGCGCGACACATGTCCCTCGTGCAAATCTGCTCTATTCACCGCGCAACAAGATCTTGGCCACTTCGCTGTTGATCGAGGCCTTCCTGTACGAAGAGCAAACGCGTCGCGGCATCAGCCTCAAACACTGGGAAGAGTTTGAGGATGTGGCTGATCACTGCACGGTCTGTCACAAGTGCTACAACCCTTGTCCTGTCGATATCGATTTCGGCGACGTGTCGATGAATATGCGGGCGCTGTTGCGCAGCATGGGACGCAAGTCGTTCAATCCCGGCACTTCTGCCGCGATGTTCTTCTTGAATGCCAAAGACCCTGCGACGATCAATGCGACCCGAGCTGCGATGGTGGGCGTGGGCTACAAAGTCCAGCGCATGGCGAGCGATCTGTTGTCCAAGTTTGCACGCAAACAAACTGCAAAACCACCTGCGACAGTTGGCAAGGCGCCCTTGCGAGAGCAAGTCGTGCATTTCATCAACAAGAAAATGCCGGGCGGGTTGCCTAAACAGACTGCGCGCAAGTTGCTGGATATTGAAGACGCGGACTACGTGCCAATCATTCGTCCGCCCGAAGCTCCGGCCGATACCGAGGCGGTGTTTTATTTCCCCGGCTGTGGATCTGAGCGCTTGTTTTCCCAAGTGGGTCTGGCAACGCAGGCGATGTTGTGGCATGCCGGTGTGCAAACAGTCTTGCCGCCAGGATATTTGTGTTGCGGTTACCCGCAGCGTGGCAACGGGATGAACGACAAAGCTGAAAAGATCATCACGGACAATCGCGTGCTGTTTCATCGCGTCGCCAATACGCTGAACTACCTCGACATCAAGACCGTCGTGGTGAGTTGCGGGACTTGCTATGACCAGTTGTCTGGATACGAGTTTGACAAGATTTTTCCGGGCTGTCGTTTGATTGATATCCACGAGTACCTGTTGGAAAAGGATATCAAGCTCGAGGGCATTCAAGGAACGCGCTACATGTATCACGATCCTTGCCATACACCGATGAAGTTGCAGGATCCGATGAAAACAGTGCGTTCTCTGGTGGGCGACACAGCGATCAAGACCGAGCGCTGCTGTGGTGAGTCAGGTACGTTGGCGGTCACGCGCCCGGACATTTCGACTCAAGTCCGTTTCCGCAAGGAAGAGGAGCTCGCCAAAAATGATGCGACATTGCGCGGGGATGGTTTCGAGGGTGAGATCAAAGTCCTGACCTCATGCCCCTCGTGCTTGCAAGGTTTGTCCAGGTTTGAAGCGGATAGCGGCGCCAAAGCAGACTACATCGTGGTTGAAATGGCCAAGCACATTCTGGGTGAAAACTGGCTGGAAGACTACGTTAAAAAAGCCAATGACGGTGGTATCGAGCGCGTTCTCGTCTAAAACGAAAACCGCGCTCGCACAACAAGAGCCTACACGCCGACTTCGATGCCCTCGGCGCGTAAGGCTTCACGAATGGCCTTGGCGAAGGTGACGGCGCCAGGCTGATCGCCATGAATGCAGAGTGTGTCTGCACGGACTTTGACGATCGTGCCATCGTTGGCGGTTAGTGTGCCGGTTTTGACCATCTGCAACACTTGTTTGATCGATTGCTGTACGTCAGTAATCATCGCGTTAGGTTGGTTACGCGGGCTCAGAGTGCCATCGGGCGAGTAGTTGCGGTCACCAAACACTTCACTGGCGACGCGGAGTCCGATTGATTCGGCAATCGGAATCATCTGGCTGCCAGCCAGAGCGAAAAAAACAAGTTCTTTGTCCACATCGTAAGTAGCTTGCGCCAGCGCTCGAGTCAAACCCTCGTTTTTGACTGCCATGTTGTAGAGCTGTCCATGCGCCTTGACGTGACGTAGACGCGTGCCTTGAGAGGCGGCGACACCCGCAAGCGCACCGATCTGGACCACCATCATGTCGTAGGCTTCCTGATCGGTGATCGCCATGTTGCGGCGACCAAAGCCTTGTAAATCAGGCAGACCAGGATGCGCGCCGATCGATACGCCATGTTTAAGGGCAGCGGCAACAGTTTTACGCATCGTTGCAGGGTCTCCACCGTGAAAACCACAGGCGATGTTGGCCGAGGAGACAAAAGGGAGGATTTCCTCGTCATTGCCCATTTTCCAGGCGCCAAAGCTTTCGCCCATGTCGCAATTCAAATCAATTCGCAGTGCCATGATTGAGATCCTTAATGATTAAGCAATAAAGTCCGCAGGGGCGCGAGCGCCTGCTCAAGGTCGTGAAAAGCGCGGATGCGGGAGGCGTCCAGAGCCTGAGCCGCCTCTAGAGACACGAGTTCAAACTGCACCCTGTCGCCGGGTCCCATTTGCGCGAGCAAGGGTAAATCCACCGTGGCCACATAGGCGATTTTTGGATAGCCTCCGGTCGTTTGCCGATCGGCCATCAGCACGATGGGCTGACCCCCTGCAGGTACTTGTATTGTGCCAAAAGTCGTGGCCTCGGAGATCATTTGCCTGGGTTTTGTCATCAAAATATCGGGACCTTGCAGGCGATAACCCATACGCTCCGAGTCGGGGCTGATCCGGAAAGGCTCATTCACCAGGGCCTCGCGACTGTCAGGCGTGAATTCATCCCATTGCACACTCTTGATGAGACGGATGCGCGCCCGGGTGGAGCCTGCAATGATGCTGGGTAAATAGAGCTTGATCGACCAAAGCGATTGCGCCAGTGTTTCAAGCGCACCACCATCGAGTCCCGTTTCTTTTAGGGGGCGACGCAACGGAATTTCATCGCCGCGCTTGAGCGCGCGTCCTTGCCAGCCGCCAAAGTGACTGCGCAGATAGGTACTCTGGCTGCCAAGTACTTCGGGAATCGCGAAGCCGCCATGCACTGCCAAATAAGCGCGTGTGCCATGTCGCCTCGCGCCAAATTGCAACTCGTCTTGCGCACGGATAACCAGCGGCCGATTCATCGCGACAGGTTTTCCATTCAAGGTCGGGCTGAGGTCTGCTCCACAGATCGCGATACAACAAGCTTCGGTGAACTGCAGGGCAGGACCCGTGAGCGTGATTTCAAGACTCGCGCAGTCGGTCAGATTGCCCGCGAGGATATTGGCGAGCCGGTGCGCGCGCTGGTCCATCGCTCCCACGACAGAGACCCCAAGCGGTTGATGGCCGATCCGACCTTCATCCTGAAAACTCGACAGCATGCCTGGTTTAAGAACGCGCATGCTCATGCGCCCTCCTTGGCTAGCTCGGCGGCAAGCTTGTCGTACTCAGGCTCGGAAATGGAGACAAAGTGGACCTGATCGCCGGGCAGCAAAAGAGAGGGTTGAGAACGTTTGAGGTCAAAGAGCTTCAGTGGAGTTGCACCCAAGATATGCCATCCTCCCGGCAAGAGTGTGGGATAAATCGTGGATTGACGGTTGGCGATCGCGACGGATCCCGCGGGCACTGCTGTCCGGGGGACATCGCGCCGCGGCAGTGCAAACAAGGGATCGTGCACCCCGATATAAGGGTGACCGGGAGAAAAACCGAGACCAAACACCATGCAGCCCGGGCTGGTGTGGATGCGGATGACCTCTTGTTCGGAGATGCCGATTTTCCGGGCAACTTCGCTCAAGTCCGGACCGTGTTTGCCGCCATAGCAAACTGGGATCTTGATCTGTCGCGCCGAAGTGGTGGCTTGGACGAGATCCGCACTGAGCGTGTCACGAACTTGTTGAGAGAGCGTGCCAAAGTCGGTGCCACCGAAATCGACACCCGGCTGATAGAAAAGTGCGACGGCGGTGTAGGAGGGCACGATGTCCGTGACGCCTTGAAGTCGGGCGCGCTCCAGTGTCGCTGCGGCGGACAGGCAGAGCTCACCGGTTTCAAGGCTGATGGCGTCACCAAAGTCAATGCTGAGACAGCGGTCGCCCTGGGGGCGCAAAGTGTAGGTGATCGAAGACATGCTGATCGGTTTACTCGGATGCGGTGTGAAGCCTCTTGGCAAAGAGCTTGCAGTTTATGCTTTTTCCTCGTGGAAAAGGCTGCTGAGAGATTAAACTGGGCATTGCATTGATTTGAGCGAATAACTATGTCCCAAGAAAAGACACACTTTGGTTTCCAGACGGTCGACGAGTCCGAAAAAGCCGGCAAGGTGGCCCAGGTTTTTCATTCTGTTGCCGCCCGTTACGATGTCATGAACGATTTGATGTCCGCAGGTTTGCATCGGGTCTGGAAATCTTTCACGATCGGTCGCGCAGCGGTCAGGCCCGGGATGAAGGTGCTCGACATCGCGGGCGGGACGGGCGATCTCGCACGAGCCTTTGCACTAAAGGCTGGTCCACAGGGTGAAGTTTGGCTGACTGATATCAATGATTCAATGCTGCGCGTGGGTCGGGATCGACTGCTCGATGACGGGGTTGTTTTGCCTTGTGCCGTATGTGATGCCGAACATTTGCCATTTCCCGACAATTATTTTGACCGTGTGACGGTCGCGTTTGGTTTGCGCAATATGACGCACAAGGATCGCGCGCTGTCGGAGATGACGCGTGTGTTGCGTCCCGGCGGGAAGTTGCTGGTGCTGGAGTTCTCCCGCATCGCCAAACCCCTCGCGCCTGCTTACGATTGGTATTCTT
This sequence comes from Zwartia panacis, assembly GCF_030410395.1. Lineage (GTDB taxonomy): Bacteria > Pseudomonadota > Gammaproteobacteria > Burkholderiales > Burkholderiaceae_B > Zwartia > Zwartia panacis. Next base: position 9,926 of record NZ_JAUHHF010000013.1, read on the forward strand.
TTAATGTGCTGCCTTGGCTGGGCAGTAAAGTAGCAGGCGATGCGGATAGCTATCGCTACCTGGCAGAGTCCATTCGCATGCATCCAGACCAAGATACGCTTAAGGGCATGCTGGAGCAGGCAGGTCTCTCCCGCGTACAGTATTTCAATTTGACAGCGGGACTCACGGCTTTGCATGAAGGCATCAAAATGGTCTGAGTCTGACCGTTGAACTTTAAGGTTCAACGGGAGTCTATGATTGACAAAAAACGTTCAGCTTTTAGTAAGATTCAGGTATTATTCAGCTTGTATTCAGCTTTTCGCTGAATCCGTTTTTTTTCTAGTGTTTTTTGTTTCATTAACAGGCGTTTTCCGCCCAGGAGCACTCAATGTCTCGTCCTCTGATTCGTTTCTTTGCTGCAGCCCTCGTAGCAGTGAGCGGACTGGCTCTCACTGCCGTGACTTTTGACGCGGAGGCCGCCCGTGTTGGCAAGGGTGGTAATGCCGGCCGTCAGTCGAGCAACGTCACCAACCAAAATACCGCGCAACCTTCCTCGGCGACGAGTACAACCACACAGCGTGCCGCGACAGCGCCCGCAGCAGCAGGTGCTGCGACGGCAGGTGCCGCCGCCAAAACGGGTGCGTCAAAATGGCTCGGCCCTCTGGCCGGTATCGCCGCAGGTCTGGGTATTGCGGCCTTGCTGTCACACTTAGGCTTAGGCGGCGCCCTTGCAGATTTCCTAGTGTTGGCTCTGATCGCAGGTGTTGTGGTCTTTGGCGTGATGTTCGTTTTGCGCAAAATGCGCGGTCCTCAACCCGCTGCAGAGGGTGCCGGCATGGGGGCAGGAAACGCGACCGCCCAGCCAAATGGCATGTGGCGCGAAAGCAGCGAGCCTGTGTCGCAAGCTCCGGTCGCTTTGCCACCATCGGCGACAGGGTCCATGTCAGCAGCTGGTTTTGGATCAGATGCGCCTGCACCAGATCAAAACTGGTTTATTCCTGTTGATTTCGATACCCAGCGTTTCTTGAGCGAAGCTAAAAAGCAGTTCGTGTCGATCCAGAAGGTTTGGGACAGCGGCAATATCGCTGAAATGCGTAATTTCCTGACCGATGATCTGATGAAAGAGCTGCAAGCTCAAATTAGCGACCGTATCGAAGAGAACCACACTGAAGTGGTGTTGCTCAACGCCGAGCTTCTCGGAATTGAGAAAGTCAACGACGGTCATTTGGCGAGCGTGCGCTTTTCGGGCATGTTGAGAGAGCAAGCCGGTGCCGAAGCTTTCCGTTTTGAAGAGGTTTGGAACCTCTTTAAGCCTGAGCAAGGCGGCTGGTTACTCGCAGGAATCCAGCAGATCCCTGTCAGCCAAGCGAGTTGATGACTTAGTTTATTCAGGTGAATCAGGCAAAACGCCCGCAATAGCGGGCGTTTTGTTTGGGAAGTGACGCGACAACCGTTAAAATGCTTGATTAGGCTCCGCCACACTAAGGTGAATAGTATCTCCACCACTCTTTTCGGTTTTGTCCCCGCGCATCCAGTCCAGGCAATGGCTGTGGCGATCAATACTCTGACGCAGCAGCAAGTGTGGGCCGCTCAGCGTTTGGCTCAGCATGCCGGCAAAACCATCCGCATCACTGTTGGCGGCTTTCAGCTCAACTGGAGCATCGAGCCGGACGGGCAACTCGTGCGCGCGCATGACAGTGCTGTGCCGGACGTGACGCTCGAGATTCTGGTTGAAAAGTTTAATCCGATCGCTCTGTTAGGTCAGTCGCGCAAACCGGATATGGCTGAATATGTCCATGTGTCGGGCCAGGCGGCTCTCGCGCAGGTGATGTCCGAACTCGCGCGGGATCTCAGACCCGACCCAGAGGATGCGCTAGCCCAATGGTTAGGGGATGTGCCTGCTCGTCGCCTGGTCAGAGGCGCAAAGCAGGTCTTGAACACTGCGCAAACCTTTGGTTTGAGTCTTTCTCAGAATCTTGCCGAATACTTGTCCGAGGAAACGGATGCGCTCGTGGGTAAGCCTGCAATGCTGGCGCATAAGAGCGAACAGTCGGGCTTGCTGGCGGCTCTCGAGAGACTCGAACAATCGCATGCTCGCTTGCAAGGCAGAGTCCAGCGGCTTGAGCGATCATTAGGGGCACAGCGATGATGTCCGTGCCACGTCTGGTTCGCATTATCGTCGTTGCCTTGCGATATCGACTGGATGAGCTCGTGCTCTCCGGTATCGACCATCCCCTGGCGGTTCGCTTGCTTTGGCTGGTTCGTCTGGGGTCGCGTCCAAAAATGCCTCGCGGTTTGAGATTGCGTCTGGCGCTTGAATCTCTGGGTCCAATATTTGTCAAATTCGGTCAAGTGTTGTCAACGCGGCGAGACCTGATTCCGCCCGACATCGCTGACGAGCTCACCTTGCTCCAGGATCGGGTCGCCCCCTTTCCTTCAGACCAAGCTGCAGCCATTATCGAGGCGGCGCTCGGCGCGCCGACGTCTAAGCTGTTTGCGCAGTTTGCCCAGGATCCGGTGGCGTCAGCCTCGATCGCGCAGGTGCACTTCGCGGTGCTGCACGATGGGCGTCATGTCGCAGTCAAGGTGCTCCGGCCAGGCATGCTTGAGGTTATCGACAAGGACTTGTCTCTCATGCGGGTATTGGCGGGCTTGATCGAACGTCTTGCCCCAGACGGACGTCGCCTCAAGCCACGCGAGGTGGTGGGCGAGTTCGACAAGCATCTGCATGATGAGCTTGATTTGCTCAGAGAAGCCTCCAACTGCAGCCAGTTGCGCCGAAACTTCTCCAGCGATGGCCCAAGGCCTAATTTGCTGTGGGTCCCCGAAGTGATGTGGGACTATTGCGCGACGAATGTTTTCACGATGGAGCGCATGTACGGCATCCCCGTGAGTCAGATTGACCGGTTGCGTGAGTTAGGTGTGGATATCCCCAAGCTGGCTCAAACTGGTGTTGAAATCTTTTTCACACAAGTGTTTGATGACGGTTTCTTTCATGCCGACATGCACCCTGGCAACATCTATGTGTCCGATCGTCCCGAGACACTTGGGCGTTACATTGCTCTGGATTTTGGCATCGTAGGGTCATTGTCCGAATTTGACAAAAACTACCTGGCTCAAAACTTCCTGGCTTTTTTTCAGCGGGACTATCGTCGCGTGGCGCGTTTGCACATTGAATCTGGCTGGGTGCCTCCCACTACCCGCGAGGAAGAGCTCGAGGGCGCCGTGCGCGCCGTGTGCGAGCCTTACTTTGATCGTCCGCTGGCGGAAATATCTCTGGGACAGGTGCTTTTGCGTCTTTTTCAGACTTCCAGGCGCTTTAATGTGGAAATTCAACCCCAGTTGGTGTTGTTGCAAAAGACCCTCCTGAACGTGGAGGGACTCGGCCGTCAGCTCGATCCGCAGTTAGACTTGTGGAAAACAGCTAAACCCTATTTAGAGCGTTGGATGCACGAGCGAGTCGGGCTCAAGGGAATTAAGCAGAAGCTACTGCAAGAATCTACGCAATGGTCTCAGTGGTTGCCAGAACTTCCGCGGTTGTTATATGCCATGCTGACTCGCCCGGATGTATCGACCGCAGTGTTATCCGAATTGCAGCGCTCGCGCAAAGCGCGCGAGCAGGGCAATCGTTTGCTGGTTGCTTTAACGGGCGTTGCGGCCCTGGCATTGGGTGTGGCTCTTTGGGCCTTGATCCGATGAGTTTGTTTGTTGAACCTTTAGCGGCAGATCTTATCTTTGAGCAACACCGGTCTGAGCTGAATTTTTAAGGCAGTGAATGATGCTTTACACAGAACTTTTCAAGTCCATGGAGTCGGTGCGCTGGAACATGGCCACCGATATTCCCTGGCACGATTTCGACCGGAGCAAACTCAGTGATGAGCAGGCCCAGACGATCAAGATGAATGCGATCACGGAGTGGGCCGCGTTGCCCGCCACGGAGATGTTTTTGCGCGACAACCGTGATGACAGTGATTTTTCAGCCTTCATGTCGGTCTGGTTTTTCGAAGAGCAAAAGCACTCACTCGTACTGATCGAATACTTGCGTCGGTTCGCGCCTGATTTGGTCCCGACAGAGGAAGAGTTGCATCGCGTGCGTTTCGAGTTTGATCCTGCCCCGCCACTTGAGACCTTGATGTTGCATTTCTGCGGTGAAGTGCGTCTGAACCACTGGTATCGCCGTGCCTCTGACTGGCATACCGAGCCTGTGATCAAGGCGATATACAACATCATCGCTCAGGACGAAGCCAGACACGCAGGCGCTTATTTGCGCTACATGAAACGTGCCTTGACACAGCGCGGTGCGGATATTGCGACTCAAGCGCGCATCGCCTTTTCAAAAATTGGCGTATTGATGGCTTCGGCGCATCGCACGCCTCAGGCGCTGCATCCGACCAATTTGCACGTCAATAAAGACATGTTCCCGAACGATACGGTGCAATCCAAGCTGCCAGAGCCTGGTTGGCTTGAGCGTTGGCTTGATCATCAGATTCACTTCGACAAAGACTGGGAAGGCAAAGTCAGCACGCGTATTTTGCACAATATGTCTTTATTGATGGACAGTTCTTTTAAAACTGTTCAGGATCTGAATCGGTATCGCAAGGAGTTATTGCGCGCGGTCCCACTGGTTGTGCCGGGTATTTTGCCTTCTGCGCCTTCAGCGGTTTGATGCGCTCGGACGGATGAAATGACCGCAAGATTTGAGAGCAAAATCCTGTCCCCCGAGGCATGCGCCCAACACATTGCCCGGGGAGATTGGGCGCGTCCTGTGGTGTTTACAAACGGTGTCTTTGATATTTTGCATCGTGGTCATGTGACATACCTGGATGAGGCGGCCCAGTTGGGAGGTACCCTGGTCGTGGCCATCAATACGGATGCATCAGCCCGAAGACTCGGTAAAGGTCCGGACAGGCCGTTGAACAATGCGCAGGATCGGGCGGCTTTGCTTGCGTCGCTGGCTTGCGTGACCGCGGTGACGTTCTTCGACGAAGACACGCCGGTCGCGCTGATCGGTCAGTTGCGACCAGACATCATTGTCAAGGGAGGGGACTACGATATGCAGACTTTGCCAGAGACAAAGTTGGTCGAATCCTGGGGCGGTCGCGCCATCGCAATCCCGTTTGAGTTTGCGCGTTCTACGACCGCGTTGGTGACAAAAATCCGTCAGACCTAGAACTTGAACTTGGACGGACGAACGCCGGTCAAAGGTTTGATGACGGTTTCGAAAAGCGGTGTCGTTTCAAAACTTGCCGCTGTGGTACGTGTGACCCGGTAAGCAGTCATCGCGGGAGCCTGACCCACTACAACGACCATGCGTCCACCTTCGCATAATTGATATTTGAGCGCATCTGGGATGCTGGGCAATGCGCCTGTGACCAAAATCGCGTCATATTCAGTCGTCCCCCAACCGTTGCTGCCATCACCTGTTTCGACCGTGACATTGTTGATGCCAGCCTGCTGGAGATTGAGCTGGGCAAAAGCAGTGAGGCGAGGATCGATCTCGATGGACATGACGCCACGGGCGAGATGCGCGAGGAGTGCCGCCTGATAGCCCGAACCGGTGCCAACTTCAAGTACGCAATCGTCTTCTTTTAATTGAAGCAATTGAGTGAATTTGGCTTCGAGCTTGGGCGTCAGCATGGTCTGATGCGTTTCGCCAGCAGGAATGGTCAACGGGATTTCGAGATCGGAAAACGCGAGGGAACGATAGGTCGACGGAACGAAAAGTTCGCGTCTGACGCTAAACAACGCCTCAAGCACTTTGCTGTCAGAGACGTCCCAGGGACGAATCTGTTGTTCGATCATGTTAAAGCGCGCGCGTTCGATATCAGGCAAAGTATTAGCTTTCATAAAATCAACAGGTCGACAAGTCGGTCGCTCAGTAATGTCACGTAGACAATGTCACGTAGACAATGTCACATGGCGGAAAACCCTTATTGTAAGGGTTTTCCTGACCATAGTTGGTGAAAATGGTGCACAGGGCCGTGACCTTGGCCGACACGCAAAGCATCAGCGTGCAAAATCGCCTGTACCAAGTAATTTTTTGCCGTCTTGGTGGCTTCAGGAATACTCGTAGTTTGAGGGATCAGTGCGGCAATCGCAGAGGACAATGTGCAGCCCGTGCCATGCGTATTTCGCGTCGGGATGCGGTGACCGGGCAGTTCGATCATCTGATCGCCGTCATGAAGAATGTCGATGGTGTCATTGCCGGGCAGATGTCCGCCTTTGACAAGTACCCAGCGGTGACCATCGTGCGTCATCAGGTTGCGCAAGCGCTCGGCGACTCGGCGCATTTCGCGCACGGTCTCGACGCTGCGCATCTCCAGCAGCACGCCAGCTTCGGGAAGGTTGGGGGTGATCATCGTGGCCAGAGGAAGAAGTTGCTCTCTCAAAGCGCCGACGGCCTTTTGTTCAAGCAATAAATCTCCGCTTTTGGCCACCATGACGGGGTCGAGCACGACATGTTCGGGTTTGAAATGCCCCAGTCGGTCCGCCACCACTTCAATGACTCCGGTCTGGCCGAGCATGCCGATTTTGACAGCATGGATGGTTACATCCGCAAACAGCGTGTCGATCTGGGCGCGCACAAAGCTCGGATTGACGGGTGAAATATCGGTCACGGCCTGCGTGTTTTGGGCAGTTAACGCGGCGACCACTGCACAGGCATAGGCACCAAGGGCGCTCATCGCTTTGACATCAGCCAGGATGCCCGCTCCCCCGGAGGGATCCATGCCGGCGATGGTCAGGGTGTTGGGGATCGGGCGAGACGCTTGGGCTTGACTCATGTGCGGCTCTTGGGTGTGATCAGCCCCGTGGTGGGTGAACTTGGAGCGGCTTGGTAGGTTTTACGGGGGACACGACCCGCAAGAAAGGCTTCACGACCCGCCTCGACTCCTTTTTTCATGGCGCTGGCCATCAGGACGGGCTGATGCGCACCAGCGATCGCGGTATTCATCAGCACCCCGTCGCAACCAAGCTCCATCGCGATGGTCGCATCCGAGGCTGTGCCGACTCCGGCGTCGACCAGCACAGGCACACGAGCCTGATCAATAATCAGACGCAAGTTCCAGGGGTTGAGAATACCCATACCCGAGCCAATCAGAGAGGCCAGGGGCATAACGGCGACGCAGCCTATGTCTTCGAGCATGCGGCACTGGACTGGATCGTCGGTGCAATAAACCATCACGTCGAAACCGTCCGCAACAAGTGTTTTGGCAGCAGAGAGGGTTTCGGGCATATTGGGAAAAAGGGTATGCGGGTCGCCCAGGACCTCGAGTTTGACCAGACGGTGCCCATCGAGCAACTCGCGCGCCAGACGCAAGGTACGCACGGCATCCTCGGCGCTGTAGCAGCCAGCTGTATTAGGCAGCAGGGTGAACTGGCTGGGGGGTAAATACTCAAGCAGGCTGGGTTCGTTGGCGTGTTGTCCGATGTTGGTGCGACGGATCGCGACCGTGATGATTTCGGCACCGCTGGCATCAATTGCCTGGCGTGTCTGTTCGAAATCCTGATATTTGCCAGTACCCACAAGCAGTCGAGATTGATAGGCCTTGCCTGCGATGACCAGTGGGTCGTTGGGGGAGTTCTTCATAAGCCTTCTCGGTTGAATGACATCACCCGCTATTTTCGGGCTTGTTGAATCATGCTGCAAATCGCGTCACCGGCCTCGATCAGACGCGGGCCGGGACGATAGAGTACATCCGAATCCATCACAAAGACACGTTCCGCCAGCGCGGCAGGCAAATTCAACCGCGACCAGTACTTGCGTGTTTCTGCGTCGGGGGTCGGATGCGCAGGTCCACCGACACGCCCGAGCAGAATCAGGTCAGGGCGCTGCGCCAGCACGCCTTCCGCACTGATTTTAGGTGCGATCGCAGCGGCCTCTGCGAAAATATTGACTCCCCCGCATGCCTCGATTATCTGGGAGAGGAGATGAGTGCGATTGAGTGAAAATTCTGGCGGTTCGCCAATTTGTAAAAAAACACGCACGGGTGATGCGGGGTCAGGGAAGTGTTTGAGACGTTCGAGCTTGTTTCTGAGTGTGGTTGCGCGGTCTTGAGCGAGCTCTGCGGTGCCAAACAGCATGCCTAGTTTTTCAATCGTATCGGGTATGGCGGCCAGCGTTTGAGGCGCGCTCAAAAAAGTGGGGATGCGCAGGCGATCGAGATTTGAAAGTTGCGATGTTTGCCATCCAATCACCAGGTCCGGCCTGAGCAGGAGCAGGCGCTCGGAGTCCGGTAGTAAACCATCACCGATACGTGGCAACCGTTTGGCGGCTTCGGGAAAGTCGCTGGCGATCACGGTAGCGGCAATACGCTCACCGCCACCCGCGGCAAAAACAAGTTCCGTGGCGTGGGGTGAGAGCGTGATGACCCGCTGCGCGGGTTTGGCAAGCTGTACGGTTTGACCGCGATCGTCTGTGACAATCGCTTGGGCATGAAGGGGCGATGCCGTGGCGAACCAGGCAAGCACACCGATCAATGCACCCAGCAAGTGTTTCACCATATGTTTCAGCACTTCAGCCTATTCCTACATTTTGAGCGCCAAATTCACAAAGACATTTGAGCCAGGGGCCGTATAGCCTTGAACGAGCGTGTATTGCTTGGCAAAAACGTTGTTCCAGCGAACCTGGATTTCAGCGTTATCTGTGACTGGGTAGCTTGCGACCAGGTTCATCAAGCCAAATCCGCCCAGAGTATCGCCTGTCAACGCATCCTGCCGCTGGCTGGTGACGAAAAACTCGCCGCTTAGCCGGGCTCGCCCAATAGACTGGTCAATCGCCATTTTGAACACCCGTTGCGCACGTTGCGGCAAGAGTTCGCCCGTACTGGCATTGCGAGGATTGGACCAGTCGAAGCTGCCTTTGACAAGCGTGTTGCGTCCGATTTGTTGTGAACCGGTGAGCGTGATGCCTGTGATCAGCGCTTGATCAATGTTCATCGGGATGTAAGGGGAGTAGACGTCTCCCGGGATGGAAGGCTCGTTCAAGATCAGGTTGTCGATATTGTTACGGTAAAGCGTGAGTCCAAGCTGAGTCTTGTCTGTCGTGTATTTCAGGCCTGCTTCAATGTTTTGTGAACGCTCAGGCTTGAGCGTCGGGTTGCCCATAAAGAAAGGCGTGACAGGCCAGTACAGTTCGTTAAAGTTTGGCGCCCTGAAGCCGGTGTTTGCGCCAATGCTCGCCTTCCAGCTAGGCGTGAGCTCCAGACCATAAGTCAGGCTGCCTGTTGTCACGTTGCCAAACTGGGAGTTGTTGTCATTTCTCACGCTGGCCTGCACGGACTGCGGTCCCCAGGTCCCCCGGTAAATCGCGAGCAGAGAGTTCGTGAAGCGCGCATTTTGCTGATAGTTGACGACACCGGGAGAGATGTTGTCGACCAGGGCACCATCCACATTCTGTTCGAGCCTTTCATAGGCGAGGCTGACGATTTGAGTGGGTGAAAAGGTGAGGTCGTTTTGCCAGACATACTGGCTTTGGTTGGTTCTGAAATGCTGTTTGCCATCTGGCGTGTTGAAGAAATTCTGCGACGCATCGACGTTGACGGTTTTGTAGATGTCTGTCGTGAAGCCAGCCCTGAGCGTACTGGTCCAAAATGAAGAGATCACATTTCGGCTGGTGATGATGTTGTTGCTGAGAGTTTGAATGCCGCGGTCGCCAAAATAGGGAGCGCCAGCATCGTAGCTGCCGTTGACTTTAGACTGATAGGTTTGAACAGTCAGAGTTTGACCAGGTTTCCACGTGTAACCAAGCGAGCCGCCAATATTGCTCCGGTAGTATGAGTCACTGTCCGGATTTTGGTAATAGTTGGAGGGTTGAGTCGCGCTGAAGCCCGCGCTTTGTCCATAGCCGCCAAACAAGCTGTAGCTCCAGCCGTCCTTGGCGCCAGAAAATCCGGCATCGTATTGGGTGGTGGCATACGTACCGACTCCAGCATTCGCGTAGGCAGAAAAGGGGCGGTCGGTATCTTGGCGGGTGATGATGTTGACCACACCACCGATTGCATCCGCGCCATACAGGCTGCTGCTGGTGCCGCGGACAATTTCAATGCGTTCGATGCTGTTGAGCGGAATGGCGTTGAGCGGTGGCAGACCGTTAGTGGCGTTGTTGACGCGCACGCCATCGATGAGCACCAAAGACTGGTTGCTGTTCGTGCCGCGAATATTGATCGTGCTGACGGTTTGAGGGCCGCCCAGATTGACCCCCTCGATACTGTGCGAGCGAATCAGGGCATCGGACAATGTTCCGTTTGGAAGCGTGTCGAGCGTTTGCCGCGTGATGACACTGTTGTCGCCGAGGGTTTCTGACAGAGGTTCTGGTGTGCGAGCCGGGGTCACCACAATCGTGGCGAGCTGCGGGACTGTCGTTGCGGTTGCAGGGGGGGCCGGCTGAGCGAGCGCCTGGATGGGTGAAAGAGCGGTGATTCCGATCCCTGAAGCGAAAGCCGTAGTCATCGCAAGGGTAATAGTCGTGCGTCCGGACCGAGTTCGGTTGGTTGAGTGATGCATGTGAGGCCTCGTAGTGATGTGCGTCCCCGCACATCCTGAACGTTCAAAAGGACTGGCTAAAAGCACCAATCCCACTCAAACTGGCCGGTATCGGGCTGGCGTCAGGTGGGCTTCATTGTTGAAGGACCGGACGTTGACCGTTGCGGGGGCAGCACAGGCACGAGGATCCGTATGGATCGATCTCCCTGTTTCCCGTTTAACTTTCCCAATGCTCGATTTTGCTTGTGGCAAGACCGTTTTTGCATCGAAAGCACCAATTCTGGTATCACTGTAGCACGGCGTCTCTTTTGTTAAACTGACAAGTTATTTGTTGCGCATTGCGCAAAGGGTTTTGTTTACCGGCTGAACCCTTTCAGCAACTGAGTCCATTACCCCGGACTTCACGCTTTTTTCTGAATCGTCATGACCTATCCTAAATTGCCTTATCCCATCGAAAGCTACACCAGAGGCGCGGCGTTTGCCCGTTTGCTGGCCGAGCGCATCATGATTCTCGATGGCGCGATGGGCACGATGATTCAGACATATAAATTGTCTGAGGCGGATTTTCGCGGCGCGCGTTTCGCCGAGCATGGCAAAGACGTCAAGGGTAACAATGAATTGTTGTCGCTCGTACGTCCTGACATCATTCAGGCGATTCACGAAGGGTATCTCGAGGCCGGTGCCGATGTCGTAGAAACCAACACCTTTGGCGCGACCTCCATCGCTCAGGGTGACTACGACTTGCCCGAGCTCGCTTATGAGTTGAATCTGGAGTCCGCACGGCTGGCACGTATCGCGTGTGACAAGTTCAGTACGCCTGAGCGTCCGCGCTTTGTTGCAGGTGCCCTGGGCCCTCAGCCGAAAACCGCCTCCATCTCGCCGGACGTCAATGATCCCGGTGCGCGTAATGTGACCTTTGAAGAATTGCGTGCGGCCTACACCGAGCAGCTCAACGGCTTGCTTGATGGCGGTGTTGACCTGATTTTGATTGAAACGATTTTTGATACGCTGAATGCCAAGGCGGCTATTTTTGCGGTCGAAGAAGTCTTTGAGGCTCGTGGCGAGCGTCTGCCCGTGATGGTGTCCGGCACAGTGACCGATGCATCGGGACGTATCTTGTCCGGACAAACGGTCGAAGGATTCTGGAACTCGGTGCGTCATGCGCGTCCGATTACGATTGGCTTGAATTGCGCGCTGGGTGCCGCACTCATGCGTCCCTACATCGCCGAACTGGCCAAGATTTGCGATACCTACGTTTGTGTCTATCCGAATGCGGGCTTGCCCAATCCGATGAGCGAGACGGGTTTTGATGAGACGCCTGCGGATACCTCGGCATTGCTCGAGGAGTTCGCGCGCTCCGGGCTCGTCAACGTCGCGGGAGGTTGCTGCGGCACGACGCCCGAGCATATCAAAGCCATCGCGGACAAGGTCTGCAGTCTGCCTGTGCGCGTGGTCCCGGAGATCCCTGTCAAGACGCGTCTGTCGGGACTCGAGGCGCTCAATATCGACGGCGAGACATTGTTTGTGAACGTCGGTGAACGGACCAACGTCACGGGCAGCAAGATGTTTGCCCGTCTGATTCGCGAAGAAAAATATGACGAAGCGGTCGCCGTCGCGCGACAGCAGGTTGAAAGTGGCGCGCAGATCATCGACATCAACATGGATGAAGCCATGTTGGATTCGGCAGCCTGCATGCACCGCTTTTTGAACTTGATCGCCTCAGAGCCCGACATCGCGCGCGTGCCGATCATGATCGACAGCTCGAAGTGGTCGGTGATCGAGACCGGACTCAAGTGCGTGCAAGGCAAGTCGATCGTCAATTCGATTTCCCTCAAAGAGGGTGAAGAGCCTTTCCTCAAGCAGGCGCATCTGTGCCGGCGTTACGGCGCGGCCGCTGTGGTGATGGCGTTCGATGAGAAAGGTCAGGCCGATACGCTTGTGCGCCGCAAGGAAATTTGTACGCGTGCGTACAACTTGCTGGTCAATGAGGTCGGCTTTCCGCCAGAAGATATTATTTTCGACCCCAATGTGTTTGCGATCGCCACGGGTATCGAAGAGCATAACCATTATGCGGTCGACTTTATCGAGTCGACTAAATGGATTCGCGCCGCGCTGCCCCATGCTCGGATCTCTGGCGGTATTTCAAACGTAAGCTTTTCGTTCCGCGGCAACGAGCCGATGCGCGAAGCGATCCATACGGTATTTTTGTATTACGCGATTCGCGAAGGCTTGACGATGGGTATCGTCAATGCGGGTCAACTCGGTGTGTATGCGGAGCTTTCACCAACGCTGCGCGACCTGGTCGAGGATGTGGTGCTGGACCGTCAGCAGCCGGTTGGCTTGACAGAGCCTGGCGATACCCGCACACCAACCGAGCGGCTGGTGTCTTTTGCGGATTCGGTCAAAGGCAGTGGCGCCAAGCGCGAAGAAGATCTCACCTGGCGTGAGCAGTCCGTTGAAAAGCGTCTGGCGCACGCCATGGTGCACGGCATCACTCAGTTCATCATCGAGGATACCGAGGAAATCCGTCAGCAGATTGCCGAACGTGGCGGTCGCCCGATTGAGGTGATCGAAGGTCCGTTGATGGATGGTATGAATATCGTCGGCGACTTGTTCGGCGAAGGAAAGATGTTTTTGCCCCAGGTCGTGAAATCGGCCCGCGTGATGAAGCAGGCCGTGGGCCATCTGGTGCCGTTTATCGAAGAGGAAAAAAAGCTCATCGCGGCCGCCGGGGGCGATGTGCGCGCCAAGGGCAAGATATTGATCGCGACGGTCAAGGGCGATGTGCACGATATTGGTAAAAACATTGTCACCGTGGTGCTTCAATGTAATAACTTCGAAGTCATCAACATGGGGGTGATGGTTCCCGCGGCCGAGATTCTCGGACGCGCGAAAGCAGAAAATGTCGACATCGTCGGCTTGTCCGGGCTGATTACGCCAAGTCTTGAAGAGATGGCCTATGTCGCGAGTGAAATGCAGCGTGACGAGTATTTCCGCAGCCGCAAGATTCCGCTGATGATCGGTGGCGCCACCACGAGCCGCGTACACACGGCGGTCAAGATTGCCCCGCATTACGAAGGGCCGGTGATCTATGTCCCCGATGCGAGTCGTTCAGTCGGTGTGGCACAAAACCTCGTCTCGGAAACTGCCAATACATATCTCGAAGAGCTTGCGGTCGAGTACGAAGACGTGCGTCGCCGTCATGCCAATCGCCAAACCGCTCCACTGATGTCCATCATTGATGCGCGCGCGGCCAAACCCAAATTTGACTGGTCTTCGTACCAGCCGCCACGCCCCAAGTTCATTGGTCGACGCACGTTTAAAAACTTCGATCTGTCCGAGCTCGCCCGTTTTATTGACTGGACACCTTTCTTTCAGACCTGGAGCTTGTTCGGGCAGTACCCCGCGATTTTGGATGACAAGATTGTTGGCGAGCAGGCGCGCAAGGTCCACGCCGATGGTTTGGCGATGGTCAAGCGCATCATTGATGGTCGCTGGTTGACTGCGAATGGCGTAGTGGCTTTTTATCCGGCCAACTCGATCAACGATGATGATATCGAGGTCTATCAGGACGAGACGCGCGAAAAGGTCTTGTTTACCTGGCGTGGCTTGCGCCAGCAGGGTATCAAGCGCGAAGGCGTTGAAAACAAATGTCTGGCGGATTTCATCGCGCCCAAATCATCAGGTGTGATGGACTACATCGGACTGTTCGCGGTGACTGCCGGAATCGGTATAGACAAGAAAGAAAAAGAATTCGAACAAGCCAATGATGACTATTCCTCCATCATGCTGAAGTCTTTGGCGGACCGGATGGCCGAGGCCTTCGCCGAAGCTTTGCATGCGCGCGTCCGAACCGATTTGTGGGGCTATGCGCCTGACGAGTCTTTGACGAACGAGCAGATGATCAAGGAAGCGTATGTGGGGATTCGACCTGCGCCAGGCTATCCAGCTTGCCCAGAGCATGTGGTCAAGCGCGAGATGTTTGAGGTCCTGGATGGTGCGGATATCGGCATGATGCTGACAGAGAGCTATGCCATGCATCCCGCAGCGAGCGTGTCAGGTTTCTACTTTAGCCATCCGCAGTCACAGTACTTTAGTGTGGGACCGATTGGCGAAGATCAGGTCGAGGACTATGTGAAGCGTTCGGGCAGGACGGCGGCGGACGTCAAGAGGACTTTGGCGCCGAACCTGGGCTAACGAGATTGCGCTGGCAGCCGTCAGCGTGAAAATGTTTCGATTGTGAGCGTGGCGAGGACGCCCAGGATGAGCAGGGCGGTTGTGCCATTTAAGCCCAGTACGTCGGGGCGGGACTCGACGTAACGATAGAGGACTGCGCCTCCTGTAATCGACATAGCGATTGCGACGAGTATCCCGATTGCATTGATGAGCAAGCCAGTCGGGAACCATACGCTCCAGAGCGCATTGACGCCGATGATCAAACCGTAGTGGATTAAAAAAATCGAGTAGGAGCGTTCCCCTAGCCAGTGCAGACTGGCTGAACGCGGCCATTGCTCCAGCCAGCCGCGCGCGCTGGCGATACTCAAAATCAGTGCGCTCAGCGTCGCGGTCGCGACTGATTTGCGGAATTCAATGCCAAGCGCGATCAAACCTAACAAGGCGATCAAGGCCAGGAACCAGGCTTTGGCCGGGGTGCGCGCCGCCCAGAAGGCGAGCATGCCAAGACCGTAGTAGCCAAAGAAGTAGGGCGCGGCGATTTCGTATTGAGAATATCGACTGAGATGCCATAAAGACCAAGCGGTGAGGGCAGTCACCACAACGGGTAACAGTACGTGCCAACGCGGGGGCAACATATGTATCAGTGCGATGAGTACGGTGATGATGGCAAAGAGCTGAAAATCAACAGCCACATACCAGACGCCTGCCGATAATGCTTCGAGACCGATCAGGTCGTACATCAGGAATACGTGCGCGATCAGTTGCCCCACTGTGGGTGCGGCCGAGAGTGAGTCGTGTTGAAACCATGGACGCACAAGCGCCGTGATCAAAGCGGCAAGCGTGACAGCGAAAAGAAAAGGTGTGATTAAACGCTTGTAGCGTTTCCAGACCAAGGGGCCCGGATTGATGGATGTGGTGACGCCGTTTGGTGCGAACTGTGAGGCGACAAAATAACCCGCTACGACAAAAAACAGTTGAACAGCCAGACGGCCGTACACGACGATCGCCTCAATCAGCTGCGGGTATACGGCGCCGATGACTTCTGACATCGGACCGTAGACTGCGAGATGATGCACGACAATCACCAGACAGGCGATACCCTTCGCTGCGTCGATGAAGGGTAGCCTGCGAGTCACGTGTTGATCGCCCGTTTAAGGTTCAAGGTTTAAGTCTTGTGATAAATCTCTGAACCTTTCTTGACGAATTCGACCGCCTTTTCCTGCATCCCTGCCTTGAGTGCCGCGTCGTTGGCGACCCCCAGTTTTTGAGCATAGTCGCGCACGTCTTGCGTGATTTTCATGCTGCAAAAGTGCGGACCGCACATCGAACAGAAGTGAGCGACTTTCATCGAGTCCTTGGGTAAGGTCTCGTCATGGAAGTCTTTCGCAGTGTCTGGATCCAGGCCGAGGTTGAACTGGTCTTCCCAGCGGAACTCGAAACGTGCTTTGGACAAGGCATTGTCACGGATGGCGGCACCAGGATGCCCCTTGGCCAGATCGGCGGCGTGCGCGGCGATCTTGTAGGTGATGATGCCGTCTTTAACGTCTTTCTTGTTGGGCAGACCCAGATGCTCTTTCGGTGTGACATAGCAGAGCATGGCGGTACCGTACCAGCCGATCAGTGCCGCGCCAATGCCGGACGTGATGTGGTCGTAGCCAGGCGCAATATCGGTGGTCAATGGTCCGAGTGTGTAGAAAGGCGCCTCGTCGCAATGCTTGAGCTGCATCTCCATGTTTTCTTTGATGAGCTGCATGGGAACGTGTCCGGGACCCTCGATCATGACTTGAACGTCGTGCTTCCAGGCCACCTTGGTGAGCTCGCCGAGTGTTTTGAGTTCGGCAAATTGCGCTTCATCGTTGGCGTCGAAGCCTGAACCCGGACGCAGGCCATCGCCCAGCGAGAAGCTGACGTCGTAGGCCTTCATGATTTCGCAGATTTCTTCGAAACGCTCGTACAGGAAGCTTTCCTTGTGATGAGCCAGACACCACTTGGCCATGATCGAGCCGCCACGTGACACGATGCCAGTCATTCGATCGGCCGTCATCGGGATGAAGGGCAGGCGCACGCCGGCGTGGATCGTGAAATAGTCCACGCCCTGTTCGGCTTGTTCGATCAGGGTGTCGCGGAAAATCTCCCAAGTCAGTTCTTCGGCTTTGCCGTCGACTTTTTCGAGGGCTTGATAAATTGGCACTGTTCCGATTGGCACGGGCGAGTTACGCACGATCCATTCGCGTGTTTCGTGGATGTGTTTACCAGTGGACAAATCCATCACTGTGTCGCCACCCCAGCGGATCGACCAAGTCATTTTTTCGACTTCTTCGGCAATGCCGGAGCTGACCGCGGAGTTACCGATGTTGGCGTTGATTTTTACCAGGAAGTTGCGTCCGATGGCCATCGGCTCGACTTCGGGGTGATTGATGTTGGCGGGGATGATGGCGCGACCGCGCGCGATCTCATCACGGACAAATTCTGGTGTGATCAGATTGGGGATGGAGGCGCCAAACGACTCACCCGCATGTTGGCGCAACATCCGTTTGACCATTTTTTCGCCTTCGGGACCCGTGGCACGCAGGCTCTCGATGTATTGTTCGCGGCGAAGATTTTCGCGGATGGCGACAAATTCCATTTCGGGCGTGATGATGCCGCGTCGCGCGTAGTGCATTTGCGAGACATTGGCACCCGCCTTGGCGCGTCGGGGATGGCGGCGCAAGTCAAAGCGCATGGCTGTCAGCTTGGGATCGGCCAGACGTTCCTGACCGTAGGTGCTGCTTGGACCGCTTAGCAGTTCGGTGTCACCACGCTCTTCGATCCACGCACGGCGTAATTCTGGCAAGCCGCGACGGATGTCGATTTTGATGTTGGGGTCGGTGTAGGGGCCGCTTGTGTCATAGACGGTCAAGGGAGGATTTTTTTCCCCGCCAAACGAGGTGGAGGTGTCCTCTTGCTCGATTTCGCGAAAGGGAACGCGAATGTCGGGACGCGAGCCGATCTCGTAGACTTTGCGTGATTTTGGCAGGGGGGCGACAGCGGCGGCGTCAACTTCGGCAGTCGCTGCAAGGAATTTAGGATTGGCGTTCATGAAAAAGCTCCAAAAATCGATTGGAGCCGAATCGGGATGGATCCCGGGCTGAGCCGGGATGCGCTCCCAGCATCGGCATTATCCGTACTGGTACGAAGGGACTCTCTCAACCTGGCGTATTGCCAAGTACCCCCGCATTCAAGTGCAAAGTATAGGACAGGATGGGGCAGTTTTGCGTGGATGCCCTCGGCAATCTCAAAGAATGATCAGGTTATCCCGATGGACGAGCTCGGCTTCGGTCATCGCACCCAGGATTTCGGCGATTTTGCTAGAGGGTTGTCCCATGATGCGTCTGGCTTCCGAGGAGGAGTAATTGATCAGTCCGCGGGCACATTCTCTGCCTTCCAGGTCGAGGCAAGCGACAACATCGCCAGGTTCGAAGTCACCCTCGATATTGCGTACACCCACGGGCAGTAGGCTCTTGCCCTCGACGAGCAATGCTTGTACCGCGCCTGCGTCAAGCATGAGCTTGCCGCGCAGACGCAAATGATCAGCCATCCATTGTTTACGCGCAGATAGGACGGGTAACTCGGCGCGCAGCTCAGTGCCGATACATTCCCCTGCGGCAAGTCGAACCATGACTTCATGTTCGCGACCCGAGGCAATGACCGTATGGGCTCCGCTACGCGCTGCGCGTTTGGCCGCCAGGATTTTGGTGAGCATGCCGCCCTTGCCAATCCCGCTTCCGGTTCCGCCCGCCATGGCTTCGAGGGTCAAGTCACCGGCTTTGGCATGGGAGACAAAACGTGCCTCGGGATTTTTACGGGGGTCAGATTCGTACAGGCCACGTTGATCCGTCAGGATGATCAGCGCATCGGCTTCGATCAGGTTGGTGACGAGTGCGCCAAGTGTGTCGTTGTCGCCAACGGCGATTTCGTCGGTCGCGACCGTATCGTTTTCGTTGACGATGGGGACTACGCCCAGTCTGAGCAGCGCAAAGAGCGTCGAGCGTGCGTTGAGATAGCGCTGACGGTCTGCGAGATCTTCGTGAGTGAGGAGAATCTGGGCCGTACGCAGGTTGTGTTTGGAAAACGCGACTTCGTACGCTTGGGCCAGGCCCATTTGACCGACAGCCGCAGCGGCTTGAAGCTCGTGCATGGAAGTTGGGCGTTTAGCCCAACCCAGGCGCGCCATGCCTTCCGCGATCGCGCCGCTTGATACCAACACCACCTGTTTGCCTTGATTGCGCAGGGCGGCGATTTGGCTTGCCCAGTGCGCAACGGCTTGTCTGTCTAGGCCTTGACCGTCATTGGTCACAAGGGAAGATCCAACCTTCGCGACGATGCGCGAAGCGGATGCGATCACGGAGAGGGGCGAAGCGTGGGCATTCATGGATGTTGTACAGATCAGAAGCTGGATCAGTATGGGACGCGATTAGTCTTTTGGTTGCGACGGAGGTGTATCGGCAGCGCTACGTGACTCGTCGAAGCGAGGGTCCTCGGCGACATAAGTGCCATCGGCCTTGTCCTCGGCGATATTGTCTTCTTGACGATAGGCGTCGATGGCGTTTTGCAAATCCCAGATCAACTGTTGGGTACCGTCGCCTGAAAGTGCGGAAATCGCATAAACAGGACCGGTCCAGCCATATTCCTTGCAGAAGCGCTTTTTGACCTCTTCGGGATTGGGGACAACGTCGAGCTTGTTCAGGACGAGCCAGCGCGGCTTGTTGTAGAGCGCTTCGTCATAGAGGCGAAGCTCTTCGACGATTGCCCGCGCTTCGCCAAGCGCCCGCGCGACAGAGTCTTCGTCGGGATCATGAGAGGAAACGTCAACGATATGCAACAAAATACGGGTGCGTGTCAGGTGACGCAGAAACAGGTGTCCTAGGCCCGCGCCTTCGGAAGCGCCTTCGATGAGACCGGGAATATCCGCGACGACAAAGCTGCGCGACTCGGAGGTGCGCACGACACCCAGATTAGGGTGAAGTGTCGTAAATGGGTAGTCGGCGATTTTAGGTCGCGCGTTGGAAATTCGGCTGATCAGCGTGGATTTGCCAGCGTTGGGCATACCCAGGAGACCGACGTCGGCCAGCACCTTGAGTTCCATGCGCAGTTTGCGCTGCTCGCCTTCTTTGCCGGGCGTCCATTGCTTAGGCGCGCGGTTGACGCTGGACTTGAAATGCACGTTGCCCAGTCCGCCTTCGCCACCAGCTGCCAAAATCACCTGTTGCCCATGGCGATTCATATCGAAAAGTTCTTCGCCGGTGTCCGCGTCATAAATAATCGTGCCCACAGGCACACGCAAGGTAATGTTGGGTGCGGCCGCGCCGTACATATCAGAGCCGCGACCGTTTTCACCATTTTTTGCCAAGTGCTTGCGCGCGTAGCGGAAGTCGATCAGGGTGTTGATGTTGCGATCCGCGACGGCGAAGACGCTGCCGCCTTTGCCGCCGTCACCACCGTCGGGTCCGCCCTTGGGGATGAATTTTTCACGGCGAAAGCTGTGCGCGCCGTTGCCGCCTTTGCCGGCAATGACTTCAATGGTGGCTTCGTCGACGAATTTCATGCGCTAATGGTACCGTGAAAATAAAAAGCCCTGCCGCTTGCGACAGGGCTTTTTGGGATAACAGGCAAATTACTCAGCCGAAATAATCGAGACTGTCGACTTGTTGAGTTTGCCGCGAACTGAGAACTTGACGTGACCGTCGGTCAGCGCGTAGAGCGTGTGGTCTTTGCCAATGCCTACGTTTGTACCGGGGTGAAACGTTGTACCGCGCTGACGCACGATGATCGAACCGGCCGGGATCAGTTCGCCGCCGTAGGCTTTCACGCCTAGACGTTTCGATTCTGAGTCGCGACCGTTGCGGGTAGAGCCCCCGCCTTTTTTCTGTGCCATTTTTTACTCCTGGTGCTTGCCGTGATCTGTTTGAATGAATCGCGGCAATTAAGCCGAGATCTCACCAATCAGAATCTCGGTGTAGTTTTGACGGTGGCCTTGACGCTTCTGGTAGTGCTTGCGACGACGCATCTTGAAGATCTTGACCTTATCGTGGCGTCCTTGCGCAAGAACCGTTGCTTTAACCACTGCGCCTGCCACAAGCGGGGTGCCAATTTTCAATTGGTCGCCTTCACCTACGGATAACACCTGGTCTAGCGTAATTTCTTGCCCAATGTCTGCCGGTATCTGTTCTATTTTAAGTTTTTCACCAGAAGCAATGCGATACTGCTTGCCACCAGTTTTTACGACCGCGTACATGGGTTAACCTCTTGTTTTAGTGCAAATGGGATCTCGGCTAAGATGCCGAGCCAGAAATAATAGCGTGTAACCACTTGAAAGTCAAAAGAAAGTCTCTTGCATAAGCTCTCAAACCTCTTAGCCCCAGTGGCCCGGGACATGGAAACGGTCGATACCGTGATCCGTTCCAGACTCAATTCCGACGTCGTATTGATCCGGACGATCGGCGAATACATCATCAGCGCAGGCGGAAAACGCATGCGCCCGGTCCTCTTGTTGCTGGTCGCCCAGGCGCTCGGCTACAAGGGGAGCCATCACCATCTGATGGCGGCGGCGGTGGAGTTCATCCACACGGCGACCCTGCTGCACGACGATGTCGTGGACGAATCCGACCTCAGGCGCGGTCGCGGGACGGCAAATGCTGTGTTTGGCAATGCCGCAAGCGTTCTGGTGGGGGATTATCTCTATTCCCGCGCCTTCGAGATGATGGTGGACGTCGACAGCATGCGGATCATGCAGATCATGTCGGGCGCCACCACCGTGATCGCCGAGGGCGAGGTGCTCCAGCTGCTCAATATCCACGACCCTGATGTTTCCGAGGCCCGGTATTTGCAGGTGGTACGTTTCAAGACCGCCAAGCTTTTCGAGGCCGCCGCCGAGGCGGGTGCTGTTCTGGCCGGGGCATCCCCAGCCCAGCAAGAGGCCGCCGCGGCCTATGGACGTCATATCGGAACCGCTTTTCAGCTGGTCGACGATGTGCTGGATTACAACGGAGATGTGGGGGCGCTCGGTAAAAATGTGGGTGACGATTTGCGCGAGGGCAAACCGACTCTGCCTCTGATCAGGGTGCTCGAAATCGGAACGCCGGCACAAAAACAGCTGGTTCGGGACGCAATTGAAAAAGGCGAGGCTGATTTTGATGCAGTTGCCAGGGCGATCCAGGAAACCGGTGCGCTTGAGCACGCGAGCCGATGTGCGGTTGCCGAAGCCACGCTTGCCCGCCAAGCGATTGAAACGCTCCCCGACTCGCCGGCTAGACAGGCCCTGATTGATTTTTGTGCCTTTGCGATCGAACGGGATCGTTGATCCCAGCTCAAATCGTTAAAAGGGAGGGTTAATACTTATAACTAAGTGGTTGTCTGAGATCTGATGGCAGCGTCTAATGGTCTAAACAGATTGTTTAAATAGATCGACAAAAGAATTTAAAACTTCAAAAGTATTGTCGACAGGGATGAAGCGCAGCGTTTATCGACTTTAAGGAGTTGAGGATGTCCATTCAGTCTTCCAGAAGAAAGTTTTTCTCTACCGCTGCGGTCGGCTCTGCCGCTGTATTAGGTGTACCGGTTGTTGCCAAAGCCCAAAACGCACCCATCACGTTACGCTTTCAAAGTACTTGGCCCGCCAAAGACATTTTCCACGAATATGCGCTCGACTATGCCAAGAAAGTGAATGACATGGCAGAAGGGCAACTCAAGATTGATGTCCTTCCCGCCGGCGCGGTCGTGCCTGCTTTTAATTTGCTGGATGCTGTCTCTGCGGGAACGCTGGATGGCGGTCATGGCGTTGTGGCGTATTGGTACGGTAAAAACACTGCCGTGGCGCTCTGGGGATCGGGACCTTCGTTCGGTATGGATGCCAACATGCTGTTGTCTTGGCACGAGTACGGTGGCGGTAAAGAGTTGCTTGTGGAAATTCAAAAGGCAATGGGTGTCAACGTCGTCTCACTGATGTACGGACCGATGCCAACGCAACCATTTGGCTGGTTTAAAAAACCTATTTCAAAAGTCGAAGACGTCAAGGGCGTTAAGTTCCGTACAGTGGGTCTCGCCATCGACATGTACACAGCGATGGGTGCAGCGGTCAACGCGTTACCAGGCGGCGAGATTGTGCCAGCACTGGATCGTGGACTGCTCGACGGCGCCGAGTTTAACAATGCTTCTTCAGACCTGATTCTTGGTTTTCCAGACGTCTCCAAGGTCTGCATGTTGCAGAGTTTCCACCAAAGCGCCGAGCAGTTCGAGATTTTGTTCAACAAGGCGAAATACGATGCCTTGCCCAAGCACCTCAAGAGTGTGTTGGCGGTTGCCTCTCAGGCAGCGAGTGCCGATATGTCCTGGAAAGCGATTGACCGTTATTCCAAAGACTATGAAGTTTTGCAGAAAGACAAAGGGGTGAAGTTTTACAAAACTCCGGATGCGATTTTGCAAAGACAGCTTCAGATCTGGGATCAGATGATTGCGAAACGTTCGGCAGAGAATCCTTTGTTCAAAAAAGTGCTCGATTCTCAAAGAGCATTCGCCGAGCGCGCTGGAAAGTGGTCAGGCGATACGAACGTGAACTTCCGTATGGCCTACAACCATTTCTTCGCGCAAAAGAAAGGTTGATTTTTTGTAGAGTGAAGATCGGGATGGCATCTGCGCAAGATGCCATCTTTTCTTGTGGATTCACGACCCGACACACCGTCTGGATGAATGTATGAATAAATGGCTTTGGCGCATCGATGCGATGTCCACGTTGATGGGTAAAACGTTTTCGTGGTTAATCGTCGTGCTCACTCTGCATGTTTCGTGGGAAGTGGTTGCCAGATATTTGTTCAATCAGCCGAGTTCGTGGGCGTTTGACTTGCAATCGATGTATTACGGCATCATGTTCATGATGGCGGGGGCCTATACGCTAGCTAAGAACGGACATGTGCGTGGAGACATCCTTTATGGGTATCTTCCGCCTCGGGGGCAGGCCTGGATTGATTTGATTTTGTATGTCGCTTTTTTTATACCGGGTGTGACAGCGATGGTCTGGGCCGGTTGGACCTTCGCAGCAGATTCGATTGCCATTAATGAGCACTCCTCGCTTATGGCGGATGGCCCGCCTGTCTATCCTTTCAAAGCATTTATTCCTTTCGCAGGATTTTTTCTGCTGCTCCAGGGCTTTGCAGAAATCGTGCGATGCGTGATGTGCTTGCGAAACGGAAGCTGGCCGGAGCGGGAGGCTGATGTGCAGGAAGTCGATGTGGAAAAACTCAAGGAGCTTGTGCACGTCAAAGATGAGGACATCCAATCTCTGGACAAGTATGTCGTTGGCAAGGAGCACGCAAAATGAAACTGCCAAAGGCAATATGGTTCGGGTTTAGTTGCATCGCCATCGTCGTGATGCTGATTATCTTTTTGACGCCCTGGACAGCGCTCACGACAGGACACATCGGTTTGATCATGCTGGCACTCATTGTGGTGGCCATCATGCTCGGATTCCCGACCGCGTTCACGCTGATGGGTATGGGCGTGATCTTCACTTTCCTTGCCTATATCTTGCAAGCTCCGGAGATGACGGGTAAGGCGCTGAATCAGACGCTGACGCTCATGGTTCAACGTACCTACGCCACCATGACCAATGACGCGTTGATCTCGATCCCGTTGTTTGTGTTCATGGGATATCTGGTTGAGCGCGCGAACTTGATCGAAAAATTGTTTCGCTCTCTGCATCTTGCTTTGGCGCGTTTGCCGGGCGCACTTGCCATTGCGACGCTTGTGACATGCGCAATATTTGCAACAGCAACCGGTATTGTCGGCGCAGTTGTCACGCTCATGGGCTTGCTGGCCATGCCCGCGATGTTGAAATCCGGGTACAGCGTCAAACTGACTGCCGGAGTGATTACTGCTGGAGGATGTCTGGGAATTTTGATTCCGCCTTCGGTGCTGCTGATCGTGTACGGCGCGACCACTGGGACCTCTGTTGTGAAGCTGTATGCCGGCGCGCTCTTGCCCGGAATTGGGCTCGCGGTCTTATATGCGGCGTATGTGATGATTGTTGCCAAAATTTGGCCAGATATGGCCCCGCCGCTTTCTGCCAAGGAACGCGAGGTTGCTTTGCCCGCGGGATCAGAGGCGATCAAGTCGCAAGGTTATACCCTCGCCGCGACAGGTTTGTTGTCGAATTTTTTCAAGGGCCCTAAAAATCCTGCTGTGACGCGGCAATACATGAATCGTAATGCGCTTGCCGTGATGCTGCCTCTTTTGATTACAGCGTTTCTATCACTGGTGATTTATCGCGTCGCGACGGAACCCAAGGAGGTTTTTGAGATCCCGGCAGAATTGCAACTCTCCAGTAATTTGAGCGGTGGCGGTTCTGGCTTAGCTGAGCCCCCCTCTGGTCTGGCTGAGCCGCCTTCGAGCGAGCCCGCGGCAGCATCGGTTGCCGCCAAGGAAGCCGCTCCCGCTGCTGCGCAAGAGCCTGCCAAGGGTGATGCCACCGTCGAGCGTTTGCCTGTTCCAACCGGATACTGGATATATCTGGGCATCGCGGCGCTGATCATGCTGGTGTTTTATGTGACCCTCACCTGGGCGCGTCTTGAAGTATTCAAAATGTTGATGGGATCATTTTTCCCACTGGCAGTGTTAATTGGCGCGGTGCTGGGCTCCATAGGATTTGGTTTGGCGACACCAAGCGAGGCGGCGGCGATGGGGGCACTTGGAGGCGCGCTGCTGGCGCTCGCCTACGGTCGTCTGAATTTAAACGTCCTCAAAGAGTCAACTTTTCTGACGGCCAAAACCAGTGCGATGGTCTGCTGGTTGTTTGTGGGCTCGTCGATTTTTTCCGCGGCGTTTGCTTTGTTAGGCGGCCAGAAAATCATCGAAGACTGGGTCCTGTCTCTTGGGCTGACTTCGCTGGAGTTCATGTTGCTTGCCCAGATCCTGATATTTATCCTGGGCTGGCCGCTCGAGTGGACCGAGATCATCGTGATTTTCATGCCGATCTTCGTGCCTTTGCTTGCTCAGTTTAATATCGACCCACTGTTCTTCGGACTCTTGGTTGCCTTGAATTTGCAGACGGCCTTTCTATCACCTCCAGTCGCAATGGCAGCGTTTTATTTGAAAGGAGTCTCTCCTCCACACGTGACCTTGAATCAAATCTTCCTGGGTATGTTGCCGTTCATGGGTATACAGATTTTGGCCATATTCTTGCTTTACATGTTCCCCGCGATTGGTTTGTGGTTGCCTGAGGTACTTTACAAATAATATGTTTGAAACAATCGAAGTTGTTCGCGGCTCGCGTGTTGCCGTGATCTGGATGAATCGGCCAGAGGTGCATCACGCTGTGAATGAGGTCATGGTAAAGGAGCTCACTGAGGCGATGCGTGATGCAAGCGCTGATCAAGAGGTCAGCGCGATTGTTTTAGCTTCCCGCGGGGAGTCCTTCTGTTCCGGAACGGATCTCGGTTGGTATCAGCGCGCCTGGCACGAGCGCGGTCAATCGGATGATGCGCCAGACGCTGCCTTCGCCGAACTGCTCAAGGTGATCGACGACGTTCAGGTCCCTGTGATTGTTCGCGTGCATGGTCACTGCGTGGGCACCGGCGTCGGATTGGTGGCGGCAGCGGACATTGCGGTTGCCAGTCACGAGGCCGAGTTCACCCAAGCGGAAACGCGACTCGGTATGGTTCCCCGAGTGGTTGCGCCCTATCTTGCTCGCGCGATTGGTTCGCGCCAGGCTGGCAGGTGGCTGATGACAGGTGAAACGCTGAGCGCGGCTGAAGCCTGGCGTCTGGGGCTTGTTCATGAAATTTGCGATGCATCCGAACTGGATGCAAGGATAAATGGCATTTTGGGTCACTTGATGACAGCGGAGTTGGGCGCAGTCATGTCGACCAGAAAACTCGTCAAATCTTTGGATGCTGGCAGTGGTCAGAAAAATGCCTCCCTGCAAGTTCGTGGAGATGGCACGACCGCATCAGGTGGTGATTTGGCGCAAGAAGGCGTCGCAGCATTCCTTGAAAAGCGTTGGCCCGCCTGGGCACCAGAAGAGCTCAAATCGCCCTAGTGGGTTGAGGTCAGAGTCTGAGTATCCGGATCCCGCCTAGAAAGACAATGAAACCGATGATCGCGCCGATGATCCAGTCCGGATAGGGACTGGAAAACCACGCTACCAGGAAGCCCGCGACAATCACTCCCAGGCTCGTTATCACATCGTTGGCTGAAAAAATATAGCTAGCTCGCATATGCACGCCATCATCCCGGTGCTTGGCGACGAGATACAGGCAAGTGATGTTCACGAGCAACGCCAAAAATGAAAAGCCAATCATCGAGTCAGGCGCAGGCATGGCGTTTGTTGAGACCTGATAGGCCACGCGAGTGAATATACCCGCGGCTAGAAGGATTTGAATGAAACCCGCGAACTTTGCCGCTTTGAGCTTGTATGCGGCGGATTTTCCAACGACGTAAAGTGAGACGCCATAGACGGCAGCGTCGGAGAACATGTCAATCCCATCCGCGATGAGCCCGGCAGATTCGGCAAACCAGCCCGCCGTGACTTCGACAAAGAACATAGTGCCGTTGAGTGCCAAGAGCCAAAGCAGGACGCGAGTTTGTGAAGCGTCGCTGGCTGCCGTTGCGGGGGTGGCAATGACTTGTTCATCAGAAAGTATGGCCGCTCCAAGTCCAAGAGGCTGGAGCTTTTCCAGGATGTCACTGGACGCGATGCGATGTCGAACGGTTAGTTTTTTTTGATTAAGATCGAAGAAGAGTGCGTTGATTTCCAAAGAGGCAAGGGCTAGACGAACAAGCTGTTCCTCGGCGGGGCAATCCATGCCAGGTATTTGAAAAGTGGTGGAACTTTCAAGAGGTGCGTCAGTCTGAGTCATGGATTCGCCCGTCCAAATGTCGCTCTTTCATCATAATCGTATCGGTGGGGCATCTGGAGGACCGCATCAAGGGCGGTTTGTAAAAAATTTATTGTTTGATCACTCACATGCGCTAAATTTTGGTCGTAAACTAGGTAGTAACGATAGTCTGCAACTCTTGCGGAAATCGTGTTGATCTGATTGGAATACTCCAAGGAGTCGATGATGAAAAAGTCCATCACACTGGCGATTGCGGCAGCTGCCCTGACTGTCTCGGCACTCGCGCCCGCGCATGCCGGCCCAAACAAATATCGTCATGGACATTATCATGGCTACAAGCAAAACAACTTTAATGCCTGGAATGCGGCAGCGCTCGGTGCTGCTGTGGGTGTGGTGATCGGCGTGGGCAGCCAATACAACCGCTATGTCGCGCCTCCTGTCTACCCTCAGGTCGTCAATGTCTATCCTCCGGCCGTGCCTCCATACGGCCAGTTTTACTCGCTGCCCGTACCTTGCCGGACTGCGCAGATTCCCGTGTACGATCAGTACGGTCGGTTGATTCAGTATCAACAAACTTGCGTGAATTAATCATTTAAAAAAATATAAAAATCAGGAAGAGGCAATGCACGCAGCTTGGTATGAAAAAAACGGCGAAGCCCGTGAAGTGTTGATCGTGGGCGACTTGCCTACACCCGAGGCGGGACCAGGCGAAGTCCGTGTCAAGATTCACTCCTCAGGCGTGAATCCCTCGGACGTCAAGTCCCGTCGCAATCGCCCGATCAACGATCCGCGAATCGTGCCGCATAGCGATGCGGGTGGCGTCATTGACCAGGTTGGGCCTGGCGTATCCAAAGACCGGCTCGGTGAGCGTGTCTGGCTTTGGAATGCTCAGTATCAAAGGCCTTTCGGTACTGCCGCGCAATATGTTGCATTGCCTGAGGCTCAAGCCGTTGCTTTGCCTGATCATGTCGATTTTGACGGCGCAGCTTGCATGGGAATTCCGGGGCTAACTGCTTATGAAGCAGTCAGACGATGCGGCGATATTGCGGGAAAAAATGTGTTGGTGATCGGAGCGGCTTCGGCTGTTGGACATTATGCCGCTCAGATGGCGACGCTTAAAGGCGCTCGCGTCATTGGAACCGTGAGTTCCGAAGCCAAGGCGGCCCATGCGCGCGCAGCCGGAGTGAAGGAAACAATCAACTATAAAACCGAAGCTGTGGCTCAAAGAGTCAAGGAGCTCACAGGCGGGCGTGGTGCCGATGCAATCATCGATATGGACTTCTCCACGACAACGGATCTCGTGCGCGATGGTGCGCTGGCCCCGCATGGAACCGTCGCGTGTTTCGGTTCGAATCGTGTCGAACCTCCTTTGATTCCTTTTCGGCTTTGTTTGACGACGAGTTTGAGTCTGCAGTTTTTTCTCGTGTATGACTTGACTCCCGCTGAGCGGCAAGCGGCTCTAAAGGGGCTGAGTGAGCTGCTTGCGACGGGAAAGCTCAAACATGCCATTGGCGCGCGTTTCGCTCTCTCGGATATCGTTGCCGCGCATGAAGCGGTTGAGCAAGGCAAGGTGCTCGGCAACGTAGTGATTGATCTCGTCAGTTAGACGGATGGTCAGACCGATGTAAAGGATGGTTGTAAATATCGACCATCAAGCACATTGAAATTTCCGCACCCGATTTGTGTGAGCACAGCGTCAATTTCTCTGCGCATGATGGCAAAGACCTGCTCGGCACCATCCTGTCCCAAGGCCGCCACGGCATAGAGTGTGGGACGTCCGAAAAAACAACTCTCAGCGCCCAGGCACTTTGCGATGACGACATCGGAGCCGCGTCGTACGCCGCTATCCATCATCAAGGTGGCGCGATCACCAACCACTGCCTTGATCGCGGGAAGCATGGTGAGTGGCGAGGGCGCATTGTCGAGTTGTCTCGCGCCGTGATTTGAAACAATGATGCCTTGAGCGCCGAGTTTGACAGCTTGTGTCGCATCATCAGGGTGTAGAAGACCTTTGATAACCAGTGGCCCCTTCCATTGTTCCCGGACTGCGGCGACAGTTTCCCAGCTAGTCATCGGCGCAGGTGTCAAGGTGCCGTACATGTCCGCGACTTCGTTCGCAGACGCACCTTCCCTGGCATAAGGTTGCCAGTTGCTCATCATGGGCATGCCACCGGCTTTTAGATACTCTATGACCCAGCCTGGTTTCGTCAGGGCGTCCAGCATGATGGCGGGCGTCATCCTAAAAGGACGCGTAAAGCCGTTGCGACGATTGCGCTCTCGATTCGAATTGACGGGCACATCGACTGTAATGACTAGAACGCCCACATTTGCATTCCGAGCCCGTTTGACGAGGTCTTCATTGATGCGAGGATCGCTCGTCGCGTACATCTGGAACCAGACATTTTCAGGCGCGATTTTCGCGGCATCTTCGATTTTGAGATTGCTTGCACTCGATAAGAGAAACGGGACGTTTGCTTTTTTAGCCGCGCCAGCGAGCATGGCATCGGCACCAGTGCGAAAAAGACCGGCCATGCCTGTTGGCGAAATGCCGATCGGACTTGCGTAACGTCGACCAAAGAGTTCTACGGATTGATCTCGGTGCGTGACGTCGATCAGATAGCGCGGCAAAAGTTGATAGGTTGAAAACGCCTCTCGGTTGCGAAGCATGCCGAGTTCGTCATCGGCACCGCCATCAATGAAGTCAAATGCGATTTTAGGGAGCCTGCGTTGGGCGAGCACTCTGAAGTCGTGAAGATTGATCGGTTTAGGCATGAGGTGTCCGAGGAAGCGCAAGAGAACAAATGATTGGGACAAAATTTACTACAGACCATTCTTTTTGAGACGATGAATATTTGCTGCATAGCAGCAGTGTCGTCAGACGTGGTTTTTGTAGTACAAATAGACCGAACTTGTTCTGACACTCTTTAATCGGATGCATTTATGAAAATTACCGCTTCTGCCGCTAGTCCTTATGTTCGTAAAGCGATTGCTTGTGCCATTGCTCGCGGGATCGACAATCAACTTGAAAGGTGGACGATTGCCACGACGGATCCGGTTTTGTCAGAGTCCAATCCTCTGGGGAAAATTCCGACACTGATCACCGATCAAGGTGTGGCTTTGTTTGATAGTCCGGTGATTTGCGAGTATCTCGACAGCATTGGTAGCGCGCCTCCTCTTTTCCCTGCTGCGGGCCCTGCCCGCTGGGCTGCGTTGCGTCTGCAAGCGCTTGGCGATGGCATCCTGGATGCGAGCCAGCCGCGCCGTCGAGAAATCGCCTTGCCTCAGGATGAGGGACGTATTGGTTACATTAATTTGCAGCGTGGCAAGGTCGCGCGTGCTCTGGATGTGCTCGAAAAAGAGGTCGCCAGTCTGGGACCTTTGAAGACGATTGGCGATATCGCCGTCGCATGCGCGCTTGGATATCTGGATTTCCGTTTTGCCAATGAGCCATGGCGTCCGGGTCATCCAAAACTCGAGGCATGGTACGCCAGTGTCGAGGGCTTGCCTCCTATGGCCAAAACCGTCCCGTCTGCTTGATGCTCCAAGGAAAAAAGCCGCGCAGTGTCGCGGCTTTTTAGCTTAATGCCTTTCAACGTCACTCGTCTCACATTCGAGCGTGTTCAACGCATTGTGTTGAACGAAGTCGAGCTTTCGCTTGTGCCCGGTGAGCTCGTGGGTCTGTTAGGTCCTAATGGCGCCGGCAAGTCGACACTGCTCGCTGCGATGGCCGGTGAATTCAAGAGTCTTGACGGCATGGTCGAGCTTGATGGGGTCGGACTCGATCACCTGAGCACACTTGAGCAAGCGCGCAGGCGCGCCGTTGTGACGCAGCAATCCAATTTGAGTTTTGCCCTGAAGGTCGCCGACATTTTGGCGATGGGGGCGTATCCATATCCGCAAGCGAGCCCAGCCCAGCTTGAACAATGGTTAAACCGCGCATTGACCATGACTGAACTGGTTTCCATGCAAGAGAAGATTTATACCGAGCTTTCTGGCGGTGAACAACAACGCGTGCAACTGGCGCGCGCACTTGTCCAATGTTTTGCAATCGAACATTACCAAGGGTCAGCCTATTTGCTTTTGGATGAGCCCCTAGCGAGCCTCGATCCCAGGCACCAGATTCAGTTCATGCAGGTATTGGAACGGCTTGTCTGCACCGCGCGCATTGGTGTGCTGATTGTGGTGCACGATCTCAATGTGGCGGCGCGCCACTGTCAGAGACTTGTTTTGCTCAGCGAAGGGCGCGTGATCGCGAACGGTATACCCAGTCAAGTTCTCACTTCTGAGGCACTCAGACTGGCCTTTGGTGTGGATTGGACGGTCATCGCGCATCCCATGGACGCAAATCGCTTGCTGGTCCTGACTTAACCGTATTATCGTGATGAGTCGATTGCGCGAAACAACACAGTACGAACAGCAAAAATACTGAGGAGCATATGAATATTGCGATTGTGGGATCAGGATTGGTCGGACAGGCATGGGCGATCGTATTTGCCCGCGGTGGCCATCGCGTGAAGATGTGGGATGGGGATCCGAGTGCTGTGGGTCAGGCTGCAAGACTGATTGAGAAACAAGTGTCGGACCTGCGGGCAGCAGGATTGATTGAAGATGCTGCGGGCCTGATTTCCCGCATCAGTGGGTGTGCAAGCCTCGAAGAGGTGATGTCCGGTGCCGATTATGTTCAGGAAAGTCTGCCTGAACGACTCGAGATGAAAAAAGAAATTTTTGCTCGGATGGATGCGCTTGCGCCACCCACGACGATTTTGGCCAGTTCGACATCGAGCATCCCTGCTTCTGCGTTTACAGAGGATCTTGCAGGACGCGCGCGTTGCTTGATCGCGCATCCTGTGAATCCTCCCTATTTAGTGCCAGTGGTTGAGATTTGCGGTGCACCCTGGACCGATGCCAAGGTGATTCAACAAACATGGGATGTGATGGAGGGGGTCGGACAAAAGCCCGTCAAGATTCATCGCGAGCTCAAGGGGTTTGTGCTCAATCGTTTACAAGGTGCGTTGCTGCGCGAGGCCTTCAGGCTGGTCGAGCAGGGCTATGTCGACGCAGAGGGTCTGGACGTCACGGTGCGCGAGGGCCTGGGTTTGCGGTGGTCATTCATGGGACCTTTTGAAACCATTGATTTGAATGCGCCTGAGGGTTTGGCGGATTACGCACGACGTTTCAATGACATGTATCAGACTATCGCAACCGAACAGACATCTACCGAGCCCTGGTCTGAAGCAGTGATTGAAAAACTTGAGGCGCAACGCCGTTCAATCTTGCCCAAGGAAAAGCTGCTTGAGAGACGGCTATGGCGTGACAGACGACTGATGGCGTTGGCCGCACATAAAAAGTCCGCTGAATAATCATTCACTTAATCTAGTTTCATTCAAAGCAAATACGTGGAGACTGTATGGCCAGTGCGCGAAAAGTCATTATTACTTGTGCAGCGACGGGAGCGATTCATACGCCGAGCATGTCGCCCCACCTGCCGGTGACTGCCGAGGAAATCGCCAAGTCTGCGATTGATGCAGCTAAGGCAGGCGCGGCAATTTTGCATCTTCATGCGCGCGATCCAAAGGATGGAAAGCCCACGCAAGATCCAGAGTTTTTTCGTCCCTTTTTAAAAGAAATCAAAGCAGCCACCAATGCCGTGATCAACATCACAACAGGAGGCAGTCCTCACATGACGGTTGAGGAGCGGATGCGTCCGGCGATGACGTTTCAGCCCGAAGTGGCCTCGCTGAACATGGGATCGATGAATTTTGGCTTGTTTCCGATGCTGGATCGTTTCAAAGAGTTCAAGCATGAGTGGGAGCGCCAGCACCTTGAAAATAGTCGCGATCTGGTGTTTAAGAACACGTATAAAGATATTGAAACGATATTGAGGCGTGGTTCGGAAAACGGCACGCGCTTTGAGTTTGAGTGCTACGACATCAGTCATCTGTACAACCTGTCACACTTTGCGGAAAAGGGACTCGTTAAAGGACCGATCTTCATTCAGTCAGTATTTGGTATCTTGGGCGGAATTGGCCCTCATCCGGAGGATCTGATGCATATGCGTCGAACGGCTGACCGTTTGTTTGGTGATCAATATCAATGGTCCATCCTCGGTGCCGGCCGCAATCAGATTCCTTTGGCGACGATGGGCGCGGCGATGGGATCGCATGTGCGCGTCGGTTTGGAGGATTCGTTGTGGATCGGCCCCGGGAAAATGGCGGCATCGAACGCCGAGCAGGTCACCCGGATTCGTACCGTGCTTGAAGCGTTGAATTGCGAGGTTGCGACGCCCGACGAGGCGCGCGATATTTTGGGTCTGAAAGGCGGAAATAACGTCAACTTTTAATTGGAATAGCTTAAACATGAAACTCGTCGATGCATTTGCGGACTACAGCCGTTTTGTCAAAATCCGTCGTGATATTCACGCCCATCCCGAGCTCGGGTTCGATGAGCATCGGACTTCAGAGATCGTCGCGAACTTGCTTAAAGAGTGGGGCATCGAAGTGCATCGCGGCATCGCAGGCACGGGTGTTGTGGGGGTGTTGAAAGTCGGCGAAGGTGGCCGGACACTCAGTTTACGCGCGGATCTCGATGCATTACCGCTTCAGGAGATCAATGAGTTTGAACATAAGTCCACCCACGATGGAAAGATGCACGCCTGTGGTCATGATGGACATACGACCATGCTGCTCGCCGCGGCGTGGCACTTGTCCCAGACACGCAATTTCACGGGTACGGTGAATTTTGTGTTCCAGCCAGCCGAGGAGATGGGTAAGGCGGGCGCTAAAAAAATGATTGAAGATGGCCTGTTTGAGCGCTTTCCTTGTGAGGCGGTGTTTGGTTTGCATAACTTCTCGATCGGCAACGTGGGCGGCTTTGCTCTGAATAACGGGCCATTCATGGCTTCGAGCAATACCTTCAAGGTCACAATCAAAGGTCAAGGTACGCACGCGTCGCTACCTCACACAGGAACGGATCCGGTCGCACCTGCACTGGAGTTTGCCCAAGCGTTGCAGGGTCTGGTGGCCAAGGTGATTCCGAGCACTGAACGTGCGTTGCTGGCCGTGACGCAGCTTGAGGGTTCCGTGGCGCCCAACGTCATTCCGGATGTTGCAGCCGTGGGTGGCACGATTCGTACTTTTTCCGTCTCCGCCCTGGATCGCCTGGAGGAGCGATTGCGAACGCTCGCGGTTCAGATCGCCCGGGCGCACGAGTGCGAGGCCGAAATTTTCTTCAGGCGCGCTTCGCCTCCAGTGGTCAATCATCCAAAAGAGGCCCAGTTCGCGGCGCAGGTGATGAGAGAGATTGTGGGTCCTGAAATGGTGAATGACCAGTTCCCCGGAGTGATGGCGGCTGAGGATTTTGCGCATATGCTGATGGCCAAGCCTGGTTGTTATGCATTTATTGGCAACGGAGACGGCCATCATCGTCTGGAGGGGCATGGCGAAGGTGCTTGTGTGGTGCACAATACCTCGTACGATTTCAACGATGCCATTATTCCCGTGGGTGCCAGCTACTTTGTCCGTTTAACTGAACGTTGGATGGCCGATACAGCCAAATAACGCTCCCCAGTGGGCGTATCAGGGGTAAGAGCGCCTGATCGCCCCTATTAGGGTGTTGTTAGGTAAAAACTATCTAAAAAGTAGATAAATTTAATTTCCTTCATCGACGCGCAGGACATACACTAGCGTCAGAGTACAGATTGAGCCGGTTTTTTCCGGTTCCGCAGATCTAGACTCCACTTCTTCTTCTTAATTTCATTTGTCAGGAGGCTATATGGCCCAGCTCAAAGGTTCAAAGACCGAACAGTGCCTGAAGGACGCATTCGCAGGCGAATCACAGGCTAACCGCCGCTACTTGTACTTCGCAAACAAGGCTGACATCGAAGGCCAGAACGACGTTGCCGCTTTGTTCCGCTCGACAGCAGAAGGCGAGACCGGCCACGCACACGGCCACCTCGAGTTCCTCGAGGCTGCTGGTGATCCAGCAACAGGTTTGCCAATCGGTTCCAGCCGCGACAACCTGAAAGCCGCTGTTCATGGCGAAACACACGAGTACACCGATATGTATCCCGGCATGGCCAAAATCGCTCGCGACGAAGGCTTTGACGAGATCGCCGACTGGTTTGAGACCTTGGCAAAAGCCGAGCGTTCACACGCCAATCGCTATCAGAAAGCTCTGGACGCACTGGTTGACTAAGCGTCTCTGAGAAATTTGGGCAGCCAGCGAACATTTTCGACTGCTGCCCAAACTGCAAGATCTGTGGCCGGCTATGCTGGTCACAATCGTTTTCATTGCACCCGCTTGCAGGGTGACAAATTTAAGGATCCACTATGTCAAACCGCGAAGGTAGTCTCGAGGCTCCCACCCGTCATCCTCTGGATTGGACAAATCCAGACTTCTATGACGAGGAAAAACTGCACACTGAGATGGAAAGAGTGTTTGATATGTGTCACGGCTGTCGCCGGTGCTTGAGTCTGTGCGGCTCGTTCCCGACACTGTTTGATCTGGTTGACGCGACCGATGACGGCGAAGTTCACGGCGTTGACAAAAAAGACTACGGCAAGGTTGTGGATGAGTGCTTCCTCTGTGACGTCTGTTACGTGACAAAGTGCCCCTATGTGCCTCCACATCCTTGGAACCTCGATTTCCCTCACTTGATGCTGCGTGCGAAAGCGGTCAAGTTCAAGAACGGCGAAGTCAAAATGCGTGACAAGTTGTTGGCGTCGACCGACAAGATGGGCATGTTCGCGGGTATCCCGATTGTGACAGAGTCCGTCAATGCGTTGAACCGCACAGGTGTCATGCGTTCGGTGATGGAATCCACGCTTGGTGTGGATAAAAAGGCTTGGATTCCAGAGTATGCATCCAAGACCTTCCCGCAGCTTGCGACGGCTTCGACCGCATGGCCTGTCAAGGACGGCGCGAAGACTCCGGGCAAAGTTGCCATATACGCAACCTGTTATATCAACTACAACGAGCCTGGTATTGGCCAGGATCTGATCAAGATTCTGGAACACAACCAGATTCCTTACGAGTTGGTGGATAAGGAAGCCTGCTGTGGCATGCCCAAGCTCGAGCTCGGTGATCTTGAGTCCGTTGCGGCGAACAAAGACAAGAACATTCCCAAGCTTGCGAAGCTCGCACGCGAAGGTTATGCGATTGTCACGCCCATCCCGTCCTGTACGCTGATGTTCAAACAAGAGCTCCCCTTGATGTTCCCTGACGAAGAGGATGTCCAGCTGGTCAAGGAAGCGATGTGGGATCCGTTTGAGTACTTCATCGAGCGCAACAGAGATGGTTTGCTCAAGACTGACTTCAAAGAAGAGTTGGGT
The DNA here is from genome assembly GCF_030410395.1 of Zwartia panacis. GTDB lineage: Bacteria > Pseudomonadota > Gammaproteobacteria > Burkholderiales > Burkholderiaceae_B > Zwartia > Zwartia panacis. The sequence continues at coordinate 46,758 of NZ_JAUHHF010000013.1, forward strand.
CACGTGAGTTATCACATTCCATGTCACTCACGCGTGCAAAACGTGGGCAAAAAGACCGCGGAAACATTGAAGCTCGTGCCCGGCACTGAAGTCAACGTGGTCGAGCGCTGTTCCGGTCACTCGGGAACCTGGGGCGTGAAGAAAGAGTTTCATACTCAGGCGATGAAGATTGGTAAACCCGTCTTCAAGGCGATGGCAAACAATACACCTGATTACATTAGCTCGGATTGCCAGCTGGCTGGCCATCACATCGAGCAGGGTATGGAAGAAAACGGCTTGGCGAAAGCTGAGATGGCTCATCCTCTCACATTGATCGCCAAAGCATACGGTCTGTAAAGGAAATGGAAATGAGCAAAATTTCGCGTGAAAGTTTGATGACCCTCGAGGCTTATCATAAGGCCCGTCCCGAGATGCGCAAGCAGGCGATCGAAGAGCGCCGCAAGCGTAGCGTCCGCCTGGGCGAGCATCTCAACTTGTTGTTTGAAAGCGAGCTTTTGATGCGCTATCAAATTCAGGAAATGTTGCGTGTCGAGAAAATTTTCGACGAAGAAGGTATTCAGGACGAGTTGGGTGCTTACAACCCGCTCGTACCGGATGGCTCCAACTTCAAGGCTACGATGATGCTTGAATACCCGAACGAAGCCGAGCGCCGTCTCGCTTTGGCGAAGTTGTTGGGCATTGAGCACAAGATGTTCATTCAGGTCGAGGGTCAGCCCCGCGTGTACGCGATTGCGAACGAAGATCTCGATCGCACAACGGCTGACAAAACATCATCCGTTCACTTTATGCGTTTCGAGTTGACGCCTGAAATGAAAAAGTCGCTCAAAGCGGGCGCTCAGATGATGGTGGGTTGTGATCACAAAGAGTATCCGATGCATGTGGAAACCTTGCCTGACGATACGCTTGCCTCATTGGTCAACGATTTGACTTGATGTAGCGCCAATCCGATTTTTCCGCTGTTATTCGCAGGCCCGAATCTCAACATTCGGGCCTGTTTTTTTTGCTGCGCGAATCATGTGGGTTCTTGCTTGATTTCACCAGATGGACCCACATTTCAAGGTGCGTCACGTATGCTTTAAAAAGGCTTTTGCTCCTATTGTGACGCACAGGTAATATTGCTTTGCATACAACAACAGAAACAAGGGACGTTATGTTTAGACTGGATGGCAAAATCGCGCTCGTAACGGGTTGCGGCACACTAGGAGAAGGTTGGGGCAACGGCAAGGCAATCGCAGTGGCTTTGGCCAGGCAGGGAGCGAGTGTGTTTGGTTCCGATCTCAATCTTGAAGCCGCGCAGGAAACACAACGCATCATCACAGAAGAAGGTGGATCGGCGCATGTCATGGTCGCCGATGCCACCCGGGCGGAAGACGTCAAGAAATTGGTGGACGCTTGTTTGGCGCAGTATGGACGCATTGACATCCTGGTGAATAACGTCGGACGTTCCGAGCCGGGAGATCCGGTCTCCATGAGCGAGGAGACCTGGGATGAACAGATGGACGTTAACGTCAAAGGCGCATTCTTGGCGTGTAAATATGTGCTGCCCACAATGGTGGCGCAGGGTGGAGGATCAGTCATCAGCATTTCCTCGGTCGCGGGGCATCGCTATATTGGTAAACCCCAGGTGGGTTACGCCGCAGGGAAAGCCGCTCTCGAGCAACTCATGAAAACCACGGGCGTCATTTATGCTGATCGTGGCATTCGACTCAACAGCGTCGCGCCTGGTTTGATGTTTACTCCCTTAGTAAAACGTCTGGCAGAAAAATACGCTAAAGGTGACTACGAAGGTTTTGTCGCGCATCGTCACAAGCAAGTGCCTGCGGGCTACATGGGAGAGTCTTGGGATGTCGCGCATGCTGTCGTTTTTTTGGCGAGCGATGAGGCGCGTTACATCACAGGTCAGACTATCGTGGTGGATGGCGGCATCATTTCCGCGACACGGTAATGGCGAAAGAATTGGATAGTGAGCCTTATAAAGTTAAACGAACAGGAATAAAAAAATGAAAGCAGTTGTCGTCACAAAGAGTGGATTTGAAATCGCTGATGTTCCCAAACCAACAGTGGGTCCGGAGCAAGTGTTGGTCAAAGTTCGCGCTTGCGGCTTGAATCGTGCGGACTTGGGTGTGCTCGCGGGAGGCGCGCACGGCAATGTGGGTGGCGTTGGCGCCATCCCCGGAATTGAATGGGCGGGAGAAGTTGTCGAAGTCGGCGCTCGCGTGCGAGGCTTCAAACCCGGTGATCGCGTCATGTGCTCTGGATCGTCAGGCTATGCGGAATATGCCGTGGCAGACTGGGGACGCGTCATGGATATTCCCAACCCTTCGATGTCTTTTGCACAGGCGGTCACATTACCCATTGCGATTCAGACAATGCACAACGCGATTGTGACTGTAGGTGAACTGCGAAAAGGCGAGACCGTCCTCGTTCAGGGCGCTTCCTCGGGCGTGGGTTTGATGGCGATGCAAATCGCCAAACTGATGGGGGCCAAGACAGTTATTGGAACCTCGACCACGGCTGAGAGGCGCGCTCAACTGACCAAATTCGGCGCGGATGTCGCGATCGATAATAGTGATCCGCAATGGCCACAGCGCGCGATCGAAGCCAATGGCGGAAAGGGTGTCGATCTGATTATTGATCAGCTCTCTGGACCGTTCGGCACACAAAATCTTGAAGCCTGTGCAATTCTTGGACGTATCGTCAACGTTGGACGCATGGCCGGACGCTTTGCGGAGTTTGATTTCGATCTGCATGCGCTCAAGCGTATCAAATATACCGGCGTGACCTTCCGTACACGCAGTGTCGAAGAGGTTAGAAGCATTACCTCGCTGGCGTTGGGCGATCTCGGCGCTCACCTTGAGTCCGGCAAACTCGCACTCCCGATCGATAGCACCTTTGCATTCGCTGATATTGGTCAGGCTTTTGAGCGGATGCGGACAAACAAACATTTCGGAAAAATCGTCGCAACTCTGGACTAATGTGATGCGGATTGAAACTCTCGCGCAACTCAGGACGCTCTATGCGACACCTAAAGAACGTGCGGTAAAAAAACAGTTGGCTGCACTTGATAGGCATTGCAAGCACTATATCGGATTGTCGCCATTTGTCGTGCTCTCAAGCATGGGCGGTGATGAAGTGCTCGATGCATCGCCACGTGGCGGTGCACCAGGTTTCGTCAAGGTCCTCGATGACAATACTCTGTTGATCCCGGATTCGCCCGGCAATAATCGTCTCGATACGCTGGAAAATATTATTCACACGGGGCGTCTTGGTTTGCTGTTTTTGATTCCCGGCGTGGATGAGACGCTGAGAGTGAATGGCCGCGCCGAGTTGAGTGTAGACCCTGAAGATATCGCACGCTGCACAACCGAGGTCCGTGCACCCAAGCTCGTGATTCGCGTGAGTGTTCAGCAAGCCTATCTGCATTGCGCAAAAGCGTTCATGCGTTCCAAACTCTGGGATGTTGACAGCCAAATCGAACGCAGTCGATTGCCGACAATGGTTGACATGATTAACGAACAGGCAGCCATCGAAGGCGTGTTCGAGACACATGAAGAAATCATGCGGCGCTACAGAAGTGAATTATAAAAATAATTGATCAGCATGGGATGAGACAAAGATATGACGGCACCACTTGCAGGGATTAAGGTTGTTGAAATCAGTGTGGCCATGGCGGGACCGTTTTGCGGCATGCTATTGGGCGACTATGGTGCTGATGTCATCAAAATAGAGCGGACAGGTGTCGGTGATGATAGTCGGGCCTGGTCGCCATATTTTCACGGTGCGATGGGTTATTACTATGCCGCTGCGAATCGAAACAAGCGTGGCATGGCGCTTGATCTGAAAACTGAAGAGGGCGTGCGGATTGCGCGTGCGCTGATCGAAGACGCCGATGTGCTGGTGCATAACTACAGAGTGGGCGCATTGGAGCGTTTGGGTCTGGATTACGAAAGTTTGTCTCGTGTGAATCCGCGGTTGATATATTGCGCGATCAGTGGTTTTGGCGCGAGTGGTCCTCTGAGTAAAGAGCCTGCGAATGACTTGTTTATGCAGGCTTACGCAGGGTCCATGAGCATCACTGGTGATCCCGAGGGGAGTCCGGCAAAGATGGGCATGTCGGTCGCCGATGTTGGAGGCGGTATGTTCGGCGCAATCGGCGTGATGATGGCGTTGGAAACTAGGCATCGAACCGGGCGCGGACAACGTGTCGACACCTCGTTGCTTGAAGGGCATATGGCAATGCTGGCTCAATTTTTCACGCGTTATTTTTCAAGTGGCGAGGTTCCCGGGCCAAGCGGAAGTGGCGCGTTGACGAGCCCCACCTATCGCGCGTATCAGGCGAGCGATCAATGGATTGTGATCTCTGCGTTCAATCAACGCATGTGGAAGGGGCTGTGCGCAGCGCTTGAGCAACCAGACTGGCTCGAAGATCCGCGCTTTATCGATCCACAGATGCGCTCGTTGAATCGACCCCTTTTGATCCAGATGATTGGTGATGTTGTGATCAAACATCCTTTGGCATATTGGGAAAAACGTTTAAAAGAAAACGATGTTCCGTGTTCTCCTGTGAATACGATTGACAAAGTCGTTGAGCAGCCTCAGGTGCACGCACGAGAGATGGTTCAGGAAATCGAGCTAGAAGGTCTGGGGATGATGGCGATGGCTGGCTTGCCGATCAAGTTCAGCGAGTCGCCAGGATCGGTGCGACTGCCACCTCCTCGACTCGGTCAACATACTGCGGAAATTTTAAAAGAAATGGGGTATCCCCAAGAGCGAATCGCGGCACTTGCCCACCAAGGCGCGATTGGTCTTGATCCGGGATGGGTGAAGATGGAGGCTACTCCGAGCTCTCCGGGATAAGCTTTTTGACCTTGATGCCGAACAGCTTCCCGTACAGTGAGCGAAGCGGTTCGAGCATCATGACGAGGATGACAACGCTCCAGATACTCACCGCGATTGGACTGGTATAAAACACTGAAACATCGCCCAGACTCATGAATAAGCCTTCCCGCAGATGTTTTTCGATCAAGGGTCCCAGCACCACACCCACAACCATTGGTGCAAGCTGGAATTCAAGTTTGCGCAGTACATATCCAATCAGTGCGATGATCCACAGCATGTAAACGTCCACCATGCTGTTGCGCACGCTGTAGCATCCCACAGTGGCAACCATCAAGATGATTGGCAGGAAAACGTGATTGGGTACACGCAAGAGGCTGACCCAGACACCGATGAGAGGGATATTCAAAATAACCAGCATGGCATTGCCGATCAGCATGGATGCGATGACACCCCAGAATATTTCAGGGTGAGAGGTCATCATCATGGGACCTGGCTGCACACCATGCACCATCATGGCAGCCAGCATCAAGGCCGTGACGGAACCAAACGGGATTCCCAGCGCGAGCAAAGGCACCATAGATGAAGTCGCGGCCGCGTTGTTGGCTGTTTCTGGGCCCGCCACGCCCTCGATTGCTCCCTCTCCGAGTTGTTCTTTATGTTTCGATACGCCTTTTTCCAGACGATAGGACGCGAAGCTCGCCATCGTGGCGGATGGGCCGGGTAACAATCCAAGCACGAATCCTATCGCGGTGCCTCGACCATAAGGTCCCCAGGATCGACGCCACTCTTCGCGAGAGGGAAACATTTCTTTGAGCTTGACGTGAATGGGTTTGCCTTGTTTTTGTAAAGATTCAATGACGGACATGATCTCTGTCAAGCCATACAGCCCGACAACGAGTGCGACAAGCTCGACTCCGAGTGTGAGATCCGACACGCCAAAAGTAAAGCGATCAGCGCCTGTCACCATCTCCTGGCCAATTGTGCTGAGCATCAATCCAATCGCCATCGGAAAAATACCGGCAGCAAGTGTGCCGCCGGAGATTCTTGAAAATAACAAAAGACCACCCGCGGTGAGTGCGAAAAATTCAGCTGGACCAAAAAGCAGACCAACATTGGCGAGTGCCGGGGCAAAGAGCATCACACCTAAAACAGATAAGCCTCCGCCCACAAAAGAGCCAATCGCGACGATCGTGAGTACCGCGCCTGCGCGTCCTTTTTTGGTGAGCTTGTAGCCATCAATACATGTGATGACGGATGCCGACTCGCCGGGCATATTAATCAGGACTGCGGTCGTTGAGCCACCATACATCGCGCCGTAATACATGCCCGCCATCATGATCAGCCCGCTGGTGGGATCCAGTGAGTAACTGAGTGGCAAAATCATGGCGATGCCCGCAGTAGGTCCAAGCCCCGGAAGTACACCGATCAAGGTGCCCGCGAGCGCTCCGACTAGTGCAGCAAGCAGATTGTTCCAGGTGAATGCGACACTCAGACCATAGAGAAGCCCGTCAATTGCCTCCATACTAGCTCCTGAAGATTTCGATGAGGATTCCGGCTGGCATGGGAACCTTGAGTATCGTGATAAAAATAATATGGATCGCAGCGGTCATCAGAAAGGCATACAGAGCGCTGCGCTGCCAGGTCAGATCGGAGATCAGACGAATAAGCAGCGTGCAAAAAATGATGCTGCTCAAAGAAAAGCCCGCCCAGGGAATCGTCACAAAATAAATCAAAAGCAAACCGATAAGCTTGAGCAGTCGCGATCGATCTGCGCCCTCTGGCAGATCCAGCGCTGGACTATGTCGTCTGTGTCGCCACCCTTCCCAGAGGGAAGACAGACTTGCCGCCAAGAGTATGCCCGCAACCAAAATCGGAAAAACGCCTGCGCCGGGTTGATCCATCTCTCCCATCGGAAGATCTAGGGTCATATGCAGGTAGCCCGAGGACAGTAAAATCCCGACAATACCAGCCCAGATATATCCCTTGCTACGACTGATGACATGCACAGTGGGCTCTCCTCTTACTTGTTGCGGTAGTCAGGGTCGACAGCGACAAGGGTTTTAAGTCTTAGCATCGATTCGGTATCCATTGTTCCCGATAGTCCTGGATTGGTGGGGCAGTCGGACACCACATTAGAAGCCTTAAGCGCCTGAATCTGTTTGGGTGTTTTCCCGAGTATGTCTCTGAGGATACTGTCGTTATCTTCGGCGAAACGCGGACCGGGTTTTTTAATATGGGCATCGCGAAACCGCAATTTGTAAGGCCTTCCAATGATGGGGCGCTCCCCAATCGGTTCTGGATGAAGAACGGTTTCGTAAAACTTGCGTTGCTTGAGATGAGGGTCTCTGAGGAGATCTCGACTATTTAAAACAGGAGCGGCTGCAATCCCGTGAGCTTGTAGTTGTTCAAAAAGATCCTTTGGACTACGCGTCATGCACCATTCGGCGACGATCTTGTTCACGACCTCTCTATTGATCCGTCTTGCGGGTGCAGAAAAAAAGCGCGGATCCGATGCGAGCTCCGGCTTTTGCATCAGGGACGTCAGCGCAGCCCATTGTGTATCCGTTCGAACAGTCAGTGCAAGCCATTGATCTTCACCCTGGGCCCGATATAGATTGCTCGGAACATGTTCAGGATGTTCGTTGCCCATTCTGACGGGTTCGGTACCGTCCAATTGCTTTTGTAAAAGCGGTTCGGGCATCAGGGCGACACCAAGCTGATACATCCCTACATCGATCCACTGGCCTTGACCTGTTTTTCGCATGTGCGCGATGGCCGCCCATAATGCATTGAGGCCTGCCCAGCAGGCGATGAAATCAGGATAGGACTGTCCGACTTTCCAAGGCTTGTCATCCCGATACCCTGTGTAAAACGTAATGCCCATCGTGGCTTCCAAGGTCGTGCCTTGGCTTGGAAACGAAGACCAGGGTCCCGTAGAACCATAGCCCGTATTGGACAGCATGATCAATGATGGTTTTATTTTTTTGAGTTCGTCGTAATTCAAGCCCCATTTACGCATCACGCGGGGCGTGAAGTTTTCCAGGACGATGTCGCTCTTGGCGACAAGTTCCCGAAACAGTTCTTGGCCTTGTGGCTGGCCCAAGTCCATCGCGAGTGAACGTTTACCGCGATTCACGACATAAAAAATTCCGGATCGATTCCAGGGATCTTGCGCGGGATCATTATCGAGGTATGGTCCAAAGGCTCGACCACGTGTTTGATCAAGTTTATGTGGCGCTTCGATCTTGATGACTTCCGCACCCAGGTCACTCAATAGGCCCGCCATGTAGGGAACCGCGAAAACATAAGACAGGTCTAGGACGCGGATGCCGTTGAGCGGCAGGGTGGGTTGAGTCATCTGCCTCTCCCAATCTGTGCGAGTATTTCAGTGCGATGCTCGTCGAGCGTGGGTGAGCGGCGACGCACCGATGTGGGGGTGAGTGACAGCTTGGCGAGCTCGGCTGGAAAGCGCAGTTGTGTGGATGTCGCAGGATGATCTATTTCGACGAAAGACTGTCGTTCTTTTAAATGTTCGCAATGCAATAAATCTTCGGCACTTTGCACAACTCCCAGAAGCAATCGTTTTTGTGCCCCGGCCAGAAACACTTCTTTCGCATCGCGATCCGCCACGCACTCTTCAAGCAGTGCTTTGACTTCGGCGACACGTTTTTCACGCTCTGGCGGACTTGAAAAACGTTTCTCCAAAAACTCTGGGCGATCGAATAGTTCGGCAAACGTTTCAAATGGCGCTCCACCTCCCGTTTGAAATGCAAGATAGCCCTTGCGCGTTGCGATGGGCTCCCCGGCAAAGGGATCTTGCACGATCGCTCGTCTGCCTTGAACGGCCCCCAGGAACGCGTAATAGGACTGGTTGAGAACCAGCTCAGACGCGAGACATTCGTGTATGGAGACATCGACATGTTCGCCAAACTGATCGGCTTGCGCGGCCGTATAGGCCATGATCGAGGCATACGCAGCCGTCAATCCTGCACAATAAAATGATTGTGACAAGCCGTGTTTCAGAGGCTCACGATCAACTTGTCCACTGATTTGCATGATGCCGCTTAAAGCCTGCAACGTCAGATCGCTCGCGGCGTATTGTGCATAGGGCCCGGTTTGTCCAAAGTTGGTCACTGAGGTGACTACAAGCTTAGGTTGCCAGTCGAGTAATTGGTCCACACCAAGGCCCCAGCTCTCTAAGCGGCCGGGTCGGAAACTTTCGATCACGATGTCGCTTTGCTCGACCAGTTTTTGAAGCGTCGGTTTGTTTTCAGCGAGTCTTAAATCCAGCGCAAGGCTCCGTTTATTCCAGTTGAGATACTGGAACAACAGACTTTGCTCGGGGAACGGAGCATCTTGCTTGAGCGGTGGCAGCGTGCGGGCAAAGTCTCCGGTAATCGGACGCTCGATCTTGATCACATCCGCACCATGGTCGCCCAGCAGCCGAGCCGCAAACGGCCCGGCGATACCGTGACTCAGGTCAAGAACGCGTAGTCCGGTCAAGGCGCCGTCAGGATCAGTCTGTGCCATGCGCGCTACCTGCTCGTTGAATACATGAACCTATTAGAGCTTAGGTGGAACAAAGGGATAGGGAAGTGGTTTGCCATTCTTGTAAGGCAGGGCGACAGTCGCCGTACCGGGGGTCGACTCCTTGCCTGCATCATTGATAATGCCCAGTTCGATATCGATCAGTCCAAAATCGGGACCCTCCCGTTTACCTGTGACGCGACCCCAGACACGGACTGTTTCTTCGACAAGATTCATCGCTCTGAACTGGAAGCTGGCTTTCCAGGCCCACCCTTGAGGGCCCGCCCAATCAGCAAGAAGTTGCATCACGAATTGTTGTTTGAGAGAGCCATTGATTAACAAACCTGGCAACTTGTCGTGCTCCATCGCAAAGGGTTTGTCGTAGTGAATTTTGTGCCAGTTTTCCATGGCGGCAGACCAACGCATCAGGTGCGCCGTTGTCAGGGGACCCTTTTCCAATCCGGGAATGTCTGAACCAATGATGACATCCTCAAAGTAAGGTGTTTTGCCGAGTGCCATGTCATTTCCTCCGGATCTGTGTGCGACGGGTGCGGATGAGTAGCTCACCTTCACTATTGCGATATTCTGACTCGGTCACGACCAGGATGATCGGTCCCTTGCTTGTTTCTTTTTCTGTAATGTCCGCGTAACGGGAAGTCAGTTTGACTGTTTCCCCGTGACGGGCATAACGAAAGAACTCGATCTCGGATCCACCATTGAGCAGCGCGTAGCCGGCCAAGGGTTCAATCGCTGGTAATCCTTGCGAGCTTGTCGCCGCGACAATGCCATCGAAGTCAGGATTTCGCGCGTTGTCCTGAATTGGATCCGGCTCACCAAAAGCGCGCCGAAACATATGGTTCGGAAACAACGGTGGCGCGACAGGTCCTCCGTAGCGCGCGTTATTTTCGCAAGCAGTGTTGAAAATAGGATCTTCATACATGATGGCTTGCGCGTAACGACGAACCGCGCCGCGCTCGACTGTATCGCAAGCGATCTCGGTTTCGGATTGCACACCGATATATTTCTTGAGTGACTCAGAAAGAGCAGACATGCTGGACCTCTTTATGTGAATACAAATAAACGTTGATTGATCGACAGTTTCGAAGTGAAGGCTTTATTTAAGTGTGACATTGCCGTCCGTGACGATTTTTCGCCATCTCTCGATATCGACTTTGACGAACTCTGCAAATTCTTTTGGCGGCAGCGGACGATCCAGTACCGGGTTGCCGGCACTCACAAGTTGATCTCGAATGTCCGGTGTCGTCACGACTTTCGTGATGGCGTCGTTAAGTGTTTTCAATACTGCGGGTGGCGTGCCAGCTGGCGCACACAAACCATTAAATCCCGTGATTAAAAATCCAGGAAGCGTTTCTCCGATAGTCGGTACATCTGGCAGCTGAGAAGCGCGCTCCGCCATCACGACACCTAGCGCACGAAGCTTACCGGCTTTGATGAGAGGTAAGGCGGGTTGTAGCACTGCAAAGGACATGGATGCTGTGCCTGAGACGACGTCCGCGATAGAGGGTGAACTGCCTTTGTATGGAATATGGAGCATGTCGACCCCGGCCATTTGTTTGAAGAGTTCTCCTGCTAAATGACCAGGGCCACCCGCTCCGTATGATGCAAAGGTTAGTTTGCCAGGTTGAGCCTTGGCCAGCGCAATCAGTTCACGTACGTTGTTGACTGGAATGTTCGGGTTGATCACGAGCACTAACGCCGCGCCCAGGTACATCGTCACAGGATCGAAGTCTTTGACGGTATCAAACGGCAGCTTATACATGCTCGGATTCGTCGCGAATGCGGTCGTGCATACAAGCAGCGTATAGCCATCAGGTGCGGATTTCGCGACGTATTCAGTGCCGATGATGGTATTGGCGCCGCCTCTGTTTTCAACAATGACGGGTTGACCAAGGTGTTCGGTCATGCCTTTGGCAATCACCCGCGCTACGCTGTCAGAGCCCCCGCCTGGCACAAAAGGGACGACTATCTTGATAGGTCGGTTTGGAAAGCTTGAGGTCTGAGCTCGGACGCCACCAGAGATCACGGACAATATCACGAGAGCGCTCGCCAAGAGCGCAGCGGTCGTGACGCTGATTTTTTTCATGTCGATCCTCCTCCCCGAGCTGTTGCAATGCCACACAGATTTTTTCGTTGTGTTTATTTTTATTTCACTGCGAATTTATCCTAGCATAAAGACCCGAACGAATCTAAACGTTTTTCGTGCAGTCGCGTAATCACGGGATATTCTCAAAATATGGACGTCTTGACGGGTTGGATCGGTGCTTCAATAGATGGATAAAGATGGATAAGGCTACACCCCACAGGAGACACGGACATGAAAATTCTTTTTTTCAATGATTTCAAACTTGGCATTTTGAAAGGCGACCATGTGGTTGATATTTCGCCGCTCGTGAGCGATATCCCGCACATCGGACCCCACGATTTGATCAACGGACTCATCGAGCGATTCGAGAACTATCGCTCCAAGATCGAACTGTTCGTAAAAAATCAAAATGGTGTTCCTGTCGATTCAGTGCGTATTCGACCGCCTCTACCCAAGCCTGGCCATATCGATTGCATGGCTGTCAATTACATGGAGGATGGAACGAGGTCTGCTCCCGCGCCGATTAACGCCTTTCAAAAAGCGCCGGGCAGTATCATCGGACATGGTGATACGATGGTTTTACCAGACGTACCCGCCACGATTTTCGAGGGTGAAGCCGAAGTGGCGCTTGTGATCGGCAAGCGTGCGAAAAACGTTACGGCCAAAGACGCCATGTCATATGTTTTTGGCTATGTGAATTTCGTCGATGGTTCTGCCCGTGGGCTTGGGCCCGAGGGTAATGTCTTTTTTCAGATGAAGTCCCGCGATACGTTCGCGCCCATTGGGCCTTATATTGTCACAGCGGATGAAATCCCGGATCCTCAAAAGCTCCAAATTCGCTTGTGGAACAACGGTCAATTGATGCAAAACTTCAATACCGACGATATGGCGCATAAGATTCCGCGCTGTATCGAGTGGGTCACATCGATTCATACGCTAGAGCCAGGAGATATCCTGGCAACCGGGACGAATCACCGAGGACTCAATCCATTCATGGATGGCGATCTGATTGAAATCGAGACCGAAGGTCTCGGCCGTTTGGCATTTAAAGTGCGCGATGATTTGAAACGTACTTGGGCACGACAGACTCGTTTGCAACGAGAGTTGGCTAAAGAGCCTGGCGTGCATACCCCTCAGTTGAGCGGAAAATATTCCGCTGCAAAATAATTGACCCTAACACCAAGCTTTGTCGGCAACTGCATTGCGCGCGGCAATTCGACCAAACGCAAAGCACTCACCGATGTTGCCGGTCCCTTGGTAAAGGTAGCTGAAAATCGAACCCAGTTCGCCGGCACTGTAGAGACGAGGAATCGGCGTGCCATCGGGACGCACAATTTGAGCTCGCGCGTTACGGCGTGGTCCACCTTGCGTATTGAGCATGGAGGGTGAGAGTTCGACTGCGTAAAAAGGACCTGAGCCAAAAGGCTGCAGCATCTTGTCGCGTGCAAAGTCATCATCGCGACCCTTTGCGCACAGTTCGTTCCAGCGGTTCACCGTTCCCTCTAGACTGCCCGCGGGCAAGTTGAGTTTTTGAGTGAGTTCGGCCAGTGTAGGGGCGGTCTTGATCCAGCCTTTTGCCAACTCGGCTTTGTTGTCCGGACTCCATCTGTAGCCGCTCATGATCTGCGTCCAACCATGGGTTGGTTTGCCGTCGTAGAGCGGACCGTCATTAAACATCGCCTGGTCAAAGATCATGTACATTGGACAGGGTGTGCGCATGGCATACCACTTGCCATTTTGCTCGACCTTTCCATGACGTGTTTTATATTTTTCGTCAGTAAAGCGTTTCCCGTCCGGACCCACGACGACCATGCCGCCTTTGGGTTCATGGGAAAAATGCAGGGCGATCATTGAAAAGGTTGTTGGATACTCCGGGACTTTAAGCGCCATCGAAGGACCCGCAAAGTTATTCATGTGCCAGAGATCTGCACCGAGTTCCATGGCCATGCGAATACCGTCGCCTTCGTTAAAAGGGCTGCCAGAGGTATAGCAATAGGGAATGCCGGTCAGGTAATTGCGAATCATTTCCTGGTTGTTTTCAAAGCCCCCGCACGTTAATACAACGCCCTTTTTAGCTTTGAAATTAAGCTTCTTGCCTCGATGGTTCCCAACCACACCCAAGACCTCTTGAGTAAGAGGATCTTGGATCAATTTTTGTCCAGGACATTCATAGCGAATGTCGATGGGGCGGGACTTGACCGCTTCGGCGAGCATCTCCCAAGTTTTTGAGTAACCCAGTATGTCGCCGTGGTGGAATTTGTGGACACAATCAGAACCAGGCAACTCTGGAAACTCAATCCCTGTTCCGTGCGTGCCGTGCTGATGCTCTTGAGGATCTCCGCCAATCGATTTAAGCCAATCGTTGTTCAGACACATCTCTTTGGCCCACACCTGGATCATATCGTCAGGAACGGTGTAGGGGCCGCAAAGCGCCTTGAGGTAAGTCGCGGCGCCCTCGGGTGTTGAGGTGTTGAGATAGCCTTGGGCAGCAACGCGCGTGTTGCCGCCTTCTTGTCCCTCGGGTGCTTTGTCGAGCATGATGACTGAAGCGCCAGCTTCGGCGGCCGTGATGGAGGTCGCAGCACCTGCACCACCAAATCCAACAACAACTAAATCGGCTTCTGCATCCCAGTGAATCGACTGGGTATTTCTTTGGGTCATTTTATTTTCCACAGTGATGAATTATTTCATTACGCCTGCATCTTTGAAGTACTTGGTATACCACTCAATTTCAGCAGGAAATTTCGATTGCACGGATTTACCATCCTCGTATGCATAATCGAGATTATATTTGTCTAGCAGCGCTTTGAATTCGGGCGTCTCTGATACGGTCTTAAAGGTTGCCGTAAGTTTGTCGGCAATGTCGCTTGGCAGACCTGCGGGCGCGACGACGATCATGCCGTTAGGAGGATTGGTGGGTGGGCACCCAATGTCTTTCATGACAGGAATGTCAGGACGTTTAGGATCGCGCGCGTCAACGTGAAAAGTCACCAGTTCCCTGAAGGCGCCTTGCTGCACCAGTGGAATATGAGATCCCGAACCAGCGATAAAGTCGACGTGCTTACCCAGTAAGGCGGTATTGGCGCTTGAGCCGCCTTTGGTGGGGACGTGTTTGAAAGTCAGTCCTTTGCAGCGGGCAAAAGACTCGACACCAATTTGTTGTTGAGTGTTCGGTCCGCTTGAAGCATAGGTCATGCCAGGGTTTTTCTTGGCATGGGCGACAAAGTCATCGACTGTTTTCCATGGAGAATCTGCTGGAACAACTAGTCCACCAATGTAGTAAGAGAACTGCATTAACACTTGAAAATCTTGCGGCTTATAAGCCAGCTTCATCAGCAAAGGGCGAACGGTAATGGAGCCTGTCGAGGTGACGAGCAAGGTGTAACCATCCGGCTTTTTGCTTGCCAGCAAACCGTTGGCGACCGTCGCGCCGCCACCGGCTTTATTCTCAACGGCGATTGGTACACCCAGGATTTTTTCGGCGCCCTGGGCGAGTGCGCGGGCTGTCAGGTCTGTTGTCGCGCCTGCTGCGAAAGCGACGTACATGGTGATGGGTTTGTCTGGATATTTGGCAAATGCCGTGCCGTGCAATAGTAATCCAGTGGCCAATGCTGCCGCGATTTTGCTGAGTCGAGAGATAGAATTCAGTTTCATTTTTTGGTGTCTCCTTTGATAGGGTCGTAACGCTCACGCATTGTCATCCGCAGTAGCAGCCAGTGCGCTGCGCTTTTGACGGATACTGGGTATGAGCGCTGTGATGAGTAGAACAAGCGAAACAAAAAGAAAACCCGCGGCGATTGGCCGAGTCAGAAAAATGCTCATGCTTCCACCTGAAATGATCAGCGATTGCCGCAGTGAGTCTTCAAGAATATTGGTCAGAACATAAGCCAGAATCAATGGTGCTGGCTCGTAGTCAAACTTTCTCATCAGGTAGCCGATGACGCCAAAAAAGAGCATCATGTACAGATCCATTTCACTGCCATTGATGACGTAAGCGCCAATCAATGCAATGAACAGAATCAATGGGAAAAGCACTGCATAGCGCACGCGCAGTAATTTGACCCAAAGGCCGATCAAAGGCAGATTCAGGACAAGCAGCATCACGTTGCCAACATACATGCTCGTGACTGTTCCCCAAAAAAGATCCGGATTCTTTTCGATCATCATCGGACCGGGTGAGATTCCGTGAATCATCAATGCGCCCAATAAAATACCCATGACCGCGTTGGCCGGTACGCCGAGGGTGAGCAACGGAATAAAGGCCGCTTGAGCCGCCGCGTTGTTGGCTGCTTCGGGACCGGCCACGCCGGCGATGGCGCCATGACCGAATTTTTCAGGTGTTTTGGAGACTCGTTTTTCGACACCATATGAAATAAAGGATGCGAGTACAGCACCGCCTCCTGGCAGAATTCCAAGAAAAAACCCAGCAATTGAACCGCGTGCAATGGGCATCGCGGATTCTTTCCAGTCTTGTCGGCTTGGCATCAGATTTTTCACCTGACTGACGACGACACCTTGCTTGATCTTTCTTTCAACGTTGAGCAAGATTTCCGAGATCCCGAACAAACCCATCGCAAGCGGTGCGATTCCGATGCCATCCAGTAAATCTGGAACGTCGAATGTGAAGCGCGGCATGCCTGTCATCGTATCCATGCCGACCATTCCTGCGAGAATACCCACGCCCGCCATCATCAGTGACTTCACCATTGATTTTTGAGCGAGATAGGTCAGGATCACCAAGCCCATGATCATCAGGGCAAAATACTCGGGGGGACCAAATTTCAGGGCGACCTTGGCCAGCGGCGGTGCCAGAAGCATCAAGCCGAGGATGCCGATCGTGCCTGCGATGAATGAACCGAATGCGGCGATGCCAAGAGCAGGACCTGCACGGCCCTGCAAAGCCATTTTGTGACCATCCAGCATCGTGACAACGGATGCCGCCTCCCCGGGAATGCCGACAAGGATGGAGGTGGTTGACCCTCCGTATTGGGCGCCATAATAAATACCTGACAGCATGATGATGGCTGTGACAGGAGAAATGCCGAACGTAATAGGGAGCAAGATGGACATGGCGCCCACAGGCCCTAGACCGGGCAGTACACCGATCAACGTGCCGATCAAAACGCCTAAAAAACAAAAAAACAGGTTGTGAGGTTGAAAGGCGACGGAAAGTCCAACGAGTAGGTTGTCTGCGATATCCATATGCGCGGTGCTTTCCTTAGAATCCGAAAATACCCGCGGGGAGCGAGATGTTCATCATGGTTTTAAACATGACATAAGTCGTAACAGTCGCGATCGTGGGCACTAATAGACACATCTTCCATTCCAAGCCTTCTAGCCATCTCATGATGATGACGAGCAGCACAAAGCTGCAGACGAAGAAACCGATCGTTTCGAAGGAGAAAATAAAAAGAAGGATGAGTCCTGTAATCGCAACGGCGCGCCACCACATCGCACCCTTCCAAAGATCGCTGATGCGCGTTTGCGCTGCAGGATCGCCTCTGAACGATTGCACAATCACAATGAGCGCCATCAGAGCGACAAAGCTACCAGCGACAAAAGTCAAAAAACCCGAGCCAGGTTCTTCCATGGTGCCCAGTCCCAAGCCCCAGCCGCCGTAAGTGGCCGCGCCACCAAAGAGCAACCAGAAAAAACCACCCACCCTTTCCGCGTTCATGGGTTTTGCTCCCGTGCAGGGAGGTGTAATTCCATTAAGTGGACCTGTATCTTGCATTGCATTGCTGTCTCCCTTCATTTTGTGTCGCTCAGGCATGGATTCCGCCAGGACGCACTTTGTTCTGCCGTCATCCTAGGTGGTGGCAGATACCTTGTCAACACGCTGATTACACGTAATGGAAGTGGCGTTGACACAAGATTCACGCTGGTATTACTCTGATTCCAAAGTGCATCGCACAGGCGCACAAGATGGCTTGCAGTTAAAAACACAGGAGCAGACATGTCAGACTTACCAAAGCGCGTACGTATTCTCGAGGAAGGTCCACGTGAGGGGATGCAGATCGAGAAAGGGCCGATTCCCACGTCGAGAAAAATTGAGCTGATCGACAGCTTGTCCGAGACAGGCCTCGAGCAGATACAGGTGACCTCGTTCGTGAGTCCGAAGGCCGTGCCACAGATGGCGGACGCCCCTGAAATCGTGGCTGGCTTCAAGCGCAAGCCGGGCGTTCGATACACCGCATTGTGGCTCAACGATAAAGGCTTGGAACGCGCGATTGCGACTGAAAAACTCGACATCCGTGGTTCGCTATCGCTCACAGCATCAGAAAAGTTTTTACTGCGAAATCAGAAACGCACTCTTGAGCAAAATTTAGAGGCGGTGCGTTCAATGATTGGTATGTTCAAGCACTACAACGTGCCGATTAACCGTGCCAGCATCATGGCGGTATTTGGTTGTAATTTTGAAGGCGATATTCCTGTATCTCGCATATTGGAAATGATTCAGACGTTTTACGATCTGTCTGCTGAGCATGACTTCAAGCTCGAGGTTTTGTCACTAGCTGACACGATGGCTTGGGCGACTCCCGGCTCGATTCGTAAAGTCGTGGGTGCGGTGCGCAACAAGTACCCAGATTTGCAGTTGTCTCTGCATTTACATGACACACGCGGTATGGGTATCGCGAATGCTTATGCTGGTATGGAAATGGGCGTGGCAATTTTTGACGCAGCAGTCGCCGGCCTGGGCGGATGTCCTTTCGCCTCGCACTCAGGTGCTTCGGGTAACGTTTGTACGGAGGATCTTGTCTTCATGTGTCATGAGATGGGCATCGAGACGGGTATCGATCTTGAAAAACTGATTGAGTCCGCGCTATTGGCTGAACAAGTTGTCGGTCATCCATTGCCAGGTTCGGTCATGAAAGGAGGTTCTCTTGACCGCTTGCGCCAGAAGGTAAAAGAATCGATGGCCGCTGGCGCATAAGGGAGTCGCGACATGACAAACATCACGCGTGACCTCGGTGAGTTCGCCGCCAGCCTGAGATATGACCAAATTCCCGCGGCCGCGCTGGATGTCATCCATACAGGTTTTGCCGACTGTGTGGGCGTCATGCTAGCTGGACGTGACGAGCCGCCGACACAGATCTTGACGCAAGTGCTTGCTCCGCCACCCGGTCCCGCGACGCTTGTATTCGGCTCCAGAACGGCGAGCGCCACAGACGCGGCATGGATTAATGGAGTGGCAGCCCACGCGCTCGATTTCGATGATGTCGCGATCAAAGGTCACCCAAGCACTGTGCTCGTGCCGGCAATTTTGGCTGAGGCGCAAGCGCTCGGTTCGACGGGCGAAGAGATGGTGGTCGCGTATGCCGTTGGCTACGAGGTCTGGGCGGAGCTCGCCCGACGTGATCCCGACCACTATCACACCAAAGGTTGGCACCCGACTGGCATCCTGGGCTCTATCGGTGCGGCTGCAGCGTGCGCTTCGTTGAACAAGCTCAACGCTGAACAGTGCGCGATGGCGATCTCATTAGGCGCTTCGCAGAGCGCGGGGATCATGGCCAACTTCGGCACGATGACTAAACCTTTTCATGCGGGTCGTTCTGCTCAATCAGGTGTCTTGGCGGCACGTCTAGCCAAGGCGGGTTTTACTTCATCACTGGATGCGCTCGAACATCCTCAAGGCTTCTTGTCCGCGGTATCACCCGAGATGCGGTTTGATGTGAGTTCGCCTGTCGAAGCCGGAAAAAAATGGAAGCTGACCGTCAGCAAGCTCTCTGTAAAGAAATATCCACTTTGCTTTTGCACGCATCGTGCACTCGATGGCATGCTCGATCTGGTCGCGGAGAAAAAATTCAAGCCAGAGGAGATTGAAAGCATCAGTGCCCGGACAAGTTTGCGTAACACCAAAGTGCTGCGTAATCACAATCCTCAAACTGGACTCGAAGCCAAGTTCAGTATGGAGTTTGCGATGGCTTCGTGTGTGGTGGCCGAGCGCGCGGGTTTGACAGAATTGGTCGATGATTTTGTCCAGCGCAAGGACATCCAGGATTTGATGAAAAAAGTGTCTGTCGAAGCTGATGAGACTGAACACCCCAATCTGCCTGGTTATTCTCCATTCGACCAGATCACAGTTAAGCTTAAAAATGGGCAGGTCATCAAAAGTCGCGAAGTGGTGGCAGTACGTGGCGGTCCAGATTTACCGCTTAGCCGTGAGCATTTATGGAGCAAGTTCGAGGACTGTGCCCGCGTGGGGAAAATTGAGTTTTCCGCACAGAGCCTGTTCGATGCGTTGATGTCCCTTGAAAAGGTCGCCAAGGTATCGGATTTGCCTGGTTTAGGTTCGGGGAAAAAATAATAAATAGGCTGGGATCAGTTTGCTGATCCAATTGAAAAGGGGATTGATTAATCAATCCCCTTTTTTTATCAAATCAGTATGCAGGCGTTAACCGACGTACTTTCTGATCATGCCAAGGGTACGCTCGCGCGCAAGTTTGGCGGCCTCGGCATTGTATGAACCGCGATGGTCGCAGTTAAATCCGTGATCGGCAGGATAGAAAAACGCCTGTTCGTTAGGATAGGCTGCAACCACTGCTTTGGCTTTTTCCATAGGGATGGATTGATCAGTTTCGCCGAAATGAAACATGACCGGGCAGAGGGGTTTCTCATTCAAGAAATTGGGGATGCCACCGCCGTAATAGGGCGCGGAACAGCTAAAGCCCGGAACGCGACTCGCGGCAAGCCAGGCGACCACGCCACCCCAGCAATAGCCAACGATCGCAGCTTTACCCGCAGATTTTCCAAACTCGAGGACCGCTGCGACATCCATCATCGCATGATCGAAGCTCATTTTTTTCATGACTTCGACGCCAGCCATAATTTCAGGCTGCGAGTAACCCGTGTCGTACTTGCGTTGCACGCGATCAAACAAGGCGGGTGCAACAGTCAGGTAACCATCGGCGGCATAGCCATCCGCAACGGATTGAATATGCTTGTTGATACCGAAGATCTCCGGTGCGATCACGACCAGACCTCGTGGTTGACCGGCAGGCTCTGCGACATACGCGTCAAAGGTGTGACCATCGGATGCCTTGAGCTGAATTGTCTTACCCATTTTTATCTCCTTTTTGAAAAGCTATGAAATTATATGCAATTAACTGCTAGTCTTCATGATTTGTTTGAGTCGAATTTCAGACTGGAGTATTGGGTATGTCAGACGATTTTGTAAAGGTATTGGCGCCGACTGGGCGTCTGAGGGTGGGCTTGTATCCAGGGAGTCCCGGTTCGTTGATGGTGGGTGACACGCCTGACAAGAATAGAGGCCTTGGATTTGAGCTTGGCCGTGCCTTTGCCCAATTTTTGGACGTGCCCTTCGAGCCAATTATTTTTGCGACAAATGGGGAAATATTGGCTCAGGCAAAAAATGATCAGCTCGATTTTGTTTTCGTGAACGCCACCCCTGTCAGGGCCGAGTATCTCGCATTGGCCGAACCCTTGCTGTTCACGGATCAAACCTACTTGGTTGGAGCGCATTGCCCAATTCAAACAATCACACAGATTGATGCAAAGGGTGTTCGAATTGGTGTGTCAGCGGGCAGCACTTCCGAAGCGACGCTTCCTAAACTCTTGTCAAAAGCAAGCATCGTTTCCACCCACAGCCTGGAAGAGGTCACTTGTTTATTGAAAGAGGGTGGTCTCGATGCATTTGCAACAAATAAAGCGATACTGTCCGAACTTGCGGATCAAATAGAGGGCGCGCGCATCCTTGATGGCGCCTGGGGTCGTGAAAGTATCGCAATCGGCATACCCAAAAGACGTGCTCAGGCTCTGCCCGTAGTCACGCGCTTTTGCGCTGTTGTCAAACAGAACGGTTTACTTGCAGACGCTGTGCGACGCGCGGGTATGCGAGGCGCACAGATCTGAATCAGAACGTTTTGGTGAGCGAAATCAAGAAGCCTCCTTTACCCAGGTTTTGAAGCTGTGGGTTCACGTAAGAGCCATCTTTTGCATTGGTGCCGACGTAAGCCATCGAGCCCGAAAAACCACTCCCGAAATCTTTTGTGATCCCAAGTTTCCAATCTGTGTACGAAAATAAACTGCTATTGGAGACCTCACCACCCACGAATTTTCCCGCTACGTATTGATAGCCAACGTGTGCATTGAGTGACAGTCCCCAAATTCCTGTGTCGTAATTCATGGTGAGATCTGTGTAATTCGAGCCTGCGCTATTGGCGGTCCCGAACAGGGTTGATGCAGCCCAAGAAAACTTCAAATATCCTGTGACAGAATCAAATGTAAAGTTCTGCGCAGCATAGAGTTCAGTTGTATTTGGGTTGGTCGCAAATGCAGACAGATTCGTGGTGGGATAGTAGTACTGCAAGATACCGACATCGGCGGTAAAACCTTTAGACCACTCGTATTTGTATCCGCCGTAAAAATCCATCTCGATGGGTGCTGAGGCACTGTTTCCTGCTGCGGACGCTGCGTCTGATATCCAGCTGATTGAAGAGTTCCAGTTACCGATATAAAAGCCGCTGGAATGGGCGTAGTCAAAACCTCCTTGAATGGCTGGCCGAAAGTTTGACTGGGAGATCCCGCGGTATCGATAATCGTTTGTCAGCGACAGATTGGCGCTGAAAGGACCGGGGGTCACGACTGCGGTGACGGGCTCGGCTGTCGCCGGTTGAGTTTGAGCGTAGGCGGTTGAAAGCACGCTTGTGATCGTTATCAATGATGCGACAACACTGATGTTGCTGAGTGTTCGTGAGTGACTCATGGTGCCCCCGTGTGTGGAAATCCAGTTGAGTACATACCCAAGCAATATGCATGCCAAGTCATCCATTTGCTCGCGGAACGAGTCAATGACTCGCGAGCTCATAGAAAAAATGAAGTATTTGATTTTCCGATGCGCCAAAGATGGGAGCCCGAGCGCGTCATTGTGGTGCGGGGGTAGTATCTGGCTGGCGAGTCAATCTATTTGCGTCATTTCAGTTATCCATGAAAAAGCGCTGCCAGATCTTGAAATCTGGCAGCGCTTGGCTTGCAATGTTTTCGTGTTGTGTGGACTCAGTCCGCAGTCATTTTCGCGCGAATAATCACGTCTTTCCACTTGGCTGTCTCGGACTTGATAAAGGCCGCGTATTGCTCAGGCGTGCTGCCTACGACTTCAGTCGCGGTATCGACAATGCGCTTGTTGACGTCCGGCATGGCCAGGACAGTCGCCACATCTTTTGAGACCTTGTCGATAATTGCCTTGGGTGTCCCAGCTGGTGCCATGAAACCAAACCAGGCAGTAATTTCAAAGTCTTTCACGCCACTTTCAATCATCGTGGGGATCTGAGGTTCTGCTGGTGAGCGCTTATCGCTGGTGATGGCTAATGGACGCAATTTTTGCGAGCGAATGTATGGCAGTAAAACAGGCGTGTTATGGATCAAAATCTCGATCTGTCCACCTAATCCGTCGGTGGTCATCTGCGCACTAGACTTGTAAGGAATACCAACGAGCTGAATATTTTCAACAAGGTTCAGCAATTCGCCAGTCAAGTGCTGTGTGGTCCCTGGGCCAGCAGTACCGTAACGCAGTTTGCCAGGATTTTTTCTGGCCAGTGCAATGAGTTCCTGGATGTTGTTTGCCGGTACTGAAGGATGGACGGTAATCCAGTTAGGCGTTTTAGTGGCAAGACTCACTGCGACCAGATCTTTGGCTGGGCTGTAAGGAAGCTTGCCAGGTCCCATCAGGCTTTCTGCAACTGCGATCGGACCGATCGTGTTGTAAAGAAATGTATAACCATCAGGAGCGGCTTTGGCGACACGGTCTGCGCCAATAATTCCGCCGGCGCCAACAACGTTTTCGACCACGACCGACTGTCCCCACATCTCGGAAAGTTTTTGGCTGATGAGGCGAATTTGACCGTCAGGCGCGCTGCCTGGAGGTGCGGGAACAATCATGCGCACTTGCTTTTCAGGCCATTTGGCTTGAGCGTGAGCGGCACCTGTTGCCACCAAACCGTAGCCAAGCAAGGCGGTGAGTGCGGCTGTCAAACCGCGTTTAAACGTGAATCTCATGGTGATCGTCTCCTGATGATATTAGAATTTTCCATACCCCATTCTAATCAAGTCGCAAGCAGCGTTGTCCCATCGCTTTCCCTAGATTGCTCTAAGTATATTTATGCTAGTTTTTCTCAGATAGAGGTAGAAGATTCGTTGTCAAATCTGAGGTGATCGAATGATTTCGTCGTTGTGCTCACCGAGTTTCGGTGGACGGCGACCGATGCTCCCTGGCGTGTCTGACAGCTTGATCGGGATACCCAGACCCTGATAGTCTGGACGTGAGATCACCATCTCGCGCGCCAGAGCATGGGGTTGTTGTAAGGCTTCCGGAATCGTGTTGACGGGACCCGCCGGCACTCCGGCGGCCATCAGTGCCTCGCAAAGTGCTGCCTTGGAAAAGTTTTGGAGTGCAAGTGCGAGCTCTCTGCGCAATGCCTGCCTGTTGGCCATACGCGTCGTATTCGTCTCGAAGAGAGGATTTTCGCTGAGATCCGCGCGGTCGATCAGTTTGCAAAAGCGCTCAAATTGCGTGTCATTGACGATGCCCAAGAACATCTGTCCATCGCTCACATCAAAACGGTCGTAGGTGGCGATATTGGGGTGCGCGCTGCCGCTCAGGGTGGGCTCTTTGCCCGATACCATCCAGTTCACCCCCTGAGGAATCAGCATGCTGAGGGCGGTATCGAAAAGCGTCGCGTCAACACGCTGTCCGCGCCCCGTGCGCTGGCGTGCGAGTAGAGCCATCAACACACCTGAAAAGGCTGTGTAGCCAGTCATCTGGTCGACGATCGGAACGCCCACACGTGTCGGGCCAGATTGAGAGTCGCCGTTGATACTCATGACGCCGCACATTGCCTGGAGAACGGCGTCATAACCGGGCAGGCCGCCGAGAGGGCCGTTCTTGCCAAAGCCAGAGATACTGCAATACACCAAGCGAGGAAATTTTTCAGCGAGAGATGTTTCGAATCCTAGTCCCCATTTTTCCATTGTGCCGGGCAAGAAATTTTCAATCAGTACGTCTGCATCAATGAGTAGCTCATGAATAATTTGCTGGTCATGAGGCTGGGATAAGTCCAGACATACACCTCGTTTGCCGCGATTCAACGCGGAAAAGTAGGCTGCTTGACCTGGCTCGACGAAGGGGGGGCCAAGTCTTCTCGTCTCGTCGCCTTGCGCGGATTCAACCTTGATGACATCAGCCCCATGGTCAGACAGCATCTGCGCGCAGAAAGGACCCGCGACGACTCGCGAGAGATCTAAAACGCGAACACCAGCCAGTGCACCTGTACTTTGAGAAGGATCAAGCCAGGCATGCGGTGTTAGATGTTCGCTCATTTTATTATCCGCGGCTGGGAAGTTCGACAATACCTGAGCCCAGAACCGACAGCTCATCGTTTTGATTATGGGCTTCTTGGGAAATTTCCACGAGGTGACGATTGCCTTCTTTATATTTGCGTACGACTTTGGCTTTGATAAAGATCATATCGCCTTCAGGGTTGTGCCGTCTAATTTTGCACTCCGCTTTGCGTAAAAATCCATCGTCACCCATCCAGTTCGTCAACTGATGCATCAACCATGAGCTTCGCTCCGGACCGTAGTCGTAAGCGCCGGGGGCGCCGACTTCGAGTGCGAAGTCCTCCTCCCAGTGCACACGCTCAGGTACATCTGGAATACCAAAACGGTTTTTGATTCCAACGCCTGGATGTGCGTCAATCAATTGCCATGCGAGCTTGTTCGCGCGAATATAAAGGCCACCCCATCCCTGAGCATAAGCAATGAACCCAGTGACGGTCATCGGACCTTTGAACAAGACAGGAAGCGCTTCTCCCTCGGTGACATCTTCCCAGTAGCGAGTATTGGCACCGCGGACCTCCTCATGGGCGTAAAGTTTGTATGCTTCTTGAATCTGTTCATCCGAATAAGTGACATGGCCTTTCTCATGGACGGATTTGTACTTCGTGCCTTTTTCTCTGGCGTGGTCTCGTTCGGTACGAAAGCACCATGTATCCGCTTCCGCCAGTTTGTCCCCGGTCTGATTAAAAAAATCGACGTGGTAGATTTGTTGAATCGCTTTGCCAGCGAAACGCGTTTCATGCTCGATGCAGTCTTTCAGATAAGACTCCGTGCTGATCGTGTCATTGCGTTTCGCATATTTGTGCCATGTCCAGTCCGAGCCAGACCACATCGCATGCACGCCGGGTAAACCGCCGACATAACCCGAGACAATACGGCTCGTGGAGTATAGGAAACTTGGCAGAGCAACGATACCGCCATGCTTGGTCTTGGCAGCATACTCAGGATCGCACCAAAGGGGGTTGTCGTCTCCGATGCCGTGGGCGTAGTGACGAATATTGTCGCGTGTGGCTTCGTAGCACCATGGCTCAGCCGTCTGACCTATTTTCACACCGATTCGACGACGCAAATCATCCAGTCCTTGTTCGGTGATTTTTGGAAAACTTCTTTGACCTACTGGGGATGATGACATGAATGTCTCCAGATGATTTGATGAGATTGAATAGATAAAAGATTAGGGATATTGTTTAGATTGAACGAGCGGACAGTTCGCGTTCGCGCAATTTTTTGCGATGAACCTTTCCAGCGGGTGTTTTGGGAAGTTCGGTGACAAATTCAATCTGCCTCGGATACTCATGCTGGCTAAGTCGATTTCGCACCAGATCTTGTATTTCATTGATGAAGACACTGTCGGACTGACGCTTTGAAACGACAAAGGCTTTGACAGATTGACCGCGAAGCGGATCAGGAATGCCGATCGCAGCAGCCTCGGCAACGTCAGGATGTTTAAGCATGGCATCTTCGATTTCAACTGCACTCATCGTCCAGCCCGCGGAGATAATGACATCATCCGCGCGCCCACCATGAAAGAAATAACCGTCTTCGTCGGTGCGACCAAGATCCTTGGTCGGGATCCATTGCCCTTTACGCCAGACTTTGAGTTCCCCCGTCACACCTGCCGGGCAGGGTTGGCCAGCAGCGTCTTGCACCTGGACTTGAGCGCCTGGAATAGCCTTTCCGAGGGATCCGTGTTTCACGGCGAAATCTGTCGCTCCGGGATAGCTCACCAGAATCACGCCAATTTCGGTGGTGCCATACATGCTGCACACTCTGATTCCAAAGGTCTGATCAATAAAATCTTCGGTTGCACTATCAATGGGTTCGCCCGTGAATGACATTTTCTCAAGGCTGTATGAGTACTGATGCGCGACACCAGCGTTTTTCATCATTCGGTAGTGTGTTGCAGCGGCTGAAATATTGGTGAAGCGATGATCTTGCAAACATTGAAGAAGACGTGGCGCATTGAACTTGCCGGCAAATGCACCGACCGTCAGCCCGAGCGCCATGGGCGCAAGCGTGCCGTGCCAGAGCCCATGCCCCCACGCAGGGGACGACGGACACATAAAACGATCCCCAGGTCTGAGGCCCGTTCCGTAAAGGGCTGCGACCATCAGCGTGACGATTGAGCGATGTTTATGTTTGACCGCTTCAGGCAGTTCGCGGGTTGTGCCCGAGGTGTACTGGAAAATAGCATAGTCGTCTGCGCGTGTGCGAGGGGTAAAAGACGTCGGGTAATGTGTCAGGAGTGACATGAATGACGCATCTGCCAAGCGTGTGCGTTTGAGTGTGTCCTGATCGACAATGCCGATTTTTTCTTCGTTCGTGATCAACATGGATGGCGCGCAGTCTTTGATGCGAAGTTGCAAGCCATCGGGTCCGAAGAGTGTGAACAGGGGAACCGCGATCGCTCCCATTTTCATAATGCCGTAAACACATGCATAAAAGGCAAGCGAGGGTTCAAGCATGACCGCCACGCGGTCGCCTGGCTTGACTTGCTCTGCCTCCAGGAAGTGAGCGACCTGCGATGAACGCGCCGACAGTTCTCGGTAGCTGATGATTTCATCAGGACCCTCAGCACGAGCAACGATCAAGGCCGTTTCATCACGATCCGCATGACGGTCTACGCATTCGTGCGCGATATTGAGCTGGTCACGATCGCCATCGAATAGTTCCCATAATTTTTCCGAAGAAAAGTATTTTTGTGCATCCGCATACGAGGTGTATTCGGTCAGCCTTTTCATGGGTTGTCTCTACATATCTTTGAAGTATTTGTTGCAAGCAATTTAACGACACCCTAGGTTATTGTCAAATACAAATATTTATTGTATTAGTACAATAAATTGAAATAGAATTTATGAACGCTATGATCGAGAGGAAGATTGAAAATGGTGAAGGGCAACAAAGAAACGACGGACGCTCCGCGCATTCGGCCCGTCCCTGCCGTGTCAAGAGCAATCGCAATATTAAGATTGCTGGGTAAGACGCGTATACCGATGGGCGTCAATGCGATTGCGCATGCGCTCAATATCGTTCCAAGCACCTGTCTGCACATTTTGCGTGCGTTGACGGAAGAAAAGCTGATTTCTTTTGATTCGACCAGTAAGCATTATCGGTTGGGGGCTGGGATGCTGACTTTGGCGCGCAGCGCCATTGAATCAAATGTATTTCCAGTACTTGTGCAGCCTGCGCTTGATCGGTTGTCGACGCAGTGGGGCGTGACTGCGATTGGTGTCGATGCGAGTGACCCAGACCAGATGGTGGTGGTGGCACTATCTCGCTCGAATTTGCCGTTTCGATTGCATGTGGATGTCGGGAGTGTGTTTCCATCGTTGTTGAGCGCGACTGGCCGACTGGTCGCAGCGTTTGGCGATCAGCCCGAATCAGAACTAAAAAAACGCTTTCAAAAGCTGCGTTGGGACAAGCCTTTAGATTACAAAATCTGGCAAAAGGAAGTAGAGTTTGCGAAAAAAAATCGATACAGTATTGATAAGAATACCTATATTGCAGGTATCACCATTGTGGCCGTTCCTGTTCTGACGCCAAACGGAAAGATCACTCACACGATTGTTTGCGCAAGCCTAATGGATGCGCTCAACAAATCTCAGCTCGTCAAACTTACAAATGAAATGCAAGCTCAGGCACACAAAGTCGCAGATCACTTGTTTACTTGAAAAGATAAGGTACGCAGATGGTTCAAATCTATAAACCCGAAGAGCAAGGTTGGAAGCTGCTTCGGTCAGAAGGTTTCATGTCAACGATTGGACCACTTTGGTCCAGAAAGAGGGAGCAGAGCTGGGAGTATGGCTTGCATCTTGAACCTCAGCACCAAAACCCGCTTGGAATCGCGCATGGCGGCATGTTGGTGACGATGATCGATCAGGCATTCAGTATGATTGCATGGAGTGCTTCGGGGCGTCAGCCTTGTGCGACGATCCATTTGGATACGCATTTTCTTTCGCCCGCGAAAGCGGGGGATTTCCTGGTCGCGCGTGTAAACATCACCCGACAAACCTCTACGCTTATTTTTTTGCGCGGCTCATTGATTGTTGATGACAGAGAGATCATGAGCGCGCAGGGGGTGATGAAAATCATCCAACGTTCATCTGACTAGCGTCGATTGTTGTTCTAGTAATTTTCTCAATATTTCATACGCCTCTTGGCGGGAACTTGGATGCGCGCCTACGTGAACCCCTTGGCCTGGATTCACGCCATTCGGGACATCTTTGCGCAAACGGACAGAACCAGTCGGGTTGTCAAAGCCGTGGTAGGCCTCAGGGTAGACATACACACGAGCGTCGCTATGCTTGCCTAAATCAATACAGGGTTGAGCGGGTGTCCAGTCATCGAGTTTCCCAAGAAACAATGTCAAAGGCACATGAGTACGATATCCACGCGCAAGTTGAGCCGAACATCCCGGATAAAAGGCTACAGCTTGATCAACAAGAGTCGTCACATTTTCGATTGGTTGCCGCGTGAGATTTTTTGGAGAGGCTTCAATTGTTTCAAGTACAGTCGTGCCGCCATTTGACCAACCTAGTAATACGGTTTTCAGCACAGTTTTTTGATCT
Source organism: Zwartia panacis (assembly GCF_030410395.1). Lineage (GTDB taxonomy): Bacteria > Pseudomonadota > Gammaproteobacteria > Burkholderiales > Burkholderiaceae_B > Zwartia > Zwartia panacis. The sequence continues at coordinate 76,149 of NZ_JAUHHF010000013.1, forward strand.
TGACCTGACTCGCTAGAAAACCAATCCTGTTCTTTGACCCATTGCGCTGTGGCTAAAACATCTGCTTTACGATTGGATTGTTTGATCGTTCTATCTACAAATTTTTGAGTGCATATCTCTCTTCGACCGCGAGTGGTAAAGCTGTCTGGAAAAACTGCGATCCAATCATGCCGGTTGGCAAATTCGGCCATCGCGGCGTGTCGGGCAGATAATTTGTCACCATTTTTTGTGTTGGTCGACAGTAAGCCGCCGCAGCCATGGAGTGCGATCAGTACGCCTTTTGGCGTATTTGGAGGGGTAAAGACATGCACCAAAATGTCGGTTTGGTTGGGTATAGGCAACACTACCTGATATGCCCGCTCAGCCGCATAAACATTGGCGATTATGGCTGGAATATAAAAAATCGCAGACAAGAAAAGATATTTGAATTTTGACAATTGTGTTCCAATTAATGGGCGTGATATGCCCTGTTAATGATTCAATCAAAAAGTCATATCCGACCTACGGAGATTAAATATGAAATTTACGTTAAAGAAAAGCACAATGGCTCTGGCCATGGCCGCTGGTGCTCTCCTGTCTACTCAGGCATTGGCACAAAAGCAACCAAATATTCTGATCCTTTGGGGCGATGATATTGGCCAATTCAATATCAGTGCCTATAACCATGGAATGATGGGCTACAAGACGCCCAACATTGATAGTATCGCCAAGCAAGGTGCGCTCTTTACCGACTGGTACGGACAGCAGAGCAGTACTGCAGGCCGCGCGGCATTCATCACGGGTCAGTCACCCATCCGGACAGGTTTGACAAAAGTTGGCTTGCCCGGGACCCCAGAGGGTATGCGCAAAGAAGATCCGACACTCGCCACATTATTAAAGGCGCGTGGTTACAAGACTGGACAGTTTGGCAAGAATCACCTCGGTGATCGTGACGAAATGCTGCCGACTGCACATGGTTTTGATGAGTTTTTCGGCAACCTGTATCACCTGAATGCGGAAGAAGAACCTGAGAATCCAGACTACCCGAAAGATCCGGAGTTCAAAAAGAAATTCGGTCCTCGTGGCGTGATACATAGCTTTGCCGGCGGTCCGATCAAGGATACAGGTCCTCTGACACGCAAGCGCATGGAAACGATTGACGATGAGGTGATGGTCAAGACACTTGACTTCATGGAGCGCGCTAAAAAAGAGGACAAGCCCTTCTTTATTTGGTGGAACTCTACACGCATGCACATCTTCACGCATCTGAAGGAGTCCTCAAGAGGCAAGACTGGCTTGGGGGTCTATGCGGATGGTATGGTTGAGCACGATGGGCATGTTGGCCAGATTCTCGCCAAGCTTAAAGAGCTCGGTCTCGATGAAAACACCATCATCATGTACTCGACTGATAACGGTGCAGAGACTTTCACATGGCCTGACGGTGGTACGACCATGTTCCGCGGTGAAAAGAATACAAACTGGGAAGGTGGCTACCGTGTCCCTGCGATGATCAAATGGCCAGGTGTCATCAAGCCAGGTACTGTGAGTAACGACATCGCCGCACACGAAGATATGCTGCCAACATTGCTGGCTGCCGCAGGTGACAAGACTGTCAAGCAGGATCTCCTCAAGGGACGCAAGGTCGGTGACATGACTTATAAAGTCCACCTCGATGGTTACGACCTCGGTCCAGCATTGAAGGGCGAGCAAAAGACCTGGCCACGCCGTGAGTTTATCTACTGGACGGATGATGGTAGCGTGGCTGCCTTGCGTTACGACAACTGGAAGGTCACTTTCCTTCAGCAAGAGGCAGAGGGACTTGAAGTCTGGCAAAAACCCTTCACTGTTTTGCGTGCCCCGGCCCTGACAAACTTGCGTATGGATCCCTTCGAGCGCGCTCAGCAAGAGCATGCAATGGGCTATCAGCGCTGGTATCTTGACCGGATGTTCGCGATTGCTCCAGCAGGCGCCTATGTTGGCAGGTGGTTACAGAGCTTCCGCGAGTTCCCACCTCGCCAGAAGCCCGGTAGCTTTAACCTTGACCGTGTCATGGAGTCTGTGACCCGCTCCCAACAAAACTAAGCAACACAGATGTGTTGAAACGAGCGTAACCAAGGTAGACTAACTCCGCCCTGAACAGGCGGAGTTTTTTTATGCATTCTACAAATGGACGGCAATGACATGAAGAAGTTGGTGACGGGTATTTTGTTGTTTTTCACGATCCATGCTTTTGCGCAAGGGCTTTTGCCTTCGTGGAATGAGGGCCCAAGCAAACAGGCCGTGTTGAATTTCATTGAAACAACCACGACTGAGGGAAGCCCACAGTTCGTGCCGTTAACCGAGAGAATTGCGGTTTTTGATAATGATGGAACTCTGTGGAGCGAACAGCCGATCTACGTCCAAATCGCTTTTACATTTGATCGCATCAAGGCGCTTGCGCCCAAGCATCCCGAATGGAAGACGCGACAACCTTTCAAGGCGGTATTAGAAGACGATCTGCAGGGAGTCTTGGCAACGGGACAAAAAGGGCTCTTTGAACTGATTGCGGCGACGCATGCGGGGGTCGATACTGAAACCTTCCGCGGTATCGTCGAGCACTGGTTGAAGTCTGCGCGCCACCCTAAGACAGGTCGACCTTACACCGAAATGGTTTACCAGCCCATGCTTGAGCTCTTAACCTACCTTGAGACACGCGGTTACAAGACCTATATTGTCTCCGGAGGCGGGGTTGAGTTCATGAGGCCTTGGACAGAGATGGTGTACGGCATCCCTCCAGAACGTGTGATTGGCAGTTCGATTAAGACGAAATTTGAAATCGTAGATGGCCAACCCCGCCTGGTCGGACAGCCAGAGCTGCAGTTTATCGACGATGGCGCGAATAAGCCGGTCGGCATTCAGGAGCGTATCGGACGCCGCCCTGTAATGGCTGTTGGAAATTCAGATGGTGATCGTGAGATGCTGTTGTGGACAACCGCAGGTCAAGGGCCTCGATTTGGCATGTTGATTCATCACACCGACGACGTGAGAGAGGTCGCCTACGACAGGGACTCGTTAATCGGCCGCCTGAACGACGCACTCGACCTTGCTCCCAGCAAAGGTTGGATTGTCGTGGATATGAAGCGCGAGTGGAAAGAAATCTTTCCACCTCAGAAATAAACTTATTCAGGTAGGCGGCCGAGATGTCTCAGAATACGGATGACATCCGGCCCGATATGGTCGTAGAAGTGATAGAGTCCTGAGCAGAGATAGTTCATCCCAACTTCACCATCGCGACTCTTGATGAGTCGGTTTTTGGGACATTCCCCCCAGCATAGTTGCAGGTAGTCACAACTGCGACATTGTTTGGGTAGTGTGTCGCGTTTATCCATTCCGAACTTCTCCTGTGCAGGAGAAAAGGCCATGTCGCCGAGATGTGTCTGAGCGATATTTCCTAGGCGATATTCAGGATAAACAAAGTGATCGCAGGAGTAGACTTCTCCGTCGTGCTCGACAGCAAGCCCTTTGCCGCAAAATTCCGCCTGTGTGCATGTTTGAGCGGGGAGTCCACTTGCCTGGGCGATCGCAGTTTCAAACAGGTTGACGTGAATGCGTCCAAAATCTGTAGCAAGCCATTCATCCCAGACGCCCGACAAAAAATGACCATAGTCATCCGGATCGACTGACCAGTCCGTCACAATCGATAAGGGGTGACCTGGTTTGGCGCGTGGAGAGTCCTGCAAGGGTGCAGTCGAAAAATCCATCTTGCCTGGTGCAGATTCTTTGAAGGCTTTCGGCTCGACAGCGGGATTGAACTGAACCCGCCAGCTTCCGACTTCGTCCACCAGAAAACGATATACCTCTTTAGGATGTTTTGCATTGGCGCGATTGACGACGCATAAAGCCGCAAAGGATACTTCTGCGGCAACGAGTTTGCGCGCGGCATTCATCACCAAATCAAACGTCGGCTTATTGTTGCGCGTTTTACGATATAAATCGTGCAATTCGCGTGGACCGTCAATGGATAGCCCGACATGGAAATTATGTTTCTTAAGAAACGAAATCCATTCGTCATCGAGCGCGATACCGTTTGTCTGGAGATCATTCTCAATCCGCTGCCCAGGCTTTGCATACTTGGCTTGCAGTGCAACGACACGCTCATAAAACGCTAATCCCATCAATGTGGGTTCACCACCTTGCCAGGAAAAAACAACTTGTTCTCCGGTCTGACTTTCAATGTACTGGCGAATGTGCTGCTCAAGCGTTGGATCGTCCATCCGAGCGTGCGGCTTATGCTCGAGCAAGTCAGTCTTATGGAGATAAAAGCAGTAATCGCAATCGATATTGCACTCCGCGCCGGACGGTTTGTTCATCGCGTGGAAGCGATAGTGCCGGCCAGCGGGAAGCGCAGGAAGTTTGAGTTCAGGTTTTTGCACAGACCGTACTTACTTGTTGATTTTGGTGATTTTATTACCCTGAATACCAACGCCGGCCATTAAGCCTTTTTGGCTAAATACGAAGGCATAGATATCTTTTTGAACGGTGGTGGTCGTCGTCGAGTTTCCCATGCCTTGATCGATCACAACAATGCTTGGACCCACGCCGACTTCAAAGCCTTGCGCAACGTTCAGGGCATTGATGGCTTCCTCTTTCATAAAAAACATGGCATACCCATACTCTTGGGCGCCAGCCTGAAAACCGAATGATGCACCACCTGTATTGTAAAAAGCGGCTGCTTTGTCACCGCGCCACAACACGCCTTCACCATATTGCCCACCAATCATGAAGCCGGCTTTTTTAACGCTGGGAAAAACCAAAACGGCAGCTGCTTTAGTGCTTAATTCTTTGGCGATCGCATTTTGTGAAATGAGCGCATTGAGCGCTGCCCACGAACTACGCTCGAGTGCGGCGCGTGTTTCTGCGTGCGCGCTGACACTAAACAAAGCGGTGATTGAAATGGATAGCGCGAAGAGGATATTGCGAAGAGAAATGTTCAGCATGATTGGAGTGTCAATATATGGGGTAGAAAGTCGCTGACGTATTGCGATCCACGACTCCCCGAGAGTCGCTCAGAATACACGCAACTTTAATAATTGGATACTGTGGTCAATCTGGTCTATGGTGTACGCCAATCGACGTGTTTGCTCCGCACTTAGTAAAAGGATTTCTCATCGATCGAAAGAAGGGGAAAGGCACTGAGTGCGCCTGAAGGTTCGAGCGCAGTGGTGGCGCGAAGATATGAACCGTCAAGCTCTTTTAATGAATTCACGCCCAATAATCCCAGACAAATATTGACCTCAGCCTCAAGTAATTCAAGTGTGCGAACCAATCCCGCGCTTCCATCGGCTGCGAGGCCGAAGCATTGCATGCGACCGATACCCACCATGTCGGCTCCGGCTGCAATTGCTTTCACGATATCGCTTCCCCGGTTGATGCCACCGTCGACAATGACAGTTGCACGCTTATTAACAGCCTTGACAACCTCAGGGAGTACATCCATGGAGCCCAGGCCGTGATCGAGTTGTCGACCCCCATGGTTCGAAACATAAACCATATCTACGCCATGCTCTACAGCTAATGCTGCATCCTCAGCGGTTCCGATGCCCTTCAAAATGAGTGGTACTTTTAGTTTTGATTTCAGGCGATCGACGTCCTTCCAAGTTAATCTGGGCTGATGTTCACGTCCAGGAACTGTATGGCGTCGAATATTTCGTTTGGCGAGATCCCTTTCGCGTCGACTATAGTGCGCGGTGTCGACAGTCAGGCAAAAGGCTGCATTACCCGCGGCTTCGGCGCGAGCAGCGATTTCATCGACCCAGGCTGGGTCGCCATGGACGTAAAGCTGGAACAGGCGTAGCGCATCAGGGGCTGCACGCTGAACGGCCTCGATTCCGGGCTCGCATACAGAACTCAGCATGTGCGAGACACCGAACTCACCCGCCGCGCGTGCCGCTGCGGCGCCTGCTTCGGGAGCAAAAAGCTCCAGACTGCCGACAGGAGCAAGAATGATCGGCAGGCGCAGCTTACGTCCCAGGAACGTGGTCTCTCCAGAAACATGACTCACATCTCTAAGTACGCGCGGACGAAAGGCGAGGGCATCCAGTGCTGCTCTGTTGCGACGCAAAGTTGTTTCGGTTTCAGTACCGCCGACAATGTAGTCCCAATGATCGTGATTGAGTTTTTGCCGTGCTTTCTGAATAATTTCGTGCAGTGTTAAAAAAGCGTGTTGTGTTGCAGGGTGAGATGTCTGTTTTGGGGTTGTCATTTTGTATGAGCGGCCAGCTTTCTTCTGTGAATGGTTTACCATGAAGTTAGGCGGCGCGATGTCATTTGTCAACTCTGCCAGAGAGCAAACAACACCTAATTTTTTGGATCAAATCAATGAGTCAAGATTTACTTTCACAGATCGCGCCTACGGGTAAGCTGCGGGCAGGTATCAATCTACTTAATTTTTTGCTTGTAACAGGCAAGAGCGCTGACGGCATGCCAGAGGGTGTGGCTCCAGATATGGCACGTGCGATCGCTGAAAAACTGGGCGTTCCCCTTGAGCTTGTTCCTTATGCTACGCCAGGAGAGTTGGCGGATGCGGCGCTTGATGGCGCATGGGATATCGGATTGATTGGATCTGAGCCGGCTCGTGCTGAAAAAATTGATTTCACGGCAGCATATGTTGAAATCGAAGCGACCTATCTTGTGCCGGCTGGCTCTACCTTACGGCATGCGAGCGAGGTAGACCAGCCAGGTAACCGCATTGCGGTCGCCTCCAGAAGTGCGTATGACTTGTGGCTCGTCCGGAATATCAAGCACGCAACCTTGATGCATGCTGATGGATTCGAGGCCACACTCGATTTGTTCCTCACTCAGAAACTGGAAGCCATGGCGAGTTTGAAACCCGGATTGCTCAACGATGTGGAAAAGGTTCCCGGCTCACGGATTTTGGAGGGGAAATTTACCGCAGTGCAGCAATCTGTCGGTGTGCCAAAAGGTCGGACGCTAGCCGCGCAGTGGTTACAAGAGTTTGTTCAACAGGCAAAGGCATCGGGATTTGTAGCTGAACTCATTGCAAAACACCATGTCAAAGGTCTGTCAGTCGCTCCTTGACTCACAAACCGCATAATAATGCCCTAAGTCGTATGTTTAATGGCCTATAACTAATTAAATAGAGACAGCAGCACGGAACTTGTATTTAATGAAGGCTAGCAGTTCATTGATGGAGAGCACTATGAAACAGACTAAAGCAATTGAACACGAAGCTTCTGCCCAGGAAAAATTACTCGAGGGTATGAAGGCTGCATTGGATGAAGCAGAAGGTTTTCTGCGTGATGCCGCCGCTGCGAGTGGCGAGCAGGCCCAGGAATTGCGCGCCAAGGCTGTTGAGTCCTTGCGTGCGACCCGCGAGGCACTGCATGACACCAAGCTTTCCGTTATCCGCGAAGGTAAACGCGTGGCACGCGAAGCCGATGAATATGTGCATGACAATCCATGGCAAGCGGTCGCGGCTGCCGGTGTGATTGGATTGTTAGTCGGTCTACTTGTCAGCCGTCGCTAGATCGCGATGGGTGTTCGTGAAAATCTAAGCGTCGTGGCGAGTGATCTCGTCGCGATGCTTCGCACGCGCGTCGAACTTTTCAGTGCGGAGCTTGCTGAGCAAAAACATCGTCTATTTACGCTCGCCGGACTTCTATTCGCCGCCGGGCTTTTTTTGCTTCTCGCAGTCGTTGTTTTTTCTTTTTTGTTCATCGCTTATTTTTGGTCAACCGATTATCGTTATTGGGCGATCGGCGGCCTGTCCCTGGCCTATGCAATCATTGGCTTTGGTTTGATCTGGACCGTGTGTCAGCGCCTGAAATCAGAGCCCACACCTTTTTCGGCGACACTCGAAGAACTCCACCGGGATATCGTGGTACTCAGCAGTCTGCACGACTCTTTTGCCCGCGGTTTGAGGGGGCCGGATTCAGGCAGTCAAGATGATGCGGGTCATCGAGATGGAGGACACCATGAGTGATCGGCGAGAAATCGTTCCTGCCAGGTTGGCACGTATTGAGTTTTTGCGTGCACGCGCTGCCTATGAGCGTGAGGCGCTGACGTTTCATACCACTCAGCTCGGGAGCGAGCTGAGCCCTAGAAACTGGTTGAGTGGGCTGTTGCGTGCTGGACGCGCTTCCACTAAAAATGGCCATTCAAGCGTAGCGAGTGTACTTGGTCAGAGTTTTTCGCTCGCAGCTCAATATCCTTACATTACCGCAACCGTTTCCTCATTACTCATTGGCAAACGTTGGCGCTGGCTCAAGTGGGCAGGTCTCGGTTTAGGTATTTGGCGTGCTTATTCCGAAACGACAACACGCAAAGAGTGAGTTAAAAATACTCTAGAGAACTTCGCAATGTTTTTCTGATTGCCTCAATTGCGACTCGATGCGCCCATTCAGTGTGCCAAACAGCACATCCAAAATTCCGCCATTTGATGTAGGACCCAGGACGATCTGGGGGCAATAGTAATCTTTTGCAAACTTGACTATTTCCGTGACTTTGTCGCCTGTTCTGATGTGCAAGTTGTACGGTACGTTAGCCGCGTCGAGAGCACGCTGTATAGGGGCGAGTGACTTTGCGGCATCTTCGTCTCGAAACATGGTCAGATCTTTTTTTGAAAAGAAGAGATTGACCAAGTTCGTATAACGCGGTTGAACACTCAACAAGTGCACCCGGATGTGCTCCCGCAGGTGAATTTTTTGCAGATAGTTCGCGAGCCAAGCAACATCATGCCCCCGCTGAACGGGAACCAAAATATTGGCCATCTTTGACGTCCTAGGCAACGCTGGGAGCGGGGTGTCTCGAGGCCAGCCACTTTCCTGCAGCGATGACTAGCACGACGCACATTGCCGGAACAATGTAGTGCAAATAATTTGCATTCGCTTCAATCCAGCCAGAGACTGAGCTGTCACTGACTAGCATTTCGCCAGCCACCCAGCCTAATAGCCCTGCGCCGAGTGTGATGATGACAGGAAAGCGCTCCATCAACTTGAGGATCAGTTGGCTGCCAAAAATAATCAGAGGAATGCTGATCCCTAAACCTACAACTAAAAGGACAACGTTATCTTTCGCGGCAGCAGCTACACCAAGCACGTTATCAAGACTCATGATGAAGTCGGCGACGATGATGGTCTTGATGGCGGCCGATAAATTTGAGTGCGCATCGGGACCATGGCTATCATCGTTTGAATCAAGCATGCTCGCACCAATCCAGAGAAGAGCAAGGCCGCCGACGAGTTTCAAGAAAGGCAAGCTCAGCAGCATGACGGCAAAGAAAGTCAGCACAATCCGCAGAACAATAGCGCCTACGCTACCAAACAAGATAGCGCGCTGTTGCTGTTTGGGAGGTAGAGAGCGACAAGCCAGTGCGATCACAACAGCGTTGTCACCACTTAACATGATGTTGATGATGATAATTTGAACCAGAGCAACCCAAAATTCACTGGTATAGAACATTTCTAGCATCGCAGCTCCTCTAATCTCGTCGGCATCGACTGTGCCTTGATCAATTGAGCGCAAGCGTAGCAAAGCAGGGTTACAGAAAGCTATTCTGTAGCTGACTGCTGGATATCTGAAACATTACAGAATGATTACTAAAAATAAAAAGGCGTTTATTTTCCGTTAGTTGAAGCATCCGCGGGGAACACAATACTGAAGACATTTCCTTTGCCGTCGATGTGATCCGGTTGAATGGATATTGTGGCTTGATGGGCTACAGCGATTTCTTTTGCGATCGCAAGACCTAACCCGCTTCCGTCACCAATACCCAATAGGCGATGAAAGCGTTCAAAAATTAGTTTTTTCTCATCCTCCAGGATCATTCTCGCATCGTCACTGATCGTGACCGTTGGAAGAGGCGCTGCAAGAATTCGGATTGTGACCCGACCCTTTGGGGGACTGTAGCGTATGGCGTTATCAATCAAATTATCGAAGAGGTCTTGGAGACGGTTTAGATCGCCGTAAACATGAACAGGATGGGCGCAGGCTTCAAATCCCAAGTCGATATTGTTTTTAAGCGCTTGCGGTACCCAGCTTGTTGAGATATCAAGAACCAGATCATTCAAGTTTATTTTTTGCAGCTCAATCGGGCGTGTTTGTGTGATATCGTTTTCTGCCAGAACAAGTAGCTGTGAAACCAGGCGAGACATTCGTTCTACGGCGCGATTCAGCTGGAGAATGATACTTTCACGTTCGGAGGGGGATTTGCTGCGCGCCAAGAGTTCTACATAGGCATTCAGCGCAGAGACCGGTGTCTTGAGTTGATGCGCTGCGTCTGCGATAAATCTTGATTGTGAAACGAGTACATCATCCAGACGCTGCAGCAGTGCGTTAATCGAGGTCACCAGCGGGATGACCTCCCCCGGGACCGTTGACTCGTCCAGCGGGCTTCGGTCGCGATGAGACCTGAGTGCAATAGATCTTTGTAAGTTCTTGAGAGGTAGAAGCCCTTTGGTAACGCCAAGACGTACTAGTATACCGACTAGAATAATGAGGAGAATCTGCGGCAGTACGACGATTGTAATGATGTCGCGTGCCATTTCCTTTCTCTTCACATAGGTTTCGGCAACGCGTAGGATAGATCCATCGGGCTCACGCTTCGGAAGTTGAACAATTCGAACTTCATCTCCGTTCACGTGGGAATCGTAAATCTCGATGTTTCCCCGGACAACTAGGGGGGGGTGATTGGGTTTCGGAAGCGCTTGACCACTGATGACTTCTCCCGATTTCGAGCTCAATTCAAAAAATATTTTGTCTTGAGGATCTTGAAGCAAAAGTCTCCGCGCAACTTCAGGAAGGTCGAGATAGATACCCGCATCATTCGTTCGCACTTGTAGACTGAGTTCATGTGCAATTTCTATAAGCGCTTTGTCATAGGCGTCGCGTGAAAAACGATCGGCTAAAACAAAGCCAATCGCGCTATCAAGCGCGAGTAAAAGGAGAAGCGGATACAGTAACCACCGAAGTAGTTGTGTGCGAAGCAGCAGTCTTTTAGGGTGCGTGATCGACAAGATAGCCCATCCCTCTGATGGTCTGGATATTGCAGTTTGAATGCTCAAGTTTTTTTCTCAGGCGATGGACGAGAACCTCGATGGCATTGCTAGCCATCCCTTCCTCCCATCCATACAACTGATCAATAATCTGTTGTTTCGTGACCACTCGACCCACGCGCATGAACAGTAACTCAACGAGCGCGAACTCGCGTGAGGTGAGATCAATCGCTTGGTCTTGGCAATAAAGACGACGGCCAACCAAATCAATGCGCAGGTTGCCGTGAAAAATTTCGAGTCCGGCCGGAGAGTGCGCTCTTCTGATGAGTGCGCGCACCCGAGCTTCCAATTCAAAGAGGTGAAAGGGTTTGCTTAGATAGTCATCCGCGCCCAAATCTAATCCGGTGACACGATCCTGGATGCTGTCGCGTACACTCAGCATGAGTACTGGCAGCTCGGAGCGCTTTTGACGGAGCCTTCGCAAGACCTCCAAACCGTCCAGAACGGGCAATCCGATATCAAGAATCAAAAGATCGTATTCTGCTGACATCAAAGCATTTACTGCCGCACCACCATCTTTGGCGATCTCGACCAGATGGGCGTTTTGCGAAAGCGTCCGATAAATAGCATCGGCCAGCATTTCGTCGTCTTCGGCCACTAAGATGCGCAAATTGAATATCCTTAGATCTGGCTCATCAGGGGAGAGCTTGCTATGTACAAGTTATTTTAGCCCGCGTAACGTTTCGAGTTTGCATCAGTCCTGAAGATCAGAGGAAACTCTTGCGCGACAGGTTCCAAATCCCTTTTTTCCGCTTCGCCGATTGCAAGCTTCACCACATGGTGATTGGGAGATTTGCTGCAGACTGGATCTGTAGCCGCGGGGTCGCCAGTCAATAAAAATGCCTGGCAACGGCAGCCACCGAAATCTTTCTCTTTTTCTGAGCAGGAGCGACAGGGCTCCTGCATCCAGCTGTCACCACGGAAAAAATTGAAGGCTTGACTGTCATACCAAATTTCGCGGATCGAGTGGTCTTTGACATTTGGAATGTCGAGCCCGGGAAGCTCTCTTGCATTGTGACAAGGCAGCGCAGCGCCGTCGGGTGCGATATCCAGGAAAATCGATCCCCACCCATTCATGCAAGCCTTTGGACGCTCTTCAAAATAATCGGGCACCACGAACAACAGTTTGCACTGTTTGCCAATTTTTTCACGATAGGCGTTCACTGTGGCTTCAGCGGCAACGAGTTGTTCACGCGTGGGTAAAAGCTGCTGGCGATTTTTCATTGCCCAGCCGTAGTACTGTGTATTGGCGAGTTCCAGATACTCTGCTTCCAGAGCCAACGCCATGTCGATGATTTTGTCGACGTGGGGAATGTTGTGTCGATGCAAGACGACATTCATCACCATGGGATAGTCGTATTGCTTGATCAAACCGGCTACTTTCTTTTTCAATTCGAAAGTCTTTGTACTACTCAGAAAATCATTCATCTCCTGAGTCGAGTCTTGGAAGGATAGCTGGATGTGATCGAGTCCCGCCTGTTTGAGCGAGGCAATCCTTTTTTCGTTGAGTCCGACACCGGAGGTGATGAGATTTGTATAGAAACCGAGTTTTCTGGCTTCGGCCACGAGCTCGTCTAGGTCGTCACGCAGCAAAGGCTCGCCACCGGAAAAACCAAGTTGAGCCGCACCCAAAGCACGCGCCTCTCGCATGACGCGAATCCACTCCGCGGTGCTCAGCTCGTTTTTGATGTTTGCGTAGTTCACCGGGTTGTAACAAAACACGCAATGCAACGGGCAGCGATAGGTCAGTTCAGCGAGTAACCAGAAGGGTGGATTGATGGCAGGCTGAATCATATGCGTTCGTCTAAATCCTATTGGATCCAGTTTTTTTCGAACGCCGCGCGTAGCATGCCCTCGACGGGATCTCGTAAATCTTTTTCGCCAAAGGCTTGTTCAAGTTCGGAGATGAGTTCGTCAAGAGTGTGCTCTCCGTCGCAGCGTTTCAGAATCTCGGCCGCACTCAGATTGAGCTTGACCATGCCCTCTGGATATAAAAGAACATAGGCTTGCTGCGCCTCTTCCCATTGCAGGCGAAATAGCCGGTTGAGTCTTGGACGTTCTGGGAGTGACTCCGGAGTCTCATAGCTCATTTTGGATAGGCTCTCTCAATTGCATCCAGCATCGACCAGAGAATGTCGAGTTTGAATTGCAAGATATCGAGCGCACGCTCTTGTTGAGCCCGTGTGGTGAAGTGATTCAGTGTGACTTCTAGCCCGTGGTCGACATCTCTTTGCGCCAAGGGAATACGAGACCGAAAGTAATGCAGTCCATCAGCTTCGATCCATGGATAGTGAGTCGGCCATGTCGCGAGCCTGTCTTTGTGAATTTGTGGCGCGAACATTTCCGTCAGAGAAGAACAGATTGATTCTTGCCAGGGCTGTTGGCGCGCGAAATTGACGTAGGCGTCACAGGCGAACTTGACCGCGGGTTCCACATGCTTCAAGGACCAAAGCATATCGCGCTCCAGTCCGACAGCGAGTCCGAGTCGTGTCCATGCTTCGAGTCCACCGCATTCGGTATCGGTTTTATATTCGCCAAAGCCATCGTGATCCAATATTCTCGAAATCCATCTGCGCCGCGTTTCGCGATCCTGGCAGTTGGACATGATGGCAGCGTCTTTGATCGGGATAATCCACTGGTAATAAAAACGATTCAGCACCCAGCCCCGAATCTGTTCTTTAGAACATTCACCTGCGTTCATTTTCACATTGAACGGATGATGAATATGGTAGCTCTGGCCTTTTGCGCGAAGCTGGGCTTCGAATTCTTCGCGACTCCAGGGGGCTTTGTTTGTGGTCATAGTCGAATCTCTATGTTTCTATCAGCATGCCATCGTAGGCGACTTCGATGCCAAGAGCTTTGAGCTGCATGGCTTGCGTCGAGTCTTCGCGCAGGATAGGGTTGGTATTGTTGATATGAATCAGAATGCGTCGTTTGTTTGAATAAGGCGCTAACGCCTCGATCATACCCCCGGCGCCTGTTTGAGCGAGGTGCCCCATATCGATTGCGCGCTTTGAGGACAAGCCGGAACTGATCATTTCATCATCCGTCCAAAACGTCCCATCGACGAGCAGGACGTCAGCCTCTTTCATCGCCTGTTCGACTTGAGGTTCAATCATGCCAAGACCGGGGGCATAAAAAACTTTTTGACCGCTTGCGAGATCAGTGATCAGCAAGCCAATGTTGTCGCCTGGATGCGGGTCGTGGCGATGGGGAGAATAAGGAGGCGCTTTGCTTGAAAGCGTAATCGGTTTGAAAGCGATGCCCTCGATCTGCGGGATGCTGAAGCTTTCTTGATCGGGACGAATGAGGCGCTGATCCACAGTGCAGTAATGTGCCAGTGTCTTGACCAGCGGCAGTCCGGTTGTCAGATCGTCAAAAACTTGTCGCGTCGCATAAATAGGTAAGGGCGAGTTTCTTTCCCGCAGCATCATGAGCCCGGTCACATGATCAACCTGTGCGTCCATCAAGACAACAGCAGCGATTCCGCTGTCGCGTATCTGTCTGGCAGGTTGCAGGGCTGGTGTGTTTTTGATCTGGGTCAGAATATCCGGGGATGCATTGATGAGCGCCCAATCCTGAGAGCCATTACCAACGATGATCGAAGACTGAGTTCGCGCCTGTGCTTTGATACTACCTTGGCGCACGCCCGAGCAGTTCAGGCAGTTGCAATTCCATTGAGGAAATCCTCCGCCGGCAGCGGAGCCTAACACGCGTATTTGCATCACAACTCAAAAGAAGAAAGGCCGGGACTTTCGTCGCGGCCTTTTAAAAACGATTAGCGATTGGCGATGTACATTGTGATTTCAAAACCAAAACGCAGATCGATTGCTGATGGTGTTTCCCATTTCATAGCGGTCTCCAGAAGTACGGTTAATGGACGGTCTCGCAACGCCAATGTTTGGCATTACGCATGAGTATATAGAATCAACGCAATTTCATCTATTAACTTTTTTAAAATGTTAACCACATGAAAACTAAGCTATTTCCCGAGACACCGCCCCGGGCTCAGGGGTGGCTTGCGGTGGGCGGCGGGCACGAGATCCACTGGCAGACTAGTGGTAATCCCGAGGGTGCCCCTGTGGTTTGGTTGCACGGCGGGCCGGGCAGTTCGGCGAGTCCGCTGCATCGCCGATTTTTCGATCCTGAGGCCTTCTGGATCATCCAGTTTGATCAGAGAGGTTGTGGACGCAGCCGTCCTCAGGGGGGAATCCAGCAGAACGAAACCCGAGATTTGATCGCGGATATTGAGCGCTTGCGCACGCATTTCGGGCTATCGGCATGGAGCGTTGTGGGCGGCTCATGGGGTGGGGCGCTCGCGCTGCTCTATGCGATGTCGCATCCAGAGCGCATTGAAAGAATGTTGTTGCGCAGTCCATTTTTGTGCACTCCAGCAGAAATTGAAAATTTCATGGAGTCCCCCCCCACGGCTTGTCGGGAGCGTTGGCTCAGTTTGAAATCCCTGGTGCCTGTGGACTCCGGCCAGACTGTTCTCGAATATGGTTACCAAGTCTTTTGTATGGAAAACAATTTCACTGAACAGGTGCGGCTGGCACAGGCTTGGGCGGCCTACGAAACAGCGATGAACGTTTATCCTGCGCAGGCTCCCGTATTGGGTCCTCTCGATGAATCGGCTCTGATCGCGCGCTATCGGATTCAGAGCCATTACCTGAAGCATCATTGTTTTGTTCGGACGGATCTTTTGGCTGGCTCTCACGCCCTGAAAGAGATCCCCTTGACTTTGGTTCATGGAGACTCGGATGCGCTCTGTCCTTTTGCCAACAGCCAGGCCATCCAGCGCGCGGTGCCTCATGCAAAGCTCGTTCGCGTGGACAATGCGGGACATGACCTCACAGATGCTGGGGTATTGGCGGCGACACTTGTCGAACTCGGGCTGTGGCGTGAGTGCAGCTAGGATTCATCACGACTTAATTCGGCCTGTTTTGTTCCAGGCGGAATCAAGCGATAAAAAAATTTCCGTAAGCTTTCAATTCTAGTAATATCGCCAAGTAGGTTCAAAAAAGATGAGCTTTTTAAACATCAAACGTCACGGAGACGACTGTGAATAATTACTTGCGCGCTATAAGCGGCCTGGGATTAGCCCTGGCCTTTGGAATGTCTGCTCAAGCGCAGACCGCTGCACCCGCTGCTCCCGCTGCAGCCCCCCCACCAGCCTGGAAACAGGGTATGCCTGCTTCGATGGCCAACTCTACCTTGGCACCTTTGCCGGCCAAATTGACTGCCACCAAGGCAGCTGATGTGCCAATCGACAAAATCAAATTACCACCTGGTTTCAAGGTCGAAGTCTGGGCGGATAGCATCCCAGGCAGTCGTGCCATCGCTGAAGGTGAGGGTGGTAAGTATTATGTCGGTACACGTCCACTGGGTCGTATTTATGAGATTACCGATGACGGCAAAACGCGTACTTCGCGGGTGCTGATTGACAAACTCAACCAGCCAACTGCGACTTATAAAGACGGATCCCTCTACGTTGTTGCTGTGGACAAAGTTTTGCGATTCGATGACATCGTAAAAAATCCCAATGCGACTCCCGTCGATCTGACAGCCAAGTTCAACTTCCCGCCTCTGCCCCATCACAACTGGAAGTACGTGGCGTTTGGTCCCGATGGCAAGCTGTATGTTCCCTTTGGTGCGCCTTGCAACATTTGCGAGTTGCCCACGCCTGAGTACGCGCAGATCCGTCGCTACAACGCGGATGGTTCTGGAATGGAAGTTCTGGCAACCGGTGTGCGCAACACGGTTGGCTTTGACTGGCACCCAGTGACCAAAGAACTCTGGTTTAGTAACCATGGTCGTGACTGGATGGGTGATGACACACCAAACGACACGATGAACCGTTTGAAGCTCAAGGCTAACTACGGATTCCCTTATTGCCATCAGGGCAACTTGCCAGATCCTGATATTAAAAAAGCGGATGCGTGTTCCGGTGTTGAGCAGCCTGTCGCGTTGATGGGACCCCACGCTTCATCAATGGGTGTCAAGTTTTACACGGGCGACATGTTTCCTCCCGAGTACAAAAACGTCTTGTTCAATGCTCGTAAAGGCTCTTGGAACCGTACCAAGAAAATCGGCTTTGATGTGGTCACAGTGCGTGCCGATGCGGATGGCAAGAACGCCAAGGTTGAACCATTCATGACAGGCTTCATGAACGAGGCTGACCAGTCATGGTGGGGTCGTCCTGCCTACCTGCATCAAATGAAAGACGGCTCGCTGTTGGTTGCGGATGAGCAGAACGGCGTCATCTATCGCGTGACTTATCAAAAGTAATTCCATGCGAATGTTGTCTGCATTACGAGTCGTTGCATTGTTGGGAGCGGTCCTTGTGGCTGCTCCCGCAGCGCTCGCAGAGATCTCCGCACAGCGCTTGGCGCTGTGCGCGGGTTGCCATGGCGCGGATGGAAATTCCCAGCAAAAGGGTATTCCTTCATTGGCTGCACAACCCAAACTGTTTTTGGAAAATCAGCTCGTCCTCATCCGTGAGGGGGTACGTGACGTGCCTTCGATGAAAGGGATGCTCGATGGCGTCGCGGACGCCGAAATTTCTGCGCTCGCGCAACTTTATTCCGAGAAGTCACTCGCTCCTGTACCGACCGATAAAGATGCAGCAGTATTTGCACGAGGCGGCAAACTTGTTGAAGGTATGCGCTGCGGCATTTGTCATCTACCGACATACCTGGGTCGCGACCAAATCCCCAGACTTGCAGGGCAACGCGAGGATTATTTGTTGCACAGCATGCAGCAATTCAAAAACAATCAGGCGGTCGGCCGTGACTCCAACATGGCTGCTTCAGTCTACGGCGTTTCTGATCAGGATCTCCAAGATATCTCGTACTATCTGGCTCGAATCACTCCGTAGTTTTATTTGCTGTGATGGATTGGCTTTGACAGAATTCCAACACAAAAATGGCATCTAAGTACTATTCAAATAGTCTAAATGAAATACAAAAAACAATAAAAATCTAATAATTCCTTGTAACATCCAGCTGTTCCATGCACTATTGACCCATACATTTACTGTTTTGGTGCAAGTGCAGCCGTGTCAAAAGTAACTTTTCCTACTCCCCACATCCTGGCAATCTGGTTCAACTCGTTGAACATCAGCATCGCGCTGATTGTTTTTGGCTTTGCGCTGACTGTGCCGCTCGTGTGGGCAGCAGACTATTCGGAAAACAACAGAATAGGATCTCGTGAATCCAGAGTTGAGGCTGTGGAATCAGGCAGCCCACAGTTTGTAAAGCAGGCTGGCGATTAACAAAAGAGAGAACAAACCAAAAGCAATTTGAATGTTGCGCGCGTGATCTTCTGCCAGACCGGGGATGAGTTTGTCTCTAATCCATCCGGCAACGAAAGCCCAGCCCGCGCCCATGACGAGTGCAATCAGAACGGCAGTACCAAGTGAGATGAGGTCAAGAGTTTGAGCGCGAATGACTTTATCGAACTGAATAGCAAAACTCATCAGCGAGCAGACAATCCAGGTGTTTCGAGTGAGCATAGGTTGTGTGTAGCGCAGTGCTAAAGGTTTTACCGAGGACCTCAATATTAATATAAGGAGATTGTGATGAAAAAACTTATTCTTGCTTTGTTCGCAGCGTGTGTGATGGTTCCTGCTTATGCGCAAACAGCTGCGAGCGCCTGTGAAGCGAAGGCTGTCAGTAAGGAGGGAAAACCTCTGACGGGTGCGGCAAAAAATTCATTCATGCAGAAATGCGAGCGTGAAACAGGCGCTGCTTCCAAGGCTGCAGCATGTGAAGCCAAAGCATTGAGCAAAGATGGCAAGCCCCTGTATGGCGCAGCTAAAGACGCCTCAGTTAAAAAATGCGTTGCAGACGCGTCTTAATCCAACGTAGTCATTAGGCCAGAGCAGGCGTAAGTGCGACACCCTTGATCATCAAGCGGTAAAGAAAGCGCTTTTGCTCTGGATCATAATCCGCGTTCGCTTGATGCATGACGGCTTGGTTATCCCAAATCACCATATCTCCGACTCGCCACTTGTGACGATATTCGTAGCGTGTGTGGGTGGCTCGACGATAAAGGTCTTCGATCAGGGCGTAACCTTGGTCGGGGTCCATCCCGTCTATTCCTTCCATACGGCCGGTATTCAGATATAGCGCAGGGCGACCACTTCCCGGGTGCTTGATCACGAGAGGTTGAAGGGCCGTAGGTATCTTTGCAAGATCCTCTGGACTGAGTTTAGTCAGCTCACGAGGACTGCGACTACTTTGGTGGACGTGCAAAGAGTAAAGGTTTCTGATTTTCTCTTTCAGCGTTGTGGGCAGATCATCGTAAGCTTGCCTGACATCGACAAACTGCGTGTCGCCGCCGCTTGGTGGAACTTGAAGTGCGTGCAGGGTTGTGGCTTTTGGAGGGCATCTTTCGTTTGAGTGATCCGTATGATAATTTTCGCCGCGAACCTGTAACTTGCCATTTTTACGCGGTAGATCATCTGTCGAATTGCAGCCGACCATTGGATAATCTGGCAATACATACTTTTTGAGTTGCTGATCCATCAGCTCCCCAAAGTTTTCAGCAGCGGCCATGAATTGTGGTGGAGAAAGAGACTGGTCACGAAAGACCAGTACGGCATAGCGTGCCAGTAACGCATTGAGTTCACGCTTGATGTCAGGGTTCTGGGGCGCTGAAAGATCGAGACCGCTGACTTCTGCGCCAAAATCAGGTCGGATGGGTGTGACGGTTAAGCTCATCATTGTCTCGTTATTGCTCAGTAATCCCAGTTTGTTTTGCCACTTCAGCCCAACGTTTCAAGCCATCGTGAACGAGTTTGGTAAAGTCGGCTACGCTCATGGGCTTGGTCTTGCCGCCATCTGTAGCCAGAAATTTCACCAGCTCATCGGACTTGAGGGCTTGATTCACAGACGCATTAATAAAAGATTGGGTTTTAGGATCCATGTTGGCGGGACCGAGTAGCCCCCACCACTGCTGAATCTCATAGCCCGGAATACCAGCCTCTTGAAAAGTGGGTAGCTCGGGAGCCGCCTCTGAGCGTTGTGGACTTGTCACCGCAATTCCTCTCAACGTGCCGTTTCTTAATTGAGGCAGGACCTGCGTCATACTTCCAATCGAAAACTCGATATGACCGCCCATGGTGTCTGTCATGGCAGGGCCGCCACCTTTGTACTGAACGGCACCCATGTTGTTGCCCAATGCCTGACTGAGCATGACCCCGGCAAAGTGCTGGATGCTGCCCACACCTGTCGCACCGTAGTTCAAATTGGGCGTACGCTTCAGATAAGCGAAGTACTCTTGCGCGTTTTTGCCTGGAGCGTTCGGTTTGGCAGCCAAGACCAGAGGGACTTCCCCGATCATGGCGACGGGAGTGAAATCCC
>NZ_JAUHHF010000014.1 GCF_030410395.1 Zwartia panacis
ATTACCGTTTGTGGTTGGTTTAAGAAACTCCACTTTGGCACTTAGATGCCGTTAGGTAAAGCGAGGGCTCTCTGCTTTTCTGTCCCCCTCACTCCCCAGCAGGGAGGGAGGCGTCCATTACATCTCCAGAATTTGTCTTGTTCAATCGCAGTTAGATGTTGGGCCGCGCTTTGTGCCATTCAGTATCTCGCTGGTAGGCGTCCGCGATTTTTAAAATGGTGCTCTCGGCAAATGGTTTGCCAATCAATTGAAAAGCCAGGGGCATCTTGCGGCTTGAAAAGCCTGCGGGCACACTGATCGCGGGCAAGCCCAGATAATTCACCGCGCGGTTGGTATAGGTCAGCTGGCTGATGGATTGCAGCACAGTGCTGAGATCTCCGGTAGTCGTTGCAGCAATCGTAGGTGTATGCATGCGGGCTACCGGGACATGCAGGGCGTCGCAATGTCCCAGGCTTGTTTCCAAATACTCTTTGATGAAAGCATCTCTCGCTCTAAGCGCCTGAACATAATCAACACCAGATTGGCTAAAGCCGGGTTCGATTCTGGCGCGAACTTGATCGCTATAGTCTTGTGGACATTGTTCAAACCACTTTCGATGAACTTGAGCAGCCTCGGCCGTCAGAACGATCGCCGTCATTTCATGAATACGCAACATGTCTGGAACCTTAACCTCGACAAGTTCCGCCCCTCTTGCTCGCAATACTTCCAGACTGGCATCCAATGCGGAAGACATTTCCGGATCAAGGTTCTCGCGGTAAAAATCCTGGGGTACGCCGATACGCATACCTTTCAGATCGCCCGTGAGCGCAAGCTCGTAGTCTTCGTTGGGATGGGTCGTGCACCAGGGATCATCTGGATTGGGTCGGCTGATGTGCGTGAGCAAGCGAGCACAGTCACGCGCGGTTTGAGCCAGAGGTCCCACACAATCAAGCGTGTGGGACAGTGGGAATACACCGTCGATGCTGACACGTTTCGAGGTGGGTTTGATGCCTGTGATACCGCACATGAAAGCGGGCTGTCGAATGGAGCCGCCCGTATCGCTGCCCAGAGAGCCGAAAACGAGTCGCGCCGCGACGGCGATGCCTGAGCCACTCGAGGAGCCCCCGCAGGGATAATCTGGATTCCAGGGGTTGAGCCCATGACCATAGTGACCATTAAATCCGGTCGGGCTCATCGCAAACTCAGCCATATGCAAGGCACCGAGATTGACTTGCCCGGCGCGATCAAGTTCGTCGATCACCCACGCATTCTTTTTGGCGATGTTGCCTTTTAAAATCTTGGAACCGACATGCATTTCCTTGCCGGCAACCTCGATGAGATCTTTATGCGCCAGAGGAACCCCGTGAAGTGGGCCCATTGACAGTCCACTTGCCTGAAGCGCATCAAGCGCTTTGGCGCGAGAGATGGCCAGGTCATGATCAATCCGAAAAACGGCGTTGAATTGGCGACCAACGGTTTCTAGTCTATTGAGCGACCACTCGGTTAATTCTTTTGAGGAGAATTTTTTCTTAGTAATGCCATCTGCGGCGCTAACGAGGTCGAGATGCTCAAATTGACTCATAAGAAGATCCTGTGGAATGTCAAAAATAGGCTGGAAATCGGTAATCTCAAAATCTAGCATAACGCCGAAATCACCTTCGGCGCAGCTTATTTCCTCTATGTGGGCGATCCTTAAAAGGGCAGGTCAGGCTGATAGCTTTGTGTGTCCTGAGCGATCGAGGCGATTGGCATCAGACTGCCTGCCCGAACGCCCAGGAGACGTATTTTTTGATCAAGGGGAATGCGACGCAGGCACTCGGTTGCCGCCCGCCTGATCGCTCCGCCTTCATATACAGGCGCAGTCAAGGTGAGGTCGCGCGTCAACACCTGAAAGTCAGCATATTTGACTTTGATGCCAATCGTTTTGGTTGCATACCCTTTGCGCAACAGGTCTTCGGACAGTCTATTGCAGAGCTCAGTAAAAACGCTTGAGAGTCGCGCGCGATCCTGCGAGACATGCAGGTCACGTTCAAACGTGGTTTCCCTGCTCAGAGACTTGGGTTCCGAGGAAGTCACGACAGGTCGCTCATCGATCCCATGGGCGGCTTGATGCAGCCAATGTCCTGTGGCACGCCCAAAGTGTGCGATCAGCATCTGCGGTTCGGCAGAGGCAAGATCACCAATGGTATGAATGCCCAAACCTGCGAGTTTCTCATTCGCCTTTGGACCGATCCCATTGATCTTCTTTGCAGGCAATGGCCAGATGCGTGTCGATAACTCTGCATGATCCAGAATGGTCACACCATCAGGCTTATCCAGGTCTGAACAAATCTTTGACAGCAGTTTGTTCGGGCTGATGCCGATTGAACAGCTCAGGCCGGTGGCATCCCGAACCGCCTGTTTAATCCTTAAAGCCAAGCGATCAGTATCTTGATCCAGATCAGTAAGATCGATATAGATCTCGTCTATTCCTCGATCTTCGATCTGCGGTGCAATGGTGGCGACAGCTGTTTTAAACAGCCTGGAATAATGCCTGTAGGCCTCGAAGTTGGCGGGTAAAAGTATCGCGTCCGGTGCCAGGGCAGCAGACTTCATGAGACCCATACCGGAAAATACACCCAGTGCGCGGGCTTCGTAGGTCGATGTGGTGATGACGCCCCGACCCACATAGTCTCGCAAGCGTGCGTAGTGTCTGACTCCCGATTCATCCATTTTGGGTGGTTCTGTGCTTCGGCCGCCGACGACAACCGGCTTTCCCTTGAGTTCGGGAAAGCTCAGTAATTCGACCGATGCAAAAAATGCATCCATGTCCAAGTGTGCGATTCGGCGTCTGCGCGTCATGTTTTCAGTGTATTTGAAACCCACGCGTTTTTGAGAGGAGTCTCTTTGGCGGATGTTTTACACTAGAACAAACGAACCTCGCGCACCAAACGTGCGCATTACCTGGCCACTCTGATCATCATGAATTCCGCATCCCCAGACACTTCGACTGAAAATCTGCACGTTGCCGCTTTTCTTTCCATGCCCACGCCACAGGAGCTCCACGAGCAGCTTCCCTTGAGTCAACAGGCCGCCCGGACGATCAGGGCCGGACGGGACGCACTCAACAACATCCTGCGCGGAGAAGATAAACGTCGCTTTGTCGTTGTTGGACCTTGCTCGATTCACGATCCCGTCGCCGGTATGGAGTACGCCCGCAAGCTCAAAGCTTTGTCCGACGAGGTGTCCGATGTCCTGTTGATCGTCATGCGGGTATATTTTGAAAAGCCACGCACCACCGTTGGTTGGAAGGGCTACATCAACGACCCTCATATGGACGATTCCTTTCGTATTGACGAGGGAATGTCCCTGGCGCGCAAGTTTTTGCTCGAGGTCAATGAGCTTGGTTTACCGGCGGGTTCTGAGGCGCTTGATCCCATTACGCCTCAATATTTGGGCGATCTGGTCGCATGGAGCGCGATTGGCGCCCGGACCACGGAGTCACAAACACACAGGGAAATGTCTTCAGGCTTGTCGACGCCGGTGGGTTTCAAAAATGCGACAAACGGCGATGTGATGGTTGCAGTCAATGCCATTTTGTCAGCCGCCAGACCTCACCGTTTCCTGGGTATCAGCGGTGAGGGTCAGGTGTCGATCGTACACAGTACGGGCAACCCTTACGGTCATCTCGTGCTGCGTGGAGGTGATGGGCGTCCTAATTACGACACTGTTTCGATTTCTCTCGCTGAACAGGCAATGGTGAAGGCCAAAATTCGTCCCAATATTGTGGTGGATTGCTCACATGCCAACAGTTACAAGAAGCCGGAGCTACAGCCTCTGGTCATGTCCGATGTCGTCAGTCAAATCGTGGCTGGCAACCGTTCGATTGTGGGAGTGATGATCGAGTCGAATTTGGTGGCTGGCAATCAGCCGATCCAGGCGGATCAAAGCAAAATGATTTACGGCTGTTCAGTGACTGACGGTTGCGTCGATTGGGAAACGACCGAGGCAATGCTGCGAGATGCCGCGCGTCGATTAAGACCCGTACTGGGTTGAGGGCGTTTCGCTCTACTCCCGTATTCAGATCGATGGCTCAAACCCGTACAAACGTGCGGGATTGTGCACCAGTATCTGATTGATTACTTCCTGATCGTTTGTCCACACACTCAAACGGTCAAGCATGTTGGCATCATCGGGCTTGTGTGTTTCAGTCGGATGTGGCCAGTCGCTTCCCCAGACAAGTCTGTCGGGCGCTTTCGCGATCCAATGACGGGCGACTACGTCCACATCGCTAAAGTGATGTGACTCCCCAAGCTGGCTGTCCAGATAGGCACCAGAAAGTTTGATCCAAGTTTTTCCTGTCTCCAGTAAACGTTCGATCACCGCTACAGCTGGATGTTTGAGTCCAACTGGCTGCGGGAGTCTGCCCATGTGGTCAATCACAAGCGGGCAGGGCAGCCGTTCAAGCATGGCGGCGTGCTCCACAAACTGATCGGCTGTCCAGTGCAATTGAAGATGCCAGCCCAGACGCTGTATGCGGTTGGCGAGCGGTTCAACCATCTCAAAACTTGCCGCGGCGTTTTTGGGTGTGTAGAGTGAAAATCTCAGCCCTCTGATACCCACGCGGTTCAATTGATCCATGGTTTGATCTGACGCGTCACTGCGCAGGACCGCGACGCCTCGTGCCCGATCCAGGCCGAGCTGAGCAATAGCGTCGACGGTCACGCGATTGTCGCAGCCATAACTGCGTGGCGTCACAATAATTGCGCGACGCGTTCCCAGTCTTTGCTGCAGGAGCCGGTATTCATTGACTGTGGCCCGCTCGAGTGCGGATGCCGCATCCACGGCCTGTGGAAATCGATCGTCATAAATGTGCAGATGCGCGTCACAGGTGTTCTCTGGGACCTTTAGGGCTGGACCTTGTGTGCCCTTGCTATTGGGCACGACGATATCCTGCTTGTTTTGCTGAGTCGTGATCATGCGGTAACCATTAAGATTTTTTCTTGTTCTGACGAATCCTGCGCGCCTCGGTTTTGATGAGTTCAGTATGTTGCCCGAGGGTCGGAGCGGCAAAGGGCTCGGGGCCTGGCGTGCGCGTAAATCGCACAGAACGCTTCAGCGCCCTGTACTGTCCCACAACCGGATGCTGATAGGTGGCAATCAAGCCTTGGCTGAGGACTTGGGGATGGTCAAACATGTCTTCGATGGATCGCGCCGCAGCACAGGGGACTTCCTCGCCGAATAAAGCTTCCCAATCCAGCGCTGTTTTAGCGGCGAGTGCTCTGTGTAAAACAGGCACAATTTCAGTGTGATGTTGCGCCCGTTTGCGCACGGTGTCATAGCGCTCATTACCTAAAAGCTCGGTCATCCCCGTTTTTTCACATAATGCATTCCAGAAATGCGGAGTGTTAGCGGAGATATAGAGATAGCCATCTTTAGTGGGATGAATTCCGGTGATACCACCCGAGCGCATATCTCGGCCGACATCACGACCTTCGCTGTCGGCCCAAACCAGACGAGTCGACTGCATCGTCATGGCGGCATCCAGCAGCGATACGCCAACAAACTGCCCCAGACCAGAACGTTCCCTTTCAAACAGTGCCGAGGAAACAGCACCTGCGACAAGCGCCGAGGCATAAAAATCGACGACCGAGCCGTACAGGACTTCCGGGGGACCTTCTTTTTTGCCCTGGAGCATGGCCATCCCTGTCATGGTCTGCAGGACTTGATCGAAACCCGCCTTGTCTTTGAGCGGACCTGACTCGCCATAGCCACTCACTGCGCAGTAAATCAAGCGAGGATTCAACTCCCTTAACTGCTCGTAACCAATGCCGATACGCGGCGCGACAGTTGGTCTGAAGTTATGGACCAACACATCCGCGCTTTCGATAAGCGAAAGCAGTGTATCGAGATCCTCCGGATGTTTGATATCCAGCACCGCGCCCAGTTTGCTACGGTTGACGCCCAGAAATGCCCGACTTTCGGTCGCCAGACTGGAGGGATATTTGCGTAAATTATCTCCGGTCGGTGGTTCAATCTTGATGATCTCCGCACCTTGGTCAGCCAGTAACGAGCATCCATAGGGTCCCGCAATGTAGGCCGACATGTCGATGACCCGAATACCAGAGAGCGGTCCTCGCGGTCCGGTTCTGAGAGGCAAGCTTGATGGCCCTGTGCTTGGCGTTGTTTGATCTGCAGTGAAATCATTCATACTTATTATTCCGCTTGAATGTTCGCCATCGCAGCGACTTTTTTCCAGCGAGCCAATTCGTTGGAAATGTAGGCGCCAAACTCAGCCGGGGTCATGGAGACGGGACTTGCGCCTTGCTTCAGGAAGAAGGCCTTCATTTCCTCAGAGTTGATGATTTTATTGATCGTGGTGTTGAGTTTTTGTACGACAGCATCGGGCGTTCCGGCCGGCGCAAGCACGCCCCACCAGAGATCGACTGCACCCGATCCATATCCATATTCATCCAGGGAAGGTATCTTGGGTGCGATTTCCGAGCGTTTGGCGGTCGTCACGGCCAAGCCTCTGATCTTGTCATTGTTGACATGCGTCAACAGAGAGGGCGCACTCGCGATGATCATGTCAATTTGTCCGCTCATCAGATCGTTGACTGCGGGACCCATGCCTTTGTAGGGGACATGCGTCATTTTTATTTTCGCGACATCTGACAAAATTTCTGTTGCGAATTGATTAATACTCCCGACCCCCGAGCTGCCGTAATTCAACTTGCCGGGATTGGCTCGCGCGTAACTGACGAGTTCTGGCAAGGTCTTGAAAGGCGTGTTGTTTCCGACAGTGATGAGCAAAGGACCTCGGGCAAGCATCGACACTGGAGCAAAGCTCTTGACTGCGTCGTACTGTAGGTTGTCTCTGACAGCCGCACCCGTGGTGAAGGTTGAAGACAGCACGACGAGGGTGTAGCCATCGGCAGGCGCCTTGGCCACGAGCGCGTTTGCCAGCACGCCTCCCGATGCCGGTTTGTTTTCAACCACGACGGATACCCCAAGCGCGTCTTGCATATGTCGGCCAATCGTTCTGGCAAAGGTATCATTAGAGCCGCCGGGTGCACTGCCAACTAGCAGGGTAATTGGCTTGGTGGGAAAGTTCGTTTGCGCCACTGCGGCTGCAGGGATCAAGGTCGCCAGGCAGAGGAGTTTGAATAGTTTTTTCATCGGTAAGGTTCGCTTGAAAGATGATGAATGAAGAGTAGGGGGGTTAAATCAGTCCGAGACGTTTTGCGTTTTCAACGAGCTTGAGCGCGCTTTTGTAAAAGGGCGGATCGATCATTTTTCCGTCGACAACATACGCACCGATTCCTTGCGCATCGGCCTCCCGAGCGGCCTCTAAAATACGCAAAGCATGCGCGATCGCTTCGTCCGAAGGGCGGAAGGCTTCGTTTGCCATCGCAACTTGGCTGGGATGAATGCAGCTTTTCCCAACATAACCGAGTCTGGCAGCGAATGCAGCCTCCTCCATGAATCCCTCAGTATTCTTGATATCTGCGAAGGCAGAATCAAAAGCATTCACACCTGCTTCTGCGGCAGCGAGTTTGAGTTGCATCATCGCGAATTTAACCGCGAAGGTTTCCTTGCGTGAAATATTGATGGGTTCGAACAAGTCAGCCAACCCGAGCTGTAATCCGGCCACCCGAGGGTGGGCACTGGCGAGTTCATAGGCGGTTCGTAACGCTTTTGTGGTCTCGATATTTAATAAAATCTGGACGGGGGTTTTTCCGTCGCGGTTCACGCCATTGGCGCGTTCGGCACGCTCCACAAGTGCCACGGTATGTCTCACCGCATCTGGACTCTCTGGTTTAGGAAGATTGATCATGTTCAGTCCGGAGCGAACAACCTGAGCAATATCCTGTTCGAAATGCGGTGTGTCCATGCCATTGATACGTACGATGATCGTTTTTTGACTCAGGCGAACGGTTTCGAGATCCATCCATTCGCTCAGCCTCGCCCGCGCTTCGGCTTTCTTGGTTTCGGCAACAGCGTCTTCGAGATCGAAGGACAAGCCATCGGCCGCGCTGGCTAAGGCTTTATCAAAAAGTTCGGGGCGCGAGCCGGGTACAAAAAGTTTGCTTCTCATGTGGTGGCGAAGATTGGGGATTGGAGAAAGTCGCTAGTCTGCTAACCCTTATAGAATAGTCTAAGACTGACTTCTACATGTTCATCCGAAATAGTGTTGCAATGCAGCACGCGAACATCTATACGCCGGTGTTGAACTTGTATAAATTCCCTTGGCCTCACCGTAGTATTCTTCAGGCAATGTTTTTTGAGGAACCCTCCCATGTTCGCAATCAGACTAAAAAAATTACTGACAGGCGCCCTAGTGATCGGCATGAGTGCTGGTATGTCGTGTATCGCGCAAACTCAAACGAACGCCGCTTCTGGTTTCCCGAATAAACCCATCAAACTTCTCGTCGGGTTCGCGCCCGGAGGGGGGACGGACACTGCTGCAAGAACGATCGCCATCAAACTCAGCGAAATTCTGGGGCAAACGGTTGTCGTGGACAATAAGCCCGGCGCAGGCGGAAACATTGCGGCTGATCTTGTGGCGAAAGCGCCCGGGGATGGTTACACGATCGGTCTCGCGAACATTGGTTCACTGGCCGTCAATCCACACATGCCAAACGGCACACCCTACAACACCTTGAAAGATTTTGCGATGCTGGGCAATGGTGTGACATTCGGAAATGTGCTGGTCGTGCGTGCGGACTCAGACATCAAGACGTTTGCCGATTATCTGGTCGCGGCGAAAAGTACGGATAAACCTCTGTTTTATGGTTCTTCCGGCTTTGGCAGTGCGGGCCATCTTTCCGGCGAGCTGCTTAAACAGCGCGCTGACACGACCGCACAGCATATCAACTACAAAGGCGGTGGACCTGCCATGAATGGTTTGCTTGGCGGTGAGATTCAAGCTATTTTCGCAAGCGCTCCCACTGCCATCCCTCTGATTAAAGCCGGTAAACTCCGCGCGCTCGCGGTCACAGGCGCCAAGCGGGCCGAGTCTTTGCCTGATGTTCCGACGATCGCGGAACTGGGCTTTCCAGGTTACCTTGCGACAAATTGGTACAGTTTCATCGCACCTGCCAGCACACCAGCCCCGATCGTTCAAAAACTGAATGAAGCAATCGTCAAGGCGATTCGCGATCCTGCGACCCTGTCGCGTCTAAGCGCCCAGGCCATGGAACCGGATCCTTCAACCACCGAGGAAATGCGAGCCTTTGTAACTCAGGAGTATGACACCTGGGGCAAAGTGGTTCGTACACTTAAATTTTAATTTTTCAGGAAGCATCTTGGGCTCCACAATTGTTGAAAAAATTCTGGCCAGACACGCTGGCCGGGATCGCGTTCAGGCTGGAGAGGTTGTGATCGCCGAAGTAGATTACGCGATGGTGACTGATACTCGCGCAGTGAATACGATCAAAATGATTGATCGTTTTGGTGACAAACCTCTGCAGTTCGCGAAAAAAACCTCTCTTGTTCTTGATCATTACTCACCGCCACCGAATCAAGAAGCGGCCGATATTCATTCGCAGATGCGAACGTTCGCTGCAAAACGAGGGACGGGTCTCTACGATATCGGTGATGGAATATGTCATCAGGTGTTACCTGAAGGCGGACACCTGACTTGCGGCGATTTGGTGGTTGGAACAGATACGCACTCGGTGACGTATGGCGCCTTTAACGCCTTTGGAACTGGCATTGAGGGCACGGACGTTTCCGCGGTCATGATGAGTAGCAAGCTCTGGTTCAGGGTGCCCCAGACCGTACGGATTGATCTCAGAGGTGAATTGTCTCCGGGTGTTTGGGCCAAGGACATCACTCTCGCCATGCTGGGCAAATTCGGTGCCGAGGGGTTGAACTATCACGCGATCGAATATGTTGGCGATGCTGTTCGTGCGATGGCGATCGATGATCGCATGACGTTGTGCAACCATGCTGCCGAGCTTGGCGCAAAAGCCGCGATTCTTGAACCCGATGCAAAAACATTCGCCTGGCTTGAAGCGCATGGAGCCCGCGCGCCTCTGCCTACTTTCGCGGATGCTGATGCACATTACGCTGAGCGTTTTACGATCGATGTCGCCAATCTTGCACCGCAACTGGCGCGCAAGCACGAGGTCGACGATATCGTAGGCGTTGACCAAATCGAGAAGCAGAAAATCCAGTTTGCACTCATCGGAACTTGTACCAATGGTCGCCTTGATGATATTCGTCAGGCCGCTTCGATTTTGAAAGGACGCAAACTTGCCCCGGGCGTGCGTATGATTGTGACGCCAGCTTCGCGCCAGATTTATTTGGCGGCATTGAGAGAAGGGCTGATCGAAATTCTGACAACAGCCGGCGCCTCATTTGAGTCAGCAGGCTGTGGCACCTGCGTGGGGATCACGAACCGGCTGGTTCCCGGCGATGGTGATACCGTGATTTCGACAGCCAATCGCAATTTTAAAGGTCGCCTGACCAACAAAAACGCTGATATCTGGCTCGGTTCGGCCGCCACTGTTGCGGCCTCCGCGCTAACAGGGTACATCACGGATCCCCGGCTGGTGGAAGGCGGTACTTGGAGGTCGGCGGCATGAGCGAAACTTTACTCCTCTCAGGTTCCGCGTTTCTGCTCGGCGATGACGTCAATACAGACATTCACTGCTCCAATAAATATTTGCCGGGCAAGGATGTGGCTTACGTCGCCCAACATGCTTATGAACAGCTCGCGCCAGGCATTGCTTCACGTATCGCAAGCCAAGGGGGAGGGATTCTTGTGGCTGGCGAGCATTTCGGCATCAACTCGTCGCGCGAGCAAGCCACACATGTGATGCATGCAATGAAAGTGCGCGCGATCGTTGCCAAATCTTTTGGCCGACAGTTTTTTCGCAATGCCATTAACAATGGATTAGCGGTATTCGAATGCGATACTTCCTCGATTCTCGAAGGGCAGAAGCTTGAGCTGGATTTAGCCCGAGGCTTGCTGAGCAGCGAAGGTCGCATCCTCCAGAAAACACATCCTTTGCCCTCTGAGATTCTCGCGATTCTCTCAATGGGGGGCTTGATTCCGTTTTTACAAAAATACCCAGACTGGAATTTCGCATGAGCATGATTTCCGCATCCCAGAAGCGTCGTTCGTTACGCCAGCAGTTACTCGGTTCGCAGGCTGTACGCGCACCTGGCATCTATGACGGGTATGGCGCGCGACTTGTCGAACAGGCAGGTTTTACAGCTGTTTACATGACGGGTAACGGCGTGTCTGCGACATTGCTCGGACGGCCCGACGTCGGGTTGGTCGATCTGACCTTGATGACGGACCACGCCCGGCGCGTGGCAGCAAGTGTCAATATCCCCTTGATTTGTGACGCGGATACTGGGTATGGCAATGTTGTCAATGTCCGGCGTACGATCATGGAGTTCGAGGCCGCTGGTGTGGCTGCCATTCATATGGAGGACCAGGTTTCACCCAAACGCTGCGCGCAAATGCCGGGCGACCGGACAGTGATTGATTTTGACGAGGCCGTCGCCAAAATCGCAGCCGCCAGTGCGGCCCGTTCCGATCCGGACTTCGTATTGATCGCACGCACGGACTCAGCAGGGGCGCTTGGTTTGCAAGAAGCGATTCGGCGCACGCAGGCATTCGCTCAGGCCGGCGCAGATGCTGTTTTTGTCGAACTCAAGTCCAATCCTGACATTTTGAAAGACATTCTGGCCATCAAAGCGGGCGTGTCGGTACCGGTTGTTGTGAACGTCGACAGCGCAAAAGACCTGCGAAACCTCCAGTCATCTGAACTCAAGCAAGCAGGCGTGGATTTGGCAATATATCCAGCCATGGCGCGGGGTGTTTTTGGACACGCCATGAGTGCTGCGCTTTCGCATTTGCGTCAAGCTGGCAATATGGCTGGTTACGAGACCAACATGTTTACATCGGCTCAATACAATGAGGCGTTGGGGCTCAGCGAAGTCGAAGCCTGGGAAAAGCGCTTCGACTGAGTGAATGCATGTGCAGAAACAATTATTTAAAGAAATTTGGTGAATGCAGACACAGGTTCGCGTTCGCTAATGAGTGTGTTTTCTATTTTTGACATGTCTGCGTATCCAAGCGCCATGCCGCACATCAAGACCTCGCTTTGCGGAATACCGGTCGCAGCGCGAATGGTATTGTGAAATCGATTAAATGCAGCTTGCGCGCACGTATCGAGTCCGCGACCGCGTGCGGCGATCATTAGGCTCTGGAGAAAACATCCAAAGTCAAGCCATGAGCCTGTATTCATCGTGCGATCAATGGTGAAAAACATGCCGACGGGTGCGTCAAAGAAAGTGTAGTTGCGCCCATGTTGCGCATGCATGCCGGCTTTATCCTCGCGCC
Source organism: Zwartia panacis (assembly GCF_030410395.1). Classification (GTDB taxonomy): domain Bacteria; phylum Pseudomonadota; class Gammaproteobacteria; order Burkholderiales; family Burkholderiaceae_B; genus Zwartia; species Zwartia panacis. Next base: position 12,323 of record NZ_JAUHHF010000014.1, read on the forward strand.
CCAGGCCCAGTAACTTGTATAAATCCAGACCGACTTTGCGTCGCCGCTCAATATAGGGTGAATCCCACTGGGTGGGATAGTATTTGTAGTCTTCGGTGAGCGCCTCAAACTGCGCGGGGTCCTGATAGACCTTGAGGATCTCTTTTGAGACACGGTCTTTGATCTCTCCCGTCAGCACGTATACCTTCCAGGGTTGAGTATTCGAGCCGGAAGGTGCGCGAGCCGCGACTGCTAGCATTTGTTCGATGTCTTCCCGCGCGACGGGTGTGGGTAGAAAGGCCCGCATTGAGTGACGTGAGGTAATCGCTTGGTCGACGATTTTTTGTTCGTTGCTCTGAATCATGATGACTTGTCTCTGCGTGTAAGTTGTCTTTCATTACTGTAGTACATTTTTGTAATCAAACAATCGCTCAAATGATCAGGGGAGACATGAGATGGGTGTGGAGGCAATTGAGGCGTTCAGGGATAGTGCCCAAGATCTACTGAGTCGTCAGAATACGATTTCTAGATTACGTGAATTGCGTGACTCTGATTCAGGCTTTGACCGTGCCAGTTGGCGTGAATTGTCCAATGCTGGCTGGCTGGGTGTTCTTGTAGGCGAGGAGGATGGCGGACTGGGTCTTGGCTTGAGAGAGTTTTCCGCGATCGCCGAACAGGCGGGCCAGTATCTATTGCCAGAGCCTCTCATCCCCTGCGCTGTGCAGGTCGCGATCGTCGTGAGCCGCTCGCATCCCAGTCCTTTTCGCACGTCATTACTGGAACAGTTGACGGCCGGCGAGCTGGTTTGCGGTCTTGCATGGCAAGAGTCTGTGGGGCAACTGGAGTGTCCATCACAGATTCAAACGACTGCTGTGCGTGGCGAAAATTCATGGTTGATTCAAGGCGCCAAGCAGTTCGTGACACCCGCAAGCGGAGCTGATGGCTGGGTGGTGTTGGTGCGCGCGCAGATCGGCTTGATGCTTGTGTGGGTGCCTGCTCAGGCTTCGGGAGTCACCCGTGAGGATCTGCGCTGCGTCGATGGAAGCATCATGACAAAGATCAGCTTCAATGCTGTCAGCATTCCGGATTCGCATGTCTTGATGTCTGGTGATGTCGTGCGGGCGATCGTCGATGAAGCAAACGATTGCGCGCGAATCATCCAGTCCGCGGAATTGGTCGGCGTGATGCGAAAAGCTCTGGCAATGACCCTCGATTACCTCTGTACTCGGTCACAGTTCGGCAAACCAATCGGTAGTTTTCAAGCGCTCAAACATCGTGCCGTCGACGCTTATGTTCAAGTAGAGCTTGCCTCTGCTTGCTTGGAGGATGTGCTGCGTCAAATAGAGACGATCGGTCACGCGATCAGCGTGACACCGCCGAGCGAGCATCGCGGGTTGGCTGCCCTGGCGAGTCGAGCCAAAGCCCGTTGTTCTCACGCAGCGTTGCTAGTCACACGGATGGCGATTCAGTTTCATGGCGCGATGGGTTTTACAGACGAGTGCGACATCGGCTTGTATTTCAAACGTGCCTTGTATCTGAGCGCCTGGTTGGGCAATCAGAGCCGTCACAGACAACGCTACCTTAAACATGTCAAATTCGAGGCGAATGAGTCAAGCGCGACCGAGGTCATGGACTTTCCACGAGACGCCGATTGGGATGACATGCCAGAGGCAGATTTCAGAAATATGTTGCGCGGATTCTATGCCCAACACTATCCAGACGCCATGCGTAATGTGCCCCGTCGACTGCATTGGCATGAGATTGAAAACTGGTATCGCACCTTGTCCGCACAGGGATGGGTCGCGCCGGCATGGCCCAAAAAATTCGGCGGCATGGGCCTGTCACCCGAGAAAATGATTGCGTATGTCGAGGAGCAGGAGCAGTACGGTGTTGCCCGCGCACCGGATATGGGTATCGTGATGATCGGTCCCTTGCTGATCCAGCGCGGCAGTCCAGAACAGCAGCAAAAGTTTCTTCCTAAAATTCTTGCAGGCGAACACATCTGGTGTCAGGGATATTCTGAGCCAGGTGCGGGATCAGACCTTGCTGCGCTTCGCACCGAAGCGGTTCGCGACGGAAACGACTTTGTCGTAAACGGACAAAAAATTTGGACGACCTTGGCTCAAGATGCGACGCATATGTTTGCCCTGGTGCGGACGGATAAAGAGGCCAAGAAACAAGCTGGCATCAGTTTTTTGCTGATCGATCTGAGCTTGCCAGGTATCACCATTCGTCCGATCAAAGACATTGTGGGTTACGAAGAGTTTTGTGAGGTTTTTTTCGACAATGTTCGAGTGCCAGTTGAAAATCTTGTCGGAGAGCTCAATCAAGGCTGGACGATCGCCAAGGCTTTGCTTGGATTTGAGAGAATTTTTCTGGGGAGTCCCAAACAGTCGCGCTATGCTTTAGGTCAACTCACAACCTTGGCGGAGCAAACGGGTTTGATGGACGATGCGGTGTTTGCAGCCCGTTATGCAGAGCTTTGTCTGGACGTGGCTGATCAGATCAGTGCCTATACGCATTATGCTGATATGGTCAAGCGAGGGGAACCGTTACCGCCTAGTGTCTCTCTGCTCAAAATATGGGGAACTGACACCTATCAACGCATTTGCATGACGATGGTTGAATACGCTCAGGAACATGGCGCGACCGGTCATACAACTGATCTTGTGGCCTCTGGAATGAATATTCCCGCCATCATGTTTAATTCGATTCCATCGACAATCTACGGTGGCAGTACTGAAGTGCAAAAAGAAATTATCGCTAAACACGTGTTGAAACTGCCTGACTGAGTCAGAGCGCGACACACTCTCAAAGGGGTTGAAATTTTGGAAACGATTAAGTTTGAGATGCAAGACGGTGTGGGTACGCTGACTTTGAATCGGCCCACACGTAAAAACGCGATCGACGCTGTGATGCGCGAAGAGCTGAAAGAGGTTGTCTTTTCACTTCCGCAGAACCGTGACTTGCGTGCTTTGATCATCACAGGTGCAGGCGGTACGTTTTGCGCCGGAGGGGATATCAGTGTCATGGGAGCGGGTACGCTCGCGCCCGAGGAGGGCCGTCACCGGATGCGCCATGACTACCTTTCCTGGATTGAGACCTTGCTTCGCCTCGAGATTCCTGTCATTTCTGCGGTAGAGGGCGCCGCCTTCGGCGCAGGCTTTAGTCTGGCATTGACGGCTGATATTGTCTTGGCTGATTCAAGCAGCCGATTTTGCATGTCTTTCATGCGTTTGGGACTGGTGCCGGACTGCGCGGCTTTTTATACCTTGCCCCGCATCGTGGGCACTCAACGCGCAAAGGAACTCGCTTTCTCCGCCCGGGAGTTGAATGCCGAGCAGGCACATGTACTCGGCATCGTTCTTGAAGTTTTGCCACAAGGTCGTGTCCTGGAGCGTGCGCAGCAAATGGCTCGCTGTTTTGCGCTCGCCGCACCCGCCGCGCTTGCGATGACAAAACGCGCAATGAATGTATCGATGAATAGCTCTCTGGATACCATGATGGATATCGAGGCTGACGCGCAGGCTGTGGCGCGAACCAGTCAGTGGCATACGGATGCTGTGCAACGGTTCCTGAATAAAAAACCTTCCGCATTTCAATGGCCGGGAAGCCTGGACTGATGTTCGAGCCATCCGCCCAAACTCGGAGGATTCCACTCGTTCTGGTGGTGGGGGAGAGCGTTTCGGTGACCCGGGCTTTTCTGAACAATGTTCTGACTCACCCTACGTTTGTGGATAGCGTTGTGATGGGGACTCGACCGGACGAGTCCGTGTCTGTAGAACCTCTTCGTCATCCGCGCGTGATGACACTGCCGCGTTTGGAGCCGAGTTTGCAATCGGCTGCGCAAGAAAATTGTCTGTGTTGCGGCATGCATAGCGCGCTTGGCGATGCCTTGCGTTCGCTTTTTTTCGAGGCGCTGAGGGACCGTAAGAAACGGCTAGAGCGTGTCTTGATTGAGTCTGACACCATTGAAACCGCACAGTTGACGCATACTTTGCGTCATACCCCTTTTCTTGGGCAGCGTTACTTTCACCAGCACACTTTTAGGGTGAGTGACCCAGTTGATGACGCTAAAAACTTGTTAGAAATATTGAACGCGCGCTGAGCATAAAAAAGACATCTGGAAAATAGTTTGTTCAAAAGCTTGAAGATCCAGAGAGGTATGCAGTAGAATGCAAACATACCTAGTGCATTGTTTGGAAAGCTTATAGCTGAGTCAATGCATTGCTTTGTTAGTGTTTTGCTTGGTAAGCAGCCTCTGTTCAAGCATATTCAGATATGCGAAATCAACGCCAGAGCGATTTTAATTAATACCAATCAATATATTGAAACCATATAAGACCTTGATTTATAAGGCTTTGATAATTGGCTTCGTGCCGTCCAGATTGCGAAAAAACAGTCGTACCCGTATCAACGACTTCACATCTAATAGCGTTTGGTTTTTGCCATGAACGTCTATTCGAGTTGTGTTTAATCAATATTTTATGTCGTTGTTGTGCGCGCGTGATTGCAAGCGCTGTGACATTTTGGTCGCGTTGGACGTGCGAATTGATCCAGTTTTGATTTGTGTTCAGTGAAAGAAGTGGACACTGAAAATAAAACTGGCCGAGCGCCATAAGCGATCGACCAGTTGTATTTGGTTGCGGGGGCAGGATTTGAACCTACGACCTTCGGGTTATGAGCCCGACGAGCTGCCAGACTGCTCCACCCCGCGTCTGAAGAATGAAGTATAGCGTATATCCCGTTTAGGGACAAGTTGCCTTCGGGCGAGTAAAGGAAAAAGAACTTTCATGAACGATCGGCAAGACATGCAGAGCGAGTCGCACGAGGCGCCTACTCAAGATGATGTGCAACAAAGCAGTGCTTTGGTCGTCACAGAAGAAACAAGTCCAGATGAAGCGACAGCCTCTGATGGAGCAACAAACACTGATGAAACGGTAGAAATTGAATTGGCCAAGCGTGTGGTTGAGACTGCGCTTCTTTGCGCCTCCAGTCCCATGCCCTTGTCAGAGCTTCGAAAGCTTTTCGAAGAAGAATCGCAATCTTCGCGTCGTTTGACCGAAGTGCTTGAGTCCATCCAGCAAGACTGGCTCGACAAGGGAATGGAGCTCGTCGAACTTGCCTCTGGTTGGCGCTTTCAAAGTCGTGCCTCCATGCAGCGCTATCTCGAGAGGCTGAGTCCGGAGCGTGTTCCCAAGTACTCTCGTGCCGTGATGGAAACGCTCGCGATTATTGCGTGGCGCCAACCCGTGACGCGCGGAGACATTGAGGACATTCGCGGTGTCACGGTTTCGTCTCAGATTATCAAAACGCTCGAGGATCGTGGCTGGGTCGAGGTGATTGGTCATCGCGATGGTCCTGGACGTCCTGGGCTTCTGGGGACGACTAAACAATTTCTGGATGATTTAGGTTTGCGTGCTCTGGATGAGTTGCCCGCACTCGGAGCAGCTGAAATGTCTGAAGCATTACAGTCTCTGACATTGGAAGCCGCTGCACTTTCAGGGGCGGCGGCCTCATCCGCGCAGAGCGAACATCTGGAACATCAACAAGATATTGCACTTGAAGCCTCAGAAGTCGAATCTGAAACGTCAGAGGTTCAAGCTGAAGTGATAGAAGTTGCAACTCCCGAACTCGATTCGGTTGAGCTAGATGTCGCAGAGCACAGTGACCTGGAAATATCGAACGAAGAACCCTCGGACGAAGTGCAGCCTGAATCTGTTGAGTCAGCCGAGTCTGTCGAAAAGCAAAACACACATAATACAAATCTGGAGTCCAAGTGACTAAACCGAATATCGAAGAAAAAGTCGTGAGTGCCCAAGAAGAGGGTGCGGTAGCCGTCAAAAAGGCCGTGCGCAAAACACCCGCAAGAAAAAGTGCAGCTAAAACGGCGACTCCCGTCGAGTCGTCCTCAGACTCTACATCAACACCTGCTGAGGTTGTGGTGCGTAAAACCACCGCCCGTAAGTCAACCCGAGCCTCGGCCCGGGTCGTTGCTGAAGAGGCAGCAGCCATCGCTCCAGCGATGTCCGCAGAATCTTCTCAAGCCCCTCAGGCATCTGAAGTCCCTGCTCTCAAACCTGCCCGCAAACCCAGGCAGCCTCGCGTCCCCAAAATAGATGTCGCGCACGCTGAAACCTCAAGCGTTGAAGTGACACCTCAAGTCGTCGTGGCACAGGCCGTCGTACCCGAAGTGCCTGCTGCAAGCTTTGCGCATACTCCTGTTGAGGCTCAAGCTGTAACAGACGTGGGTAGCGCATACGACGCTGGTTCTGTCACGCCTAAACCGCGTGGTCGAAAACTGCGCACGCCCTTCCGACGTCGCCGCAGCGACTCCCCGGAAACGGGACGCCCTTCCGAGGACACACGTTCTTCTGCGCGGTCGGACTATGTTTCATTTGACGAAGATGTCCGCGATGTTGTGGATCTGGGTGATCCCGTCGCGGCCGAGAAAGAAGCTGAACAGGCGCTGTCCTATTTGAGTCAAGCCGACCGGATGGAGCAGCGTCTGAACAAATATCTGAACAGCGATGTTCTGATGCCAAAGTTGCATAAAGTGCTTGCGGATGCGGGAATAGGCTCGCGTCGAGAGATGGAAGAGCTCATCATCGCCGGACGTGTTTCAGTGAACGGCGAGCCCGCGCATATCGGGCAGCGTGTGGGGGCAAATGATGCCGTGCGCGTCAATGGTCGTCCGATTACGCGCACGAACACTAAAAAGCCTCCCCGAGTGATTCTTTATCACAAGCCGGCCGGTGAAATCGTCAGTCATGATGATCCGAATGGTCGTGCAAATGTCTTCTCGCGTTTGCCTAAAATGAAGGTCGGTAAATGGTTGTCGATCGGTCGCCTGGATCTGAATACGGAAGGATTGCTGATTTTTACAACGTCGGGTGACTTGTCGAATCGCTTGCTGCATCCTCGTTATGGCAACGAGCGTGAGTACGCGGTGCGCGTGCTTGGTGAACTCGGGCCTGAGCAAAGGCAGTCATTGCTGGATGGTGTGACCCTTGATGATGGTCCGGCCAGCTTTGGCATGATCGAGTTTATTGGCGGCGAAGGCAGCAACCGCTGGTATCGCGTGACTCTCAACGAAGGCCGCAATCGCGAAGTCCGACGGATGTTTGAGTCTGTTGGTTTGACCGTGAGTCGACTGATTCGAACCCGTTTCGGAGACATTGTGTTGCCGACGACATTGCGCCGCGGCCGATGGGAAGAGCTCGATTCCAAACTGGTTTCTGCCCTAATGGTTCAAGTCGGTCTCCTGCGCGATGATGATTCGGCGGATGGACGTTCACGGTCGCCCAAGCAACCTGTTTCGCATGACAGCGCGCTGCCACCTGGCTTTGGCACACTGGAAAGAAATGGTACGCATGGCGCAAAAGTCGGCCGACGTGGCAAAGTCCAAGGTGGTCGCACCGGAAAGCCGGGTCCCTTTGTTCATCCTGTCGAGCATGCGCCAGCAGTTCTGACTGTAGGTGGCGGTTATGCCAACGGTCATCCCGGCGCAGGTCGTGGTGGTCGAGGCAAGCCCTCCGGCCCACATGGCGCAGGCCCGCGCGGTCCTGGTTTCGGTGGCGGCAACAAGTCGGGAGGCCCCAAAGGCGCGGCCCGTCCAGGTCGTCCCGTTGGGCCAGCGGGCGCGGGCAGGGGGCCTCAGCAAGGCCCCGGAGCTCAGGCAGGTGCCATGGGCAGAGAATATTCGACCTCGCAGGGGGCGGATCAGGGTCGTGAGTTCAGTCGCGAGCCCGGACAGGGGCGCCCGCGCGGACCTGGCGGTCCAGCCGGGCAAGGTAGACCGCCTAAACAAGGAGGGCGCGGTCCTGGCAAACCTGCTGGAGCCCGTGGCAAACCTGGCCAAGGTGCCGGGACAGGTCGACCTGCTCCGAAAGGTGATGACTGGCAGCCACGCGGTGCTTCCGCTCATGAGTCGCGACTTGGTTTTACCAAGTCGTCTCGCGGTGGACGCTAGCAGCAAGCTCACGTAAATGGTTGCTGCGTCAAGACTTTTTCCATAAATCATGCTAGAATTTAGGGCTATCGAGCATTGTCTGCGAGCACTATCCGCGTCAGGATAGATCCAGCGGGTAGCGCTCCACCGAGCCCGGCTCTGGTTGCAGCGCCTTCGGGCACAGGTCGACAAATTTGTTGTAAATGGGCTGTTTTCAGCCCTTTTTTTTTGGACGTATGGCAGATCTTTTTACAATTACGCAGCAGGCTTTAGCCTCCATGGATGTCGAGTTCATCGACATTGAGCGCGCAGCGCTTGGCCTTTTGCGCGTCACGATCGATCGGCCCGAAGGAATTCGGATCGAAGACTGCGAGCAGGTTTCAAAGCATCTGTCACGTGTGTTCGAAGTTGAAAATATTGATTACCGCAGGCTTGAGGTCGGCTCGCCTGGTGTGGATCGTCCCCTCAAGACTGAGGCGGATTTCAAGCGTTTTATTGGTGAGCGCATCGAAGTCAAGTTGCGCGAAGCGGTAGACAATCAAAAGGTTTTTTCTGGCGAATTGGTCGATCTGAGTGGATCTGCCGACGCTACGGGTACCGGGGCGGTCTTGCCTTTCGGTATTGAGTTTGAGGCAAAAAAAGGCGAGGTTCGGCAGGTGGCGTTTGCGTTTTCGGATGTAGAACGCGCCAAGCTGAATCCTGTTCTGGATTTCAAGGGCAAAAAGCGATGAGTCGCGAAATTCTTCTGTTAGTAGACGCGTTGGCGCGTGAAAAAAACGTGACACGAGACGTTGTGTTCGACGCACTCGAAGGTGCTTTGGCATCGGCCATGAAAAAGCGCTTTAAAGAGGACGCCGACATCCGCGTGTCCGTCAATCGCACCACGGGAGATCACGAAGGCTTTCGTCGATGGCTGGTGGTGCCTGACGAGCAAGGTCTGCAGGAACCTGATCAGCAGGAAATGCTCTCCGATGCGCGTGAAATCGTCGCTGACATCGAAGTCGGTGAATACATCGAAGAACCGCTTGAGCCAATCGAGTTCGGCCGTATTGGTGCCCAGGCTGCCAAGCAGGCGATCTTGCAGCGCATTCGCGATGCCGAACGCGAGCAGATCCTGAACGACTTTTTGGACCGCGGCGAAATGATCGTCTCGGGTTCGATCAAGCGCATGGACAAAGGCGATGTGATTGTTGAAACGGGCAAAATCGAGGCGCGTTTGCCCCGTAGCGAAATGATTCCCAAAGAGAATCTTCGCGTCGGTGACCGTGTTCGAGCCTGGGTATTGAAAGTCGATCGCACTGCGCGTGGTCAGCAAGTCATTTTGTCTCGTACGGCTCCCGAGTTCATCAAGCAGCTTTTTGAAAATGAAGTGCCCGAGATTGAGCAGGGACTTTTGGAAATCAAAGGTGCTGCGCGCGACCCAGGCGTGCGCGCCAAAATTGCTGTGGTGGCTTATGACAAACGCATCGACCCAATTGGAACATGCGTGGGTATGCGTGGTTCGCGTGTCACCGCTGTGCGTAATGAGCTGGGCGGAGAGCAGGTCGATATCGTGTTGTGGTCCGAAGATCCTGCCGAATTTGTGATCGGTGCTCTTGCACCGGCAAACGTCGAGTCGATCGTCGTTGACGAAGATCGCCACGCGATGGATGTCGTGGTGGATGAGGAAAACCTCCCCAAGGCGATCGGATCGAAAGGACAAAACGTTCGTCTGGCTTCCGAGCTCACGGGTTGGCAAATCAACATCATGACACCCGAAGAAAGTCAAAACAGGCAAGAGCTCGAACGCGCCCAATTGCGCAGCACGTTCATGTCGCGTCTGGATGTGGACGAGGAAGTCGCCGATATTCTGATTGACGAAGGCTTTACGGGCCTCGAGGAAATAGCTTACGTTCCGATGCAGGAACTGCTCGAGATCGAGTCTTTTGATGAAGACACGATCAATGAGCTTCGTACGCGTGCCCGCAATGCGCTGCTGACCGAGGCAATTGCCCAGGAAGAGCGTGTTGAGACCGCGCAAGATTTGCTGTCGCTCGAGGGCATGACCCCTGAGCTCGTCGCCAAGCTGGCTGCTGGCGGAGTCACGACGCGGGATGATCTCGCTGAGCTTGCCACCGATGAGTTGATTGAAATGTCGGGTCTCGAAGAGAAGGTCGCGAGTGATTTCATCATGGCTGCCCGTGCGCACTGGTTCGAAGATCAGTAAAAAGATGTCAGTCGGTTGGGCGGCATCGGCCGCCTCGCGCTTGAAGTTGTAACGCTGTAAAAAGGTAAGAGAGAGTCTAATGTCGAGTAACACAGTCGCCCAGTTCGCTATCGAGCTGAAAATGCCTGCCAATGTGCTGCTAGAACAGCTGCGCGCTGCTGGCGTCGATCTCAATTCAGTGGAAGATAATGTCACTGATGGCGATAAGGCTCGCTTGCTCGAGTCTCTGCGTCGCTCGCACGGGGCCACCGAAGGCAAGAAGATCACACTGACCCGTCGTCAGACTTCCGAAATCCGTCAGGCTGATGGTTCCGGTCGGTCGCGCACTATCCAGGTCGAGGTCCGTAAGAAACGTGTCTTTGTTAAACGCGATACGCCTGAGCTCAGTGATGCGCCATCCCAAGTGGTTGGCTCAGAGCCTCCAAAAACAGCGCCCGCGGAGTCCCAAGAGATCTCGGCAGCGCCCAAACTCGCGTCTGCGCAGTCTCAGTCTCAGGCCCAAGCTGTTTCGACATCCTCTGCCGATGTAGATGCCACGCCTGCACAGACCGATCACTCCGCGACTGACAAAGTTGTCGAGCCTATCGCCCACCAGCCTGAGTCGACAACGGTTTTAGCTGCTCAGCCCAGCACAGCGCCTGAGTCAGTCAACGTTGACAGCTTGTCTGGCGATCCAGAAAAAGACCGCGCAGAAAGTACAACCCGCATTTCATCAGAGCCCTTGGCTACGCCTGCAAGTGAAAGTGCCGATGCCCCTGAGGACAAAGTTGCCGCAACGGCTGCATCCGTCAAGCCTGGCGATAGCACTCCTGCGGTTTCGCCAGAATCAGTCGATGTTTCCGCGGAGCCTGAGCAGGCTCAGGTTCAGGTTTCGGCGCAAGAGTCGGATAAGTCTCATCCTGTTTCAGCACACGAGGCGCAACTGCCCGCTGAGTCCGTCAAACCAGCCAAGTCAACGCGTGGCCGGGCCGTTGCGCCCGTCCATGCCGCGCCCATTGAGGGCGAAGCACGCGATGAGGCCCGTCGCGCCTCAGAAGCCGAGGCGGCTGCTTTGCGCGAAATGCTGAATCGTCCTCGCAAAGTGGTGCGGCCTCCGGAGCCTGAAGCTGCAGCACTGTCCGGGACTTTGCACAAGCCGAATGGTCCTGCCACAGCGAAAGGCGCTAAAAAAGAAGGCGCAGCGGACGCTTCGGGTAAGAAAGTACTCAAGTCGGGCGAAATCGCTTCGACTTGGACCGACGATGCTTCGCGTAAGAAACCTGCTGAAAAGCGCGACGCACCTGCAGCGCCTGGTCGTGAAGGCTGGCGTGCCGGTGGTAAAAGTAAAGCTGGCGGCAAAAAGGGCGCGCGTGGTGCGAACAACGTCGTTCAAGATCGTCGTGAACCCGCTCCTGTCGAATTTATCGCCCGTGAGATTCACGTGCCCGAAACGATCAGCGTTGCTGACTTGGCACACAAAATGTCCGTCAAGGCTGGCGAGGTCATCAAGCACTTGATGAAACTTGGTCAGATGGTCACGATTAACCAGGTGCTCGATCAAGAGACTGCGATGATTGTGGTCGAGGAGTTAGGCCATAAAGCTATCGCCGCCAAGCTTGACGATCCCGAGGCTTTCCTGGACGAATCCGCGCCGCACGAAGATGTTCAACTCTTTGCGCGTGCACCGGTGGTGACTGTAATGGGTCACGTCGATCACGGTAAAACCTCATTGTTGGATTACATCCGACGCGCGAAAGTGGCTTCCGGAGAAGCGGGCGGAATTACCCAGCACATCGGTGCCTATCACGTTCAGACAGAACGCGGCATGGTGACCTTCCTGGATACCCCGGGCCACGAAGCTTTTACGGCAATGCGTGCACGCGGTGCGAAAGCGACTGATATCGTGATTTTGGTGGTTGCTGCCGATGACGGCGTGATGCCACAAACCAAAGAAGCGATTCACCATGCGAAAGCGGCTGGTGTGCCACTGGTTGTCGCCGTGAACAAGATCGACAAGCCTGATGCCAATCCAGAGCGCGTCAAACAAGAACTTGTCGTCGAAGAAGTCGTTCCCGAAGAATACGGCGGCGATGTGCCCTTTATTTCTGTCTCTGCCAAGACCGGTCAGGGTATTGATGAGTTGCTTGAAAACGTCTTGCTCCAGGCGGAAGTTCTTGAGCTTAAAGCTGCGATCGACGCACCCGCCAAAGGTCTGGTGATCGAAGCGCGACTGGATAAAGGTCGCGGTCCGGTTGCAACGATTCTGGTTCAGAGCGGTACATTGCATCGCGGTGATGTCGTGCTGGCAGGCGCAAGTTACGGCCGAGTGCGAGCCATGCTTGACGAGAACGGTAAGCCGATCCAGTCAGCAGGTCCCTCGATTCCCGTTGAAATTCAGGGTTTGACCGAAGTCCCTTCAGCTGGAGACGAATTGATGTCTCTTGCCGACGAGCGTCGTGCTCGCGAGATCGCTTTGTTCCGTCAAGGCAAGTTCCGTGATGTGAAGCTTGCGCGTCAACAAGCTGCCAAGCTCGAGTCGATGTTTGAAAATATCGCCGAAGGCTCTCAGACCTTGTCCCTGATCGTCAAAACAGACGTTCAAGGCTCACAAGAAGCTTTGGTGGCCTCCTTGCTGAAGCTGTCCACTGAAGAAGTGCGTGTGCAAGTGGTGCATGCCGCGGTCGGTGGCGTTTCAGAGAGCGACGTCAACCTGGCGATCGCCTCTGGTGCTGTGATTATCGGCTTTAACGTGCGTGCGGATGCGAGCTCTAAAAAGCTGGCCGAATCCAACGGCGTGGATATCCGCTACTACAACATCATTTATGACGCGGTCGACGAAATCAAACTTGCCATGTCTGGCATGCTAGCTCCTGAGAAGCGGGAAGAAGTGATCGGCATGGTTGAGATCCGCGAGGTCTATACGATTTCGCGCATCGGTACAGTCGCAGGTTGTATGGTGACTGATGGGGTGGTTCGTCGCGACTCCCAGGTCCGCTTGTTGCGCAACAACGTCGTGCACTGGACTGGCTGGCTTGATTCGCTGCGTCGCTTCAAAGATGACGCCAAAGAAGTTAAATCAGGCTTTGATTGCGGGATCACCTTGCGAGGCAACAACGACTTGCAGGTCGGTGATCAATTGGAAATCTTTGAAATCAAGGAAGTGGCTCGCTCGCTTTAATGCCCACTAAATGAGTCGTCATAAACAAAAAACCTCTCCCGGCCGCAATTTAAGGCTTGCTGACCAGATCCAAAAAGATCTGGCCATCATCATTCAGCGCGAAATCGACATGAGTCGCGCGGGTTTGATCACGCTTTCCGGGATCGAGTTGACGACCGACTATGCGCACGCCAAGGTTTACTTTACGGTACTGGGTGCTGAGCCTGAGCAAGCCCAAGCTTTGCTCAACGAAAAAGCGGGTTGGTTTCACTCCCAGTTATATAAGTTGTTGCACATCCACACTGTGCCTACACTGCATTTCTTTCATGATCCTCGCCTCAAGCGCGGGATCGAGATGTCCGCATTGATTGACCAGGCCAATCTGCCTGGCCAGTACGCAGGCGTTCCCGACGAGCCTGAAGACAAGCCGTAAGGCTGTCGTTTTGGAAACTGACGATGGCTAAAAGACGCGGGCGCGTGCTCGATGGTGTGTTGTTGCTGGACAAACCTGTGGGATTGTCGAGTAACCATGCGCTTCAGCGGGCCAAACATGCGATGGATGCTCAAAAAGCGGGCCATACGGGCACGCTTGATCCTTTTGCGACCGGCTTACTCGTATGCTGCATGGGACGCGCCACAAAAATTTCCGGTGCGATGCTGGGGGCTGACAAAGGCTATCGCGCAACGATTGCTTTTGGCAGTGAAACGGACTCCGGTGACTTGACCGGTATCGTTGTGAGTCAAGCCCCCGAGGGTTTTGACGGTGTGCGCGAAGATTCATTGCGTGATGTGCTCGAAACCTTCAAAGGGACCCAATTACAGATTCCTCCCATGGTTTCGGCATTGAAACGGGATGGAAAGCCCCTTTATGAGTATGCGCGTCAAGGCATCACACTTGAGCGCGAACCGCGAGAGATCACGATTCGACAGCTTGATTTGTTGAGTTTTAGCCCCATGTCTGCCGAGATCCAGGTCCTGTGCACAAAGGGAACCTACATTCGTACACTTGCGCAGGACATTGGTCGCGCGCTTGGCTGTTTTGCCCACTTGTCAGCGTTACGGCGGACGCAAGTGGGTCCGTTTTCTCTTCAGGATGCGATTGCACTCGAAACCTTGCAATCAATGCAAACGCCAGAGAGTGTGTTGATTGCGTTGGAAGATTTACCCGCTGAGCTTGTGCCAGCGAAAAAAAGCACAGCTTCGCTAGGCGACGGTTTGCCTGGTTCCATTCATGTATCACCCGCGGACGATGTGTCCGCTCAGTCTTATTAAAGGATCTGTATGTCACGCGCATTGCGTAACGTTGCCATTATTGCCCACGTCGACCATGGCAAAACGACACTCGTCGACCAACTTTTGCGTCAGTCCGGTACTTTTCGCTCGAATGAGCGCATGACCGAACGCGTTATGGACTCGAACGATCTCGAAAAAGAACGTGGCATTACGATTCTGTCAAAGAATTGCGCCGTCGAATACGAAGGTACGCATATCAATATCGTTGATACCCCCGGACACGCCGACTTCGGTGGAGAGGTCGAGCGCGTGCTGTCGATGGTCGATGGCGTGCTGTTGCTGGTCGATGCTGTCGAAGGTCCCATGCCGCAGACACGTTTTGTGACCAAAAAAGCGCTTGCGCTCGGACTCAAACCTATCGTGGTGATCAACAAGGTTGACCGCCCGGGCGCACGTTGCGACTTTGTGATCAATGCGACTTTTGAATTGTTCGACAAGCTCGGTGCAACGGAAGAGCAATTGGACTTCCCCGTCATTTATGCTTCAGGTCTGAATGGTTATGCAGGTTTGACAGAAGACGTGCGCGAAGGCGATATGCGTCCTCTGTTTAATGCCATTCTTGAACACGTTCCGATGCGTGAAGATGATCCCGATGCGCCTTTGCAGCTTCAGATCACCTCGATCGATTACAGCACTTATGTAGGCAAAATCGGTATCGGTCGTATTCGCCGCGGCCGTGTCAAAACCGGTATGGATGTTGTGTGTCTCAACGGTCCAGATGGCGCGACTTTCAAAGGTCGAGTCAACCAGGTGTTGAAATTCAAAGGTCTCGAGCGTGAGATCGTCGATAGCGCCATTGCAGGCGACATCGTGTTGGTCAACGGCATCGAAGACATCGCGATCGGTACGACCTTGTGCTCGCCTGAAAAGGTCGAAGGTCTGCCGATGCTCAAGATTGACGAGCCTACGCTGACAATGAACTTTATGGTCAATACCAGCCCACTGGCAGGTCGCGAAGGTAAGTTTGTGACAAGCCGTCAGTTGCGCGAGCGTCTCGATCGAGAGCTCAAGTCAAACATGGCGTTGCGCGTTCGTGACACAGACGACGATACCGTCTTTGAAGTGGCGGGTCGCGGAGAATTGCACCTGACGATTCTGATCGAAACAATGCGACGCGAAGGTTACGAACTAGCCGTCTCTCGTCCACGCGTGGTGTTTAAAGAGGAAAACGGCGTCAAGCTCGAACCTTACGAGAATCTGAGTATTGACCTCGAAGACAATACGCAGGGCGCGGTCATGGAAGAGCTCGGTATGCGCAAGGCGGAGTTGCTCGACATGGTCAGTGATGGCCGTGGACGCACCCGTCTTGAGTATCGTGTGCCCGCACGTGGCCTGATCGGTTTTCAAGGCGATTTTATGACGATGACCCGTGGAAACGGTCTGATGAGTCATACCTTTGATGCCTATGGTCCAGTCAAAGAAGGTTTGCTGGGCGAGCGTCGCAACGGGGTGCTGATCAGTCAGGATGATGGCGCTGCTGTGGCGTACGCCCTGTGGAAGTTACAGGATCGTGGTCGCATGTTCGTCTCACATAACGATCCTGTCTATGAAGGCATGATTATTGGGATTCATAGTCGTGACAACGACTTGGTCGTCAATCCAATCAAAGGCAAGCAACTGACGAACGTGCGCGCATCCGGCACGGATGAAGCGGTGCGTCTGGTTCCACCGATTGATATGAGTCTTGAGTATGCGGTCGAGTTTATCAGTGATGATGAGCTAGTCGAAGTCACGCCCAAGAGCATTCGTTTGCGCAAGCGCTACCTCAAAGAACACGAGCGTCGCAAGATGTCCCGTGAGGGCGCGTAATACTGCGCGAGTCTTGAGGGTAATAAAAAATCGCAGCCTAGGCTGCGATTTTTTTGGATGACAATTCCAAACCTTGGGGATGTCGATGCGGCTTAGATCCCACCCAGACAGACGTATTTCATTTCCATGAAATCGTCCATGCCATAAACCGAACCCTCGCGACCCAGTCCCGATTGCTTGACGCCGCCAAAGGGTGCCATTTCGTTTGAAATGAGACCGGTGTTGACACCTACCATGCCGTACTCGAGCGCTTCAGCCACGCGGAAAATACGTCCGATATCGCGGCTGTAGAAATATGAAGCCAGACCATAATCGGTGTTGTTCGCCAGGCGAATGACTTCGGCCTCGTCGGTGAACTTGACGATCGGCGCGAGAGGGCCGAAGGTTTCCTCGCGCATGCAAAGCATGTCCTCGCTGACCTGAGTGATGACCGTTGGCTGGTAAAAGCGTCCACCTCGCGCGTGTTTGGAGCCGCCACACAGGATCTTTGCACCCTTGGCAACTGCGTCCTGGACGTGCTCCTCAACCTTGGCCACAGCAGCATCATCAATCAGGGGGCCAGTCGTGACTTTGTCTTCGAAGCCCTCGCCAACAGACAAGGTGCCTGAGACACGCGCGGCCAGTTTTTCTGCAAAACTGTCGTACACCTTGGCATGAACATAAAAACGGTTGGTGCACACGCAGGTTTGTCCGGCATTACGGTATTTGGAAACCATCGCACCTTCGATCGCCGCGTCGATGTCCGCATCTTCAAACACGATAAAGGGTGCGTGTCCACCAAGCTCCAAGGACATTTTCTTGATGCTGGGTGCGCTTTGCTGCATCAGGATTCTTCCAACTGGCGTGGAGCCTGTGAAAGTGAGCTTTCTGACAGTCGGGCTTGTGCACAGGACTTTGCCGATTGCGATGGACTGTTCGCTATCTGCGGTGAGGATGTTCAGAACACCTGCAGGAATACCTGCCTGTTCAGCCAGAACCGCGAGGGCGAGTGCTGAGAGGGGGGTCTGTTCCGCGGGTTTGAGCACGATCGTGCAACCCGCTGCCAGCGCGGGGGCGACTTTGCGCGTGATCATGGCGGTTGGAAAATTCCATGGTGTGATCGCAGCGCATACGCCGATCGGCTCGCGCAACACCAGCATACGGTTGGTCGCGATCGGCGCAGCGATCGTGTCACCCATTACGCGCTTGGCTTGCTCGGCGAACCATTCGACAAAGGAGGCGCCATAGGCGATTTCACCTTTCGCCTCAGGAAAGGGTTTGCCTTGCTCGATGGTCATGATGCGCGCCAGATCATCCGTGTTGGCATTGATCAAGTCGAACCACTTGCGCAAAATAATTGAACGCTCCTTGGCAGTGCGCGCGCGCCAAGCTGGAAACGCGGCGCTTGCGGCATCGATGGCTAATTGGGCCTGCTCGGCGCCTAGGTTCGCGACGTGTGCGATATGCGCACCTGTCGCAGGATTGTCCACGGCGAACATCTCACCATTTTTGGCATCGACCCATTTTCCGTTCAGGTAAGACTGCGAGCGTAGCAAGTCAGGGTTATTCAACTTCATGGGGAATACTGCGCGATCCATTTCTTCTCCAGCTTTAGACTATTAATGTGAACAATGCGTCAATTTCGCTTTATTCTAGTGCAGCGACGACCGGTCGTGCTGCTCCGTACTTGTTCTTCATACGGGCGCGTTCGGCTGCCGCCCCATGATTCCCGGATGATCCTGATAGAAATCGACTAAATGTTGCACCACGCGTTGCGGGTGATCTTCAATGATCAGGGTGTGTCGATCCAGAGGATTGATCAATGCGGTTTGTTCCAGTTGGCTCCGTATCCAACTCATTAATCCCTCCCAGAATGCCGTGCCGACCAAAATGACCGGGCCTGGGGGGATTTTCCCCGTTTGCATCAAGGTGACTGCCTCAAAGAGCTCATCCAATGTTCCAAAGCCGCCTGGCAACACGACATAGGCGAGGCTATGCATGAAAAATGTCGCTTTGCGAGAGACAAAATGCTGAAAAGGCAGGCTGATGGTCTGAAATTCGTTGTGTTTGGACTCTTTTGGCAGCTTGATATGCAAACCAACGCTGGTGCCACCCGCCTCGTAAGCACCTTTATTGGCAGCTTCCATGATGCCGGGCCCGCCTCCTGCGATGATCGTAAAGCCGGCCATTGCCAAACCTCGGGCGATTTCTTCGCTTGTGGCGTAATGGGGGGAGTCTTTTTTGATCCTGGCGCTTCCAAAGATGCTGATTGCGGGGCCAATCTTGGCCAGAGTGTCGGCTGCGTGCAGCATCTCTGACATAATTTGGGTTGTTTGCTGGACTGCCGGCGAAACTACTTCTTCTTTGTGGCCCATGAAAAAAACCTTGTTGCTAGTAGATGGATCGAGTTATTTGTATCGTGCCTTTCACGCCATGCCTGATTTACGCAACGCGCAGGGTGAGCCGACGGGCGCCATTTATGGCGTCGTCAACATGATGCGCAAAATGCTGCATGACTATCAGGCGCAGTATGCCGCATGTGTGTTCGATGTGCGAGGCAAGACCTTTCGTGAAGACTTATACCCAGAATATAAGTCACATCGCCCCCCGATGCCTGAGGATCTGGCCGCCCAGATCGAACCGATTCATGAGGCGATTCGTGCCATGGGTTGGACGGTGCTCGGTGTGGAGGGCGTCGAAGCCGATGATGTCATCGGTACTTTGGCCCATTGGGCGACAGATCACGATGTTCACACCATTATTTCCACCGGTGACAAGGACTTAGCCCAACTTGTCACACCTCACGTGACTTTGGTCAATACCATGTCCAATGAGCGACTCGACCCAAGCGCCGTCGTGCGTAAATTTGGTGTCGGGCCCGAGCGCATTGTGGATTACCTGATGTTGGTGGGGGATACGGTCGATAACGTACCCGGTGTTCAAAAAGTGGGACCTAAAACGGCTGCCAAATGGATCGACGAGTACGGCTCAGTCGATGCCTTGATCGAGCGCGCAGGTGAAATCAAAGGTGTCGCAGGTGAAAATTTGCGCGCCGCCATCCCCCAATTTCCGCTTACCCGTGAATTACTCACGGTCAAAATCGATTGCGACTTGAGTCAGATTGTCCCCAACATCGAGATGCTCTCACCCAAAAGTCCGGACAAAGAGGCGCTTCTCAAACTCTACGAGCGCTATGGATTCCGTTCCTGGCTGCGTGAGTTGACAGGCGACCAGGAGCGCGTTCCCGCAGGAGACTCGCGAGCCCCTGTGGAGGCTGCCAAACCTGCCGCACCAGAGCATAAGCGCTATGAAATGGTCACGGACAAGGCGACCCTGGAGACCTGGCTTGAAAAGATCCGCGCGGCCGAGTGCGTGGCGCTGGATACCGAGACGACTTCGCTGGATGCCATGCAGGCGCGTTTAGTCGGAATATCTCTTTCGGTCGAGGCGGGCAGTGCTTGTTATATCCCCATTGGCCATCGTGGCACGGACGCTCAGGGACAGTTACCCAAAGAGGAAGTGCTGAGGCTGATGAAGCCCTGGCTGGAGGACGCAGGGGCCGCCAAGTTGTTGCATCATGCCAAGTACGATACGCATGTTTTCGCCAATGAAGGGATCGATTTGCAGGGCGTTGCGGACGACACCATGTTGCAAGCTTATGTGCTGGAGTCACACCGGGGTGTTGGACTCGACGAGTTATGCCAGCGCTACCTAGGGATCAAAGGCGTGACGTATGAGGAAATTTGCGGCAAGGGCGCGCATCAGATCGGTTTTGACCAGGTCGACCTTGAGCGGGCCACCCAGTACGCCTGTGAGGATGCTGATTTCACCATCCGCCTGCACCAGGTCCTACGCCCCAGTGTCCGGCAGGAACCCAAGCTTGAATTCATCTATCAACTGGAGATGCAAACTTCACGCGTGTTATTCGAGATTGAGCGCACGGGAGTCGGCATCGACTCCGAAGAATTGGCGCGTCAAAGCCATGTGTTGGGCCAAGAACTTTTGTCGCTTGAACAGCGCGCCTATGAACTTGCGGGACAGCCTTTCAATCTCAATTCACCCAAACAACTAGGAGAAATCCTGTTTGGAAAGATGCAACTCCCGGTGGTGCGCAAGACTGCCGGTGGCGCCCCGTCGACCGACGAAGAGGTGCTCACAAAACTCGCAGAGGATTACCCACTGCCCAAGGTTTTATTGGAGTATCGCGGACTCGCCAAACTGAAGTCCACTTACACCGACAAACTCCCCAAAATGGTGAATCCCGCAACGGGCAGGGTGCATACGCATTACTCTCAGGCTTCGGTGATCACGGGACGTCTCGCATCGTCCGATCCGAATTTGCAAAATATTCCTGTGCGATCCGAGGCGGGTCGTCGTGTCCGTGAGGCCTTCATTGCCACAAAGGGCAAAATCGTTTCGGCGGACTATTCACAGATCGAATTGCGGGTCATGGCGCATGTGTCGAATGACGCAAATCTGCAAAAGGCATTCGCAGCAGGAGAGGACATTCACCGTGCGACCGCTTCAGAAGTCTTCGGTGTGCCCCTGGCGGAGGTCACGAGCGAACAGCGAAGGGCGGCCAAGGCGATTAATTTTGGTTTGATTTATGGCATGGGCGCCTTTGGGTTGGCCAGCAATCTCGGAATCACGAGAGATGCTGCCCAATCCTACATCGACCGCTATTTCGCCCGCTATCCCGGCGTGGCGCAATATATGGCTGAGACCAAGACACTTGCGCATGCTCAGGGCTTTGTCGAGACTGTTTTTGGTCGACGACTCTGGTTGCTGGATATCAATGCCGCCGGCGCGCGTCGCGCAGGAGCCGAGCGTGCGGCCATCAATGCGCCTATGCAGGGTACGGCGGCCGATCTCATCAAACTTGCCATGGTAGCGGTGCAAAACTGGCTGCGAGATCAGCGTCTGCAAAGCAAAATCGTGATGCAGGTTCATGACGAACTGGTGCTGGATGTGCCCGATGACGAGATTGATCTGATCAAACAAAACCTGCCTCGTTTGATGTGTGAGGTTGCAAGCCTCAGAGTTCCTTTGGTCGCAGAGGTGGGGGTTGGTCCTAATTGGGAGCAGGCGCACTAATTCAAAAAGTGGTGTGCAGATAAGCGATGTAAATGTGCGATGTTCATGAGCGATGTTCATGAGCGAAGCACAATTGATTCGTGCATAAAAAAAACCGCGCAGATGCGCGGTTTTTTCAAACGAGCTTTGTACTGATTTCAACGCACAGGCATGTGCTGCAAAGCCTGAATGCGGGCGGGGATAGGAGGGTGGGTGGCAAACATCGCACTGATACCACCACGACCAGCAATTCCCGAGGCCTCAAAGCTCTTGGGCAAGTCACCAGGCTCCAGGCCGCCCAGTCGAGCAAGCGCTCGGATCATGGGTTCGCGCGAGCTCAGCAATTGCGCCGAGCCAGCATCCGCACGGTACTCACGCTGACGGGAGAACCAGGCCACGATCAGGCTGGCGATAATGCCAAAAGCGATTTCGCAGACAATCACGGTGATGTAGTAGCCAGCACCGAGACCCTTGTCATTTTTAAGCAATACGCGGTCAACAAAGTAACCCACGATGCGTGCGAAAAACACCACGAAAGTATTCACCACACCCTGAATGAGGGTAAGCGTGATCATGTCGCCGTTGGCGATGTGCGCAACCTCGTGCGCCAGCACCGCTGATATTTCTTCTTCGGTCATGCCATCTAGCAAGCCTGTCGAAACTGCAACGAGAGAGTCGTTTCGAAAAGCTCCCGTTGCAAAGGCATTGGGCTCACCTTCATAAATCGCGACTTCGGGGCGACCGATTCCAGCGCGATCGGCGAGCTGGTGCACAGTATCGACCAGCCAAGCCTCGCGTGGGCCACCGGGTGCCTGAGGATTAATGACTTGGGCACCTGTGCTCCACTTTGCCATGGGTTTGCTGATCAGCAAGGAGATAATCGAACCAGTAAAGCCCACGATTAACGAAAAGATCAACAGCATCTGAACGTTCAGACCCTGTTCAGTAATGAACCGATTCACACCCAGAATGCTCAGCGTCACGCTCAGCACGAGCATGACCGCAAGGTTGGTAATGAGAAATAGAACGATTCTTTTCATGTTTGTTTGTTTAACTATTTGTTGAAAGTTAAAGGGAATGACAACCAACGGCACAGAGTGTAACTGTGACAATCAGGGATTTAAAGAGTTCCCTGTGGGACCTTCTAGCCCATCTCCCATCGCAGTCCGGTACCACTCGTGAAAATGTTGCATTCCGTCTTCCATGGGTGACTGGTAAGGTCCGGTCTCAGAGACGCCGCGCGCAAGCAACGCTCGCCTTCCCGCATCCATGCGCTCGGCGATTTCGTCATCCTCGATCGCGGTTTCCATATAGGCTTCACGCTGAGCTTCAACAAATTCGCGTTCGAACAGCGCGATTTCCTCAGGGTAGTAAAACTCAACAATGTTGACCGTTTCCTGGGGTGATTTCGGGTAAAGCGTTGAAAGTACCAGCACATGAGGATAGAGCTCAATCATATGCGTGGGAAAGTAAGTGACCCAGACCGCTCCAAAATCAGGCTCGCGCCCCTGACGGAATTGGAGCAACTTTTCATGCCATGTTTTGTACGCAGGCGAGCCGGGTTGAGACAGCGCGCGATGCACGCCCACTCGCTGCATGCTGTATTGCTCGGAAAACTCCCATGACAGGTCGTCACAGGTCACAAAGTGGCCCAAACCCGGGTGAAACGGCGCGACATGGTAATCCTCGAGATAAACCTCGATAAAAGTTTTCCAGTTGTAATTGCACTGGTGTACTTCGACATGATCCAGGACGTAATCGGAAAAGTCGAACTCGGGACGCGTAAACAGACTGCCGATGTCTTGAACCGGATCTCGTGGTCCTTCGAACAGCAAGCCGTGGCAATCCTTGATTGGAAAACGTTCCAAGTTCAGACAGGGTTTGTCATCGAACTGGGGCGCTCCCAAGAGCTGACCTTTCTTGTCATAGGTCCAGCGATGCAGGGGGCATACGATGTTGCCGCCCGTACCCACAAGATTGCCATGGGTATTGACATGACCCGCTACGTTGCCGGTTTTTCCGCCCAGCATCAATGCTTGCCGGTGTCGACAGACATTGGAGAGCAGTTCGACGCCATTTTCGCCGCGCACGAGTATGCGCCCATTGTTTTCATGGGACAAACTACGCCAGTCTCCGGGGTTGGGCACACCTTTGTGGTGCCCGACATACAAGGAGGACTGTTTAAAAATGTTAGCTTGCTCGCGTGCAAAAAGCGCTTCGTCAAAATAGGAACTGACGTGCAGCTGAGTGCGAGCCGGGGCTAAATGCACCATCCGACCAATGTCGGTCATGATTCCCTCCGCATGGAAGCATGCCAGGGTGATGAATGACACTCTGGCGCGAAGAAAAATCGGTTTGGCCGATCACCATAATAAAGACCGGATTGTAACCCAAGCTAAAAGGTGGTCAGCACCCTGTGATCTCGTACAATTACGCATTATTTATCAGTTTGCACTGGCACGTTCGTTGAACGGGCCTTCCTCTCCTTTGGAGTTACGTTTGATCAAGCCCAGCAAAGCAGCCTCTGCTGTGAACCCGGAGGCAACCTCGCCCGACAGCACAGGGGCCTCATCTCCAGCGTCGGCGGTTGAGTCGACCCCTTCCGACTTGCCCCAGGATTTTGAAACAGCGCTGGCCCAGTTGGAGGCGCTCGTGGCACAAATGGAGTCTGGCGAGCTGCCACTCGAGGAGTCTCTGGCCGCGTATCGCCGAGGCGTGGCTCTGACACGCGTGTGTCAGGAGCGCCTGTCGCAGGCTGAGCAACAGATCAATGTGCTCGAGGCAGGCCTGTTGCGACCCTTCGACGCGACGGATCGCCAATCAGAATGAGCGCCGTGTTACCTTCTTTTTCTACGTGGCTGGGTGCCCGAGCAGCGCATATCGAGCATGTTCTGGACAAGGAGATGCCACAGGTCGATATCATTCCCGCTCGTTTGCATGAGGCCATGCGCTACGCTGTGCTCGGGGGAGGCAAACGGGTCCGGGCCGCATTGGTCTATGCAGCCGGTTATGGATGCGCCGACAATCAAAGTGGAAATCCTGCATTCGAGCGTGCGCTCGACTGCGCCGCCGCCGCGGTCGAGCTCGTGCATGCCTATTCCTTGGTGCATGATGATTTGCCCTGCATGGACGATGATTCGCTGCGGCGCGGTCAGCCAACAGTGCATGTGCGCTTCGATGAGGCGACCGCGCTGCTTGCGGGTGACGCGCTTCAGCCGCTGGCTTTTGATTGTCTCGCTCAAATGCCTGTTGCGCCTGAAAAAATTGTCCAGGCAACACAGACACTTGCACAGGCAGCCGGTAGTCTTGGGATGGCTGGCGGTCAGGCCATCGACCTCGAAAGTGTCGGAAAGGTTTTATCGCAAGATGCTCTACAGCACATGCATTCTCTGAAAACGGGTGCGTTATTGTCTGCGAGCGTGATGTTGGGGGGATTGGCGGCCGGTGCGGACGGGCCGCAACAGGGTGCTTTGACACGCTATGCCAAGGCGATGGGCCTGGCTTTCCAGGTGGTCGATGACGTACTGGATGTGACTGCCGACACTTCTAAGTTAGGTAAAACAGCTGGCAAGGATGCTGCTGCGAACAAGCCGACTTACGTGACGCTCTTGGGTCTTGAGTCTGCTCAGATCATGGCAAAAAAATTACATCGGGAAGCGATTGAAGCAATCGCGCCCTTGGGCGAATCTGGGCGCTATTTGGCCGGACTCGCGGATTTCATTGTGTTGCGTGATCATTGACGAGAAATATGGCTACAGATTTGCTTGATCGAATTGAAAAACCTGCGGACCTCAAGGCGCTGGATAGGCGCGAGCTCAAAAAGCTCGCCGATGAACTGCGCGCTTTTGTTTTGCAAACTGTGTCTCGCACAGGTGGTCATCTCTCGTCCAACCTTGGTACTGTCGAACTGACTGTCGCGCTGCATCACGTCTACGATACGCCTCATGACAGGATCATCTGGGATGTCGGACATCAGTCCTATCCGCACAAAATTTTAACGGGACGCAAGGAGGCGATGAGTACGCTTCGCCAGTTTGGCGGGATCTCCGGGTTTCCCAAGCGATCAGAGTCAGAATATGACGCGTTCGGTACGGCTCATTCTTCGACTTCGATCTCGGCCGCGCTCGGCATGGCGGTCGCTTCGCGCAATGCGGGTGTCGCGCGACAGCACATCGCTGTCATTGGTGATGGCGCCATGTCCGCAGGCATGGCTTTTGAGGCAATGAATAATGCGGGCGTCACGCCTGATATCAATTTGCTTGTGATTCTGAACGACAACGACATGTCGATTTCTCCGCCAGTCGGAGCCCTGAATCGCTACCTTGCACGCTTGTTGTCCGGACAGTTTTATGCCGCAGCGAAAAACGTCGGCCGGGCAGTGCTCCAGCATGTCCCCCCGGTGCTTGAGCTGGCTCGCCGTCTCGAAGAGCATGCCAAAGGAATGGTGACGCCGGCGACATTGTTCGAAGAAATGGGTTTTAACTACGTCGGTCCCATCGATGGCCATGATCTTGATGCACTGATACCGACCCTGCAAAACATGCGTGCATTGAAAGGGCCTCAGTTTTTGCACGTTGTCACAAAAAAGGGCCAGGGCTACAAGCTCGCCGAGGCCGATCCGGTGCTCTATCACGGACCTGGCAAGTTTGATCCTGCCGTGGGGATTCAAAAATCAACGACCGCGCCTAAAGTCACTTTCACCCAGGTCTTTGGCCAATGGTTGTGCGATATGGCTGAACACGATCCAAGGCTAAACGGAGTGACGCCCGCCATGCGCGAGGGCAGTGGTATGGTCGAGTTCGAGCGGCGCTTCCCGACGCGTTATTTTGATGTGGGTATCGCCGAACAACATGCCGTCACGTTTGCGGCAGGCATGGCGTGTGAAGGTCAAAAACCCGTGCTGGCCATTTATTCGACTTTTTTGCAACGCGGTTATGACCAGTTGATCCACGATGTGGCTCTTCAAAATCTCGATGTGACTTTTGCCCTGGACCGAGCGGGTCTGGTTGGCGCGGACGGTGCGACTCACGCAGGCAATTACGACATCGCTTTCTTGCGCTGTATTCCCAATATGGTGGTGGCGACGCCTTCGGACGAAAATGAAACCCGATTGCTGCTTTCAACCTGTTATCACTACACGGGCCCCGCTTCCGTGCGTTACCCCAGAGGTTCCGGTGCGGGTGCGGTAGTGGCTGCAGGTCTGGATACCGTTCCTTTGGGGCGAGGCATCGTTCGCCGGCGAGGTTCTGGCTTGGCGGTGCTGGTGTTTGGCACGCTTTTGCCTGCCGCGCTCAAAGCGGCTGAGATACTTGACCTCACCGTGGTGGATATGCGCTTTGTCAAGCCTATCGATACACAGTTGGTGCTCCAGATGGCGGCTGAGCATCCACTCGGCCTCGTGACACTTGAAGAGGGTTGTGTGATGGGCGGCGCAGGGGCTGCAGTCTCTGAGACGCTTGCCGCCCATGCGGTGGTCACGCCTATTTTGCATCTTGGCTTGCCTGACAGGTTTATCGATCATGGAGAGCAGGGGGCTTTGCTTGCGGGAGCTGGTTTGGATGCGGCCGGCATTGAGGCCGCCATCCGGACGCGTTTCTTCACATCTTGACCGGGATCCGCACCCTGATTTGCCAAAATGCGCTAAATGCGCGAAAATAATAGACTTTCTTGCTCGACCAGCATGATTTTTAGGTCTGATTTTTACCTCAGCTAGATCTCATTGTTGGCGGGCTGCCCCCGGCAGAAGTTTTTCTTCGACCGGATATCCACAGGAGTGCATTGCATGCGCCATTACGAAGTTGTTTTTATTGTCCATCCAGACCAGAGCGAGCAAGTTCCCGCGATGGTTGAGCGCTATCAGGCGCTGGTCACCACGCAGGGTGGAAAAGTCCACCGTACCGAAGACTGGGGCCGTCGCCAGTTGGCTTACCCAATCCAGAAGCTTGTCAAAGCCCATTACCTTTGCTTCAACATCGAATGCAGCCAGGCGACGCTCGACGAGCTTGAGCACTCTTTCCGTTACAACGACGCTGTGTTGCGTCACCTCGTTATCAAGACAAAAGCTGCTGAGACAGAGCCTTCAATCATGATGAAACAGGTCGAGCGCGAAGAGGCCCGTAAAGCATCTGCAGAATCGGCACCCGACGACATCGAGTAAGCCGGAGTCTTTGTGGCTCAGTCAGATGTGAATCGGCTTGAAGTGCAGGGATTAATCTCTGAACTGTCACCTCTCAGGTACACACCCGCAGGCGTTCCAGTTTTAGAGTTTTTACTTTCACATGAGTCCGAGGTCATAGAAGCAGGTCAACCACGTCGTATCGCATTGAATTTGATTGTTGTCGCGATGGGGGATCTGGCACAGATGGCTGGCACGATGAGTTTAGGTAGCAAGGTCCGGCTTCAGGGTTTTCTGGCTCCGGTTCGTAAAGATTCTCAAAAATATCGGCTGCATGCGCAGCATATTCAACAAATTTGAACAAGGCATATCATGGCTTTCTTCGGTAAACGTAAAGAAAAAAAGAAGTTCACCCAACAGAATCCGCTTTTCAAGCGTCGCAAATTCTGCCGCTTCAGCGCTGCTGGTATCGATCAGATCGATTACAAAGATCTGGACACGCTGCGTGACTTCATCCAGGAAAACGGCAAGATCATTCCCGCTCGTTTGACGGGTACAAAAGCAATCTATCAGCGACAGCTCGACTCAGCGATCAAGCGTGCGCGCTTTTTGGCTTTGCTGCCCTTCACTGATAACCACAACTGATCCAGGGGCACATTATGCAAATCATTCTGCTCGAAAAAGTCGTTAACGTTGGAAACCTCGGTGAAGTTGTTCGCGTGCGCGATGGCTATGCCCGCAATTTCCTGATTCCACAGAAAAAAGCCCGTCGTGCAACCGAAGCTGCTCTCAAAGAGTTCGAATTGCGTCGCGCTGAGCTTGAGAAAGCTCAAGCTGAAAAACTGGCCGCTTGCCAGGCATTGGGTGCTCGTCTGGAGAACTTCTCCTTGAGCATCAAGCAAAAAGCCGGCGTTGACGGTCGTTTGTTTGGTTCCGTCACCAACATGGATATCGCTCAAGGTTTGGTGGCAGCTGGTTTTGCTGGCATTGAAAAGTCACAGATTCGTTTGCCAGAGGGTCCTCTGAAGGCTGTTGGTGAGACTGCTATTCAAATTGCCCTGCATCCTGACGTGGTGACTAGCATCAATGTAGTCGTAGTGGGCGATCTGGTCTAAGACCGGTTCATGCTTCACAAAAAAGCCGGCGGTTGCCGGCTTTTTTATATGGTTGATATTTCAAGCTGATGAGCGAATCCACAGATCATTTTCACCAAGCGTTGAATGAATGGCTTGCGCGTCACACGCGAGTGTCAAACGATGTCTTCATCGAAGATCTTGGTGGGAGACTCTGTGCCATCAAAGTGAGAAGGCTCTCTGCATTAGGACTTTTGAGTTATTGCATCAGGTATTTACGCGCCTCGTTAATCTCAGTCTTTTGCTGGCTGGGTTTTAGAGAAAAGCCCTCCGCGCGGATTCTATTGCGTAATGGTCTTGAGGCCGAGACGCAGAGATTAATTCTTATGCAAGCGCGTGGATATCGCGTTCCCAAGGTATTGCATCACGCACCAGGCGTGTTGGTGCTTTCCTATGAAGGTGAAAGTCTGACCTCAAAAATTCGTGAGGCTGATTTCAAGGAACAACTCGTTTGGATGGATTTAGCCGCGCAAGACTTGGCGCAATTTCATCAGGCAGGATTTGTTCACGGCGGTGCTCAATTGCGTAACTTGATGGTGCAGGATGGTGTGCTAACTCGCATCGATTTTGAGGAAAATATTGCAGAAGCACTTTCCCGGCCGCTCGGACAAGCCTATGACGTGTATCAGATGATGTCCTCGATGGCAGGGTTGAGGGTCGAACAGTTTTCCGAGCTGGAGCGTCGGGCTTTGTGTGCAAGATTACTGGATGCTTATCTGCAGGCAAATCCAGA
Source organism: Zwartia panacis (assembly GCF_030410395.1). Classification (GTDB taxonomy): domain Bacteria; phylum Pseudomonadota; class Gammaproteobacteria; order Burkholderiales; family Burkholderiaceae_B; genus Zwartia; species Zwartia panacis. The sequence goes on from NZ_JAUHHF010000014.1 coordinate 41,730, forward strand.
CCCTGCAGTGAGAATGCAGCTCACCCGTTTAGGTAGACTTTTTGCTGTCGTGCAACATTATCTCGGATGGTTATTGCGTCGCTTGCCGGGACGTGATGTCCGAGGCTTCTTGTACGTCACGGATGCCTTGAGGTTATGATTCATCCATGAATAATCCCCCAGATCCACAGCTTGACTATTTGCGTGTTCCTCCTCACTCCGTCGAAGCGGAGCAATCGGTTTTGGGCGGGCTTTTGCTCGACAATGGGGCGTGGGAGCGCGTCACGGACGTTGTCAACGAAGAGGACTTTTATCGCTATGATCACAGACTGATCTGGCACCACATTTCTCGTTTGATCAACCTTTCGCGTCCCGCTGATGTTGTGACTGTCCACGAGTCGATCGCCAGCGTTGGCAAGTCCGAGGAAGTGGGTGGGCTGGGATACCTGAATGCGCTTGCGCATAATACGCCCTCGGCCGCAAACATCCGGCGCTATGCAGAGATCGTGCGCGAGCGCTCGATGCTGCGAAAACTCGTGTCGGTTGCCGATGAGATTGCCGCGACTGCGTTTAATCCTCAGGGTAAAGAAGCGCGTCAATTGCTCGATGAGGCGGAGTCCAAGGTTTTTAAAATTGCCCAAGAGGGCGCCAAAGCCAGTGCGGGCTTCAGGGAAATTCAGCCTTTGCTTTCGGAAGTTGTCGAGCGCATTGATGAGCTATATCACCGCGAAGGTGATACAGATGTGACGGGCGTGCCCACCGGCTTTACAGACCTGGATCGGATGACTTCAGGCTTGCAGTCGGGCGATTTGGTAATCGTAGCAGGGCGGCCCTCCATGGGTAAGACTTCGCTTGCGATGAACATCGCCGAGCATGTCGCAATCGAGCAAGGTCTGCCTGTTGCTGTTTTTTCCATGGAAATGGGCGCCGTCCAATTGGCGATGCGCATGCTGGGCTCAGTCGGTATGCTGGATCAGCATCGTATGCGCACGGGAAAGTTGCTGGCCGATGACTGGCCGCGCGTGACACACGCCGTTCAGCGCATGCAGGATGCGCAGATGTATATCGACGAGACGCCTGCATTGAGTTCTGTCGAAGTGCGCGCGCGCGCCCGTCGCCTCGCTCGACAATGCGGCAAACTCGGTCTGATCGTGATCGATTACTTGCAATTGATGGGGGCCAGTTCAGCGGGTGAAAACAGAGCGACAGAGATCTCTGAAATCAGCCGCTCTCTGAAAGCACTGGGTAAAGAACTGGAGTGTCCTGTCATCGCCTTGTCCCAGCTCAATCGTAGTCTGGAGCAACGGCCGAATAAACGACCGGTCATGAGCGACTTGCGCGAGTCGGGCGCCATCGAACAAGACGCAGATTTGATCTTGTTTATCTATCGCGATGAGGTCTACAACCCTGATTCGCCAGACAAGGGTACTGCAGAGATCATCATTGGCAAGCAGCGAAATGGTCCGATCGGGACAGTACGCTTGACTTTCCAGGGTTCAAGCACCCGCTTCTTGAATTTTGCGGGTGGCGGCGCAAGCTATTGATGGATGTAAAAGTGTGCGGGTCGGGACTTAGTTCAGATCCGTACGAGACATCGCGACAGCTTGACGGTTTTGCACGAGTTGTCTGATTTTGACTGCATCACCGATGCGCGTGCCTTTACCGTCAGCATTCAACAATACAATCGCGGTGTCGCGGTTGTTGATCCGGGCAACCATTACCAAACATTGACCGGCTTCGTTGATGAAGCCAGTCTTGGATACTCTGATATCCCAGTTTGGATTGGTCACGAGCATATTGGTATTGCGGAACAATGTCGCATGTCCGCGCGTTGAAATTTCGTGTTGCTGGTTTGTGGTGTAGTAACGAATACTGGGTCTGGCGGCTGTGGCCTGCATCAATTTGACCAAATCTCTGGGTGTCGAAACGTTCGCACTGGATAGACCTGTGGGCTCGACAAAGCGGCTGTCGTGCATGCCCAGCTCTCGCGCTTTGTTGTTCATAGCCGCGACAAAGGCAGGCATGCCACCCGGATAGTAGCGACCCAAAGCGTTGGCTGCCCGATTTTCGGAAGACATGAGCGCGAGATGCAGCATGTCACCACGTGAAAGTCTGACACCGACAGCCAAGCGTGAACGACTGAATTTCACCACATCGACGTCATCTTGCGTGACCTGGAGCATTTCATCGAGCGGCTGCTTGGCATCCACTACCACTAAGGCGGTCATGAGTTTTGTAATGCTCGCAATGGGGCGCGCGACATCATCATTACGTGCAAACAACACCGCTTTGCTGTTGAGGTCTTGAACAAACACAACGTTTGAACGCAAGGCGCTCGCAGGGTTGCCGGATTTGCGGTCCGCTTGCGCGCGTTGAGCGCTTGCAGCGCTTGCGACAGCAGCTGTCGTCGCACCTGCCGCGAGTGCTTTCTGCGTTGTCGAGGTCGACTTGCTGCCGCGCGTGCCTTGTGGTGTGCCGCCAGGAGCCGCTTTCTTTTGTTTGGTATTCGCGGAGGTTTTGCTTTTCGACTGAGTCGACGTAGCAGTGCTCTTTTTCGATGCAGAGGTATTTTGTGTAGTTTTTTTGGTTTGTGACGGTTTCGCTTTGGATGTTTGCGTGCTGCTTGTCGTACTTTGCGCGAAACTTGGGCTGCTAACAAGTGCCAAACTCAGACTGACCAAGCCTGTGAGGCATACTTTTCTAAGGGAAAACAAACGACCTGCACGCATTCCTAGCGCCCTTTAAGTATAAAAACTATTCAAATTATATACTTAGCTAGGATAGTTAAACTATTTATTTATTAACATTATTTAAATCAAGGGTTTACCCTGATCATTTTGCTCGTATTTTGCCTGGGTGAGGCTGAGGGCAAGCTTGAACGCGGTCATCAGAGAGGAGGGATCAGCAACCCCTTTGCCGGCAATATCAAAAGCCGTACCGTGATCGACACTGGTTCTGACAAAAGGCAGTCCAACCGTGACGTTGACGCCTTCATCAATCCCCAAATACTTGATTGGAATGAGACCTTGATCGTGGTACTGAGCCACGCAAATATCAAATTCACCTCTGCGGGCACGCATGAACACGGTGTCGCCGGGCCAGGGTCCGGAAGCATCGATCCCTTTGGCACGTGCTTGTGCGATCGCAGGCGCGATGATGTCTAAATCTTCACGTCCAAACTTGCCGTGTTCTCCTGCGTGTGGATTGAGTCCAGCCACCGCGACCCGCGGCGAGGCGATGCCCATGCCTTGACACGCCTGTGCCGCAAGCTCAATGGTTCGTAGCTCAAGTTCTTGACTCAAGGTAGGTGACACTTCAGCCAGTGCAATATGAATCGTCGCCAAAATCACACGTAACTGGTCATTCACCAACATCATGGCGACATGCTTTGTGTTTGAACGTTCTGCAAGAATTTCAGTATGACCGGGATAATCGATGCCAGCAGCGTGCATGGACTCTTTGTTCAACGGCGCAGTGACAATGGCGCGTACGCGCTTGGCCATGGCGTCATCAATTGCACGCTCGAGTGCTTGAACAGCAGCTTTCCCTGCACGCGCATCCACGACACCATACGGAAGGTCAGCGGGTAGGGTTGGAGTTGTGGGTTTGACGAATAGACTGCCCGCTTGTTGATAGTCCCCGGTCAGCGCATCTTGTGGCGACAATTCAATGATATTGAGAGGCTGTCCAAGTAGGGCGCAAGCGCGTCTTAAAGCGCCCGCATCACCATACACGACACACGGAGCAGTCAGTCCAGCGGCGTGAAGTTTCACGATGATTTCCGGACCGATGCCAGCAGCATCGCCCAAGGTCATGGCAAGCGGTATGCGTCTGTTTGTCGACATAAACGTGTGTGGCGCTTTTAAAGGACTTCGCCCGCGTAGTCTGCGAGGCGAGAGCGTTCTCCACGCTGCAGCGTGACGTGTCCCGCGTGAGGCCAGCCTTTGAAACGATCGACAACAAAGGTCAGCCCGGAGCTGCCTTCGGTCAGGTAGGGTGTATCGATTTGCGCGATGTTACCCAGGCAAATGACCTTGGTACCCGGTCCTGCCCGCGTGATCAACGTTTTCATTTGTTTGGGCGTCAGGTTTTGCGCCTCGTCGATAATCAGGTACTTGTTTAAAAATGTGCGGCCGCGCATGAAATTGAGCGACTTGACCTTGATCCGCGAGCGGATTAAATCCAGCGTGCCGGTGCGTCCCCAGTCATGTGTCTGACCACTGCCAATTGAACTGCCGCCTTCGGTTTCTCCCATGGTGAGCACTTCGAGGTTATCCTCCAGCGCGCCCATCCAGGGTTGCATTTTTTCTTCTTCGGTGCCGGGCAAAAATCCAATGTCTTCGCCAACGGGAACGGTCACTCGCGTGATGATGATCTCAGAGTAGCGTTTGGTTTCGAGGACTTGCGCAAGTCCCGCCGCTAGCGTCAAGAGTGTTTTTCCAGTGCCTGCTTGTCCAAGCAGGGAGACAAAATCGCACTCTGGATCCATCAAGAGGTTCATCGCGAAATTTTGTTCGCGATTGCGGGCCGTCACACCCCAGACATTATTTTTGCCATGTGTAAAGTCCCGCAGCGTCGCCAGCACAGCTGTTTTTCCACTGACTTCGCGCACTTGCGCGTAGAGCGGCATCGGTCCTTCAAAATAGACAAATTGATTCACCATGAACTGATGGCACAGTGGTCCCGAGATTCGGTAATAGGTTGTGCCTCCTTGCTGCCAGGACTCCACACCTTTGCCGTGTTTGTTCCAGAAATTATCCGGCAGGGCAAGCATCCCGCTGTACAGCAGATCAGAGTCCTCAAGGACCTGGTCGTTGAAGTAGTCCTCAGCCGACAGCGACAGCGTTCGCGCCTTGAGCCGCATATTGATATCTTTGGATACCAGTACGACTTCGCGGTCGGTAAACTTGTCATGTAATGCTCGCACGACGCCAAGAATTTGATTGTCGGCTTTGCCCATCGGAAGATCCGGTGGGAGTGTGCTCGCCATAGCGGTTGTCTGGAAAAACAAGCGACCGGTGGCATCTTTGTGACCGAGCCCATCGAGGGGTAGACCCAATTCAAGATCACGATGCTCGCCGACAAGGGTATCCAGAGATCTGCTCACCTGGCGCGCGTTTCTGGCAACTTCAGACATCCCTTTCTTTTGATGATCGAGTTCTTCGAGTGTCATCATTGGCAGGAATACGTCGTGTTCCTCAAATCTGAATAGTGAGCTCGGATCATGGAGCAAGACGTTTGTATCGAGCACAAACAGTTTGCGCACCGCATGACCGGAAGATTTGGATGCGGGTTTGACTGTGGTGGTTGACCCGGCTGGTTTCTTACGCACAGACCCTTTCGGTTTTGTCGAGAGCTTTTCCGCGCCTTCGGACAAACTCGACAGATCAAGCGTGATGGACTTCGACGGTTTCTCCATCGCAATGGGTTTCAACGCAACAGTTTCGATTGCCTCGATCAATGGGTGTGGGTCAGAGGAGCTGCTCGGCTCGCGTGGGGCGGTCGTATCTTTGGGTTCGAGCTTGAGGTCTGCGACATCGAGAATGGCGGCAGGGCGTGTGGGCAGCTTTGGCAAAGGCATACGAGAAATCTCCCGGGGTGCAAGCGATAAAAAGTTGTGGATGAGGATGAATCAGGTCAAGCTGCTTGCGGCTTGTAGGACCTCTTGCGCGTGTCCTGGCACTTTGAGCCCACGCCAAGCCTGGACGAGTTTTCCATTCGCATCGATGAGGAAAGTGCTGCGTTCGATACCTCGAACTTGCTTGCCATACATTTGTTTGAGCTTGATCACGCCATATGCATTGCAAACTGTTTCATCTGTGTCGGCGATCAGGGGAAAGGGCAGTTCAAGTTTCTTTGAGAAATTTTCATGCGACTTGAGCGAGTCTCGCGAGACGCCGATCACGACGCAGCCGATTGCTAAAAATTGATCATGCAGGTCACGAAAATCTTGTGTTTCGGTTGTACAGCCCGGGGTGTTGTCTTTAGGATAAAAATAGAGAATGACGCCACGTCCAAGGCAACGTTCGAGAGAAATCTCACCAAAGGTGCTTTGTGCGGAAAAGCCCGGTGCGGGTTTGCCTATAAGAGCTGTACTCATCAGATTTTCTCCGGTAATAAAGCGGCGATCACTTGACGGCCTTCGGCCATTAAAATGTTGTACGTGCGAGCTGCTGCTTCGGTTGTCATGCATTCGACGCCCACGCCTGCGCGCAGCAGCGGCGAGATGATCTTGTGATCCAGCATGCGCTGGCGTGAACCGGTACCAACCAGAAGTACTTCAGGTCGATCGCCTTCGACTTCGGGTTGAGGAGGCTGATCCGAGTCTAAAAAAGCGAGTGGGTCGATGGGCTTGAGCGCCAGACCTGCGGCGAGTAATAAATGAGCCGTGGAGATGTCTTCCGCGTTCTCGACCAGCCAATGTCTGACCGGCCCCTCTGGCCCGAATGCGATGGCGTGACTGTAGGTGGTTTTGTTGATTTCGACGTAGCCGTGACCGTAACCGGTGACGGTATTGAGCGCCGCGTTGGTGTCTGTATGAAGCTTCAATAAATACTCCAGCTAGTTCGGCTGATGATAGCGCAATCACTCGTTGGCTGTGATGACAGCGCAAGCAGTAAAAGGGATAGAAACAACTGTTTTTTTCAACGGGTGGGAACCGATTTGCGGCATTGGTCCCGATGCGCTAGATTACAGGGTTTTGCTGCGCTGCAAATAAAGCAAAGTTAAGCTTTTCTTACACAAGGATTGAGGATGAGAAAGTTTTCTCGCATCGAGCGTCTGCCCCCCTACGTTTTCAACATCACGGCTGAGCTCAAAATGGCAGCGCGTCGGCGTGGCGAGGACATTATCGATATGTCGATGGGTAATCCCGATGGTGCGACACCTCCTCATATCGTCAGCAAACTGGTCGAGGCTTCAGAGCGCCCGACTACGCATGGATATTCGGTCTCCAAGGGCATTCCACGCCTGCGCAAGGCCATCACCGACTGGTACGCGCGGCGCTATCAGGTACAGTTCGACCCGGATTCGGAGGCCATCGTCACGATCGGCTCCAAAGAAGGTCTGGCCCACCTGATGCTGGCGACACTCGATGCGGGCGATACTGTTCTGGTTCCGAATCCAAGCTACCCCATCCATATTTACGGTGCTGTGATCGCGGGCGCCAATATCCGTTCGGTGCGGATGACCCCGGGGTCAGATTTCTTTGAAGAGCTCGAGCGCGCGGTACGTGAGTCCATTCCCAAGCCAAAAATGATGATTTTGGGATTCCCGAGCAATCCGACTGCCCAATGTGTGGATTTGTCTTTTTTTGAACGCGTGGTCAAGCTCGCTCAGGAACACAACATCATCGTGGTGCATGATCTGGCTTACGCCGATATTTGCTTCGATGGTTATCAGGCCCCCTCGATTATGCAGGTGCCCGGCGCCCGCGAGGTCGCGGTTGAGTTTTTTACCATGAGTAAAAGCTACAACATGGCAGGCTGGCGGATTGGTTTCATGGTCGGCAACGCAGAACTTGTCAGCGCGCTGGCCCGTATCAAAAGTTACCATGACTACGGCACGTTCACTCCTATCCAAGTTGCTGCGATCGCGGCGCTTGAGGGACCTCAGGATTGTGTGTCAGAAGTCGTGGAGAAATATCAGAGTCGCCGGGACGTTCTGGTCAAGGGTCTTCATGAGGCAGGCTGGATGGTGGACAATCCCAAAGCCTCCATGTACATCTGGGCGCGTATTCCCGAGCCCTACCGGGCGGCCGGATCTCTGGAGTTTGCCAAGCGGATCCTCGAGGAGGCCAAGGTCGCGGTTTCTCCTGGGATAGGCTTCGGAGATTACGGAGACGAATACGTCAGGTTCGCCCTGATTGAAAATGAGCAGCGTACGCGTCAAGCCGTGCGCGGCATCAAAGAAATGTTTCGCAAGGATGGGTTGCTGTAATGGAATCAATCAAGGTCGGTCTATTGGGTTTGGGCGTTGTCGGTGGCGGCACCTGGAAAGTGCTGGCCCGCAACGCGGGTGAAATTTCCCGTCGTGCGGGTCGCAGCATCGAGATCACTCGCGTGGCTGTACGCGATTTGGCAAAAGCACGCGCCATGCTTGGCTCGGCCGTCGATGTGGGGACGGATCCTTTCGCCGTGGTGCGTGATCCTTCGATTGATATCGTGGTTGAGTTAATTGGCGGGGATACACTCGCGCGCGACCTTGTACTCGAGGCGATCGCGCAGGGCAAACATGTCGTGACTGCCAACAAAGCCTTGCTTGCCAAGCATGGCACAGAGATTTTTGCCGCGGCCTCTGCCAAGGGCGTCATGGTGGCTTTCGAAGCCGCAGTCGCCGGCGGTATTCCAATCATCAAAGCCATGCGCGAGGGGTTGACAGCCAATCGCATCGAATGGGTGGCCGGTATCATCAACGGCACGACCAATTTCATCTTGTCGGAAATGCGCTCGCGTGGTTTGCCTTTTGCGACTGTGCTGGCCGAGGCGCAAAAGCTTGGCTATGCCGAGGCTGACCCGACATTTGATATCGAAGGCGTCGATGCCGCCCACAAGCTGACGTTGCTCGCTTCGCTGGCATTCGGGATTCCAGTGCAGTTCGACAAAGCGCACATCGAAGGTATTTCACAGCTTGCCTCCGAAGACATCAAGCTTGCTGAGCGCCTAGGTTACCGGATTAAATTGTTAGGTATCACCAAGCGACGCTCCAACGGGATTGAGTTGCGTGTTCATCCCGCCCTGGTACCCAGCTCTTCCTTACTTGCCAACGTCGAGGGTGCGATGAATGCAGTCCTCGTACGCGGCGATGCGGTGGGTCAGACTCTTTATTACGGCAAAGGCGCTGGCGAGGAGCCTACGGCCTCAGCTGTCGTGGCCGATATCGTTGACGTGACACGTCTGCATACAGCCGATCCAGAGCACCGCGTGCCTCATTTGGCGTTTCAGCCTGATGCGATGGCTGACACCCCGATTTTGTCGATCGAAGACGTGGTGACTGCCTATTATCTCCGCATGACGGTGGCGGATCAGCCTGGCGTTTTGGCGGACATTGCAAGAGTATTGGCGGATGCCGGTATCTCGATCGGTTCGATGATCCAGCAGCCTTCTGATGCGGACGGGAGTGCCGACTTGATTTTCCTGACGCACCAAGCCCTGGAGAGGAATATCAATACTGCGATTGCCCGGATCGAGTCCCTTCAATTCGTTCGTTCAAGCGTGACCCGTTTGAGAGTGGAAAGTTTGTCATGAAATACGTATCAACCCGGGGCGGAATGAATGCCCAAGCGTTTTCCGATATTTTGCTTGAGGGTCTGGCGCCCGATGGCGGCCTAGCCGTTCCAGAAAGCATTCCCCAGATTTCAGCGCAGACACTTGAAACTTGGCGCACCTTGCCCTATCACGCATTGGCGACCGAGGTTTTGTCTTTGTTCGTCACTGACATTGATCGCACGACACTGGCTTCAATGACGGCATCCGCCTACTGCAAGGAGTCTTTTAAAACCGAAGCGATCGTTCCCGTGCGACCGCTCTACGACGGCATGTCGCTCCTGAGTCTCTCCGAAGGTCCGACGCTGGCGTTCAAAGACATGGCGATGCAGTTTCTCGGACAAGTTTTTCCATACGTTTTGAAACAGCGCGGCACGACGCTCAATATCTTGGGCGCGACTTCAGGTGACACTGGATCGGCAGCCGAGTATGCCATGCGTGGTAAGGATGCCGTCGCCGTGTTTATGCTGTCCCCACACGGTCGCATGAGTGCGTTTCAGCGCGCCCAGATGTATTCGCTGCAGGATGCCAATATCCATAACATCGCTGTAAAAGGCGTCTTTGACGAAGCCCAGGATGTGGTCAAAGCACTGTCTGGCGATTTGGCTTTCAAGTCCAAATACCGACTGGGTGCCGTCAACTCGATCAACTGGGCGCGTATCGCGGCGCAGATTGTGTATTACTTTCATGGTTGGTTGCGCTCGACTTCCGCGCCCGGCCAAGAGGTTTCCTTTACAGTCCCTTCTGGCAATTTTGGCAATATTCTGGCGGGACACATCGCGCGTTCGATGGGGTTGCCGATTCGCCGGTTGGTGTTGGCGACGAATGAAAATAACGTGCTTGAAGAATTCTTTCGTACGGGTATCTACAGACCACGCGGGGCGGCACAGACTTTCGCGACATCAAGTCCCTCCATGGATATTTCGCGTGCCTCCAATTTCGAACGATTTGTGTTCGATCTGGTCGGTCGTGATGCCGAGCGCGTCGCCGGACTCTGGCGCGAATTGTCGCGTGAAGGTTTCTTTGATCTGTCAGCGATGAAGCCAGAGTTAGACCGCCGCTATGGCTTTGTCGCGGGTTGCAGCACGCATCAGGATCGACTGGCCACAATACGCGCTGTCCATGCGCGTACCGGGGTGTTGATCGATCCCCACACCGCGGACGGGGTCAAGGTCGCCGCCAAATATGTCGAGCCAGGCGTTCCCATGCTCGTGCTGGAGACCGCATTGCCCGCGAAGTTCTCCGAGGTGATCGAGCAAGCATTGGGTATGCCTGCGCCACTACCCGCCGGACTGGAAAATCTTGAGTCCTTGCCGCAGCGCTTTACTGTCTTGCCCTGCGATGTCGCAAGCGTTCGCGCGTACATCACCGAACACGCCAGTACCTGATATCGTGCAAATGCTCACCTCTGCCCATTTCTTCGCTGTTGCGGCCGGCGCAACGGCTGGGGCTTGGCTCAGGTGGTTGTTGGGCCTGTGGCTCAATCGGCATGCTGAAATGTTGCCGTGGGGCACATTCGCCGCCAATATGCTTGGTGGCTATTTAGTCGGCCTGGTTCTGGGCCTGGTGGCTGCGCATCCTGAATGGCCACAGTTCTGGCGCTTGCTGCTCGTGACTGGTTTTCTGGGTGGCTTGACGACTTTTTCAACCTTTTCAGCCGAAGTGGTGGCTTTCGTCGAGGAAGGCCGTTTTGGCATGGCGGTGTCTTATGCTGGGTTGAGTCTTGCAGGATCTTTGGTGCTGACTTTTCTCGGTTTGTTAACCGCCCACAGCATCAAGGGATAAGCTCATCACTCTCGGGCGCTTGATGACCCTAGTTGTCGGAGTAACACTGCAGCGGCTGAACGACCGCTTCGCACGGCGCCTTCGAGTACAGCAGGGTATCCGGTATCCGTCCAGTCGCCCGCCAAGGTGATTCGTGGCCAAGGGCTTCGGTTTGCCGGCCTCGCTAAATCGGGGGTCGCATCGAATGTCGCGCGCTTCTCCACGATCAGTCTTTGATACCTGACGTCAGGCATAGGTGCTTTGCATTGAGGGTGTCTGGCGGTTTGCTCACGCACTTGCGAGGCAATATCACTGACAAAGCGCGCTCTGTCTTGTTTTAAAAAATCGCTTGAATCGCTGATGACGACAGTAATTTGTTTGTTGTGTCCGATTCGATTAAAGACCCATTGCCCGACATGTCCCCGAGAGTGGTTCTCATCGAGCATCATCATGCTGCGAGGTAAGCGCCAGTCCGATTCCAGCTCCAGGGTGAGTGTCGCGATCGCGCGATAATTAAAAGCACCAAGCATCCGGAACAAAGAAATTTCTGACTCTTGCTCAGGCGTTCGCATATCGGCGGACGCTCGCATAACCGATGCAGTCACTTCTGCCTGATCGAACAAGATTCGCGCTGCGGCGTAAGGAGGCGTGGCCACGACACAGCCATCAAAGACTTCTCCATCGATTTCGACATGTGTAGGTTTGGCCTGAACCTTGCGTACAAGATGGCGATAACGCATGGTCAGTGCGCGAGACGCAGCGGCTGGCCAGAGTTCAGTCAAATCCAGACGTGGGATCAGCAAATCGCTTGCTTCGCGATGGGCATCCAGACTATCGCGCAAGACATTGAGAAAAAGTTGCGCACAGCTACTGTCAAGAGGTGTGTTGAGCGCAGCCAGACACAAAGGGGACCAGAGCTTGCGACTCAGCAACGTCGATTGCTGATAACGCGACAAGAGTCGTGCGGCGGTTTCTCCCGGCCTTGCTTGCCAACCACCGAGCCGACAGCTCACCATCATGCGCAACGCAAGAACGCGGTCCGACGTAGGCAACCCCTTTGTGAAAAGGAGTGCGACCAGTGTATTGAAGGGGGCGGGCAACCTCGGCGCATGGAGCCTGAATGTGCCATCCGCGCTTTCAAGATGAAGCGGCTCACGCACAAGGCGTTGATCAATGTTTTGACCGGGATGCAGACTTTCGATCAGTTTGATGGTCTCGGTGTACGCACCGAGCATGAGATGTTGACCGTTGTCGATGTTTCCCATGTGGATATCGTCGACACCGCGGGCGCGTCCACCCGGCAAGGGGGCCGCCTCAAAGACCGTGACGTGTGCGCCACGGTCTTGCAGACTAAGTGCTGCAGCCAGGCCCGCCCAGCCCGCACCGATCACGGCGAGTTTCACGACGGATCGCTCGATCGCCTGATTTGTTTCAGCACGCTACGACCGGCGCCGACAAAATTTTTCCAGGCAAGCCAAAATTTTCGAATAGGCGTGAGCGAAATACGCTGATCCAGTACCTGCCACTTTTCATGTTCGATTTCTTCGAGCAAGGCGTGGTAGATGGCCGCCATCATCAAACCGGGTCGCTGAGCGCGTCTGTCGCACTCTGGCAAGGCGTCGACGGCTTCTCGGTAAAGTTTGCGAGCGCGTTTGGCCTCAAAAGCCATCAAGGCGGAAAAGTTGTCTGAATACTGACTGTTCAGCACATCGGCGGCCCGAACTCCAAATTGTTGCAGATCGCTGATGGGGAGATAAATGCGACCACGACGTGCATCGTCACCGACATCGCGGATGATGTTGGTGAGTTGAAACGCAATACCGAGTTTGCTTGCATACTGCAGCGTCGCCGAATCCCGATAACCAAAAATCCCTGCCGATAGCTCCCCGACCACGCCGGCGACATGCCAGCAGTACTTTTCCAGCCCCGGCCAGTCCAGATATCGAGTTTGGTCGAGGTCCATCTCCATGCCATCGATAATGGCGAGCAAGCGTTCCTGGGTGATGTCAAAAGGTTTCAAATGGGGGGCGAGGGCGAGTGTGACGGGGTGCTCTGGCTTGCCCTGAAACATGGCTTCGATTTGAGTCCGCCACCAGGCCAGTTTGATTCTGGCGATGGACGGATCCGTGCATTCATCCACCACATCATCGACTTCACGACAAAAAGCGTAGAGCGCCGTGATCGCCAGACGTCTTTCCGGAGGTAAAAATAGAAAAGCGTAATAAAAGCTGGAACCGCTTTTGGCTGCTTTTTCTTGGCAATATTCGCTAGGGGTCATCGCATCAGGCTCTTAATGCACGCCAGAACATCAATGCCCAATCCTGGGCGCCAAGTGTCGGGCGATGCCGGAAAACATCAAAACGTACATGCTCGATTTTTTCGAGAATTCTCAAACCACCTTGAATAATCAATCTGAGTTCGAGACCGATTCTGCCCGAAAGCATTCGTCCAAGGGGACGTCCGGAGTTTAACAAGCCTCTGGTCCTATTCACCTGAAACTGCATGAGCTGGCACCATGCCTGGTCCGTACGGGCAACGGCAAAATGATTTTCAGTCACGCCAAAATACTCAAGCTCGTCCTGAGGCAGGTAAATACGGTCTTTTTTCCAGTCAATGGCCACATCCTGCAAAAAATTGATCAGTTGTAAAGCCGAACAGATGGCGGCCGAGAGCTCCATGGCATGGGCATCAGTGGTCTTGTACAAGTGAAGCATCAAGGTGCCGACAGGATTGGCCGAGCGCCTGCAATAATCGAGCAGGTCGGCATAGCTCTGATAACGTTTTTGCACGATATCTTGATCGAAGGCTGACAGGAGATCCAAAAAAGCTTCGGTTGGCAGCGCATGTTTCTCAATGGTGTGTGCCAGAGGTCTGAACCGGTCGGCCGGGAGGTCTCCATTTGCAATCAAAAGGATGGCCTCTCGGTACTCCTGTAGCGCGGCCAGCCGCTCGGCCGGTGGGGCATCGCCTTCGTCCGCGATGTCATCCGCGCCACGGGCGAACCGGTAGATGTCAGTGACTGCGCTTCTCAGATGCCTGGGGAGCAAAATCGAAGCAACAGGAAAGTTTTCGTAATGGTCAACGGCCATGAGTAAAAAATGCTTAATTAGTCCGGATTGGACAGGGATGACGCAGTGTAGTGGTTCACCCCTGCGTTAGACTAGCAATATGCGGTGCATCCAGCGCCAGAGAATTTCATGGCCAAAATCAAAACTATCTTTACTTGCTCCGAATGCGGCGGCGTCAGCCCGAAATGGCTGGGGCAGTGCCCCCATTGCCAAGCCTGGAATACGCTTGAGGAGTCGCGCGATCACGGTCTAGCCGCACAGGCCGAACAGCACCGCTACGCTCCGCTTGCGGCTTCAACAGCGTTGCGGAGTTTGTCGGACGTCGAAGCGCTTGAATTACCGCGGATTTCTACGGGTATTCCCGAGTTTGACCGCGTGCTCGGTGGCGGATTGGTCGCGGGCGCTGTGGTGTTGATCGGTGGAGACCCTGGTATCGGGAAATCCACTTTATTGCTTCAAGCACTTGTTGCCATGTCCGGTGAACGCAGGGTGTTGTACGTCACGGGTGAGGAGTCCGCCGAGCAGGTTGCTTTGCGTGCGCGCCGACTGGGTCTTTCCGGAGAGGAGGTGGACTTATTCGCAGAGATTCGACTGGAGTCTATTCAGTCTGCGCTCCTCGAACAAAAGCCTGCTGTCGCCGTGATTGACTCGATCCAGACGATCTACTCCAGTGAGTTGACGGCCGCACCTGGCTCAGTCTCTCAGGTCAAGGAGTGCGCGGCCCAATTAACGCGTTTAGCCAAACAGGCGGGTATTCCGATTGTCATGATCGGTCATGTGACCAAAGATGGCGCCTTGGCCGGACCACGGGTGCTGGAGCATATCGTGGATACTGTTTTGTATTTCGAGGGCGATACGCATTCCTCTTTTCGATTGATCCGGGCGTTCAAGAACCGTTTTGGAGCGGTCAACGAACTCGGCGTATTTGCAATGACAGACCGAGGCCTGCGAGGTGTGGCAAATCCCTCCGCGCTCTTTCTTTCTCAGCATTCCGCGCAAGTGTCTGGCTCTTGCGTCATGGCGACCCAAGAGGGAACCCGGCCATTGCTGGTGGAAATCCAGGCGCTAGTCGATACTGCGCATGTGCCCAATCCGCGCCGTTTATCTGTTGGCCTGGAAGGCAACCGTCTGGCGATGTTGCTTGCCGTCCTGAATCGGCATGCCGGGGTTTCGACCTCTGATCAGGATGTGTTTGTCAATGCGGTCGGTGGTGTGCGAATCACCGAACCTGCCGCGGATCTTGCGGTGCTGTTAGCGATTTTGTCTTCTTTGCGGGATCGACCCCTGCCCAAGGGCTTGTTTGCCTTCGGAGAGGTCGGACTCGCCGGCGAGGTCAGACCTGCTCCGCGTGGTCAGGAGCGTTTGCGTGAGGCGGCCAAGCTTGGGTTTTCAGTCGCAATCATTCCCAAGGCGAACGCACCAAGGCAACCGATCGAGGGACTTGAGGTTTGGGCTGTGGATCGTCTTCAGGACGCACTGGACCGGTTAAGAGCATGAGCATATTGAAAATGATTTGCAGGCAGACTTGGCGCGATGCGCGGGCGGGTGATCTGCGTCTGTTAGGTCTGGCTGTGGTGATCGCGGTGGCGGCCGTCACCAGTGTGGGCTTTTTGGCGGACCGGGTGGGTCGTGCGCTTGAACGTGATGCGACGCAGATGCTCGGTGCGGATCTTGTAGTCGAATCCTCCTCACCCATTCCGGCGACATTTGTGGAGCGCGCCCGAAATGCCGGCTTGCGCACAGTTCTGGGGTGGCAGTTTCCTTCGATGGTGGGATCTGAAGGCCGGTTGGTGCTGGCTTCGATCAAAGGCGTGGAGCTGGGTTATCCGCTAAGGGGTGGGCTTCGGACCACTGAAGTCCCGGGCGGACCCGAACTGCAAACCACTGTCGCTCCTGAGGTCGGCCAGGCCTGGGTGGATGCTCAGGTATTGAGTCAGACAGGTTTAAAAATTGGCGATACGATCAAGGTCGGTGACTTGGGCCTGAAGATCGCTCGAGTCATTACCTACGAACCAGATCGCGGTGCCCAGTTTGTCAATCTCGCCCCCCGTGTCATGGTTCGCGCCGAAGACCTCAGTCGTTCGGGTCTGATCGCACCTGGCAGCCGGATTGGCTACAACTTTTTGGTCGCGGGTGACTCGCCCGCAGTGGAACAATTCAAAGAGTGGCTGGCCAGTGCCATGACGGCAGGTCAAAAAATCGTCACAATTGAGGCTGGACGACCTGAAATCAGACGCTCACTGGATCGTGCCCAGGAGTTTCTTGCGTTGGTCGCCATGTTGTCTGTTCTTATCGCAGCCGTAGCCGTGGCACTTGGTGCCAGGCGTTTCAGTCAGCGCCACCTGAACAGTGTCGCTGTGATGCGTTGCCTGGGCGCGACCCAGGTCAAAGTGACGACGATCCTGATGGGTGAGTTCATATTCACAGGCTTGTGTGCATCCATCGTGGGTCTGGCGCTGGGGTGGGGTGGGCAAGCCTTGATGGTCAGGGCGCTGGGGGGGCTGCTGGGTGCCGATTTGCCTCCCGCAGGGATTGAGCCCGCCTTGCAAGGACTCTTTGCAGGATTATGGTTATTGTTGGCGTTTGCATGGCCGCCGCTCAACGGATTGCGTCATGTGCCGCCTTCACAAATATTGCGTGCTCAGCAAGACGGCATACCGCTCCAAAGCATTGCTGGTTATGTTTTGGGCTTGTCTGGCTTTTCGGTCTTGATGTGGTGGGTGGCCAACGATGTCAAGCTCGGGATCGGTCTGGCCTTGGGTTTCTTCGCTGCAGCAGCAGTCTTCGCAGGGCTTGGGATCGTTGTATTGTGGGCATTGTCCGGTCTGCGAGAACGACTCAAACCTTTCCCCGTGCTTCGTTTCGCGCTCGCAGGCGTTGTGCGCAGACGGGGGGCCACCATTGCGCAGACAAGTGCGCTCGCAGTCGGCATGATGGCGATTTTATTGTTGACGATTGTGCGTACGGATTTGCTGGCGGGCTGGCAACGCACCTTACCCGCTGACGCACCGAATCGGTTTTTGATCAATATTCAAAATGACCAGGTACCCAGTATTGAAAAAACACTCAGCGAAGCGGGTCTGACGCAAGTGAGACTTTCGCCTATGGTGCGTGGAAGATTAGTCGCCCTGAATGATCGACCTGTGTCCGCTGCGGATTACGCAGAGGCGCGCGCGCAAAGACTGGTTGAAAGAGAATTCAACCTGTCTTATGCAGAACGTTTGGCCGACCCCGGTCAGATCGTGGCAGGACGTGACTTCAATGCGGCACGTCCAGAGGTATCGCTTGAGATCGGTTTAGCCAAGTCCCTGGGGCTCAAGCTGGGCGATATGATGGAGTTCGATGTCGCGGGTGAAAAGGTTCGACTCGAGGTCACGAGTCTCAGGCGTGTGGATTGGGATTCTATGCGCGCCAATTTCTTTGCGATCACTACACCAGCTGCCCTCAAAGATGCGCCACAGACATGGATGACAGCTTTTTATTTGCCGCCTGACCGCCTCGTCGTGACACAGGAGCTTGTCAAGCAGTTTCCCAATCTGACAGTGTTTGATGTAGGCGCGATTCTGAGTCAGCTACAAAATATTCTGGATAAAGTGTCTGTGGCTGTGCAAGGTCTTTTTGTGTTTTCAGTTTTTGCGGGTGCCATGGTGCTGGCAGCGGCATTATCGGCGACCCGCGACGAGCGCTTGAGAGAAGCGGCCTTGTTGAGAGCCTTCGGTGCGACCCGGCGGCAACTTGCCTCAGCCCAAAGGATCGAATTGCTCTCGGTCGGTGCCTTGGCTGGATTCTTGGCCGCTGGGGGTGCGACCCTTGGCGCGTGGGCCTTGTCACACTGGGTCTTTGAGTTCGACATGCGTTTTTCGCTATGGCCTTGGTTGCTCGGTCTGTCAGTTTGCATGTTAGGCGCCTGGCTGGCCGGAGCACTTGTCTTGCGCGGTGTGCTAAACAGTCCGCCGCTGACCATTTTGCGACATCATTCCTAAGAGCGTTTCAGGCCGCGGAAATACCAACGAATGAATCAACTTGAGCAACAAAAAAAGCCCGAAGGGCCTTCGATGTTTGATATTTTGGGTGGAGAAACTGGAATCCGTCTTCTGGTCGATCGGTTTTACGATCTGATGGACATGGATTCGGATCTCAAATTGTTGCGCGAGGTTCATGGCGCGAGCTTGGAGCAAGCCCGTGACAAATTGTTTTGGTATTTGTGCGGATACTTTGGCGGACCTCAGCATTACATTGAACGTTTCGGACATCCTAGATTGCGCGCACGCCACTTACCCTTTTCGATTGGAATTGCCGAACGAGATCAATGGTTGCTGTGTATGGCACGGGCGATGAAAGAGCTTGATTATCCAGAGCCTCTTTTGGACAAGATGCTGGAGATTTTTTTTGGGGTCGCCGATTGGATGCGGAACCGCGAGGGCTGAGCCGATGAATGAGGATATGCTTGATCAAACAGTCGATCAGCTTGCGCTCGCCGATCGCTGGTTCCGTGTGGATCATGCGTTGAGCGAAAGCTGCAGGCCCGATACGTCCATATGGGGATGTTTCGATGCGCAGACTCCCTCACTCAACGCACGACCTGTCACCGTCGGCGGACGCGCCGCGGCATGGTTTGTCCGCGTCGGTGCTTTTGATGCGGTACTCAGGTATTACCGGCGAGGCGGGTTGGTGGCTAGATTTGTGCAGGACCGCTATTTTTGGTCAGGCCTAGAAAAGACACGTTCAAGCTTGGAGTTCGATCTGTTGCGCATGATGTGGCGTGCCGGCCTGCCTGTGCCGCGTCCGCTCGGTGCCGCGGCATGGCGCTCGGGCATGACATACCGGGCGGCACTGTTGACCGAATGCATTCCGGGTGCCCGTCCTTTGGCGCAAAGCGACGCTCTCGAAATTTGGTCGCGTGGCGGCGCTGCCATTGCGCGGATGCACCGCTTTGGGGTCTGGCATGCCGATCTCAACGTCTACAACATTCTTTATGATGCCAAGGGAAAAGTCTGGTTGATTGACTTTGATCGCGGACGTATGGGAAAGCTTACGCCTGGTCAGCGTACTGAAAATCTCGCGCGCCTGTTGCGATCACTCAAAAAACTCTCTCTTGCAAGACAGAGTGAATATTGGCAGGCGCTTCTTGAGGGATATCACGCCGACCCTTTAAAATCGGATTTTTAAACGCTTGATGTATTTTTTCAGGACTCCTTATGTCTCTCAAACTCTACGGGCTCGCCAAATGCAGTACTTGCATCAAAGCCAGAGCTTGGCTCGATGAAAAAGGGATTGCCCATCAGTTTCAAGACTATCGCGATGTACCGATCCCGGCTGCGAGCCTTAAGAACTGGGCGCAAGAATTAGGCGGCTGGGAAAAACTCGTGAATCGCGCCTCGATGACTTGGCGCAATCTGGATGAAAGTTTGAAATCACCCGGTTCAGACAAAGAGTGGTTGTCATTGATCGCGCAGTATCCTGCGTTGATACGACGTCCATTGGCTGTCTTTCCTGACGCGTCCGTGACAGTGGGTTTCAATGAGAAACGCTACGCTGAAAAGCTGGGTGTCCGTTGATCGATTTATCCGCGCTCAATGTGCCTGACATGCTGTTACCCCTTATCGCTGTTGCGGCTTGTCTGGCAGTTTTGTTTTCCTTTCTTGCATGGTTACGTGCAGGTCGTACGCTTGCGGCGCAATCTGATCCCCGTCTCGATCAGATCGTGGCGGGTCAGGAACGACTGGAGCGTGGTTTGCGCTCGGAACAAGCTGAGTCGCAACGCCAACTGCGCGCAGAGCTGGCTGAATCCTCACGCGCATTGAGAGTGGAGCTCGCCCAAAGCGATGCCGAGTTTCGCGCAGCAATGGCGCGTGATGCAGCCGCCGGGCGCACTGAAAGCGCCGATTCTCTCAGTCGTTTTGCCGCAGATTTCTCGAATCAATTACAGACGCTAATCCAAACCAACGAGCGTCGGATCGCCGAACTTCGTGTCGCGGTGGAAGAGCGATTACTGTCACTCCAGACGGATAACTCTGCCAAACTCGATGAGATGCGTCGTACGGTGGATGAAAAGCTTCATGCGACGCTGGAGACTCGGTTAACGGAGTCATTTAAACAAGTGTCCGATCGTCTGGAGTCGGTTCAAAAAGGCCTAGGCGAAATGCAAACCTTGGCTGCGGGTGTGGGTGATCTCAAGCGCGTGCTGACCAATGTCAAAACACGTGGAACATGGGGCGAGGTACAGCTTGCGCGACTGATCGAGGACAGCATGACACCTGATCAGTATGCGCAAAACATCAAAACTGTGCCAGGCAGCGACGCCCAGGTTGAGTTTGCGATCAGGTTGCCCGGTCAGGGTCTCCTGGATCAACCCGTATGGTTGCCGATTGATGCCAAATTTCCAAAAGAAGAATATGAGCGTCTGATGGACGCGCACGATACAGCCGACAAAGAGGGTATCAAAGCCGCCGGTGCGGCCTTAGCGCGGGCAGTCGAGCTGCAGGCAAAAACGATTGTGGCTAAATATGTCTCTCCTCCCCACACAACTGATTTTGCGATCATGTTTTTGCCCAGCGAAAGTCTGTATGCGGAGGTATTGCGTCAGTCCGGTTTGCTGGATAGATTGCATGATCTGCGCGTGAATGTGGCGGGTCCCGCCAACCTTGCAGCGTTGCTCAACAGTCTGCAGATGGGATTCAGGACGCTCGCCATTCAGCAACGTTCTTCCGAGGTCTGGCAGGTATTGCGTGCTGTCAAAACAGAGTTTGGAAAGTTTGGCGATTCATTAGCCAATGTGAAAAAATCGCTTGATTCAGCGAGTCATAAAATCGGTCAGACCGAGTCGCGCACACGTGTCATGCTGCGAAGTTTGAAAGGTGTAGAGGCTTTGCCCGACGATCAGGCTCGCGCGGCTTTTGCCCCTGAGTCAGATGAATATGGCCGTTCCGAGGATGATCCCTCACGCGACGCGCTCTCTAATCCAGATCAACATCCATAATTTTTAACAGGATCCCCAGCATGCTTTCACAACAAGATCTTAAGCAACAGGCCGCTGATGCGGCCTTGGCATTGATCGAACCGATGTTGACTGCTCAAGCAGTGATCGGTGTCGGGACGGGTTCCACCGCTGATCTATTTATTGATGGTCTGGCAAAGTATCGCGGAAAGTTTCGGGGAGCAGTCGCGAGTTCGGAGCGCAGCGCAAAGCGTCTCGCTGGACACGGCATTGCGGTACTGGACTTGAATGAGGTTGAAACCATGCCTGTTTATGTTGATGGAGCCGACGAAATCAATAGTCAGCTCCACATGATCAAAGGCGGTGGCGGGGCGTTGACACGTGAAAAAATTGTTGCTTCTGTTGCGAAGCAGTTTGTTTGTATCGCGGATGAAAGCAAACTGGTGGACAGTTTGGGTCGATTTCCTTTACCGATCGAGGTGTTGCCGATCGCGCGTGAAGCTGTTTCGCGCGTGGCGCGCGCACTGGGTGGACAACCTGTCTTGCGCGAGGGTTTTATCACAGACAATGGTAATCAGATTTTAGACATCCATGGACTGACCATCACGGACGCTCCAGAATTGGAGAAAAAACTGAATAACGTACCTGGGGTGGTGACCAATGGCTTATTCGCCCTCAGCCCCGCGGATACGGCACTGCTTGCGACGCAGCAGGGAGTGCGTCGCCTCGGTTGAAGGACTCAGGCGGAGGGGGGGACAAAACCCTGCGCTTCAACATCAATGTCCTCGAACAAATACTTTTCCATTTGCTCTTTGAGGTACTTTCGCGCACGCGCATCTGCCAGGTTGAGTCTGTTCTCGTTGACCAGGCGGGTTTGAACGTTGAGCCAGTCCTGCCAAGCTTGTTTGGAGATGCTGTGCCAAATTTTAGTGCCTGTCTCGCCGGGGTAGGGAGGAAATTCCAAGCCTTCGGCTTCTTTTTTAAGCTTTAAACACTGAACGGTACGGCTCATTTTTAGTCCTGTCCAAAAACATATCGATTCATCATTGTAGGGCGTTTGACGTCTGGTAGTTCCTCAAAGCCCCAAGCTTCACAGGCGTTTGATAAAAATCAGACTGTTGCGTGACCTGTTGTAATGTGCTTGTTTTTCTTTCGGAAGATCCGCGACACCACCTTGCACGAAACCACGCTTAATGAACCAGTGTGAGGTTCGTGTGGTCAATACAAAGAGCCGTTTCGCGCCATGCGCGCGCGCCCTGGACTCCATGTGTCGCAATAATATTTCTCCTTCGCCGGCGCCTTGCCACTCGGGGTGAACGATTAGGCAGGCCATTTCGGCCATCTGGTCGTCCGGATAGTTGTTGAGGGTTGCGCAGCCATAGATCACGCCGTCATGCTCGAGCACGGTAAAGTTTTCAACTTCGCGTTCAATGACGGCACGACCGCGTGGCACCAGCGTACCGTCTTGTTCAAGCGGTTCGATGAGTTGCAAAATCGCGCCCACATCGTCGATCGTTGCAGGACGCAAGTCATCCAGCGTATCTTCGACCACCATGGTGCCCACGCCATCATGGGTAAAGATCTCGAGCAACACCACACCGTCCCTGGAGAAAGGAATCAGGTGGGCGCGGGTCACTCCACGCTTGACTGCCCGGGAAGCGTATTGCAAATAATAGGCCGTGTCCTCGTCGAGTTCGCCCGAGGCAAGCAGGGCATCGGCGTCCAGTCGCGCAAGCTCTGTATCCACACTACCGTCTGGAGCCAGCACACCTGGCGTTTCAGTCAGAAAAATCAACTTTTCAGCACGCAGCTTGGTGGCGACACTCGTGGCGAGCTCTTCCATGGAGAGGTTGAATGCCTCGCCAGTCGGTGAGAAGCCAAGAGGGGAAAGCAGCACGATCGAGCCACGTTCGATCGCAAAGCGCAGGGCATCGACATCGATCTTGCGTACTTGGCCCGTGTGCTTGTAATCAATGCCATCGATGATGCCAGTTGGACGCGCCGTCACGAAGTTTCCCGAGATCACCCGGATTTGGGCATGCGACATGGGGGTATTGGGTAAACCTTGGCTGAATGCCGCTTCGATATCCAGGCGAATTTCACCTGCGGCCTCTTTGGCGCATTCGAGCGCATCCGCATCGGTTGGGGAACGGCCCCGGTCGAACTGCTGGCTAAAGCCTTTCAGACGTAATTGTTCGTTAACCTGAGGACGGGAGCCATGCACAAGAACCAGTTTGATACCAAGCGCGGAAAGGAGCGACAGATCCTGAATCAGGGTGTTCAGGGCATTGGCCTGAACAAGCTCGCCTCCAAAGGCCACGACAAAGGTTTTGCCTCTGAAAGCATGGACATAGGGAGCAACCTCCCTGAACCAGCGAACGAACTGCGCCGCTGCGAACTCAGGCGCCTCTTGGGCAGAAACAGTCCCTTCGGGGCTGATATTTGGAGATTCTTGGGCGGTTCCGACCTCTGGTGCTTTTTTGTCTGGCATGGCGGCTTGTGTTGTTAACCTCGTGAGCGCTGTGAGTTTGAAATATAAATTTTATAATGAGCCGTTCATCGGATTAGAAAATATGCCCGAATCAAAGCGCTCAGCCGACATAACGCCGGAAAGCGTTGTCATTTCCCCACGCCAGCCCCCCAAGATCGTCTATCCAGAGGATTTACCGGTCAGCGCACGCCGTGAGGAAATCGCCCGGGCCATCGCACGCCATCAAGTCGTGATCGTGAGCGGGGAGACGGGCTCAGGCAAAACCACTCAGCTACCCAAGATTTGTCTGGAGCTGGGGCGGGGATTGAAAAAAATGATTGGCCATACCCAACCCAGACGGCTTGCGGCCAGCTCGGTGGCGCGTCGAATCGCCGAAGAACTTCAAACACCTCTTGGCGAGTGGGTCGGTTATCAAGTCCGTTTTCAGGATCGCAGCAGCGCCCAAACTGCCATCAAGCTGATGACGGATGGTATTTTGCTGGCGGAGTCCCAACGCGATCCTTTGTTGAGACGGTATGACACGATCATCATTGATGAGGCGCACGAGCGCAGCCTGAATATCGATTTTTTGCTGGGTTACCTTCGGCAGCTCCTTGCGCGCAGGCCTGATCTCAAAGTCATCATTACGTCCGCGACGATCGATGCGGGACGCTTTGCAAGGCATTTTGCCAATCAACAGGGTGAGCCCGCGCCTGTTATCGAAGTTTCCGGAAGGCTTTACCCTGTCGAGGTACGCTATCGCCCTGTCATCAACCCATTGCTAGAGGAAGGTCTGACATCGGGGCATCCAACACAAACTGGTTTGTCCGAGCGCAGTTTGGCGCGTGATGAGGAACGCGATCTCATCAATGCGCTAGTTGAGGCCGTGGATGAGTGTGCCCGCGTGGGGCCGGGCGATATTCTGGTGTTTTTACCCGGCGAGCGCGAGATTCGCGAATGCGCCGAAGCCTTACGCAAGCATCATCCTCCCGGGACGCAGGTGCTCGCCTTGTTTGCCCGCTTGTCGCAGGACGAACAAGAAGAAATTTTTCGTCCTCGCACAAGCGCTCGTAGGATTGTGTTGGCCACCAACGTGGCCGAGACCTCTCTCACTGTGCCAGGCATTCGTTTTGTGATCGATAGTGGGCTGGCGCGTGTCAAACGCTATTCATGGCGAAACAAAGTCGAACAACTCCGCATCGAACCTATCAGCCAGGCCTCCGCGAACCAGCGTGCAGGACGCTGCGGCCGTCTCGGACCGGGAGTCTGCATCAGGCTTTACGCTGAACAAGATTTCAAGGATCGTGCGGCATTCACCGATCCAGAAATTTTGCGCTCTTCACTGGCCAGTGTGATCTTGCGCATGAAGGCGTTACGTTTGAATGATATTGAAACGTTTCCCTTTGTCGATCCGCCAAGCGGACGCGCGATTGCTGACGGTTATCATTTACTTCAAGAGCTTGGCGCAATCGACCCTGATTCCGACAGACCCGACGCACTCACCGAGACAGGTCGCGCGTTGGCGAAACTTCCGGTCGACCCGCGATTGGGGCGAATGATTTTGGCTGCGCGCGATCATCACTGTTTGACCGAGATGCTGGTCATCGCCTCCGCTCTATCGGTTCAAGATCCTCGCGACAGACCCATGCACGCGCGCGAGGCGGCTGAACAGGCGCATTCAAAATTTGCCGACGACAAATCAGAATTTGTCGCTTATGTAAAACTCTGGAACTGGTATCACGAACAGGTCAGACACAAGGAATCCCAACGCAAACTGGTCGCGCTGTTGCGCACCCATTATCTTTCTCCTCTGCGATTGCGCGAGTGGCATGACATCCATAGTCAGTTGATGGCGCTTGTCGGCGAGCAGGGCTGGCGTCTGAATAAGACTGAGGCCACGCATGAGCAAATTCATCTCTCCCTGCTTTCCGGCTTGCTCGGTAATCTTGGTTTTAAAGCAGAGGAGGCGGGTCACTATCTGGGCGCGCGCGATATTCGTTTCTGGATTCACCCAGGGTCGCGTTTGTTGAAAAAGGCGGGCAAATGGATCATGGCCGCAGAGCTTGTCGACACAAGCAAGTTATACGCGCGCTGCGTCGCCAAAATTGACCCTGCTTGGGTTGAGCGTGTCGCGGGTCACTTGCTTAAACGCTCCTGGAGCGATCCGCGTTGGGAGCGCAAACTTGGACAGGTCGTCGCCAACGAGAAAGCCACGCTCTATGGTTTGACGGTCTACTCGGGACGACGTGTGCATTACGGACCGATTGCGCCAGAGCAGGCGCGTGAAATCTTTATCCTCCAAGCGTTGATTCCTGGCGACATCGATAGTCCGCTTCCTTTTCTGGCACATAACCGCAAGCTGATCGCTCAGATCGAAAAGCTTGAGCATCAGACCAGACGCCCGGACATTTTGGTTGACGATGCCTTGATTCAAGCTTTTTACGACAAACTTTTGCCGGCTGAAATCTATCAGACTGCGACGCTCGAGCACTGGGTCAAGGGTTTGACTAAAGATCAAGCTCAACAGCTGATGTTGACACGCGATGCATTGATGCGGCACGAGGCAGCGGGCGTCACCACCGACGTATTCCCCAAATTTTTCGAATGGCAGGGTGTGAGGCTCGCGGTGGATTACCACTTTGAACCAGGCTCTCCCAAAGACGGGTTAACGGTGACGGTTCCCCTTTATTTTCTGAATCAGGTGGATGCCGCCCGCTGTGAATGGCTTGTGCCTGGCATGCTCAAGGAAAAGGCGCAGCTCTTGCTCAAGTCGCTGCCTCAAAAAATTCGGCGCCACTGCGTGCCGCTGCCTGATTATGCCGCAGGGTTTTATGAGCGTTGGTATGACCGACTCGAGCACCCCCCATGCGGATTGGTCGAGGCGCTGATTCAGGATATCTGGCAGCAACTGAAAATTAGGCCATTGGTGACGGATTTCAAGCCCGAAACCTTGCCTGCCCATTTGTTCATGTCTTTCAAAGTCGTAGACGAGCATGGACGCATGTTGTCGGCGGGCCGTAATCTTGCGCAAATCAAAGCCGAACTCGGCAAGCAGGCGCAAGCCACCTTTCAGAAACTCGCCACCCGGGACCAGGAGGTCGCAAGCGTCCTGTCTCAGGACGAAATCACGGAATGGAGTTTTGGCAAACTCCCTGAACTGATGGAGATCCGTCGAAAAGATCAGGTTGTTGTGGGCTATCCCGCTCTTGTCGAGCGTGGGGCAGCCTGTGCGCTGGATGTTTTTGATGATCCGCAGGTCGCACTTCAGGCGCACAAGCGAGGACTCGTT
Source organism: Zwartia panacis (assembly GCF_030410395.1). Lineage (GTDB taxonomy): Bacteria > Pseudomonadota > Gammaproteobacteria > Burkholderiales > Burkholderiaceae_B > Zwartia > Zwartia panacis. Next base: position 68,500 of record NZ_JAUHHF010000014.1, read on the forward strand.
CGCTTGTTTCGTCTGGCTTTACGGGAACAAGTTAAGTTTCTCGAAAAGAATCTGCACGAGCTGACCAAAATGGGCATGCTGTATTTGCAGCTCGGCACCCAGGAGCAACTCAGAGATCAAATCATTGATTGCGCGTTGATTGGTGCTTGCCTGTCCGAGCCTTGGCCGGATGATGCACAGACCTTCGAGGCACGTCGCCAGGAGGCTAAGACCAAGCTTGGCTTGCTGGCCCAAGAGGTCGCTCGGTTAGCGTTCGCGGTGCTCGAGGGATGGACTGCAGCTTTGCGCAAGCTCCCGCAGGCTAAAACGAATCCCGGCGCTTACGCCGATTTACAGCAGCACTTGCAGCAACTCGTGTCGGCTCGGTTTATCGTGGAAACTCCATACACTCAGCTCGTCCATTTGCCCCGCTATCTGAAGGCTGCAGTCGCACGGATTGATAAACTGAAATCGGACCCTGGCCGGGATGCGCGTCTCATGGCTGAAATGGCCCCCGTACTGAACCAATACAACCGCGCCCGCAGTGCGCTCAAAGGCGCTCCGGATGCGGGACTTGACGAGTTTCGCTGGATGCTCGAAGAGTTGCGTGTCGCGCTTTTTGCTCAAGAACTGCGCACACCAATGCCGGTGTCAGTCAAACGATTGCAAAAAACCTGGGAAGCCATGCAACGCTGATCCGCTGACTGGGTAATGACCAGACGATCAATTACCAGACGATAAATAAGACGATCGCAAGTGCTATCAAGCCAAATTTAGTGGCTTTGTAAGCAGTGCGATTCGCTTTTTTGAACGCACGACGCTTTTGATCAATGACCCAGTGGTAATGGGTGAGCTTGTTCACAAACCCTGTCTGATCCGTCTCTGCATTTGGAGAGCTTGCAGCTGACATGGCGATTTTGCCAAACCAGTGGTTGAACCATTCCGCCCAGCGCCATTTCAACGGACGCTCGACATCGCAAAACAAAATGATGCGATTTTGCTGGGATTTGTTGTAGGCGTCGTGCACATAGGTTTCATCGAAAATCACGCCTTTGCCATCACGCCAGCTGTGACGAATACCATCCACATCGATGTAGCAGAGGTCATCGTTCGGTGTAGCCAGACCCAGGTGGTAACGCAAGGAGCCCGCAAAGGGGTCGCGATGCGGATTGAGCTGGCCGCCTGGAGGCAGCTCTGCGAACATCGCTGCCTTGACCGAGGGAATTTGGTTGAGAAGCGCGACAGTTTTCGGGCATAACGCGACTGCGGAGGGGTGTTTGGCGTCATACCATTTCAAGTAAAAGCGTTTCCAGCCATATTTGAAAAAAGAATTGAAACCGATGTCATTGTGAAGCTCGGGCGCTTTGATTTCACGCAGGCTCGCGAGGTGCAGCGCCTCGTCGCGAATGGTTTCCCAGTTGTCCTCGAGCAACTTGAGCTCGGGCATGGTCTCATTTGGAATGTAGGGGGTGGTGGGGACGCGGGAGGTCAACACCATGAAAGCGTTGATCGGGGCCAAAATAATCGAGTGATCCAGCAGCTGGCGACCCAGCGGAAGTCTGACGCGACCACGGAAGTGAGCAAATAGTACGGCTCCAATCCAGGTTCCCAGAACAATCCATTTCATGCTGTATTCCTTGCTCAAACGTTGTGCCGTATGCTCACGGCGCGGGTACTTTAATCGTGACTAAAAATAACTATAGATGATTCAACAATAGGTACAATTGACCTATGTCAGAAACCGTTCAATCACAACCTTTCGTTCACCTGCGCGTCCATTCCGAATACTCGGTGGTGGACGGTACTGTCCGCATCCCGGAACTTATTCGCCGCGTCGCTCAACTCGGCCAGCCAGCCGTTGCATTGACCGATTTGTCGAACGTTTTCGGTTTGATCAAGTTCTACAAAGAAGCGCGTTCTGCCGGTATCAAGCCGATCGCGGGTTGCGATGTCTGGCTGACAAACGACGAAGATCGTGACAAACCTTACCGCATTTTACTTCTCGTCGCGAGTCGTGCGGGATATTTGGCATTATGCGAGCTCTTGACGCGCGCTTGGCTCAATAATGCGCATCGCGGGCGTGCAGAGATGCGCCGCGAGTGGCTAGAGGGCACGCAAGGTCTGATTGCCTTGTCTGGGGCCCGAGCAGGCGACGTGGGTCAAGCCTTGATGGCTGGAAATCCGGAGTTGGCGAAGACATTCGCTTTGCAATGGAAAAAAGCTTTTCCTGGTGCCTACTACATTGAGCTTCAGCGAACAGAGGCGGACGCGGATCAGTCCTACGTCCGTGCCGCGCTGACTTTGGCGTCTGAGTGCGGCCTGCCTGTGGTGGCCACGCATCCCGTCCAGTTCTTGGGTCCAGAGGATTTTCAGCCCCACGAAGCACGCGTCTGCATTTCCGAGGGTGAGATTCTCACGAATCCACGCCGTCCTAGGCATTTCACGCCAGATCAGTATCTCCAATCCACCGAAGCAATGGTGGAGCGCTTCCGTGACGTACCATCGGCTCTAGCCAACGCGGTGGCGATTGCGCAGCGCTGCAACTTGACCCTTGTGCTGGGGCAGCCACAGCTCCCTGATTTTCCCACCCCTGATGGCGTGTCCCTGGATGATTATCTGATCCAGCTCTCCGAAATCGGTCTTGAAAAGCGGATGTTGCAGTTGTTTCCCGACCCTGAGGAGCGCGCGCGTGCGATGCCCCAGTATTCGGCTCGCCTGGCCCTTGAGTGTCAGACCATTATCAACATGGGTTTCCCTGGGTACTTTCTGATTGTTCAGGACTTTATCAACTGGGGTAAAAGCAATGGTGTTCCTGTGGGGCCGGGTCGAGGTTCAGGAGCAGGCTCTCTGGTGGCTTACTCCCTTGGCATCACGGATCTGGATCCGATTCGCTACGATTTGCTGTTCGAGCGATTTCTTAATCCCGAGCGGGTATCGATGCCAGACTTCGATATCGATTTTTGCCAGGATAATCGCGAACGCGTGATCGAGTACGTCAAGCAAAAGTATGGTCGCGAGGCCGTGAGCCAGATTGCGACTTTTGGCACGCTGGGAGCTAAAGCGGTTGTGCGGGACGCCGGGCGGGTTCTGGATATGCCCTACATGCTGTGCGATGGTTTGTCTAAGCTAATCCCTCACAATCCAGCAGACCCCTGGACCCTTGATCGTGCTCTCAAGGATGAGCCATCTTTCAAGGCGCGCTACGAATCCGAAGAGGAGGTTCGCGCCTTGGTGGATCTTGCGCGTCCGCTGGAGGGTTTGACGAGAAACGTTGGCATGCATGCCGGTGGTGTGTTGATCGCGCCCGGTAAGCTGACCGATTTTTGTCCACTCTACTGTCAGCCTGGTCAGGAGGGCAGCGCGGTATCCCAGTTCGATAAAGATGACGTCGAAGCCGCTGGACTGGTTAAGTTCGACTTCCTGGGTTTACGCAACCTGACAATTCTGGATTGGGCGGTGCGTTTCGTGCGTGCTTTCAATCCAGGCATGCGTGAATTCGACATCATGTCCTTATCGCTGGATGATCCGGCGACTTATCAAATTCTGTGCGATGCCAACACGACTGCGATTTTTCAGCTCGAATCGCGGGGCATGAAGGAACTGCTGAAAAAGCTGCGTCCAAATACTTTCGAAGACATTGTCGCCGTGTTGGCGCTATTCCGACCAGGACCGCTTGAGTCGGGGATGGTGGACGATTTCGTTAACCGTAAACACGGTCGCGCGTCTGTTGATTATTTTCACCCTGATCTTGAAAACACACTGAAAAGTACGTACGGTGTGATCGTGTATCAAGAGCAGGTGATGTTGATTTCGCAGATCATCGGCGGCTATTCACTCGGCGGCGCGGATTTGCTCAGGCGTGCCATGGGTAAGAAAAAGCCCGAGGAAATGGCGGCGCACCGGCAGTTGTTCGAGCAGGGGGCGATCAAGAAGGGCTACGACGCTAAACTCGCGGTCAAGCTTTTCGACCTGATGGAGCTTTTCGCAGGCTATGGTTTTAACAAGTCTCACTCAGCAGCGTATGCCCTGATCGCCTATCAGACGGCTTGGCTCAAGGCGCATCATCCTGCAGAGTTCATGGCGGCAACCTTGTCCTCCGATATGGACGACACCGGCAAGGTTCAAATCTTTTGGCGTGATTGTCTGGCTAATGGTATCAAGGTCTTGCCACCTGATGTGAATGCCTCAGGCTACCGTTTTGAACCTGTCGCGGACGAACACTCTGCTCAAGGTTTGCCTCCGCGCACGATTCGTTACGGGATGGGCGCAGTCAAAGGCACGGGTCAGGCAGCGGTTGAGGAAATATTGCGCGCGCGCGCAGCCGGTCCTTTTACTTCCTTGTTTGATTTCTGCCGCAGGATTGATCGTCATACTGTCAACCGCCGAAGTATCGAGGCTTTGATCCGGGCAGGTGCCTTCGATCAAATCGAACCGAATCGGGCCGCGCTGATCGCCTCGCTCGGCACCGCGCTTGAGGCGGCGGAGCAGGCCGCCCGCAGCGCCAATCAGGTTTCCTTGTTTGGTGATGACGGTGCGGACGTTGTTGAAAGCGAGCTTGCGCAGTGCGCTCCCTGGGATTTACATACGCGTTTGTCCGAGGAAAAACTTGCACTAGGCTATTTTTTCAGTGGTCATTTGTTTGATGCCTGGCGCGCCGAGGTCAGAAATTTTGTCACCAAGGCGTTGAGTCGGCTTGAGCCTTCACGAGATCCCCAGTGGCTTGCCGGTGTCATCGCTGGTTCAAGAACGATGATGACTCGGCGCGGCAAAATGCAGTTTGTTGTCCTGGATGATGGAACTGCACAGATCGAGGTGTCAGTCTATGGCGAGCTGATGGAACAGCACCGAAATCGTTTGCGCGACGATCAGCTCTTGATTGTTCAGGCCAAGGTCACCAATGACGAGTATTCAGGCGGGATGCGTGTCGTGGCCGAGCAGATTTTCGATTTGCAACTCGCCCGCGAAGCACGCGCGAAAGCCTTACGTATCCGGCTCAACGGAAATGCCGATGCTTTGATGCTCAAACGCGTACTGAATCCATTTCGTGCTGCCCCTGAAAATGGTATGCCGGGTACTCCAGTCGAGATTCAGTATCAGACAGACACCGCGCTATGTACGCTGAGGCTTGATGAGTCTTGGCGTGTGAGGTTATCCGATAAACTGGTTGAACAATTGACCAGTTGGACGTCAGCAGGGGATGTTGAAGTTGCTTACAAGTGATTGAGATCTGATAAATATGCAGCCCATTAAACCTTTGAGAATTATCCACTCTGAAGCAGCAACTGATTTTGGTGGTCAGGAACACCGTATTTTCAAAGAAATGATGGCCATGCGTGATGCTGGACACTACCTTGAAGCTGTTTGTCAACCTCATGCCGAACTGACAACTCGATTACGAGCTGAGGGGTTTGTCGTACACACTATGAATATGGATGGTGCGCTGAATTTCATTCGTGGCGTTGCCAAGATGCTGCATATTCTTAAAAATGGCCGTTTTGATGTGCTCAATACGCATAGTCGGCGAGATACCATTCTTTGTGCGATCGCAGGTAGGTTGGCTGGCACTCCACTGATTGTGCGTTCTCGTCACCTAGCAAACCGTGTCAATTCGCTGTTATCTTACACATGGCTACCGCATTGTGTGACAACGGATAGTCAGTTTGTTCGTAATCAATTGATTTCTAGAGGTGTTACCCCTGATCGGATTGAAAATGTTTACACTCCGGTGTTCAAACATTCTGCACTTGATCAATACTCCTTACGTCAAGAACTCGGACTAACCCCTCAAAGCATTGTAGTGGGTTGTGTCGGGGCTTTGCGACCGAACAAAGGTCATCTAGAGCTCATCCGAGCTATGGAGCCTTTATTTTCAACTCACAGCAAATTGCATCTAGTCATCGTTGGAAGCGGTAACGATGTGATGCGCTCTCTTCAAGAACGAATTAAGTCACTAGGCCTTGAAAAACGCATACATTTGCTGGGTCAAAGAAATGACGTGCATAGCCTTATGTTGGGTTTTGATATGTTTTGTTTAATGACACGCCTCGAAGCTAGCGGTACGGTTTATCTTGAAGCGGCCTCTGCAAAGCTTCCTGTCATTGGTACGGCGGTTGGGGGCGTACCTGAAATGTTGATTGACGGCGTAACAGGTTTCCTTGTTAAGCTTGACGATGATCAAGGTTTGAGAGACATTATTACAACACTCATCGAAAATCCCTCTCTTAGACGAAAGATGGGGGATGCAGGATATGATCGGATTTGGAAAAATCCAGAATCTGAATTTACTCCGCAAGCATTGGTGCGGCGTACTGAACAATGCTACAGACGCTGGCTTGATCGAGGGGTTGACCAGCGCAAGCTTTTTAGGAAAAAAGGTGCGGCATGATGCACATGCAAGAGCGTCTCGGATCTTCCCGACCCATTCCTATTCTCATGTATCACCAAATTGATTTGCCTGCACCAAGAGGAACATCTTTTCGCAGCTTGACGGTTCATCCTCGAAATTTCAAGCGTCAAATGTACTGGATGCATCGGTTCGGTTATCGCGGTCTAAGTATGCGTGACCTGATGCCATATTTAAAGGGGGAGCGATCCGGAAAGGTATTTGGAATTACGTTTGATGATGGTTACCGTAACGTTTATCAGCATGCACTGCCTGTGCTAACTGAGCTTGGTTTTACCTCTACAAACTATCTTGTCGCTAATCAGTTTGGCGGAGGAAATTTCTGGGACTCGCAAAACAATGTCCCTTTTTCTCCTCTAATGTCCCAAAGTGAAGCAAGGGCGTGGATTCAAGCCGGGCAGGAAGTTGGTTCTCACACGCTTGATCACGTTCATTTGCCAGAGTTGTCTTTTGAAGAAGCGCGATACCAAATTTCCCATTCTCGTCGTGTGTTGTCTGATGCGCTTCAAGAAGAGGTGACTGCATTTTGTTATCCGTATGGCCAACTCACTACTCAGCATGCAGATATCGTTTTCGAGGCAGGATATCAAAATGCCACGACGACTCAGCGTGGGTTAGCAAATTCAGACGATTCCCCCTTTCTACTGCCCCGTGTGGGAGTCTGGAGATCTACACCCATTTTACGTTTTTTTCAGAAGTGCTTCACCCGCTATGAGGATCGAAGGCGTGGCTGAGCGGTTACGCATTGCACTCATCTCAGAACGTTTCGGCCGCAAGTTTGGCGGGGCAGAAGCCTATGCCGTCAATCTTTTTGAGATATTGTCTAGACGACATGATGTCACCGTAATAGGTTGTGAATTTGATCACGATTTGCCGGTGAAAGAAGTTCACGTCAAAATAATCAAATGGATCCCAAGTTGGATACGTGCGCTTTATTTTGCATATCAGACTAAGAAACTATCCGCCTCAGGCTATGACTTGGTACATACACATGCCTTGGGTTCATCCGGAGATGTTCATGTTTTTCATGTTGTTCCGGTGAAGTATCGTCGTTTTTTTATGAAATCTAGATGGCAGGGTTATTTGAGTTGCTTCCAGCCTCGCAATATTGCTTACTTGTGGTTAGAGTTATCCTCTCTGCGCTTTGTTCCCGGGAGACAGGTAGTGGCAGTATCACCGACTGTATGCAAACAGCTTCACACTGCCTATCCTTCTGTAGATTCGATTGAATTGATTCCACCAGGTGCTCTTGCGCAAGCAACAGATCCTCTCTTACGTTCCAGTATGCGCCAGCAGTTGGATTTACGAGATACTGATATCGTTTGCATCATGGTCGCACGTAATCCCCTTTTGAAAGGTTTTGCGGTTTCACTGCAAGCTCTGGAAAAACTTCCCGAGCACTACAAACTTCTTGTATTGGGGGCCGATCGTGAAGCTAGGCAATATCTTTTTCGTTATCACCCTGAAATAAAGACGCGTGTGAAGTTGATCGATGCTACACCGAGCGTATCGTCTTATTATCAAAGTGCAGATATCTGCGTGCATCCAACACTGTTGGACAGTTTTGGTATGGCACCTTTAGAAGCGATGGCGCATGGATTGCCCGTTGTTCTGAGTGCAGAGAGCTACTGTGGCTTTGCAGGCTACGTTAGACACATGCATGATGCTTGGGTCTTGAACAACCCAAGGGACGCAGAGGAAATGGTTAACGCTATTTTTTCACTGGGAGAGAACCTCGAGTTAAGGGCAAAGCTGGTCAGAGAAAGTGAAACTCTAGTTCAATTTTTTTCCTGGGATTCTGTTGCGCAGCAATATGAGACGCTATACATGAAGGTCTTATCGCTGAAAAAAACACATCACAACCAACCCCTTACCCAGTAACCGAATAGACCCAGATACTCTTTAATAATGGTTCTGCTCGCATCAAGGCTACGAAGGTGCGGCAACCATATATTAGGTGCGTTTGATGAGGGAAGTACAATTTGAGGGGCGCCACCAGCAGCGGTGACATGAATGCCGCGCTTTTCCAGAGTTGCTAACGCTCTTGGCATATGCAATGCTGAAGTGACGAGTAAAGCGCTTCTGAGTTTTTGACTGCGCATGGTAATGTCAGTAAATCTGGCATTTTCTGAGGTGTTCCTGCTGTCGTTTTCTAGTAAGAGTGCAGAGTCAGGAATTCCTCTCTGTCTAAGTATCCTAGCAATGATTTGTGCCTCACTCACTTTCCCTTCTCTAGCCCCGCCTGACAATAAAATCCTTGGTGCTTTTCCTGATCGATAAAGTGCCTCAGCACGATCAATCCGGTCGATGGCGGTCGCACGGTTGTAAGGTTCAAACCAGTTTGCTCGATTAGCCTGGGTATTTCCACCGAAAACAACAATCACATCTGCACGAGGTAAGTCTTTTGGATCTTTGTACGGATATCGTGATTCAAGCAGGCCGCCTAAAAAAAGAGAGGTAGCAGGCAATGACCAAATCAGCACCCAAGTGATCGCTAGGATCGAAAGTGCAATGGAAAAGGTGTGCTTTTTAAATACGCTAAGCAAAATGGCTAAGGCCAATAAAATCAGACTGAGGCCTGGTGGATAAAGCAGTAGATTTGAGAAAGGTATCGAGGCAAGCAACGATTTTATCCCGCTTTAGAGTACCAATAATTGTTGAACGCGTGTAACAACTTCGCCGGCAGTTGGCCACTGCCCAAAACTTCCCATGTTACAACTCTTATGAGTCCAGGGGCGCGTTCGTGCAATGTCAGTTACGCCAAATAGAGTGAGTTGTTTTGCTTCAGCTGCAGCGCATAAGTGCGCTACACCTGAATCATTGCAAATGACTAGTTTAGCCATGTTAGTCAGGGCACAAAAAGCGCCTAAATCCAAGGGTCGAATGATGTCTACTGTCGGGGCAGTTCGGTTTGCCTGCGCCTGCTCATCCAGGGGAGGGCACATTGCAACGTTGACACGATTGTTTTGCAAAATTCGAGCAAGAGCGTCAAAATGCGGCCATACTTTATTTTGACCATGGTGCTTTCCGCTCGCTGTCGGGGCAATCAAAACAAACTCACCAATTTTTAAATTTGCCTCCCGCAGTGCTGCAGCTGCTGATTGCTTGTGTTCATTGGTAATTGGTAAATGAAGTGATTCTTTGAGATTAGCTTTTGATGTATCCCGTCCCCAGCAATGGAGTGCACGTTTAGTGAGTTCGAACCATGCCTCGACGGCATGAATTTTTTCAGTAGGTTTAGTTTGCGGCCATTTCAATAGCAACGAGCGGCCATCATCACGCCAACCAACACTTTTAAAACCAGCGAGCCTAAAGGTGAGTGCACTGGAAAAAGAGTCAGGCATGAGTAAGGCACGCTGGTGGTAAGGATGCTTTTGTCGCCAGTGGCGTAGCGCTTGAACATTAGCGTTGAGTGAGTCTGTCATTTCTATAAATCCCTCCGTACGCAACCCTGCCAAGAGTGGCTTGGCCCAACCACGAGCGCACACTACAAAGGGCACTCCGGATTGACTTAATAAATCCAGAGCAGGTAGGCACATGCATGTGTCACCAATCCAGTTTGGAAGGCGTATAAGTATGGTGTTTGATTGTTGCATTGAGGGTAGTGCGGCCATTGTTAAGTTTAATTAGGTAGAAATCTCGACACATTCTAATGACTAAGAATGGTTCAGGCGGGTAAAATTGATGAATCATCAGATTTTAGAGCCACATTTTGACTTCAAATGCCAGATCAGCGTCTGCGTCTTCTCAGTCGCTTAAAACCAACCTGTGGAAACGAATTTACAGTCGCGTTGGAACTTACTGGAAAGGGCTCGCCGTTGCTGTTCTATGCATGGCGGGTGCTGCAGCAACTCAACCGACTCTTGCAGTAGCCATGAAGCCCCTGCTTGATGAGGGTTTTTCTGGTGCAAAGCCCGAGTATGTTTGGCAGGTTCCTATTGTCATCATTGGTTTGATTTTTTTACGCGGACTTTGTAATTTTTTTAGCGATTATTTGTTAGCGTGGGTGGCTAATAACGTATTGCTTGGCGTCCGACGCGATATGTTTGAAAAGTTACTCACTATGCCCGACAGTGAGTTTAAAAAAGGCGATACAGGCAGGCTACTTAATAGATTTACTGTAGATGCGGGCAATGTCACAAGTTACGCCACTGAAGTTATCACTGTTATTGTCCGCGAGTCCTTGATTGTCTTGGCGATGATTGGCGTGCTTCTTTACATGTCCTGGGAGCTTACGCTGATCATTTTGGTAACAATGCCGATTTCAGTCTTAATTTCCCGTTCTTTTATCGCGAGAATGAGACGAATCAATCAAGATACCGTCAATATGAATGCTGAACTGACGCGTGCAGTCAGTGAGGGGATCGATGGGCAGCGAGTCGTCAAGTTATTTGATGGTTATGCCTTCGAACGGAATCGTTTTTCATATGTCAGCGGTCGATTGAGAAGATTTGACATGCGTGCGGCGACTTCAGACGCTGCGATGACTCCAATTACTCAGGTCATTACAGCAATTGCTGTGGCTGCCGTGATTGCTGTTGCACTGAACCAGGCTAATACAGGCACACTAACCGTCGGAAGTTTTGCGGCATTTATGGCTGCACTTGCCCAAATTTTTGATCCAATCAAGCGCTTAACCAAGGTGGCCGGCAAGATGCAAAAAATGCTGGTCGCAGCTGAAAGTGTTTTTACATTGGTCGATCAGCCTTCCGAACCAGAGACCGGAACGGGGCGTTTTGAAGGGCGTGCGCTGGGTCGCGTTGAGTTTCGTCATGTTTCCCATCGCTTTGCGGACGCGCAGACTGACACATTGTCGGATGTCACCATTTCCGTGGAGCCTGGTCAAACAGTCGCTTTGGTGGGGCGCTCGGGCAGTGGCAAGACGACCTTGGTGAATATGTTGCCACGATTTGTTTCTCCCTCCTCAGGCGAGGTATTGATCGATGGTCGCAACATTGCCTCTCTGGATTTGCGGGCGTTGCGCGAACAGCTCTCCCTGGTGAGTCAGGATGTGGTTCTTTTTGACGACACCATTGCCGTCAACGTAGGGTACGGCGCTTTGCATGACGCCTCCGAGGATGAAATCATGAACGCGTTGGCCGCTGCGAACCTGCTCGATTTTGTCAAAGCTCTGCCGCTAGGGTTACAAACTCCCGTGGGAGAAAATGCAACCCGTCTGTCCGGAGGCCAACGGCAGCGACTTGCGATTGCGCGGGCGTTGATCAAAAATGCGCCGATCCTGATTCTTGACGAAGCGACCTCCGCACTAGATAACGAGTCCGAGCGACAGGTCCAAGCTTCGCTTGAGACGTTGATGAAGGGGCGAACAACACTGGTCATTGCCCATCGACTTTCAACTGTTCAAAACGCCGACAAGATTGTGGTCATGGATCATGGCAAGGTGGTCGAGCAAGGTTCCCACAGTGAGTTGATTGCGCGCGGAGGCGCTTATTCCGCGCTCTATCAGATGCAATTTCGCGAAGATTAGGAGTTGTCAGTCATGGCCCAACGCCCCATCTCGTTGTCTGAACAACTCGCCGATGCGGCGCTTAGGAGATTTGGCGCACCGGTCAAGGTTCCGGATGCTTTATCGGGCGCAGATGAGCTGCTGCGAATGCTGACGCATAGTTCTCACCGTAAGTGGGCACCAGAGCCTGTTTCACAAGAATTACTCGATCTGTTGTTTGCCTGTGCGCTTTCGGCTCCGTCGAAGTCTGATTTGCAGCAAGCCGACATTATTCATGTTGCTGATCCACTCCGTGTCAAAGCCATCGCAGATTTGATTCCTGATATGCCTTGGATCAATGACGCACCCGTATTTTTGATGTTTTGTGGTAACAACCGCAGAATCAGACAGATCGGACAATGGCGTGGCAAACCTTTTGCCAACGATCACCTTGATCATTTCATGAACGCCGCTGTCGATGCCGGCATCGTTCTCTCGCAATTTATCCGTGCGGCCGAGGCGGTTGGCTTGGTGACTGTTCCAATCAGCGCAGTTCGTAATCACCCTGAACAAACCAGCGATCTGCTTGGTTTGCCTGAAGCTGTGTTTCCAGTTGCCGGGCTGTGTGTTGGCTATCCCCTGGAGGCTGGTCGGATGACGCCACGGCTTCCCCTGGCGGTGACAACGCATCTCAATCAATACGATGAGTCCAATCTCAGAGAGCACATTGATGCCTATGATGTGCGTCGACATGCACTTTTCCCGCTCCGTCGTCAGCGCCATGCAAATATATATCCGGATGCGGATTTTAATGGCTGGTCTGAGGATAAAGCTCGTCACTACTCTGTGCCGGAGCGAGCGGATTTTGGTGCATTTATCAGAAGTAAAAAATTCAGTTTGAAGTAAAGTAAAAAAATAAAAAATGATTCTTTAATAAGGGGGATATCAGGTGAATACACAGAAAAACATGACAGGTTCAGGCAGTGGCTCAAGTGGCTCAAGTGGCTCAAGTAGCGAGAGCGTGGATATTGAAACGCTTGCCAGGCTCGCAGGGCTCGAGCGGGCCATGACACATTTTCCCGATGATGTCGCTACAGCTGCACGGACTGCTCTGAAGATTCGTGCTTCTTTCACGTCACCAGCAGACAACACCACTGAGGTCTGGCCCGTAATGCAGGTGAAACTATGATGCACTGGATGACTGCCTCTGAAATAAGCCATGGTTACGCGTCGGGGACGCTTTCTCCTGTCGAGGTCATCGAAGGGTTGCTTGCCCGAATCGATGCCTTAGAACCACAATATCGGGCTTTTATTCAGCTTGATCGCGAGGAGGTCCTCCAAGCCGCGCGCGATGCCCATCGAGAGATCCGGGCCGGTCGTAGTCTCGGACCCTTGCATGGCGTTCCTGTTGGCATCAAAGACATCATCGATATCGCGGGGCAACGCACAAGCTGTCATTCAAAAGTGATGCTCGATCACGTGGCGGCTGAGGACGCTTCGGTCATTACAGCGTTGCGTGCTTCAGGCGCAATCTTGTTCGGTAAGTTGGCTCTCCACGAGTTCGCAATTGGCGGGCCCTCTTTTGATCTGCCTTTTCCGCCCGCAAGAAATCCCTGGAACATTGCGCACCATCCCGGTGGTTCGTCCTCCGGCTCTGGTACCGCCCTGGCTGCCAGGTTCCTGCCTCTCGCGCTGGGTACGGATACTGGGGGCTCGGTTCGTCACCCTGCAGCGGCATGCGGTTTGGCGGGTCTCAAACCAACCTATGATTTGGTCTCTCGCCGTGGCGTTTATCCCTTGTCCATGTCCCTTGATCATGTCGGACCCATGGCACGCACGGTTCAAGACGTCGCCTTATTGCTGGATGCGATGGTGAAAACTTCTGCTGCGCCTGCCTCTCGCAGACCGACTTCATATGCGAAAGACCTTGGCTTGGGCGTGAAAGGTCTTCGAATCGGTTTTGTTCGACATTTTCATGAAAAGGACGAGCAGGCTGATCCAGAAGTTACCCAGGCGCTCAACGAAGCCTGCAAAGTTTTTCGCGAGCTGGGCGCAGAGGTCAAAGATATCCATTTACCGTCACTTCAAGAGTTCAGTTCTGCGCAGAAAATTATTCTGATGTCAGAAGGTTGGGCGATTCATGCAAGGAATCTGCGCAATAGGCCTGAAGACTACGCGGAAATGTCCCGGCGCAAACTTTTGTGCGGTGCTTTTCTGAGTGCGGGTGATTATGTTCATGCGATGCAATTGCGCGGAATACTGAGCGACGCCGTTAATCATGCATTTGGCGAAGTGGATATTTTGCTCGCGGCCAACTCTCTTGATCCGGCATGCCGCATTGACGATGTCTCAGAGGTCGTGCGTACCTATACGCGGCAGGCACGTGTGCCTTTCAACTTAACAGGCCATCCGGCACTCGCCATGATGAGTGGCTTGTCTGGAAAAGGCTTGCCAATTTCGCTGCAGCTGATTGGCAAAAACTACGACGAGGTCACCGTGTTGCGGGTGGGAGCGGCTTATGAACAAGCCACCCCCTGGCACAAGATGCATCCGGAGCTGTCCTGATTCCTTTCAAATCAGGACAATTCTTTTCTGACCAGTGCCGCACCTTCGGCGAGTGCACGGAGCTTGCCGAAGGCCACATGTCTGGGTAGATATTTCATGCCGCAGTCAGGCGCTGGAATCATGTTTTCTGCTGCAACGTACTTGAGTCCGGCGCGGATGCGTTGCGCGACTTGTTCGGAAGTTTCAATATCATGTGTGCCCAGATCCAGGACACCAAGCATGATTTTTTTGCCAGCGAGATCCGACAAGACGCCGAGATCGAGTCGGGGTTGCGCCGCTTCAATCGAGATTTGTTTTGCAATCGTGTCGCTTAATCCAGGCAGAAACGAATAACCCGTGGGTTTCTGACCTTTGACAACGGCGGCGTAGCCGAAACACAAATGAACGATCGTGGGCACAGTAATACCCTCGAGCGCACGATTGATGGCTTTGACTGCGTAACGCTTTGCCGCCTCGGGATCATGACGCAACCATGGTTCGTCGAGCTGAATAAAATCCGCTCCCGCCGCTTGCAAGTCCAGCGCTTCGGCATTAACGGCGGCAGCAAAATCCATTACCATTTCTTCATCGTCACGATAGAACTCGTTCTTTGCCTGTTGACCCATGGTGAAAGGGCCGGGCAGGGTGATTTTGGCCAGGCGGTCGGTGTTTGCTTTTAAAAATTGCAGATCGCGAATCTCGACAGGATGTGTACGTATTATTTTGCTGACTACACGCGGAACGGGTGTTTTGAGTCCTGCTTTCGAGGTGATGATCGCTGGTGTGTCCCCATCGACGCCTTCGAGTTCCATGGCGAAACGATTTGAATAGCTTTCTCTGCGGATTTCTCCATCCGTAATGATGTCGATCCCCGCGCGTTCCATGTCACGTATCGCAAGAATGGTGGCGTCGTCTTGCGCCTGTTCGAGTCGCTCGGCTGGAATACGCCAAATTTCATGCTGACGCGTTCGAGGAACGCCTTTCGAGAGTTGTTCGCGGTCGACGAGCCAATCAGGCTGGGGATAGCTACCCACCACAGTGGTGGGTAGAAGAACTGTTTCTTGTTGTTTCATGACTAGTTAGCGGTTGCGCCCGAGTCTTTGACGATTTTGCTCCACTTGGCCAATTCGGTCACAGTGAAATCGTTAAATTGCTGAGGCGTCATTGGAGTGATGATCAGGCCAAGGTTTTTAAACCTTTCTTGCACTTCTGGGTCTGCCAGCACTTGGGTTGTGGCGGCATAAAGCTTGTCGACGACATCCTTAGGCATGCCAGCTGGGCCCGCAAGCCCCCACCATGGTCGCAAGTCGTAGCCTTTGACAGTATCAGAGATCGGTGGGACTTCGGGAGCGATCGGACTGCGCTCGCTCGTGGCGACACCAAGTGCTTTGAGGCGTCCTTCCTTGACGTGAGGATAGATCACTGGAACGTGATAGAACGTCATCGAAACCGTGCCGGCGAACAAGTCTGTGAAGCCCTGATTGATGTTTTTGTATGGGACGTGTTGAATATCGATGCCCGCCATGGTCTTGAGCAATTCACCAGCCATATGCGGTGAGGTACCTGAGCCGGCCGAAATGTAAGTCAGCTTGCCAGGATTCTTTTTCGCGTAAGCGATCAGCTCGGCCATGTTGTTGACTGGAATCTTCGGATTGATAGCCAGCATATTGGGTGCGGAAACCATCATCGCAATATGCGTAAAGTCCTTGATCGGATCAAAACTCACGTTTTTATAAAGCGCTGGGTTCGTTGCGTGGGTTGCACTGGTGGAAAAGGTTAGTGTGTAACCATCAGGTGCCGAGCGCGCCACTGATTCGGCCGAAATATTGCCTCCTGCGCCGGCTTTGTTGTCCACAATGACGTTTTGACCAAGTACCTTACCTAGCTTGTCCGCATACACGCGCGCAATCACATCCGTGGTGGTGCCTGCAGAGTAGGGAACAACAAATTTAATGGGTTTGTTGGGGTAGTTTGATTGAGCCTGCGCAGCCGTAAAACTTAGGGCGCCCGAGATTGCCACTGCCGCAAGTTTGAATGCTCCAGTCAGCCGTTTTTTTGATGCCTCTGCCATATATGTCTCCTGTGGGTAAATGTGATGTCGTGTGGCATTTTTAAAAATGCTCTTGACAACATCAGTCGAGTGTAGCGCTCATGTCATCGATTCGGATGCCTCCCTGCATCCATATGATCCTGTATTGACAAGTGACGATAAGTCACCGACTTTTACGTCAGAACAATGTCATATTGCTCTTGTGTGTAGTCTGTGGCCACCTCAAGGGAGATCTTCTTTCCAATAAAATCGCCCAGCATGGCGAGATGCTGGCTTTCTTCTTCCAGAAACAGATCAATCACTCCCTGTGATGCGAGTATTCTGAATTCACGCGGATTGAATTGTTTCGCTTCTCGCAAAATTTCTCTCAATATGTCATAACAAATGCTTTTGTTTGTTCGAACATTTCCTCGGCTCTGACAGGTCGGGCAGGGCTCGCATAATTGATGGGCAAGAGAGTCGCGTGTGCGTTTGCGTGTCATCTCAACCAGACCGAGCTGTGTAAAGCCATTCACCGTCATGCGTGTGCGATCAAAGGAAAGCGCTTTGTTCAACTCCGCCAGGACCGCTTCGCGATGGGCGATGTCGTCCATGTCGATAAAATCCAAGATGATGATGCCACCCAGATTCCTCAGTCGTAGCTGACGCGCGATGGCTTGAGCGGCCTCCAGGTTGGTTTTGAAAATCGTGTCATCAAAATTACGTCCCCCGACAAATCCCCCAGTGTTGACATCCACTGTGGTGAGCGCCTCGGTTTGATCAATCATCAGGTAGCCACCGGATTTAAGATCAACGCGTCTCGAAAGCGCCCGTACGATTTCTTCCTCGATATTCGCTGTGTCAAACAGCGTGCGCTCACCGCTGTAATGTTTGATACGGTCTGACACGGAGGGCGTGTAAATGTCCGCCCATGCCTTGAGTTCTGTGGTCACACTGCGTGAGTCGACCAGTATCTGATGCGTTTCGGGTGTCACCATGTCCCGCAGGACCCGTTGAGCCAGCGTCAAGTCCTGGTGCAGCAGGCTCGTGGCGGGGAGGGTGCGCGCGCCTTGCTGCACACTTGTCCAGAGTTTCTTCAAGTAGGCTAAGTCCGCCTCGAGCTCTTGATCCGTTGCGCCTTCTGCTTGCGTCCTGACAATAAAGCCTCCCTTTTCTTCAGGTGGAACCAAGGCTTGTACTCGTTCGCGCAGGGCTTGCCGATCGGCCTCTGATCCTATTTTTTGTGAAATGCCGATAAGAGGTTCGTGCGGCAAATACACTAGCATTCTTCCGGCAATACTAATTTGGGTCGATAAACGCGCGCCTTTTGTACCCAGAGGGTCTTTAATGACCTGCACCATTAGACTTTGCCCCTCAAATAACAACTTTTCAATGGGGGTCGGTGTCGTAGCCATTGCACGCTCGGTTCGATTTTCCCGTAGATCGGCGATGTGAATAAATGCGGCTCTTTCAAGGCCAATTTCCACAAATGCGCTCTGCATGCCCGGAAGCACTCTGACAACCTTGCCCAAATAGATGTTGCCCACCTTTCCCCGCTGCGTACTGCGCTCCATATGAAGTTCCTGGACCGCTCCTCGCGCAACCAAAGCCACGCGGGTTTCAAAGGGTGTCACGTTAATCAGAATATCTTCGTTCATATCGGCTCAATTCAAATCGTGCATTAAGTAGTTGTGCTATAGTAGCTGGCTTGGTTTTAAACATCTTTATAAGAATCATCTTTATGAGTACTTCGCGATTCAAGGTTGCCGACAGGAAAACTTTGTTCACGACCTAACAGATGTTTTAGTGGATGTTCTAAATCAGGTTGAATGGTTGAAATCTTTAGTATTGAGTTAGTTAGTTTCTGATTGAAATAATTTGAAATCAAACAAAACTAATTTGACACGGATAAAAAACTCCTTCATAATCTCGTTTCTCTGCTTCTGGCACATAACCAAACGCAAGTTGCTGAGAAAGGCAATACAGAATTCGCAGTACCTTGTTCTTTAAAAATTTGACAACCGATAAGTGTGGGCGCTTGGAATGAGTGTCGCAGGTTGCTGGGCTGTAACAGGTTCAGTAATTGCAAACGAAATCAAGTGCTCACAAAGAAGTTTGGAAATGAATGTTAAGTGTAAAAGCTTGATGTAAATAACCTCACTTCCTTTGAGCAGCGACGTATCACCGGCCTGGGTTTACTCAGGTCATG
>NZ_JAUHHF010000015.1 GCF_030410395.1 Zwartia panacis
ATTACCGTTTGTGGTTGGTTTAAGAAACTCCACTTTGGCACTTAGATGCCGTTAGGTAAAGCGAGGGCTCTCTGCTTTTCTGTCCCCCTCACTCCCCAGCAGGGAGGGAGGCGTCCATTACATCTCCTTTATTCGCATTCCCAATCAATCTTGCTTGACACAGGACAAGTCAAGCGCAGACAATCGAGACCACTCGTGACGTTCGTTACATGTTTTGCTTATACCGTTACATGTTTCGCTGATACGTTGCTTATTTGTTCTACTCAATTTACTTTTGATCATACTGATTTTGGAGCCTTAAATGTCTGCTAAAAGCGAAACCGCTCAATTATTCAAAGACGGCCTGGCCGTTCGTCGTGCCGTACTCGGTGCTGATTACGTTGACGGCTCCATCGCCAAGGCCAACGACTTCACCATGGCTTTCCAGCACATCACCACCGAGTGGTGCTGGGGCTACGCTTGGACCCGCGACGGACTGAGCCGCAAGACACGCAGCATGCTCAACCTCGCGATGCTGACCGCGCTCAACCGTTCCGCTGAAATCAAACTGCACGTCAAAGGCGCGCTCGCGAACGGCGTGACCGTCGAAGAAATCAAAGAAGTCCTGTTGCACGCAACGGTTTACTGCGGCATCCCCGCTGGTCTGGACGCCTTCAAAGCCGCCAACCAGGTGCTCGAAGAAGAAGGCGCTTACGAAAAAGCAGCTGCCAAGGCCGCCAAGAAAAAAGTGACGGCCAAGAAAGCCGCCGCCAAGAAGCTTGCTGCCGCAAAGCCCGCAGAAGTTGAAGCAGCCGCAGCCAAAGCACCCGCCAAAAAAGCTGCCGCAAAAAAGGCAGCTAAGAAATGAGCGCGCTGCCCACGATAGGTTTTGTGGGCTTGGGCAGCATGGGGTGGCCGATGGCCTCCCTGCTGCACAAAGCTGGTTACCCACTTCAGGTGATTGACGCCTCCAAAGAGCGCGCCGAAGCCTTCGCCAAAGAAATCGGTGGCACCGTCGCCGCTTCCAACCGCGCACTCGCCGCTGCCTCCGAACTCATCATCACTATTTTGCCGACCAGCAATATCGTCGAAGCCGTGCTCAACGGCCCTGATGGTCTGTTGGCAGGTCTGCGTCCAGGTTCGGTCGTCATCGACATGACCTCTGGTGTGCCGACGATCACTCGCACGCTGGCCGAACAAGTCAAAGCGGCCAAAGGGCATCTGGTCGATGCGCCTGTTTCAGGCGGTGTGCCTCGCGCCAAGACCGGCGAACTCGCAATCATGTTTGGCGGTAGCAACGAGATTCTCGAACGCGTGCGTCCGGTGTTGTCCTGTATGGGCACCTCCATCACGCCAACTGGTGATGTCGGCTCGGCTCACGCCATGAAAGCACTGAACAACCTGGTGTCCGCGGGCGGCTTTTTGATCGGCGTCGAAGCACTGCTGATCGGCAAGCGTTTTGGTCTGGATCCTTCAGCCATGGTTGACGTGCTGAATTCTTCGACGGGCATGAACAATTCCACGCAGAAAAAATTCAAACAGTTCGTCTTGTCGGGCAAGTACAACGCCGGCTTTGGTCTGGATCTGATGGTGAAAGACCTGAGCATTGCGCTGGGTATCGGTCGTGACACCGACACACCCACACCTTTTTCATCGTTGTGCCGTGAAATGTGGGCCTCGTGCGCACAGATGCTCGGACCCGGCCAGGACCACACGGCAATCGCCAAGTTGTCCGAAGCCTTGGCAGGTGACACCTTGTCAGAAAAGAAAGAAAAATAATGAGCAACCAGTAGTCAAAGAAAAGGGTACTCAGGAGTACCCTTTTTTTATACAACCTGATCAGGTGGTTTCTCCGGGCTTTTTGGGGTAACCCTCAGCCCGGATCCGTACCCATACCGCCTGTTTTTCCTCGTCAGTCATAAAGACCCAGTTCGAGACTTCCATCACCGTTCGGCCGCAGCCGCGACAGACATCATCGAACAAGGTAGAGCAAATCGCCACGCATGGCGAGTCTGCTCCATTTGAGGCATCCGTGGTCACCTTAAACCGACTTTTTCAGTGCGGCAGCCTTGTCAGTGGCTTCCCAGCTGAACTCGGGCTCGCTGCGACCAAAGTGGCCATAGGCGGCGGTCTTGCTGTAGATCGGACGCAACAGGTTGAGCATGTTGACGATGCCTTTTGGACGCAAATCAAAATGCTCGCGTACAAGCAAAGACAATTGCTCGTCAGACACCACACCCGTACCATGCGTATCGACCGTGATGTTGATGGGTTCTGCCACGCCGATCGCGTAGCTCACCTGGACTTCACACTTGCTGGCGAGACCTGCTGCCACGATGTTTTTGGCCACATAACGTGCGGCATACGCTGCGGAGCGATCGACTTTTGAAGGATCCTTACCGGAGAACGCGCCACCACCGTGACGGCATGCGCCACCGTAGGTGTCGACAATGATCTTGCGACCTGTCAAACCGCAATCACCCTGGGGTCCGCCAATCACGAAACGACCGGTCGGGTTGATCAGGAACTTGGTCTTGGGTGTGAGTAAACCTGCAGGGAAACTTGGACGGATGATGTCCTCGATCACGGCTTCGTGAATCGCTGTTTGCGAGATTTCAGGCGCATGTTGTGTCGACAACACAACAGTATCGACCTCAACCGGCTTGCCGTCGACGTAACGGAAAGTCACCTGCGACTTGGCATCGGGACGCAGCCAGGGCAGGCGACCGTCCTTGCGCAATTCGCTCTGACGCTGCACCAGACGATGTGCGTACCAGATTGGAGCAGGCATCAGATCGGGCGTTTCGTTACATGCATAACCAAACATCAGACCCTGGTCACCCGCGCCTTGATTGAGATAGTCCTCGGATGTGCGATCTACACCCTGCGCGATATCGGGAGACTGTTTGTCATAAGCCACCAGTACCGCGCAACCTTTGTAATCGATGCCGTAATCGGTGTTGTCATAGCCGATACGCTTGATGGTGTCGCGCGCGACCTGGATGTAGTCCACGTTGGCTGTTGTGGTGATTTCGCCGGCCAGTACGACCAATCCCGTGTTGCAAAGCGTTTCAGCTGCCACACGCGCGTTGGGATCCTGAGTAAAAATCGCATCCAGAATGGCATCGGAGACCTGGTCGGCGACCTTGTCTGGATGTCCTTCGGAAACGGATTCGGAGGTAAAGAGATAGTCAGAAGACTTTGAAGCCATGATCACGTCCTATTTCTGGCAATCGCCAGAGGTGAAGTTAAGGAGGTGCGTTGCACCCCGGACCGACACCTGAATAGACGCTGGATTGGGCGCGACGCTTTAGCGGATTTATTTTTGTGTCGACTCGGCATTTCAGCTTTTGTCCAACACCGTCGCCCCGCAAGTTGTCGGTTAACTCAGCGACTTAATCAATAGTTTAAGTCAAAACTGCAAACAAATGGGCGATAATCCCTACATGATCTGGAACTTCACAAAAATGCATGGCGCCGGCAACGATTTCGTGGTCCTGGATGGGGTTCGCCAACCCATCGACATGACCCCCGAACGTGCCCGCGCGCTCGCCCATCGCCAGTTCGGCATTGGCTGCGATCAGATATTGCTGGTCGACACACCCTCCCACCCCGAGGCGGATTTCCGCTACCGGATTTTCAATGCGGATGGCAGCGAGGTCGAACACTGCGGCAATGGCGCCCGCTGTTTCGTCAAATTCGTCCACGAGCAAAAGCTCTCCTCGCGCAATCCCTTGCGCGCCGAGATCTCAACCGGACTGATCACACTCGAAGCGATGCCCAACGGCGAGGTGGTGGTCGACATGGGGCAGACCCGTTTCGTCCCAGAGGCCCTGCCTTTTGATGTGACAGGACTCGCGACCCGCACGCAAGGACAAGACACGCTTTACGCCCTGCCCCTGCAAACGCACACCGACCTGGGCGACGTGACAGTCTGGCTGTCCGCCGTCGCGATCTCTAATCCCCATGCCGTGCAGGTTGTGGATGATATCGACACGGCACCTGTTTCCATTCTGGGACCGTTGATCGAGTCACACCCGCGCTTCGCTCGGCGCGTCAATGCCGGTTTTCTACAAATCGTGGATCGACACACTGCGCACCTGCGTGTCTACGAACGTGGCGCTGGCGAGACGCTGGCCTGCGGCTCAGGTGCCTGCGCCGCGGTGGCAGCCGGTATCCGGCGCGGCCTGCTGGACTCGCCCGTACGCGTGCGCACCCATGGCGGCTGGCTGACCATCGCCACCCATGGCGACCAAATGCGCATGACCGGACCCGCCACGACCGTTTTTTCCAGCACGATTGATATCGACCGGCTGGTCGCCTCCATTCCTACTTCCTTTAGTACCAAGCCATGACCGACTCACTGCATCCCCACACTGTCGCCAAATTTCTTCAGGAGCACCCTGAGTTCTTTGTCCAGTATTCGGAGTTGTTCTCGACACTCGAGGTGCCGCACCCACACCAGGCGCGCACGATCTCCCTGGGGGAGCGTCAGATCATGACCTTGCGCGAGAGATTGCGCGATTTTGAATTCAGACTCGCGGATTTAGTACGCAATGCCGCGTTGAATGAAATCACCACAGACAAACTGAATCGCTGGTGTGTCCGGATGCTGGGCGAGCAATCGACCCTGCGCCTGCCAGGCGAAGTTGCCCTGGGTCTGGCTGAACAGTTCAACTTGCAGGAAGTTGCCCTGCGCGTCTGGGGTCTGGACCTGCCGGCCGAAGGGGTGGGTGCCCCAGTTGGTGAAGAAGTGCACACTTACGCGAATAACCTCGTCAATCCTTACTGCGGTAACGATACGACACTCACCCCTGCCACCTGGCTCCATGCCAAACCCGCCTCCCTTGCGATTCTGCCCCTGCGTCCCGCCGTGGGTCAACCCGCCTTTGGACTGCTGGTTTTAGGTTCGGACGACCCCGAGCGTTTCGCACCCGACATGGGCGTCGCGTTTTTGCAAACCGTCAGCATCCTTGCGAGTTCCGCACTGTCTCGACTCAAGCCGGCCGGCACGAATTTGCGCGCCGCTGAAGACTCCTGAATAGGGACTCACCGATGTCCGATCCCGTCACGACCTGGCTCAAACACCTCGAAGTCAACCGTCGTTACTCCGGACATACTCTCTCGGCCTATCGACGCGACCTGCAACAACTTGTCACGCTCGCAGACGGCAAGCCGCTTGAACAATTGGTCAACGGCAACATCCGGCATTTTCTCGCGCGCCTGCACAGCCAGGGACACAGCGCGCGAAGCCTGGCTCGCATGCTGGCCGCCTGGCGGGGCTTTTACAAGTGGTGGGCGCCTCAAAGCCAAATGGCCGCCAACCCTGCGGCAGACGTCCGCGCCCCCAAGGCCTCACGTGGTTTGCCCAAGGCCTTGTCCGTCGACCAGACCCAGGCGCTGCTCGAAGCCCCTGCCCTGACCACCCAAACCGATCCCGCCTCTCTAAGAGACCGGGCCATGTTCGAGCTGTTCTACTCGAGCGGCCTGCGTCTGAGCGAACTCGTCGGGCTCGACATCGATTACACGCAGACCAAAGGGCACACCTCAGCCGGCTGGATCAACTTGAATGATCGCGAAGTCAACGTACTGGGCAAAGGCGGCAAACGCAGAAGCGTCCCGATCGGCACCCAGGCTCTGGAATGCCTGACACACTGGCTCGAGGCACGGCCTCAATTTGCCCGGCCCGACATGAGCGAGGCCGATCAAGCCGCCCTGTTTATCGGCGTACGAGGCGGCAGAATCAGCCCTCGCGTGGTGCAGAGCCAGCTCACGAAACTGGTCAAACTGGCAGGTTTACCGACACACGTTCACCCTCACGTCCTGCGCCACAGTTTTGCCAGCCACGTCTTGCAATCTGCTCAGGATTTGAGAGCAGTTCAAGAAATGCTTGGCCATGCCAATATTTCCACCACCCAGCTCTATACCAAGCTGGATTTTCAGCATTTAGCCAAAGCCTACGATTCCGCACATCCCCGCGCCGGCAGAAAAAGCGAATAAAAACAATTGGTTACCAATATTCAAGCCATTTGCTCAAAGCGAAGATCTTGAAATCTGGCAAAGCAACCTCATATAGAAAATATTATCTGGATTGCGTACAACTACGTGATGACATTTTCATGTCAGACTGATTGCCTAAAATAAGTCTGTGAAGTTTGCCCGAAGGCTTCGGCTGTGCTGTAATCCGGCGTTCGCCTCAGCTCTGAACATTGATCTGAAGCCCTGCACTTTTACCTGTTTTTGAAGTCAACTTGACCATGAATTCCCCTCGCAGTCTGGACCAAATGGTCCCCGTCACCATCCTCACCGGCTTTCTCGGCGCAGGTAAAACGACGCTTTTGAAACGCATTCTGACGGAGTACCACGGTAAGCGTATCGCGGTCATCGAAAACGAATTCGGACCCGAGAGTATCGACAACGACCTGCTCGTGCAAGACCAGGACGAAGAGATCATTGAGCTGTCCAACGGTTGTGTGTGCTGTACCGTACGTGGCGACCTGATGCGCACACTGCTCGATCTGCGTAAACGTCACGAAAGTGGTGAACTCAATTTCGAACGCGTCATCATCGAAACGACTGGCATGGCCAACCCGGGTCCTGTTTGCCAGACGTTTTTCATGGACGATGACATCGCCGAGTACTACCGCCTAGATGCGGTCGTCACCATTGTCGATGCCAAGCACGGCATGGAAACACTCGACGAGCAGGAAGAAGCTCAAAAACAAGTCGGCTTTGCCGACCGCATTTTGATTTCTAAGAAAGATCTTGTGACCGAGGCCGAGTATGCGGCTTTACGTCGCCGGATCGTGCACATGAATCCGCGCGCGTCGATTGAGGCAGTCAATTTTGGCGATACCGATCTGAAAAAGATTATCGACATCAGCGGCTTCAATCTCAACACCATTCTGGATATCGATCCGCAGTTTCTGGCCGACGACCATCCCGATGCCGCGCACGATCACGATCATGACCATAGTCATTGCGATCACGACCATGGTCACTGCGACCACGATCACGGCCATGACCATGCACATGGGCACGCGCATGATCACGATCATGATCCCGCGACCTGCACCAATCCAGACCACAACCATGGTCACTCGCACAAGCCTGCGCACAATGACAATATCGGTGCGTTTGTTTTCAAATCCGACAAACCCTTTGATCCAGAACGTCTCGAAGAATTCCTCGGTGGCGTCGTTCAGGTCTACGGACCCGACCTTCTGCGTTACAAGGGTATCCTTTACATGAAAGGCATCAATAAACGGATGCTTTTTCAGGGTGTCCACATGTTGATGGGCGCCGAACCCGGTAAACCCTGGCTGGCCAACGAAAAAAAGACCACAAAAATGGTCTTTATCGGACGCAAACTGCCACAAGAGATCTTTACCAAAGGTCTGGAGCAGTGCTTGGCCAAGTAGTCCCTCTGCGCCCGTGCGCAGAGCTTAATTAATGGAGTGTTTTTCATGGTATCCAAGGCAGCAACCCCCGTAGCAAGCAAGGCTACTGCAGCAAAAGCCCCCGTATCCACACAGGTCGCGGCCGCTAAAAAAGCAGCTCCCGCACCGGCAAAAACACCAGCCGTCGCCTCCAAAGCGGCGCCAAAGAAGCCTGTTAACTCTGGCGACCTGTCCGAGAACAACCTGCCGACCGAGGCCGAGTTGTTGAAGATGCCTGAGTCGGAATACATGAACGAGCGTCAGCTCGGCTTTTTCCGCGATCGTCTCAGACAACTCGAGCAGGAAATCCTCAGCAACGCCGGCGCCACGACCGAGCATTTGCGCGAAACGCAATTTGTGCCAGACCCGGCAGATCGCGCCACGATCGAAGAAGAGCACGCGCTCGAATTACGCACGCGTGATCGCGAGCGCAAACTATTGAAAAAAGTCCAGCAGTCCATCGCCCGCATCGACAGCGGTGAGTATGGCTGGTGCGAAGAAACCGGTGAGCCCATCGGCTTGCGTCGTCTGCTTGCACGTCCTACCGCGACCCTCTCCCTGGAGGCGCAGGAACGTCGGGAAATGCGACAGAAAATGTTTGGTGATTAATCTGGACTGAGCGTTTGACTCTGCATAAGAGCCTACGCAAGCATGATTGACACATCCCAGGGCACACTTGCTTCATCACGAGTGTGCCCTTGTTGACTCTAAGCTCGACTCTCACTCAAAGTACGCATATGGAACAATTTCACGGCACCACTATCGTTTGCGTCCGTCGCGGCAATCGCGTCGCACTTGGAGGCGATGGCCAGGTCACGCTTGGCAACATCATCATCAAAGGCACCGCGCGCAAAATTCGTCGTCTCTACCACGACAAAATTCTCGCAGGCTTTGCCGGTGCGACGGCTGATGCTTTTACGCTCCAGGAGCGTTTCGAAGGCAAACTGGAGAAACATCAAGGCAATCTCATGCGCGCCGCCGTCGAGCTCACGCGCGACTGGCGAACCGACCGTGTATTGCGCCGCCTTGAAGCAATGCTGATCGTCGCGGACCGCGAACACACACTCGTGCTCACCGGCAACGGCGATGTGCTCGAACCCGAAAACGGCCTTGCCGCGATCGGATCAGGAGGCGCCTATGCACAATCCGCCGCGATGGCCTTGCTCAGGCATACCGAGCTCGCACCCGAAGTGATCGTCAAACAGTCTCTCGAAATCGCCGGCGATCTTTGCATCTACACCAATCAACAGCATCTGATAGAAACACTGGACTAAGCATGTCAGCATCCACAATGACTCCAAGTGAGATCGTGTCCGAGCTGGACAAATATATCGTTGGTCAAAATCGCGCCAAGCGCTCCGTCGCCGTCGCCTTGCGTAACCGCTGGCGTCGCCAGCAAGTCGCCGAGCCGTTGCGTCACGAGATCCACCCCAAAAATATTTTGATGATCGGACCGACGGGCGTCGGTAAAACAGAAATCGCCCGTCGACTCGCCAAGCTAGTTGATGCGCCTTTCATCAAAATCGAAGCCACCAAATTCACCGAAGTCGGTTATGTCGGTCGTGATGTCGACACGATTATCCGAGACCTCGCAGAGATCGCCATCAAGCAAACGCGTGAACAAGAAATGAAACGCGTGCGCACACTGGCCGAAGACTCCGCAGAAGACCGCATCCTTGATGTGCTGTTGACGCCACCACGTGCGGCAGACGGCTCGCCGATCCGTGAAGAAAACGCCACGCGACAGACCTTTCGCAAGCGCTTGCGTGAGGGTCATCTTGACGCCACCGAGATTGACATCGAAGTCGCCCAGCCCACGCCGCAGATGGATATCATGACGCCACCCGGCATGGAAGACATGGCCGAACAGCTCAAGGGCATGTTCGCGGGACTTGCGCGCGATAAAAAGAAAACCCGCAAAATGACCGTGAAAGAGGCCTTCAAACTTCTCGTTGAAGAAGAAGCCGCAAAACGCGTCAACGAGGAAGACTTGCGCACCGTCGCGATCCAGAAAGTCGAACAGCACGGCATCGTGTTCCTCGATGAGATCGACAAAATCGCCGCGCGCCAGGAATCAGGCGGCGCGGACGTCTCGCGCCAGGGTGTACAGCGCGATCTGCTCCCACTGGTCGAGGGCACCACTGTCACCACCAAATACGGCATGATCCGCACCGATCACATTCTTTTTATCGCCTCGGGTGCGTTCCACCTTTCGCGACCCTCGGACCTGATCCCCGAACTGCAAGGACGCTTTCCGATTCGCGTCGAGCTCGACTCGCTAACGGCCAAAGATTTCGTGCAGATTCTGTGCGACACCGATGCCTCTCTGACCAAGCAATACACCGCCCTGCTCGCGACCGAAGACGTGCACCTGAACTTTACAGATGAGGGGATTGCGCGTCTGGCTGAACTCGCTTTCGAGGTCAATGAGCGCACAGAAAACATCGGCGCACGCAGACTCTACACCGTGATGGAAAAGCTCCTGGAGGACTTGTCCTTTGATGCCACCAGCAGCAGCGGTCAGACGATCGTGATCGATGCCAGCTACGTCAACAACAAGCTCGCAGAAGCCGCTGGCAGTCAGGATCTCGCGCGGTACGTTTTATGAGCACTCGACTTTCGATTATCGCGACCCGCACCGGAGACGATGGCTCAACAGGCCTGGGAGACGGCACACGCGTGCCAAAGGACAGCGCACGCGTCCAGGCCATGGGAGATGTCGACGAGCTCAACAGCTGCCTGGGTTTGCTGCTAGCAGACAACTTACCCGCAGACATTGCCTCGGCGATCGCCCCTGCACAGCACGTGTTGTTCGATCTAGGCAGCGAGCTCGCAGTGCCAGGCTACTTTCTGATGAAAGCCGAACAAGTCGCGTATCTGGATCAACAAATCGCGACGTTTAATGGACGGCTCGAACCGCTTAAGGAATTTATCCTGCCCGGCGGCACGCGAGCCGCCTCACTCGCGCATGTTGCCCGAAGCGTCTGCCGACGCGCAGAGCGCTCAGTAGTGTCTTTGCATCACGAAACGCCATTGGGGCCGCTACCACAGCAATATCTCAACCGACTTTCGGACTTGCTGTTTATTTTGGCGAGATGCCTCAACAAAGCAGCAAATCATCCTGATTCGTTATGGCGGCGTGACTGATCACTCTTCATGCAATGTGTATCGCTTCAAGTGCTGAGCCTCTTTGAGCAACTGATCCCAGCTGTCTGGTGGATGACCACTCTCTAACATTTTGCGAAACACCAGATAAGCGTCGTCATTGCTTTCATACGCGCGCTTAGTGTCATCATCGTTCACCCACACATACACAATCATCTTAGCTTGTGCGTGATAACGAAAAAACAAACGATATTGTTGAAAGAATTTAGCGCGAAACCAATGTTTGCGATCTGATCCGAGAGTGCCACCCTGACGATACTCAACTCGCATCGGATCTTGCGGGACGACTTCAAATGCCAACTTCAGGATTGCAGCTAAACGCTTGCTAGCATTCTTCTTTGCATATCCGGTTGGATCCTTTATTTTTAATAATTCAACCTGACTGACGAGTTGTTCAAGTTGATTTAAAAAAAGTGGGTGTGCAAATACTGTCCAACCATTAATCACGAGTCCTTCATTTGACGCACGGTTCACTCATTTTCTTCCGATAAAGGTGAATCTAAATCAACGTCGATACCTTCGACTAATGATTGCGCCCGTTGAACAAAAGCGGGATCAACTGCATGCAAGCGCTCAGGGTGCGTTGCGATATCGCGGGTCAGGAAACCCAGAAACACATCAAGTGCTGGGTCATTCGTTTCGCTGGCTTCTGCTCGCGTCATCATCACCCCTCCCTCAGGGAGGATGGTGTAATGAATTTTGTCCCGCTTTCCCAAGCGCAAAGCACGACGGACCGTTTCCGGTACGGTCGTTTGATAACGATCAGTCAGTTTGGACTCAACTTCAAGCTTGATGGGCATCATGCATAAGGAATTAGCATTTGATAGAAGCTCGAATAGTAATGCATATGCATTACTTGCGTCAAATGGATGAATCTCTCATGAAAATTGATATCCATTAGTTATCAATTAATCATTAAGTTTCATTTTACGTGCATCAGTTCTGCTTCTAGTATGTGGGGGTTCGTCCAACAATGGATCGGGAGACCCTCATGAAAATAAAACTTATCCACACATTGATGTTTGGCTTGGCGGTGGCGATCAGCGCTCCGTCATGGGCTCAAGAGTGGCCCACAAAACCCGTTAAATTACTCGTCGGCTCCTCACCCGGCGGTGGCACGGATGCGATGGCCCGCGCAGTCGCCGACAAGCTCACACCCATGTGGGGGCAAACTGTCGTGGTCGAAAACAAACCCGGCGCATCGAATACCCTCGCCGCGGACATCACAGCCAAAGCAACAGATGGCCAAACGATGCTCATGGGTGTCTCGACCGCACAGGCGATTGCGCCACACCTGCTCAAGCTCAACTACAACAATGAAACAGACCTCGTGCCTGTGGCCTTTACCGGTTCCGTTCCGAACGTCCTCGTTGTCGCAGCCAACAGCCCTGTCAACAGCGTGCAAGATCTGGTGAAACTACTCAAAAGCAAACCCGGTCAACTGAACTTCGCCTCAAGTGGCGCGGGCAGCACCCAGCACATCGCCGCCGAACTCTTTAAAGATTTGGCGGGCGTCAATGCCGTTCACGTGCCCTACAAGGGCAGCGGCCCAGCCATGATCGATTTGATCGCGGGTCAAGTTCAGTACGCATTTGAAACAATGTCCTCAGCTTTGCCACAAATTCGTGCAGGCAAACTCAAGGCGCTTGGCGTCGCAAGCGAGGCGCGCAATCCTCAGTTGCCCGACACCCCCACGATGAAAGAGGCTGGCGTGCCTTTGGTGATGAGCGCCTGGTATGGCGTCTACATGCCCGCCAAAACACCACAGTCTGTCATCAACAAAGTCAATGCCGATGTGAACAAGACGCTGGCGATGCCTGACACGGTCAAGCGCCTGGAGACAATCGGCGCGACGATTCAGCCCATGTCACAAGCGCAATTCAAGGCGTTTCACGACGCCGAAAATAAGCGCTACTCCGATGTGATTAGAAAGAACAACATTCAAGTGAATTAATTAAAAGTTGCCCGTTTAAAAGCTGCTCAGGAAGTCTATTTATGAAGATCAAAGCCGTCCGCGCCCGTGTGTTTGAATGGAAGGGAAAAACCGTTCCACCCCAGGGTAATTTTTGTTCAAACGCCATGGATCTGGTGTACTCAAAAAATGAAACCATGAGTACCTTCCGTTTCCATTCGTGGACGGTCGTTGAAATCGAAACCGATCACGGCATTGTCGGTCTCGGTAACGTTGCGCTCGCACCCAAGATCGCCAAAGCCATCATCGATGAATACCTCGCTGCCATGGTCATCGGCGAAGATCCCTGGGACTACGAATACCTGTGGCAAAAAATGTATCGCGGCACACACGCATGGGGACGCAAAGGCGTCACCATGGCCGCGATTTCTGCCATCGACCTGGCGATCTGGGACATTCTTGGAAAAAGCGTCAACAAACCCGTATTCAAATTACTGGGTGGCCGTACCAAAGAAAAAATTCCCTGTTACTACTCCAAGCTGTATCGCACCGACTTGAATGAAATGCAAAAGGAGGCACAGACGTTTCTCGACCAGGGATTCAAAGCCTTCAAAATGCGATTTGGGTATGGCCCCGCACATTTGCAACATGGCGTAGTAGAAAATCTCAAATCCGTCGCGGCGGTCCGCGAGGTAATCGGTGATGATACAGATCTCATGCTCGAGTGCTATATGGGCTGGAACCTCGAGTACGCGAAGCGCATACTGCCCAAACTGGAAAAGTATGCGCCACGCTGGCTCGAAGAACCTGTCATCGCCGATGATATCGATGGTTATGCCGAGCTCAATCAGCTGACCAGCATTCCGATTTCCGGTGGAGAGCACGAATTTTCTTTATACGGTTTCAAGCAGTTGCTTGATCGAAAAGCCGTTTCTGTGGTTCAGTACGATACGAATCGAGTTGGTGGCATCACTGCCGCCCACAAGATCAACGCACTATGCGAAGCCTATAGCGTCCCAGTCATTCCTCATGCGGGGCAAATGCACAACTATCATTTGACGATGAGTACACTGGCCTCGCCTATGAGCGAATACTTCCCGATGTTCGATGTCGAAGTCGGCAATGAATTGTTCTATTACATTTTCGATGGTGAACCTGTTGCCAAGGATGGTTTTATCCAGCTTGATGACAACACCCCCGGGCTTGGACTCACGCTTAAGACCGAGTTTCTCAAAGACTTCAATATCATCGAGTAATCAATGGCCGCACACCCCAGATATCAAGGCGTATTTCCCGTTGTCCCGACTATTTTTAAAGAGTCCGGAGAACTCGATCTGCCAAGTCAAAAACGTTGCATCGATTTCATGATCGATGCGGGATCGCACGGCTTGTGCATCCTGGCAAACTTCTCCGAGCAGTTTTCGATTTCTGATGACGAAAGGGAACGGCTTACACGCGAGATTCTGGAGTATGTCGCCGGACGCGTTCCCGTCATCGTCACGACAACGCATTACGGATCGCTGATTTGCGCACAACGCAGTCGACGCGCACAAGACTTGGGCGCGTCGATGGTGATGATCATGCCACCGTATCATGGCGCGACCATTCGCGTGCCTGAGCCTAACATTTACGAGTTTTTTTCAATCGTCTCGGACGCGATCGACATCCCCATCATGATTCAGGATGCGCCGGTCAGCGGCACCACTTTATCCGCTGCATTTCTGGCAAAGATGGCGACCGAAATCGCCAATGTCTCCTATTTCAAAATTGAGACCCCCGGCGCAGCAAGCAAACTGCGTGAACTCATCAAGCTCGGTGGCGATGCGATCGAAGGCCCCTGGGATGGTGAAGAAGCCATCACCTTACTGCCCGATCTCGAAGCAGGCTGTACCGGTGCCATGACGGGTGGCGGTTATCCAGATGGTATTCGTCAAATCATGGATCCATGGTTCGCAGGCAATCGTGACCAGGCGATTGACGCCTACACACGCTGGCTGCCTCTGATTAATTATGAAAACCGCCAGGGCGGGATTTTGTCTGCGAAGGCCCTCATGAAAGAAGGGGGCATCATCGCGTCCGATGTTTCAAGACACCCATTCCCAGCCATGAACCCAGCCGTGCGTAGCGGACTGATCGAGACCGCCAAGCGACTTGATCCATTGGTGTTTCGCTGGGGGAAATAAGGCAGGCTAGACCTTCTGACGTCGTCAGGGGTCCTAGCCAGTCTATTGATCTGGGTGCAGCATCGTTAAGAAAGCCCGGGTTGCCGGGGAACAAGGTCGGTCACGCTTGATCAGGCTGCCATACGGCTCCAGCTTGTTCTTGATCCGGTAACGCAGCACTTTGATGCGCCCGCTATCCGAAAAAATACTCGCGACCGACTCCGGTATGACTGCGATCATATCGGTGCGAGCGACGATATCCGCAGTGGTCAAAATCGACGATGTCTCGATCAGATTGGCAGGTAACACGAGATGCTGATCCCGGAACTCCCGCTCAATGACTGTGCGCATCGGACTGCCGGGTCCCTGAAGGATCCAGGGATACTGATGCAACGCCTCCAAAGTGACCTTGGATTTTCCCGCGAGGGGATGGTTGGCGGCCCCCACAATAGATAAGGCCTCGTTGGCGATCGGTCTAAACAGATAGTCATCGTGTTTGACGCTCACGATGCGTCCAATCACCAAGTCCAAGTCCCCTTGATTCAAAGCCTCGATCAACACATCGCTGGTCCCCGTCGAAATATTGATCGATAGCATCGGATACGAACGCCGCATCGCGATCAGCGCATCCGTCAGAATCGCGGGCGAAGCCGCCATGATGCTGCCCAGCGATAGCGAACCATGGATGCCGGTATGCATCGCATCAAGTTCACGCGCCAGTGACTCCAGACTCCCTCTCATGCCCTGAAAAAAACCGAGCACTGTCTTGCCCGCCGCGTTGAGCGTCAGCGTCCGGCCGGTTCGGTCAAAAATCTTTGTACCCAACGCATCCTCGAGCTCGTGCAGCATTTTGGTCGCAGCTGGCTGGGTCATTCCCATCGCCAGGGCGGCGGCACGCAAGGTGCGGTGCTCCTGAATACTGAGCAAAAGCGACACCTGCCGCATCCGCAATCGGTTTAATAAGGTATGAGAATAGTTCGTCATTGAATGATCTATTTAAAATTGATAACCTTGAGATATCAATTAATCATGAAGTTTCATTTTACTGGAATTGATTAGCTCCTTAGAATGTCGGGAAAGATGCTTTAAAACCCCTGCTTTAAAACCCCTAGTCGCGAATCTTCGCGCTGTGATGCCCTGGCCACAAAAGAAACCCTCATGCAAAAAGCTCTTCCTGTTGTCGTCCTGACCCTCGGCGATCCCGCCGGCATCGGCCCCGAACTCATCGCGCGCCTGCTCGCTCAACACCCTGTCAGCACCCTCGCCAATGTCGTCATCGCCGGTGACCGCTGGCTATGGGAGCAGGGCCAACGCATCGCACAGGTCAGCGTACCCACAGCAGATATCGACTCGTTTGAGGCGGTCCGTCAGCGTCCCAATCAACAGCTTCCCGCTTTTTTATCCATCCAGTCGATCGAACCCAGCAATGTCACCATCGGTCAGGTCAGTGCACTCAACGGTCAGTCCGTTTTAAAGATCCTGGATGCCTGCATGGATGCGACACTGGCGGGTCATGTCGATGCGATCTGCTTTGCCCCACTCAATAAACAAGCCATGAAAATGGGTGGCATGAAGCACGAGGACGAGCTGCACCACTTTGCCGAATACTTGGGCGTGACCGGTTATTTCTGCGAGTTCAATACACTCGGCAACCTCTGGACCTCGCGCATCTCCTCACACGTCCCGCTCAAAGACGTCGCCCAGTACCTCAGCAAAGAGCGCATCGAACAAGCCTCGGAGCTCATTTACAAGGCATTGCTCGCGAGCGGCTTTGAACAACCCAAAATCGCCATCGCTGCATTTAACCCGCATGGTGGGGACGGAGGATCCTGCGGTCGCGAAGAGATCGACATTATCGCTCCCGCCGTCGCCGCACTTCAGGCTAAAAACTGGCCCACCGAGGCTCCTTTTCACGGTCCATTTCCGGCCGATACGATTTTCTTGAAAGCCCAAGCCGGCGAGTATCAGGCGATTGTCACCATGTATCACGACCAGGGACAAATCGCGATCAAGCTGCTCGGTTTTTCAAGAGGCGTCACCGTCCAAGGCGGTTTGCCTATTCCCATCACCACACCCGCACACGGCACGGCCTACGATATCGCCGGGAAAGGTCGGGCAAGCGTAGAAGCCACTTGGCAGGCCTTTCAAATCGCCGCGCGTATGGGCCAGTCCTGGCGGCCATGATTGATTGGCAAATTGTGATTGCGATGGCGATGTTTGCCTTCGCCTCGTCAATCACGCCAGGTCCGAACAACATGATGTTGCTCAGTTCGGGCGTGAACTTCGGCTTTCAGCGCACCATTCCCCACATGCTTGGGATTTCATCAGGTCATCTGGTGATGCTGCTCGCCATTGGCGCCGGTCTTGACCAGCTTTTCCAAGCCTTTCCGCTTGGCTATCAGATCATGAAGGTCGTTGGCTTTTGCTATCTGGTATATCTGGCCTGGCGCATTGCATTTAACCAGACGCCTTTACAGCGCGGTGAAACAAAAGGCGAACCCTTAGGCTTTATGGGAGCGGCACTATTTCAATGGGTCAATCCAAAAGCGCTTCTGATGGCAGTGACTTATTTCAGTAACTACATGCCAATCGATGCGTCAAACACGTTCATCTTTTCAACGTGTTTAATGTTTACCGCAATCAACCTGCCTTGTCTGGCCCTGTGGGTACTGCTAGGTACCCAACTCGAACGCGTCTTATCCAAACCACGGCAGCGTCAAATATTTAACGTCGTAATGGCGCTTTTACTGATTTTGTCGATGGTGCCCGTGCTGTTTCTTTGACTCAGTGCGTCGCAACGCGTTCACGCAGCGCCACAAACAACTTAATCAAAATCAAGGTCTCCGGTACTCCGGAGATATACGCGTCGTAATAATCAAAACTCGTCTCCGCATACATTGGATCAAAGCCTGACAATCCGTCCAGATAGGAATAGACGTGCCAGGCGATGAGCGGCAACAGCCACAGCGTGCGATTTTTATCGACGGCCTGTTTTTTAATCAACCAGTATGCGAACCCTAAGTACACCACTACAAACAGCGCAAAAATACCCACTGGTATGGTGAAAAAGCCTCCGCTTTGTTCCAAAAAATCAGTCGCGGAGTTGGTCAAGAAATATGCGCCAATATTAAAAATCGAAACGTAAAAATACATTTTCCAGAGTTCATCTGGATTATCGAACGCTTTGAGCTTGACTGGAGCCACAGCGACTGAGGGAGTGGACGCTTGAGCGGATACGACAGGTGGCGCAGGTGATACGGGAGGTACAGCTGGCACAGGAGGGATGGGAGGTACAGGTGCGACAGGCTCCGCCGCTGACGCAGGCGTCAACGCGTGACCACAGGCGCTACAGAAACGGGCATCGGCCGGATTTTTAGTGCCGCATGCTGTGCAAAAAGACATCACTCACCTCTACCCTGATTAAAAGTCCGTCTCATGCAACATGTCACGGACTTTCCTAATTGATGATCAGCCTACAGCGCGTCTGACAGAGTCCAAGGACATCAGCTTGAGACGCGGACCCGCTTTCATCATCTGTCCTGGCAATTGTCGACCCATCATACGCTCGACCTGCTTGGCGACTTCGATCAATTTTTCCAGATCAATGCCCGTTTCATAGCCGCACTCTTGGAGCAAATAGACCAAATCTTCGGTACAAATATTGCCTGTCGCACCCGGAGCGAAGGGACAACCACCCAGACCCGCGATTGACGACTCAAATTCACGCACGCCGAGCTGCAAGCCATTCATGACGTTGGCCAACCCCACCCCGCGTGTATTGTGGAAATGCAAAGCAATTTCCATTTCGGGGTATTTGTTGCGTACAGCATCCACCACGCGCGTCACCACAGGAGGTGTGGCCATGCCCGTCGTATCGCCAAAAGTAATGTTGCGAATCCCGTGTGCATCGTAGGAACCGACAATCTTCAAAATATTGTCGATTGAAACTTCGCCTTCGAACGGACAGCCGAACGCAGTCGCCACCGCACCACGCAGCTTGATATCCCACTGGCGGGCGATCGGCACCACCTCGGCAAAATCCGCAATCGCCTGATCAATCGATTTGTTCAAATTCGTTTTGCAATGGCTTTCGCTAGCGGAAATGAAACCCACCATCATGTCGGCCTTGGCAGCCGCGGCACGCTCAGCGCCACGCGCATTCGGTACGAGAACGGCCAGACGGACGTTTGGATTACGATGCACCTGTGCCAGCACCTCGGCCGCGTCGGCCAGTTGAGGCAGTGCGCGAGGCGACACAAAAGATGTCGCTTCGATGCTGCGGACACCCGCATCAATCAGCGCATTGATTGTTGCAACCTTGTCGGCCGTGGCGATGAACTCTGGCTCAGCTTGAAAACCATCTCGGGTCCCGACTTCGGTAACCGTCACGAAATTTTTGGATTGCTCTGACATGGTGATTCTCGTAAAAATAGAGTCGAATAATGAACCAATATTACACAATGGCAGACTCGACTGATACCTGAAAGCCGACCCAATCGGATCAGGCCTACTCTGAGTCACAAAAACTAAATAATTCCACGGTTTTTAAGAGAGGCAATCGCCTCAGCAGTCAAACCCAACTGCCCCAGCACTGCTTCGTTATCGACGCCTAACGTCGGTGGCGGACGATGGATTTGACAGGGTTCGTCGGAAAACTTGATCGGAAAGCCCAGCACATCGAGACGCCCGTGCTCGGGATGCTCGATCGTCAAGCGCATCTGCTGATGTTGCGTCTGCGGGTCGTCAAAGACCTCACCGATATTGAGTACCCGACCACAGGGCACCCCAGCCTCGTTGAGTTTTTCAATCCAGTGCGCGATGGGTTTTTGCCGAACCTTTTCGTTGAGCGCGGCATTGATCGCCTCGCGATTGGCAAAGCGCAGAGCATTGTTGGCAAACTCGGGGCGCTCCCGCAAGTGTTCGAGCTCGAGCGCTACCAACAGCTTGTCATAGAACGTATCGTTACTCGGCGCGATCGCGACCTGCCCATCCGAAGCCTCGAACAACCCATAAGGCGAAGCCAGCGCATGATCATTTCCCGTTCGCAAAGGCAGCTTGCCCGTCGCGAAATAGTTCGTCGCCAAAAAAGCCAGCATGCTCGTTAAACCGTCGGTCAGCGAAGTCGTGACTTCCTCACCCTGTCCCGTACGTGCGCGTCTCACTAAAGCCGCCAGAATCCCCATCGCCGCATACGAACCCGCGATCAGATCCGAGATCGGTGGCGCAGCCCGCATCGGTGGCTCATTGGCCGCACCATTCACACTCATGAAACCGCTCATCGCCTGGGCAATGAAATCAAAAGAAGGCCGATCCGCATACGGACCATCGAGACCAAAGCCCGTGACATTACAACTCACCAAGTCAGGCTTGATACGCGAGAGCGCCTCGCGTCCAAAACCCATCTTGTCCATGATGCCTGGACGATAGTTGTTGACCACGACATCCGCGGTTTTGAGCAATTCGCGCAAAATGTCTTTGCCTTCAGGTGCCCGCAAATCAAGCGTGATCGAGCGCTTATTGCGGTTAAAAGAGGCGAAATAATATGAGTACCCATTAGGCGCTTCACCCTGATGGCGGACCGGATCACCACCCTTGGGATCCTCAATCTTGATGACCTCGGCCCCCATGTCGGCCAGAAACATCGTACAAAACGGACCAGACAAAATCCGCGTAAGGTCTATGACCCGGATACCCTGAAGCTGCATATGTTAGGTGATGACTTTGATCGTTATCCCGCTGCACTCAAACTCGCGGCATGCGCTTGCTCATCTGCGTGATACGAAGACCTGACCATCGCGCCAACTGCAGCGTGATGAAAGCCCATCGCATAAGCTTCACGCTCGAACATTTTGAATGTATCGGGATGCACGTAACGCAATACGGGCAAATGATGTTCAGAGGGCTGCAGATACTGGCCGATGGTCAGCATCTCGACATCATGCGCGCGCATGTCTCGCATGACCTGGAGGATTTCTTCGTCGGTTTCTCCCAGACCCAGCATCAACCCTGATTTGGTCGGTGTGTTGGGGTGACGCTTTTTGAATTCCTGGAGGAGCTTGAGCGAGTGCATGTAGTCCGAGCCGGGACGGGCTTGCTTATACAAACGGGGCACGGTCTCGAGATTGTGGTTCATCACATCAGGCGGACCGCCGTCCAGAATCTCCAGCGCACGATCAAGACGTCCACGGAAATCCGGCACCAAGACCTCGATACGCGTCTCGGGGGACAGCTCGCGCACCTTTTGAATGCACTCCACAAAATGGGCTGCACCTCCATCACGCAGATCGTCACGATCCACAGAGGTAATCACCACATAAGTCAGCTTAAGTGCGGCGATCGTGCGCGCCAGATTGACTGGTTCGTTCACATCCAACGGATCGGGGCGACCATGTCCGACATCGCAAAACGGACAACGACGCGTACACTTGTCACCCATGATCATGAAAGTTGCCGTACCCTTGCCAAAGCACTCGCCGATGTTCGGGCAAGAGGCTTCTTCGCAGACGGTGTGCAGATTGTGCTCGCGCAAAATCCGCTTGATGTCGTAAAACCTTGAACCTGCAGGTGCGGCCTTCACTCGGATCCAGTCCGGCTTTTTCAGGCGCTCGGCAGCAACGACCTTGATCGGAATCCGCGAGGTCTTGGCCTGCGATTTCTGCTTTTGAGTCGCATCGTAGGGAGCGGCTGCAGGAGTCACGGATGAGCTCGCCGATGTGGCTGCGGCTGCAGAGGTTTGTTCAGGTTGTGTAGACATAGGGTCCGTGGACGTTTTTGCACGCCCAGCCGTTCATTAACAGTGAACAATCATTTTACTCGTTGGAGAGTGACAAACCGCAGTACCTTGTAATTTGTTGGGACAATGTTTGCGCAACATCAACCCAGCCTGCCTTGACGCCTAGCTGCGCCATGGACACGGTCTGCAAACCTGCGTAGCCGCAGGGGTTAATCCCGTTAAACGGGGTCAAATCCATGTCCACATTGAGCGCCATACCGTGATAGGTGCAGCCATTGCGGACCTTAATGCCCAGGGCGGCGATTTTAGCGAGCTCTGCTGAAGCTTCAACGCCCGTAGGCACATATACGCCCGGCGCCCCCTCTTTACGACAGGCATTCTCGATACCGTAGAGTCTGAGGGTCTCTATGGTTGCTTCCTCGATCTGGTGCACCATCGCCTTGATAAACCGCCCGGAGCGTCTGAGATCGGCGAGGATATAAGCCATCACCTGACCGGGACCGTGATAGGTCACCTGGCCACCTCGATCAGTTTGCACAACAGGGATATTGCCCGGATTCAATACATGTTCGGGCTTGCTGGCCTGACCCAGCGTATAAACAGGCTCGTGCTCGACCAGCCAGATTTCATCCAGGGTGTCCGGAGTACGCGCCTCGGTAAAGGCTTGCATGGCACGCCAGACCGGTTCATAAGGAGTCGGACGCGGCCAGGTGCGGCTCAAGTTACAACACCACCGATACCAGCGGATGCCCGTGCAAAGCGCGGTACAGCGCGTCGAGCTGTACGCGCGAAGTGGCATTTACGGTGAAGGTCAGCCCAATATAGTTGCCGCCTTTACTCGGCCGCATTTCAACCGTCGCGGCATCAAACGCTGGGTCATGTTCAAGGACAAGCGCAGTCAACACCTGAGCGAGCTCAGGATTTTGCTTTCCCATCACTTTGATGGGAAAGGCGCACGGGTACTTGATCAGCGATTCGTTTTCTGGAATAGACACTTCAGTGACACCGTTCTTTATGCCAACGCCGCGATGCGAGCATCGTAGGCTGCGCGCAATTTTTGATAGACCGGTCCGGGCTTGCCGGAACCCACGGGTTTGCCATCAAGCTCAACCACGGGCAAGACCTCGCGCGTAGCCGAAGACATCATCATCTCGTCCGCATTACGGGTTTCCTGCTCAGTCACGACACGCAACTCGAAAGGAATGCCGGTTTCTTTACAAAGCTCCTCAAACAAACCGTAACGAATGCCTTCGAGCACCAGGTTGTTTTTCAGAGGTGCGATGACCTTGCCGTTTTTCACGACCCACATATTACTCAAAGCGCCTTCGGTCAAATTGCCGTTGCGAAACTGGACCACCTCGTCCACACCCGCGTTGACCGCGGCTTGTTTGGCCAGGACGTTGCCGAGCAGCGAGACCGATTTGATATCGCAATGCAGCCAGCGCTCATCGGGGATACTCACTAGACGCACGCCTTTTGCACGCAGTTCTGCGCTTGGGGGCGTCATGGGTGAGGCCATCGCAAAAACTGTTGGTTTGACTGTCGGCACAGGGTAGGCATGATCACGCTTAGCCACACCACGCGTGATCTGAATGTAGACCATGCAGGTTGGATCGGGCGTCTTGGAGACGAGGTCCTTGACCAGCTCCATCCATTGCGCCCTGGTCATGGGCGGCTCGATATGGATCTTGGCCAGGCTGCGCTCCAAACGGGTGAGGTGTTGTTCCATCCGGAAGGGCTTGCCATGATAAATCGGCACGACCTCATAGATGCCGTCACCAAAAATAAAGCCTCGATCCAGCACTGAGACTTTGGCTTCAGACAATGGTCCGAAAACGCCATTCAAATACACAATCGGATCACCCGACACACCTTGAATCAACATATTCTGAACCATTTTTATCTATGCTCTCTTTGAGAAAAGGAATCACTCAGGCTTTTTGCGGAACCACAATCTGACGGAGTCCACCGTACGGCCCACGAATCCGGCACGCTCGACGGGATCCAGCACCAGCAGAGGGCGCGTCAACAACATTTTGTCATCCAACATGAGCGTCAGCGTGCCCACGCGCTCGTCCTTGGCCAGTGGCGCCAGCAAAGGATCCGGACGCTTGGCGATCGGCTTGACCTCACCGGCTTTGCCGCGCGGCACCGTGACCCACAAAGGCTCGGCTACGCCAAGCTTGGTGGAGTCGACTTTGCCCTGCCAGACTTGCGCCTCGACTGCGGCGTGCGTCTGATCGAACAACTTCACTGTTTCAAAGTTCTGGAACGTCCAGTTCAACAACTTCAGACTTTCCTCTGCGCGCGTGGCCATGCTGTCAGAACCGACAATCACTGTGATCACACGGCGATCGCCACGTTTGGCGGTTGCCACCAGGCAGTAACCGGCCGCATCCGTATGTCCGGTCTTCATGCCATCCACCGAAGGATCGGCCCACAACAAGCGATTGCGGTTGGATTGCTTGATCTTGTTGTACGTAAACTCACGCATCGCGTAGTACGGAAAATAATCGGGATGATCCGTAATCATCCGGCGCGCGATCGTCGCCAGATCACGCACAGTTGTGACGTGCTGTGGATCTGGCAAACCTGTTGTGTTGACATAGACCGTATTGGTCATGCCCATGCGACGCGCTTCTTCGTTCATCACCGAGACAAACGCGGACTCGCTGCCCGAGACGGCTTCGGCAAGCGCCACCGACGCATCGTTCCCCGACTGGATAATCACGCCCTTGATCAGCTCATCAACCGTCACCGGTTTGCGGGGCTCGATGAACATGCGCGAACCGCGTGTTTTCCAGGCGACCTGCGAGACGTTGGCTTGCTGATCGAGCGTGATGCGCTTTTCTTTCAGCGCGTTAAACGCCACATACGCTGTCATGATTTTGGTCAGCGAGGCAGGCTCGATTTTCATGTCAGGATTGGACGAGGCGACCACCTGGCCGCTCGTGACGTCCACGGTAATCCAGGCCTTGGCTGCGATCGCAGGCACTGGTACGGCCGAAAGATCGCCCACCTGAACGGGCACCAAAGGCGAAGGCATGGTGGCTGTCGTCGCAGCCTCTGA
Organism: Zwartia panacis; assembly: GCF_030410395.1. Taxonomy (GTDB): domain Bacteria; phylum Pseudomonadota; class Gammaproteobacteria; order Burkholderiales; family Burkholderiaceae_B; genus Zwartia; species Zwartia panacis. The sequence goes on from NZ_JAUHHF010000015.1 coordinate 24,461, forward strand.
AGGCGCGGCCTTGGGGGCAGACGCCTGTGATTTCTCTGTGGGTGATTTCTGCGCCCAGACCGGTGTCAGACCTGTCGTCGTCACTGCGGTGAGCGTCACCACAACTGCTATCGCGACCGAGGAGATGCTGCGTCGGCCGGCGCAAAAAAGGTGGTTAAGCATAAGAGGCACTCACAATCGTAAACAACCTATTATAGGCATGTCAGGCGTTCAACCAAGCGCTTTCAAACGCGTTTGCACTAGTTGACGGAGCACCAGCAGCTTGCCGTGAAAGAAATGTCCCGCTTCGGGGATCACGACGACCGGCATCCCGATTGGACGCGCCCATTCCATCACCTCGGACAGCGGCACTACCTCATCGAGCTCGCCATGAATCACCAAGGCATCCTCAGGCGCCTTGGCATCGCTATGACGAAAACGCAAAGCCGCCGATCCGGCCAATATGACAATATTTGGCAGATTTTTACCGGCTTTTTCCCACTGCGCGTAAAGCTGCACACCGATTGAGGTGCCAAAAGAAAACCCACCCAGCACCCAGGGCTTGGCCGCGATCTCAGGGTAGCGGACCCGAAACTGCTCTACCAACGCCGCCATATCCTGCAGCTCGCCCTTGCCATGATCAAAACTCCCACCCGAAGCGCCGATGCCCCGGAAATTAGGACGCAACGCGACCAAACCTTGCTGCACGCAGGCACGCGAGAGTGTCGTCACAACCTTGTTGTCACGCGTCCCACCCTGGGATGGATTAGGATGGAGAATCAGTGCCCAACCGGTCGGCGCCCCCTCGGGCCAGTCCATCGCGCAATCAATGATGCCAGCCAGGCCATCAAAACTCGTATTTTCAGTATGTGTAGGCATAAATAGTTTTTTAAATTAGATCATCGCTTGGTCGTCGCACGCATGCTGGTCAACCATTGTGCCACTTGTTCCGCAGCCTGATCGGTCGCCGCACGCAACGCCAAAGCACCGCCCGGGGCATCCTGTGTCGTGGCAGGGACGCGCACGTTAATCAAACGCTGGCCCAGCACCTCGGACCCACGCATCAGCACCGCCTGCAACGTCAACTGCGCCTGACTCGAATTGCCATCCGGTGAAAACGTTTGCTCGAACCTCTGGAGATTGAGACGCAGCTGTGGGACATCGCCACCCATAGTTTGCTGCAGGACTGCGCCTTGCAAGGAAAGTCGATCCACAATGCGCTGCGTCACCAGACGCGCAGGAGGCGCGACCCAGCGATAAGTCGTATAGGCCTGAGGCTGCCCCTGATCTCCCACTCGCCAGACCACCATGGTCTCGGTCAGCAGTGAAGCGGAATTTGCAGGAGGCACCGCAATCGGAGGCATCTGCGGCAATGCGCCCGCATCGCCCGTGACGGTCATCGCTCCAGCGCCCAGATCGAGTTGCTTCGGTGCAATCGCGCCATCACCCGATGCGCAGGCCGCCAGCAGACTCACGACACCCAACGCGACACAAACTTTCAAGACGCATGCTTTCAGGACGCATGCTTTCAGGACGCACACCTTCAACTTAGTCATTTGTAAATTCGTCATCTCGATATCCTCAACGCCCAACGGCGCCAAAACCTGCAAAACCGGGTTCACCGGGTCCGGGCACCATGCGAGGGGGTCCGAAAATCAGCGACTGGGGGGCTTGTCCCAATTGACGCGCCGTTTGCGTGAGTGCGCGCGAAGCATCGGTCGCGCTCAACGTCAACATCGACACATCCGGCAGCGTCGATACGCGCAGCTGGGCCACGGCCTCACGGATATCCTTGAGACTCTGCGTCACCTGCACCATCGTGCCACCTGGCGCATTGAAACCATCGAGAGTCTTTTGCGCGGAAAGCGTGAGCTTGCGGATATCGATCATGGCATCGTCGACACGCTTACCGGTGACCACCAGCCCGTCGATCAGCGCCGGCACCTTTGCAATGCCAGGCTCGAGCATCACGACCGAGCGTCTGAGTTGATCAGATAATGAAGCGACGTTGCGCAAAGTCGAGTTCAAGGCCTCGATGTTTTCATCGCTGGCGAGTTTTTGGATGTGCAGCAATAAACCCTCGACTGCAGGCGCCATCCCCGAGGCCTGCGCGATCAGGCGATCCAGAAAATTGGGACGGATCGGAATCTGTGCGATTTTGCCCGGACTCGAATCCAGACGCGTCGTCGACGTACCATCGTCTCGCAACTCGACGTTTGAAATCCCCGTCACACCCGCGATCACAATCTCCGCCCACGTCGCGCGTGTGATGGGTGTTCGAGGATCGATTCCAATCAAAATCAAGACCTTGCCAGGCTTTTCAGGCACGAAGCGCAAAGACTCCACATTGCCGACCGGCACACCCTGATAGCGGACCTCGGACTGAACCGACAAACCCGTCACAGGCGAAGTCGCAATCAACTCGTAGGGCACGCGGGGCAGATTTTGCTTGCTCACCCAAATCGCGACGACGCCCGCCGCGATCACGAGCAGCAGTGTAAATAGTCCCGCCAGCAGGGCATGACTACGATTTTCCATTTTTCGCTTCCTTAGGATTTGCCACGCCAAACGCGCGCACTGCGCGTTCACCATGAAAGAAGGCATCGAGGAAAGGATGTTTGACTTTCATCACTTCCTCAAGCGTACCTTCGACCAACACTTTCTTTTCAGCCAATACTGCCACGCGTGTCGACAATGCCGCAATCGTATCGAGATCATGCGTCACCATCACGACCGTAAAACCCAACTCACGATGCAGGGCACGAATCAATTCGCAAAACTCGTCCGAACGCTGTGGATCCAGACCCGCCGTCGGCTCATCCAAAAATAACAACTCTGGATCCAGCGCCAAGGCGCGCGCCAATGCGACACGCTTGATCATGCCCCCAGACAGATCCGAGGGCATCAAGGCCGCATCACGCGCAGTCATGCCCATCCAGCTCAGTCGCATCAACACCACTTCGCGGATCAAGTCCTCGGGCAGGTGATGCATCTCGCGCAAGGGCAGCGCAATATTGTCAAACACGGGCAAGGCGGAAAACAACGCCCCCGCCTGAAACAACATGCCCCAGCGCCGCGTGAGCGCAATCCGTTCGGCGCCCACGTAATCATGCACCGGCCGCCCAAACACACTCACCACGCCCGCACGCGGCCGATCCAGGCCCAAAATCTGCCGCAATAACGTTGTCTTGCCCGAACCCGAACCACCGACCAGGGAAAGGATTTCCTTGGGGAAGATTTTTAAATTCAAATCCTTGTGAACCACATGCGTACCAAACGCAGTCGTCAGATTATCCACATCGATGATGGGTTGATCCTGTTGCATCAGATCCCCATCTCGTTAAAGATGATCGCGTACAAGGCGTCGATCAAAATCACACCCGTAATCGCCGTCACCACAGACGCCGTTGTCCCGCGACCCAGGCTCTCGGTATTGGGTTCGATACGCAATCCAAAGTGGCAGGCGATCAACGCGATCCAAAGACCGAAGGTCACGCCTTTGATCAAACTGATTTTGTAGTTTGTCAAACCGACCGCATCCGGCAATTCCGTAAAGAACCATTGCAAAGACAGACCGAGCTCAAGTTTGGCAGCGATCATGCCACCAAACAAGGCAATCGCATCGGTCCATAAGACCAGCAAAGGCATTGCAACGGCCAGTGCGATCATGCGAGGCAAAATCAGGCGTTGCCCATGTGAAATGCCCATCACCTGCATGGCATCGAGCTCTTGCGTCACACGCATCACACCGATCTGCGCCGTAATCGAAGACCCTGAGCGTCCGGCCACCAATATCGCGGCCAGCACCGGACCGAGCTCGCGCACAGTCGCGATCCCGAGCAGCTTGACAATAAACTGACCCGCACCAAAGACCGCGAGCTGTTGGGCAGACAAATACGACAGCACCACACCGATCAAAAATCCAACCAGCGCCGTGATCCCCAGGGCCTGTGTGCCGACGCGATAAATCTGCGCGGAAATTTCACGCCAAGGACCCCGCACAGGGTGTCGCAAAAACTTGGCGAAATCCAGCACAAAGCCACCCAGCAGCAGCAATAACTTTTGACCATGCTCAAGGGTGACAAACACACCCACGCCAATCCCGCGCACCCACGCCAGCCAGTCCGTTGGCGGCTTGGGGGGGACGCCATCGATCGGATGGTCCGCCAAAATCTCAAATAAAGCTTGCTGACCCGGCGTGAGCTGCGTACCCGCCGGGATCTTTTGATCCCAATACTGCCACAGCAGCTGCGCCCCCACCGCGTCCAACATGCCAATGCCGGAAAGATCCCAAGCAATTGAGGGAGCAAAGGACTTCGCGGCCGCAAGCGCCTGTCCGCGTCTACCAACCTCGCCCTTGATCGCGAGCGCTTGCACATTCCAGTTCCCCGTCAAGACACAGCGTCCACCTACGACCGTCACGGGCGAAGCATTGTTCGTCGCACCGCCTGCAGTCGTGGAAACTGTGTGGGGTGCTTGAGGTGCTTGGGGTGCTGCGGTTGGAGTTGGTAACGCCATATAGGACTGGAATCCGTCAAAAATTGCTGCTTTCATTCAGACTGATTCCCTCCATCATAATTCACCCCGTAAAATCAGGTGATGCGCATTTCCGCCCACGCCGATTCCTGCTCCCCTTTTCCAAGTCCCGAGGACTTGAGCGAGGCATTCATCACGGCTTTGCCGGACTTTGGTTCGGTTCAATGGGTCGCTAGCACCGGCTCCACCAACGCGGATCTCATTCAGCGTCTTAGGCGTTCTGAACCCATCCCCGCCCGCCCGTGGCTGTTGGGGGCGCATCTGCAAACTGCCGGCAAAGGACGCGCCGGCCGACCCTGGGCCAACACTGCCGGATCAACGCTCATGTTTTCCTGCGCCTTTGAGCCCAAGATCCCGCTGTCAAAGCTGCCAGGTATCGCGCCCGCGCTTGGCGTGGCGACCTGCCTGGCTCTGCGCGCGTTACTTGGTGCGCAGCATGATCACAGCGCGCTCGAGTCCCTCACCCTTAAATGGCCCAACGACCTTCAGTGGCATGGCGCCAAGCTCGCGGGCTTGCTGATTGAAACCGGACCTTCCGCTCAAGTGGTGGTCGGAATGGGACTCAATCTGCGGGATGCTTCCGCACTGAGTGAGGTACTCGGACGTGAAATCGCCGATCTGGGGATGATTCAAGCGGAGCCATTGCCCTCACCCGCGCAAATCGTTGCCCATATTGCAAAAACCTGGCAACAGGCGCTAAAGGTTTATGGCGAGCACGGCTATGCGGCGTTCAAACAAGACTTCGAGACCGTCGATGTGCTCGCCGGGCAGCCCGTGCAAGTGATCGACCAGGGCAACATCCTCCATGAAGGCATTGCGCAGGGCACTGATCATCTGGGCAGGCTTTGCGTCGTGACCGAAACAGGCGCGATACCCATACTGGTCGGCGATGTCTCGATTCGTCCAGCACACACTCACAACGCAAAGGGGACTCCATGATCGTCTTGCTCGACGTTGGTAACAGCCGACTCAAACTGGGCTGGTATCACCCCAGCCTGGGCCGTGAGGCGGCTGTGCATGCGGTGGCACTCAATCCGTTGGCCCAGCTGCCAGAGCGACTGCGCAAGTGGCTGTCCAGCCTGCCAGTCCAGCCCCGCGCGGCGATGGGTGTCAATGTCGCAGGGAGCGTAGTCGCAGACATGCTGACGGAGGTTTTTCGGGAGGCGAGTTGTCCGCTGAGCTGGAATGCCCCTGCCGCCACCCAGCTTGACGTCCAAAACGGCTACGACAGACCCGAACAGCTCGGGGCCGATCGGTGGGCCGCGCTGCTGGGGCTGGCCGGTCATTTTCCCAAAGCACATCCTCCCCTGGTGCTTGCCACCTTTGGGACCGCGACCACCATCGACACCCTCAGCCCGGAAAAACGTTTCGAAGGCGGACTCATCCTGCCCGGTCCGGCCCTGATGCGACAGTCTCTTGCCCAAGGCACGGCCAACCTGCCTCTGGCAAGTGGCGCAGGCTCAGACTATCCCACCCACACCCTGCAAGCCATCTCCACAGGCGTGGTCGCCGCGCAAACTGGGGCCGTCTGGCGCCAGTGCGAAATCACGCGTCAACGCTTCGGCGTGGCACCGACACTCTGCGTGAGCGGTGGCGGCTGGCCCGAGGTCGAAACAGAAGTCCGACGCATGTTGGCCTCGCTCGACATCAAATTTATCGCCCACCCGGTACTCGATGGACTGGCGCGCGTGCTGCAGAGCGAATAAGCTATGGGACATCAGGGATTAATGCGAGTCACTGCATGAGAGCTGTTTTTATTATTTTGATGTTGATTAATCTTGGCGTCTTTGGCGTGGGCCAGGGATGGTTTGGCACGCCTCGGGCGGAGGCTGGTCGCACAGCGCCAAACAAACTACCTGTGCCGCTTAATGCCGACGCTGCAAAGCTTGGTCCCGTGCAACTTCAAAGTCGTTGATCTGCTGCAAAATCCGGGCAGTCGCGCCCGTATGCAGAGCTACCCAATCACGCCCGGAATGACCACGCGCAGCCAGCGCCTCGGGTTCCTTGAGCCAATTCAAGGCCGTCGCCACGGCACGTAACGCAGGATCCACAATTTCCGAACGCTGAATCTGCACTGCAGCGCCCGCTGCAACCGCACCCTGTACCGCATCGGCAAAATTACGCGCGAACGGCCCGACGATCACGGGCGTTCCCATCGCGCACGCCTCGATTAGATTTTGACCACCATGCGGCGCAAAACTTCCCGCCACAATCGCAACATCACTCGCTGCATAAAAGAACGGCATCTCACCAAGCGTGTCACCCAAGACCACCTGCACATCCGACAACTCACGATCAGCGTGCGTGTTGTGACGAATATCAGACCACCGCACAAAACGCAGCCCGGATTGCTCCAGCAAAGCCGCCGCCTCGTCAAAACGCTGAGGATGACGCGGAATCAGGAAAAACAAGGGAGGGGGAGAAGCTGGGGAGGGGTAGGAAGGGGAAGCAGATGTGGGGTTGTCTGAAGCACCGATTGACGCGTTCAATTTCAATGATGGCTCTGTCGGCACATCATTGGACACAATAGGCGTCAAAATCGGATCAAAATGCACAGCGTGCGCCGAGAAATCCTCCAGCTTGACCCCGGGATGTTTGAGCTGATGCTGGATCGCCGAGACAAACATCGCATCCTCGCCTTCGCGCGTGCTCGCAATCGAAATCACCGGGCGGGTCAGACGTTGACGCCAAGCGCGGCCCGCATCGACCGCGACAATCGGCAACACCACATCAAACTTTAGATTGCCGACGATCTGCACGTTCGAGGCACCCACCTCAAACAACCTGCGCGCATCGTCTTCGGTCTGCGCCAGCACCAGATCAATGCTGGCATACGCGTCGCGCATCAGACTCAGGAACACCTGATCGATGCGACGGACATGTCCCTGCGCACGCTCAGAAAACCGCGCGCTCGCCAAAATCATCGGCACATCGGCTTTCTGGGCCTGATCCAGCAGATTGGGCCAGACCTCACGTTCAATCAAAATCCCCAGTCTGGGACGATAGTGTTTGAAAAACCGGCGCGTCGCACCGGGAAAGTCATAGGGCAACCATTGCTGACGCAATTGACCCGTCGCGATCTCGGCGGCAAACAACTTTGCACCCTCGGCGCGGCCTGTGGGTGTGGTGTGCGTCAACAACACACGATCGCCGCGCGACAACAAGGACACAATCAAAGACTGCGCCGCACGTGTCTCGCCCAGGCTCACCGCATGTACCCAGACCGGTGGTTCGCCATCCCACGGCAGGGCATAGGAACCGAAGCGATCCGACGAGAAAATCTTCCAATCCCCACCCGCGCGACGAGCACGCCAATACATCCACCCCCAGATCAGGGGGGACAGCAATCTCAAAAGGAGGGTGTACGCCTGTTGTGCCATGGCGAGATACTAGCGCAGAGCGTCGTTCAATGCACTTAAAACTGTCTCCCGGGTGGGAGATTTGCCCCGATCCCCCAGACTAGCCGTGAAAGCCGCACCAACAAGAGGCGTTCTGACAGGCGTGGAAGCTTTGTAAATACCGATGGTTGGACGACCAAGAGCCGCCGACAGATGTGTCAACCCGCTATCGAGCCCGACCATCAGTCTTGCGCCCGCCAGACAACGAGCCGCCTCCGTCAAATCCATACGAGGCAGCACCAGCGCATTGCGACGGCCAGCGACAAGAGCCTGAGCCCGTTGCATTTCCGCATCGTTCCCCGCCAACAACTTGAGTTGCAAACCCTCGTCAGTCAGACGATCAAATACCGCCTGCCAGTCCTGCTCGGGCCAGAGTTTGTCGTCACGACTCGCCGAGGGCATGATCACTGCATAGGCATCCTCGTGCGTACGCAATATCCGAGCTTCGTCTTCGAAAGCCTGCAAACCAAAATCAGGCGCTCCCTCATAGGTGTAACCAAAGGTTGCCGCCGCCAGCTCTCGCTGACGCGTCACCGCAGGCTGCCAGAATTTCACACGATGACGCACGTCATAAAACAATGAGGCTATTGGTTCACGAGCGGAGGTAAAACCAAGACCATGCTTGACACCAGAGGCCATGCGTGTGAGCCAAACCGATTTCAACAACGCCTGCATATCCAGCACGATATCGTAGCGACGCGCTCGTAGATTAAGCTCGAGAGTCCGACGTGCGGCTCTCACCTCCGCTGACCACCAGGCCTTGCGCCAGCGACGATGCGCCACGCGAATCACCTCATGCACCGCAGGATGCCAGGCCGGAATCTGCGCAAAACTCTCCTCGACCAGCCAGTCAATCTGCGCCCCCGGCACATGCCGCGCAATGTCGGAAATCGCAGGCAACATGTGCACCAAGTCACCCAGCGAGGATGTACGAACGATCAGGATTCTGGTGGTCACTTCGATCACCTCCCCTGTTTGAGCGATATCAACACCTCATCCACCCCCACCCGCCAATCAGGCAAACTCACGCCAAACGCCTGACGTATCTTGCTTGTATCCAGGCATGAATTCATCGGCCGCGTCGCAGCAACGGGAAAGTCCTTGGTGCGAATCGCCGAAATCGCGTGATCCGCGACCTTGATCGGCCAGCCGGCGTCGCGCGCCCGAGCGATCACATAGCTTGCATACGCATGCCAATTCGTCTCACCACCCGCCGTCAGATGGTAGACACCCCAGCGCGGATCGTCTGCCGGCTGTCCAGTCATCTGACCCAAAATCTGCGTCGTTGTCTCAGCAATCAACGCAGCCGTGGTCGGTGCCCCCACCTGATCAGACACCACTCTCAACTCATCTCGCTCCTGTGCGAGCTTGAGCATGGTCTTTAAAAAATTTCCACCGTGCGCCCCGAACACCCAGCTTGTCCGAAAGATCAAATGTCTTGGGCAGGCCTCAGCGACCGCGCGTTCGCCCTCAAGCTTGGTGCGACCATAGACTGACAAAGGCTGAGTCTCGTCCGTCTCGACATGAGGCGTCTTTTTAATCCCGGCATACACATAGTCCGTCGAGTAATGAACCATGCATGCCCCAACGGTATGCGCAGCCCTGGCAAGCAGACCCGGCGCGACTACGTTAATGGAATTCGCAAGCTCAGTCTCTGTTTCGGCCCGATCCACTGCGGTGTAGGCTGCAGCATTCACGACAATGTTCGGTTTCACACTCGAAACGAGTGCTGAAATCGGGCAGTGTGCGAGATGATCTGCCCCCCTACCTACTACACCCAGATCTAACTCAGCGCGCGTACAAACCACCAACTCCCCCAATTCCTGGAGAGAGGATTTCAGCGCATGACCAACCTGACCGTTGCCACCAATTAAGAGGATTTTGGTTTTCATCTGCGAATTATGCATCATCAAAGACCTCTGAAAAGGGCCATTCGATATTGTTATGCTTATGCAAACACAACAAATCAACAAACCAACAAATCTAATGGGGACGATCAAACCATGACCAATACCTTCCTGCCACAAATGACTCAACTGAGCTGCAGCCTTGTCGATCATATTGCTGTGCTGAGCCTCAATCACGCTCCCGTCAATGCCCTCTCAAAAACCCTCAGCGATGAGCTCACCGCGGCGCTCGACATCATCTCCGAGACACCCGAGGTACGCTCCGTTGTCCTGACCGGTGAGGGCAAAATATTTTGCGCTGGCGCCGACCTAAAAGGCCGGTCTTCAGTTATCAAAGGACCCGGTGATCTGCCCGCTCACTCACGCCGCACGAGAGAGTGTTTTCATGCAATTCGGGAATGCACCAAGCCTGTCATCGTCGCCCTCAACGGTCCTGCCCTTGGAGCGGGCCTCGCGATCGCTGCCTCGGCCGACCTGATCATCTCCTCCGAAAAAGGCTGCCTGGCACTGCCCGAAATCGACGTCGGCCTCCTCGGTGGCGGCAGTCACGCAGCGCGCTTGTTTCCTCACACCATGCTGCGCAAAATGATGTTCACCGGCTACCGCGTACCTGCCGATGAGCTATACCGTCTGGGAGTCGTACTGCAAGTAACCACTCCCGAGGGACTGATGCCTGCTGCACTCGAGCTTGCACAAACGATCGCCAGCAAGAGCCCGCTCTCGATTGGGCTGGCCAAACAAACGCTCAACGCCATCGAAGACATGAGCCTGCGGGATGGCTACCGCTACGAACAGGACATGACCGCAGCGATCGCAAAAACCGAGGACGCAAAAGAGGCGCAGAAAGCGTTTCTGGAGAAACGGCCTGCGGTTTTTGTCGGGCGATAAGTCGCCCACCGATCAATTTAAAAAATATACAAAACATGTACTTGTATTAATAATTTAATTTTTAGCTTTAAGGAGATCTGTTGGAGCCTAAGTTAAACTAGCCCAAATACCTTTTCTTTAGCGTATAAAAACTAATAATCCATGTCCAAACAATCCGCACATCAGCTAGGCTGGTATTTGTGGTTAGCCTTAGTAGCCTTTTCACCTGCGTCTACCAAAGCCGCAGGCGCAGCATGGGTAATGGCGATTGTTTGGAGTTTTTGGCTTGCTGGTACAACACCCGTTATCGAGGCGAGCACTGCCGGACGCCGCGAGCTATATCGCGCTACGACGGTCATCTTTTGGTGCTTTGCCGCAGCGTTTGTTTTACGAACAATCGGTCAGCTTTACTGGGAAGACAGCTGGGCATACAGGCATTTCGATGTGCGCATGCTGTTGACCGCGATCGCTCTACACATACTGGTCAGACGAATCAACATCCAAACAAAATTTCGCAGAGAATTGGTGACCGCTCTCGCATTGTCCTGCATACCTGCTCTGATTGTTTCGTATCGGTGGATTCAAGAGCTCAGCATCCCGACCAATATCATTCCCTGGGCTTTTGGCATGTCATTGTTTGCATTGGTCCTGGCAAGCTACAAACTATCACCCGAGCCACACCTTGAAAAAAAATCGCTTGCCTTGAACAGCATTGCTACAGCAGGCTCTTTATTATTGTTAACTTCAATTGTTCTGGCAGGAGTTCGCGGTGCCTATTTGGCAGTTATCTGGGTGTTTTGTTTACTGCTGTTTAGCTTTAGACAAGACATCTCCTTAAAGCGCCTCAATAGCAGACGCCTCTGGCTGAGTTACGCGGGTATTGCTGTTTTTCTTGGCATATTATCCATCAGCATTCCTGAGCTACACGAAATCCCCAAAAACCGCGTCACAACAGCTCTGAACGAAATAAACAGTTTTAAAGAAGATCAAAGGGGCACCTCTGTAGGACTGCGCCTGCACTTTCTGGAAAGAGGAGTGGAATCTTTTGCTCAACATCCTTTGCTAGGTGTGGGGATCGAAAAACGAAACCAGCTCGTCGACCAATGGAGCAGGGAGGCCAAGTTCCCTTTTGATGAAATGGAACATACTCATAACGAGTACCTCAACTCAGTCATTGATTATGGCATTTTAGGAGGGGGCGCCACACTTTCCTATTTACTTGGCATTTTGTTAGCCGCCCTGATCGTGCGGCGAGTCAATGTTGTGCTTTCACTTACCCTCGCAGGTATCTGTTTTACAACATTCACCACTTTTTTTACAAATACCAATACGTTGCATAATTTCACAAGCGTAACACTCGGACTTGCATTGATTTATTCCATCATTCTTTGCACGAACCACACGCTTCACTCTGACACTGACCAGGCATGCAGGACGTAAAAAAGCGCCTCTTTAATTAGAGGCGCTTATCAAAAACGCTTTCAAATGCGGCGCATACTTGAAGAGTTAACCTTGAAGGTTAACTCTTGATCAGTATTTACTTTCCACGAAACACAGGTGCACGCTTTTCAGCGAAGGCACGCTTGCCTTCCTGATAGTCGTCGCTGGCGAAACATGCCAAGACCATCTGTTTGATGCCTTCGACGTCCACGTGTGGAGGTACTTTCTGAAACTCGCGGATCGCTTTTTTACCTGCGCGCAGCGTGATGGGTGCGTTCGCAACGACTTTGGCGAGATACTCATCCACAGCCTTGTCGAGCTCGGCTGCTGGCACCAGATGTTGAATCAGACCTTTTTCCTTGGCTTGCTGCGCCGTGAAACGCTGGGCGGACAACATAATGTCGAGCGCCTGTGGCGCGCCGACTGTGCTGACCAGGTTACGAATCGCGGTCAAGCGATAGCCCAGACCTAAACGGCCGGCGGGAATTGCAAACGTACTGACATCGGATGCGATACGGATGTCGCAGCACAAGGACAGGTTCAATCCGCCACCGATGCAATAGCCGTCGATACGACCGATCACTGGCTTGGAGCAGTTGTAAATCGAGCCCTGGGCTTCTTCGCCCACACGTTCGTACTCGGCGACCGCATCCGCTGCAGTGCGCAGTTTTTCAAACTGGGAGATGTTGGCGCCGCTGACAAAGGACTTGCCACCCGCGCCGGTCAAGACCACCGCACGGATCTCGTCATCGTTTTCAAACATCTTAATGACGCCGGGCAAAGCCGCCCACATGTCGTATGACATCGCATTGTGTTTGGCTGGGTCGTTAAAGGTAATCCAGCCCACAGCACCCCTTTTCTCGATGATCAAGTTGTCTGTGATTTCGCCCTGCAACAATCTGGTGGTCGTCATTTTTAAAGGTCTCCAAGTAATGTTCGATAATGTGCCATAGCGGTTTCTAAATGTGTCCTCATGGCGAGACGAGCACCTGCCGAGTCACGCCGGGCGATTGCCTCGACGATGATCTCGTGCTCGTTCTCTATTTCTTCCACGCGAGTCGTGCCAATCGTTCTGAATCTGAACGTGCGTACAGCATGATGGATCACATGACTCAAATGTCCCATGATGCGAACAAAGTAAGGATTGTTGGCGCAATGCGCGACCGCCAGATGAAAATCTACCGACGTGTGCGAGGCCGCCTCCCAATCCGAAGCGTGTTGCTCCAGACGCCTAAGCGACTGACGAAGCGACTCAAGCTGAGCTGCAGTGCGGTGCGTCGCTGCCAAGGCAGCAGCACCCGATTCGATCTCAATCCGCAATTGATGCACATGAATGAGCTGAGACAAGTCCAGCAAATCGTCATGCGATACCTCGAATGGACGCAGCGCGATATCTGCACAGACAAAGGTACCCACGCCATGACGCGTCTCAACCAAACCCGTGAGCTTGAGCCGCGCGATCGCTTCGCGCACCACATTGCGGCTGACACCAAATTGCGCGCCAAGCTCCTGCTCGGTCGGTAAACGCTGTCCGGGGGCGAGACTTTCATTGAGGATACGTGTGCGCAGCTGCTGCGCGATCTCATCCGGGAGATTTTCCGGACGGCCGAGACTGTCAAAAGCCGACGCGGTCGACGAGGACACGGCCGAAGCAAGCTTGGCACTCGCGCCTCGACGACCTGTCGCCTGTTGTCTGCGAGCCGTGTAGACGGTTGTGGTGATGCCTGGCTTATCCAACTTAGATCGCACCTTCACGAGCGAGCTCTTCGATGCGAGCCGCACTGATACCGAACTCTGCGAATACTTCTTTATTATGCTCGCCACGATCTGGGGCGGCCACAAAGACCTCGCGCTTGGAGCGACTCATGATGACGGGCTGACCCACCACACTAATTTCTCCAAGCTTGGGATGCTGGAGCTTTTTAGCCATGCCCAGATGGACGACCTGAGGATCTTCCATGGTTTGCTGCACGTTCTTGATCGGACCACAAGGCACACCTTCCTTGTTGAGCAAATCAATCCAAAATTCCGTGTTTTCCTGTTTCGTCCGTGCGTTGATGGCGGCATTGAGCTCAGGACGATTCTTGGCGCGTAGCTGGAGGGTCTTAAACCGAGGGTCGTCGATCAGCTCTGGCAAGCCCAACACATTCGCCAGACGTACATACATTTCCGTACCCATGGCGGCAATATTGATATAACCATCCGAAGTCGTATACACACCTGTCGGCGAGCTGGTGGGATGGTCGTTGCCACTCTGCCCCGGGATTTCCTTGTTCATCAGCCAACGCATGATCTGAAAATCCATCATCCAGACCTGAGCCTGCAAGAGCGAGGACTGTACCCACTGACCCTCGCCCGACTCCTCGCGCTCGAGCAGTGCAACTAAGGTACCGATGGCACAAAATAATCCCGAAGTCAGATCCGCCACCGGTATGCCGGCACGCATGGGCCCGCGACCAGGCTCACCCGTCACGGACATAATGCCGCCAATACCCTGGGCAATCTGATCCAGACCAGGACGATCCTTGTACGGACCATCTTGGCCAAAGCCAGAGACGCTGGCGAGAATGATGCGTGGATTGACCTTGCGCAGTGACTCGTAGTCGATGCCAAGCTTGAATTTGACGTTGGGGCGATAGTTTTCAATCACCACATCCGCCTGCTTCACCATCTCCATAAACAAAGCCTTGCCCTTGGGGTGCTTTAAGTTGATGGTGATGCTGCGTTTGTTACGGTGGGTATTTTGGTAGTCTGCAAACTGCGCTGAGCCGCCCGGTTTGTCGTCCGGCATATCACCCGGCTCTTCGATCTTGATGACATTTGCACCCCAGTCTCCCAGCTGGCGGACCGCGGCAGGGCCAGAGCGCACGCGCGTCAGATCCAGCACAGTAAAACGGCTGAGGGGTAGCTTGGGCATTGAGGTCTCCGGTGCAGTCGGGTGCAATTATGATTGCAATTTTTAGATGTTGGACATCTTACAAGAAAATAATTAAGCTGTCCGGATTCTTGCCACGACCTCTGTAAAAACAGGTCGTTGGGTTGGGTCTATGTGCAAGCAAGCATCACGCAA
The DNA here is from genome assembly GCF_030410395.1 of Zwartia panacis. Lineage (GTDB taxonomy): Bacteria > Pseudomonadota > Gammaproteobacteria > Burkholderiales > Burkholderiaceae_B > Zwartia > Zwartia panacis. The sequence goes on from NZ_JAUHHF010000015.1 coordinate 39,658, forward strand.
CGCAGTTAAATGGGTCAGCGTCGCAAAGGTCGCCCCCGCCGTTGCCTCACCTTCGTAGCGCTCAAGCAATTCCTCGAGCAAATAACCGAAGGCACGCACTTCGATCTTTTCAAGCGCGTGACTGTGCGCAGCAGCGGTAGGCTTAAAACACGCCGCTCCAAAATCACCTAGCAAGGCATCTCCATTTTGGCCCAACAGAATATTGTGCGCGTACAAATCACCGTGCATGATTCCATTAGCATGCACTTGCTGCGCGACACCAGCGATACCAGAAACGATGCTCAGCATTTCAGAAAAACTCAAGCGTAAGTCATCGTCATAGACATCGCGCGTACACGAGGCAAAGCTTGGCGGGCCAGCCAGGTTGCGATAACTTGCATCGACGAGAGACATCACCAGACCATTCACGCCCTCCGGATGATCCCCTATTTTGCCAAGTACTTTGATCAAGTTTGGATGAATCCCCGCCCGCATGCATGCAGCCATTTCACTGATCGGCAAACCATCGCTTGTCAGCTCACCTTTGAATAACTTGACGGCAACCGGGATCGGGGTGACAGATTGCCAGACAGCTTGGTAAATCACACCCGAGGCACCCTCGCCAAGTTTTTGCTGCAAAGACAAAGAAGACCAGGGAATCTGCTTGACTGGAGTATCTGCCAGGGCGGTTTGCTCGTTGTGTGAACAAAACGGATTGCCCGAATAGCTTAACCAGGACAGGCGCGGCAATTTGAACAAGACCTCAGGTAAGACATCAAATCTGTTCGCCGCGATTCGGAGGAGCTCCAGATTTTTACACAGGCTGAGTTCTTGTGGCAGAGCCTGCAGGCGATTACCCGCCACCATCAGTTTTTGCAGATAAGGACGATGACCGAGCTCAGACGGCAATGCGGACAGCTGGTTCCCCGTCAAAATCAACCAGCGCAACAAGGGAGGCAAAGCTTCGGGCGCAATGTGAGTGATTCGGTTGTTCCTAAATCCGATCATGCTCAAATTTTTACATTGACCCAGTACGCGCGGCAGCTCGGTAAAGTGGTTATCAGAACAGAACAGGATTTTTAACTTACGTAGTTCGGGCAGGCGATCGGGCAGTCTGGATAGGGCGTTACCTGACAGGTCAAGGATCTCCAGAGAGTCCGCCAGGCTGAAGATTTCAGCGGGGAAATCTGTTAGGTTGCAGGGTAATTGCAGGCGAACCCGCCCTGCCAAGCGACCCGCCCGGGACTCTTCTCTAAACTGCTCCAGTGTTGGAATCGATACATTCATAGCCTGAAAGAGTAACAAATCCTCGACCAACACCCCTCGTTCATACCCTACAATTTGGCAACAAATCGACCTTTTGAGTACATGAGATGATTCTTGTCACCGGTTGCGCAGGCTTTATAGGTAGTAATTTTGTTCATACGTGGCTTTCAAACCATGACGAACCCATTGTGAATCTGGACAAACTGACCTATGCAGGCAATCTCGCGAATCTGGCCTCGCTGGCAGATGACAAGCGTCATATTTTTGTGCAGGGCGATATATGCGACCAAAAACTCGTCTCTGAACTGCTCTCTTCATACAAGCCCCGCGCCGTTCTCAATTTTGCCGCTGAGTCTCACGTTGACCGATCAATTCTGGGTCCGGGCGAGTTTATCCAGACCAATGTGATCGGCACGTTCAACTTGCTTGAGTGCGTTCGCGCCTATTGGTCGACCCTGCCCGCCGAGGACAGCGGCGAGGACGTGAACCAGGCAAGCTTTCGCTTTCTGCATGTTTCGACCGATGAAGTCTATGGCACCCTGGGACCTCAGGACCCTCCTTTTGCCGAGACGAACCCTTACGAGCCGAATAGCCCCTATGCGGCCAGCAAGGCCTCGTCCGACCATCTGGTTCGCGCCTGGCATCACACCTATGGCTTGCCTGTTCTGACGACCAACTGCAGCAACAACTATGGTCCCTATCACTTCCCAGAAAAACTGATTCCACTCGTCATCCTGAATGCCTTAAATGACAAGCCCCTGCCGATATACGGCGATGGTCAGCAAATTCGTGACTGGCTATTTGTACAAGATCACTGCCGCGCGATCATACGAGTCCTCGAAGCCGGGCGCATTGGAGAGACCTACAATATTGGCGGCTGGAACGAGATGGCCAATATCGATGTTGTTAAAACGATCTGCAGCCACCTCGATACGTTGCGCCCCCGGACGGATGGTAAAAAATACGCGGAACAGATCACCTATATCAAAGATCGCCCCGGCCATGATCGCCGCTACGCGATCGATGCACGAAAAATCGAAAGCGAACTGGGGTGGAAGCCACAAGAAACGTTTATAACCGGGATTAAAAAAACGGTGGAGTGGTATCTGGACAATCCCGAATGGGTGGAAGGCGTTACCAGCGGGGAATATCGTCAATGGCTGGGTAAGCAGTACGGTTAGGCGTCATTACCTTGCCATCACCTCGCCCTCCACATCTTTTAGTTGCCCTGTCATCTCATGGCTTTGGTCATCTATCACAGGCAGCACCCGTCATCAATCAATTGCGCGAACTGATCCCGAATTTACGTCTTACTATTAGCGCAACCTTTCCTGCCGATCAAATTCAAAAGCGAATACTCAACCCCGACGTTTTACAACCCGTCGCCGATGACTTTGGCATGGTGATGCGAGATGCACTGACGGTCGATCTTAGCGCCAGCTTGCTTGCTTATCAAAAGTTTCATGCCTCCATGCCCGAAAGGATTGAGCACCTATCCGAGGAACTGCTTGAACAAAAGGTCGATCTTGTCTTGGCAGACATTCCATATTTGACGCTCGCAGCTGCAAAAAAAGCAGGCATTCCTTCTGTTGCGCTGTGCTCGTTGAACTGGGCCGATGTTCTTGAGCATGCGCTTTTGCTGGCGACTCCTAATGCTCTTGAAAATACTGCTGCATCACGTTCTATTTCGCCAGAGCTTGCGCGCGTGGGAGCAGAGATTGTGCGTGAGATACGCGGGATTTATCAGCAGGCTGACTGCTTCTTGTTGCCTACACCTAGTATGCCGATGCTAACGCTCACCAATACGCGTGCAATCGGCCCCGTCTGCAAACCGGGCATCATGCGCAGAGACGCACTAACTTTAAACACACAGGTAACTGAGGATGTCTGGCTTGTGTTGGTCGGGATGGGAGGGATGCCCTTCGACCTCGAGCTTGATGAATGGTCAACTCATATGCTTGGCAAGCCGATTCACTACATAGTGGCCGGTAAAATTGCACAAATATCTAAGCATCCACACGTCATTTCAGAAACCCAAACCGGCCTGAGCTACTCTGATTTAGTTGCCTCCGTCGACTTAATCCTAACCAAGCCTGGTTATGGCATGTTTGTCGAAGCGGCTGCCGCTGGTGTCCCTGTTTTGTATGTTGAACGTCGCGATTGGCCCGAAGCAAAAGCACTAACAGACTGGCTTGAGGTCGTTGCTCATTGCACTGAGATATCAACCGAAGCTTTGCATCGCGGTGACTTTGAAGATGAGATGCGCAAACTGCTTGAGCTAGGGCGCTATGACCCTGTCGCTGCGACAGGTAATATGCAAGGTGCTACTTTTCTTGCCCAATATCTTTGTTCTACAGGGGAGGCTTGTCGCGGGTGACGTTATGCAAGACATTCATGTCACACAACGCACTGCATTAGACTCCAAAAACTCACCTAACCAAAACAACTACATAATCAAAGTTGCACTTCGGACCTGAAACCAACGGATTCACTATGTCAACTTTTCTTCTCTTTTTATCTAGTTTCGGACTGATAAGCTTTATTAGCCAACAAGCAGAAATTGGTCGCTATAAAGCACCTTTTATATTTTGCTGTTCTGTAAGCTTGGTCCTCTTCTTTTTTGCACTATTTGATTTGCTTTCCCTTGGTTTGATATTTGCTACTGCTTTGGGATGCTTTTTAGCGATTTTACAAATTATTAGAATTGTAAGGAATCCTAAATCTTTAAACATTCCCTATTCTGATGTGTTGATTGTTGTTCCATTTATTGTTTTTTATATTGCTGTTGCTAAGGATTTTAAATTCTTAATATGGGATGAGTTTTCTTTTTGGGCAAGCAGTACAAAAATAATATATGAAACAAATGCATTGTTCAAAAGCGACTCCCCGATTTTTTTAAAATCTTATCCTCCCATTCAACAGCTATTTCAGTACTACTTTGTCAAACAAACATTTTGGTCTGAAAAAAATGTGTTGTATGCACAAACGTTTTGGGTTTTGTCTTCGATTCTGTGCGTGGTGGGCTCCATAGTTAAGAGGCCACTAAATGTCTCGCTCACTTTCATTATTGCCACATCATTTTTGTATTTTTTTAATTATAGTTACTCAACAATTTATTCTGATCAATTGCTGGGTGTATGCTTTGCAGCCTGTTTAGCTTTGGCCTATAGTCAGCTTAAAAAAATTACCACTGTCATCGTGTTTTTTATTGCTATTGCTGCCTTAGCATTAATCAAAGAAATAGCTATTTTGTTAGCCATTGTTGCATTTGGTGTTTTCTATGTTTCTTATTTTCTTGAAAACCAATCCTCAAATAACTCATTAAAAGCTAGATTGCTTTACCCGACGATCGTTGCGTTGCTTGGGTTTGCAGCGACTTTAGGTGTTTTAAAGTCGTGGTCTTGGTATGTCGCAAAAATCCAAGCAACTCGAGATGTGGTAATTCCGAATTTCAGCATTTTTACTGAGCCTGCTTTAAGTAAGCGCTTATCCCTCACAACGAGCGAATTTTTCACTAGGGTTTTAAAGCCTGGGTTTTTGAGCATAACTGATCGTTGGTCGATTGCTAGCCCTTCCTTAATGTTTTTGTTAATTATTTTTATTCTTTTAAGTGTGGCTGTCGTTTTAATTAAACCTAGGATATTGCGAACAAAACTTGTCTGGACACTAGCGATAATTTTTGTTGGGGCACTGGGTTATCTCGCCGCACTTTTTTTAAGTTATCTTGTTTTTTTTACAGAATACGAAGGCATTAGACTCGCATCCTTTGAAAGGTATTTTTCTAGTTATATCCTTGCTTGGATGCTATTGCTTTTTGCTTTTCTCTGCAGCGCGATTGATGAACTGAAAACAAAGTCCTTAGTGACTGTACACGCTGCAGTTGGATTGTTTATATGTTTACTTGTTCCAAGCGTATTTTTCAAAGAAGTTAAATTGATTGAGGCTGGCGGCGAAGCTTATCAGCTTCGTCAGAGAACGGAGTCATTTGCTGACAAAGTCAAAAAGTATATTCAACCCAATGAAAAAGTGTATTTTATTGCGCAAAATTCTAATGGGCTAGAAAGAATTATGTTTTATTACGCCATGCTTCCCTACACAAGCTCAATGTCTTGGTGTTGGAGTATTGGAAAAAAATACTATGAGGGTGATGTTTGGTCTTGTGATGTCAATTTACCAAGCCTCTTGGATGGATATGAGTACCTAGCGGTTTACCGAGGTGATGAAAAACTTTGGCAATCTGGCGGCACGTTATTTGATAAAGATAGTACTAAAAACGGATCACCCAGTCTTTTTAGGATAATCCGAACTGATGGCAAAATTGAATCATTTAGCCGCCTTGAGTAAATTGAGTTTATTTCTTTTTTTGTGTAATGACATACGCGATGTCACTTGGCAGAATTTTCAGCAGTGGCATGGCAATGAAGATTAGGCAATAGATTAAGCTTGTGACGATTGGTCTTGTTTTTTTATTCGCATAGGTCAGTCTCGTATATAAACCATCGAGGCTGAGTGTTTCTAGGCGACCTTTGTCTTTGACTTCGAAGCCTTGGCTCGCAAGAAGAATCCCTAGATTTTTTTGATTAAAGTAATGGATATGTGGTGAGGGCATCCCCACTTGCCACATTCTTTCGAAAAATCCTTTCATGCCGATGAAATTGAATATTTTTGAAAGGCGATAGAACACTCCATTGCTATCAGGTAGATTTAATACAAGCAACCCATCATCCTTTAGATGGTCATTGCAAGCAGACAATACTGACTGAATATCTGGGATATGTTCAATCACATCATTAAAAACAATGACGTCAAATTTTTCGTCTGTACTTAAAATCTGTGGAAAATAACCCATCCTAATAGGTAAGCCGAGCTTTAAAGTTTGTTTAAATATTGTTTGATCAGGTTCAATGCCAAGCACATCGAAATGATTCTTGGCCAACTCAAGAAACCAGCCGTGTGCGCAGCCCACATCAAGTAATTTGTGATGGTTAGAAGTAAACGTGCAGATTCTATTCAACAGTGTCTTGAAATTGATATTTCTTACTGTGCGTAGACCAGACTCCCGCGAGAACTCATCCAGCGGACGGTGCAGGTCTGTTTTATTGATGGTCGGCAGGAGTGTTGCCATTTCATAATGACAACGCTTGCATACAAAATGCCAAGGCTCATTGCCAGCTGTCATGACTGATTTGCAAACCGGGCATGCTTTGTCTAACATGAAGAAGCTCTTAAATGTACAGATCTATTAATGTAATAGATAATGGGCCTTTAAGTTTTTTCTGATTTATTAAGTTACTTAAATTGAACTGGCGTTTACAGGCAATAGCGCCACGACTTGGAGTCAGGTTTAGTGTTCGAGAATAAAGACGAATGGCGAGTGGCTGTCGTGATACCTGCCTATCGGGTTACTCAGCATATCAGCGAAGTCATTCATGGCATACCTGAATCAGTATGGGGTATCTACGTAGTGGATGATGCCTGCCCGGATGAAACAGGTAAGTATGTAGAGACATTCATTACCGACCCTCGAGTTCGCGTTTTATATCAGCCAGTCAATCAAGGTGTGGGTGGCGCAGTGATGGCCGGATACCAGGCTGCACTTGCAGATAAAGCAGACATCATTGTCAAGGTTGACGGTGACGGGCAGATGGATCCTGCACTTATTCCGGATTTTATTGCGCCAATCATCTCTGGTGAAGCTGATTACACAAAGGGAAATCGCTTTTATGATTTGGAGAAGATCCGATCAATGCCTAGAGTAAGAATTTTCGGCAATGCCGTTTTGTCCTTACTTACAAAGTTATCCTCTGGCTACTGGAATTTATTCGATCCCACCAATGGGTATACCGCGATACATGCAGACGCCTGTAAGCATCTTCCATTTCATAAAATTAGCAAACGTTATTTCTTTGAAACTGATATGTTATTTCGGCTAAATACGCTTCGGGCCATGGTCGTTGACGTTCCAATGGATGCAAAGTATGGCGAGGAAACTAGCCATCTTAAAATATCCAAGATAATGGGCGAATTTCTATACAAACACACTAAAAACTTTTGTAAAAGAATTTTTTATAACTATTTTCTGAGAGACCTGTCGCTCGCCTCTATTCAACTTGTTTTAGGATTTTTATTGACCTTTTTTGGTGTTGTATTCGGTGGCTATCAATGGTTAATATCAGCCGATGTTGGCATACCAGCATCGGCTGGTACGGTCATGGTGGCAGCGATGCCACTCTTAATTGGTTTGCAACTTATTTTGTCTTTTATTGGCTACGATATTGCCTCTGTCCCGCGCAGACCCATTCATCGATTAAAGCGAAGACGAACGTAGTAACGCACTTGATTTGATTACATGCCATTCTTTAATGAACACTCCATCCTCAATTACTCAAAGATCAGACACTGGTCATAATAAGAAAAATGAACTTGAGATGCCCTCGCATTTATCGGCACTGGATGGATTTCGTGGCTTACTTGCAATGTGGGTTTACCTAGGGCATTTGGCTAATTCGGTAGGTTTTAAAAACTATGTTTTAGGCATGCATGCCCTAGCTGTCGACTTATTTATGATTTTGTCAGGTTTTCTAATGGTTTATACATGGAAAACAGCTATCAGTTTTAGGCACACTTTTAGTTTTAGTTTTACCAAAATAGCGATCCCCTTTTATGCGAATCGTTTTTTTCGCATCGCACCACTCTATTATTTCTTACTCATCATTTGCTTTTGTTTTTTGCCAGTATTGGCAGAAATGCATGATGCAACGCATAAGTTGATTCCCCCCCCATGGGCGGAGGGTTTAAGTAGCTATAACCCACATACCGTTTGGGACTTTTCCAATTTTAAATGGCTGTTCTTGCACACCACTTTTGCATTCGGGGCGGTTCCTGGAATGGAGTCATCAACGCCACTCCCTGGCTGGAGTTTGTCGCTGGAAATGCAGTTTTATTTAATCATGCCAGCACTGCTGTTGATGTTTGGTCGAATTCATATCATTTTGCTAGCCGCACTAACAGCAGTTCTTGCTTTTTATGCGCCCTCACTTTTCGGAAATTACTTAACACCAGGTTCGATTGCACATTTTGGCCAGCCTAGTTTTATAGTTTATCGGCTGAATGCTTTTATGGCGGGGCTGGTGATCGCAGTCTGGCTGCGCAATAGACAGCTGGAAAAACCTAGCTTAATGGTTAATGTATATACAGTTTTAGCGAGCGTGATTTGCATTCTTCCATTAAGTAAACCTGTTATCTTGGGTTATGCACTTTTTATAATTCTAGTTTTAAATCGGTCGTTTATTCTTGACCAATTGTTTAGTCTTAAGCCACTCAGATTTTTAGGTAATATCTCATATTCAGTTTATTTATCCCATATATTGATTGTTATACCAATCGTATATTGGCTAGTTAATCAACATGCCTTTCTGGCTTTAGACGATTCAATTCGATTTGTCGTGGCTGTGGGATTAACTGCGCCGTTTGTCATTTTAATCGGATATGTATTATTTCGAACGGTCGAGATCCCTGCCACTCGATTAGGTCATTATTTTTTGAATCGATGAATCTATTTATAAATATGGATTAGACAATACAATATTAGACCGGCTTGGGGTAAGTTGATTGCGAACTGCATGATCTAAAACGTGACATTGATACATGTGGTCAATCCATCGCGCATTTTTGAATATTCTGTAACTTCTAAGAAAAGGATGCTTTTCTATTGGTCGCATTGGATGCTCCTCAGTAAACTCATGAACGGCAGCTTGTTCTCCGCACCATGAGTTGTGACTAGGGTATTCCAAGTCATCCAAATAAATCATGACCTGAGGGAGCATGTTGTTTGCAGAATGCGTTAGTAGCTTTAGGGCATCAACGGTAGAACTGTAATAATCCACATCAATTGAAACAAATCCTATTGGTGCCTTAGAAAAATCTTTTTCGAGAAATGCCTTCATTGACTCTGCAATAGGTCCGAGAACTAATTTTGTGTTGTCATCTAGCAGGCGCGATAGTTTCTCAAAAACCATCGGAAAGTCGCCAGCTTGATATATCTCTGGATGGTCTTTATAGGATTGTGGCGGCGGCATGCCAGCACCCGTATCAAAACCGTAAATATCAAAATGAATGCCTGTTGATTTTGTTATTTTTTTTGCGATTTCTTGCAAATTAATCAATCCTGAACCTGCGGCAACGCCAAATTCGAAAATTGATACTCGATCGTACCCAAGCGCTTTTGCTTGATCAGCGACACTTAACAGAGAGTATGCATGCTGTGGCCTGATTACCAGATCGAAGTCAATTTTTGTCCTATATGAACCAAAAAGGCTAACAAATAGCGCAATGATATTCAAATGAATTGGCTCAGAGAGGCGCTCGTAGAAGATACGCTTCCAAATGTATGTTTGACTAAGTTTTTTTAAGTATGCAAGTGACATTTGTTTAAACTAGCAGATGGTTAGGGTCGAAGAATTCCGTTACTGCAGCAGATGGTATGAGCGTAATTAAGTACGAGACTGTAAGTGCCCAAATTGTAGCGTTAAGTGGTCGGCGCAGTGCTCGCGTCAAAGGGGTTAGGATTAGTAGTTTCCGATGTAAACATCGCTACAATCTAGCTATGTGAATGTAAATTAGGATGTTTAGAGTGATCGTTAACGAATCTTATAAAGATAAAACCATCTTAATCACGGGTGGTGCCGGTGCAATCGGTAGCAACTTGACCCGAGCACTCGCTCAAGCGGGTGCCGCAAAGGTAATCATTCTTGATGATTTATCCGCGTCATACAATTGGAGCATTCCTAACCTGCCCAATGTCTTGTTTGTAAAAGGCAGCATTACTAATGACATTGATTTAAAAAGGGTTTTTCATGAAAAGCCTGATTACATCTTTCATTTGGCCGCTTTTTTCGCCAATCAAAATTCCGTAGATTATCCAGAAAAAGATTTATTGGTGAGCCAGCTTGGTACGGTCAAGATGCTGGAATACGCTGTACTCCAAGGCGGTCTCAAAAGATTTGTATACGCAGGCTCTGGCTGTGCGATATACGGTGCACAGGCGCCACTTCCGCTAAAAGAAGACTTTGTTTCCATGCACCTCACGACCCCCTACCAAATCTCCAAGATGGCAGGGGAGTTGTACTGTAATTTTTATTGGCATCATTATGGCCTGCCCGTTGTAAAAACCCGCTTTTTTAATTCATATGGACCAGGCGAAGTCCCTGGGCAGTATCGCAACGTCATTCCCAACTTTATTTATTGGGCAATGAAAGGTCAGCCATTACCAATTACTGGCGATGGAAAAATGACGCGCGACTTTACGTATGTCATGGATATCGTCGATGCACTTTTACGTGCAGGTATTGTTGAAGAGGCAATTGGTGCTGAGATGAATATTGCCTCCGCCACAGAGACGGAAATCGTTCAAATGGCAGAGATGATTAATGAATTAACGGGTAATAAGGCAGGGCTGCTTTACACCGATCGACGCAAATGGGATACAAAGTCCAGACTACTTGCAAGCGTTGACCGCGCACGAGAGTTACTTGGATACGATCCTAAGACAACGTTTGAAGATGGGCTAAAAACAACCATTCAGTGGTTTAAGGATAATTGGGAAGACATTTCTCGTGATGCAGAGTTCCCTCCAGGTATGTCCTCTGCTGTTAAAAATTATGTTTTACGTCAAGACGCTGAACGCGAATGAAACAGGTTGTCCAAAGTTACAAGACTGGAGAGGTCACACTACGAGAAGTCCCAGTACCACAGTGTGGCAGCAAACGTATTCTGGTCCGTAACAGCCACTCGCTCATCAGTTTAGGTACCGAACGCTCAACCATTGAACTAGGCCGGAAATCCTTGCTAGGTAAGGCCGCCTCACGACCAGATCTAGTCCGACGCGCCTGGGATAAAGCCAAAAAAGAAGGCTTACTTAAAACATGGCAAGAGGCCATGGGACGCCTAGATACGCCTACGCCTCTGGGGTACAGCAGTGCTGGCGTCGTTGAGCAGTGCGGAACCGCTGCAACCGAATTTTCTCCAGGCGACAGAGTGGCGTGTGTAGGACAGGGGTTTGCTTCACATGCTGAATTTGTCTCAATCCCTGTCAATCTGGCCGCACAGATTCCCAAGGGTGTGACGGATGATGAGGCGGCATTTGGAATGCTGGGCATCATCGCATTGCATGGTGTGCGTAGTGCCAATCTGACATTCGGTTCACATGTCGTTGTGATGGGTCTAGGATTGTTGGGTTTATTGACGATCCAAATTCTTCGCGCTTACGGCTGTGAAGTGCTTGCTATAGATCCTGCGCTGGACAAGGTAGAACTTGCCAAGCAATTAGGATTTGCGAACGTTACGACGAATGCAGAAGATTTATTGCAAATTTCTAATCACAAAACCTTAGGATATGGAGCTGATGCAGTCATCATTACTGCAGCGAGCAAAGATCGGAGCTTGGTTGATCAGTCGATTAAGTTATGTCGCACCAAAGGGCGAATCGTCATCGTTGGCACTGCAGATATTCATCCTGATAGAAATGAGCTGTGGCTCAAAGAGATCGAACTCGTCGTTTCACGAGCAGCAGGCCCTGGATCCTTAGACCCCATCTATGAAATAGAAGGTGTTGATCTTCCGATTGGCGATGTTCGTTGGACACAAAAACGTAATTTGCAAGAATTTCTACGTTTAATTGCAGACAAAAAAGTGGATGTGTTGTCCCTAATTACACATCGGTTCGCCATCGAAGAGGCCGAGAGTGTATATGGACAATTCGTTGCAGGCAGCCTCATTCAGCCTATAGGCGTATTGCTGAATTATCCAGAGACAGCACACATTGCACGAACAATGACATTAGCCCCAGTGCAAGTCATGCCTCGCAACGTAGACAAGATACAAATTGGTGTGATTGGCGCTGGGTTATTTGGAAAAGCTTTACTTCTACCTGCCCTGAAGTCGCAGACTGGCGTTGTCCTTCATACCTTAGTAACAGGTTCTGGAGCGAGTGTTGAGCACAGTGCACGTAAATTCGGATTTTTAAATCAATCTACCGATACAGATAGTGTCTGGGGAAATTCTCAATTAGATGCCGTTATTGGGCTCACACCTCACAGCCAACATGCACAACTTGTTTTTTCTGCAATAAAAATGAGTAAAGCGCTATTTCTGGAAAAGCCAATTTGCGTGAGCGTTGACGAGCTCGCGAATTTGCGTGAATCTGCCTCCGAAGCTAGCTCATTACCTCTAGTATTTGTTGGGCACAACAGAAGATTTTCACCGCACGCAGTGCAAATGCAAAAGTGGTTGGCTGACCGTCAAGGACCGCTGGTTTTACAAATGCGCATTAACACAGGATTTATTCCTGTCTCGCACTGGGTTCACTCAGAAGATGAAGGTCGAAGCCGCGTAGTCGGTGAAATGTCTCACTTTATTGATCTTATTCAATGCTTGGCAAAAGCATCTATTGTGCGAGTATCGGCAGAAAGGATTTCTGGCGATAACCGAAGTGCGGTTAATAATGACAATATCGCCATCAGTTTTAAACTGAGCGATGGTTCTGTCGGCTCTATGATTTACTCTGCGTCCGGTGATAAAGCGTACTCCCGAGAAATGATTGAAATATTTTTTGATGAGAAAACGATTGTTTCAAAAGATTTTCGGGTAAGCGAGTTTCATAAAGGCGGTAAGTCAGAAAGCTTTAAGACCAGCGGACAAGAAATGGGATATTCACAAGAGCTGATGCACTTTGTGAACTGCGTGAAGGGAACTGAATCACCCGTTGTTTCATTAAATGAATCCTTCGAAACAATGGACGTCATTTTTGCCATTGAGCGCGCTTTAGCAACCGCAACTATCATTACCATTGGTTCAAAGTGAAAATCCTACTTGTTACCGATTCGTATCCACCGGAGATTCGCTCCGCCTCTCATCTGATGCTTGAGCTTGCACAAGAGCTTGAACATCGAGGCCATGACGTCACCGTGATTACTACGTGGCCCGAATACAATTTAGATCAGGCAATCGAACACAAAAAATTTAGTGAGTTTGAAATTGAAGACGCGATTAACGTGATTCGAGTCAAAACCTTGCCTCACCATAACGTCAATTACATTGTGCGTGGATTATCTCAATTATTAATGCCACTGCAGTTTTTACTCAAACTTAGACGGTACAAGATTAAGACAGACGCAGTTGTTGTTTACAGCCCTCCTTTGCCTTTGGCACTCGTCGGAAGCTGGCTTAGAAAATATGGGGTGAGAAACATCTTGAATATCCAAGACCTATTCCCCCAGAACGCCATTGATCTTGGAATTTTGCGCAGCAATGCTCAAATTAAGTTTTTTAAAGCGTTAGAGAAGTATGCCTATAAAACTGCTGACATCGTCACCGTTCATTCCGAAGGTAATCGAAAGATGCTTTTGGAGCAGCAAGACAAGATCGAATCAAAACTCAAGCTTTTACATAATTGGGTGGATGTTGAACACCATAGTTCTGAGCATTCGACAGTAAACTTTAAGCAAAAGTGGGCAATTCACCAAAAGCACGTTGCTGTCTTTGCAGGTGTAATGGGCCCCTCACAGTATCTTGATCTGATTTTGATGATTGCAGAGCAGATGCAAGAGAACACGGATCTTTTATTTTTACTAGTTGGAGATGGTAAAGAAAAAGAAAGACTTCAGACGCTTGCCAAGACTAAAGGACTCTCAAATGTCCGCTTTGAGGGTTTTATCTCACGAGATATTTATCCAGATTTACTCAGCGCCTGCAGTATCGGGCTCGTATGTTTAAGCCCACAGAATCAAACCCCAGTCGTGCCGGGGAAAATATTAGGACACATGGCTGCTGGATTGCCAGTTGCTGCTTTTCTTCATACAACAAGTGATGCGCATCAGATGATATCGGATGCAAATTGTGGTGTTTCAGCAAATTCTGCTGATGTGCAAGAGTGTGTCAGAGCGATGAAAGATTTGCTTTCGCGAGAATCGGAGTTTGGTCGCATAGGATTGTCAGGGAAACAATATGCGAAGCAGCATTTTTCTAAAGAAGTCTGCGTGTCCCAGCTTGAAGCAATGCTCAATTAAGTTCCTATTTTTTTAGATATGCTTTAGAAATGAATGAGTGCATTTCATGACTGACAAAAATGCAGCGATCACTACAACAAAAACTAATAGCCGTAAAAATATAATATTTGTAGCTTTGTTATTTGTAGTGTGTAATTTTTTATCTACATTCATTCCTCCTTTTCAATCACCAGATGAATTTGAGCATGTCACCAGAGCCTATTTATTTGGCAAAGGCGTGATTGTTCTTGAGGTGCCTAAAGATGAAGTATCAGGTGGCTTCATTGAATCTGGGCTCGCTCGCTATATGGATGCCTTTAGACCGTTGCCTTTTAATCCTGATCGCAAGATTTCAGACTATGAACTTGCTGCTGCCAAGAAAATAGAATGGACTGGGACAACAGAATTTAATCGCGCTCCAGGGATGGCTTTTTATTTCCCAGCCATTTACAGCATACATGCTCTAGGGCTCTTAATGGGTGAGCATCTTAATCTGTCGGTTGATGCGACTTACAAGCTCACCAGGGCATTGTTATTACTTGTGATCTGCGGGATTCTTTACTTTTCATTTCAGCTTTATCAACCACCTTATCTCGTCATGGCATTACTAGTGATCCCTATGAGTTTATTTCAGCTTGCTTCAGCAAGTTTAGATGGGATCGCAACGGCAATTTCAATTTTTCTTATTTCTGCATTTTTAAAAATTACTGAAAACAAAGAGCAATCAGCAAAGTGGCTTTTTTATACTTTAATGATTGCATGGTTGCTATTGGCTTCAAGTCGTGTTCAGCAGTTTTCTTTGATTCTTTTGGTGGCAAGTTGTGGTTACTTTATGCGCAAGCCGCGCTACTTTTTTCTGACTTTTCTTGCCGCACTCCTCGTCATTGTTTGGCAGATAATTGCGGTGACAACGAGTGTGGATGGTCGTGTCAAGCTTGGGGCGCCTACATCCACAATCGTAAGTTGGTATTTAAATCACCCGTGGGATTTTGTCGTTGTCATGCAGACAACTTTGAGTAGCTCAGAAGCTTGGCGCTCATACTTAAGTAGTTTCTTTGGTATGTTAGGTTGGCTCGATACACCATTTAAAGGTAAAGAGTATCTCTACTTGTTAGGTTTGACCTCGCTGATTGCATTACTTTCGATGACCGTCCGTAATTTGCATATTCACCTTGAGGCTAGGCTATTTCTTGTGATTTGTTCAGTCGGGTCGATATTATTGATTTATTTTGCCCTGCTGGTGACATGGACACCACATCCAGCCATTGTTGTGCATGGCGTCGTTGGAAGATATTTTCTAATCCCTGTGCTCATGCTTGCTTATGCATTTGCAGATGTGACAGTTACAGCGAATTCTAAAAAACAGCTTTGTGCACTAATTTTACTAATTTGTTTGGGCGTATTTAGCGTTGTGAATACCAGTCAGCTCCTCGACAGCAGATACTTCGAGCAGACCAAGTAACCGCGCAGACAACCTGAATATACAGCCACAGTCACAGGACATCATTGTGGGCACGACATTTAAAGAAATATCTCCATTTTCAGTCCAACCTGATTTCAAATCTTATCGGCCAGACATTGATGGTTTGCGTGCCTTGGCTGTATTAGTAGTGGTTATTTATCATGCGTTTCCAGGACGATTACCTGGTGGTTTTATTGGCGTAGATATTTTTTTCGTAATCTCAGGGTATTTAATTTCTGGAATTATTTTTTCAGAACTTTCAACAAATACTTTTAGTATCCGTCGCTTTTATGAACGTCGTATTCGACGCATCTTCCCTGCTCTTTTGATTGTTTTAGCCTCCTGCTTGACTGTTGGGTGGGTCGTCCTGCTAATAGATGAGTACGCTCAGCTAGGTAAGCATGTATTGGCGAGCGCAGGTTTTTTGTTAAACCTTGTCTTATGGAGCGAGAGTGGGTATTTTGATAATGCTGTCGATACAAAACCTTTGCTTCATTTGTGGTCTTTGGGTGTAGAAGAGCAGTTTTATATTTTTTGGCCTTTAATTTTAGGATTTGCGTGGAAACAGAAAGTAAATATTAAATGGCTAATTATTGTTATCTGTTGCCTCTCATTTGCATTTAATTTACACCAAACTTCTGTTGATCTCACTGCTGCATTTTACTCGCCGCTCACAAGATTTTGGGAGTTATTGATTGGCGCGTTAATTGCATATTGGGTCCAAAGCAATTCTTTTGGAAACAATGGACTTTTTTCACAGGCCTCTAAAAATGGGCTATCTATCGTTGGTTTTCTTTTAATTTTATGTGCTCTGTTTTTCATTGATAAGGAACGTGCTTTCCCAGGCGCTTGGGCACTTTTCCCCGTTTTAGGTGCCGCACTCATTGTTCTCGCTGGTCCATCAGCATTGATCAATCGCACGGTTCTATCCCATAGAGTCATGGTTGGAATCGGCCTCATCAGCTACCCACTCTACTTATGGCATTGGCCTCTACTGTCTTTTGCGCGAATTTTAGAGAATCAAACTCCAACAGGTTTTGTTCGCTTATTTATTGTTACCCTTTCATTTTTTTTAGCGTGGGCGACTTATGTTTTTATTGAAAAACCAATACGACATCAAAATAAAAATAGGCACTTTGCTTTAAATACAATTTTTGTAACAATGTTCGTTTTTGGTGGTGTTGGCTATTGGATTTTCTTGAATCAAGGGATAGAAAATCGTTTGGTGGTCAAAGCTAGCTTGCAAAATGCACCATTTGTAAAAATTGATTTTCCGCCCGAAACTTTATGTACGGAAGGCTTGAATAGTCGCATAATCAACTCTCCAGCCCTGCAGTTTTGTAAGCGTTACGCATCAAAAGAGCCACAAAAGACAATTTTGTTATGGGGTGATTCGTCAGTTGTGTCCTTACTTCCTGTTTTCGCAACGATTGCAAAAGAGAAAAATTACGCAATCGTTAATATTTTTCATCTTTCTTGTCCGCCCATTATTCAGGCTCGCAAAAGCTCTTTTACTTTTGAAGATAGTAAAAAATATTGTGCTGACGGTGTTATACAAGGTGAAGTTGTTGATTTTATCCGTCAACTCAAACCTGACCTAGTCGTCATCGCTGCAGCTTGGACCGTTTACGGAAATAAAGAATTTCTCACAAATGTGACGGATGATATAGCAAATCCTGCATCCACTAGAAAGGTGTTAACAGAAAATTTACCCGATACGCTAGATCAGTTGACGTCAATCTCCAACGTAATTGTGATTAAGGGTTGGCCTGTCCTTCCTAGAAATCCACACACACGCGTTGTTGATTTGATAGGCCTGTCTAAAGGGGAAGTCACAGTCCCACAAAAAGAGTTTGAACTGAATACTCAACTTATCAATCAAGTGTTCGATAACCTTACAAATAAGCGTATCAGTCTTTACACGCCAACTCATAAATTATGCGACGGAACGCTTTGTCACAGCATCGTTGACGGAGTGATGTTCTACGAAGATACCTATCACTTAACTTCTCAAGGCGTCATGCATTTCAAAGAAGATCTAGAAAGAATGATTGATCAAAGCCTTCATTAAATAAATTTAATGCGTCTTGCCGCGAATGCCACCATTCTTAATAATAACCAACCGTGTTTCCAGCGCGATATATTTGTTTCTCCATAGCGTCTCGCTCGATAGCGGATAGGCACTTCAAGAATTTTAAGGTTCAGCCGAGCTGCACCAAAAAGCAAATCAAAATCTCCAAAAGGATCGAAGTCACCAAAATAAGATCTATTGTCTGCAATCCGCTTGTAGTCTTCACGCCAAAGTACTTTTGTTCCGCATAGAGTGTCTCTAATTGATTGCCCCAATAGCCAGCTAAACGCCCAGGAAAAAAACTTATTTCCAATCAGATTTGCAAAACGCATTGCATCGCCTTCCATTGGATAGACTAAGCGAACGCCGTTGACAAATTCTGCATCTCCATTCGCGATTAGCGCATAGAATCGTGGCAGATCTTCTGGTGGTACCGTGATGTCAGCGTCCAAAATCATCAGCACATCGCCTGTCGCAAGATCAAAACCTGCTCTGACTGCGTCACCCTTCCCTTTGCCTTGTTGCTTGATCAACTTACATTTTTTGTTTGGATGGGCTGCAATTTCTCTTTCAATCACTTCATATGTGTCGTCAGAGGAATGTCCTTCGACAAAGATGATTTCTGTTCCTGCTCCCATCTCTGGAATGCGTGAGATGAGCTCTTTGATATGACCGGACTCATTGCGTGCAGCAACAATCACCGAGACACTAGGCGTGACCACTTTGGGCTCTAGAAGCGGTCGTGCAACCATGAAATTGGCCATGGATAAAAAGCGGAAGGGGAATAATTTTGCTAAATACCGGTTTGAAAAATCTGAAATAAAAGGGATGCGTATGGGGATCAGTACTTCAGTCCAATGTCTGAGTGGCTGAAAACCAGAGATCTCAAGCAGATTTCTCATGTCTTGAGGGGCCAACCAATTTTGAGCTAATTTTGGAGAGGCCACGCCTATCTTGCTAGTAATGGCGAGAGGGATATTCCAGAGATGGCTGTAAAAATTAAAGATTACGCGAGTGCTAGGGGAACAGTATTTTATTAACGATTCAAGAAGAGTTTGCACATCCCAAACATCGTTTACTAATTCCGAAACGATAATATAATCAAAGCATCGTTCACTTAGGTCTACATTCTGAGCATCTGCAAGAATAAATTCTATATATGGGTGAAGCGAAATCGCTCGGTCAATAGCTGACTTTGAAAAATCAACACCTACTCCATGACTTGGATTTAAGGCAAAAAGAAGATCCCCTTGACCACAACCTAATTCTAGAACACTTAAATTTTCTGGTACTAATTGACGATAGGTTGATATTATTTTTTTTCGATAATAAGCTGACTGAGCTCGGGGAGCAAATGCATTAATATCGTTCCAATACTTAAGCCGCTCTGAGCGATACTCAATTGCTTCGGATTCAAATGTACTCATATCAATTTTTCGCTTAAAAGCGCAGCACCTTCAGAAAATATTGTTAGCTAAATAATAACAGCAGTAGTGTCCGGTTAAACCGGGTCATTAATCAGTAAAAGCCAATACAGGCGTGGCCTAGCGGCCGATTTTATTTGGTGCCGATTTGAATTCAAATTCATCATTTTTGGGTATTTTCCTAGGGGTTAGCCTCTGGGGGATGTCTCATGAACGTCGGCAAGACGCTTTTTGCGCAG
>NZ_JAUHHF010000016.1 GCF_030410395.1 Zwartia panacis
CTTGGCGCACTGTCGCGCTCAACTGTTCTGATCGGTGCGGCGGCTTGTTGTGCGCAACCGGACAACAAAGCCATGCCCGCCATACTGACTGCTAAAACATACATACGCGTGGATGTCATAACGTTCTCCCTGATACTAGTCAAACTGATTGCCCATCCGAAACAAACGGTGGTGCTCGCGAATCGCGTAACGATCCGTCATCCCTGCGATGTAATCGGCAATCGCACGTGCCTGAGCCGCGGCATCCTCATGCCGATAATCGGGGGGTAACAAGCGGGGCTCATGCACGAAAGCATCAAAAAGCTCTCGCACAATCCGTCGCGCTTTGTTGGTCATCCTCATCACCTTGTAGTGGCGATAGAGATTCTCAAATAGAAACTTCTTTAACGCATCCGCCTCGGCGCGCAGCGCAGGCGAAAAAGCCACCAACGGACCGCAGCGACGCGCAGCGTCGGCATTGGCGGGCGCCGCTGCAGACAGATTGGCTTGGGTAGTCTGCGTCACGTCCGTGATTAACGTATTGATCATACTGCGGATTGTTTCTGCGACAACACGTCGCTCATTCAATGCCGGCCATTTCTGCACCATCGCTGCGTAATGTCGCGCGAAAATAGGAACCGTCTGCAGCTGTTCGATTGTCAACAAACCCGAACGCAGACCATCGTCAATATCATGGTTGTTGTAGGCAATCTCATCGGCCAGATTGGCGAGCTGTGCTTCGAGCGATGGTTGTGTGCGTTCAATAAAACGTTGGCCAACATCGCCCAACAGCCTGGCGTGTGAAAGTGAACAATGCTTGAGTACACCTTCACGCGTTTCAAAACACAAATTCAAACCATTGAAGGCGGCGTAGCGTTCCTCCAACTCGTCAATGACGCGCAAGCTTTGTAAATTGTGCTCAAAACCACCCGCCTCGGGTGCAAACTCTCTCATGCAGGCGTTAAGCTCGTCTTGACCGGCATGGCCAAAAGGGGTGTGGCCTAGATCATGCGCCAGCGCAATCGCTTCTGTCAGGTCTTCGTTCAAGCGCAAGCTGCGCGCGAGCACGCGTGCGATCTGCGCGACTTCGAGAGAATGCGTCAAGCGCGTGCGGAACAGATCTCCTTCGTGATTGATAAAGACCTGTGTTTTGTATTCAAGCCGCCTGAAAGCACCGGCATGGACAATACGATCACGATCACGTTGAAACTCACTACGATTCGTCGGCGCAGGCTCGGCGTGCCGACGACCACGGCTTTCTTCGGAACGCGAGGCGTAGGCAGCGAGCTCAGTCATTGCGATCAAACCGTATTGCGCAAAATCACACGCTCGACTAACTCAGCGGGTGCCCCGCGTCGAATCGCTTCACCAATTTTAGGCATCAACACAAACGTGATTTCACCTGCGCGGGTTTTCTTATCCCCGCGCATCAGGCTCATCCATTGATCGACGCCGCCGAGTCGGGGGCCCACGGTCGGGCAACCAATCGCCTCGACAAGTTTTCGCACGCGCTCAACGTCTGCACTTGGGAATCCTAGCAACTCCGCGGACAAGTCCGCCGCCATGATGAGTCCAGTCCCCACGGCTTCGCCATGCAAAAGCGCGCCATAGCCAGAACCCGCTTCGATCGCATGACCAAATGTATGGCCCAGATTCAAAATTTCACGCAAGCCGCTTTCCCGCTCGTCCTGTGAGACCACCCAGGCCTTGAATTCGCAAGAACGGCGAATCGCGATCGCCAGCAATTCCGGTTCGCGCTCGCGCAAACCGACCGCATTTTTTTCACACCATTCGAAAAAGGGCGCATCCAGAATCAGGCCGTATTTGATGACCTCTGCCAACCCCGCGGACATCTCCCGATCAGGGAGCGTTTTGAGGACATCGGTATCGATCTCGACCGCGATTGGCTGATAAAACGCGCCAATCATGTTTTTGCCAAGCGGATGATTGACCGCGGTTTTGCCGCCAACCGAAGAATCGACCTGGGATAACAAAGTCGTGGGCACCTGGACAAAGCGTACACCGCGCATGTAGACCGCTGCGGCAAAACCGGCCATGTCGCCAATGACGCCACCACCCAACGCGACGATGACCGTGCGTCGATCAAGTTGCGCGCCCAGCATGGCATCAAAAATCTGATTGAGTGTTTCCCACGTCTTGTGGGCCTCGCCGTCGGGCAAGATCACTGGCACGATACGCTTGCCTGTTTGGGCGAGCACCTGCGTCACCTCGTCGCCCATCAGCGCGTGAACCACCGGATTCGTGATGAGCGCGATCGATGTCGCATCGGCCGGAATCGCTTGAGCCAGCGTCGCCAATCGTCCGGGCGCAATATGAATGGGGTAGTGACCACCAGGGGTCTGAACCTGAACGGTTTCTACGGTGTGCATGGTTTGTTCTCTTCGGTGTGGCTCGCGGCGAAATCGGCACGCATGCTGGCCGAGGAGTTACCCGGCCGGCTCTGAGCGGTGCGATCGATCGCCTTGTCAACTTGCCTGAGTCGCTCTACGAGCTGAGCAACAAGATGGTTCACAGAGGTTGTGCCGGTGTCGACCACGACATCCGCCACGGATTCATACAAAGGCTCGCGCATCTCCAGCAGCCCACGCAAAGTCGCTTTGGGATCGGGAGTGGCGAGCAGAGGTCGGTTGCGATCTCGGCTCGTGCGGCGATAGAGCTCCTCGACGCTGGCGCGCAAATACACGACGATGCCGCGGCTCTTGAGCGCACGACGGTTTTCCTCGGCCAACACCGCACCGCCACCCGTCGCCATCACTAAATTGGGCTGCACCGTGCAGTCATCCAACACTTGACACTCACGTTTACGGAACCCTTGCTCGCCTTCGATCTCAAAGATCACTGGTATCCGAACACCACAACGTGCTTCCAGCTCATGATCAAGATCGATGAACTCTCTATGCAATACCCTGGCAAGTGCACGTCCAATGGTGGTCTTGCCAGCACCCATCATCCCGACCAGAAAGATCGGGATGTCATGGGCCAGAGGGCCTGCCGTTTGGGGCAGATCCTGCGTGTCGAGGGACGGATTCGGGTCGCCGGAGGCGTTAGGCTCGGGCGCAAGCGCTTCAGTATTCATGACGTCATTATCCCATTGACCGCTCAGAGACCCAAACAGATCCGGGCAAACCCTCGCAAAACCTTTAAAATGTTCGGCAATGAGCAAATATAACCACCCCCACGACGACGAAGACCAGACGACAGACAAGCCGAAAGGCTCATTCCTCGTCCGGTTTTTACTGAAATTCACGATCCTCACAGCCGGGCTCGCTCTTTGTGCGACCTTGCTGATCGGAATGGCGCTCGCGCTAGCCTGGCCTAACCTGCCAGATCTCAACGCGATGACCGACTATCGCCCCCGCGTGCCTTTGCGTATTTACACCTCGGACAAAGTGCTGATTGGCGAGTTCGGCGAAGAGCGCCGAAATGTCCTGCGCTTTGATGAAATACCCGATGTCATGAAATCCGCCGTACTTTCGGCCGAAGACGACCGTTTCTATCAGCACGGCGGGATTGACTGGATTGGCGTGGTGCGCGCGGGATTGACCAACCTGATCTCCATGCAGAAAAGTCAGGGTGCCAGTACGATCACCATGCAGGTCGCCCGCAATTTCTACCTCTCATCCGAAAAAACCTGGTCTCGCAAGTTTTACGAACTCCTGCTGACCTTCAAAATCGAAGCCAGTCTGTCCAAAGACCAGATTCTTGAGCTCTATCTCAACCAGATTTACCTCGGGCATCGAGCCTATGGATTTGCCGCCGCTTCGCGCGTCTACCTGGGTAAAGAGCTTTCAGAAATCACCGCGGCCGATGCGGCGTTGCTGGCAGGAATCCCCAAGGCTCCCTCGCGCTTTAACCCGATCGCCAATAAACCTCGCGCCGTCTTGCGCCAGCGCTACGTTCTGGGTCGGATGCACTCACTCGGTTACCTGACCGATGCCGAATACAAAGCCGCACTCGCACAACCTGTCGTGATCAAGCCCTCACAGGGCACGCCTGCGGGCGGCTATGCCGTGCATGGCGAATACGCCGCAGAACTGGCGCGTCAGCTGATGATCAGCATCTATCCTGACAATGTCTACACGCGAGGATTGAATGTGTACACAACCATTCACTCCAAAGATCAGCAGTGGGCGTATGAGTCGCTCAGAGAAGGCGTGCTGGACTATACGCGTCGCGCGCCCTATCCGGGACCCGAGGCTCAACTGACTCTGCCCAACGGTATCGAAGACGATCCGGCCAAGCTAGACGAATTTTTGGACGGTGTCTTTGACAAGCACCCTGACCGCACCGACATGCTGACCGGCGTCGTGCTCTCTGTCAAACCCACCGAAGTCCGCGTGGCCCGCAGCTCCACCGAGATCGTGGTCATCAACGACAAAAGAGCCTTGGGCGTCATCGCCCGCGCGCTCAACCCCAAAGCCCCAGCCGCACTGCGTCTACAGCGGGGTTCTGTGGTGTATTTGCACAAAGCTCCCACCTACTGGGAAATCCTGAATCTACCCACGGTTCAGGCGGCTTTTGTCGCCATGATCCCCCAGGACGGTGCACTTCGCGCCATGGTCGGCGGCTTTGACTTCTATCACGGCAATTTCAACCGTGTCACACAAGCGTGGCGCCAGCCGGGTTCCGCGTTCAAACCGTTCATCTATGCGGCTTCGCTTGAGCGAGGCTTAACGCCTGGCACCATGATCTCTGACCAACCTTTTGAACTGACCGCTGAGCAAACAGGTTCTGGCAAAGCATGGACGCCTAAAAACTACGGCGGCGAATACGCGGAAATGCTGTCCATGCGCGAGGCAATCGCCCGCTCGAAAAACATGGTCTCGATCCGGATCTTGCAATCCATCGGTCCCCAATACGCACAGGAATACATTGCCCGCTTTGGTTTTGACAAAGCCAAGCATCCCGCTGTCTTGCCCATGGCGCTTGGTTCAGGCGCCGTCACCCCCATGCAGCTGGCAGCAGGCTTTTCCGTATTTGCCAACGGAGGCTACCGTGTCACACCTTATCTGATTGATCATGTGACGGATGCGAACGGTCAGGTGCTGATGCGCGCCAAACCGATTGTCGCGGGCGATTCGGCGGCACGCGCCATCGATGCCCGTACAGCCTATGTGATGGATGATATGTTGCGCGGGGTGGCCACCTCCGGCACGGCCGCACGTTCCAGGCAAGTCCTCAAGCGTGGCGATCTGGCAGGCAAAACCGGCACGACCAACGACTCGGTCGATGCATGGTTTGCAGGCTATACGCCCCAGCTTGTCGGTGTGGCATGGCTCGGCTACGACCAGCCCAAGTCGCTTGGCTCTCGTGAAACGGGTGGTGGCGCTTCCTTGCCAATCTGGCTGGGCTATATGCAACACGCACTCAAGGAGTTCCCGGAACAAAAACGCGGACCTGTGCCCGAAGGTTTGATCGTCGAGGGTGGCAACATGTACTTCAAGGAATTCCCACCCAAAGAGGCCGTTAAAAGCCTAGGCGACCCCAAACAGGACTCTCTGGGTGATTTGCTCGAAACCTTAGGGGGAAGCGGGAGCAGTAACAATCGTGACAGCAACCGCCAGCCGATCGGTAATTAGCGGGCGTCATTCGCAAAAGTGGGGAAGCCGCCGCAAGACGGCTTTCGCTTAGAGTTTGACGACGAGTTGCTGTCCTGTTTCGTTCGAGCAGATTTGGGATAACAGATCGTGCAGATCCAGACCGCCGCGGGTATCTTTCCAATGCTGACCGTCGAATTTGTAATGAAAACCGCCCGAACGCGCGGCTAACCACATCTCATGCAGGGGCGCCTGGCTGTTGATGACAACCTGGTGACCGCTTTCAAAAATGAGATTGAGTACATTGCCGTTGCGTTTGGTTTCCACATCCAGATCAAGTTGTTCAAACCAGTGGTCGGCTTGAGCCTCTATTGCATCTAGAATGGCGGTTGCCCGTGTATGAAATTCAGTATCGTTCATAATCCTTGTCCTCAAAGTTGAGGGAGTGTGCAGTGATTCGCAACATCCATCGTCGCAGTTTTGCAGGCATTGTAGCGATGCTCGCCCTGACGGGCTGGCTGGCTGGCTGTGGTTTCAAGGGACCGCTTTATTTGCCACCACCCAAACCGGTATCGACAGCACCAGCGACATCCGCGCCTGCTCCCGCGGCTCAAATATCATCTGGGCTTATTGTGCTTGAGCTTGCCAGTTAATCACCGAATACCCATAGCCCCAACATGATCGTCACAACACCTATGACAAGCTTCGCCACCCCAGCAGGATCACCCCACTTTCACTACCGCAACGGTGAACTGTTCGCCGAAGGTGTCGCGCTCTCCACGCTTGCCCGCCAGCTCGGCACGCCGCTGTATGTCTATTCACGCGCCGCCTTGGCAACTGCATGGGCGGCCTACCAGGAGGCGATCGGCTCGCACCGGGTACTCGTGTGTTTTGGCATGAAAGCCAACTCGAATCTCGCTGTACTCAAAGAGTTTGCAAGGCTGGGTAGTGGTTTTGACATTGTGTCGGGTGGGGAGCTTGCCCGCGTATTGGCGGCCGGTGCCAATCCCGCCAAGGTTGTATTTTCAGGTGTGGGCAAACAAGACTGGGAAATGCAGGCCGCCCTGGAGGCCGGCGTCAAATGCTTTAACGTCGAGTCACTCCCCGAGCTCAAGCGCCTGTCAGAAGTGGCAAATCGCATTGGAAAACTCGCAGCAGTCTCCCTGCGCGTCAATCCCGATGTCGACGCGCAAACACACCCTTACATCTCCACAGGCTTGAAAGAAAACAAATTCGGCATCGCAATCGAAGAGGCGCCCGCCGCCTATCAACTGGCGAGCACGCTTCCCGGCATTCAAGTGGTGGGCGTGGACTGTCATATCGGCTCACAAATCACAGAGGTCAGCCCCTATCTGGACGCGCTCGACAAGCTCCTCAAGCTCATCGAGCAACTCGTGCGCCAGGGCATCCAGCTCAAGCATCTCGATTTGGGTGGTGGTCTGGGTATCCGCTATGACGACGAAACACCTCTGGCACCCAAGGTGCTACTGGACAAGGTCTTTGCCGAGTTGCGCGCACGCGGTTTTGACCATCTCGAGCTCGTACTCGAGCCCGGTCGCTCACTTGTTGGAAACGCAGGTGTGCTTCTGACAACAGTGCAGTATTTGAAACTCACCGATGCGCGTAACTTCGCGATTGTCGATGCGGCGATGAATGATTTGATGCGCCCAGCCTTGTACGAAGCCTGGCATGGTGTTTTACCTCTCAAACCACGCACAAGTGCCAACACCCTTTATGACGTCGTCGGTCCGGTGTGCGAGAGTGCCGACTGGCTGGCCCGCGCTCGACAACTCGCGCTCGAGCAAGGCGATGTCCTGGCGATTGAATCAGCCGGAGCCTATGGCTTTGTTATGGCGGGCAACTACAACAGTCGACCCCGTCCAGCCGAGGTCATGGTGGATGGCGAAAACTATCATGTGATCCGTCAGCGCGAAACCTTTGCCGATCTAATCCGCGGCGAAAGTTGCCTGCCGGATTAAACGTCAGTGCTTTAAACGTGATTGCTTTAAACGTGATTGCTTTAAATCTACACGCGGCGCGCTGCGTCAGCCCGGATGGATCTGGCCTTTAAAGAGGCCATCAGCATGGGCAACGTCAGCGCCAAACCTGCGGCGACAATCAGTGCAATGCCTGCGAAAGATTGCAGATTCGGCATCTGACCAAAGAAAAGCTCGCCCAACATGACGGCCAGAGCCAGTTGAAAATAATTCAATGGCGCCAGCATCGAGGCAGGGGTCCGTTTAAAGGCGAGGATCAATAAATACTGCCCTACGCCCCCACAGGTTCCCATCAAGAGCATTTCCAACAGATCGCGACCTGTCGGCCAGACCTCAGGCCAAAAGACAGTCATCACGCCTAAGCCCATGAACCAGCAGGTGCTCGCCGCATACACAAACATTTGTTCGCTTTCCACGCGATTGGCAAGCTTGCGGGTGAGGAGCTGCACCATCGCATACGCACATGCCGAGGTGAACATCAAGGCGCAACCGATCAAGGAAAGATCGCCTCCGGGGTTCACGATGAGCAGCATCCCCACCATCCCCACGAGCACAGCGGCATATTGTTTCCATCCAACCCGTTCGCCCAGCACAAAAGGCGCGAGAATGACCACGATCAAGGGTGCGACAAAATAAACCGCCGTGCCTTCGGCAAGTGGTAAATACTGAAGCGCAGGAATAAAGCAAATACCCACTACGCCCAACATCGCCCCGCGCAAAACTAAAAGCAGACGGGCATCCTTAGGTGCATGGATCGAGACGCGTTTGGCGCGCATGATGCTGAAAGCCAGCACCACAATGATGGAGTAACGCGCCATGTTGACCAAAGGCGCCGAGTAGCGATGCACTAGATCCTTGGCCAAGGCATCGAGCAAAGAAAAACATGACAGGGCGCATAAAAAGATCCCACAACCAATCAGCCACTGCCGCTGTTGAGACGCAGCAGAGTCTGACGCAGGTTTCGTTGTGGGTGTCATATCAGGCGAGTCACATCATCAGGAAGTCATGTCAAGCAATAATGTTCAAACTAAGTTGTAACTAAGTCGTGCTCGAAGTGGGATGACGATAGAGCGGAATCAACAACATCAATATCAATACACCCAGCACGGCCATTGCACCGTAACTTAAACCATAACTACCTAGCACGCCGGCCAACACACCAAACAAAGGTGGCCCAACCATCACGCCCAGGAATGTGATGCAAAGCGTACCGCCCGTCGCAACACCGGCCTGACCCTTGGGTGCTTGTCTGGCGATCTCAGCCAGAAACACACCATTCCAGCCAATCGCCGAGGAACCAAAAATCACCAGAACAGGGAACAGGAACCATGGCGAAGACTCTGGACCAAGCAGAGCGGTACCCACCGCGCCAATCACCAGCAACCCCGCGATCACAATCAGCATCATGGTCGCACCCAACCAGCGATCAGACACATATCCCCACAACATGCGGCCAGACACTCCGGCCGCCTGCGCGACAGTCAAGGCGCCACCGGCCGCCACGAGACTCCACCCGAGGTCCTCGTACAAAAATGTCACCAGATAGCCCATCAATGCCATCTGTGCGATCGAAAACATGAAGGACATGTAAGACAACTTGCGCAGCGTGCGATGACTAAAAATCAATTTAAGTGGCAAGACGAAACTTGTCGCCAAAGATGGTCGTACTGTTGGATCTCGATCGTCATCCAGACCTCCACGCAAAGGCTGAACGGCCCAGGCGCAAATCGCGCACGCGATCGCTGCGCAAATAAACGCCCACTGCCAGCCGATCAAGATGTCAAGCGAAGGAACCGTCGCGCCTGCAATCATGCCTCCCAGGGGTACGCCGGTCTGTTTGAGCGAAAACACAAAAGACAGTTTTTCAGGGGGCGTTGATTTGATCAACAGATGTGAACTGGCAGGGGTGATGGGACCGTAACCTGCGCCAATAAAGAGCGCCCCCAAGGCAATCGTTTCGACATAGGGAATCGCACAGAGGAAAAGACCCATGGCAGCAAAAACAAGACCGGTCTGACTCAGCCGTATGGCGCCCCAGCGTTTGACTGCCGCGCCACCCAGCAAGGTGGCCACCATCGCACCAAAATAAGCGAGGGCAACATAGGCGCCCAGATAATTCGTGGAGATCCCAACATCTTTGGCCACTGCCGGTGCAACCACCGGCAGGTTTAACAAGGCCATCGCAACAAGAGACTGTACTGTGAGGGTCGCGAGCAACACGACCCAAGGTTTAGCAGGCGTCAAAGCGCACCATAAGAATGAAGACCTGAAAGAAACATGTTAACGCCCAAAAAGGCGAAACAGGTGACCAACAGACCAACAAGTGCCCAATATGCGGCCATCGTGCCACGCAAGCCTTTCATGAGACGCAAATGCAACCAAGCAGCGTAGTTCAACCAGACGATTAGCGCCCAGGTTTCCTTGGGATCCCACTGCCAGTATGCACCCCAGGCATCGGCAGCCCACAAGGCACCGAGAATCGTCGCGACGGTAAAAAAAGCAAAGCCAATGGCAATCGCCCGATACATGATGTCATCGAGCACTTCAAAAGAAGGCAAGCGTGCGGCAATCTGTGCGCGAAACAGCAAAATCGTACCGACGATCACCGCACCGATTCCGAAATAAATCATCCAGGTCGCGGACAAGCCTTCGGTGCGAAACACCATCGGTTCAGCCGCCAACAAGACGCCCAAAATGAAAAGCGGCGCAAGCTTGAGCCAGGATTTAGTTTGAGCATGCTGTTTGACCAGATAGGCAAAGCCGACCATGGCTGCAAGTGAAAAGGTACCGTAACCGATAAAGTTGGCGGGCACATGGATTTTCATCCACCAGCTTTTCAAGGCAGGGACCAAGGGCTGAATCTGGTAAGCCTCGCGTGTAAATGAATACCAAAGCAAAAACACGACCGAGGAGGTCACCACCAACATCACGAAACCACCCAGCGCGCGCGTACCATATCGACGCTCGTAGTACAGATAAAAAAGAGATGTGACCAGTGCGAACAATACAAACACTTCGTACAAATTACTGACGGGAATATGCCCAAGATCAGGCCCCATCAGATGTCCTTCGCGCCAGCGCACCAGCATCCCCGTTGAACCGGCGAAGACCGCGCCCCAGGTCAAGGCTGTCCCAAGCCATGCCGCCGTGGTACTCACAAACCCTGCCCAATAGCAAAAGGTGGCGATCACGAACAACACCGACATCCAGAGAATAGCGGACTGCGAGGAGAGCAAATACTTTAATAAAAACACTTGCTCGGCGCGCGCGAGATCTCTTTGATACAACCAGATCGCAAACAAGGCAGCGATCGCCATCGCGACCATCAAGGTACGAAGAGGCCGCCAAAGCCAACCTAGCCAAGTCAGCGACGGTACCGCGAGCACCAAGATGGTTTTCTCATACACATCCATCGACTGGCTGTACTGGTTCAGCGCAAAACCTGCACCAATGGCGAGAAATAAGAAAAACAACGCATCCGTCCAGTCAGGGCGGCCGCGTTCGATACGCCCATCACCCGACTCCGACAAATCATCCCAATCGTTTGCAACAGCAGCAGAGGGCTCATTCATAGCGGTATCTCAATGATCAGTGTTGGGGCTTGCCGGTCGGCTAGCCTTGGTTCAGGCGCATCAACGCCTGCTTGAAACGGTCGAATTCCCGATTGAAATCGAGTGTACGCTTTTGCGAAGTCATGGCCGCCAATACTCTCGTACCCCCTGTGGTCTCAGCGGGGCGCAGCCAGACCCAAATCCGGCGATCGCGAACATAAAACATCGTAAAGACGCCTATGATCAGCAGCAAACAGCCGATGTACACGGTGATCTTGCCGGGAGTTCGACTCACCTGGAAAACACTCGCCTGCACATGTTCAAACGTCTTGAGCGTCATCATGATCGGAGAGGGATAGAGCGCCAAGTCAGACAAAGCCGCGACAGAGAGTCTCGACCAGTCGGCGATCTCATCCATTCGCTCGGGCGTATTCGGCAATGGTGCGAGACCGGCACGCTCACGTGCGACGTTTCGCAGCTCCGCAATCGATGATCCCAGCAATCGAATAATGATGTCCGCCGCGCGACGCTGCTCTGGCTCAGGGACATTTTTTTCCAGGAAATTCGAAATCGCCAGCAGCCCACCATTTGCAAAAGTATCCAGAGCCCGTTCAGCCGAGATTTGCAGGGCTTTTTGCTCCTCGGGACTGCCACCGTAACTCGCGACCAGACGTTGCGTCGCCAACAAACGCGCAGCCGGATCAGCCAGCGCCGCTCTCAGGCGCATGAAGTCACCCATCGAGTTTTCCTCATCGACAGGCAGTCTTAAATATCGAAAACCCGTCGCGCCGGGCTCCTGAACGCCTGCCAACATCACACGTGCGCCATCGAGCTCAACGGGCACCATATAGTTGTGAAATAAAGTTGCCTGACCACTCGCATCAATCACGCGATACTCAACGCTAGGGCCAATATTACGCAAATTTTTATTCGTCTTGCCCGCAGCGCTGCCCGTCACGGCCGCGACATGCTCGCCAAGAGGCTTGGGCGCGGACGGCGTTCCGGCCGACAAATCCTCGACATTGATCGGACGAAGTTTAGTCACCTCGACCTTGAGCTCTTTGCCGGCGGACTTCATCGTGACATCGCTAGACTGACCGACACGAGACTTCAGCTCGAAGGACTTGTCGCTTGGCCCGCTCAGTGGGTAACCCACCAGCTCAACCTGGCTGCCACCATCATCGAAGCTCGACTGATACACCGTGACACCCTTGAAGTGCAAAGGCTCGTTGACCTCGATCGTCGCATCGAATTTTTTGCCTGTATCGGGATCCGTCACCTCCACCAGGCTCGCGAAGCGGCTTGGCATTCCCGTGGAGTAATAATCAACGATGAATTTTTTCAAGGCGATACTGAAAGGCAAAGGCTGAACCAGCGCGCCATCATCGATATTGACCACCGCGGAGTCCCGAGCACTTCCTTCAGGGATCAACACATTCGCGCGATAGCTCGGATTATTGACTGACAAACGACCGCGCTCAGGCACATCCGCGATCAACATATTCTCAACAATCGGGGTCTTGCCCATGAACCATACTTGCAAACGCACGGGCAACTCGCTGTCGAGCAAACCGCCCACACAGATGATCACGATCGAAGCATGGGCAAAGATATAGCCTAGACGATTGCCGCTTCCGCGTTTAGCGGCGAGCAAAACTGAATCGCCCTCGTCTCGCTGACGTACGGCATAACCCTGGCGCTTGAGCCAGGCCTGAACAGAAGCCGTTGCCGCGGGAACACCACGTGTTGTATCGAGCTCTACGCGATGATGAAATGACTGCAGGCTGGAGGTGCGAATGTGCTCACGAAACGATCGCGCTTCCTTGAGCATCTTGGGTGCGTTGCGGATGAGACACAGGCTGGTTGAGATCACGAGAAATGCCATCGTGACTAAAAACCACCAGTTGTTATAAATGTGCCAAATCGAAAACCGGTTAAAGATATCGAACCAGAAAGGTCCGAACATATCAATGTAGGCGTTGGCGGATCGACCCTGCGGAATCACCGTACCGATAATGCTTGCCAGACAGATGAAAACCAGCAAGCTGATCGCAAAACGCATCGAACTCAGGAGCTCGATGAAATGTGCGAAGGGTCGTGATGCGGTCTGATTCATGATCGGTTCGATACCATAGGTGCGAAAAAAAAGGGGTGTCTATGCGACTCCCCCTTTTTACTTTCAATCTAACGCTTGACGGTCGAACCGTCTCGATCGCCCTGAGGACGTTTTTTCTAGCGCAATCCAGCTGCGTAATCAGACACCGCCTTGATGTCCGCATCGGACATACGGTCTGCGATTTGGTTCATCATTGCCGAATTACCACGGTGTCCGGCACGGAAGAGCTTGAGCTGGTCTTCGATGTAAGAAGGGAACTGACCACCTAGACGTGGATATTGTGCCGGAATACCTGCGCCGTTGGGGGAATGACACCCAGCGCAAGCAGGGACATTACGCTCAGGAATGCCTGCGCGCCAGATTTTTTGACCACGCTCGACCAGTTTTTCATTGGTAGCCGTCGCGGGCTGAGCCAACTTTTGCAAAGACAAGAAATAAGCCAGGTTATGCATATCGGCTTCGGTCAGGGGCGTTGACATCGCCTGCATAACGGAAGGCGCGCCATCGGCACCCTTGCGAAGTGCTGTCTTGGCGCCAGCTTTAACGCGGAACTCGACGAGCTGTTTGTACAGATACTCGTGCGACTGAGCGGAAATATTAGGGTTGGCAGGGATCGTGCTGTTACCAGCGGCTCCATGACAGGAGGCACAGGCCACAATGCCACGCGCGGCATCGCCTTGTTCGTAGAGCTGCGCGCCTTTGGCAGCGTCAGGCTTGGCGGGGCCCGTCACCGGACCGGCAGCCATACTAGTGGAGACGGCAGACACCCCAAGCAGCAACCCGCTCACAAGCACTATCTTGGACACTACCTTGGACAGCACACGCTTCATTGAAGACCTCGACGCTTGTAATCTTTATAAATCAACAACATCTAAACCCAAGATTATACAATAGCGGTTGAGCTTATTCTTAATGGCCCTCCTAGTGTCCATCTTGCACCGCGCTTCGTTTTTCACTTCAGCCGCCCGGCTGGATCAATTACCCTTTCCTGGAGCCCCGGAAGTTTGCTTCGTGGGTCGCTCCAATGCGGGCAAATCCACAGCCATTAACGTTCTGACCAATCAGAAACGCCTCGCTTTTTCCAGTAAAACGCCAGGTCGCACCCGACTGATCAATATGTTCGGCATCCCTGATCCCCTAGATCCTGAAGGGCATCTCGGTTTTCTGGTCGACCTGCCCGGCTACGGCTATGCCTCGGTGGCCCAACGCGCCAAAGAGGAATGGGCCGATATCCTCGGGGGGTATTTACAGAGCCGGGAATCACTTGCCGGTATTGTCTTGCTGATCGACATCCGCCGGGGCGTCACCGAACTGGACCGTCGCCTGGCTAACTGGATCGCACCCACGGGACGACCTGTCATGGCTTTGCTCACCAAGGCCGACAAGTTTCCCTATGGACAACGCATCAAGGCTGTCTTTGCAGTTAAAAAAGAGCTTGCGGATATCGGTGCGCTCAACGCCATACCGTTTTCCGCCACCGCCCGGATCGGACTCGAAGAAGCTACCTTACAAATCGAAAACTGGATCTCACCCAAGGTCGTACCATGACAACTCCACATCTCATCCTCGCTGACTTTCCCGCCAATCGCCCACGTCGTCTGCGACGCGATGATTTTTCACGACGACTTGTACGTGAGCACTCGCTATCGGTAGATGACCTGATTTATCCTGTCTTCGTTGTCGAAGGCACGGGTGTTCGCCAGCCGATTGCATCCATGCCGGGCATTCACCGCTACTCTCCAGATACGATTCTGGAGGTTGCGCGAGAGTGCGTCGAGCTTGGTATCCCGGTGATGGCACTTTTTCCTGTCATTGAGCCTTCGCTCAAAGCGCTCGATGGCGCCGAGGCGGTGAATCCCAAGGGCCTGATTCCCCGCGTGGTTGCCAGCCTCAAAAAGAACTTTCCAGAGCTGGGATTGCTGACCGACGTCGCACTGGACCCCTATACCAGTCACGGCCAGGATGGTGTGATCGATGAAAACGGCTATGTCATGAACGACATCACCGTCAAAATCCTGACGCAACAAGCCTTGGTTCAGGCCGAGGCCGGCGTCGACATCGTCGCACCTAGCGACATGATGGATGGCAGAATTGGCGCGATTCGCACCGCACTTGAAGCCAACAACTTTATCCACACCCGGATCATGGCGTATTCAGCCAAGTTTGCCAGTGCTTTTTACGGTCCTTTCCGTGACGCAGTGGGCTCGGCCGCCAACCTGGGCAAATCCAACAAGCTTGTCTATCAGATGGATCCAGGCAACATCGATGAAGCTCTGCGCGAAGTCGCTGCCGACCTGCGCGAAGGTGCAGACATGGTGATGGTCAAGCCCGGCATGCCCTATCTGGATGTTTTACGCCGCGTCAAAGACGCCTTTCATGTTCCGACCTTTGCCTATCAGGTCAGCGGTGAGTACGCAATGCTTAAGGCCGCTGCAGCCAACGGCTGGCTCGATCACGACAAAGTCATGATGGAATCGCTGCTTGGCTTCAAACGGGCAGGGGCGGATGGGATTTTGACTTATTTCGCGCCAGCTGCCGCAAAGTTACTCAAGCAAAACAGCTAAACGAATCGCAGCGCTGGGGATCGCTGGACTCAGGCGGTGCCTGTTTCAGGCGGCACTTGTTACGGGCAGCTTTTGTTTCAGGCAGTACTTGTTTCAGGCAGTACTTGTTTCAGGCAGCACTTGTTTTCGCTGCGCTGTTCAAGTCTGCCTGGCGCAACCTCAAGCGCCAGGCGAAAAACCAGGCCAAAAGCGGTAAGCCCACAATGCCGACAGGGAACACCGCCAGTAAACCAAAATTGTCACCAATCCAGGCACAGACCGCCACGCCCAGCGACTGACCCAGAAACAAACACGAAGCAAACAAAGAAACAGCCGAGCCCCGGGCCGCAGGGGCCATCTGCGTCGCGTGTGTCTGCAACACCGCATGTAGAAAGTAATAACCTAAACCAGACAAGATACTGGCCAGCACGCCCCAGTACCAGACCGTCGACAACATAAAAGACCCATAGGCAATCGCCAGGGTCATGCCACCGGTCAATACAAGCCTGCGCTCCCCCAGCCACTTCACGAACTGATTCGCTCTGATCGCGTAAATAAAGGCACCCAACGCAAAAAAGCCACTAATCATGCCCGCCCAGGATACGGGGATGCCATGACGTTCATGTAAAAAAGCGGGCACGAAAGCTAATGGTCCGAACACAAAGAAGCCTTCGATCAAAACAACTACCAACACCATGATGGCCCAGCGCGTCGAAACGACCTGCTTAAGTGGTCCGAAAATGCGCGCCCCTTGCGTGGGTGTATGGACTTTTTCCGGAACACTGCTGCGTCGTGAAATCAACAAACCTCCGACAATGAAATAGACTGCCGCCATCCAGACAAACGCCCAACGCCATCCAATCGTATCCGCGAAAACACCCCCCAGAAGCTGACCAAGCGCCATACCGGAAATAGAGCCCAGCAAGAACCGCGCAAGTGTCGCCTGTCGCTGCTCGTACGCGACATGATCACCGATCCAGGCCATCGACAAGGGAACAATCGCCGCCGCTGTGGCCCCTGAAATAAGCCGACCCATTTCGATGACCTCAAGGCTCGGTGCGAACACAACAATCAAGGCCCCGATTGCGCAGCCAAGAGTCGCCCAGGAAACCACGTTGAATTTTCCATATCGATCGCCAAGCGGGCCGTAAAAGAACTGCATGATGCCGTAGGCAATCGCAAACAAGGTCACAGTGCCTGATGTTTGTGCGGTACGTACACCGAACTCCTCGGCGAACACCGGCAATAAAGGATCACAAATTCGAAAAGAGGTCGTTGCTGCACAAGCCGCCAGGGCAAACAAAATAATGACTGATGTCGTGGATTTCGGTTGATTGCCTTCGGTTCGATCCTGCTGTGGCGCTTGTGTCATGTTGTCTCTGATTTTTATCACTGAATTACTTTAGCGCACGATCCAGACTTGCAGCAAAACGAGTGGCATCTTGGAAGCCCACGACTCTCACGTCTTTTCTCTCTTGGCCGCCTGGCCTGAAAAAAATAATTCCAGGCGGTCCGAATAGGCGGAATTTTTTCATCAGGGCGCGATCGTCAGCATTATTTGCGGTGACGTCCACCTGCAACAACAGCATTTGACTCATGCGTTGCACGACGCGCGGATCGACAAAGGTGAAAGCCTCCATTTCTTTGCATGACACACACCAGTCAGCATAAAAGTCCAGCATCACAGGGCGTGTCGACTGCTCAAGTAAGCGCTCAAGCTCTGCAACCGTTTTGACACGCTGAAAACTTGGATGCGCGCTCGAAGCTGGAGAACCAAGCAATTGTTTTTTCACCGATGAAGTCGCGACTGCAACGCCTTCGGCTTGCCCCAAGGATGGCGAGGAATTCACAAGACTGCTCTGGACACTTTGTACGTTCTGTGGCGCAGCCGAAGAATTGCTCATGATCGAAAGATGATTCAAAGGCTGTAGTAATGATCGACCACCGCTTGCCACACCAAGAATCCACACCGTACTTAAAACGATTAATAACAAACCCAAGGTTTTGCGGCACACTGCACCTAACCCTGCTTCGTTCGTGAGCGGATCGAAAGGACGCAGCAAAACAGCTGCAAACATCGCGAACACCGCCCAGCCTAGTATCTGAAGCCACGTGGGCAAAAGCGGCGTCACCATCCACCATGCCGTCGCGAGCAGTAACAGTCCAAAAAACTGTTTCACACCTTCCATCCATGATCCCGCTCTCGGCATAAGCTTGCCAGCTGATGCGCCCATCAATAGCAGCGGCCCCCCCATTCCCCAGGCCATGGCAAACAAAGCGGAGCCACCTAACCAAACATCCCCTGTCTGAGAGATGTAGAGCAGTGCACCCGCCAGGGGTGCAGCGACACACGGTCCAACAATCAATGCGGACACAGCGCCCATGAGGATCGCCGCACTCATTTTTCCGCCAAGGATATGAGAATTTTTTGCCATCAGTCGCGACTGGATCACAGAAGGCATTTGCAATGTATACACATCGAACATCGCAAGCGCGAGAACCGCGAGCAGGAGCGCAAAAAATCCGAGCACCCAGGGTGTTTGAAGCCAAGCCGCGAGCCCCGCACCGCTCAAGCCCGCCGCGATGCCAAGTGCCGTATACACAACCGACATACCTGCGACATAACCCAGTGCAAGCGCAAAGCCTCTTGCTTTGGACACATGCTGCTGCTCGCCCACCAACAGCACCGAAAGTATCGGCAGCATCGGTAGCACACAAGGTGTCAGCGCAAGCAATAGCCCGAGCACAAAGAACAACAGCACAATTTCAATCGCACCGGTGGAAGACAATAGATCAGCAAGTCCCACATCACTGCCACCAAAGAGCAGCTCAGACCATTGACCCTGTTGAAGCCGTTCAAAAAAACTCAATGTCATCACCGTCGACTCAACCAAATAACCGATCGTCTGTGGAGTGGCCTGCATCTTGACAATGAAGTCCATGGGCGGGTAACAAATTCCTGCCTCTGCACAACCTTGCCCCGTGATGGTCAATAGGAAAGGTGATTGCTGTACGCCATCAGGCCAAGCAGAAATTGGCAGCGTAATCACGGCTTCTTTGAAAAACAACTCCATCTGTCGGTCAAAGGTAGGATCGTGCTTAACCTTTCCAACGGGAAACTTTGCCTCGCCGAGTTTGACTACATCGGTATCTAATTTGAAAGCGAATTGCTCTCGGTACATGTAGTAACCGTTCGCGATGTTGAAGCGCAATCGCACATGACTTGCGTCAGCCATTTCTGCCTGAAGAATGAATGCTTTTTCAGGATCAAGGAAATTTTCTTGATTGGCACGTGTCGTCGATGCGAAGAACGCAACGACGAGCGTGGCTAAAAACAAAGTCAGGCGCAACATCGCCTGAAAACTGGAAATAGATTGAACTGTACTCATGGCTTCGTACCACTTTCGTTCGTATCGTTGGTTTTCTGAATGCTTGTATCCGTACCGCTTATGCTTATGCCGCTCGTCAGACTCCTGACCCAGTCAAGATAGGGGCCATAGCCACCCAAGGTCGGCATGACAAGGGCTTCGGGTATGTCATAGGGATGAAGCGCCACCAAACGCTCGATCATTGCATGTTGCTTGTCGCAGGTGGTTTTAATTATCATGGGGATTTCCTCAGCCCCTTCGACTTCCCCTTTCCACCCATAGATCGACAACATGGGTGTACCAATATTGACACACGCCGCGAGCTGTTCTTCGATCAATAGGTGCGCGATACGTTTAGCCAGTAAAAGATCTGGCACGTTCGTCATGACCACCACGATTGCTTGCTCAGGCATGTTGACTCATCTTTAAGCTGTATGCCTACGATTGTATCGACATCCAGATTCGCAAACATCCAGAGAACACAAAAAAGCCCCGGATTAACCGAGGCTTTTAAGATAAAGCATTAGTCACTGACTAATACTGGGCATTGACCTTACTCAGCTGCTGAGTCCGCTGCGGCTTCTTCAACCACTGGACGATCCACCAGCTCCATGAACGCCATGGGTGCATTATCGCCTTGGCGATAGCCCATCTTCAGAATACGGGTATAACCGCCGTTACGAGCGGCATAACGTGGGCCGATTTCAGCAAACAACTTCACCACGAGTTCACGGTCACGCAAACGGGCGAAAGCCAAACGCTTGTTCGCCAGAGTGGGAGTTTTACCCATTGTGATCAAAGGCTCAACGATACGACGCAGTTCTTTTGCTTTAGGCAAAGTGGTCTTAATCGCTTCGTGTGTCAGCAAGGCAACTGCCATGTTGCGAAACATCGCAAGACGGTGGCTGCTTGTACGATTGAGCTTACGTAATCCATTACCGTGACGCATGATACTTTCCTTATTGAATCTATGATGAGCAAAAGCGCTCTGAATTCAGCTCTTCGATCAGCAAACATATGCTGCGGGCCGATTTGTATTGCTGTACTACATCTGCAACAAAGCCTTACATTTTAGCACTGACAAGAACCTTGGAGACCTTGTCTCTTTTGGTTCTTGTTTCAAGCAGCTGAACCAAATGTCCTTATGGACGCTCGAGTCCCATCGGTGGCCAGTTTTCCAGCTTCATGCCTAGTGTCAAGCCGCGTGCAGCCAACACTTCCTTGATCTCATTGAGTGACTTGCGACCCAGATTAGGCGTCTTGAGCAACTCGTTTTCGGTGCACTGGATCAGATCACCGATGTAATAAATATTTTCGGCCTTGAGGCAGTTCGCTGAACGAACAGTCAATTCAAGATCATCGACTGGGCGCAAGAGCACTGGATCAATCTGTGGTGCGCCACGGCTTGGTGCTTCGTAGGAATCACCAGCGCCTTCGAGAGCTGCGAAAACAGAAATTTGATCCATCAGAATGCGTGCAGACTGACGCACAGCTTCTTCGGGGCTGATCACACCATTTGTTTCGACATCCAGAACAAGCTTGTCGAGGTCGGTGCGCTGCTCAACGCGAGCGTTTTCCACAGCGTAGCTGACGCGACGTACTGGACTAAAAGAAGCATCCAGCACAATACGACCGATCGTGTGTGCACGGTCATCAATCAATGCACGCACATTACCTGGAACATAGCCACGGCCTTTTTCAACCTTGATTTGCATTTCAAGTTTGCCGGAATCAGTCAGCGTAGCGATCACCTGTGATGGATTCACAATCTCAACATCATGGGGGAGCTCAATGTCCGAAGCCAAAACTGGACCTGCACCTTGCTTGCGCAAAGTCAGCGTCACATCGTCGCGGCTGTGCAGCTTGAACACTACACCTTTCAGGTTCAACAAAATATCTACAACGTCTTCACGCACACCTGGGATCGTTGAGTACTCATGCACGACGCCTGTGATCTGAACCTCGGTTGGTGCGTAACCAGACATCGAAGAAAGCAAAATACGGCGCAGCGCGTTTCCAAGCGTATGGCCGTAGCCGCGCTCGAAAGGCTCCATAATGATCTTGGCATGATTTGGGCCGACTGGTTCGACTTCGATCGAACGTGGCTTGAGAAAACCTTGTGACATTGCGATGGTCCTTTTTCAATACCCTCGGCTCGTTACACCGATAAGGCTGATGGATAAGACTGACAGGGAAAGCAAATTACTAAAAATAGATATGGCGTATGCGGCAAAAGCTGCATACGCCACTTAAAGCGAGCGATTAGCGTGAATACAATTCAACGACCATCGATTCGTTGATGTCGCGAGCGACATCAGCACGATCTGGAACCTGTTTGAACGTTCCAACAAGCTTAGCGGTGTCGACTTCGACCCACTGTGGGAAGCCATTGCCAGAAGCCAGATCCACAGCTTCGCGAATACGCGCTTGTGATTTTGACTTTTCGCGGATAGCGACCACGTCACCAGACTTGATCAACATCGAAGGAATATCAGCTGTACGACCATTCAACTCAATCGCACGATGCGACACGAGTTGACGAGCTTCGGCGCGAGTTGAGCCAAAACCCATACGGTAAACGACGTTGTCGAGACGCGACTCAAGCAACTGGATCAACTGCTCGCCAGTATTGCCTTTGCGACGCTCAGCTTCTGCAAAGTACTTGCGGAACTGTTTTTCCATAATGCCATACATGCGCTTAAGCTTTTGCTTCTCGCGCAGCTGTAAACCGTAGTCTGATGTACGGGCACCTGAGGTGCGACCGTGCTGACCAGGCTTGGAATCAAGCTTACACTTTGACTCGAGAGAGCGACGTGCGCTCTTTAAGAAAAGATCAATGCCCTCGCGACGCGAGAGTTTGCATTTGGGACCGGTATAACGTGCCATGTGGGTTCCCCTTAGATACGACGACGCTTAGGTGGGCGGCAACCGTTGTGCGGTACGGGTGTGATGTCAGCAATGCTCGAGATCTTGATACCCAACGCGTTCAACGCACGCACAGAAGATTCGCGACCTGGACCTGGGCCCTTGATACGAACTTCAAGTGTCTTGATGCCATACTCAATAGCCACCTTGCCAGCTGTTTCGGCAGCAACCTGTGCGGCGAACGGCGTGGACTTACGTGAGCCCTTGAAACCTGCACCACCAGAAGTTGCCCATGACAGAGCATTGCCCTGACGATCGGTAATGGTGATGATTGTGTTGTTGAAAGATGCGTGGACGTGCGCAATGCCGTCCGACACATTCTTTTTAACCTTTTTGCGTACGCGAGTTGCGCCGCCGGCAGAAGCTTTAGCCATCTTCTAATCCTCTTTATTTCTTCAGGCTAGCAGCAGCGCGACGCGGTCCCTTGCGGGTGCGAGCGTTGGTGCGAGTGCGTTGACCACGTACGGGCAAGCCGCGCTTATGACGCATGCCACGATAGGTTCCCAGATCGATCAATCGCTTGATCGAGAGCTGAACTTCGCGTCGCAGATCGCCTTCAACCGAAAACACACCTACGTGTTCACGGATGCGCTCGAGTTCTGCGTCGGTGAGATCTTTGACCTTTTTGGACAGAGGCACACCAGCGGCTTCACAAATTTTGCGAGAGCGAGTGCGACCGATGCCAAAAATGGCGGTCAGGCCGATCTCGGCGTGCTGATGTGGCGGAATGTTGATGCCAGCAATACGGGCCATGACTGTTCCTTGATGTATTAACCTTGACGCTGCTTATGACGCGGGTCGGTGCAAATAACTCGCACCACGCCGTGACGTTTAATAATCTTGCAGTTGCGGCAAATCCGCTTAACCGATGCCATTACTTTCATGGTTGACTCCTGTTATCTTTCGTAACCCGGCCGCTCATTTGGAGCGGAATACGATTCTGGCGCGCGTTAAGTCATAGGGTGTGAGCTCCACTGTGACTTTATCGCCCGGCAAAATCCGGATGTAATGCATACGCATCTTGCCGGAAATATGACCTAAGACTACATGGCCGTTTTCCAACTTGACACGGAATGTTGCGTTAGGGAGATTCTCAAGAATCTCACCTTGCATCTGAATGACGTCGTCCTTTGACATTGCTCTCGCTTATCTCATTGGTATATTCGCGCCCTTGAAGTTAGCCTTCTTGAGCAATGAATCGTACTGGTGAGACATCATGTAGGCCTGAACCTGTGCCATGAAGTCCATCGTAACTACAACAATAATCAGCAATGAGGTGCCGCCAAAGTAAAACGGTACATTCCAACGCATGACTAAAAACTCTGGTACCAAACACACCACTGTGATGTATAGAGCACCAGCCAACGTCAACCGCATCAAAATCTTGTCAATAAACTTGGCGGTCTGCTCACCTGGACGAATCCCGGGAACGAAAGCGCCGCTCTTTTTAAGATTATCTGCAGTTTCACGGCTATTGAAAACAAGAGCTGTATAGAAAAAGCAGAAGAAAATAATTGCGGAAGCGTACAACGTAATGTAAAGCGGTTGACGAGGCGCAAGCGCCGCAGCCAAATCTCCCAACCACCGCATGCTTTCAGCGCTTGAGAACCAGCTTGCGATTGTTGCCGGGAAAAGAATAATCGATGAGGCGAAAATCGGAGGAATCACACCTGCCATGTTGAGCTTCAAAGGCAAATGCGAAGTCTGTCCGCCATACACCTTATTACCAACCTGACGTTTTGCGTAATTCACTGTAATCTTGCGCTGACCGCGTTCGACCAACACCACGAAGGCGGTCACCAAAACAGCTAAAGCAACAATAAAGAGTGCCGAGAAACCTGACATTGCGTTCGTTCGAACCAAGTCAAGCAAACCTGCAAGTGCACTAGGCAACCCAGCAACAATACCTGCAAAAATCAATATTGAGATACCGTTACCTAAACCACGCTCGGTAATCTGCTCTCCCAACCACATCACGAACATCGTGCCCGTTACGAGTGTCACAATTGTTGTGACACGGAACATCATGCCAGGCTCAATCACCAATCCAGGCTGAGATTCAAGCGCCACTGAAATACCGACTGCTTGTATCAATGCCAATGCGACGGTACCGTAACGTGTGTACTGCGTAATCTTGCGACGGCCTGCTTCGCCGTCTTTTTTAATTGCTTCGAGCGTAGGAACAACCACTGACATCAACTGCATGATGATCGATGCAGAAATGTAAGGCATGATTCCTAAAGCAAAGATTGAGAATCGCTCGAGCGCACCACCTGAAAACATGTTGAACAGGCCGAGAATACCGCCCTGATTTTCACGAAACAGATCTGCCAAAGCAACTGGATTAATGCCAGGAACAGGAATGTGCGTACCCAGGCGATAAACCACCAGAGCGAGCACCAGGAACACTAGACGGCGTTTGAGATCGCCATATCGTGGGCCTGATTTTCCTGCGGACTGTGCTGTTGCCATTCTCTAATCCGTCTTAAGCAATCGAACCGCCGGCGGCTTCAATCGAAGCACGCGCACCAGCTGTTGCGCCGATACCCTTGAGGGCGACCTTGCGCGACAATTCGCCAGATTTGAAAACCTTGACGTAACGAACTTGCGTGCCAACAACACCAGCCTGCTTGAGAACTTGCACATCGATTTCTTCGACCGGCAAGGACTGCAAATCAGACAAACGAACTTGTGCATACAGGTGACCGTCGAGCGTAGAAAAACCACGCTTGGGCAAGCGGCGTTGCAAAGGCATTTGACCGCCTTCAAAACCAACTTTATGGAAACCACCAGTACGGGACTTTTGGCCTTTATGACCACGTCCGGACGTTTTGCCCAAACCAGAACCAATGCCACGACCCACGCGACGCTTTGCGTGTGTTGAGCCTTCGGCTGGCTTGAGAGTATTCAATTGAGTAATCGACATCGTCATTCCTTTCAGACTTCCGAAACGGTCACGAGATAATCAACTTTATTGATCATGCCGCGAACTTCGGGAGTGTCTTTCAGCACTTTGCTGCTATTGACACGACGCAGACCTAAACCGCGCACTGTGTCGCGATGGTCTTGCTTGGTACCGATGGTCGAACGGACCAGGGTGACTTTGACTTGTTTTTCAGCCATGACTTACCCCAAAATCTCTTCGACGGTCTTGCCACGCTTGGCAGCAACTTCCGAAGGTGTAAGAGAAGCGCGCAAACCGTTAAGCGTGGCGCGAACCATGTTGTATGGATTGCTTGAGCCGAGGCTTTTTGCCACGACGTTACGCACGCCCATTACATCAAAAATAGCGCGCATGGGTCCACCGGCGATCACGCCAGT
The DNA here is from genome assembly GCF_030410395.1 of Zwartia panacis. Classification (GTDB taxonomy): domain Bacteria; phylum Pseudomonadota; class Gammaproteobacteria; order Burkholderiales; family Burkholderiaceae_B; genus Zwartia; species Zwartia panacis. The sequence continues at coordinate 25,359 of NZ_JAUHHF010000016.1, forward strand.
ACCTTCTGCGGCTGGGGAGATCAGCACTGTCGATGCACCATGCTTGCCCACAACAGTGTGGTGCAAGGTACCGTTCTTGAGCGCAACTTTGAACAATTCGCGACGCGCCTGTTCCATTGCCTTTTGAACCGCAACTGGCACTTCACGCGCCTTGCCTTTACCCATACCGACGCGTCCATCACCATCACCGACCACTGTCAGTGCAGCGAAACTCATGGTACGACCGCCTTTAACGACTTTACTGACGCGGTTAACCGCGATCATCTTTTCGCGAAGACCGTCATCACGCTCTTCAGGAGCGTTCTTGCGTTGTTCTTTAGCCATTTGACTGTTCCTCGCTTAAAACTTCAGGCCGGCTTCACGCGCGGCTTCGGCCAGGGCTTTTACTCGGCCGTGGTAACGGAAACCTGAACGATCGAAAGCAACCAGCTCAATACCAGCAGCCTTAGCTTTCTCTGCGACACGCTTGCCAATCAAGGTTGCTGCAGCAGCATTGCCGCCACGACCAGATTGACCCGCGAGTTGCTGACGCACTTCTGGTTCAACGGTCGAAGCCGATACCAGAACACGGTCGCCTTCGGGCGAAATGATGTTTGCATAGATGTGCAGATTCGAGCGGAAAACCTGGAGGCGATTAACTCGCAACTCGGCGATTTTCTTACGCGTCGGGACTGCACGACGCAAACGGGAAATTTTTTTGTCCATGATCTTTCCTTGTTTGCGCGATTATTTCTTCTTGGTTTCTTTGATGATGACGTGCTCATCAACGTAACGCACACCCTTGCCTTTGTAGGGCTCTGGTGGACGATAAGCGCGGATTTCAGCAGCCACCTGACCAACAACCTGTTTATCCGAACCCTTGAGGACGATTTCCGTCTGGGTTGGGCACTCGGCTTTTACACCGGCAGGCATGGGATGGACAACATCATGCGAAAAACCAAGTTGCAATTTGATCGCGTTACCCTGGACAGCAGCGCGGTAACCCACGCCAACCAGAGTCAACTTACGCTCGAAGCCTTTGCTCACACCGGTCACCATGTTCGCAACAAGTGCGCGCAGGGTACCAGACATTGCTTTTGCTTCGCGGGAGTCATCGGCAACGATAAACGACAGTTTTCCACCATCTTCGTTGACAATAACGTTACCAATCAGCGACTGGCTCAATGTGCCGAGAGGACCTTTAACGGTAATCTGATCGGCCTTGATTGTTGCCTCGACGCCTTTTGGCAATTCGACTGGATATTTTGCGATACGTGACATTCGGTTTTCTCCTTAAGCCACGTAGCAGAGGACTTCGCCGCCCACGCCATTGGCGCGCGCCTTGCGATCAGTCATCACACCACGTGAGGTGGAGACAATAGCCACACCCAGACCATTCATGACCTGAGGAATGCTTCCGTTGCCCTTGTAAATACGCAGACCAGGACGCGAAACGCGTTCGATGCGTTCGATCACTGGACGACCAGCGTAATACTTGAGAGTGATTTCAAGCTCAGGCTTTTGAGCCGTGCCTTTAATCTTGTAACCGTCAACATAACCTTCATCCTGAAGCACGGCAGCAATAGCTACCTTAAGCTTGGAGGAGGGCATGGTCACCGACGTTTTATCTACCTGCTGCGCATTACGAATGCGAGTCAGCATATCGGCGATTGGATCGCTCATGCTCATGTTTTATTCTCCTACCAGCTAGCTTTGGTCATGCCGGGAATCTCACCCTTCATAGCCAATTCGCGCAGTTTCATGCGGCCAAGTCCGAACTTGCTGAACACACCTCGTGAACGACCCGTAATCGCGCAGCGATTACGCTGACGACATGGGCTCGCGTTACGGGGAAGTTGCTGAAATTTCAGCCGCGCTTCGTAGCGCTCTTCGTCGGTCTTGGATGAATCATCGATGATCGCTTTAAGAGCAGCACGCTTGGCAGCAAATTTTTCTGCCGTCATTTTGCGCTTAATATCGCGATTGATCATTGAAAGTTTAGCCACGTCTGCGCTCCTTAGTTGCGGAACGGGAAGCTAAAGGCTGTTAACAGCGCCTTGGCTTCTTCGTCTGTCTTGGCGGTGGTGGTGATGCTGATGTTCATCCCACGCAACACGTCGATTTTGTCGTACTCAATCTCGGGGAAAATGATCTGTTCTTTCACACCGATGTTGTAGTTGCCGCGACCATCAAACGCACGACCGGAAATACCACGGAAGTCGCGCACTCGAGGCAGTGCCACGGAGACCAGACGATCGAGGAATTCGTACATGCGCTGACCACGCAAAGTCACCATGCAACCAATTGGATAGTCTTCGCGGATTTTAAAACCAGCGATCGCCTTTTTGGTTTTGGTAATGACTGGCTTTTGTCCAGCGATTTTTGTCAGATCAGAAACAGCATGATCAATGACTTTTTTGTCTGCAACAGCTTCAGATACACCCATGTTCAGGGTGACTTTGGTGACACGGGGAACCTGCATCACGCTCTTGTAGCCAAATTGCTCGCGCAAGGCGGGCGCAATTTTTTGCAAATAGAGTTCTTGGAAACGAGACATGTTAATCGCCCCTTAAGCTTTCGCGCCAACGGGTTCACCGCTGGAACGAAACACGCGAACCTTGCGACCGTCAACTTCTTTAATCCCAACGCGATCACCTTTACCGGTGGCTGGATTAAACAGCGCAATATTCGAAATATGGATCGGCATCGTCTTTTCGATAATGCCGCCTGTTGTACCTTGCATCGGATTTGGCTTGACGTGCTTTTTGACCATGTTGATGCCTTCTACCAATACATGGTCTGCATCAAGACGTGCCAAAACCGTACCGCGACGCTTTTTGTCACGACCCGTCAGCACTACAACTTCGTCGCCTTTGCGAATTTTGTTCATTTGTGGCTCCTTACAGCACTTCAGGCGCCAACGACACGATCTTCATGAACTTTTCGCCACGCAATTCGCGCGTAACGGGTCCAAAGATACGCGTGCCAATGGGCTCGAGTTTCGCGTTGAGCAATACGGCAGCATTGCCACCGAAGCGGATACGTGAACCATCTTTGCGGCGAACACCCTGCGCCGTACGAACGACGACAGCGTTGTAAATCTCGCCTTTTTTGACACGGCCGCGTGGGGCAGCGTCTTTGACGGTAACCTTGATAACATCGCCGATAGCGGCATAACGGCGCTTGGAACCGCCGAGCACCTTGATGCACATGACAGAGCGTGCACCAGTGTTATCGGCCACGTCCAGCGTGGTCTGCATTTGGATCATGATTTTTCCTGTTCCAACTTAACCAAAGTAACTACTTGCCATCGGCTTGCAGCTAAATCAGTCAGTTTTGGTCCCGTTAGGTGCCACAGGGCACCCTGGGTTGAAATCTGCTAATTATTCCTTTGTTCGCTCAGTTTGTTTTGCCTGATTTAGCTACAACAATCTAATGCGAATTGCGGGAAAGCTGTGCAGTATAGCGTAGTTATTTTTTTTGTGCAAGTCTGTTTAAGATATGTCATATTATCCCCCTAGCGCCTTTGCCTTTTTATTGTTGTATTGGAATCCTTATGTACCCAAAACAGTCGTTGTATATCAATGGTGAGTTCATTTCCGGCGAAGGCCGCAAAACTCAGGACATTATTAATCCTGCCACGCAAGAAGTACTCGGACATCTTCCACACGCGAGCCAGGCTGATCTCGACATGGCTTTACAGGCTGCAGAAGCCGCTTTTGCGAAATGGAAGAAATCCTCTCCTATGGATCGCTCAGCCATTTTACGTAAAGTGGGTCAATTGACGCGTGATCGTGCCCAGGAAATCGCCCGAAATATGACTCTTGACCAGGGCAAACCTCTAGCTGAAGCGCTTGGTGAGGTTGTTGGTTGTGCTGATCACTGCGACTGGCATGCTGAAGAATGCCGCCGCATTTATGGTCGTGTTGTGTTGCCTCGTAATCCTGATGTACGCCAGCTTGTCTTAAAAGAGCCTATTGGTGTGTGTGTAGCATTTACCCCATGGAATTTCCCCTACAACCAGGCCATCCGCAAAATTTGTGCGGCTGTCGGCGCCGGTTGTACGGTCATTCTCAAGGGGCCTGAGGATTCGCCAAGCGCAGTGATGGCGATTGCTCAAATGTTCCACGACGCGGGTCTTCCACCTGGGGTATTAAATTTAGTCTGGGGTGAACCAGCCAAAGTTTCTGATTATTTGATTCGTTCGCCTATTAGCCGAAAGGTTTCCTTTACCGGATCTGTGCCTGTAGGCAAACAGCTTGCGTCTCTCGCTGGTGCGCATATGAAACGTGTCACGATGGAGCTTGGTGGTCACTCACCCGTGATCGTTTTTGATGACGCAGACATTGATCGTGCCGCCACAATGCTTGCTAAATTCAAAATTAGAAACGCAGGTCAGGTTTGCGTTTCACCCACACGCTTTTATGTACAAAAGAAGGTTTACGATAAATTCCTCGCTAAATTCCTTGATGTTCTCAAAAGCGTTAAAGTTGGAAATGGATTGGATGAGGGTGTGGAGATGGGTCCCCTCGCGCATGAGCGTCGAGTACCCGCTATTGCGCGCTTTGTTGAAGACGCACGCAAACGTGGTGGAAAAATCGAACTTGGCGGTGATGCAATAAGCGGTAAAGGTTTCTTCTTTCCACCCACAGTCATCACAGGTTTGAAAGATGATGCCATGTTGATGACTGAAGAACCCTTTGGACCTGTTGCACCTGTCGTGCCATTCGACAATATTGACGAAGTGATTACTCGTGCGAACAGCCTTCCATTTGGACTGTCTTCTTACATTTTCACCAACTCATTGCAGACTGCTACAAAGATATCTAATTCGATTGAGGCTGGCATGGTCAACATCAATCATTTTGGTAGTGCACTTCCAGAAACGCCTTTTGGTGGAATTAAGGATAGCGGCATCGGCAGTGAAGGGGGATCTGAGACATTTGATGGTTATCTTGTCACTAAATTCGTGACGCACATTTAATGTCTATTTCTTGGCTGTGCGTTGACCTCAACGCACAATAAAAAACGCGACGAATAAATCGTCGCGTTTTTTTATTGCTAGTGCAGCTTTAGATTTCGCGTGCGGCTTCGATCAATTTCGTTGCTGTCCAAGATTTGGAGCGTGAAATTGGACGACCTTCTGCGATTTCAACAGTGTCACCTTCGTTGTACTGATTGGTTTCATCATGGGCTTTGTACTTAGCCGAACGCATGATGATCTTGCCAAGCACAGGATGCTTAACACGACGCTCTACCAGAACGACAATGGTTTTATCCATCTTGTTGCTGACGACCTTACCAACCAGCGTACGCTGACGCTTGGGTTTCGTAGTTTGAGCTGTGGTCATATTATGATCCCGCCTTCTCAGTCATCAATGTACGGACACGTGCAATGTCGCGACGCACTTTGCTGATCTGAGTGTGGTTGGTGAGCTGCTGAGTAGCCCGCTGCATACGCAGACCAAACTGAGCCTTCAGCAGGCTTTCGAGCTCTTGACCGAGCTCGGCGGTTGTTTTTGCACGGAGTTCGCTTGCTTTCATATCGATTCCTTAAGATCCGAGGTGACGCGCGACGAACGTCGTGGAGATTGGAAGCTTGGCAGCTGCAAGGCGGAAAGCCTCACGTGCAATTTCTTCACTCACACCTTCCATTTCGTACAGCACTTTACCTGGCTGGATTTCAGCAACCCAGTACTCTGGGTTACCTTTACCGTTACCCATTCGAACTTCAGCCGGTTTCTGTGAAATAGGCTTGTCAGGGAAGATACGGATCCAAATACGTCCGCCACGCTTAATGTGACGATTAATCGCACGACGTGCTGATTCGATTTGACGGGCAGTTAAACGTCCACGACCTGTGGCCTTTAAACCGAACTCGCCAAACGAAACATCGGCGCCGCGCGTAGCAAGGCCAGTATTACGGCCTTTTTGCTCTTTGCGATATTTCCTGCGTGCTGGTTGCAGCATGCTTATTCTCCTTCAGGCGCAGGCGCAGCGGCATCAGCCTTGCGCGGTGCACGACCACGCCCAGCGGGACGAGCGGCCGGACGACCACCTTCGGGCTTGTCAGCACGAGGGGCACGACGTGGACGACGCTCTTCTTCGCGGGGCGCAACGGTTTCAACTGGCATTTCGCCGTTAGCCAACATGTCGCCTTTATAGACCCAGACCTTGATGCCGATCACGCCGTATGTGGTGTGGGCCTCAGAAGTACCGTAGTCGATATTCGCACGCAGTGTATGGAGTGGTACGCGACCTTCACGATACCATTCTGTACGCGCAATTTCGATACCATTCAAACGCCCTGCGCTCATGATCTTGATGCCGAGGGCACCCAGACGCATGGCGTTTTGCATGGCGCGCTTCATGGCACGACGGAACATGATCCGCTTTTCAAGCTGTTGCGAAATAGAATCAGCAATCAACTGAGCATCGGTTTCAGGTTTGCGAATCTCTTCGATGTTGACGTGAACAGGCACGCCCATCAAACGCTGCAAATCAGCCTTCAAGCCTTCGATGTCCTCACCACGCTTTCCAATCACAACACCCGGACGTGCCGAGTAAACAGTGATTCGTGCGTTTTTGGCTGGACGCTCGATGACCACACGGCCAACTGATGCGCTTTTAAGTTTCTTTTTCAGGTATTCGCGGACGCGGATATCAGATGCAAGCATGCCACCGAAATCTTTGTCGTCTGCGTACCACTTCGAGCCCCAATTACGTGTAACCGCAAGGCGGAACCCAATCGGGTGAATTTTCTGACCCATCGTGACTCCTTAGGCTCCGACCTTCACAGTAATGTGGCAGGTCTGCTTTTCGATCTGGTTACCGCGCCCTTTGGCTCGTGCGGAAAAGCGCTTCATCGACTCGGCCTTGTCCACAAAAATCGTGGTGACCTTCAGTTCGTCGATATCTGCACCGTCGTTGTGCTCGGCATTGGCGATTGCTGATTCAACAGCTTTCTTCAAGATGCCGGCGGCCTTCTTATTTGTGAAGGTCAGGATGTTCAATGCCTGTGCAACAGACTTGCCACGGATAAGATCCGCAACGAGTCGTGTTTTCTGGGCAGAGATATGCACCCCACGGATAATGGCTTGAGTTTCCATGGATTACCTCTTGGCCTTTTTGTCTGCTGCGTGACCTTTAAAGGTACGAGTCAGCGCAAACTCACCGAGTTTATGACCAACCATGTTCTCGTTAATATAAACGGGAACGTGCTGGCGACCGTTATGAACAGCAATCGTCAGACCGATAAAGTCTGGCAGGATCGTTGAACGACGTGACCAAGTTTTGATCGGTTTCTTGCCCTTTTCGGCGATAGCAACCTCGACCTTTTTGATCAGGTGTGCATCGACGAATGGGCCTTTCTTGACTGAACGTGACATGATTCGCCCTCTTATTTACGCTTGCGGCGTTGGACGATCATATTGTCCGTCCGCTTGTTGCTACGAGTCTTGTAACCCTTAGCTGGGGTACCCCATGGACTACGTGGCTCACCGCCTTCGCCGGTACGACCTTCACCACCACCGTGTGGGTGATCAACCGGGTTCATTGCGACACCACGCACCGTGGGACGAATACCGCGCCAACGAACTGCACCGGCTTTACCGATTTGGCGCAAGCTGTGCTCTTCGTTGCCGACTTCACCGATCGTTGCACGGCATTCAATGTGCACGCGACGAACTTCACCTGAACGCAGGCGAACCTGAGCGTAAGTGCCTTCGCGAGCCAACAGAACTGCCGAAGCACCAGCCGAGCGTGCCATTTGGGCACCTTTGCCAGGCAACATTTCGATGCAGTGAATCGTTGTACCCACCGGGATATTGCGAATAGGCAAGGTGTTACCTGCGCGGATGGGGGCTTCTACACCCGACAACAGCGTTGTACCTACTTCAAGACCACGAGGAGCGATAATGTAACGACGCTCACCGTCCGCATAGCAAAGCAAAGCAATGTGTGCAGTACGGTTTGGGTCATATTCCAGACGCTCAACCTTTGCTGGAATGCCGTCTTTGTTGCGACGGAAATCCACCAAACGGTAGTGCTGCTTATGACCACCACCACGGTGACGGATTGTGATGTGACCGTTGTTATTACGGCCAGAACCACGGATTTTCTTTTCGAGCAACGAAGCAACCGGCGCGCCTTTATGCAGCGTAGGTGTCACCACCTTCAGCATGCCACGACGTCCGGGCGAGGTTGGCTTAACTTTTAAGAGAGCCATTTAGTTGACCTCCGCCAGGTTGATTTCTTGACCTTCTTTGAGCGAAACATAGGCCTTACGCTCGTTACGACGGCGACCGACGAAACGACCGAAACGCTTTGTTTTGCCTTTGCGGTTCAAAACCTGAACGGCTTCGACTTGCACTTTAAAGAGCAATTCGACTGCAGCTTTGATTTCAGGTTTTGTCGCATCAGCAACTACACGAAACGCGACCTGATTGTTCTTCTCTGCAACAAACGTGGCTTTTTCAGTCACGATTGGCGCCAAGATGATTTGCATTAGACGATGATCGTTCATGCCAGCATCTCCTCGAGTTGAGCGATGGCCGGCTTTGTGATCAGCACTTTTTTGTAGTGGATCAACGAGAGCGGATCGGCATTGCGCGGCTCGACGACAGCAACGTGCGGCAAATTGCGCGTCGCGAGGTAAAGGTTTTCATCGACTGAGTCGGTGATGATCAAAACTGAGTCCATACCAAAACTCTTGAGCTTTTCAGCTGCAAGCTTGGTCTTGGGAGACTCGAGTGTGAACGAATCAACAATCGAAATGCGGTCTTCGCGTGCTAACTGGGAAAGGATCGAGCGCAAACCGGCGCGATACATTTTCTTGTTAACTTTCTGAGTGAAATTTTCCTCAGGCGAATTTGGAAACGCACGACCACCGCCTCGCCACAAAGGTGAAGATGTCATACCAGCACGGGCGCGGCCTGTGCCTTTTTGACGGAATGGCTTTTTTGTTGAGTGACGAACTTCGTCGCGGCCTTTTTGAGCACGGTTACCTGAACGCGCATTTGCCTGAAAAGCAATGACGATCTGGTGAACGAGTGCCTCGTTAAAATCACGACCAAACACTGTGTCAGGCGCCGCAAACGTTGCGGATGACTGACCTTGATCATTGAGGAGCTTGATATCCATGGATTAGGCTCCCTTTTTAGCAGGTGCTTTGACAGCCGGGCGCACGACAATGTCTCCGCCAGCATGGCCAGGGACTGCGCCCTTGACCATCAGCAGACCACGTTCGGCGTCAACTCGGACGACGTCAAGGTTTTGCACGGTGCGTGTGTCGTCACCAAGGTGACCTGACATACGCTTTCCGGGGAAAATGCGACCAGGATCTTGCGCCTGACCAATCGAACCTGGCACGCGGTGCGAACGGCTGTTACCGTGCGATGCGCGCTGTGATTTGAAGTGGTGACGCTTAATCGTGCCGGCGAAACCTTTACCAATTGTGGTACCGGTAACGTCGACTTGCTGGCCGGCTTCGAAAATGCTTTCAACAGCGACCACGCTACCAGGCGTGAATTCGGCTGCGCGAGCAGGATCGAGACGGAATTCTTTAAGAATGCTACCGGCCTCTACACCAGCTTTGGCGTAATGACCTGTTTGTGGCTTGGCTACACGGGAAGCGCGACGAGCGCCGTAAGCGACTTGAATGGCGGCATAGCCGTCAGATTCAAGAGACTTTACCTGGGTGACGCGGTTGTTCGACACGTCCAGTACCGTTACGGGGATGGACTCGCCATCTTCCGTAAAAATACGGGTCATGCCGACCTTGCGGCCCACCAGCCCAAGCCGATGTGCGGCAGGCGTGGGTGTCGATTTCGACATCGTTTTCTCCGGGGTAAAAAACCCGATTCCCGACTTCGATTGGTCGGGGCTGATAAAACCCGAATGTTTCGGGTGCTCATTTTTCTTGCCAAATTTCGGCAAGTCTTGCATTCTAGCACCAAAGTTTGCTGCATTGCAAGCCAGATTGGCCTGAAACACAGCAACCATGCGGCACTAGATCAATCTAATTCTTACTGCAGTGCGATTTCAACATCCACACCAGCTGGCAGATCGAGGCGCATCAGTGCATCAACTGTTTTATCAGTTGGGTCGACGATGTCCATCAAACGCTGATGCGTACGAATTTCGAACTGGTCACGTGAAGTTTTGTTCACGTGTGGTGAACGCAAAACGTCGTAACGGCGAATGCGTGTTGGCAACGGAACCGGACCTCGTACCACTGCACCGGTACGCTTGGCCGTATCAACGATCTCTGCAGCCGACTGATCGATCAGTTTGTAGTCAAACGCTTTCAGACGGATGCGGATTTTTTGATTTTTCATGGCGATTCTCAAAGAGCGAAATGCTGCGAGCGGTTAGGCTCGCAGCGAAACAAATTACTTCAGGATTTTTGCAACGACGCCGGCGCCGACGGTACGGCCACCTTCGCGGATTGCAAAACGCAGACCTTCTTCCATGGCGATTGGCGCGAGCAGTTTGACTGTCATACCAACGTTGTCGC
>NZ_JAUHHF010000017.1 GCF_030410395.1 Zwartia panacis
TAACCCCTAGGAAAATACCCAAAAATGATGAATTTGAATTCAAATCGGCACCAAATAAAATCGGCCGCTAGGCCACGCCTGTATTGGCTTTTACTGATTAATGACCCGGTTTAACCGGACACTACTGATATTACCTAATCAACAACACATACGCCGTCATCAATACTCGCTATTATCTTAAAAATGAATTTCTCTACTCACAGCTAAAAATTATGCGCAGCATTGCTCACCCTGGAAAATCCGGCACCCAACGCCTTTTTGCGATTCCTTCAGGCGTCCGTCCTATCACCACTGAGCTCATCGCCGGGCAAACACTCCTGGATGCGATTGCTCAGATGGGAGAAGATTTCGATGTAAAAAGCGGTGCGTTCAGGCTAAATGGGGGTGTTTTAACGTCATTTAGCTATGTGATGCCTGCTCTCTCGAAGTCTCCTGAACATGCTGTTTATTTCAGCGAGACCTTTTACGTCGAGGGCCAGGTCAAGCTTGAATCTGCTTCAGTCACCTTTGGTTTACGTGACGGCCAGCCATGGCTGCACTGTCATGCGGTTTGGATAGAACCAAATGGACGCCGGCACGGTGGTCATTTGCTACCCGATCGAGTGGTGGTGGCGACCCCCATTCAACTCACGGGCGTGGCATTAGAGAATGCTGCATTCACAGTTTGTCCCGATCCTGAGACAAATTTTTCTTTATTTACCCCTCTGGCTACTGCCGAGCACTCGACCTCGCCCAATCCTGGGGCTTACGCGATCAGACTCGCGCCCAACGTGGATCTTTGTGACGCGCTGGAAGCTTTTTGCCAAGCGCAGAATATCAAACGCGCAACGATTTTTGGCGGTGTCGGGAGTACGGTTGGTGCACAGTTTCAGGATGGTCGAATCGTCGAACCGTTCGTCACCGAACTTCTCATCCAATCTGGTCGAATTGTTCAGACCGATACCGGTCAAACACGTGCCGAAATTGACATCTCGATTGTGGATTACAAAGGTGGACTGACTGAAGGCCGTCTTGCATCGGGTGCCAATTCCATTCTGGTGACGGCTGAGCTTGTCATTTGTCCTGAGCGCGACTAATTGGACTCAGGCGCTCAAATCAATTCAACGCTTAAAAATTCAATCCTCAAATACTCATCATACAAATCACGGAGGCGTCATTTTGCAAACTGCACTGACCAAAAAACTTGGAATCGAGCATCCCATCATTCAAGGGGGCATGCAGTGGATCGGACGCGCCGAGCTCGTCGCAGCGGTTTCCAATGCTGGTGCGCTCGGGACCTTGACAGCATTGACTCAGCCGACACCCGAGGCACTGCGTGACGAGATTGAGCGGTTACGCACGATGACAGATCGTCCATTTGCCGTGAATCTGACATTTTTACCGACTCTTAAACCCGTACCTTATGAGGCCTACAGGGATGTCATCGTCGATTGTGGCGTAAAAATCGTCGAGACAGCGGGCAATAATCCTTCCGCACATATGCCGGCACTCAAGGCGGCCGGCATTACCGTCATTCATAAATGCACAACGGCCAGGCACGCACTCAAAGCACAGCAAATTGGTGTGGACATGGTCAGTATCGATGGTTTCGAATGCGCGGGACACACTGGTGAAGAAGACATTCCCGGTCTGATCTTGATTCCATCGGCTGTGTCAAAGCTCAGCATACCGGTGATCGCTTCCGGAGGCTTCAGTGATGGCAGAGGCTTGGTCGCGGCGCTGGCACTTGGCGCGGAGGGGATCAATATGGGGACTCGCTTCATGTGCACCCAGGAATCACCTGCACATTTAAATATCAAACAAGCAATTGTTGATAACGCAGAAACAGATACAGCATTGATACTTCGCAGTTTACGCAACAGTAGTCGTGTCGCGCGTACACAGCTTGCGCAAAGCATCATTGATATGGAAAAGGCGGGAGCGACGATTCAGGAGATCGGACCTAAAGTCGCTGGCGCCAAAGGTCGCAAAGTATACGAAGAAGGCGATGTCGAGGGTGGAATCTGGACGGTCGGGATGGTTCAGGGGCTCATCAACGATATTCCAACTTGTGCTGAGTTGGTCAGGCGCATCGTTGATGAGGCAGAGTCAATTATCGAACAGCGTCTGATGAAACTGACCGGTCGGAGTTCAGTAACCGTATGAACACGCTTGACTTAGATCATCACCCTATTGTCAAAAAAGCCATCAGGGCGATTGCGCTGAACCGCACGCCCGGATACCATTTTTGCGGTAATTTTTTTGATTTTGTGTACGACCAAGCCAGTTCTCAGCACTCGGAAGTGCACATTGATCCAGAACCACAAAATATAGATCGTGATCACAGTGTGCATTTGGTGTTACTCGCGATACTGGCGGATATGGGATTGGCCACAGGGATTCGCTACGGACTAGACGACCGGACAAGACTCGCAACAGTGTCTCTTAGTCTGCAGCTTACCGGGGCACATCCCACAGGCCGAGTCGTGGCAACGACTGACACACAAGGACATCTTCAAGGTGCCCAAGGTCGTCAAGGAGTCAGCCTGACCCACATTAAGTCCGGGGAGACGTTGATTGCGGTCGGGTATGGCGCTTTCATGATTTTGCCTGTCCCCAATGGCGGATCGTTGCCCGCGGTGCCATGGGTGGATAAAAAGGCTCCCGAAGATCTAGCCTTGGATATGCAAACATTATCGAATGATGAGAAATGGATTCTTGAGCGGGTCAAAGCAAGTATCTTGCAATGTCAACAGACACGTGAGGATTTCCCGACGCATTTTTTGAATTTTCATCCATACCGTCAAGAGCGTGGCGCGTATTGTGAAGTTTTAAACGGACCACATGTTGCGAACCGCGTGGGTCATGTTCAGGGTGGTGTCATTCTTGCACTTTGCATGGTGACGGCCTGTGCAGCGCTAGGGGACGAATGGATGCTGTCAGGGGTGACGGCGACATACATCAGTCCAGGGGAGGGCGAGGCCATTCATGCGCAATCCAAAATTATTCATCAAGGCAGAATGACAGCTGTTGTGCAAACTTCCGTATTTAATAAAACTGGTCGGCAGGCGCTCGAGGTACTCAGCACGCATGCCAGGCGCTCTAATTCCGGGGATTAGTCGAAGAAGCTGAACGTTGAGAAGAAGTCGCCTTTAAATTTTTTGTTTTGGGTGCCTTATAGCGGTTGTAACCCCACAAATATTGTTCAGGCATTTTACGAATCATTTCTTCCATCTCTGCGTTGATGACTGCGGCTGCTTGTTCGATATCATCTGGCAGGCCCTCTGCAAGCTCTTTGTAACGGAGCGTGTAACCTTTTCCGATACCATTTCGTTCCGCTGCCAGAACAAAAACCGTGGCGCCTGTGAGTTTTTGGAGTCGCTGAACAAGCGTCATTGTGTAGGCAGGTCTTCCAAAAAAGGGCGCCCAAACCCCTTCACCGTCTGGCGGAACTTGATCTGGCAATATGCCGATCGTACCGCCTCTGAGAAGAGTCTTTACCAAAGCGCGTACACCTCTGATGTTGGCGGGTGCCATTTTTAGATGGGGTCTTGACCGCATTTCCACAATCCAGTCTTGTAGCCAAACTTTCCTGGGTGGTCTAAATAAAACAGTTGCGGGGTAATGACTGCTAAAGACAGGCCCCAACAATTCAAAACAGCCGGCGTGCGGGGAGAGCAAAATCATGCCTTTTCCCTTTTCGAGCGCCAAGCGAAACTGATCCCAGTTGTCGCAAGAAAGCTTGGTATTGATGAAGGGATCGTTGCGTCTGGTCCACCAGAACGGCATTTCAAACATGAGTTGCCCATTACTAAGCATTGCTGAGCGAAGGCTTGCTCGTGTTGCGTCAGGATAGGCTTGACGTAAGTTAGCCCAAGCCCGCTCTTTGTAGCGTCCAGGAAGCATCCACGCCACCCAACCCGCGCAGATGCCTAGGCATTGCAGTATGGCTAGAGGCAAAATTCCGAGAGATTTAAAAAGTGCGGAGAGTATGCGCGGAAGGATTTTATTAAGCATTCAGTCAAAACAGATGAGGCGCGTCACAACGCGCATAGGGATAGAATAAGCGTGTTCACAGCCTTTCTGCAAACTCACTGAAACCTTATGAAAATTTCTGACCTTTCGACACCTGCCGCTTTAGTTGATCTCGCCAAGATGGAGCGCAATATTACTCGCATGCAGTCACGCATGGATAGTCTGGGTGTAAATTTTCGCCCGCACGTTAAAACATCCAAATGCGTAGAAGTCACTCAGGCGCAAATCAAGGCTGGTGCCAGAGGGATTACTGTGTCCACGCTCAAAGAGGCTGAACAGTTTTTCGCAGCAGGAATCACGGATATTCTTTATGCCGTAGGGATTACTGCCAACAAACTGCCGCAGGCTCTTGCGTTGATGCGTAAAGGGTGTGATTTAAAAGTATTGACAGACAGCGTTCAATCCGCTGCCGCCATTGCTGCGTTTGGACTTGCCAATGATATACGTTTCAAGGTGATGATAGAAATTGACACGGATGACCATCGCTCAGGAATCAAACCTGAAAGCGCGCAACTTCTCGAGGTCGCCCAGGCGTTGTCGGTGGGAGGGACCGAATTATATGGGGTGATGACGCACGCAGGTTCAAGTTACGACCTCAACACACCTGAAGCCCTCGCTGAAATGGCCGAACAGGAACGTTCTGGTTGTGTGCTTGCTGCTCAGCGCTTAAGAGATGCTGGTTTTGCCTGTCAGGTGGTGAGCGTAGGTTCAACTCCTACAGCGCTATCCGCTCGCCAGCTCGAAGGTGTCACCGAAGTCCGTGCAGGCGTGTATGTGTTTTTTGATCTCGTCATGCATAACGTGGGTGTTTGTACAACCGATGACATTGCACTGAGTGTCTTGACGACTGTGATAGGCCACCAGGAAGAAAAAGGTTGGGCCATCGTGGATGCAGGTTGGATGGCGATGAGTCGCGATCGCGGCACTCAAAAACAGACAACCGACTTCGGCTACGGGCAGGTTTGCACCTTGGATGGGGAGCCTGTCGAAGGCTATGTGATGACGGGCGCGAACCAAGAGCACGGTATCATTTCCAGACCCGATCATCCTGATTTATCGATCGCCAAGCGCTTTCCCGTGGGCACACAACTACGTATTTTGCCTAATCATGCATGCGCGACCGGGGCTCAATTTCCCGAATATCAAGCCTTGAATCGTCATCAAACTGTTCAAACCTGGCCCCGCTTTTACGGCTGGTAGCGTACCCGGCTCAATTCATCCATCTCGGTTGTTGCGAATTGAGTCTATTCCCCTCTCTCTGCACACTACACCTCTTTATTTTTTCGAGGTGTTGGTGTGTATATATTCAAGAAAAAATCCTCCCATAAGCGTTCTTTTGTAACACCTCAGTCATCTAGGGCAGAAGATATCGCTCGCCAGCGCGGACAGGGGATGACCGAATACATCATCATCGTTGCATTGGTCGCGGTTGCAGCGATCGCCGTATACCAATACTTTGGTCAGGTGCTGAGATCACAAACTGCAGCAGTCGCCCGCGAACTTGCCGGTGAAGATGGTACCCAACAGAGCAAAAGTGCGAAAACGGCTGCACAAGGTGCAAAAAGTCAAACCAAGGCTAAATCTTTAAAGAGTTTTACCGGTAATGCCAGTGGATCAACACGGTAATGTTGATCAGCAAAGGCGTCGCAGAAATATACGAAGAGTGCTCAAGAGGCGCTGATGAAAAATCATCTGATTGGATCTCTCAAAAGCATCGTTACCAATCTGGACAATCCATGCTAATTGGCCTGGTGATATGCACAGCGGCCATTCTTGCCTGGTTATCGATGCTGGAAACGGGGAAACGGGTACACGATAAGTCATCCATGAATCGCGCGACCGATGCGGCTGCGTATAGCGCCGCTTTGATACATGCGCGCGCACTCAACATGCACGCATACTTAAATCGTGCCCAGCTGGGACATCAGCTTGCAATGGCGCATCTGATCGCTGTGGCCACGACCTATCGCTTCAGCAAACAGATGTCCAATCAGGCACTAAAACGCAACCCGCCGCCCAGTCTGATTGGCGCATTTTTTGGACCTCAGCATGGTGTGGCCTATGCGGCCGCAATTGGGGCTGGCATGGGGAGTACGTATACGCTCAATACATTTCGCGATGCCTTTTTGCGGCATGAGCATCAAGTTCATCATGTTCTCAATCAGATCAGGCAAGCCCAGATCAAAGAATTCGAACGCGATCGGGAGCGAGCGATTCACCGCATGTTAATCGCGAATATTGGAAATAGTGGTGATAGAAAGAGAGGCGAATCGCTGGAGCAGCTCGGGTTGAAGTTTTCCTTGGTCATAGACGAGACAAAAGACTTCGTTAACGAGCAATCGGCTAATGACGGGTTATGGCGAGATTTTTTGACGAAGGTTGTCAATCAGTACGGATTCCTGACCGAAAGGAACAACACAAAACGGAATATGTGGCTTGTCAATCCGCGCTGTCCATTTAAAAGACACGAATTGCGTCGAAGAGGGCGTTTACAGCTTGACCAGAGTGGTCAATGGTCATCCGAAGACACTCTTTCATTTCATGCATTACGCCACAATAAATTCATTGGTTGTTATCAACGCGAATACCCAATGGGGTGGGCAGTTTTAAATACGGATGGCACAGGATCGGTGACTCGCGATCAAACAGTGAACGCTCCGGACTTTTCAAAACAGACTTTTTGGCGATGGGCACGTCACCAGAGCGCAGGGGGCTGGAATATTTTCAGTGGCCGTCACAATCCCCTGGCAAACCGATACGCTCAAAGTGTGAGGCTTAAATGGGACTCAAAAGGATTGGGTAACTATGCTCAGCTTGAACGGGAACAAGGAAGACGGAATGCACGACTCGCGATCCAGGTGACGCAGTCGATCAATCGCAATGATGAAATCCACTCTTTTGCAACAGCGCATTCGTATTTTGACCCCCCCAAAAACGCCCCAACTCACAGTGCAAGTTTATTTCAACCCTACTGGAGAGCCACACTGATACCTCGTCCACACAGCAAATGAGCGCAAGACATGAATCCCATCAGAAAGGTCAGGCATTGATTGAAGCAGTATTCATCATTTTATTTTTGATCGGCCTTCTCTTTTCCATTGAGTATTCCGGACGATTGCGCGCGCATTCAATCGAATTGTTAGGTCAAAGCAGTTTTCATACCTTCTTACAAACTCGAGAAAAAAAGATGCTCAAACATTTTCTTCTCAATCGCGTTGACCACAGTCATGCAATGTTAAGAACATTTGAAAGGCAACTCCTGGATGTCCATCAAAATGGCCTGATTAAGATCAATGCCAAGCAAGATAGCGTGTCTTACAGACGTTCTTTGGTGAATAGGATTGACAATTTACCGGAGTTAAAAAGATCAAGTTATCTGTATATCAATGCGGGTGATGGATATTCAGCAACCGATGTTCGTTCTCGAATTGAAAATTCCAGAGCAGCATGGCTTGATACGGCTAACTCAACGCGAAAAACACTCATTCCGCATATTGCTAAATTTAAAAAAATTGATTCGCCTTGGGGCAGAGAAAAGCTACAAACTGACTGGTTAGGTCGCTGGTCTGGCCAAATACCTGCCGCATATTCAAGAGCGATTCCCTCGAGAAGAGTCAACAAGTGATCAGTCGATTTTTTTATATATTGATTTTCGCTCAAGCGTTCATATTCAATCAGACGCTTGCTGCGCAAACCATACAAATTCACAATCTCAATTTCATGGGTAATCCACAATCGCTCAAGTCACTTGACAAGATGAGTGTAGATCACCACGCAATCACCATGCATCGGTGGAGTAGTTTCGCCACTTTGGACGAAGTCATGAGATCTCTTTCAGAGCTAGTCCCCGCCAATACTGTCGCGACGGAGGATGGAAACATGATCAAAATATTTTGGAGTACCGCTGATCGATCGCATATTTTAGGGTTCATACCGGTGCGTGAAGGGGAGTTTGAATTCTTTCTGTCAAGTATGAATTTGAATAAAAAATCGTATGCCAATTCAGTGTCTTCAACTCAGTTGATAGATATGAATAATCAGCAAATGGAAATGAACAAGACGCTTAACAGGATTTTTCAAGAATCGAATATCAAAGCCGAAATGCTCGTGCATGTCATGGACGAGTCGAACAATGCGGCTGCCAATATATTGCTTTATGCCTTATCAACGTCGATTGATCGACTGGATCAGATGCTTCGACAGACATTCTCTCAAAAAAACTGGGTAGTCAAAGATAGTTTGCAAAAGATAAAAAATTTGAATCAAGCGCGCTCCATGACTGCAGTTTATTTGGATAGATTGATGCATTTAAATCTTGTTGAACATCACGGTCAGTCATTTTTGTATGTCAGTTTCTCTGGAGTTAAATGATTTTGAATGTTTCTAATTCACACACCAAGTGGTGGTTAATGGCTGTATCAGTTGTTTTCGGAAGCATATCTGCGTGGGCAATTAATCAGCATTTGCATGAAAAAACTGTTGAAATTGAATCGAGAAACAGGTTGGATGAGATGACATTGTTTGTTGCATCCAGAGACTTGACCCGTGATACGGTCATCGAAGAGTCCGATTTCACCCTTGAGCTTTTTCCTGTCAAGTGGGCGCCCGACGGTGCGATGCTTCCTGAACAGAGTGAACATCTTGTGGGTAAACGGCTATTGACTGATTTGAGGGCAGGTCAGCCATTGATGCACGTTCATCTTCAAGATCCAGACTCACCCAGCGTTTCTTCGCGATTAGCGCCAGAACTCAAAGCGGTTTCCGTCACAGTTGATCCGAGTAGCGCGGCTGCTGGGCTGATTCGTGTGGGGGATCGGGTTGATTTATTTGTTTCTTTAGATCATCTAGGCAAGAGAATCACTGTTGGCTTACTAAGTTCCGTCCAAGTGCTGGGGACTGGCCATCTGTCTGATCACAGTACACGTCACGATACTTCCGTCGCCTCTTCGGAGGCCAATATTACCCTTGCTGTTTCACACGCGGATGCGCTCAAACTTGTCGCCGCGCGCGAGGCGGGAACGATTAGCGCAGTGCTCAGTTCAATCCAGAACATAGCTGAGGATTTCAATATAAAGAATACGCCTGCAGATTTAGCGTCCCTGCTTGGACTTCCGGATTTTCCTGTAAATAAAGGCGTTCCAATTATGTATGGAGACCGCTTGTCAGACGACTCAAGCATTTCACTGCCCAACGAGCGTGAGTTCGAAGCCGATGTTCTGACTCGAACTGTGAGCGCTCGATGAGGATCATCGTACTGATCTTGATTTGGCCGGTCTGCTTGATTCCCGTTTCTGTTCTTTCTCAGACGCATCTTAAATTAGAGGTTGGGTCTTCGACAGTTCTACAGCATGGAAATATTGAACGCTTGGCGATTGGTAACGGCGAGGTGCTTCAGGCAACGGTGATTAACCAAAATGAAATTATTGTTTTTGGTAAAAAGGCGGGTGCCACAACAATGGATATCTGGCGCTCTCCGGGGAAACGCACTTCATATCAGGTACGGGTTGCGCCCGAGGGATTTTCTCGTGTTCAAGAAGAGATCAAAAATTTATTAAAAAGTGTACCGATGGCGCGCAGTACTGTGGTGGGCGACAGATTGATCATTGAAGGTGAAAATTTATCTGATTCAGATCAGGCCAAAATATCGCGACTTGCGCAGCGCTATCCTGAATTGTTGGATTTTACGAGCCAGGTCGGCTGGGACAAGATGGTTCTTTTGGATGTCCAGGTCGTTGAAATTCCGTCGGCGCATTTACAAGAGCTCGGAATACGATGGAATAGCAGCCTCCCGGTACCAATCACTGGTTCAGGTGGGCTTCCTGGTATCAAAGCAGGTTTGCTCGCCAGAATCAATGCCCTTGCGCAGTCAGGAGAGGCAACCATACTCGCCCAACCCCAATTACTTGCACGAAGCGGGGCGACAGCTAATTTTGAAGCCGGTGGAGAGGTCCCTTATACCAGCACTGATAAAGACGGTAAAAGTACGACTTCTTTTAAAAAATATGGTGTAACGCTCAACATCACTCCTCAAGTCGATCTCAATCAAGCCGTTCGTTCAAAAATCGATATTGAAGTCAGTTCCGTTGATCAGACTCTCGCCACTTCCGCGGGACCCGCCCTCAAAGTCAGGCGCGCCTCAACGGAATTCAATGTTCGCTCAGGACAAACACTGGTCCTGGGCGGATTTTTATCCAGAGAGCGTAGTCGAGATCAAGATGGAGTTCCGACCTTATCTGAGTTGCCTGGAATTGGTCACTTTTTTGGTGTGAGTCGAACTCTCTATCGAGAGACTGAATTAGCGATCTTTGTGACGCCTGTGGTGGTCAATGCGGATCACCCTAGTATGGCACAGCGCGTCGGGAACGCCGCAGTCATTCTTGAAGAAGCCTTTGGTTCAGGCCAAAGGCTCAATACGCCCGTTTCTGCGGATCAAAATATTAAAAACTGGAGCCATCATCAATCACCTCAGTCTCAATGGGAGTCAAGCGAAAACATTCAGATCGTCGATCAATGGAGTATCGACCCATGATGGATTTACTCATCGTATATGAGGATGGAAGGCGCGAAAGGATTCGTCAATCGTTACCCTTTGTCTTAGGGCGAGGTATTGAGTGTGATGTCAGAATTCCACACTGGCGTGTGGCCAGACGCCATTTGCGTGTCACACAAGGCGGAGATGGCTATCAGATCGAAGATCTTGGTTCCTTGTATGGGTCGCGAGTCAATGGAAGAAAGTTTTCTATCCATGGTCTTGTGAGCGAACGTGATGAGTTCATAGTCGGCCCCTGCATGATTCGACTCACCCCTGTTCATCGTTCGCTCCCGCAGGTATCAATTTCAGCAGAGTGTGTTTCGACCCTATCAGAGTCGAAATCTGAGGATTTACCCTCGAAAATATCTAATACTGCCTACCGTGATCTCAGGCGGGAATTGCATGCAGGCCTCATCAAGGCCTTCGACTTGAGACGTAATGACATTGCTTCTTTATCAGAGGGGGCTTTAAGAGAGCAGGCGATACAGTGTGTGACAACTTTGCTTGAGGATCATGCAAGCACTTTGGTCGGTTCGCAACGTGACGAACTCTTAGCGCTTGTTGTAGATGAGGCGGTCGGGTTGGGGGTGCTCGAATCTATGCTGTCCGATCCAGACATTACAGAGATTATGGTCAATCGATACGATGAAATTTTTATAGAACGAAATGGTTGTATTGAGACGAGTGAGTCTCAATTTAGTGGTGAGCATGCCGTGAGAGGCGTGATTGAGAGAATAGTATTCCCGCTCGGGCGCCGATTAGATGATGCGGCTCCAATGGTTGATGCGAGATTGAAAGACGGCTCGAGAATTAATGCAGTGATTCCTCCGATTGCTATTCGAGGGGCATGCATGACCATTCGAAAATTCACCAACAGAGGCATTGACCTGGAGGGATTGGTAGCGAATGGAACACTAGGAGTCGAACTCGCCAAATTTTTAAGACTATGTGTGCATCAGCGACTGAATATTATTGTCTCAGGAGGAACAGGATCGGGTAAGACCACTCTTTTAAATGTATTGGCAAATTGCGTTCCAATTGATCAGCGTATCGTCACGATAGAAGATTCCGCAGAGTTGCAGATCAATCATCCGCATGTCATGGCTCTAGAGGCTCGACCTGAAAATGCCGAAGGACGGGGGGCTGTGACGCTTCGTGCTTTGGTTAGAAATGCTCTACGCATGCGACCGGATCGTATCGTCGTTGGAGAGGTTCGCGGCCCTGAAGCGATTGATATGTTGGCCGCGATGAATACGGGTCATGAAGGTTCTCTGACCACGCTTCATGCGAATACTCCCAGAGATGCGTTGTCACGCCTTGAAACAATGATTTTATCGGCCAATTCGGGGCTTCCCCTTGGTGCGATTCGTGAGCAAATGAACTCTGCGATTCATCTGATTGTTCAGCAAGCACGCTTACCTGATGGTCGACGCGTTGTGCATGATGTTTCCGAAATAGTCGGTCTTGAGTCGGGTTGTGTTCAGATGCAATCATTGGCAAGTTTTGACAGAAAAAGCGGACAAACTGAACCTCGTGGGCTCGTTCCCCAATGTTTTGAAGAATGGGGCTCCGAGGCGGATCAAAGTCTTTTGCACTGGTTTACGTCGAGATGATCTACGGTGGACTGATCTTGGCGTGCATTTCGATATCTGTCGCTGTCTGGCTGATTCAGCACGTGGCTGGTTTTGTCTGGAGTCGATATCGAAGTTCAGTGACTGAGCATACCCAAACAAGCTTGTCTGAACTTTTTGTATTTATCGATATTACGCACTTGTGGCCTGCGCTATGTTGTATCGCAGCAACCACAGGTCTTTCTGTATGGCTGCTGAGTAACAGTGTGTTATTGGCTTTGGTCATGAGTGCTTTGATACTGATCTTGCCAAGACTTGTGTTGACAACGGCTTTAAGGCGTCGACTTGCAATGTTCGACTCTCAATGGCCAGATGCGCTGACAGCGATTTCTGGGGCTTTGCGTTCAGGTGCAAGTTTGGGACTCGCACTTAAGAGTTTTGCTGAAGACGCGCCTACGCCGATGTCCCAGGAGCTGAGTCTGGTTTTACGGGAGCATCGCATGGGAATACCCTTGAATCAAGCCTTAGCCGCTCTAAATAGGCGCATGCCTTCAGAAAGCGTTGAACTAGTGACGGCCTTACTTTCCGTGGGCAATGCATCAGGTGGTTCTCTTGCTGATTTATTGGAGCGTTTATCGACAAATTTGCGTGCTCGACAACACATTTCTGGAAAAATTGACATGCTGACTGCCCAGGGAAAAATGCAAGCCTGGGTCATGGGCGCGCTCCCGTTAGCGCTTCTTTCGGCGCTATCTTTAATAGATCCAAGCTCCGTAGAGCTCATGTTTTTGAGTCAGACAGGCCAATTCATGTTGGCGATCGTCCTGGTGCTTGAAGTCCTCGGTATTTACTGGCTTCGCAAGATTTTGGCAATCGAGGTGTAAATAGATGTCTTTTCTTGCTCTGGGTTGCGCATTAATTGCAATCGTTTTTTTGTCACTATTAACAGTCCCGTGGCTACATCACATTTATTTGCACGCTAAACCTGATTTGAAGCAGAACAATTTTCATAAAAAATCACTAGTCAATCGACCACATTACCCCCTGCTTTGGAAGATCAGTCACTTTGCGGGACGTTCGTTATTGCCATTTGTGACATGGTCGCAGCGCAGAAAATTAAATAGTCACATCGAACGAGCAGGTTTGAGTGGCTGGGACTTTTTTCAGATTTATTGTTTGCAATTAAGTGGCGCACTGACGGCTATATTTTTGTGTGCATGCTGGCTGCTGCATGATCTTTTGACATTGCGTGCTGAAGCATACATCGCCTTGTTCATATCGTGCACATTGGGCTGGTGGTTGCCGATTTTCTGGCTCAAGCGCATGTATCGAAGCCGAGTCAGTTTGATTAGTCGTCAGCTTCCATTTTTTTTAGATATGGTTGGTCTGGGTCTTGATGCGGGTCTGAATCTTCAGGCCTCGGTCCAGTTAGCGCTTGAACATGTAGGGGAGGGTGCTCTACATCAAGAGTGGTCAAAAATGCTAGCGGATATGCGTGCTGGACAGTCTCGCGCGCAGGCGCTTAGACAACTCAGTCGACGTTTGGACTTGTCTAGCGTTCGCCAGCTGATTTCATCTCTGATTCAAGGTGAAGCGATGGGTTTTAGTCTGGGCCGCATTATTCAAGTGTATGCGGATCAACAAAGGGCGTTTCGTTTAATGCAAGCAGAGAAACAAGCGCTGCAGGCTCCTGTCAAAATGCTCTTTCCCATGGCGCTGTGTATTTTTCCGTGCACTTTTATTGTTTTGGGGTTTCCCGTTGTTGTCCAACTTATGGGATTGAAATGATTATCACTCGCGCAGATAGTTGGATCAAACGCGCGAGAGGACTGCTGTTCAGACCGCCACTGATCAGTGGCGAAGTCCTTTGGCTGAGCCCTTGCTGTTCTATTCACACATTTGGCATGCGTGAGGACATTGCAGTATTTTTTCTGGATGAAAACAATACAGTGATTGACGTTCGTCCAAGGGTCCCACCGAACCGTGTCGTGAGTTGTTTACGCGCGCGATCCGTTTGCGAGATGTTACCCATCTCATCGGCTCAGTCAGGATTAGTTTCTGCAGAGCTTTCTTTGTTGCTATCGTTAAAGACGGCAACGTAACTCGTGTAAAAACTACAATACAAAACAGAGGTTGCGACGACGTTGATCGGAACTTGAATGGTTGCAGCTGTGCTGGGTTCGAGTCCGATCATGACGAGTAAGCTGATCAACGTATCAATTGCCAGAAATACAGCGAGCCAACATAGGCCGTAAACTAAAAAAGCCCATTTATTTCTCCAACAGGCAATCCAGCTAAAAAATAAGGCCTGTGTGATGCGGATACCATGCCAGCCAACCAACGCGGGAGCAAACCAGAAAATTGCCGCCATGACGACATAAAAGATACCGAATATCACCATCGGAGTTCGGACTGCCTCCATCAGTGGTAATAAATCATTGTTCTTTTCAACGTTCCTCAGCGCCTCGGTGACCTCATTGGAAAAGGGCATAAAAACTGCCAGCCCAAGCAGCAAGCAAAAACCAACGTACAAACCACCCATGCCGAGTAGTCTGCGAAACACCAATGGTTGACGCAAGGGCTCAATCCAGGTGCCCAGTAATATCCTGCGTCCTTCAGTCGCATGTCTTCCTGCAGAGAGTGAAAGCAATGTTGCAGTTGGCATCAAGACAATGAAAAAGACTGGCCCGATCGGCGGGGTGATCGTTGCGATCATCAGCATGAGACTGACGAACATCGCCCAGGAGAAGAAAGCGAGTGGTTGGCTTCTAAACAGGGACCAACCATCGCGGACCCACATCCATCCAGCCAGTGCAGGTAAAGGGACTGCTTGCATCAAAATTCCTTAGGAAGTACGGAGATCGCACCAGTTGTTCTTTGTTGCAGTATGCGTTCAAAGTGACCCGGATCGTGGGGCTTGAGTGTTTGAGCAGGTCTTGGAAGATAAAAATCAAAAAGTCTTGAAATCCAAAAGCGCAGTGCTGCGCCTCTGAGGATGATTGGCCAAATCCTTCTTTCCGCCTCAGTAAAGGGGCGAACGCGTGAATAGGCTTCAAGCCATGACTCAAGAAGTTCAGGTACAAAAACACCTGTTGAATGCTCGATACACCAGTCATTGACGCTGACGGCTACGTCAAAAATCCATGTGTCGACGCCCGCGAAATAAAAGTCTATGAAGCCACCCATGAGAGGCGCTTCAGGCGTTCCGGCAAAGAGAACATTGTCACGAAATAGATCGCAATGCGCAGGTCCGCGAGGCAATGTCTGATAGTCGGCGGTCTTTGCAAGTATTTGCTGTTCTGATAGCGTATCCTTTAAAAGCAGGGCTAGCGGCTCTGTCAGAAATGGCATCACGGTAGGCGCTGTTTGTTCCCACCACGGCAAGCCGCGTAAATTGGGTTGGCTGATGGCAAAGTCCAGACCGGCGAGATGGGCGCGAGCAAGGGTTTCGCCGGCAATCGCGCAGTGGCGAGCGCTTGGTTTAGGCTCGTAACTTCCGGGAAGCCTGGTGACGATCGCCGCAGGTTTGCCATGCAAGATTGACAAACGTTTACCGTCAATACGGGTTTGAGGCTGAGGAACAGGAATACCCTTTTCCGCGAGATGGTTCATCAGCTCGATGTAAAAAGGCAGCTGTTCCAGCGTCAACACTTCGAAAACAGTTAAAACGTACTCCCCCTGCGAGGTGGTCAGGAAAAAGTTGCTGTTTTCGATTCCGGCAGCGATACCCTTGAGCGAAAGGAAATCACCGAGTGCGTAATCAGCCAGTAAAGATCGAGCGTCATTTTCGCTGACCTGAGTGAACACTGCCATATTTTTCCGGGTGAATCATGTTGAAAGTTGTGTCCATTTTAACAAGGATGACTGACAGGAAATAAACCTGTCGCCATTCGGTTGCTCGATCGCACTATAAAATCCCAATGTCGTTAGCTGACTGTCCGTTGTGGACGGTTCATCATCCTTGAGAAATATGCCTAGCTTTGAGGTCAATCCACCACAGCATCTCCCCATCACGATCGCGTCTGAGGGGTGGAAGCTTTGCGTCGCGCCCATGATCGATGTGACAGATCGGCATTGCCGATTTTTTCATCGTTTGCTGGCACCCCGCGCTCGTCTTTACACGGAGATGATCACCACGGGTGCGCTCACGCATGGTGACATCAAAAGACATTTGGACTTTAACGAGCCCGAGCATCCCGTCGCCTTGCAGCTAGGTGGCAGCGAGCCAGAGGCCCTCGCACGCGCGGCTCGGTTGGGTGCGCAGTGGGGCTATGACGAAATCAACCTTAATTGCGGATGTCCCTCTGAGCGGGTTCAAAAGGGATCTTTTGGTGCATGTCTGATGGCAGAGCCGGGATTGGTCGCCGATTGTGTCAAAGCGATGCAGGACGCGGTCAATATTCCTGTCACGGTCAAGCACCGCTTAGGCCTGGATTACATCAACGATTACAGCTTTGTCAGAGATTTTGTGGGTGCTATTTACGACACGGGATGCCGAGTGTTCATTGTTCATGCTCGCAACGCGGTCCTAAAAGGATTGACACCCAAAGATAATCGCGATGTACCACCATTGCGCTATGCGGATGCCGAGAGGCTCAAACATGATTTTCCAGATGCCATCATCGTTCTGAATGGCGGACTTCAAGGTGTTGAGGACTGCTCCGCAGCATTGAAAAAGTTCGACGGTGTCATGCTTGGTCGCGCGCCCTGGCATGATCCGAAGGTCTTGAGTGATTTATCCACAGCTTTTTGGCCGACCGAAGGCGCGATCGCTGAAACTGAAGTGATCGAGAGACTGGTCGCCTATGCTGCTGAACAGGTCGCACAAGGGACGCCTCTGAGAATAGTCGTGCGTCCCTTGCTTGGGTTGTTCAATGGTAGACCCCGTTCACGTTTGTGGCGTCGGATGCTCTCGGATTCCAAATTATTGAACGCAAATGATGCCACGTTGATCCATCGCGCCTGGTCTGAGATAGGCGGTTTCGCACCCCTTGACTCATCGACCTAGAATATTCAAGCCTGTGGGCTTTTGTTTTCCTCATCCGGCCAGTCTCGGATGTAAGCCTTGAGCATCGAGTTTTCGAATTTTTGCGCTGCGACGAGTGCCTGCGCCATGTCGTAAAAAGAAATGACGCCCATCAGGACCGTACCATCCATGACAGGGATGTAGCGTGAGTGATTTTCGAGCATGAGCCTCTGGACTTCGTCAGCCTCGGTGTCGGGTGAGACACTGACTGGTTTAGAGTCCATGATGCTGCGGATGGTTGTGGATCCCACGGCCCCGTGATTGCCATTGACGTGCCTGATAATCTCTCGAAACGTCAACATGCCAGCTAAATGACCACGGTCCATGATGACGAGCGAACCAATATCCTGCTCGCTCATCGTCTCTAGCGCCTGAATCACCGAGGTGTCGGGAGAAGCGGTAAAAAGGGTATTGCCCTTGACCCGAAGAATTTCACTGACCTTTAACATGATGCGTCTCCTTTGTGCTGCTTGTGTCTGATTGTACGTTTAGCACTCATGGCTTGTCATTTTGCAACAGCACATCTGACAAATTTGTGTCTTTGTTATCTTGAATATAGGCACTCAACGCATTTTTGAGCGCTGGACGAACGTCGAGTCCAAGAATGCGTCGATTCACAAAGAATTTCTTCAATAAAGGTGTCAGGCTCGTGGTTTGAGGGTCACATATCAACACCCAGTTTTCGCGTTTACGGACTTGCGCTGCGGCGACCCAACCCAAGGATTGCAAATCAAGCAAAAGTGACTCGATTTGTTCTTCAGGTAGCGGTAGGGAATCACAGATTTGTCTTGCGCTGAGCCCAGGTGTTCGCTGAGATCGTGATTGGTCGAGTAAATACAAGATGGAGAGTGTATCGTTTAAGCGGTCCCCGGGTTGAGCAGCCCCCCGTAAGCGAACGTGACGAAAATACGGCAGGTTAGCTGAAACGATCGCGCCGAAAAGAATACTCAGCCAGGATAAATAGACCCATATCAAAAAAACGGGCAAGGCCGCGAAAGCACCGTAAATAGTGGTGTAAGTCGATATTTGTGACACATAGTACGCGAAGCCGAATTTCATGATTTCCAACAGCATCGCGACTAAGATGCCTCCCACGATTGCATCGCGTGTGGCAACTCTTGTATTGGGAACGATGATAAAAAGGGCGGCAAAACCGGCCGCACTCACAAAAAAGGGCGATATTTTGAGCGTGAACTCCAGCAAATCGGGTAGCTGGGACATCACCCCAAAAGACTCTCTTGCCACCAAGGCTGTTGCCCAAAGGCTGGCGCCAGTCAGCAAGGGTCCCAAGGTCAGGAGTGCCCAATAAACAAGGAGTCGCTGTCCGATCCCCCGGGGTTTAGTTACGCGCCAAATTTCATTGAGTGCTTTGTCAACGGACAAAATGAGCAAAAGCACGGTAAAGACCAGGAAACTTCCGCCTATTGCAGTGAGCCGACTCGCCTGAAGCGCGAAATCGTTCAGGTAAGACATGACGTTGTCGGACACGACAGGCGGCATGAGGCTATTTGTTAAAAACGCCTGAAGCGCATCGCTGAATTCGTGAAATTGGGGAAAGGCAGTAAAAAGAGCCAATGCGACCGCCAGCAAAGGCACGATCGCCAACACTGTGGTGAAAGTCAGACTGCCCGCCAGGTCAAAAGCGTCGACTTGGCTCAGTCGCTGAGCACTCGACAGCAGAATTTCGCGCCAAGCAGCAAACCGCGCAGGCGGAGTGGTGAGAGGCGGTGGCTGGGTGTTCAATGAATCTAGCTCCTCGTACTGTTGATGCTCTGGTAAGGGTTACTCTATTGTTTACCCTGACCCAAGCGATAATAGCAGCATGAAGCCCTACGCACCCTCAGACATCAACACGATGACGATCGCCAAACCAACGCTCAATGTTGCATTGCAGCGTACTGCGATGGTTTCTTTATTTGCGCTTTTTATTTTGTGCCTGCTTTGGGAAATATGGCTTGCACCGTTGCGCGCGGGTGGAACCCTGCTCTTTTTGAAGGCCTTGCCTTTGGCGTTCGCATTTCGCGGTGTTTCCCGTGGAAGCCTTTATACGATTCAGTGGGCTTCAATGCTCGTATTGCTTTATCTGATGGAAGGCGTTGTCCGCGTCATGTCAGACCCCCCAGGTCCCTCCATTATGATGGCCTGGTTAGAAATCTTTTTTTCCAGTGTGTTTTTCTTTGCGGCATTGTTTTACGTGCGCCCCGCGAAACGTTACGCTAAACAACTTAAAAATCAAGCTGAGGCAAATTCGTTGAAACATGATGGATCTTCGACTGATCAACGAACTCAGGAGCCACGCGAATGAGTGAGCTTGGATCCACACATCCCGCAGAACCTCTTGATGCAAGCGACTTTTCCTCTTTGCAAACGGATAACAGTTTTGCGCGATTAGGTTCAGATTTTTACACGCGTTTACCGACAACACCGCTCAAAAATCCAAGGCTGGTTCATGCCAACACCGAGGTTGCCGCGTTGCTAGGACTCTCGCCACGGGCGACGCTGAGTCCCGAGTTTTTGGCAGTTGTGAGCGGTTCTTCATCCATGCCGGGCGGAGATACTCTTGCCGCCGTTTACAGTGGCCATCAATTTGGTGTTTGGGCAGGTCAGCTCGGAGATGGCCGTGCGCATTTGCTTGGAGAAGTTGTCGGTCCAACTGGGAATTGGGAGATCCAGCTCAAGGGTGCCGGGATGACCCCTTATTCAAGGATGGGAGATGGGCGTGCAGTATTGCGGTCTTCCGTGCGCGAATATTTAGCGAGTCAGGCCATGCATGGATTAGGGATCGCCACCACACGGGCGCTTTCTCTTGTCTCTGCCGATGACCCAGTCATGCGCGAAACGGTTGAAACAGCAGCCGTTGTAGCCAGAGTAGCGCCGAGCTTCATTCGTTTCGGTTCATTTGAACATTGGGCGGCCCGCAAAAGACCTGATCGTGTGCGCCAGCTTGCAGACTATGTGATTGAACGTTTTTATCCGGAGTGTTTGCCGCCTCGAACGGGTGAAGCGGAAACAAGTGAAAGCCGTTACGTTCGGTTTCTGGAGGCTGTTGTTGAGCGCACTGCGACACTGATGGCCAGCTGGCAAGTGGTTGGTTTTTGTCATGGTGTGATGAATACGGACAACATGTCGATATTGGGGCTGACGCTAGATTACGGACCTTATGGCTTCATGGATGGCTTCGATGCCCGTCACATATGCAATCACACAGATGCCAATGGGCGCTATGCCTGGCATGCGCAGCCGGCTGTGGCGCACTGGAACCTCTATCAACTCGCAAATAGCCTGTATACGATTGTTTCCGATGCGGATAAATTAAGAAATGCTTTGGATCGCTATGAGCCGAGCTTTTTACAGGCCATGCAAGCTCGCATGACTCAGAAACTCGGATTGATTTCATGGCATCCCGGCGACGAGTTGTTGATCGATGATCTTTGGAGCCTCATGCAGGCAAATCATTCCGATTTTTCAATGACTTTTCGTCAATTGGCCTATGCGCCTGGCCTAACAGAGGCCGAGCCCCGACGGATTGCTCACGATTTAGGTGGAACGATAGGTGATGGAACGGGATCTTTATCACCCTTCATCGATCTTTTTGTGGACAGAGAAGCCGCGCATGCCTGGTTGGCACGGTATCAATCCCGATTATTACGGGATCCATGCCCCTGGGAGAGCCGAGTGTCATCCATGCTTTCCACGAATCCGCTTTACGTTTTGAGAAACTATCTCGCGCAACAGGTGATCGAGGCAACTCAGCGAGGCGATTTTTCCGAGCTCGACACACTGATGCGTGTGCTGGCGGCTCCTTACACGGCACAAACTGGAATGGAGCGTTACGCAGCCTTACCTCCTCACTGGGCGAGCAAAATTGAAGTCAGTTGCTCCTCATGATGCAATAATGAGGTTTTGACGCGTCAAATTCTTTTGTCGCCCCTAACTTTGACGGTTTGTTCACCCATGTCTGGCAACACTCTTGGTAAATTATTCTGCGTCACCAATTTCGGTGAGTCCCACGGGCCTGCTATTGGTTGCGTGGTGGACGGATGTCCCCCGGGATTATCGCTGACAGAGCAAGATATTCAGTTTGAGCTTGACCGACGACGTCCAGGAACGTCTCGTCACGTGACACAACGGCAAGAGGCTGATCAGGTGGAGATCTTGTCGGGTGTTTACGAAGGCAAAACGACGGGAACACCCATCGCGTTGCTCATCAGAAACGTCGACGCCCGTAGTAAAGATTACAGTGCGATTGCCGACACGTTCAGGCCGGGTCACGCTGATTATGCTTATTTCAAAAAATACGGTATTCGTGATCCCAGGGGTGGAGGAAGATCTTCCGCACGTCTGACTGCTCCGACTGTCGCTGCCGGAGCCATCGCAAAAAAATGGTTGTCCGAGCATTTCGGCATCAAGGTACGTGGCTACATGAGCCAGCTCGGGCCGATTCAGATGCCATTTAAAAGCTGGGATCATGTCCCACACAACCCTTTTTATTCCGCAGACCCAGAGGTGGTAGAACAACTTGAAGCCTTCATGGACCAGTTGCGCAGAGACGGTGATTCTGTGGGGGCTCGTATCGAAGTTGTGGCCGAGGGTTTGCCTGCGGGTTGGGGTGAACCTATTTATGACAGGCTTGACGCAGATATTGCGCATGCCATGATGGGTCTGAATGCCGTGAAAGGCGTTGAAATTGGCGCGGGTTTTCACAGCATCGTTCAGCGTGGTTCCGAGCATGGTGACGAAATTACTCCCACCGGTTTTCTCACGAATCATGCCGGTGGCGTACTCGGTGGTATCTCAACCGGCCAGCCGATTACGGTCAGTTTGGCAATTAAGCCGACCTCCAGCATCCGGGTAGAGCGCCGATCGATTGACCGAGCAGGAAATCCCGTTTCCGTGCAGACCTTGGGCCGACATGATCCTTGTGTCGGCATTCGTGCCACGCCTATTGCCGAGTCCCTATTAGCAATCATTTTGGCGGATCATGCCTTGCGGCACCGCGCGCAGTGTGGCGACGATTCCGACAAGGGGTAATTGCCTCTTCTGCTATGGCATAATCAAGAGCTAAACCTATCCAACGAGTGTGGCTGAGACAGCGCTATGAAAAAAACCTTATACGATAAGCTTTGGGATGCCCATGTGGTTCACGAAGAATCCGACGGCACCGCAATCCTATACATCGACAGACATCTTTTGCACGAAGTCACCAGTCCTCAGGCTTTTGAGGGTCTGGATTTGGCCGGACGCAAATTATGGCGCCTGAACGCCAACCTCGCGGTAGCCGATCACAACGTTCCGACGATTGATCGCGCCCAAGGTATCACCGATCCCATTTCCAAGCTGCAAGTCGATACGCTCGACGCCAATTGCGAAAAGCATCAGGTGATTGAATTCCGGATGAATGACCTGCGCCAAGGCATTGTTCATGTGATCGGACCTGAGCAGGGAGCAACACTTCCAGGAATGACCGTGGTGTGCGGCGATTCCCATACCAGCACACACGGCGCGGTAGGGGCGTTGGCGTTTGGTATCGGTACTTCAGAGGTCGAGCATGTGATGGCGACCCAAACTCTGCAAGCCAAGAAAAACAAAAATATGCTTGTGCGCGTTGAAGGTGCTTTGCCAGCTGGTTGCACGGCCAAGGACATCATTTTGCACATCATTGGTGTGATCGGTACCGCTGGCGGTACCGGGCATGCCATTGAGTTCGCAGGCAGTGCGATTCGTGATTTGTCGATCGAAGGTCGCATGACTCTGTGCAACATGTCGATTGAGGCGGGCGCCCGCTCTGGCATGGTGGCTGTCGATCAAAAGACGATTGATTATTTCGTGGGCCGTCCTTTTGCTCCTTCTGGCGCTTTGTGGGACCAGGCCGTGTCTTATTGGAAAACTTTGCACTCTGACGAGGGCGCACATTTCGACCGTGTTGTTGAAATCGATGCGCGTCAGATTGTTCCGCAGGTCACCTGGGGCACTTCTCCTGAAATGGTCTTGCCTGTCACGGGCCGTGTACCAGATCCTGAGCGTGAAAAGGACGAAATTCGTCGTAGTGGTATGGAGCGCGCGCTCGAGTACATGGGTCTCAAGCCCAATACGGCGATTCAAGACATCAAGATTGATCGTGTATTTATCGGCTCTTGCACGAACTCTCGCATCGAGGACTTACGCGCTGCAGCCGCAGTTGCCCGGGGCAAGCGTGTCGCGAGTAACGTCCGTCAGGCGATGGTGGTCGCAGGTTCGGGGCTCGTCAAGGCGCAAGCCGAGCGCGAAGGTCTTGACAAAATATTTATCGAAGCGGGCTTTGAATGGCGCGAGCCAGGCTGTTCCATGTGTTTGGCGATGAATGCCGACAGGCTTGAACCAGGCGAGCGCTGTGCTTCAACTTCGAATCGCAACTTCGAAGGTCGCCAAGGGCAGGGGGGCAGAACCCATTTGGTCAGTCCTGCGATGGCTGCCGCCGCCGCAATTGCAGGCCATTTTGTCGACGTACGTAACTTCCGGTAAGCAGACATGGACAAATTCACAACACATCAAGGGCTTGTTGCTCCGCTCGATCGCGAAAACGTCGATACGGATTTGATCATCCCCAAGCAATTCCTCAAGTCGATCAAACGATCTGGTTTCGGCCCTAACCTGTTTGACGAGCTGCGTTACCTGGATCACGGCGAACCAGGTATGGATAATTCCAAGCGTCCGCTGAATCCCGACTTTGTTTTAAACCACTCACGGTATCAGGGTGCCTCCATCCTGTTGGGTCGTAAAAACTTCGGTTGTGGTTCGAGTCGCGAGCATGCGCCTTGGGCGTTGGCTCAATACGGTTTTCGCGCTGTGATCGCACCTTCTTTTGCGGACATCTTTTTTAATAACAGTTACAAGACCGGCTTCTTGCCAATCGTACTTTCTGAGCTTGAAGTGGCTCGATTGTTCGACGAGGTGCGCGGCTTTGTTGGGTACAAATTGACCATTGACCTTGACAAGCAGGTTGTGATCGCTCCCGATGGACGTGCAATGCACTTCGACATCACCGCGCATCGAAAATACTGTCTGTTAAATGGATTGGATGAAATCGGTTTGACATTGCGTCATGCCGACAAGATTCGGAATTTCGAAAATGAACGCTTAGCCCGCCATCCTTGGCTGGATGTCGTACCGATTGGTGCGCGCTAACGACCTGTTGATCGGGCCGGCTCGCCGGCCCTTTACTTTTTTAAGTTGAGCCGAAGATGACAAAAAAAATTGCAGTATTACCCGGTGACGGAATTGGATCGGAGATTATTGAGCAAGCCGTTCGTGTGTTGCGCACGGTTGCGCCGTCTCTTGAAATAAATGAGGCACCGGTTGGTGGTACGGCTTATGATTTGCACGGTCATCCGCTCCCTCCATCGACGCTTAAGCTGGCTCAAGAGTCCAATGCGATTTTGTTTGGTGCCGTGGGTGACTGGAAATATGACAAGTTGCCTCGCGAGCATCGCCCCGAACAGGCGATCTTAGGGCTTCGCAAGGCACTTGGTTTATTTGCCAATTTGCGTCCTGCCGTTCTTTATCCCGAGCTTGCCAATGCATCATCGCTCAAGCCTGAGATTGTTTCGGGTCTCGATATTCTGATTTTGCGCGAGCTCACAGGTGATATCTATTTTGGTACACCACGTGGTATTCGTACTGCATCTGATGGTCCGTATGCTGGCTCCAAAGAAGGTTTTGACACAATGCGCTACGCTGAGCCGGAGATTCGTCGGATTGCGCATATTGGTTTTCAGTCTGCACAGAAGCGTCAAGGCAAGCTTTGCAGTGTTGATAAGGCGAACGTTCTCGAAACTTCGCAGCTTTGGCGCGACATCGTGATCGACGTGTCCAAGGAATACCCTGATGTCGCGTTGTCGCATATGTATGTGGACAATGCGGCGATGCAGTTAGTGCGTGCACCGCGCGAGTTCGATGTCATTGTGACGGGAAATCTGTTCGGAGATATTTTGTCTGACGAAGCCGCCATGTTGACGGGATCGATCGGAATGTTGCCCTCCGCCTCTCTGAATGCCTCGGGTCAAGGTTTGTATGAGCCCAGTCACGGCTCGGCACCTGATATTGCGGGCAAGGGGATTGCCAATCCGCTTGCAACGATTTTATCGGCAGCGATGATGTTGCGTTATTCACTTGATAGCGCCTCTCTTGCTGACAAGATTGAGCAGGCGGTTCAAAAGGTCCTTCAACAAGGATATCGAACAGCGGACATCTATGAGCCTGGCACCACGAAAGTCGGTACGGCAGCCATGGGCGATGCTGTGCTCAAGGCGCTGGGCTAAAATAAACAGTACTTATTCTCTTTTTCTGGTTGTGTAGAAATGAAAAAATCGGTCGGTTTGGTAGGTTGGCGCGGTATGGTTGGTTCCGTTCTCATGCAGCGCATGCGTGATGAGGGTGACTTTGGTCTGATCGATCCCGTTTTTTTCTCCACCAGTAATGCTGGAGGACGCGCGCCTGAGTGGGCAGGTTCGACTGCCTTGCAAAATGCTTACGATATCGAAGCCTTAAAAAAACTGCCGATTATCGTGACAGCACAAGGTGGCGATTACACCACTGAGGTTTATCCAAAGTTACGTGCGGCGGGCTGGACGGGTATCTGGATCGATGCGGCGAGTACGCTGCGCATGAAAAATGATGCCATCATTGTTCTTGATCCAGTGAATCGCGATGTGATTGATGCAGCTTTGCAGCGCGGCGTGCGCGACTATATTGGCGGAAACTGTACAGTCAGCTGCATGATGATGGGTCTAGCAGGTCTGTTCAAGCACGACTTGATCGACTGGATGACGAGTATGACCTATCAGGCAGCTTCAGGCGGTGGTGCTCAGCACATGCGTGAACTGTTGACTCAGTTTGGCTTGCTCAATGCGAGCGTCAAGACAGAACTCGCAGATCCTGCTTCTGCAATCCTTGAAATCGATCGCAAAGTCCTGGCCACTCAACAGTCTGGCCAGCTCCCGACTGAGCACTTTGGCATTCCTCTTGCTGGAAATTTGATTCCCTGGATCGATAAAGATCTCGGTAACGGCATGTCACGCGAAGAGTGGAAAGGTGAGGCCGAGACCAATAAAATCCTCGGACGTGGCGAAGGTTTCGGTACAACCCCCATTCCGATCGATGGTCTGTGCGTTCGTATTGGTGCGATGCGCTGCCACAGCCAGGCTCTGACGATCAAACTCAAACGCGATGTGCCGATGGATGAGATCGCCGACATCGTGTCAAAAGGTACAGCTTGGGCGAAATTCATTCCCAACACTAAAGAAGATACTCTTCGAGCTTTGTCTCCAGTGTCAGTGACAGGCACCCTCGATATTCCTGTGGGTCGTATGCGAAAGCTTTCCATGGGTCCCGAGTATCTTGGCGCATTCACGATTGGTGATCAGTTGCTATGGGGGGCCGCTGAGCCATTGCGCCGGATGTTGCGCATCACACTTGGCGAACTCTAAAAGGGATATGTGCAAATGCCAAGGCAATTGAATGTATCCACAAGTTTTCCTGGACGAGTCGCAATATCCCTGTTGCTTTGCATCGGATTATCTTTAGGTTCGGTAGCAGGAGCTTTAGCGGCGCAGCCTGGGCATGGTCGGGTGAGCTCAGTCCCTGGCGCACCTTTGCAGGTATCGGTGCCCGTCAAAGGTTTGACGGCTGACGATCTCAAGGTCCTGAGTGCGAGCATCGCTGATTCCGCGTCATGGGCTCAGGCAGGTTTAACTTTGCCGGCCCCGATTGAAACTTTATCTGTTTCGGTTGAGCCCGGCCTTGATCCTAGTTCGCGCACCCTTGTTTTGCGTTCGACGCAGGTGGTTGATCGTCCAGTCATCGATGTGCTGATTCGGCTGAAAACTACCGAGGGGACGACTTCCATTCAGTCAAGCTATCTTGTGTTGACTAGCGCGTCCCAAGCTTCAGGTGGTGGATCTGTGAATGTGGTGCGAGGCGATACGCTTTATGCGATTGCTTTGTCAAAAATGGTATCAGGCGCTGATATCTATCAGGTGATGTGGGCCATTTATGAGGCGAATCCTCAGGCTTTTATCGCCGAAAATATGAATTTGTTGCGTGCGGGTGCAACCCTGAATATCCCTGACGCTGCAACAATACGTGCGGTGGATGCCAAGTATGCGCGTTCAATGTTCACCCGACATGATCAGACTTTCAGAGCGCGACGTGGTGCGGGGCAGGTCAGCGCAGCTGTTCCTCTCGTTGCGAGTCCTACCACGCAATCTGGTTCTGTGACGAATCAACAGGCTTATCCCAATCCTGTACAAAGCGGGGATCAAGTTAGGCTGGATTCATCCAGTCCTGCCGATCAACAGGCCGATGCGCGTGTCGCGAACGCAAATGAATTACGCGACATGCAATCACGTGTAGAAGCCCTTCAAAAGAATGTCGAGGAATTGAAGGACGCTTTACAAAAAAGCCAGGCTTTAGCTGGCAATAGTCAGAGTGCCGGAGCAGCCGCTTCAGCCAACAGTTCCACTCAAGCGGTCAATCCAGTTTCAAGTGCTAACGCCTCCGCAACTGCAGCAGCCACACAGGATCCTGGCCTGAATGCGGCTCGTGAGGCTAAAACAGGTTTTGCAAAGCTTCAGCAATATGCTTCTGATCATATTTTGGGCTTTGTATTAGGCATATCCGCGCTGCTTGCCTTACTGATCGCTTTTCTGCTCAAACGTGCCGGTCACAATGCTCAGTCAGGCCTAACAGACGAAGAGCCTCGAACCAACCCGACACTTGCCTCAGACTTTGATCAGAAGCTTCAGTCGATTGATTTGAATTTATCCAGCGATGATGTCAAGTCGTCCAAGGATTCTGCTTCCACTCGATCAGGTGCCTGATCCCTTGAGTCAAACGATGGGTACTGAGGTCTCCCCTGGCGAGACGCCGACCCATCGTATTGCTCTAGGCATAGCCTATGATGGAAGATCTTGGCAAGGCTGGCAGAAACAGCCGCATGCCCAAACCGTTCAAGATACCCTTGAAAATGCCTTGGAAGCATTTGTAGGAACTCCGGTCAGCACTGTCTGTGCGGGACGGACTGACACGGGTGTTCATGGGCTCAATCAAGTCATCCACCTCGATACCACCGTCAATCGAACGCCAGAGTCTTGGGTGCGCGGAACAAATGCGCACTTGCCAGCTTCGATATCCGTACTTTGGGCACAACAGGTTCCTGCAGAATTTCACGCGCGGTTTTCCGCGACATCCCGGGACTATACCTACGTCATCATCAATTCACGTATACGTCACCCGTTGTGGCATGGTCGTGCGGGATGGGTATTTCAGCCCCTTGATGTCGAAGCCATGAGGCAAGCTGCAGTGTGTCTACTGGGTGAGCATGATTTTAGTAGTTTCAGATCCTCACAGTGTCAGGCAAAATCACCGGTTAGAACCATGCTTGGATTGGAAATTACTCAGCAAGGGCCGCGCATTCTGGTTCATCTGAGAGCGAACGCATTTTTGCACCATATGGTGAGAAATATAATCGGAGCGCTCATTCAGGTTGGTCAGGGACGCGAGACTGTGGATTATGTTGAACGGGTACTGGTTGCGCGGGATCGCACAAAGGGGGCTCCAACATTCGCAGCAGATGGTTTGTATCTGACGAATGTGACTTATCCTGACTTTCAGTTGCCTGTCGTCTCGCCAAGTGATGTCGGTTTGGAATTTCTTAAGACTGGACCTGTTGTTGTCTGATCAAGCATTAAAAGGCCAAAAGATGCGTACGAGAATTAAAATTTGCGGGATGACACGAATCGAGGATGTAGATAGCGCTGTCAATGCTGGCGCGGATGCCGTGGGTTTTGTTTTTCACCCTAGTAGCAAAAGGTTTGTGACGGCCCAGCAGGGCGCTGATCTGGTGCGTCAGTTGCCTGCCTTCGTCAGTTCTGTTGCGTTATTTGTTCATCCAGAGCCGAGTACTGTCCATGAGGTGTTAAATGTCATGCGACCGACACTCTTGCAGTTTCATGGAGAAGAAACCCCTGAGTTCTGTGAGTCGTTTGATATGCCTTACATCAAGGCTTTCCGAGTAGGGGCCCCGGGCATGGACACACCTCAAAGCTTGGTGACAGCATGTCAGCGTTTTCGCTCCGCATGCGCCTGGCTGTTTGACAGCTACACTCCAGCTTACGGCGGAAGCGGACACAGTTTTGATCATGGGCTTTTAATAGGCCTGACCGCTCTTGCCCCATCCGAGAGTCGACCCCTGATTTTGTCTGGTGGAATGAAAGCAAGCAACCTCGAAGATCCTGTGCGCCGTTTACGGCCCTGGGCAGTCGATGTCAGCAGTGGAGTTGAGATTGAGCCTGGTATTAAGTCTGCAGCGCTCATTGATGCGTTTGTCTCTGCTGTTGAAAAAGCGGATCGCTCAGCACTTTTGACATCTCAGGGATAAAACCGATATAATCTTGATCTTTACAGGCGGTTAGCTCAGCTGGTTAGAGCGCCACGTTGACATCGTGGAGGTCGTTGGTTCGATTCCAATACCGCCTACCAAATGCCCCTCGGTGATTCACCCTAGGGGCTTTTTGTTTTTGTGCCCGAGCGGCTCTACCCCATTATCGGGGGATGAGCAGTATTCATTAAATATCAGTACTCATTAAATACGGCTAAATACGCCGTTCCAACCGCAGTGGGCCAAGACCCTGAGCCGGTAATTCTCAAAGTTCCTAA
>NZ_JAUHHF010000018.1 GCF_030410395.1 Zwartia panacis
CAATGGCTAATCCAGGCAGTCCTAGGATAGAATCGACGTGGGACATCGGTATGATCTCCATTAAAAATGTTTCTTCGCAAAAACAAGTTTAATGAATACCGTTGTCCCCCGTTAATGATGTAGAGCCAGTAATACCTAAACCCTCAGCGTTCGCGCTGGGGGTTTTTCGTTTTGTGGGTTTGTAACTGGATGTTTTTACATCATGAATAGTGCTTTAAATAGTGCGATTGACTATACTATTAGCCATACTAATAAGGAATTCATCTTGAGCACAATCTCAGCCAACGACCTCAAAACCAAAGGGGTAAAAGCAATTGAGGAAGCACTCGCCTCCCAACCCGAGGTTGCCGTCTCTGTTCGTGGGCAAGTTAAATACATTGTGATGAGCGAAGAGCAGTACCAATATTTGCGTGAATGCGAACTAGAAGCCGCACTTGCCGAATCCAAAGCCGACATCGACGCTGGACGTTTTGTAAAAGAAACCGTTACCCAACATGTTCGCCGCATTAACAAGCTGAATGCAAAGTTGGTTGCATGACTTGGCAGTTAATTTTTACTGAACAATACAATCGCAAGGCTGCTAAATTTATCAAGCAACACCCGGACGCACTTGCTCAGTACACAAAGACACTTGAACTGTTAACGGTAAATCCGCACCACCCTTCTTTGAGGCTTCACAGTCTTAAGGGAAAACTGGATGGCCTGCACAGCGTCTCGATCAACCTGAAATATCGCATAACGCTTGAACTCATCATTACCGAGAATGAGATCATTCCGATTAATGTTGGAGATCATGACGAGGTTTATTGATTGATAGAAAACAGGATTAGCCAGCCTCAGGCCCTGGTCGATTCCGCCCCGGGCCACCAAAAGTACCCAAGCCCTCAGCGTTCGCGCTGGGGTTTTTGCTTTTGTGGGCTTGTTTCACTCAGTTTTATACCGAGGACATTGTTTACAGGTTGAAAACGTCCTTTTGAACGGACAAAACCTGCAGCGTCTAGTTACGGGACGGCTGAAATAATCATAGTGTGACAGCCAAGTCATCAAACGCTTTACCCCAAGTACGTATCTTGTAGCCTCGACGATCGGGCGAATAATACGGATCTGACTCAATCAGCTCAACCACTCGCTCTCTACTAGGCACATCAAGCACC
Source organism: Zwartia panacis (assembly GCF_030410395.1). Taxonomy (GTDB): domain Bacteria; phylum Pseudomonadota; class Gammaproteobacteria; order Burkholderiales; family Burkholderiaceae_B; genus Zwartia; species Zwartia panacis. The sequence continues at coordinate 1,155 of NZ_JAUHHF010000018.1, forward strand.
CACAATCCACCAACATATGCTTGGCCTGGCTCCTCTCTACAGCCACCTGCCAACAGGATCTCATCACTATGTTTTCGCAAATACGCAAGGTGATCGGGCTCCCGTTGCTTCCTAATAGCCAACATTTCAGGAGTATCCTCGAAAAATACAATCCAACGCATTGTTCACCTAGCTCGTTTAGTCTTGGTATTATGAATTTAGCACCAACAATAGATCCGCGAAATGAAAATCATCCGTAGCAAAGAATTCACTGCCAGTCGCCCTTGGGGAGCGTTAGATATCGCCAACATGAACGGCATAACGACACGCCTGCATTGGACTGACCAGCCATACAAATGGCACGTCAATGATGGAGAGGAGATTTTTGCTGTGCTGGACGGTCGAGTTGAAATGCGGTATCGACTCGATGGACAAGAAAACTCCACCATTCTGGATACAGGCGATATTTTTTATGCATCCGTTGGCACTGAGCATGTAGCTCACCCAATTGGAGAAGCTCGCATACTTGTCATAGAGTCGGCTGGTAGCGTCTAGTTACGGGACGGTTGAATCATAAGTGTCGTGTAACACGACGGTTCTAGCCAAACTCACAAATTAACTGATCTTCTCGACAGCAAAAAACCTAACTTTTTCACTTAAAACTTTAGGACGGTGTTTGTGCTCTTCCCCATCAGGCAGAATAAATACATCACCAACACCATATCTATAAACCTTTCCTGCGATGTCAATTTCAACATCGCCTTCAGTGATATAGCCGATATGGCCTTTCAGGCACCAGTTAGGGTGGACCATCGCCTTATCCCACTCAACTAATCGGACTTGCATGTCGCCTTGCTGGATACGCTTGAAACGCATACCGTCACCAACTTCAATCCAGTCCATTTCATCAAAGACAATCTTATAGTTTTTTGACAGTTCCATTGCAAAATTCCTTTAAGGTTTTTCGAACATTTATTTGCCTGCAATCTTGTCTACCAGGGCAGTCACATGAATCGCAACCGTATCCAGACATTGCACAGGACTATTACTATCGTTCAATAAAAGTGGGAGTTCAGTGCATCCCAAGATGACTTGCTCAATCCCATTTTGAAGCTTCATTGCGCTGATAATTTCAACAATGCCAGCCCTAGTTTCATCTGTGATGATTCCATGCTCCAATTCCGTTTCAATGCGATCTTGAATGTACTGAATTTGATCAACTGTAGGTACAACAACTTCGATACCGGCCTGCTCGAAAGGGGTCTTGAAAAAGGTATGTTTCATCGTGAATGCTGTTCCGAGCAATCCAATTCTCTTAACACCTCGAATTTTGGCCGTCTCCACAGTCGCATCTATCGCACTGATCAAGGGGATAGGCGACCGTTCTACAAGCTTGTTGAAAACGATATTCGGCGTATTACCCGTCAGTGCCGCACATGTCGCTCCAGCCGCAGCCAAATTATTGATCGCATTTAGAACATAGCTTGTCAATTCCTCATAGCGCCGTTCATTGCAATATGAAAAAACATCGAAAGCACTGAGCGTCTCAATAGTTAAATTGGGAAGCACGTTCTCTCCCAGCCTTTCCTTTATACCTTGCACGATTTGTCGATAGTACAAAATTGTGGACTCAGGACCGATGCCACCAATCAGGCCGATTTTGTTCATTTTTTAACCCTGTCTCTACAAGCTTTAAGAATTGACACCAAGTGACAACGCAATGCTGCCGTTTATACAAGTGACCGACTGACCTCCCACTCTAATTCTGTCTTCTCCATCGAACGAAACGAAAATCCTTCCTGCTCGGCCAACAAACACACCTTGCGTACTAACGAAGCTGGAACCAAAATTCGAAACCTGACCAGCTTCACGAATAAATGCCGCAACCGCACCGTTACCGCTACCGCATACGGGATCTTCATTCACGCCTACACCTGGTGCGAAAGCCCGTACTTCTATTGCAGCAGGCGAGCCCTTTGCATAAGCGCCATAAACCACCGTGCCAATCGACTGGTTGATTCTGTCGAACTGCGCCATGCGCGCAAAATCAGGCTGGAGAGCCAAAACTGCCTCGGCACTGTCCATCGGCACAATTGTCCAGACAGGGCCAACATTGACTTTCTTCGGCCAGTTATGACGTTGCACTGTCGCACCGAGTACGGACTCGAGTTCGCTCACCTCATCGCCTGAAAGTGCGACGAAACTTGGTTTCGGCAAGTTGAATTCGATGACAGGTGAAGCATCAGACGTTGAGTTAATTCTTAGTTCAATCAACCCGGCTTCACACTCTTGTACAAGCCTGCCATTCTTTGGCGTGATCTTTCCAGCCTCCAGAAGCGCATGCGCTGTACCCAAGGTTGGATGACCTGCGAAGGGCAATTCTGACCTAGGCGTAAAGATTCGCACAAGGTAATCTGCCCCAGCGTGTTTAGGAGGTAGTACGAAGGTCGTTTCCGAAAGATTGGTCCAGTTTGCAATCTCTTGCATTTGTTTGGAAGTCAACCCTTGCGCATCCAGCACCACGGCAACTGGATTTCCGCGATAAGGAATATTCGTAAAAACGTCCACTTGTTTAAAGGGAACTTGCGTCATAGATGTGATTCCGCATAACTGATGTTATGGCCATAGTACTGATCAATCATTATTGAGTACAGACACAGTAAAATACAAATTTATAGGGTACAGTTTGTTTCTATAGACGGAGTACGAATGGGCTCAAAAAGGACAAGTCTGTACTTGCAGCTAGCGGATGAGTTGACCGAGGCTATTGCTTCAGGTCGCCTTCCTGAGGGATCGTGCCTCCCATCATTGCGCGAGTGTGCAAGTCAACGCAATCTCAGCCTCAACACTGTGACTGCCGCTTACCGGCTTCTTGAAGACCGAGGACTTATCGTGTCGCGGCCACAGTCCGGTTTCTATGTGCGCAATACATTGGAGGAACCGAAGTACTCTGCGAGCCGTTTGTCTGGGGCAGTATTGAGTGAAGTGCAAGAAGATCTGATGTTGACTGTACTGGAGGCGCAACGACAACCTGGTCATATCGATCTGGCGTTTGCGGGTCCCCGAGGTAAAAGGTTTTATCCCGGCGAGCGTCTGATGCGCATAACAGGATCAGTGCTGCGTCGACAAAGCGAAATTGTGGCGACCTATGCCATGCCCCCAGGCTCGAAGCTTTTACGGGAACAAATTGCTAGACGTAGCCAGCGCCTGGGAATGGCCCTGACATCTGATGACATCACTCTCACCCACGGTGCGAATGAGGCGCTGCACCTTGCACTTCGAGCCATAACACGTGCAGGGGATTCCATAGGGATTGAGGCACCTTCATACTTCAATCTTTACCCCCTGTTATCTGCGCTTGGGCTCAAAGCGGTCGAAATACCAACGCATCCTCAACTTGGTTTGGATGTTGATTCAGTCGAAAATTTTCTTGCAGAAAAGCGCGTTTCGGCTTTAGTTGCCATGCCAAACGTGCACAACCCTTTAGGATGCACAATGCCCGTCGCCGCAAAAAAGCGACTCGCTAAACTGCTGGCTCAATACAAGGTGCCCTTGATCGAGGACTCTGTATATGCAGAACTTCAGTATCGGGAGCCTTTAGAACCAACAGTGAAAGCCTTTGATGAAAAAGGATGGGTATTAGTTTGCAGCGGGTTTTCAAAAACTCTAGCGCCTGACTACCGGTTAGGCTGGATCGTTGGAGGACGTTTCAGTCAGGATATAGAGAGGCTTAAATTCGCCTCCAGCGCCTCGGAGTCTATGTTATTGAGCGAGACCGTTGGGCTTTATCTCAAGAGTGGGGGCTATGAACACCACCTCAGCAGTTTAAGAAGGCTGTACTTTGCACAGGTAAGCCAAGTTCGCGGATTGATTGCCCAGTATTTTCCTGAGGGGACTCTCGCCACACAACCAACAGGTGGTTTTGTACTCTGGGTGGAGTTGCCTGCCAAAGTAGACAGTTTGGCGCTTTTTCAAGCGGCGTTGAAAAAGGGTATTGTCATTATGCCGGGTCAGATTTACGCCAAAGGCCCACGCTACCGTCGCTGCATTCGACTGTCATGTTGCCAGGAAATTGACGAACGATTTATGAATGCAATTCGTACTCTCGGAAAATTGGTAAAAAATTTACTTTGAAAACGTCCTTTTGAACGGACAACCCTAAAGTCTCGCTGCGGCAGCGTTCATTCAAAAGACAGGATGGTTACAAACTGAGACAGACAGTCGGCTAAAAATCATTCAGAATCGAATGTATGATCAGGAGTCTAAAGCTATGGCATTGCAACTGACTAATTCCCGTAATACCTTATCCAAGCCAAAGCCTTACAACCGTAAAGCTAACGATGCTGACGATCACGACTCAAATAGTTTTCAGGCTCAGCAAAACCGAGCGTGGCTGCGTGAGGAATTGCTTGCTGGTAAAAATTCACCGCTTTGCGATCCTCTTACCCCCGAATACTTCCAAAGGTTACGGGCTCTAGCACGAGGTGAGCTTTAAAGTGACGGTCAGGACTATCGCTCCACACCGACACGCAATGACAGATGTCCACGATATCATTTGTTACTACCGCGAACAGGCAGGAGCAGCAGTTGCTGAAAATTTCGCTAGCGAAATTGATGAAGCGTACGCTCGTTTAAAACAACACCCGAATATTGGGTCTCCACGCCTAGCCCTCGACTTAGACATTGAGGGCATCAAATCTTGGGCGTTGAAACGCTTTCCACATCAGATCTTCTACGAAATCCAAAATAATCACATAGAGCTCTGGCGAATCTTGCACCCTAAGCGAGACATCACCCAAGGAATGCTGTCTGGTCAAAGGTTTCAATAAGGATCGACATCCTCAGCCCTGGGTTCGATTCCGCCCCAGGCCACCACTGAAGCTATAGAAACCCTAGCGTTCACGCTGAGGTTTTTGCGTTTCTGGGGCTATTTTTTGCTCAGTTCGCAAATCGAGCATATGGTTTACAGGCTGAAGTGTCCTTTTGAATGGACAATCGCTACATCGCCACTTGGATTTATCTTTTGAGCGCCAACAATAAAACACCGCCCGCCACCATTGCGATCCCTATCCAGTCACGAAAGGAAGGCCGTTCGCCAAGGAATGTAAACGCAAAGATTGCAACTAACACAAGGCTTAATTTATCTACAGGTGCAACTTTAGAGGCATCGCCAATTTGAAGCGCACGGAAATAACAAACCCAAGAGGCTCCAGTTGCCAAACCAGATAATGTTAAAAACACCCAGGTTTTGGCAGAAAAGCTAAAGGGGTTGCTCCACTTGCCAGTGAACCAGACAAACAAAGCTAAAGACACAATCACCACGACCGTTCTCACCAATGTGGCAAGATCTGAATCAACGCCCTGAATGCCAACTTTGGCAAATATCGCTGTCAAAGCAGCAAATACCGCAGATAGCAGCGCCCAAACAATCCACATTGATGATGAACTGGCCACTTTGCTCCCCTTACCGCCACGTTGATGAACTGAGACGTTCCCGAAAGCGAGATCTCTTAAAAAAGACATTAAGTGGGTCTAATGTAACTTATACACAATTGACTTTATGATCTTTCAAAGACACCACAGGTCACGAAATGAAAATTATCCGTAGCAAGGAGTTCACAGCCGATCGCCCATGGGGCGCATTAGACATTGCCAATAAGACTGACTCGCATACTTTTCATAGAAACTGCTGGTCGCGTCTAGTTACGGTACTCTGATGATCTTCTCATTTGTGGGATCTGCTATAAATCGATGAAATATGAATGAGGCAAATATGACACAAACGTCCCGCCGGAATTTCTTGAAAACTTCTGTTGTTGGCTCAGCTTCGATTGTTGGGGCTTCTGGATTGATCATCGAATCTGCCCAAGCCCAATCAAAACCCTCTGAGTCCAATCTGGAATCAAAAGCGATTGAAATCTCACAAAAACTCTTTGCTGACGATGGCTTGGCAGTACCAATTGCCACTCAGCCCACAGTTTCAAAATTAGCAAAAGGTTTAGATCGAACAATGGTGCTTGGCGGTGGTGGCGAATACTACATCGCTTGGTATTGTGGATTTTTTCATGGCCTGATCGAAGCGGGACTGGATATGGCCCAACTTCCTGAAATGGTAGTTGGCACTTCAGCCGGGTCATATATGGGCTCGTCATTGCTATCAGGAGAATTTGGGCGCTTACGGAAAGAATTTGATTTTTTTGGAAAATTTCCCAAGATCTTTGCCAAGATCGCGCCTGTCACAAATCCAAATATCAGCCAGCTGCGTGCGGATCAAATCAATATGAGCGCAACTGACGGTAGTGTTGAAACTCGAAGGGTGATTGGTGCTGCCGCTTTAGCTTCAGACAATAAGATAAACGGAGATAAAGTAGGGAAATTAGCTGCGTTATTAACGGGGGATAGCAAAACGGACTGGCCAACCTCAAGAATGTTCACCACCGGGATAGATTGTTACACCGGAGAACGTATCATCGTAGGTCAGCAAACCGCAAGAAAAAACAATATTCCATTGGCGCATGGCGTCGCAGCCAGTAGTTCTCTGCCAGGCATCATTGGTCCGACATTACTTGGTCAGCGTTATGTCATGGATGGTGGAATTTGTTCAAACCCCGCTCATGTCGATGTTGTTGCAGGATCAAAGAGGGCTTTGGTGATTACTTTAACGGACGGCATCACAGGCGCGATCTTGACGACCATTCCTCATCCAATCGCCCAAACTATAAAGGACTTGGAAGCGACAGGTACAAAGGTAAAGTGGATTGTTGCTGGAACGCCCCCTGGTATCAGTCTTGTTGATCCTTCGCAGATAAAAGGTGCGCTGCGAGCGGGGTATGAGCGATCAAAAGTAGAGGCACAAAAAATCAAGGAATTCTGGGCGTAGGATTTAGCTGCCGCATCATTAAAACCCCAGCCACTGAGCTGGGGTTTTAATATTTCTAGTCATACTTAACATTTTTACTAATCAAGTTTGATCCCTAACTTTTTAGTAATGCTACCGTATTTGCCCACTTCATTTTGAATTAAGCTCGCGAACTGTTCGGGCGTATTACTGGCTGCGTCAGCCCCATTTCTGTCCATTGCAGCTTTGAAATCTGGCGTAGCTGTGATGGCAACAAGCTCTTTATTCAATTTATCGATAATCGGCTTGGGCGTGCCAGCTGGTGCGAGTACACCTAACCATAAAGCTGCTTCGAATCCCGGATAACCTAACTCTGCAACAGTAGGCGTGTTCGGAAGTGCTGGTGATCGCGTCGAGCTACCTACTGCAAGAGCGCGCAATTTATCAGTCTTAGCGTGCTGCAATAACGCAGGCATTGATCCAAAGAGCACCTGCACCTGATTGGAGAGTATGGCCAAGTCTGCTGCGGCATTGCCTTTGTATGGGACGTGTGTCATTTTCATGCCAGTCACATCATTCAGCATTTCCATCGCAAGCTGGGTTGTCGAGCCATTTCCTGCCGATGCGTAGTTCAATTTGCCGGGTTGAGATTTAGCTAACGCAACCAGCTCAGCCAAAGACTTTGCAGGCACCTGTGGATTCACAACCAAAAGATATGGTGTGACAGCCACCAGTGAAATTGGGGAAAAGCTCTTGATCGGATCATAGCCAAGTTTGGAATATGCGCCCGGCGCTACAGCCATGGTGCTTGTGGTTCCTAACGTCAGTGTGTAACCGTCAGGTGCCGCCTTGGCGGCTGCATCAGTACCGATCGTGCCACCTGCTCCGCCTCTGTTTTCAACAACGATTGTCTGACCCAAACGCTCACCCAATTTTTGTGCAACGACACGTCCCACAATGTCGGTGGATCCTCCAGCAGGAAAGCCAATGATTAGGCGTATGGGTTTATTAGGATAATCAGCTTGCGCGTGCGATAAAAAAGGCAAACCTACTAAGATTGCCGCTGTTAGTAAAGGGCGCAGGAATTGGGGAAATTTTCGCTTCATTCTAATAGTCTCCTAGTTTATTATTTTGAGAAAATTATTTGATTACAAAGTAGCATAAACTTCTGAGGCAGACTATAAGATATGATCATTTTTCCTACGTTTAACAGTCAATCGAGTGTTCTGTGTCGAACAAAACTATGCCGGCCATGCCCCTGATATGGCCGCCAAAGAACTTGGCGAGAATATAGAAAGAAAATTAAAAATGAAAAAACAATTACTTTTTGCTGTGGCTGTCAGCTTCTTGAGTATCTCCGCATCGGCCCAATCATCCTTCGCTGGTTTCTATGGTCAGATTTCAACGGGATACGAAGGCAATCAACTTTCTAAAATAGGTGGCTCCTCCAAGGAAGTTCCATCTACAGGTCACGATGTTCATAGCAGCTCACCTTCGCAAAACTTTGGTGGTGCACCTTTAATGCTGGGTGTGGGCTATTACTGGCAAGCACATTCTTCATGGCTAGTTGGTATTGGTGTTGATTATTCTGCAATTTCGCAAACCAGCCCGTACAGACAAGGGAGCGTGATTGATGCACCTGGGAGTGACTTAATTCCTGCTGGCACAATCATGACAACGGATGGAGCAAAAACTCAACTCTCTAACCGTTACAACATTTTTGTAAGCCCAGCTTATGCCATTGATAAAGAAAAATTGCTGTATGCGAAAGCGGGGTATAGCCAAGTAAACTCTAAAGGGAAACGACCGACGACCGTAACAGTGTCGGCTAACGGTAAAACAACAACAATACCCACAACGACAGCTGGCACTTATGACAACACAACGGTAGGCGGCTATTTAATTGGAATCGGATACAGACAGATCATCACAAATGGTCTGTACGGTTTTGTAGAAGCAAACTACATGGGGTACAACTCTTCCAAACATAGCTACTCCTCCAATGGAAATAGCGCCTCAAAATCAGGAGTAGGTTTTAGTAGCTCCAGCGTCACAAATATCACTGCTAGTTCCAACTTAAATAGCTATCAATTATTAGTTGGCGTAGGCTACGCTTTTTAAAAATGTATTCATATCGAATTGATATGATAATTCTCCCTTTTTTATGGATACACATACAGCTTTGTATGGATACACATACAGCTTTGATTAGAAAATAAATTGACCTCTCCCCTGTCGGATGTTCAAAATCTAAATTGTCCAGAGATCGGGAGGAGGTCAGAGTGATGTCAAAGCCGAGTCAGATTCACTTTATCGAGATAACCGTTAATTGCACCAGCCAAGGTAGGCACCGATGACGAGCGCCAAAGCATATCTGTATGTTTGGCTTCAACACCAACGATCTCAACCTCTGACGTTGTATGTTGCGCCCAATCAAAGGCGTGAGGATCACTGGCAACCAATTCTTCATTCGCTCTAAAAAGGAGAATCGGCGCATGACATCTTTTAATACTATGACCGTTGGTCAAAATTTGACAATTAATCGACTGAATCAGCATTCGCCTGATCATACTAATCGGTGTGGACTCAGGGGTCATTCCTACGTCGACTAAATGCTCTTTGACCTTGGCTAAAAATAAATCATCGTCAATCGAGCAGGTTTCAAAGTCCATACACAAATCATTAGCCAAGTTTCTTAAGAGCTGCTTTTCAAGATCTTGTTTATGACCAAACTCAGCAAAAACTGTTTGTACGTCCAACAATATGAGCGAAGAAACAACTTCCCCTTGCGCCTCAAGCAAACACGTCATTTCGTGCGCAACGATACCGCCAAACGAATACCCCAAAATATTGTATGGACCTGTTGGCTGGACTTCTCTCAAGGCGGCAACATAATCTTTCACCATCTCATCGAGAGATTCATGATAAGTCTCATGCGCTTCAATACCACGAGCTTGCAACGCCCAAACAGGCTGCTCGATCGAGAAGGCGTCAGTCAGTTTCTTGTAGACTGCTCCGCTACCCCCGCCCGGATGAATACAAAATAATGGTGGACGACTACCTGTTTTTCGAAGAGGCAATAACGGACTATAAGTCAATGGTTTCTGCTCTTGAATCACTTGAGCCAAGGCACGAACAGTTGGTGATTCAAACAATGCACGCAAAGGCAACTCGAATGAAGTGAGCTGTTTAACTCTTGCGATCATGCGCATCGCTAGCAAAGAGTGACCACCTATTTCAAAAAAATTATCATCCAAGCCGACACGGCTGACACCTGTGACCTCGGCATAAAGGGAACATAACAATTTTTGAATATCAGTAACAGGTTCAATATATGTGCTGGTATCAACACTCAACTGAGGATCAGGTAATGACTTGCGATCCAGTTTTCCATTCACTGTCAGAGGCAAACTAGGTAAACGCACAAAAGCTGATGGCACCATGTAATCGGGTAGGCTGCGAGCCAACAGACTTTTGATATGGACGTCACTAGGTAATGAGCTCGCTGAGCCGCTAGTGTCAGAGAGATCTGATTTAATATCTGCTCGTTCAACCAGATACGCGACCAGATAAGTGTCATTCTCATCCTGAGCAGTTGATCGCTCTCGCGGTATCACCGCAACTTGGGATAAATTCTCTCCCAACTCTTGAAGGAGCGTCGACTCGATCTCACCCAACTCGATTCTATATCCACGAATTTTTACTTGTTCATCTACCCGTCCGATGAATTCAATCTGGCCGTCAACATGCCAACGACCTAAATCTCCAGTCCTATACATGCGAGCACCATACTCAAAAGGACTCGCGATAAATCGCTCGGCCGTCAGACCGCTTCGATTGAGGTAGCCTCGAGCCAGCCCAGGACCCGCCACGTAAATCTCACCGATTACACCTGCAGGGACTAACTCCAAACTCGTATTCAAAATGTAAGTCGCCAAGTCCGGTATTCCAGTTCCTACAATACTTTGATCACTTTCGGCGTCTTTGGGATCTAATGGGTAATATGTGACATGAACCGTAGTTTCAGTGATGCCATACATATTGACCAACTGCGGTGTTTTTGGAAAAACGCCCCACCAATTAGCCAGCTTGCTTGGATTGAGCGCGGCACCTCCAAATATCACATAACGCAATGACAGTTTTTGAGCGATATGACGCTGTTCAATCAAATATTGAGACAGCACTTCAAATGCACCAGGAGTTTGATTAAGAACCGTCACGCCATGTTGAACTAGAAACGCGGCGAGTTCGGGCAGCGATCGCCGAACAGACTCTGGGGCGATCACTAATGAGCCTCCATACCCTATGGCTCCCCATATTTCCCAAACAGAAAAATCAAAGGCGCTCGAATGTAAAAGACTCCAAACATCGTTCTCGTTAAAACCGAACTGCGCATCAGTTTTCTTCAAAAGACGCACAACATTTCGATGCGTATTACCGACAGGTTTCGGTTGACCCGTACTACCCGAGGTATATATCACGTATGCGAGATGATCAGGATGAAGTAAAGCATGACGCTCTGATTGCACAATAAGACTATCCGAAAACTCCTCGAGATCGCTCTGATTTTCTGTTAGCCAAATTTTCAAAGAGTGATTATTTGGTAATGACGAGACACTCTCTCTCAATACTTCAGATAATGCAAAATTCGTTAAAAGCAATTTGACACGACTATCAGACAACATAAACTGCTGACGTGCAATCGGGTGGCTCGGGTCGAGCGATAAATATGCCCCTCCAGCCTTCATCACCGCTAACATGCTGACAATCAACTCAGTTGAATGATTCATTGCTATAGCAACGATGCTGTCTGGCTTCACTCCTTGACTGATCAGATAGCGTGCCAACCGATTCGAGCGCTTATCCAACTCCTTGTATGTCAACGTAAGCCCTTCATAGTGAAGAGCAATGGCAAGAGGATATTGTTTAACTTGACGGTTAAACAGATCAAGCAAAGTTTCACTATCAGGAGTTCTTGTATGAAATTCTCGCCCCTCGGAAATAGTCAGGCTCGTCTTTTTTTGATCAGCATTCAGTAAAGACAGGTTTCCTAAAGCTTGAAGAGGATACTCCGCAAGGCCCTCTAACAAACAGGTAAATACCGTCGTCCATCTTTGGATCGTTTGCTCGCTGAAAAGATCTGCATCATATTCAAAACCTCCCGCAAGCACCCCCGTGGCATCGATACCTATGAAAAGGTTGAGATCAAATTTACTCTTTGCCGAAGAAATAATGACATCCTCAACTTGCAGCCCTTTGAGTATTAGGTTGGCTTCGTTATTGCTAATGCTTTCATAACTGAGCATCGCTTGAAATAAAGGGTTGTGTGAGAGCGATCTAGATACATCAAGTTCTTCGACAATACGTTCAAAGGGAAGATCCTGATCTGCGATTGCATCTTGCACAAAATGATTCACTTCAGCAATCGTATCCATTACGCTTCGAGCTGGATCCAGAGTAAATGGAATCACTAGCGTATTGACAAAAAAACCAATCAGTCCTTCGGTATCTGGATGCATCCTTCCAGCGACAGGCGATCCAATCACAACTTGTCGCTGATTAGCGAGGCGAGATAACAATGTCCCGTAAGCAGTCATGATGACGGTATATAAGGTCACTTGACTCTCTTGAGCCAAGCTCACTAATTTGCTCGTTAACTCACCAGATAGTTTGAATAAGTAGTTGCCAGCACTTTTATTACGATTAGGCAGTCTTGGGAAATCCGTTTCCAACGTTAATAAATCAGGACAACCGGCCAAGCGCTTTTTGGCTCTTTCCAACTTGGCCGTCAAACTTTGTTCACTATCTACATCTTTTTGAAAAGAGCTTTGTTGCCATGCTGCCCAATCTGAGTATTGAATAGGCAACGGCATAAAATTTGGTAGAGATCCGTCGCAGTAAGCAGCATAAGCAATGCCAAGCTCGCGAGTAAAAATAGTGAGCGAAAGTCCATCACTTGCATGGTGATGCATGGTCAACAAAAGAATATGCTCATTCTGGGCAAAACAAATCAAGTGCCCCCGTATTGGTATATCTTCAGCAAGATTAAAGGGATGACTGGATTCATGTTTTATAAACTTCTGTAGCTCGGTTTCCCTTTCGCTATCTTGAACTTGATCAAGATGTATAGTTCTTAGCAACAAATCCACACTTGGGGTCGGGCTCATCACTCCAACCGCCTGGTATGTCTCATTTTTTTCCAATAGTGTTCTAAGCGATTCATGACGCTCAATGACTGATTGAAGAGCACTCTTTAGTGCATCAACCTTTAAATCTCCTTTAAGGCGATATGCTAAAGGCATGTTATAGGTAGCTGAAGCGCCTTCTATCTGATCAAGGAACCAAAGACGATTTTGACCATATGACAGACTCACAAGACCATTTGGATTTCGCGGCACTTGAGGAACAGGCACGTGTGCAAGCACAGATGCAGACTCAACGAGCGCCAAGGCTAGTCCAGCCGGTGTTGGTTGTTTAAACAAGTCGCGTAAAGTCAAAGCACTTTGAGCTTGCTTATTAATTCTGGCTATCAACCGCATCGCAAGCAGTGAATGCCCGCCGATCGCAAAGAAACTGTCGTCTAGGCCCACGCGGCTCGCGCCCGTCACCTCCGCGAACAATCCGCACAACATGATCTCGTGCTCGCTGACTGGCGCACGGTACGTACTCTGATCGGCGCCAAAGTCCGGATCGGGCAGCGCCTTGCGATCAAGCTTGCCATTGGGCGTGAGCGGCAAACTCTCCAATTGCACAAAGGCCGCAGGCACCATGTAGTCGGGCAACGTGCGCGACAACATGCTCCTGAGCTCTCCATCGCCGGGCAGCTCCGCGGCTGCAGCGTTCTGCGCGTGCGCCACCAAATATGCCACCAGATACTTATCCCGCGCGCCCTGCGTGGTCACCCGCTCGCGCGCAATCACCGCTACTTGCGACACACTCTGACCCAGCCCTTGCCGCAGCGCCGACTCGATCTCTCCCAACTCGATCCTGAAGCCCCGGATCTTGACTTGCTCATCAGTCCTTCCTATGAATTCAATGCTTCCATCTGTGCGTCTGCGTACTAAATCCCCCGTGCGATACATCCGACTGCCCGCCATGAACGGGTTGGCGATAAAGCGCTCAGCAGTCAAACCACTGCGATTGAGGTAGCCGCGCGCCAGACCCACACCAGAAATGTAAAGCTCACCTACAACTCCTTGGGGCGTGAGTTCTAAATCCGGGCTGAGAATGTATAGCTGTGTATTCCAGATAGGAAAACCAATCGGAGGCGTCTTTGTCCCATCTTGCTGTCGACAACGCCATACAGACACATCAATCGCCGCCTCAGTCGGTCCATATAAATTCCAAATCAAAGCGCCAGGTAGACGCTGGAATACCTCGGACATCAGCCCACCGTTCAATGCTTCGCCACTTGTTACTAATTGTTTGATGGTGGGGCAATCACCTTGTTCGATTGAGTCCAAAAATATGGATAACATGGATGGTACGAAATGCATCACTGTCACATCATGCTTTTCGATCATACACTTCAGATACTCTGGATCCTTTTGACCGCCTGGCCGCGCAATCACAAGTGTCGCGCCTGTCATGAGGGGTAAAAACCATTCCCATACAGCCACATCAAATCCGATTCCTGTTTTTTGTAAAATTTTGTCGGTTTCGTTCAGTTGAAGCTCGCTCTGCATCCATTTCAATCGATTAACCAAAGCGTGATGAGTATTACCTGCTCCTTTGGGTGTACCGGTCGATCCGGATGTGTATATTAAATAGGCCAAATGCTGTGACTCGAGCGGATATATCCTTTCCGTCTGTGTAATTTGATTTCCTGATAGGAGATTCAGTTCTTCGATCAGATCTGCCTCATCGAGATTGATCGTATCCGGAAGCTTTCCACCGCTTTCTGCAAGCTTTTGGTACTGACCCAACGTACTTAATAGACAATAAGCATGACTATCTTGCAGCATGAATTTCAATCGATCGCACGGATAATCTGGATCAAGAGGCAAATATGCCGCACCTGCCTTGAGCACGGCCAGCATGGCAATGATCATCTCAGGCGAACGGTCTAATAAAATCGCGATAATGCGGTCGGAACCTGCGCCCAGACTAATTAAATATCGAGCAAGTTGATTTGAACGTTTTTCAAGCTCTCGATAATTTATCCGTTGATCTTCGAAAATAAGCGCATCATGATCCTGATATCTACCAAACTGTTCATGAAATAACGCTGGTAGTGTAGACACCCACTCCGCATCATCAACATTCAATCCCACAGACAAAGATTTCAATCGCTGTTGCTCAGCACCATCCGTGAGCGGCAGTGTCTGAACAAATAAGCTTGGATCTTTGACAAAAGCTATTAGAAAAGCTTCCAATGCTTGATTCCACGCTTGAACAGAAACCACATCAAACAAGTCAGAGTCAAACTCAAAAATACCTTGGAGTGCGCCTCCAGAATTGACACTTGTGTATAAAGATATATCGCATTTGGCAGTTGGCAAGTAAACAGGCTCCAGATTGGCGCCAAGCGTATCAAAAACAATCTGGTTAGATATATCGCTGTGATGGATATACATAGCTTGAAATACTGGCGTTTGAGACAGCGAGCGCTCAACACCTAAGCCATCGACCAATCGCTCAAACGGCAAGTCTTGATCGATCAGCGCCTCTTCTACGCTCTTCTTGGCGCGCGCAATCAGCTCAATGCCATCACAGGTCGCATCGATCGATACCGGGATCGCCAGTGTATTGACCAGAAATCCAATCAGTGACTCTGTCTCGACGTGGCTGCGTCCTGACACAGGAGATCCAATCACAACCGTACTCTGATTGGCGATTCGGGCTAGCGTCGCACCATACGCGCCGAGCAACAATGCAAAAAGGGTTGCACCCTGACGTACCGCCAACGCGCTCAGCGCTTGCGTCAACTCAACCGATAACTCAAACGATAGATACCCCGCGCGCCGCGCACGAGTTGCTTGCCTGGGGTGAT
>NZ_JAUHHF010000019.1 GCF_030410395.1 Zwartia panacis
ATTACCGTTTGTGGTTGGTTTAAGAAACTCCACTTTGGCACTTAGATGCCGTTAGGTAAAGCGAGGGCTCTCTGCTTTTCTGTCCCCCTCACTCCCCAGCAGGGAGGGAGGCGTCCATTACATCTCCGATTTTAAAATTTGACGACATAACCTGGACCATCAATCAATGGATACTTTTTAAAGATCGATTCGTCGACTTCGATACCAATACCCGGCTTGTCTAAAGGCTCGACACAGCCATCTTGCCCGATTTCAAAACTGACACCAAACATATCCCGCAAGGGGTTGTAGTGAGATACGCATGCTTCGAAATACTGTGTATTTTCAATCGCCGAAGCAAAATGAATCGTGGCTGCGTGATTCAGGCCAGTCGCTGAACTGTGTGTATTCATCGGAATACGGTGCGCCGAGGCGAGGGCGGCGATGGCCAAACCTTCAGTGATACCGCCGCATTTGGATAGGTCAGGTTGCCAGATACGGATGTCGCCCGCTTCGAGAAGTTGTGCAAACTCAAAGCGTGTGTAATGGTTCTCACCCGCTGCGATCGGAACGAGAGGCGTGATTTTGGCGGCTTCGCGATACGAGGCAAAATCGCTGCATGCGAAGGGCTCCTCTAACCAGCCTGCCTTGATTTCAGCCAATACCGGAAGCACGCGTCTTACATCCGCAATCGTGTAGGCCGTATTCGCGTCCGTCAAAATGTCGATGTCATCGCCCAGTACCTTGCGTACATGCAGGACTCGTTCAATATCTTTTGCCGCAGTGTCACCGAGCCTCAGTTTGACGGCTTTGTAGCCACGGGCCACGTATTCCTGTGCTTCTTCAGCCAGTGACTCTTTAGGCTGATAGCCGAGTGAAATCCCCCCGGCATAGGCCGGTAAACGTCTTTTACTGCCACCAAGCAGTTCATAGAGGGGCATATTGGCGGCTTTGCCACGGATGTCCCACATCGCCATATCGATACCAGCCAAGGCGAGGGATGCACCCGACCCCACACCGTGACTCGAGAGCTGCATCCGATGAACGCGTTTCCAGACGCCAACGCAGTCCGTCGCTTTCATCCCGATCAGCATGGGGGCGAGGGTATTGTGGATCAGGCTGACGACCGCGCCGGGACTACGGCCGGGATGCGCCTCTCCGTATCCGGTAATGCCCTCCGAGGTTTCGACGCGCACGATAATCGCATCGCGCTTCGTTGTACTCCCGATCCCCATGGTGACGGTTTTACCCTGGTCGAGGCGAAACGACAGCGGAATCGCTGTGATGGCAGTGATGTTCAAACTTGTCTCCTGTTTGTTGCTTTGATTTATTTATATCATTATGCGGTAATTTTTGACTGATCCCCTAATATTGCATGCTGTTCGTCAACTAGACTTGAAACAGTTAACAAATGTGATTGATTTCAAAACCTATGAACTTATCTTTCCCTAATGAGTTTTTGTATGAATTTGCAACATTGATTGTTGTTCTTGATCCTCTTGCGACTGTTCCGGTTTTCCTGGCCGTGACGCACGATCTCAATCGGAAAGATGCCTTTCGTGTTGCTTTATACACGGTAGTGATTTCTTTCTTGATTTTGTTGTTTTTTATTATTTTTGGCCAATATTTTCTTAATGCCCTCAATATCCCCATGGCCTCATTTCAGCTCGCCGGCTCGATCATTCTATTTTTGCTTGGGCTTGAAATGATTCGGGGAAGAATAGTCGATGAAAACAGTACAAACGATGGATCTCGAAGCCTGATTCAGCGTGCTGCTTACCCACTTGCGATACCCGTCATCGCTGGAGCCGGAGGGATTTTGACAGTTGTCATGCTCACCAACAACGCTACAAGGACGGTTGTCGAGCAAGTACAAACGACGGTTATTCTGGCATTGTGTTTGTCCGTTCATTTGATTTCGTTTTCCATCGGGCACGCTATCAAAAAATACCTTGGCAAAACGGGTATTGAAACGATCGGTCGAATATTTGGTTTGATCTTGGCCAGTATTGCTGTTTCCGGAATCATTACGGCAATCAAGATTAGTTTTGGGCTGATTTGACTGAATGATTGACAGAGCCAAGCTAATTTACCTGCCTCTTATTTTTCTTTATTGATTAGACTTTTACGGTCAAATCACATGCGCCGCATCAAGCGATGAAAACAAAGGGGAACTGTCGCAAACCTGACGAATACTGACACTCAGGCTTGCCGGGCGTCTTATCAATCTCCACGTCTCTCAAGAGATATTGATAACGATCATGCGCATGACCGTTCAGATATCACTCAGAAAGGTCTGCAGAAAAATTAGTTGGGCTTGAAGGCTGGTCGGGGCTGATGAACAAAAAAATCTGCAATGTCCATCGCTTCCTGTTCCGAAAGAGCGTTAACTTGCCCTTCGGGCATTTTGTAGCGAATGAAGGCGGCGGCTGTGGCGGTTCGTGCCATCCCGGCTCCATCGTTAAAGGATGCATTTCCCCATAATGGGGGAAAAACATAGTTCCCAGTCGGAAGCTTCAAGCCTGCACCTTCTGCACCATGGCAACTTGCACACTTTTGAGCATATAACGCCTGACCCCTTGAGCGATCTGGAGTCAGCTTAAGATCGATGTCTTCAAATCCTCGACCTTTGACACTTTGACCCGTTGGAACACCTGTTGACAGCCACTGTATGTAAGCCAGCATATTGATCATTTCAACCGAGGTATATGACAGCGGTCGGCCATTCATCGATCTCTCAAAACAATCGTTAATTCTTTGGGACAAAGTCACCACCTTGCCGTCCCTCGAGTTGAATTCTGGGAATACCCCCCACAAACCCACGAAAGGTGCGGTTTTGGGAACAGTCCCGCCATTGAGATGACAGCTTGAGCAGTTCAGGGCATTGCCAACATTCTTGGGCAAAAGCATTTGGGTTTCATTGATTATTTTCTTGCCTTGTTTGATTGCCTCACCAAGCTCTCCTTTTGGAATACTCGATTCAGGAGGTACGACAAAATTTGCCAGGTTAGCCTCTGCGTGGGCATAACTGAGAGACCCAAGCATCGTTAAGCATCCCAGGAGTCTAAGTAAGAATGTCATCAAAAATCTCCTCAAACAAGCCTAATCTAGCCGAAAGTCTCAGTGGAAGGTTCATTTGCACTTCATTCATTGAAAAACCAACGAAGCGTAGATGAGGTTATTGTTTGATGATAAATTCAAATAAAAGAATACAAAACAATATTTCCAATGGAGACAACTATGAAATTAGTAAAAACAGCACTTTTCAGTGCACTGACCTTGTGTGCTGGTTTGATTCACGCACAACCTGCGCAGGCTCCACTACCTCTTGCGTCACCTGAATCGCAAGGCTTCTCTGCTGAGGGGGTAAAACGCATCCACAATTTTTTTGCTCAGGAGGTTGCCAACAACCGTATGCCAGGTGCGGTGTTGGCGGTCACTAAAAATGGCAAATTAGTGATTTACGAGGCTTATGGCTATCGTGACAAGGCCACAAAATCTCCGATGACGACGGATACCATCTTTCAGTTGGCATCCATGACAAAGGTCATGACAGCCGCCAGTGCGATGACGTTTTACGAGGAGGGGAATCTGCCTTTGACGATGCCGATTTCCAATTGGTTTCCTCAGTTCAAGGAGCAAAAACTAGGCAAGCTGGGTGCGGACGGAACTTTATCGACGGTTGCAAATAAGACGCCGATTACCGTACAGGATCTGATGCGTCATACCAGTGGTCTGACCTATGGTGGTCGAGGTGCGACACCGATACATAAAGAATTTCCTGGCGGTTCTGTGATTTCAGCGATGCAGTATGACGGGAAACTTGTCATTGACAAGCTCGCGGCTGCGCCGTTGCTGTATGAGCCTGGCACGACATGGGACTATGGTTTTGGTCTCGATGTGCTTGGTCTGATCCAGGAAAAAATGGCAAATAAACGCCTGCAGGAAGTCATGCGTGAACGCCTCTGGAATAAAGTCGGCATGAAGGACACCGGCTTTGATATGTCGGCCAAAGACGCTTCGCGATTTGCTCAACCTCTGCCAGTCGATCCTTTGACTAACAAGCCACAGGCGATAGATATCCTCACTAAGCCGATCAAGTACGACTGCGGCGGCGGTTGTGCCTATGGAACCGCCGGTGACTATATCCGCTTTGGTCAAATGTTGCTGGATGGTGGTTCCATCGATGGCAAACGCGTGCTGGGTCCGCAAACAGTGGCGCTCATGACAGCGGATCACCTTGGAACACAAATTAAAAATCGTGTCGCCGTGACCGAACCTTCAAGGGCGGAATATGGTTTTGGCTTGAGTGTTGCAGTGCGCAAATACAGGGGTGTGTCCGCCATTAACGGAAACGTTGGGGATTACACATGGAACGGCGCCTATGGCACGATGTACTTCGCAGATCCAAAAGAGAACATGGTGGTCGTCATGATGGCGGCCACTCCTGGAGATTTGCGCAAAGAGTATCGTGAGCGGGTCAATGCGCTGATTTACGCCGCACTTGAAAAATAATCCGTCGTTGCCAACACTGGTTTCAAGGGTAGGGGTCAAGCTTTATAGAAACTTGACCCTTCCTGTTGTCAGGTCGTAAATACCGCCAACGATTTTTAATTGGCCAGTTGAGACGCGTTCGCTGAGAATTGGATTGGACTCTTTCAGTTTTGTCACATTGATTTGTACATTCGCCACTGTCGTCGCATTGACCAGATTGTTCGCTTTTACAGTTTTTGACGCCTCTCGAACTGCGGGAGCCAATGCAGTGGTGAGTGATTGAATGTGTCCCGGATACGTTGTGTTTTGAGTGTAGGCTTTCACAGCGGCTTCAATCGCACCGCAACTTGTGTGGCCAAGAACTAAAATTAATGGCGCCTTCAACACTGCAACGGCGTATTCCAGACTCGCAAGAATATCCGTATTGACAAAATTTCCTGCAACCCTTGTTACAAACAAATCCCCGCGGGATTCATCAAAGCAAAGCTCCGGACTGACACGCGAATCTGCGCAGCTCACTACGCAAGCGTAAGGATTCTGTCCCCGACTCAATGCTCCCCTTGTTTCTTTGACATCTACACTCAGAGTATCTGCTTTGACATAGGCTTCGTTGCCAGCGATCATGCGCTCGAGTGCCTGATCGGGTGTCAACACATTAGCGGGTTTTGGCGGTGTCCCTTTAGCAAATGAGGCGCCACTTAAGCCCATCAAACTTGCCGCAGAGGCCATGCCAGCCGTTTTTAACAAACGACGTCGAGCAACGCTCTGCTCAGGCATGAAGGTTGTATTTAAATTTTTACTGATACAGACTAGGCACATGGTGCTGCTCCTGAGGAGTGTTCACGACGAGTCATAAAAACCTCAGGCGCGATTGTTCACTACACTTTATCTACGAATAAATACTTATCGTTCTGCAACAAACTCTGAGCACCATGCTGAATAATTTCCGGCCCAATGTTCAAAAGTTCCGTTAGAGCCACGACTTTCACCACAACCAGACATGCGATCGCCTTCGATATGAAAGATCGCGGAACTATGAAAACTGGCAAGCTGGATGAGCTTGCCATCTGCACTGATGGTTCCTATGTATCGCGTCTGACCGTATGCCGAGCGATACATCAGATCAAGATGACGACCTTTTTGTTCTACGACTTCAAGAGTTCCTGGAACAGTAAAGACGTTAAATTCATCACCTTGCTTTCCTTTATCAGGAGAGGAAGGGTTGTTGGGATTGTGTCCGATGGTCACCCCAACAGAGGTGCCTGTTGAGATCCCTTTCCAGTTTTTACTCAGGCTTGGTACGGTTTGAGACAAAGCTGGCTTTGCCAGAACTAAAGCGAGCAATAACAGTGTCGTTTTGATTGTTTTATTCATAAAGTTGATTCCGGTTGGGGATAACTCAATCGATTCAAATTTCACTCATTAACAGCATAGTCCAATTGAAACTATGAAATTTGAATTTTTATAGGCAGAAAAGAAATGTCAGTATTCGTCAGTTTGTGCATGAAGACTGATTTGAGTTCCATCTTCAATAAGCTGATTCTCTATTAAAATTATCGGATGAATAGCGAACTTAGAACTCTAGTCGATCAAGTGCGATTAAATGCGCCAGAGATGGAGAGGACGCGCTATGAGTTTTGTTTTGCCTGTGCTTCTCTAGTTAATCACCTTTTAGAGCTCGATGAGGCACTTTCCGCGTATCAAGACTTCAGGTTGTATCTGGACGGTCAACTCAGTCAGGCCGAGTTTGAAAATCTTCAAAAGTCCATTCTCAGTATCGCTAATAAACACCAAGGCTCTAAGTCACTCGATGGCACAAAGCATTCTGCCGTTTCTGCGACATATGCATTAGCGAATGCGATTAACGGTCATGCGGTCGCCGCAGCTGAATATGCAGCCTATTCAAGAATATACGGCTATGGTGGGTACGCCGTAGGTGATTTGGAAAGCTATCAAGAAGAATACGCCGAGCAAGTCAAGATCTTGAAGAGTTTGATAGAAAAACAAGAAAGGAAATAGGAAGCTCCTCTTAGGCTAGTTTTATACCAAGGTTCAAAATCTGAACCTTGAAATCAAACGTTACGGATTCACGAGTCCTTGCATTGATGCACGTAATAAAATACTTGCATCATTTGCATCATCTACCCACTTTGAATAAGCTCGATTCACTTCTCCCATGGTCTTTAGTCGACCAGTTAAAACATCTGCCATGCCTGCGTCTAAGATTTGAAACGCATCTCTGTACAGCAGCAGGACACGAATATTTTTATCGCCTAGGTTGTCAAAAAGCTCTTTTCTACAAGCAATTTGCTGAGGCCGAAACTTCACCAAAGCATCCTTGAATGCCTGGTTGACGGGAGTTTTTGAAGTTAGGCTTTGAAGATAACGAGGGTCTTCAGAGCCGATCACGAGCTCATTAAATTGTGGACTCGTTTGGCGTCTTTCTGCTTGCCAAGCCCTGTTGCAAGCAATGAATTTCGAGTTTGCGTGATCCCAAGCTTTGAGGTTTTCTGCATCCCTCTGCTGCATGGCAGTTTTGTGCGGGTCAGACGAAGAGCACCCCATTAATATCAGGCTGGAGAGTAGACAAAAAAACAAACTTTTCAATCTGATAGTCATGGGGCGACCTTTTAATATCGAGTGACACATTTCAAGCAGACTTTAGTGCTTCCTTCAAGTCCTCTGGACGATTGAACCCCCACATTTCTTCCGACATTTTTATCTCCTATCCTAGGTTGTCAAAGTGACAAGATATTGCAGGAAAATGATTTCGTCAATCTGCTTTTCACCAAGATAAATTCAATCTATCTATAAATTTTATTTCTGTTTCACTCTGAATGAATCCAATCATCTTGGATAACGACAAATACTGACAAAATAAAACCAAAAAAGACCGGACTGTATATCTTCAACTAAGATCAACGACACTTAAATGCACTTTTTCATTGATGCGTAAGCCCTACAGAATTTATATGCATTCAGTTGAGTTGTGATCATTCCATCGAAATTTTTAAAAAGGAGACACTCATGAAAAACTTAGTTATACCTATGCTTGCAAAAGAGTGGAGTGGCACGCTCACACTCACATCAATGGGCGCAACCTCCGTCCACAACCCAACTCATCAATCATTTCGTGACGATGGGAAAAAGGAGCCACCAACCTGGAATTCTTATGTTCAACCACGCAAGATCATTATTACGAAGCAGGATGACCGTCATATCGCATTCACCGTGAAGGGACCTCGAGCTGATTCGTTCTGGGTCGGAACTTTGTCAGCCGATGGCAAGGAGGTGGTCTACGCAAGCAAGCACGGAACTGGCATTGGAAAAATTGAAGGCAACCGAATGACTGGCTGTGGTAGCTCTCGGGGTATCGATGGTAATTTTGAGCATTGGCTCGAGCATTACGCTGCGTGGTACTGGGAATTTACTAGTAACGAATGATGGGATAGCGAATTTTCATTTCAACTCAGGCACCAAAATGAAAGAAGCCAACCTGATGGTTGGCTTCTGAAGCGATACATTTAGTCGTATCGAAGTCTAAGCGGATTTCAAAATCTCTTTAATATCTTCGGGCATTGCAAAACCATCCCATTCCCCAGGCATCATCATCTCCTTTGTTCGTGATTTGCTAAGAGATCCATCAGCCGAACCCTTCTCTCGGCGATTTCAATATTATAGGCAACATAAACTTTATTCACATCTCCCATTGTTTTTAACTGACCATCAAGAATTTTTACAATCCCATTGTCTAGTTCATAAAAGTTCTTCTGATACATCATCTTGATTTCTTGATGACCGTTACCAAGCGCTTCGAAAAATGCCTTCCGACAAGCAATTTGTTCAGGTCGGTATTTAATTAAGCTATCTTTCAATTCCTTTGTCAAAGGTGACTTTGAGGTCATTTTTTCCAGGTACAACGGGTCATGAGGTCCAGTAACCAACTGTTTCCATTGGGGAGCATATGCAACGACCTGCTCCCAACGGGCTTTTCTACAAGCTTTAAATTGGTCTGCAGCTTCACTCCAGCTTGACGCTTGATTGCCCACTATATTTTTGGGCTGGTCTGTTGCACATCCAGCGAGCGCGATAGCCAGCGAGAATACACATGCGATTGAAGCGAGATTGATATTCATTTCGATGTTTTCATTTAATTTGCTTTGCTGATTAAATGTAGCACTACGCTTCGAATTGAAATAAAAATGTCAGAATTCGTCAAAATCGTACTAATTTGGATTTCAGATGATTGGATTTCAGATGAATCCAAGCCAGTTGCTAGATTGGGAAATTAGGACTCGTCCTCAAGTCTTGAACGATTAAACCCATATTCTCGATTTCAATGTCATGTGACTGATCGCGTACAGTCTCATTCAGCGCAGCCTGTTCCCATTCAATCATTGCAGGATGATTCAATAGTTTTTCTACATAAGTCTGAGAACGATCGGTCAACAAAATTCCGTATGTTCGAAATCTAAATGCAACTGGACCAAAGAATGCATCAGCCGCAGTGAAATCATCTCCAGCTAGCCATGCACCATTAAATCGATCAAATCCGTCAGCCCACAAACTTTCAATTCGAGCAATATCAGATTTAAGGGCAGCACTCATTTCGTGAAGACGTACCCGAACGCCCACACTCATCGAACATTCGTTTCTTAAGGCAGAGAAACTGGAGTGCATCTCTGCGCATGCACTTCGAGCCCAAGCCCGATTGACTTTTTCAGATGGCCAAACATCTGGGTACTCTTCAGCTAGATATTCGACAATAGATAGAGTGTCCCAGATATGAAATCCATTACTCACTAAGACCGGCACCTTGGCGCTTGGGGATAAGGTACCAAATGTGCTTGGTGTTCCTGGAGATGAAAAGTAATGAAGCTTCTCTACAAACGGAATATCAAGGGCTCTCATAAGTAGCCAAGGGCGCAAAGACCAAGATGAATAGTTTTTATTCGCGATGTGAAGTTCAAACATTGATGACATTCCTGATGCTAGATAATGAAATTATCATATTGCGAATGAAACATTAAATTTCTCCAATAATTTAAGTCCTTCCATAACGACACTCCCACCACCGTCCAGTAACGAGACGCTGCGATCAATTATTTGTTATTTGATGGACCAGCTTTTACCAAAGAGTTGTCAATCTCTCCTAAAACACTCCGTGTACTACTAGTAGTACAGAAATTTAACGAAAAATATCGCTTTACGACTCAAGGCTGGCTTATGGAGTTGATCGTGTAGCTGCGAAGTTCTTCAGTAAGAAGGTGTCTGGTATATGGCGAATTTTTTTATGTTTTCAAACTGATTTCTTCACAAAATCAATGAGATGAGAGTAGTGCTTCTAGTCTGTGTATAATCACAAAGTTGAACTTCGCGTTCACTCCAATCAAGCAAACCGATCGCGTTTGTTATCGATTGGGCGGTTAGCTCAGTGGTAGAGCACTGCCTTCACACGGCAGGGGTCACAAGTTCGAAACTTGTACCGCCCACCAAAAATACTCTTTAATATCAAAAACTTACAGCGTTTTCACTCATCTAGAAATGAGGCAAAAGTAGAACAAATATACTGTTCTACTTTTTTACGCTATGTCTCGCTTTTTTTATCAAAACACTTTACCTTTAAGAACTACAACTTGAACAACGGTTGGCACTTGAAGTGAGATGTGATGAGAGATAACAAAGAGGTTTCTTCTGTATCTTCAAAGGACTCGGGGGCGAGACATAGGACAGCCGCTACAGAAAAAGCGTCTGTGCCTGGGTATCCCGACAAACTATTCATATTCAAAACAGAGGCAACTTCGTACTGGCAAGTTCGTTATTACGTTGGTGGACGGGTCGTCAAAAAAAGTACGAAACAGACTGGTAAAGCGGCTGCCATAGCCTTTGCCAAAGAGTTTTATGACACTGTTACACACAACTTTCGGTTAGGCATTAACACTACATCGTTCGCCAACTTTGAAGTTTGTACTAGAGAGTTGATGAAAGATGAAAAGTCGAAATACAGCCGTGGAGAAATAACAAAAACGACGTATGACAATATGAACTATCGTTTTGATAAGTCTGTGTTGCCATTTTTTAGACAATATGAAGTCGGTCAAATAGACTACTTTCTTGTTGAAAAGTATCTTCACGAGTTGAGTGAAAAAGACCTGACTACTTCAACTATCAGCGCTTATCTAAGACTGGTTCATAAGGTTTTGGACTATGCCGTAAAACGTCATCTCATAACGTCTATTCCAGCCTTTCCAAAAGTTCGTGTGTTGGACGTGGCACGAGGTTGGTTTACAACTGGTGAGTATCGTACTCTCTGGGGAGCGGCTAAGCGGTATGTCGGCGTGAAGATGGAAGTTCGTAAATACAAAAATAAAGATGGAGAGACAGAAACTCAATACATCAAGTCAAGCGCTAAGAAAGGAAAGTTAGGTGACTTGATGAGAAACGTTGAGATGACGGAAGACCTTCGTCGTTTAGTGGTGTTTATGACGAACAGTTATATTCGACCAACAGATATCAAGTTTATGAAACACAAACACGTAGATATCGTACGAAGTGAGTATACGTACTTACGTCTACGTATACCTCCGACAAAAGGGCACAGTAACCCAATAACTACGATGCCCAGCGCTGTCGAAACATATTTGAAGTTGAAGGCTTATCACGAGAAAAAGTTTGGTTCAGTCAGTGCCGAAGACTACGTCTTTTTGCCTCAATACCGAGACAACAGAGACTATGCCTTGAAACAACTTCAGAGACAGTTTGAGATACTGATGTGGGATACCAACTTAGGTGAGGGTAGCGATGGTGAACAACGAACTCTCTATTCGTTGAGACACACCGCCATTATGTATCGCCTTTTGTACGGAGATGCCATCAACACTTTGGCGCTTGCCAGAAACGCTCGTACAAGCGTTGAAATGATAGACCGCTTTTACGCCAAACCGCTTACCGGTGAAATGAATGTTGGAATGTTACAGTCCAAAAGACGTCGTCACCGGTATTTCGACGGAGATGGATAACTAGTTGTTATGTTGGTTTTTTAGTGAGTTGGTTCAACGCTGACACGATAGCCTGACCAATGGCTTCCGCTAAGTTCACAGGTACAGCGTTACCTATCTGTTTGTACTGAGATGAAAGCGAGCCAGCGAAAGCCCAGTCATCAGGAAATGTTTGTATACGGGCATATTCTCTGACAGTAAAAGGTCTTGTCTCTTCGGGATGACAACGTTCAGTTTGTTTTTGAGCCGGGGCACAAGTTAAAGTCAATGACGGCTCATCCCAACTCATTCTTCTTGCCATTCCTGTTTTTCCACCTCCAAGAAAAAATGAGTTCTTCATATATGACTTTTGAACTGGTAGTGGCAAGTCACGCCAGTAGCCTCCGGGAGGAACCATATCCATAACTATGGCTTTATCTTTTGGATATTTTTGGCCTGATGAAGTTGGGACGTCAATGTCATAAAGAACTCCTTTCTTCAGAGCGTCTTTAAGCGTCAGTATTTTTTTATTTGGTGAAGGAAACTCGAAGTTGATATTCAAGTCCTTTCTTATGCCTACTATGAAAAGACGCTCTCT
Organism: Zwartia panacis; assembly: GCF_030410395.1. Lineage (GTDB taxonomy): Bacteria > Pseudomonadota > Gammaproteobacteria > Burkholderiales > Burkholderiaceae_B > Zwartia > Zwartia panacis. The sequence continues at coordinate 12,049 of NZ_JAUHHF010000019.1, forward strand.
CTTTTGAGGTACGTTGTAGAAAATAGCCTTTAAAACTTGTGGAGGAATAACTCTGTAGCCTAGTTCTTCCAAAATGGACGTCATACCAGCGACAGTTTTGCCATTTTCGTGTGTCAAAAGACCTCTGACATTTTCTCCTACAGCGATGAGTGGGTTGGTTTCTTTTATAGCCCGAGCGAACTCATAGAAAAGTGTTCCACGGGCATCTTCAAAGCCCAGTTTCTTTCCGGCATAACTAAATGCCTGACAAGGAAAGCCTCCCGTCACTACATCGACCTCGCCAGCGTAGGGAGTGAAGTCTATCTTCGAGACGTCGCCTTCAACAACATTCCATTTAGGTCTGTTTACTCTCAAAGTTTGGCAGGCGTTCTTGTCTATTTCATTCAGAAGAACACAACTCAACCCGGCTTTCTCCAGCCCAAGAGCGAGACCACCAGCGCCGGCGAACAGTTCGATAGTTCGATATTTACGTTTGGCTTTCACTTTCTTGACGTCTGGCTTACTATCAAACAGGAAGCCAAGTTGTTCAAATATTTTTAGGTCATTAGGTTTATACATTCGATAGCCATTCACTGGGTGTCGAACGGAGTTGAGTTTGCCGCTCGTATCCCATCGTCTTAACGTTTCTTTTGAAACGGACAACATATCGGCAACTTCTGAAAGTGATAGTAGTTTTTTGTTCATACAACGTTATACAACCTTAGTCAGGGTTATGTCAACAACAAGGGGCATTTTTTATGTCGATACAAAATACATCACCTGAAAACGCTGAGGTTTTAGAGAAGGCAAAAACTTGGTTTAAGAAACGTATCGTTGATACCCATATCATTCGAACCGACAGTTTGAAAGTTGTTACAGAGTTCAACATCAACCCATTTACTGCCCCGTATCTGTCGGCTTTCCTTACTGGTGATGTCACAGCCGAAGGAATAGCGAAAGCGTTGGTCTATCCAAGAGTTCTTGGAACTTCGATATCTACTTCTTTTGGACAAAACTTACAAAGTTTTATTTCGGAAGTTTTGAGCGATGCCTTTGGTTCACTTGTTTCTGGTATCGACATTTCGTTCATCGATAAAACTGACGGACGCCAGAAACACGCTCAACTGAAACTGGGTCCAAATACGATAAATGCCGATGACGTGACGACTATTCATAACCATTTCAGTGGTATTCGAAACTTAGCCAGAACCAACCAAGTTTCGGTTGGAGTTGCCGACTTGGTTGTCTGTGTGATGTATGGCACTGAGGCTGATGTCAGTGGTCACTATAAAAGTTTGAGAGATAACCATCACTATCCTTTGTTCGTTGGTAAAGAGTTTTGGTATCGACTTACGGGTGATGAGGCTTTTTTCGCTAAGTTAGTACAGGCCATTTCTCAAACGTTGGGCGAAGTCAACGCTTCCGAAACAGTTGATGGTGTTATTCGTCAACTGGCAAACACTAGTGAAATACAAGCGCTTGCCTCTATAGCCAGAAGCGCTCAAACGTCACAAGATAGTCAGTGAACATTCAAAAGTGTTGACAGTACTTTTTTAAGCGTAGGTCGAACGAATGGTGTTACGTTGTGAGAACTACTGAGTTTGATGTCACGCTCATTCATAAGAATAGAGCCTTTCTTTGTGTCTAAAAAGTATTTGTGGATACGTTTGTCCAGGTGACAGAAATGTTGGGCAAGTGTGTTCGGTGTGAAATGAGCGCTTTTCGCTGTTGGAAATAGAGGCTCGTGTAGTTGAGTACGGTCAACCGAGTTGAGTGACAGTTCTGAAATGTTGAGAAGAGAAAACAAATATTCACTAAGTTCTTCTCTTATGTCGTCAGATATCTCAAAGCGAGACCAGTCCAAAGAACTTGTGTAGATACGACTGATGGTCATATCTGGGTTGAGTATGTCTGAAACCTTCATTGTGGCGATGTCTTTGATACGAAGGTTTTGTCTCAAAGCGAACAACGCTCGGTTTCTTCGCCCCCAACGTGAACTTGAACACAAATATTGAAGTACTTGTGAAAGTGACGTGTTACAGGGAAGTTTGTTCATCATCATATTTTTTGTTCCTTTTCGATATATCTGTATTTATTCGTTTCGAAGGTATTTATTTGTTTTTCTTAGGCTATGAAAACAAATATTCATAACTTAGATGAATAGGAAAACAAATAAATAGAGATATGAACAACTACTCCTACCTATTCGAAGTCGATATGCCAAGTCCTATACAGTTGTTGGAAGTACAGATGAGTACTTTGGCTGACTTGTGGGACTGTCGAGATATGGACAAATGTTTGAACCTGAAACAGTTTGTAGATATTTTGAAGTTGGATATCGACGAAGAAATACAGGATATTTGGCTACCCATATTTCGAAATAAGAAAAATATTCGACAGGCGCTTTGTGTATTGAAAGATGGATATGACGAAACTATTTTGAGTGACTTATGTATTTTTTATATGTCAGTCTTAGAGAGTGAAGATGAAAATAAATGAACTGATAACTGATGGAAAAACTTATGGCGCTGATACTCACACTCTCAGTCCTGAACAACTACAAGTAAAGTCATTGAAAGACAAGTCAAAACAACTGAATATTCAAGCGAAGAAAGTGTCGGCTCAACAGAATGTTCAGAAGGCACAGGCTAAGTTGAACAAGATAAGTCAGAGTAGTCTCAGTTGATACCTTCTTAGATAAGTTTTTCAGTTCGTTGTTCAGTTCTTTTTATTCTTCAAGATATTTTAGATAAAGTTCATCTATTGACATATCAAATATGTCTACCAAACGACGAACTTCACTCAGGACTTGTTGTCGTGTTTTTAGGAAAAGACTGGTCTATTGAAAGTACAGTCTATCGAGTTGTTTGGTATTCAACTCTTTTGTTATGTATCCGAGCCATTCAGTATCGGCTATGTCTATCTTGTAGTGATACCGTTCTTCAAGTGGAAGAGGGGGGAACTTTTTATTTCGTTTCTTCTGAGCCTCAGTTTCAAAAAGAAAGTCATCGTTCATTTGAACAACTCGATGAATGATGTTGAAAAACTTCTTACAGTTCATATTGTCTGGAAGGCTGAAAGCGAAATGAGTATGAAGACTTTTCAGACTTTTCTCACCTTCGATAACAAACAGGGTTGTTATTTTTTTGTCGTAGCGTTTATAGGCGTTCTTGTAGACCACTCTATTCAGGACATCGACGAACTTGACGCTAATACGATACAAGTCATCGTGTGACATTCGGCGTTGTGGCATCAGTGTCAAAGATACAGGTAGTTTTGGAAGCGCTTTGTGAAAGTCGTTTGTTGAACTGAGAGCGAGTTCTCTATCACTAAGATATCCTTGAAACCAAGAGCGATATAAGTCTCTATTTGACTGATAGCCTTTGTTTTCTCTGAAATAGGTCAAGTTCTCAAGAGCGTTCATATCTTCGTGGATAACGCCTGTACGCTGGAACAGGCGTGTTTGTATTTGTTCGTTATTCATAAAGGTATTTATCTTTTAAAAACAAATATCAAATATTTCCATAAAACTAATGAATATTTAGTTTTCAGCGTAAAGTTAGACTACACGCTAAGTTGACATATAGATATCGCTTAAAAAGTGTCAAAATAGGGTCATTTTAAAATAACTTGACATACTGTCCATAAATGTCTAGACTCTAACTTTACAGAATATGATATTCAAGGAAAGTTAAATGACAAAAGGTCAACTCGTCGGTTATGTCCGAGTCAGTTCTGAGGCACAAAACACGGCTCGTCAGACTGAGGCGCTTAACGCTATGAACTTAGATAAAGTGTTCACAGATAAAGCGAGCGGAAAAGATACTGACAGGCCCCAACTTAAAGCGGCATTCGCTCACTTACGTGAAGGCGATACTTTTGTCATTTATTCAATGGACAGACTGTCTCGCTCATTATCTGACTTGATAACAACTGTTAAAAGTTTGACAAGTCAGGGCGTGAGAGTTCAGTTCATCAAAGAGGCTTTGACATTCACCAATGAGGAAAGTCCGATGGCAAACTTGTTACTCGGCTTGATGGGCTCTTTGGCTGAGTGGGAAAGGGCAGTCATCAAAGAAAGACAGATGGCTGGTATCGCTATAGCGAAAGAGAGCGGGGTGTACAAAGGCCGAAAAAAGGCGCTCTCAGATAAGGAGGTAGAGGAGGCTCGTTCTTTGGCAGCGTCGGGAGTTAAAAAGTCACACATCGCTGAGAGGTTCGGTATTTCTCGTCAAACACTCTATAAATATCTCGGCGTATAGTGTGTTGAAATACGATAAAAAACAACAAACTACTGTTCTACTAAAGTGTTCTACTTTGTTAAAAGTTGGTAAAATACATTATTTTACAACAACTTACGTATAAGTTATACGTCTTCACACGGCAGGGGTCACAAGTTCGAACCTTGTACCGCCCACCAAAATAATCAATAAAATCAGGCTCTACGGCTCTACCCCATGGCTCTACCCCATTAACGGGGGATCAGCAGTATCCATCAAACATCAGCACTCATCAAACACGGCTAAATACGCCGTTCCAACCGCAGTGGGCCAAGACCCTGAGCCGGTAATTCTCAAAGTTCCTAA
>NZ_JAUHHF010000001.1 GCF_030410395.1 Zwartia panacis
TTTGGCTGAGATGTTTGTAGCTCATAAGGTGACTTTGACTTGGCGGTCTGGAAATCTGAGATGCTAGAACACTCTCAGCCAACCCGCCCAATTAATCAAAGTTGCACTTCGTACTTGAAACCACCTTCTTTTTTAGAGACTCACCATGAAAATTATTGTGTTGCCAGGCGATGGCATTGGGATTGAAACAGTTTCCGTAGCAGTGGATGCGCTTGAATTTGTATCTAAAAAATTCAAACTCGATGTGTCCCTCAAGCACGACATCGCAGGGCATGAGAGTCTCAAGAAATATGGCACCACGATTCACCCTGGTTTGCTCGAGTCCGTCAAAAATGCGGATGGATTGATTCTCGGTCCGATGGCCACTTACGATTTTAAAGACGAAGCCAAGGGCGAGATCAATCCGTCAAAGTTTTTCCGCAAGAGTCTCGACTTGTTCGCCAATATTCGACCCGCCAAGACTTTTCCGGGCTGTGGCACACCACACAAGCCGCTCGATCTCGTGGTCGTACGCGAAAACACCGAAGGCTTTTACGCGGATCGCAATATCGAGTCGGGTGGTAGCGAAATGCTGATCACACCTGATGTCGTCGTATCCTTGCGCCGGATTACGCGACTGTGTTGCGAGCGGATTGCACGTGCGGCCTTCGAGCTCGCGATGACACGCAGAAAACACGTGACAGTTGTTCACAAGGCCAATGTGCTGAGGCTCGGAGACGGCATGTTCATTGACTCGTGCCGCCTGGTGGGCAAAGAGTTTCCCGAGGTGCAAATCGAAGAGATCATTGTCGATGCGATGATGGCGCACGTGGTGCGTACGCCGGAGCGTTATGACGTGTTGGTGACGACCAATATGTTCGGCGATATCTTGTCCGATCTCACGGCCGAGCTTTCCGGTAGTCTGGGAATGGCTGGATCAATCAATGCCGGCTCCGATTACGCCATGGCTCAGGCCGCGCACGGCTCGGCGCCAGATATCGCGGGCAAGAACCTTGCCAATCCCTTCTCGCAGGTCTGGTCAGTGGCGATGCTCTTGAACTGGTATGGCCAGCGCAAAAACAAGCCTCAGTTTGTGACTGCCGCGCAGGTGATGGAAACCGCGATGGCACAAGCGATCGCAGCAGGTGAGTCGACCAAAGATATTGGTGGCAAGCTTGGTACCAAAGAGACGGGTCAGGCCTTGCTGGAGCGTTTGTCGAGGGCTTAAATCAGAGGCCTGAGTGTTCGCTTTAGTACCAGGAAAGGGGCTCTTAACCTGCTTTGTTGAGAGCCTCGATTTTTTTCAATGCTCCGGCAATTGCGTCGCCTGACAGGTTAATTGCCGGAATACCTCGAAACACAAACGCGATCCCCGCAACAGCTTGAAGCTCCGCGACCGAGGCACCCGCGCGGAGTGCCGCGACTGCGTGGTTTTCAGCGGCTTGAGACAAGTTCATCAACAACATGCCGAACGCCATGAGCTGACTGGTTTTCAGATCCAGTGCCTCTGGTTCGAGCAGCTGGGCACGCAGGCGTTCAACACCCTCTGTCATCTCCGGCGCTGTCTTAACGCCAAGGGTGATACGCGAGTGAATCCGATCAGGTACGAATCCCAGAATGTGTTTGTAATTTTCCTCGAGTGCATCGATCATGCTTTGCTCGTGACCTGGTTCGCTCGTTTCTTTGTTCATGTCAGGGTCTTGTCGGAATCATTGTTGATAGGGTTTGAAGCCATATAAACGCTCGGCGTTTGTGACGAAAAGTTTTTGGCGCGCTTCATCGTTCGGTATCCATGTTTCCAACAGGTCGAGCAAGTCGATGTCGTTTGGAATATTGGCGTGGAGACCTGGGTGAGGCCAGTTCGTCCCCCACACGCAGCGATCGACGTGATGCGTCAGCAATGTTTGGGCAAATGGTTTCATGTCCGGATAAAGTGGCATACCTGTGGCTGGCACGGGGACATCTGACATCCGGTACCAGCTGGAAATTTTGACCCAGGTATCGGATTTTTGATCGAGCAGCCGACGCAAGACAGCGAATTCCTCGGAGTGCACACCTGTATTGCCGCGGATCCGTCCCATGTGGTCAAACACTAAGCCAACTGGACAAGCCATCAGACGTTTTTCAAGACCGATCCAGTCCGCACCATTGAGGATGTTGATTTCAATGTGCCAGCCAAAATCCGCCACCAGCGCCGCGATCGCTTCGAGATCGCGCGTGGTTGCTCCGTTTGGATACTGATCCATGAGGCGCGCGGCCCGAAATCCGGCGTCATGCAGGCGCTGAATATGCGCCTTGGGGGTTCCCGGCGCAATCGCTGCAACGCCGCGAAAACGCTCGGGATCGGTCTTGATGAAGTCTTCGGTGATGCTGTTGTCGAAGCTGTAAATCGACCCATGAACTTGCACACCGCGATGCACACCCATGATGCGATGCATATTGAGCCAGGATTCGCGCGTACAGACAGGTGGACTGTATTTGCGATTGGGATCCATTGGATAGCGCTCCATCTGGTCGAAGATGTGCGCATGACAGTCGATGGTTCCGGCAGGCACCTGGCGTTTGGGGGCGCGCAAATCCAGAATGGGTGGCAGCGGTGTGGCGTGTGGCTTCATGACGACTTATTGATTGATGACGATGTTGGCAGCTTTGCCGATTTCTTTATTCGTGTTGTAGTCTTTGTTGACATACTCCTGAAACGCTGCGCGATCCAGAGGAATGATTTCCACGCCGAGTCCTGCAAAGCGTTCTTTGACGCTGTCACGCTCAAGCGTCTCCTTCAACGCCTTTGTCAGCTTGTCCATGACAGGTTGAGGCATGCCTTTGGGTCCAAAAATCCCTGTGTACGTCATCATGTCAAAGTCTTTCACGCCGAGCTCTTCAAACGTTGGCACATTGGGGAGCAAAGGTGAGCGCGTCTTGCCTGTTTGCGCCAAAGGAATCAGTGCGCCACTCTTGATGTGTTGAAGCGACGCGGTGAGTTGGTCCATCATCGTGTCCACTTGGCCGCCAATCACGTCCACCAAGGCGGGGCCGCTACCCTTGTAGGGAATGTGATTGAGCTTGACGCCCATTTTCAAGGCCAGTAATTCAAGTGCAAGGTGTTGGGTCGAACCGTTACCTGCTGAGCCCACGGAAATTGGGTTTTTGTCTGTTTTGGCGCGCGCAGCAAAATCAGCAAAATTTTTCATCGACCCTTTGGCCGAGGCACTCAAGACAATTGGCACGGCATGAATGGGTCCAATCGCAACTAAGTCTGTCACGGGGTTGTAGGGCGATGTCGGCGTGAGCGCAGGCGCAATCGAGATTGATCCACTCGAACCCAACAGCAAGGTGTAGCCGTCCGGCGTGGATTTCACGACGCCGGTACTACCGATAAAACCACCTGCACCGGGCTTGTTTTCGACAATCACTTGCTGACCCAGAATCTCGGACATGCTGGGTGCGACCGCGCGGGCGGTAATGTCGACGTTGCCACCAGGCGCCCAAGGCACGACCAGTTTGATCGGCTGTTTAGGGAAGTCCTGGGCTTGAGCCTGAGTGCCTGTTGCCAAGGCGAGGGCGCAGACTGACAGGGCCAGGCTGGGAAGAAGTCTGGATAGTTTCATAGCGGTCTCCGAATGCCTCAGTCTCGAAGCAGGTGCCAGAAAGGCGCCAGAGGGATGCTTGTAGACTGAGCAACTGTTTTTGGTATCGCTTAGACTATTGGTTTTGAGGGCGTCGTGCAAGCCATTTCTAGGACGTCCTTTGTGCTAACGTAACGCGCACCGCATTTTCCTGCCGGATGAGTCCGGCCGGTTGGCAAAGAGACAAGGAATAACCGAATGACTGCGAACACCTTTAACGAGACCGCCGAAGGCGTCTACCTGATTACCGTGACCCCCTTTAAAGACAATGGGGACCTCGATTTGGCCAGCACAGACCGTATGGTCGACTTCTGTCTCGAGCGCGGCGTGACGGGTTTGACTATTCTTGGCATCATGGGTGAAGCCACCAAGCTGACTGCCGAGGAGTCGCGCCAGTTTGTTCGTCAGGTGCTCGCCCGCGTTCAGGGCAAAGTCCCCGTCGTCGTGGGGGCTTCTGCCGCTGGCTTTGCGCCAATGAGCGAGCTCACCAAAAGCGTCATGGACATGGGCGCTGCCGGAGTCATGGTCGCACCGCCATCGACCGTGCGTACCGATGACCAGATTTGCAGTTACTTCGACATGGTGACCGAGACTTTGGGGCCCGATGTGCCCTGGTGCTTGCAGGATCACCCCACCTCGACGGGTGTGCAGATGTCTTCAAGCGTCGTCTTGCGAATTTTGAAAAACTCGCCAACCTGCGTGATGCTCAAACACGAGGATTTCCCAGGGTTGGCCAAGCTGTCGGCTGTGCGTCAGGCGATCGAAAAGGGTGATTTGCGCAAGATTTCGATACTGACCGGTAATGGTGGCGGCTTGTTCCTGCCCGAAGAAATGGTACGTGGCGCCAACGGCGCGATGACCGGCTTTGCCTACCCAGAGATGATGGTCGACGTCGTGAACGCCTTTAAAGCAGGAAATGTCGAGCGCGCTTTCGATATTTTTGATTGCTATTTGCCACTGGCCAAGTACGAGCAACAGGCGGGCGTCGGTTTGGCTGTGCGCAAGCATCTGCTGGCCCAGCGTGGTGCGATCGCCTCGGCTGCTGTCAGAAAGCCAGGTCCAAAATTATCCGCACTCGACCTAGCCGACATTGCCCGACTGGTCGCCAGGCAAGAGAAAAAACTGGCAGCCCTGGGTTAATCATTCAGATCCCCTAGGTTCGCTTTTAATCAATAACCACTCAATCAGTATCCCGGAGATTACTCATGGTAGATATGCAACTTGATCCCAAGGTGAAAGACATCCTCGCAGGGATCTCCACCGCAACCTTGACAACGATTTTGCTCAAGAAGGGTTTGCGCAACGTTTGGATGCGCGGCACCAAGCCCATCCGCGCTGGTCAGCCACGTCTGGTGGCGCGCGCGTTCACACTGCGCTTTGTGCCAGCACGCGAGGATTTGGCGACGCCGGAGTCTTGGTCGTCACCAAAGTCCACGCGTGGAGCGATTGAAGACATGCCCGAAGGCTGCATCGCCGTGGTGGATTCGATGGGTGTTCAGGATGCCGGTATTTTTGGCGATATCTTGTGCGCGCGCATGGCGAAAAAGAAAGTGGCCGCGCTTGTGACAGATGGCGTGGTACGCGATCTCGCGGGTGTGCTCGGAACTGGATTGCCTGTGTGGTGTTCCGGTGCTGCAGCACCTCCATCAGTGGCGGGTCTGACCTTTGTGGACTGGCAGCAGCCCATCGGTTGCGGTGGTGTTGCCGTGTTTCCCGGCGATGTCGTAGTCGTGGACGATGATGGCGCAGTCCTGATTCCCGCCGCGATGCTCGATGACGTGGTGACCAGCGCAGCGGCTCAGGAAAAATTGGAAACCTGGATCATGTCCCAGGTTGAAAAGGGCCATCCTCTGCCAGGTCTGTATCCACCCAACGCAGAAAATCTGGCGCGCTACAAGGCGGAAACAGGCCAGAAGTAATCAGTTTGCTGTGTTCTATTCGAGAGGTCTGCGCAAAAGCGCAGACCTTTTTTTACGCTTTACATCAAACGATTTATGCCGCTATGTTGCTGTTGCGAGATGGTCCAAATGAGCGCCAGGTAAACCACGCGATACTGATCATTGCGATGGCAGCCGCGACAAATTGAGCGGGTCTTGTTTCTGGAAAGTCGATGGTGGTGGTCAAGAGGATATAGACCCCAACGAGACCTGCGGCGCTGATGATGCGCATCAACCATGACTGAGGTCGCAAGGCGCGTGCGGGTATGCGTTGCGTCAGCCAGACGCCTGCAACACCGCTGAACAGTCCGATCGCCGCACCTGCGCAGACATCTGCTGGCCAGTGCGCACCCACTGCGATGCGTGCGACGCCCGCCAGAGTCGCCACCACAAACAACCAGCGGTAGGCACCTCGTTTGTCAGGTTCGAGCGCAAAATAAAAGGCCGTCAAAATAGAAAAAGCCGTGAGTGTGTGTCCGGAGGGCATCGACAGCGAAGTCAGCGGTTTGCCCAGGATGTAAAAGCTTGCGGGATCCAGCACGGAGGCCGGGCGGGGCATTTCGAGCGTGTGCTTGAGGATTCGTGAAATGATTCCGGAGATCGCCCCACCGCAGAGGGCGGCGGTGAGCAAGCGTGGTGCGAGCAGCAGCAAGGGACATGCAAGGGCGAAGATTCCCCAGCCATTGCCAAGCATATTAAAGCTTGCCCAAAACAAATCAGGCAGAGCCCGGGCGGAGGTATTGATCAGACGAAACAATTGGGGTTCGGGTGCGAACAGCCAAAGCCCCAACCACACGACAAGCGGAATCAGGCACCAGACAAAGTCCCGGCCTTGTACTGTCGGGACATTGCTGGCGCGAGACACCGCGGCCTGTTGATCTCGAGGATCAGACATGCGCACGGGCCGCTTCAAACTGCACAGCGACTTTCTCCATCACCTGCGCCACAGAGATTGCCTGCATGCAGACATTGTCCGAGCAAGGCGTTTTACGGTGATTGGCGGCGCTCACGCAAGGCGAGCAGGCGAGTTGAGCGGTGATGGGGATTGACTTGCCCAGCGAGCCATATAAGGCAGGTGTTTCGGGTCCGAACAATACCACCGTATGCAGATCCGTTACGGATGAAAAATGCCCGGGACCCGAGTCGTTGGTGACCATGACATCGGCCAGACTGTATAGAGCGGGTAATTCGGAGAAAGAGACTTGGCCTGCAAAGTTGAGCGCACTGCTCACCTGAGCGCCTACCCGAACGTTTTCGACATACTCAAATTCCGAAGGGGAACCGGTGATCAAAATCAGGCTGTCAGGCCATTTGCGATTGAGTTCAATAATCAGCGCAGAGAAACGTTCAGGCGCCCAGCGACGTTGAACCAGTAATTCGCTTGCGTTGGGATTGACCAGAAAGAGGGGTTGGTTGCCCAGTTTGAACACGCACTGTGCATTTTTTGCGAGCGCTTCGATGCGATCGAGCACAGTTTGACGAACGGCAGGATCAATCACTGCCTGTGCGATCTTGATCGCTTCGTCGGGAATATGTATTTTGCTAAACGGGGTTTCCTGATCAGTCGAGAATGCGGCATGAATCAGGGACAGGAAGTTTTTGGCGATGTGGATGTGGGGGTTGTAATGAACCTTGTGGGTCAGCATGTTGCCGCGCCACAGACCTTCACCGTGAAAGATGTGATAACCGACCCGGCGTCGCGCGCCACACAAACCGGTCAGGAGCGCTGTAAAACGCGAAAAAAGCTCCAGATCAATGACAGTATCAATCTTGCGTGCGCGTGCCCATACGAAAAACTTGAGCGTATCTCGTGCGAGTGAGACGACCGAGCTCGAGTCGATCGTGAACACATTTTCAGCGGGTACGGTGTTGAGCAAACTCAAACTGGCCTGGTTGCTTTTGAAAATCAAAAAGAAGATCTCTGCCCCACGCGCTTGTGTATCGCGCATCGCGGGATCGACAATGATGGCGCTCCCCATTTCGGAAAGTTCGATAAAGAGAACTTTACGGGGCATCGCAGGCTTGCCCGCAAACAGGCGTGTGATCCAGTCGATCAGGATCACGATGGGGGTGAATAAGGCACAAAGCGGAACACCGACGCGATGGTCGATGGTGCGCATGGTATCAACACTTAAGCTCATAAGCTGAGTATTCTAATGGTGTTTGGAGGAGACGGGCGCTGCAGTGCCGGCATCCTCGTGCTTACGCCTCAACAGAGACAGCGCACCTGGCAGGTAGGTGACCAGCGTCACAATCCCAAAGCTGACGGCAGCCAGAACGGTAATCCCGCTATCAATGTTCCACAGTGCGAGCGTGGCCGAAAGCGTCGCCTCGCGCAGTCCCCAGCCCGAGATGCTGATAGGCAGCATCATCAGTAGGCCGAGTGCTGGCATACCAATCATGAGAGCAGAAAAAGGCGCGCTGATACCGAAGGCTTTCAGGCAACACCAAAAGCTCGTCAATGCCAGGACATGGGTCATGACGGAAATCACAAGCTGAGGCAAGACGTTGGGCCAGCCCAACCCGGTTTTAAGCGCAAACATGGCCTGCGGCATACCAAGTTTGTCCAAAATTCGCTGGATCAGCGCGCGACTGGCGGATATTTTGATCAAGAGCGAGGCCAGTGCGGCGGCTGCCAGCATGGCGCCAAGAAGCCACCAGCCCAGTGCCTGGCCCCAAGGGCCGAGCATCGCTCCGCCCAAGATCAGTCCCAGCGCGCCCAGGATATTGTTTCCAAGTAGGCCCAGCCCACGGTCGAGCGCAACACTAAAAAACCCCAACCGCAACCTGGGGGGCGCGCGATTGAGATCGACCGGAGAGTGGAGCTCTTGTGCAAGGGTTTGATGAGGCCCCGGATCTCGAGACGCGGATACTCCAGCGTGATAGGGGCGACTGCCTTCAACTGCGCGATAGCTGTCGCCCCCGATCGTGCTGGGCAAGCCTTGATTGATCAAACCACCCGCAAAATAAAGCGAGATGTAGTCCCTGGCAGGTCTGTAAAGTTTGACACTGCGCATCAGCCAGCCCCAGCGGAGCACTGCCAGCAGGTTGGTCAGAACGAGCATCAGAAATGCCAATCCGAACCAAACGGGCACGATGGCGATTTTCGTGTCTCGCAAGGCTTGCCAGTCAATATTGCGCGTCGCTAGCCAGAGCAGGGCGATGGAAAGCGCGATTCGAATGTAAGGCCAGAGTTGTTTAAAAAGTTGTTTCAAGTGAATCGCATTATTTGGTGGTGGCGTTGTGGTTGGCGCCCCATTGACGACAATGGTAATAATCAAAGCGCGAGACGTGGCGGGTCAAGCGTTTAGCTTCGAAGCTGCCAATTAGCCTGCACCACTCGAATTCGCCTGTCTGGGTAGGCAGATCAAAGTGAACCTGCGACCAGTTTACAAAAAGACTGTCTGTGCCGGGGGGAATTTTGCCAAACCACAGGTCAAATTGATCGAAACGGTTATCCAGTACATAGACGGGCAGGGGTCTGCCGTACCAAGCAAGTCGGCTACCCAGCGTCCAGTTGCGCACCGAGAGAGAGGGAAGGTCGTGCGCGCGCGCCAGTTCGAGAGCTTTCAAACCCGCCTCATCCCAACCCCAGAGGTCGGCGAGCGGGTTTTTGCGCGCGAGCGGATGATCGGCGGACAGGCCGGGGATACCCACGAAAAATAATGCAGCAAAAGCGACCAGACACATCACCGCTTGCGCCCGAATGAAAGCCAGAATCAGGGCTTGACGACCACTTGCCCAGCGCTCAGCCAGTGCATTCGCGGCGAATGGTGTCATTGCAAGCCACGCAGGCGCTGTCCAGTGTGGCAGGCTCCCCCCTCCGCCCGACATCAAACCCGTGACAACAAAGGGGATAAAGAAAAACAACAGCAATCCTGCGCCTAACCACTGCTTGCTTTTGATTATTTGACGTGATGCCAGGTAGGCACCCAGGACGAGTAAGGGCCCGTAGGCGACAAGTTGAACCCCAGCAAAAGCAGCGAGCCTGCGTGCCTTCCATGCCCCCCCGCTGCCGTGTTGGAGTTGGTAGGTAAATGAAATCCATTCATGTTGAGCGTTCCAGTACAGGACCGGGCTGATCATCACCAGCGCGACAACAGCGGCAAACCATGGACCTGCGGTCAACAACAACCGGACTCCGCGCGTGACAAGCAAGGTCACGATGACGGCTGCGGCAGGTAGAACAGCGGTGTATTTGGAAAGGCCCGCCAAGCCTAGCAAGACGCCTAGGGCTAACCATTGCGCAGTGTGATGAGGTGCTGGCTGCGCGAGTTTGAGGGTGACGGACATGAGCAGCAGCACCAGCACCATTAGCAGGCTGTCAGGCAAGAGGCCCACAGCCAGCACGTGCATGACTGGGGCGAGCAATACTAATCCGACCGCCCATAGGCCCACAGTATCGCGGCTGATGGCTGGTTTGTCCTGAGCGGCATCCCTCAGGAGCCGCAGATCGTAAATTTGGATGGCGAGCCGCCGCGTCAATAAACATGCGATCAGCCAAAGAAGCTGTGGAATCAGGCGAATCACGCTATCCGGCGCACCCGCTGCGACCAGGGGCCATTGAATCCAGCCGACAAGAGGCGGGTGGTCAAAATAACTCCAGTCAGGCTTGGCGGCATACAACACGTAATGCGCTTCGTCGACCGACAGAGTCAAGAGCGCGCCAAAGCCAAGATGAATCAGCAGACCAAGCGCCAACAACGAGGTCAAATTGATCCAGGACGCAGCGGAGGTTGTCGCGACGCTGCGGGCATGTTTGGTGTGCACGGTTTCTCGGACGACCAGAGTGGTTTTATTTGACCTGAACAGGCAGGACACGCCAGGTCACTTGGCGCTTGCCATCCTCGGCGATGACTTTGGCATTCGCGCGCGTGGCGGTAAAACCTGCGGGCAAGTCTGTTGTTCCGGTGACATGCAAAAAGTGATTGAGTTTGACCGCGATGCGGGGCAAAGTAATCGTTTCCACCCGACCGTTTGCATATCGTCCTTCAAAGGATAATTCGAGCCATCCTTTGAACTCAGGTTTTTGAGCGTTTTCCTGCAATAACCACACCAGATAGGACAGTTTGGTGGAGTTTTTCCCTTGGGTAAACAAGCTGGTGCTCACACCGATCGGACCATAACGCGGGTCGAACGGCAAGGTTTGCGCAAACAAGTTCAGTTGTTCTCGCAAAGGTCCGATCAAGGATTCTGCGGTCGACAGACTGCTTGTCAATTCTTTGATCTTCGTGTCGCGCACGCTGATTTCGGCGTCGAGCACCTTTTGCGACTCGTCTACCTTGGTTTGCAAGGTTTGTTTTTCGACCGTCAGATTCTTGAGCTCTTCGGTGAGCTTTTGCGTTTCGGCAAGAGAAAGGCGTTTTTCACCATAACTTGCCTGCAAAAAAAGAACACCGCCACCACCCAGCAAAATGCCGATCAAAAAGAGAATCAGCCAGCCGGGCAAGCCGCGGGAGCCGCGGCGTGTATCGTAGGGCGCTGGTTTGAAAATCGCGCGTTTGGCTTGAACACGTATCACCATATCATTCTCCGCATCGCGGACATCAACTCTTGAGTATGCATTCTAACGTGTTGAGCCGCTCGGGGGTACCGACATCAATCCACACCCCTTGATGAAGTGCTCCTGACACGAGTGTGCGAACGATCGCATCGCGTAACAATGGAGCGAGTTTTGCGGGTTGTTTTGCCGGAGTATGGGCAAAAAGAGAGGGCTGATACACACCGATACCGGAAAAGGTGAATTTGGGCATCGTGTCATCGGTCACGCAACCGGTCGGCAACAGCCCGAAATCTCCGTGAGGATGATGCGCGGGATTTGCCACCAGCAGCAACCACGCTTGTTGTGCAGTGCATTGCAACGATGAGGCGATCTCCAGCGCTTGAGCAGGATCCCAGTCACACCAAATGTCTCCGTTTATCACCAGAAAAGGATCGGTTCCCAAAAGAGGCAGCGCCGTGGCAATGCCTCCTGCCGTTTCGAGCGCAACCGTTTCGGCTGAGTAGCGGATATGAACGCCCCATTGATGACCATCGCCAAGCGTTTGTTCAATCAGCGCACCCAGCCAAGCGTGATTGATCACGATCTCTTTGATCCCGGCCGCTGCGAGTTTTTCGATATGCCACTGGATCAGTGGTTTGCCGGCGACGGGAATCAGTGGCTTGGGTAGAGTGTCGGTGAGTGGGCGCATTCTCTCCCCGCGCCCAGCAGCCAGAATCATCGCACGCATCAGAATGTGTATCCCACCTTGGTTTGCACTTGGTCGAGTTCGTCAAGCACACGCAAAAGAGGTTTGAACGCGAGATAGCGTCCGGCGACTTGGCGGACGTACTGATTGACGCGAGGAATATGCGCCAAATAGCCTGACTTGCCGTCGCGATGGTTGAGTCTGGCAAACACACCGAGAATACGCAGGTTGCGTTGCAGTCCCATCCATTCGTAATCCTGGTGGAAATCTGCGAAATCGGTAGGCACTGGCAAACCGTGTTTTCGGGCTAGTTCCCAGTAGCGAATGGCCCAGTCTAATTGCTGGGGTTCTTCCCAGGTTGTACGGGCATCCATCACCAGTGAGGCCAGATCGTAGGTGATCGGGCCGGAGACGGCATCTTGAAAATCCAAAATGCCGGGGTTGGCGCCGTGTTCCGGGCGTTCGCAACGCATTAGATTCGGGGAGTGGAAATCGCGGTGCACGAGCACGCGAGGTTGCGCGGCGTTGCGATTGGCCAGTAAATCAAATACTTGATCCAGCCCTTTTAAGGCCTCAGGGCTCAAGGTCACTTTGCAATGGACCGTGACATACCACTCGACAAAGAGGCCGAGCTCATCTTTGAGGCGAGCGACGTCATAGACAGGCAGTCCCGCAGCGCTGGCAGATTGCATTTGCACGAGTGCGGCCAATGCCTCACGATAAATTTTTTGCAGCGTGGCATCATCAAGTCCCGCCTGAATGCAGTCGTAATACGTGGTGGGACCCAGATCGGACAACAGTAGAAATCCCTGAGTCAGATCCTGGGCGAGGATCCTGGGTACGTTCAGCCCGACAGTCGAGAGTCTTTGGGCTACATCGACAAAAGGTTTGCAGTCCTCCTGAGGCGGTGGCGCATCCATCACGACGAGCGTGCCCTGCGCAGCGTTGATTCGAAAATAGCGTCTGAAACTCGCATCGCTTGAGGCGGGTGCAATGCTGGCAGGATCGAGGCCCAAGGAGCTTGGGCAGGTCTGAATCCACTCAAGGAGCCGGGTCATTCTGGAGTCGGAAGAAGAGGTTGACATCATCGCGAAAATGTAGTGAAAAATTGAATCTGACCGACCGTTTGATCGATCACAGCAAAGATGAGGGGCTTCTCTATAATAGCGTCAGGATAGAACATATTTTTAGAGCTGTTTTCAAAGCAAACAAACCTGGTTTGTTGCTAAGTGTCTGTATTAAGGTGACTTTTCAGAACGTGCGTATCTATCATTCGCTGTGGTTGCTTGCGGGGCTGGGGATTGCGGCGGTACATGCGCAACCTTCCCCTGCGCCTGCTGCACCCGCGATTGTAGGCCCAGGTCTACGTGTTTCGCCTTTGCTCGAGCGCAGTACAGTACCTGACAGGGAAATGCCAGCTTTCCTCGAAGGAGCACAGATCGAGGGTGATAGCCAGGGAAATGCCAGATTACGGGGTAAAGCCAGCATCAGAAGGCAAGATGCCGTCCTGAAGGCCAACATTATTGACTACAACAAGCGCACGGGCGTGATGGACGCTCAGATTAATGCGCGCCTGATTAGAGATGGAAACATCCTTTCCGGTACTAGCATTATTTACAACTCAGAAGATGGCACGGCCAGCGTGGATCAGCCTAATTTTTGGCTGGATGATGGTGGTGCCGGAGCGGGGTCTTGGGCGGATGTTTTCAATCGAGATCAGATGAGTATCACTGATGTCACCTATAGCGGCTGCCCATGTCCGCAGCCTTCATGGTACATAGAAACTGAAAAGCTCGATCTGGATTACGCTGCTAACGAGGGCGTGGCCCGAAACGGGGTGCTTTATTTTAAAAATGTACCGATTCTGGCTTCGCCATATCTGACATTTCCGATTAAAAAGGAACGAAAATCCGGTTTCTTGTTGCCAACGTTCGGCAACACATCCAATACCGGCTTCGATTACACGCAGCCGTACTATTTCAACATCGCACCCAATTACGATGCAACACTGCAGACTCGCGCGATGTCCAAGCGAGGCGTACAGCTTGGAGGAGAATTTCGCTACCTTGGAGCGAGTTACAGCGGTCAAATGGCGGGTACTTATCTGGCTAAGGACCTGCAAACAGGCGAGGATCGCTGGCTATACAGTGCGCAGCACAGCCAACGTTTCGGGCGAGGCTTTTTTGGTGGTTATAACGTCAACGGCGTGTCGGATGACAATTACTTCAATGATTTTGCCAGCCTGGGTATTAATCAGGCTGTCATTAGCGCCCTACCCCGTCAGGTTGGCGGAGGTTGGGGAAGTGAGTACGTTACTACAAGCGTAGCGGTGTCGACTTTCCAGACGCTGTCACCTACTGGCACGCTTGTGATCCCGCAGTACAACAAGGTTCCCGAGTACGCGATCAATGCCTCACGCTTTGATATCGGTGGGTTTGATGTACAAAGCTTGAATACTTTGACAGAGTTTCAGGCGCCACTTGATAATCGATTCGCTTTTGGACCAGGCGGTAGTTTACGCTGGCGCCCAGACGGTCAGCGCTTGCTTTCATATAACTCGATCGCTTATCCCATCGTACGACCAGGCTGGTATATCACCCCCAAAGTTGCTATGAGTCTGTCTCAGTACCAGACGAACTGGTATGGCCTTGAGCAGACTTTTGGTTACGGACAGCCTTCCAATGGTCGCGCATTGCCGATCATGTCAGTCGACTCTGGTATGACTTTTGAGCGCGATACGACTTTTTTTGGCAAATCCGCGCTCCAAACGCTTGAGCCTCGAGCCTACTATCTGCGGGTGCCTTACAGGGATCAGTCTCAGTATCCTGTTTACGATACAACGCTGGCGGACTTTAGTTTTTCTTCTGCCTTCCAGGAGAATATTTTTGCGGGTTTTGACCGGATTTCCAACGCAAACCAGGCGACCTTTGCTCTGACGACCCGCTGGCTCGATGCGAGCTCGGGTTTTGAGCGACTGCAGCTTGGAATCGCTCAACAATACTATTTCGAAGATCAGTTGGTGACCTTGCCAGGACAGATTCCACGCACCAACACCAAGTCTCAGTTTCTCTTCGGTGGAAATGCGGCATTGACGGATACTCTCAACTTATCCTCGCTGCTGCAATACAACCCCTACGCTAGCCAGATCAATCGTGCTCAGATCACTAGTCGCTGGCGCCCACAGAGGCTCGCGACTCTAGCGTTATCTTATCGCTATCAGGTCAATCCGCCTGCCTTAAGTTTGTACCAGCCCCAAGGTCAAAATCAGGTTAGCGCGGCTTTTCAATGGCCGTTGACAAACAAGTGGTACTCGATTGGTCGTGTGGACTACTCATTCAACAAGGTATTTGCACCCAGCATCATTAATCCCTCTCAAACACTTGATATTCCTAAAGTCACTCAGGCAGTGCTGGGTCTTGAGTACAAGGGCGACTGTTGCTGGACTGGGCGTGTCGTGATGCAGCGCTACGTTGTGAGTGTGGATCAAACCAATACAGGTGTGTTTTTTCAGCTCGAGTTAGGTGGTTTAGGCAATCTCGGCCAAAATCCCATGGCTGTTATTGGCCGAAGTATTCCCGACTATCAGCCGATTAATCCGCCGCTTCCGCGAGTCAATAAATTTGAAAGGTATGAATGATGACAGGCGCTACGAAAAGCTCAATGAAAAGCACGACCATTATTCGGCGTTGTTTCACATGGCTGACGTTCCTGGGTTTGTCGACTTTTGCGCTGACGAGTACTGCACAGCTAGGTTCGCAAAATCAAAATCGAGCCAATACCGCCCAAAAATCAGCTACTGAGCGAGACGCCGACGGAATTGTCGCCGTCGTCAACAAGGATGTCATTACACGCCGAGAGCTCGATTCCCGCGTTCGTATTACAAAACGCGAACTTGCCGCCCAGCGCATTCAGGCGCCGCCCGATTCTGTGATTGAGGCTCAAATTTTGCAGCGCCTCATTACCGAGACACTCGAGCAACAAGAGGCTCGTCGCCAGCGTATTGATGTCACGGATGCGATGACAAATTCCGCCATGGAGATTATTGCCAAGCGTAACAACACGACTGTTGCGGTCATGCGCAAGCAGATCGAAGGCGCAGGTATCAACTGGTCCGATTACACCGCCATGATTCGTCGCGAAATCATGGTTGAGCAACTCAGGCAAAGAGTCGTGGACAGCACCATTTTTGTGAGTGATGCCGATGTGGACGCCTATCTGAGAGAACAAAAGGCGCGTAAAGAAGGCAATCTGCCGCTTTCCGTGCGTCCCGCGCCACCTCCGCCTCCACCACCCAAGCCTCAGCCAAAACCGCAGGCTGCAACGCCTGCCATCATGGGGTTAGCCCAGATCCTGGTGCGTGTGCCAGAAGGCTCGAGCGAAGAGGAAGTTAAAGCGCTGCGCGCCAAGGCGCAGGGACTGCTTGCTCGTGTGCGTAAAGGTGAGAGTTTTGAGGCCGTTGCCAAAGCTTCGTCCGATGGTCCAGAGGCCAGCCGAGGCGGAGATATGGGGGTGCGTCCACTGAGCGGATGGCCTGACCTGTTTCTCAAGGGCGTGGCGGGCGTGCCCGATGGCCGTGTGAGTAACATCATTCAAAGTCCCAACGGCTTTCATATCTTGAAGGTGATTGGACGCGCAGGCGGTGCGCCTCCACCACCACCTCCGGAACCTAAACCTCAGGCAGCACCTGCACCAGGCACCCCGGGCGGACCCGTTCCTCAGGGACCGATGCCAGTTCAGCAAACACAAGCCAGACATATTTTGATCAAGACGACCGCAGTCGTCACCGATGAAATTGCCCGTCAGCGACTTGAGCAAATCAGGCAGCGAATTGTCCAGGGCGGAGAGTCTTTCTCCGATATGGCAAAACGTTTTTCTAATGACTCGTCTGCGCCTCAGGGTGGTGTGCTGGGCTGGCTCAATCCTGGTGAAACCGTACCGCCTTTTGAAAAGGCGATGAACGCACTCAAAGAGGGTGAAGTCAGTCAGCCTGTGCAGAGTCAGTTTGGTTGGCATCTGATCATTGTGGATGGACGTCGCACCCAGGATATGGCGGATCAGTTCATTCGTAACCAGGCCCGCCAGCAAATCTTCCAGCAGCGATCGAATGTCGCTTTTGAAGCGTGGTTGCAGCAAGTGCGCAGTCAGTCCTTCATCGACAACAGGCTTGAAAAAAGCCAACGTCAGTCAGGACGCTAAGGCGTGGTGACAAACCACGGTTCTCAGGCGCATCAGGCTCGCAAGCGGTTCGGCCAGAATTTTCTGGTCGACGCTGCTGTGGTGGAGTCCATTGTTCGCGCGATCGCCCCGCAGCAGCAGGACAACATGGTCGAGATCGGCCCGGGCTTGTCTGCATTGACGGCCCCATTGCTTGAACGTCTCGAACGCTTGTCTGTGATCGAAATTGATCGCGACCTGGCGCAGCGTCTGCGTGAGCGTTTCCCCGCAGCTCGACTCAATATCGTTGAAGGCGATGCCTTACAGATTGATTTCGCCCAGTTTGGCGACAAGCTTCGTATTGTCGGGAATCTTCCTTACAACATTTCGAGCCCATTGCTTTTTGCCTTGGTTGGTTGTGCAGAGCGCGTGATTGACCAGCACTTCATGCTGCAAAAAGAAGTGGTGGATCGAATGGTGGCTCGCGCAGGCGAGTCCGATTACAGCCGCTTGTCCGTGATGTTGCAATATCGCTATCGGATTCAAAAACTGTTTGATGTGTCGCCAGACGCCTTTGATCCGCCACCACGTGTGACTTCGTCCATTGTGCGCATGATTCCTTTGGGCCCGGAGCGCTTGCGGGCGCAGAGCGACACATTATTCGCGCAGGTCGTGCAGCGCGCTTTTTCACAGCGACGCAAAATGCTGCGTGGTGTGCTTGGAGAATGGACGGCTTCGATTCCCTGGGAGAGTTTGGGGATCGAGCCTACGTGGCGTGCCGAGCAGGTTTCAGTTGCGGGTTTCGTTGGAATGACAGACGCTTTGTGGCAGGCAAGCGTACGTTGACGTTTATCGCGTCTGATGCTTTTCAGCGGCGAGCCATAATCTGAGGACATCCTGGGCCCGGTCGCGGAGCAGTTGCCCGGCATTTGAGCAGGCTTGGTCCAAGCTCATGGGTCCAGAGACGAGACTGAAGGCCGCGATGATACCGGTGGGATACAGCGCTTGATATCCAGCACCCAGCGAACCCACAATCGCGACGACGGGCACACCGGCAGCTTGTGCGATTTTGGCTACTCCCATCGGCGTTTTTCCATGGAGGGTTTGCGCGTCCATGCGACCTTCGCCCGTGATGACGAGTTGTGCACCCTGAATCGCCTGTGCTAGCCCACCGAGCTCTGCGACCACTTCGACGCCTGGTCGAAAACGTGCCTGCATCCAGGCGTGTGCCGCAAATCCCAAGCCTCCTGCAGCGCCAGCTCCTGGCGCGTTGCGGTGGTCGTGACTCAGGACATCTGCGCACTTGTCTGCGAAATGTTTCAAGGCTGCGTCCAGTGTGCTGACTTGTTCTGGTGTTGCGCCTTTTTGGGGACCAAAAATTGCCGAAGCACCCGTGGGTCCGCACAAGGGATTGTTCACATCTGAGGCGATGGTGATTTGAACCCCTTTTAATCGGGGGTCAAGTTTTGCGCGGTCGATCCGTGCGAGCTTGGCGAGTGCCGCCCCACCGGGTGGCAGTTCATTGTCATGTTGATCCAGGAGTCTCAGGCCCAGCGCTTGGAGCATGCCCGCGCCTGCGTCATTGGTGGCCGATCCACCGAGACCCAACACGATTTGTTCCGCACCCAGATCAAGCGCATGAGCAATCAGTTGTCCGACGCCAAAACTACTCGCGCGCAAAGGATCGCGTTCTGTGATGGCAATGTGTTCAAGACCTGCCGCGCAGGCCATTTCGATGATCGCGACTTTGCCAGGGAGCCAGCCCCAATGCGCCTGGATGGGACGGCCGAGGGCATCCTGCACCTGATTACTGCGACGCTCTCCGCCTGTCGCAGCTAAAACTGCCTCGACGGTTCCCTCGCCCCCATCAGCCATTGGGATGCTCACGCACTGAACGTGTGGAGCGGCTTGACGCAATCCGGCTGCGATGGCCTCGGCAACCATGGGCGCGGACAAGGACTCTTTGAAAGAGTCAGGGGCGATCACGATTTTCATGGGATCAGGCGGCGGTCTTTTTTTGAATCAGCTCGATTTTGTAACCATCGGGATCCTCGACAAAAGCAATCACGGTGGTGCCGTGTTTCATCGGACCGGCTTCGCGTGTGACTTTGCCTCCGCGTGCCCGGACTTGATCGCAGGCCTCGTAGGCGTTGTCAACGGACAGTGCGATATGACCATAGCCTGTACCGAGATCGTAAGAGGATGTATCCCAGTTGTAGGTGAGCTCCAGTGCCGGACCTTCACTTTCGTCTTGGTATCCAACAAAGGTGTTCGTGAAGCGGCCGCTCGGATATTCCGTGCTGCGCAGGACACGCATGCCGAGGACTTTTGTATAAAACTCAATCGAGCGCTCAAGATTTCCAACGCGCAACATAGTGTGCAAAATTCTCATGGATATTCCTTGCTGGTCATGGTTCAAAGCTGATGGATCAATGATAACAACACTCCGGGATCACCCATCAGAGATCGGGGACATGGTCCGGCGTGTGTTTTCGTAGCATTTTCTTGGCTTGCTCATAATCCGGATAGAGTTGCTGCACTTCCGACCAGAAATCCTGACTGTGATTCATTTCGCGCAAATGCGCCAGCTCGTGAGCGATGACATAGTCGATCACCATCGGTGAAAAATGAATCAGGCGCCAGTTCAACATGATGCTGCCGTCGCTAGTGCACGAGCCCCAGCGAGTTGCTGCAGAGGATAGGCGCCAGCGGCTGATGGTGAGGCCTGTTTTATCCAGGAAGTGACTGATCCTCTTTCCGAACCAGAGTTTGGCACGTGCCTGAAGCCACGCCTGCGTCATATCGCGAATGCGATGCGCATCGGCATCGTGGGGCAATGCAAGCCATAGATGCTGTCCGGGTTCCGGCGCCTCCGGATCGCCTTCAAAATAAGCCGCACCCTGTGCGGTCTGCGCGCTCGGCGTACCGCTTCGCAAAATGATTTTGCAACCCAGGTACGGAAGCTCCCCGCCAGACTGCCAGCGCGTGTGCGCCATCGCCAGTCGCTCTTTGCGAGCTTGCCAGTCCTGGAGCTTGGCCAGAATCCACGGCATTTTTTCAATGACCGCTTCATCGATTTGCGCGAGCGTCACCCAGTTTGGCGCGGTGACGCGCAAACCCTCGTCCTGAATGACGAAACCAATACTGCGTCGGCGCGATCGCAGCAAACTAAAACCGACAGCCTGATCGCCATGTCGGACAATACGCCATTTGGCGCCGAGCGGCATGGTTTCAGGCGCGATCGTCCAACCCGGTTTCGGGGTGTCCGCGTCTGAAAGCAAGAGCTCGAGTTGGCTCATGATGGATGGCGATAGCGTTCAGGGTTCAGGCGTTGCATTTCTGCTTCGATCCACTCTTGTACCCGCTCATTAAGCGCTTCGGGTGTCAGTCCGACGGAGTCGATCGCAGGGCCAATTGAAACAGTAATGCAGCCCGGTTTTTTGATAAAGGCATTGCGTGGCCAGCACTCGCCCGCGTTGAGCGCGATGGGAATGACAGGCGCGCCCGTTCGCGTGGCAAGCAAGGCACCCCCCATTTTGAAACGGCCAGTCTTGCCCGGCGCAATTCGGGTGCCTTCTGGAAACAGGATGGGCCAGCGTCCTTCGTCCAGTCTTTGTTGGCCGACTTTAACGACTTGTTCAAACGCGTCGCGTCCTTTGCTGCGGTCGATCGGAATCATCGCAAGCAAAGCCAATCCCCAGCCAAAAAATGGCACGCGATGCAGCTCGCGCTTGTAGACGAAGCAGACTTCACGTGGCAGGTAGGCGGGCAGAAACAAGGTTTCCCATGCAGACTGATGCTTGGATAGCACAATCGCGGGACCATTCGGGAGATTTTCCCAGCCTTTGACTTGCCACTTCACACCGCAGATCACACGAGCGCCCCAGACAGCCAGTCTGGGCCAGCCCATCGTCAGTTTGTAGCGCCAGTGCAGGGGAAGCGGTGACCAGATCATGCAGGCAAACGCATAGGGGATCACCGTCACGACCAGCAGTAAGGTGTAGAGCGTCGCGCGCGTGATGAGAAAAAGTTTATTGAGCATGGGTGAGTATTTTTTCTACCGCTTCGGCCAGATCTTGAACGACCTGAGTGTTGGCAGGTAGATTGCCTTGTTTGAGGGTTTTAGGACCATTGCCGGTTTGAACCAGCCATGGACGACAACCCGCTGTCGCACCGGCTTGAATGTCTCTCAGAGAGTCACCGACAGTCGGAACGTCCCTGAGGTCGACGTCATAGCGTCTGGCGATGTCATGAAATAGTCCTGGCAGAGGTTTGCGGCATAGACAGCCATCCTCGGGTCCATGCGGACAGACAAAGATTGAGTCCACGGCGCCGCTCAACTGCGCGAGTTCTTTACGCAGCTTGAGATGGATGGCCGTGAGCGCCGAGATGTCGAAGAGTCCTCGCGCAAGTCCTGATTGATTGGAAGCAATCGCGACGGTCCAGCCCGCCTGATGTAAACGTGCGATCGCTTGCAGGCTGCCGGGAATCGCATGCCATTCGTCCGGACTCTTGATGTAGTCCGGGCTGTCTTGGTTAATCACGCCATCGCGATCGAGGATGATGAGTTTCATGTTGCCAGTCTGGAAATGTCTGCCACTTGATTCATCAACCGGTGCAATTGTGCCAGCAGCGCGAGGCGATTCAGGCGCACAGCTTGATCATCAGCCATGACCATGATGTCATTGAAAAAGGTATCCACCGCGGCACGCGTTTGTGCGAGCGTGGCCAACGCGGCTTTGTAATCACCAGAGTCGAACTGTTTTTGTGCCACGGGTTGCACAGCCGCGATACTTTGCGCGAGCGCCTGCTCGGCTGGCTCGGTGAGGAGCGCTGCATTCACAGCGGGCAATGTGCCTTCAACTTTTTTCAACAAATTCCCGATGCGTTTGTTGGCGGCAGCCAGACTCGCGGCATCCGGACTTTGCGCAAAGGCCTCGGCAGCCACAACGCGAGCGGGGACTTGGTGAAGGGGAGGAGCGATTGCCAGCACGGCTTCCACAGCGTTGCGATCGAACTGTGTGATGAGCTGGTTACGAAGTCTTTCAAGAATAAAGGCCTGCACTTCGCTGACAGTGTCGGCCTGAAGTACTCCCGGAGTAAAGGTGTCTGCGCACGCTTGCAAAAGACCTTGCAGGGTCAGAGGTCCGTCTTGTTGGATATTCAAGACGGCGCCAGCAGTCAATTGTTCAAAGGCGCTGATCAAGCCGAGCGCGGCACGGCGCAAGCCAAAAGGATCGCGCTCGCCGGTGGGCGCCAGTCCAATCCCCCAGATGCCGACAAGAGTTTCTGCGCGTTCGGCCATGAACAGCACCGTTGCAGTCAGGTTTTCAGGTTGGACGGGAGCGTCGATTCTGATGCGGTATTGTCCCGCCAAGGCTTCCACGACCTGGGGAGATTCTTTGTCACCCCGGGCATAGTAGGCACCCATGATGCCTTGGAGCTCGGGAAATTCTCCGACCATGTTGGTGTTGAGATCGGCTTTGGCGAGTAACGCCGCGCGTTCGCACTCTGCGACATTCGCACCAAGCGTGTGCGCCAACCAGGCGGCGATTTTTTGCACGCGGGCGGTGCGTTCAAGCTGGGTACCGAGCTTGTTGTGATAGACGATCGCGCTGAGTTGATCGACTCGCGCGGCTAGAGGAACTTTTCGATCAGTTTCAAAAAAGAACTCGGCATCGGCTAGCCTGGGTCGAATCACGCGCTCATTGCCCTCGATGATCGCCACAGGTTGATCAGTGGGCATGTTACTGACAATCAGAAACTGATTCGTCAGTTTTCCTGTCGTGGGATGAAAGAGTGGAAAGTATTTTTGATTCAGACGCATGGTCAAAATCAGACATTCCTGGGGGACAGCCAAAAAACGTTCCTCGAATGTTCCCACATAGACGACGGGCGCTTCGACGAGCGCGGTGACTTCGTCCAGCAGGGCAGGAACTTCCGGGTCCCGTCCGAGCGAAGCGCCCAGCCGTGTCGCCTGAGCGTCGAGCAGGGCTTGAATTTGTGTGCGTCGCGCATCAAAGGACGCGACGACATGGCCGGTCTGGGCGAGTTGGGTTTCGTAACTTTCCGCGCTGGTGATGGTCAGGGCTCCGGGATGCAGGAAGCGATGGCCGTGTGTCACACGACCTGCAGTCAATCCCAAAATCTGGGCTGGGATGATTTCCTCACCAAACAGCGTGACTAACGCATGAGCGGGGCGGACGAATTTGACCGAAGTTTGACCGTCGGCGAGCTGGTATTTCATGACCTTGGGGATGGGCAATCCGGCCAACGTCGTTTCGATGGCGGTTTGCAACACATCGACCAGTTTGGCGCCGGGCGCTGTGCCGCTGGCCACAAGGTAGTCCTGCTTGCCGTCCGATTCGCGTCCAAGCTGGCTGATATCCATCTGTTCCAAGCCCTTGGCTGCGAGTTTCTTGAGCAAGGCAGGTGTCGCGGCGCCTGAGGAATCGAGACCGACTTTCACAGGCATCAGCTTTTCGGAAAACGCCTGCTCTGGTGCCTCGTCCAGCACGCGGGTCAGACGTACAGCGAGTCTGCGGGGGGTCGCAAAGGGGACGACTGTATTGTCGGTCGCAATGAGACCTTGTTGGGTCAACGCTGCGCAGAGCCCCTGTGCAAAGGCTTGTCCGAGTTTGGGCAGCGCTTTGGGGGGGAGCTCTTCGGTAAAAAGTTCGACAAGCAAAGGGCGCGTGATCATGGCTGTGCCCCTTTGGTTGAGTGCAACATGGGAAAACCTAATTTTTCGCGGGAATCGTAATAAGCTTGAGCGACCGCGCGCGAAAGGTTACGGATGCGTCCAATGTAGGCGGCACGTTCAGTCACACTGATTGCGCCTCGGGCATCCAGCATATTGAAAGTGTGCGCGGCTTTGAGGGTGGCCTCGTAAGCAGGCAGTGCCAGCGGAACTTCCATCAGGCGTTTAGCCAGCACTTCAAAGTCGGTGAAATGGCGAAAGAGTGTTTCCGCGTCGGAGTGTTCGAAGTTGTAGGTGGATTGCTCGACCTCGTTTTGGTGAAACACATCGCGATACAGCACGCGACCGTTCGGACCCTCGGTCCATACGAGGTCGTACACGCTTTCCACACCCTGAAGATACATCGCCAGGCGTTCCAAACCATAGGTGATCTCGCCTGTTGTCGGGGTGCAGTCCAGCCCCCCGACTTGCTGGAAATAGGTGAACTGCGTGACTTCCATGCCATTGAGCCAGACCTCCCAGCCCAAGCCCCAGGCACCAAGCGTTGGATTTTCCCAGTCGTCTTCGACAAAGCGGATGTCATGTTCGGTCGGGCGAATGCCCAACGCCTCGAGAGACCCGATATAGAGGTCCAGGATATTGGGTGGCGCGGGTTTTAGGACGACCTGATACTGATAGTAGTGTTGCAGACGGTTTGGATTTTCCCCATAGCGGCCGTCTTTGGGGCGGCGTGAGGGCTGAACATAGGCGGCGCGCCAGGGTTCGGGGCCAATCGCGCGCAGGAAGGTCGCGGTATGAGAGGTGCCGGCGCCAACCTCCATGTCGTAGGGTTGGAGCAGGGCACAACCCTGTTGATCCCAGTACTCCTGCAGTCGCAGGATAATTTGCTGAAAGGTGATCATGAAAATTTGAACGCATTAAGGGCGAAATAAGACTTCATTTTAGCTTGGGGGCGGGGAGGCGTGGCGTTGGCACCGGGTCACTGACAACTGAAAGGGCACGAATCGCCTATGATTTAGGAAATACAGCCAGATTTATTGAATATTTTGCCTGTTGGTTTCGCTTTTTTACTTAGGAACACCTATGTCAAACCTGGTCAGCGTGGATTTCACTGAAGGAATCCTCATCATTACGATTAATCGTCCCGAGGCGCGCAACGCGATCAGCTTCGAAACAGCTCAGCAGCTTTCCGCCGCTTTTGATCAAATGGACGCCCGTGAAGATGTCAAGATCGGCATCCTGACCGGGGCTGGCGGGACGTTCTGCTCCGGTATGGATTTGAAGGATTTCGCCAAGACCCGCAAGCGTTCCTCTGTGGAGGGGAAGGGTTTTGGTGGGTTGAATGAGGCGCCCCCTAAAAAGCCGCTCATCGCTGCCATTGAGGGGTATGCGGTGGCAGGTGGCTTTGAAATGGTGCTGGCCTGTGATTTGATTGTTGCCGCTAACAATGCCAAATTTGGTTTGCCTGAAGTCAAGCGTGGACTGGTCGCGGGTGGTGGAGGTTTGGTGAGATTGCCCCGCCAGATTCCCTACCATGTCGCGATGGAAGTTTTGTTGACGGGGGATATGCTGTCTGTTGAGCGCGCCTATCAGCTTGGTCTGGTG
The DNA here is from genome assembly GCF_030410395.1 of Zwartia panacis. Classification (GTDB taxonomy): domain Bacteria; phylum Pseudomonadota; class Gammaproteobacteria; order Burkholderiales; family Burkholderiaceae_B; genus Zwartia; species Zwartia panacis. The sequence goes on from NZ_JAUHHF010000001.1 coordinate 25,190, forward strand.
AACGTGGTCACTGACCCGGGGCAGGCGTTGTCCGAGGCGATGAAATTGGCCGCCCGAATCTGCGAAAATGGACCGTTGGCGATTCGGACTGTCAAGGATGTGGTGGTCAAAGGGCTCGATTTTCCAGTAGCTGACATGTTCAAACTGCAGCGACCTTTGACGGATCATATTTTCATGTCGGAAGATGCCCGCGAGGGCGCGACGGCGTTTGCGGAAAAGCGCAAACCCGTCTGGAAGGGAAAATAATTTTTTACATATCTTTTCATATATCGAAACACAGATAGGGTTCTCTATGTCCATCACCATTCAAGAAGAAGATTTCGTCAGTTCGATTGCCGATGCGATCCAGTTCATCAGTTATTACCATCCTGCTGATTACATCAAGCATCTTGCGCGCGCCTATGAGCGCGAGGAAAGCCCTGCTGCCAAGGATGCGATTGCACAGATTTTGACTAACTCGCGCATGAGCGCCGAGGGGCGTCGACCCATCTGTCAGGACACGGGTATCGTCAACGTCTTTCTGAAAATCGGCATGGATGTCCGCTTCAACTCCAAAAAAAGTATCCAGGAGTTGTGTGACGAGGGTGTGCGTCGCGGCTATCTCAATCCAGACAATCCATTGCGCGCCTCGGTGTTGGATGACCCCATTTTCTTGCGTAAAAACACCAAGGACAATACACCCTGTATCGTCAATGTCGAACTGGTTCAGGGCAATACAGTCGATGTACAGGTTGCGGCCAAGGGTGGCGGCTCGGAAAACAAGTCCAAGCTTGCGATGTTGAATCCCAATGATTCGATCGTGGACTGGGTGTTGAAAACAGTGCCGACGATGGGTGCAGGCTGGTGTCCGCCTGGCATGCTCGGAATCGGTGTGGGCGGTACAGCGGAAAAAGCGGTGTTGATGGCTAAGCATTCGCTGATGCAAGATCTGGACATGTACGAGTTGCTTGAGCGTGGTCCACGTAACAAACTTGAAGAGCTGCGGATTGAGATCTACCAAAAGGTCAACGCGCTCGGCATTGGCGCGCAGGGTCTGGGTGGTTTGACGACTGTGCTTGACGTGAAAATCGAGACCTTTGCGACGCATGCGGCCTCGTTCCCCGTCGCCATGATTCCAAACTGTGCCGCCACGCGTCACGCACACTTTGTGCTGGATGGTTCGGGTCCTGCGCACTTGCATCGTCCGTCATTGTCGGATTGGCCGGATGTGCATTGGGCGCCTGACTATAAGTCCTCCAAACAAGTGGATCTGAACAAACTGACGCGTGAAGAAGTCGCCAGCTGGAAACCAGGTCAGACGCTGTTGCTCAACGGCAAAATGCTCACGGGTCGCGATGCTGCTCATAAGCGGATTCAGGACATGCTAGCCAAGGGCGAACCCTTGCCTGTCGACTTCCATGGCAAGATGATTTATTACGTGGGCCCAGTGGATCCGGTGGGTGACGAGGTGGTGGGTCCTGCCGGTCCTACGACGTCTACCCGGATGGATAAGTTCACTGACATGATGTTGGAGAAGACGGGTCTGTTTGCCATGATTGGCAAGGCTGAGCGGGGTCCTGCAACGATCGAGTCGATTCGCAAGCACAAGTCTGCTTATTTGATGGCGGTGGGTGGTGCTGCGTATTTGGTGTCCAAGGCGATTCGTGGCGCCAAGGTGATTGGCTTTGAGGACCTGGGTATGGAAGCGATCTATGAGTTCGATGTCGTGGACATGCCTGTGACGGTGGCGGTGGATTCTCAGGGTACTTCGGTGCATACCACTGGACCGAAGGAGTGGTCGGCCAAGATTGCCGGGATTCCTGTGGTGGCTGGGTAAGTGCTTGTATAGGTGAAAGGCGCGCAAGGGGCCATGGCTCACAGTGCGCTGGCTTTCTCGGCCTGCTTTGCAGGCTACCCTCAGACCCCTTGCTTTGACGGAGACGACCCCAAACTCGCTTCGCTCAAACAGGGGGTCGTCTTTTTCCGTCAACGCTGCAGGGCTTCAGCTCGACAGACATCGCACTGTGAGCCATCGGCCCCTGCGCGGGTTTTGATTATTTAAGCGCTCGTACTTGAGGCTAGATTTTTTTCTGCTAGCTCTCTGAGTTTGACTCGCTGGAATTTGTCGCCGTTGGCGCTCGCTGTGGCCGGAAAGGCGTCGATGAACCAGAGATGGGCGGGAATTTTGAAGGCGGCGAGTTGTTTGGAGAGTCTGTTCAGAATAATGGCTGGGTCGATTGTTTCGTTGTTTGTGCGACCACTTTGTGTGTCTGACGGGATCACGAAAGCGACGGGTTTGAGTTGACCTTTGATTTCGATACCGACGACTTGTGCGCTTTTGATTTCGGGTTGTTCGGCGAGTACTTGCTCAATCTCGGTTGGATCGACGAGAAAACCGCCGAGCCGCATGGTGTCTCCCATTCTGGACTGATAGACAAAGCTGCCGTCTGTTCGGGTGTAGCCGAGGTCGCCTGTCTTGAAAAAACCATCTTCTGTAAAAGCATCCTTGGTCGCTTGAGGATTGTTGAAATAGCCTTTGAATAAGGTTGGTGAGTGAATTTCCAGTTCACCTGAGATGCCTGGCGGACAAAGCTCTCCCGAGTCTGGATCTCGGGCGCGCACAGTGGCAAGAGCGCCTGCTGCGGTGTATCCGCCACCGAGTGCGCGCTCCTCAATGGGCATGTCTGCCTTTTGCAGGGAAAATAGCGCCATGACTTCGCTTGATCCGTACAAGCCGCGCATCGGAATGCCGCGCGGGATCAGGGCTTTCGCCAAGTCGATGAAGCGCGGACTGAATGAGGCAAAGCCAAAGGTTTTTAAAGAGGGAAAGGGAGTCGGATCGCTGTTTTCTGTCAAACGACGCAACATTTCGTCGCTGCCAAACACATGTGTGATGTGCTCGCTATGAATCAGCGCCGCTGCGGTATGTCCCTCAAAGAAATCCATGAGCACGACTGGCATACCGCCCGCCACAGCGCCCAGCACGCTGTTCAAGCCGAAGACTCCGCAAAGTGGGAGTGCCGCAAGCAGCTTATCGCCAGGCTCACCGAATCCGTAGCCTGAGGCAACATGTCCGGCATGCTCGCTGAGCGTGCGTTGGGTGTGCATGACGAGCTTGGGTCCCTTCGTTGTCCCCGAGGTCGTAAAGAACGCCATGTTTTGGTCTGCCAGTGTGCTGGGTCCATCGACAGGGCTGCGCTTAGTGGGCGTGATTGGAGTCGCGGTAGTCACATCAGCATTCACATCAGCAGTCACCTTGGCATCCGTGACGCTAAAAGCAACCACAGGCCGCCCAAGCAAATGCGTGGGCGTTGAGGTGTCGGCATCCAGCATGATGACACGTTGGAGATGTCGGAGTGCTTCTGGATCGACATCTTTGACAACTGCTGCGAAATCAATCTTCTTGAAATTGAGTTGCAGGATCAGTGTTGTGGCCTGAGAGTTCGTCAAAATGTACTGCAACTCGTGCGCACGATATTTTGTATTGACCGCGACAAGCGTCGCCCCGATCCTAGCAAGGGCAAAAAGGAGCACCAGCCATTCGATCCGGTTGATCAGCCAAACCGCGACATGATCGCCTGGCTGAATGCCTTGTTTCATCAACCAGTCGGTTGTTGCTTGAACCTGTCGGTCAAACTGTAAGTAACTCACAGTTTGGCCATCCTGAACAAGCATGATGGCGTCTGGGGTACGCGTTAAGTGTTTTTGGTAGATCGAAAAAAGCGTACCCGCATGCGACATGTCAATACAGTTCCATCAATTCAGTGTTGTTACTAAAGTCCTCGGGGGAACCTTCGCGGATCAGCTGGCCGGATTTCATGACGATGACGCGATCAGAAATCTTGAGTGCTTCTCGCACGTTTTGCTCAACGATCAAGATTGACATCTTGCGCTCTTGCTGGAGGGCGCGAATCGGTCCTGCCAAGTCTTGGAACAGTTTTGGGGCTAGACCGATTGACGGCTCATCAAGTAGTAAACAACGTGGTTGGCTCAGGAGCGCGCGACCCAAGGAAACCATTTGTTGCTGTCCGCCCGAAAGCGTACCGGCCCGTTGAGTATAGAAACGCTTGATCATGGGCAAGACTCCCATGACCCATTCAAGTCGGGCGCTTTGTTCGCCGACAGGGATATTGTTCGCCCAGAAACCGAGCTTCATGATTTCGGCAACCGTCAAACCGGGGAATACGCCACGACCCTCGGGGACAAGGGCAATACCGGCCGCACTGAGTTCTCTGGGGTCAGGTCGCTCGACAGATTTGCCTTCGAGTGTAATGGCCCCCTGCTCAAGCGGTACCAGTCCGAATAAAGCTTTGAGCAGCGTGGATTTGCCTGCGCCATTGTGTCCGATCAGACACAGGACCTCGTTGTATTGGAGGCTGACATTGAAGTCCTCGAGCACGGGACGTCCACCGTAACCCACGCGAAGATTTTTTGCTTCGAGAAAAGGGCCCTGGCTCATGAGCGATCTCCAAAATAAATGGCCGCAAGGTGAGGATCTTTCAGGATATCCTGCGAGCTTCCTTGCGCCAGAAGTTTGCCCTGATCCAGAAAGGCAACGCGGTCAGAGAGTTTGATCACGATGTCGAGGTTGTGCTCAATGATGCAGATTGTGATGCCGCGTTTCGCATAGTCACGAAGTAGTGTCACAAAACGTTCGAACGAGCGAGGATCCAGGCCAGAGGCCGGTTCATCCAGCAGCCAGAGTTTGGCCTCGCTTGCCATGATGCGCGCCAGACTCAGGAATTTACGTTCAGCGTAAGCAAGATCCACCGCGCGTTCTTGACGTTTGTCGCTCAGTTGGGTTTCCTGAAGGATCTCGGTGACACGTTGTTCCGCAGCGACTCTGCCACCTTGCCAGAGCCAACTGCTGCGCTCCATGACCGTCATGATATTTTCTTCGACGGTCATCTGGTTAAACAGACGCAGATCCTGAAACGTGCGCGCGATTCCCATGCGGGCGATACGCCAGGGTTCGATGCCTTTGAGTGGTTGTCCGAGCCAATGGACGGTTCCGCTCGAGGGCACCAGATGGCCGGTGATGAGGTTGAATAAAGTCGTCTTTCCAGCGCCATTCGGTCCCACGAGTGTGGTGATCACACCTGCGGGTAAGTCCATCGTGACATCTGAAATGGCCTGGAGACCGCCAAAATTTTTATTCAGGCCACGGATTTCAAGCAGGATCTCTTGAGCAGAGTCGATTGCCGGGGCGTGACGTTCTGATGCGGTTACTGTCGTCATGCTGATTTCCCCTTTGTGCGTCCGCCCACCAGACCACCGGGTCTGAACATCATAAGCAGGACCATGGCGAGTCCGTAAATAATCTGCTGAATGGTTCCAAGCTCAGAGGGCGGCAGGAAAGGCAGATAGGTGAGCGCTGCAGGTAAAGACATCAACAACGCAGCGCCTACGATGGGTCCAAACAGCGTGCCTGTCCCGCCAATGATCACCATCGCCATTAACAGAATCGACATCTCCAGCATGAAACTCTCTGGGTTGATGAAGCTCATGTAAAAAGCGTAAAGAGATCCCGCAACGCCGGCGAGTCCGGATGAAACTGCCACAGAGAGTGTTTTGACCGCATTCACGTGCTTGCCATATGTTTGCGCGGCCGACTCGCTGTCTCGGATCGCCATCAGGCTGCGTCCGAAGCTGCCTCTCACCAGAAGTGCCGTGATGCCGAGCACCAGCAACAGGATGACGAGAGCGAGAGCAAGAAAAGCCGTATCGTTGTTGAAGACATAGCCAAACAGGTTGGGGCGCGGGATGCCGATCATTCCCCCGAGTCCGCCAGTCACGGATTTCCATTCAGAAAAAATGGTCACTCCGATGACTTGCAAGCCAAGGGAAGCCGCGACAAAGTACTCCCCCCGAACACGCAGAGCCGGCAGCGCAAGCGCCATTGACAGGACTGCCGAGATAACAGCCGAAGCTAGCATGCACAGTAGCAGCGAGTCCGAGAAGTTCAGCGCGATATAGGCTGTCGCATAAGCACCCACGCCAAAGAAAATCGCATGGGCCAGAGAAAAAATTCCCGCATAGCCCATGATGAAATTCAGCGTCAGGGCCAGGATGCCATTGATGCAGAAAAGAACAGCGATATTTTGTAGGTAGGCAATCATTTTTTGTCCTTCCTCAAGAAACAGTGGCTCGACCGTACACGCCACCGGGACGGAACAGGATGAACAGGAACAAAATCACAAAAGTGACTGCCTCACTCCACTGAGGGTCGATAAAGGCCAGGCAAAGATTTTCAGCCAGGCCAAGCAGCAGGCCCGCTACAGCTGCGCCTCTCAAGCTGCCGACACCACCGACGATCGTGGCAGCGATACTGATCAGCATGATGTGGTGACCCATCGCGGGGTTCAGGCCCGAGGTCGCGGCAGTCAGAATGGCTGCAGGGACGACCAGGATGGAGCCGATCAGAAATACATATTGAGACAGGCGGCGGGGCGTCAGACCATAGACTTCAATCAGCGCTGGATTTTCACCCAGGGCGCGCAAGGCGATGCCTAGATTGGTTCGCGTCAGGAGCCACTGCAACAACGCGAACGAGACAATGGCGCATACAAATACGACGCCCGCGATCGGAGCGATAAAGAGTCCTGGAATCAACTCCAGACTTTTGCTCAAGGGTGTGCTGACTGTCACCATGCCTCGACCGAACACGATCGAGATGACGTTCTGGACTATGATCGCAGCACCAAAAGAGGCGACAAAGACCGTGAAGAACGAACCTTCGTGACGTTGAATCACTGCGTAGACCCAGCGATCCAGCAGAACACCGAACAAGCCTGCCGCGGCGGCTGAGGCGAGTGCGGCAAGTGGCCATGCCCACCCGAGTACGGCATAGCACTCATAAAAAACAAAACCCGCGATTGTGAATGTCGCACCATGCGCGGCATGAAATACGCGGGTCATACCAAAAATCAGTGAAAAGCCGGCTGCGATCAATGCGTAAAGCGCACCAGTTTGCAGACCATTGGCGAGTAATTGGGCAAACAGCATAAAGCAGTGTCCTATTTAGGCAACTAGAAGACGCGTGGACCACGTCCACGCGTTTGTTTACTGCGGACTCTGATGATTATTTGCCTGCAGCGATCAGTTTGCTGGTGCCATCACCGACGATCTCGTTGATTTGGATCGGTGACTTCACAGTACCGTCATCCGCGAAAGAAACGGTCGCGCCGACGAACTGGAAGTTTTTGGTGGCTTTGCGCTGAGCCAGCAAATTCTCGCCTGTCACAGGCTTACCTGCTTTTTCAAGCGCAGCAGCCAACTCTGCAAAAGTCAACACGGCGTTGTAATAGTTGAGCACGTACATGTTGGGCTCTTTGCCGTATTTCTTTTTGTAGTCCTCTTCGACACGCTTGGTCAGTGGATCGTCTTTATTCAGAGTCACCTGCTGGCTGGTGTAGACCAGGCCTTTCGCTTCTGGAAGCTTCAAGATCGAAGGCAAGGACATCGCAGAGTAGCTGGCCAAGGGCTGGCTCACGCCATTGTCGCGCAACTGCTTGACCAATTGAACCTGCTGGTTCCCGTAGGTGGCGATATACACGGCATCGGGTTTGGTGTCGCGAACGCGAGCAGCCACGCCGGAGAATTGTTGAGCGGTTGTTGGAATAGAGAAGGAGCCCACGACATCACCACCGGCGGCCTTCACTTCTTTGGTGAGGTCTTTCAGGACCGCCTGACCAAGGGGATCATCGACGTAAATCAGCGCGATACGCTTGTAGCCTTTTTCTTTGACCAGATAGGGCACCATCGCTGTGACTTCAAAGTTTGCGAGAGGAATCGTGTTCCAGAAGTACTCGCCCAGCATGGCAAGATCAGGACCCACGCCACCGCCATTGACCATGACAGTCTTAGTTTTTGCACCAATCGGCGCCATCGCTTTGGATACGCCTGTAAATGCCGACAAAATGTAGGGGACCTTGCTGACGTTGATCAGCTTGTTCGCGGCAATCACACCTTGGGCGGGTAAGGCCTGGCTATCTTCGTAAATGGCGCTCAGTTTGCCCGACAGTTTTTTATCAGCATTGATATGCTCGATGGCCAAATCCACTCCGGAACTAAATACCTGACCGTATTCGGCGTTCGCACCGCTCAATGGAAAGGCTGCGCCGATCTGGTAGTCCTTGGCTAGCGCGGGAGTCGCCAGCGCTGCGTGCAATAAAGTCAAACCTACGAGTAACTTCTTCATGTGTCTTGTCTCCGAAATGTATGAAAGGACTGCTTTCCAATATTTACTCTGATTGATGAACTGAACGTTTTAAAGATCAGGACGTCCGGCCCAGCAACTCCTTTAGGATCTCTTCTGTGTGTTGCCCCAGTAGCGGAGCGGCCCGCTTGTATTGCACGGGAGTCGCTGAAAAAATCATCGGGCTCGCCGTGGTGGGCGAGGTGCCGCCCGTCGGGTGAGGGATGTTTTTCCAGATCTCGCGAGCCTTGACCTGTGGGTGGTCAAATACCTGGTCGATGGTCTGGATCGGTCCGCAAGGCACGCCAACGGCTTCGAGCTTGGCGATCCATTCGTCGCGTTTGCCTGTCGCCATGATTTTTTCGAGGACAGGGATCAATTCGTCGCGATGCAGGATGCGCTGACGATTTGTCACGAACTTTGGATCCGTCGCGTATTCGGGGATGCCGATCGCACCGCAAAAAGAGCGGTACTGTGAATCGTTGCCGACCGCGACGATCATGAATCCATCTGATGTTTTAAACACCTGATAAGGCACGACGTTCTGATGGGCGTTGCCCGCGCGTCCGGGAGCCTTACCCGTTGTCATATAGTTCAGGTTCTGGTTGGCCAGCATCGAGACGTGACAGTCGAGCAAAGCGATGTCGAGGTGTTGTCCCAAACCACTATGATTGCGCTCTTGAAGCGCAGCCAAAATGGCGACGGAGGCATACATGCCGGTGATGATATCCGTGACGGCCACACCTGCTTTCTGTGGACCGCCTCCGGGTAAGTCATCGCGCTCTCCTGTAATACTCATCAGGCCGCCCATGCCCTGAATCATGAAGTCATAGCCCGGGCGTTCGGCGTACGGACCCGTCTGACCAAAACCGGTGATGGAACAGTAGATCAGGCGAGGAAACTCTTGCTTCATGCTGTCGTAGTCGAGACCGTATTGCTTGAGCCCGCCTACTTTGAAGTTTTCAACCAGTATGTCGCAGTGTTTGGCGAGCTCTTTGACGAGCTTGATGCCTTCCGGACTCGCCAGATCGATTTCAATCGAGCGTTTGTTGCGGTTGGTGCTGAGATAGTAGGCCGCCTCGGTCGTATCGTTGCCGTCTTGGTCTTTTAGAAACGGCGGCCCCCATGCTCGCGTGTCGTCACCGAGTTTGGGTCGCTCGACCTTGATGACATCCGCGCCTAGATCGGCCAGATTTTGCGTACACCACGGACCGGCGAGTACTCTGGATAAATCCAGAACGCGTATGCCGGCCAAGGGTGCGCGACGGGGAGGGGAGTCCTGATTGACTGCTGTGGTCATGCTTTGATTCCTGCGTATCCATGGCTTAAAACGACGACATCACGTTCAGCGACCTTGGCCCGAAAACGAACGGCTTCTTTGCCATCGCGCCACATTTCACAGACGAGTGTTTCGCCTGGAAACACGGGTGAAGAAAAGCGTGTGTGCAGCGCGGTCAGCCGGGTTGCGTCATTGCTGCAAGCGGTCTGAACGATTGCTCGAGCCGCCACACCATAGGTGCACAAACCATGCAGGATCGGGCGCGGGTAGCCTGCGCGTTCAGCGACAGCAGGATCGGCGTGCAGTGGATTGTTATCGGCACACAGCCGGTAAATCAAAGCGGCCTGAGGCAGAGTTGGCAAGGCGCAGGTCATGTCCGGTGCGCGATCAGGCGTAGCTTCGAGTGCTGGTGGGCTTTCATCAGATTGACTGAGGCCGCCATCACCGCGACAAAACGTCGTTGAGCCGATTGTGACGAGATGATTGCCGGCATCGTCGTGCAAAGTACGCTCGGATAAAACCAGCGCACCTTTGTCAGCGCCTTTGTCGATCACATGCGTGATGCGCGTGCGACCAATGACGCGACCAGCGGCCGGCAAAGGTTTGTGAATGGTCAGGCGCTGCTCGCCATGGACGAGCTTGACCCAGTTGATGCCGGCTTTAGGGTCTTTCATCCAGAAACCGGGATAGCCCAACACGACCGCCATCGTCGGAAACGCCTGCAAATTTTGTTCGTAGACGTATTTCAAGTGATCGGGATTGGTGGGCTCCTGGCCGAATCCGATACCGAGTGCGTACAAGATGCTGTCGTTCTCGGTGTAGGTCCGATCAACTTCGGGGAAGACCCAGTTTTTAATTAGCTGATAGTCCATGATCAGATTGGATCCCAGTCGATGGCGTCAGGTGAGCGCTCAAGCGCCATGAAGTGGTGACGCATGGCGGGCGCGGCGATTTCGGCGATTGCCTCAGGTGTCCAGCCTGTGCTCATGTGCACTGAGCGAATCGGACGAGGCTGGCTAAACAGCATGATTTCGTTGGCGCGGACGCCGAAAATCTGGCCGGTCACATCCTTGGCTTGCTCGCTGGCGAGATAAACGGCCATTGGCGCGATTTTGTTCGCTTCCATTTTTTGGAGTTTGGTCACGCGCGCTTTTTCCTCGTCGGTATTGGCGGGGATTGAGCTGGTCATACGGCTCCAGGCAAAAGGGGCGATACAGTTTGAGCGGACATTGTAGCGATTCATGTCCAGCGCGATGGACTTGGACAAGGCCGCGATACCAAGTTTGGCAGCAGAGTAATTGGCCTGGCCAAAGTTGCCGATCAGGCCGGAGGTCGAGGTCATGTGCACAAAGGCACCGGACTCTTGCTCGCGGTAATAGTTGGCTGCGGCGCGGCTGACAAAAAATGTGCCATTGAGGTGCACATCAATCACCTGGCTCCATTCTTCCTCGCTCATCTTGTGAAACACGCGGTCGCGCAAATTGCCGGCATTGTTGACGACGATATCGATCCGTCCAAAAGTCTGCACAGCAGTTTCAATGATGTTATTGGCACTTGCGCGAGTGGCGACGCTGTCGGTATTGGGTACGGCCTGGCCGCCTGCCTTGATGATTTCATCCGCGACTTGCTGGGCGGGACCTGCGCCTGAACCTTCACCTGCCAGACTGGCTCCGATGTCGTTGACGACGACTTTCGCTCCGGCTGCAGCCATTGCCAAGGCGATGCCACGTCCGATTCCACCGCCTGCGCCCGTGACAACAGCGACTTTACCTTCCAACATTCCACTCATGAAACACTCCAATGAATAATGATCTGATTTAAAAATTAACTGAATGATTTACTGATTTGGGTAGATGTTGCCCTTCGTAATCACGTCTTCCCACATCTTGTATTCTTTGTCGATGCGTGTGCTCAGAGCCTTGGCATCCTCTTTGTCGAGTGAATAACCACCCGCTTCGATCGCTTTAATGAATTCGGGATTTTTCTTCACAGCCTCGACTGCAGCGGTGAGTTTGGCCACGATAGGCTGGGGCATGTTTTTAGGACCAATGACAGCAAACCAACCCAGCACTTCATAATCAGCAATACCCGCTTCGATCATCGTTGGAATATTCGGCAAGCTTGGGTTGCGCTCTTTCGAAGTGACAGCTAGGCCGCGTGCCTTGCCGCTATCGATAAAGGCTTTGCCGGTGCTGGTGATATCGAACATGAACGTCACTTTTCCACCGATCACATCCACCATCGCGGGTGCGTTGCCTTTGTAAGGCACATGCAGCATTTGTGTTTTTGTGGATTGCTTAAGTAATTCTGCCGATAAATGATTCGAGCCACCAAAGCCTGCAGAACCAAAGCTCACTTTCTCAGGATTTTTGCGCGCATAGTCCACCAGTTCTCCAACGGTTTTGGCAGGAATCTGCGGACCGATCAGTAGCACGTTCGCGTAATTGACGATTGGACTGATCAGCGTGAAGTCCGTGCGCGGATTGAATAACTTACTGCGCTGGACAATGGGAGAAATCGTCAGGCTGGGACTTGCGACAAAATTCAAGGTGTAGCCGTCCGGCGTTGCTTTGGCTGTTGAGTCTGCACCAATCATTCCGCTTGCGCCAGCCTTGTTTTCAACAACGACAGTTTGTTTGAGTTCGTCGCCTAAAAAGCGCGCAAAGATACGTCCAGTGGTATCGACTGGGCCGCCTGGGGAATAACCCACAATCAATTTGATCGGACGGTCTGGCCAGTTTGTCTGAGCCAAAGCAGAAGTGGTCGCACCGAACGTGAGAGTCAGGCCGCAGACGATGCGTAATGCTTGAATGATTGTTGTTTTAAATGATTGATTTTTCATATTCAGTCCATTCGAAAATTAGTTGATTTTTGCGCCAGATTCTTTGACGGCTTTGTTCCACTTGACGAGTTCTGCTTCAATGAGTTGACCAAAAGCGGCGGGTGTGGAGCCCACCATTTCGTAGCCATTCGAATTGAGTTGAGCTTTGATTTTTGGATCGGCAGCCACCTCTGCAAAGGCCTTGCTCAGGTTGTCCACAATTGCCGCAGGTGTGCCGGCGGGTGCCAAAATGCCATACCAGACATTGACTTCAAAGCCGGGCAGTGTTTCGGCGACAGTCGGCACATCTGGCAAGATGGAGGCGCGCTTGGCGCCCGTCACCGCGATTGCTTTGAGCTTGCCGGTTTTAACTTGCTGATAGGACGTTGAAATACTGTCAAACATGAAATTCACTTCATTGCCAAGCATCGCAATCACGGCTGGACCACTACCTTTGTAGGGGATGTGTGTCATCTGGGTGCCAGTCTGTGATTTGAATAACTCCACAGCCAGATGGCTCGTGTTTCCGTTGCCTGCTGAAGCATATGAAAGTTTGTCTGGATTTTTCTTGGCGTAAGCGATGAGCTCGGGAATGGTGTTCGCAGGTGTCGCAAGCGGAGCGGCCACGAGTAAAGGTAAGGTCGCGACCAGTGAGACAGGTGCGAAGTCTTTGCGAGTGTCGTAGGGCAGGGATGGGTAGAGCGCGTCATTGATCGCGTGTGCGGTCAGCACCATCAAGATCGTATTGCCATCTGGTTTCGCGCGGGCCAGTGCTTGTGTGGCGATCGTGCCGCCAGCTCCAGCTTTGTAGTCGAGCACGATCGTGCGACCAAGTTTCTTTTGCAGCTCTGGCAGCATCGGACGCGCCAGCATGTCAGCGCTTCCACCAGGAGGGTAGGGAATGATCAAGGTCAATGGTTGGCTGGTGGTACTTTGCGACCAGGCCAAACTGTGTGCAACGAGTGCGGCAGCGCCCAGCGCGAGCCTCAGGCCAATCGATATTTTTTTGTTCATCATTGTTCTCCTCGAATCACGAGACCCGGTTGAGTTCCCGTTTTGGTGTGGGCGTGTCCCCGCCCTTGATTTGATTATTGTGACGCAAACAGGCGCTGCCGCCATTCATGACTACCCGTAGACGGGATTTCCCTGCGCATTGCGGCGAATGACGGAGAGTTTTGCTGAAGCCCTAAGCGGAGCGCCAGTTTTTTGTTGCAATATTTCCATCGACAAGCCCTCAATCATCGCGCGCACCTCGAAGCCTTGGGAGGTCACATCAATGATGGCCAAGTCTGTGTAGATCTGGTCAACCACCCCGGCGCCGGTGAGCGGGTATGTGCACTTTTGCATCAACTTTGGGGTCTGATCCTTGGCGACATGCTCCATCATGACGATGACGTTTCGCGCGCCAATCGCAAGATCCATGGCGCCACCGATTGCCGCAATCGCATCGGGACCCGAGGTAATCCAGTTTGCCAGATCGCCGTTGGATGCGACTTGAAAACCACCCAGAACTGAATAGTCCAGATGGCCGCCCCGCATCATGGCGAAAGAAATGGTGTGTTCGGTGATCGAGGCGCCCTTGAGCAGGGTGACGGGCGTACGGCTGGCGTTGATCAGATCGAGGTCGATCTCATCTCCAACCGCTGCGCCGCCCATCCCCAAAATTCCGTTTTCACTGTGCAGCAAAATTTCGCGGTCTTTAGGCAGATAGTCAGAAACTTGCGTAGGCATGCCGATGCCCAGGTTCACCACGGATCCATCAGGAAAATCATGGGCTACAAGGTAGGAAATTTCTGCGCGAGTGAGTGGTTTGAAACTGCTGGCTGGCGTTGTGCTCATCTCTCGCCTCCGATTGCGACAACTGATTGAACGAAAATTCCGGGTGTCATGACATGTTCAGGCGCAAGTTCACCGAGCTCGACGATACGATTAACCTGGGCGATCGTATGCTTGGCAGCCATGCACATCACAGGGCCAAAGTTGCGAGCGGCCCAGCGGTATGTCAGATTTCCCCAGCGATCACCTAAATGTGCGCGCACCAAGGCGAAATCCGCCGACAGAGGCTGTTCAAGAATGTAGCCTTTGCCATCGATCACGCGCTGCTCTTTGCCCTCGGCAATCAAAGTGCCGAAGCCGGTGGGGGTGAAAAAAGGTCCTAGTCCAGCACCGGCCGCACGCAAGCGCTCGGCGAGTGTGCCTTGTGGCATGCATTCAAGTTCGACCTGACCCGCTCTGTATGCGTTGGCAAATACATCCGAGTTGGCTGGCCGTGGGTGTGAACAAACAATTTTGCGTACGCGTCCAGCTTTGATGAGTCCGGCAATACCGGTCTCATGCGTGCCTGCGTTGTTGCTGATGATCGTGAGTTCTCGAATTCCCTTGTCAAGCACCGTGCTCATCAGCTCAAAAGGTATGCCAGCATCACCAAAGCCGCTCACCATGATGGTCGCGCCGTCCTGAATAGGTTCGATCGCTTCTTGCAGGGACGCTTTTATTTTATTGAGCATGCTGACTCCAGATGGGGCTCTCAGTGAAAAGTGGCGCCGAGACACCAAGTATTAGGGTTTTCATTAGTATGTGTGCTGTCTGAGAAATAATTTTTTTTGATTGTAGGGTTATTTTTATCGATGAGAGGCACGCGAGGTTTTTCACTTGCTGAACGGGGACTTCCAAAATGACAGACAGGATAGGGGGGCGAGGGGCGTTAAGATAACGTGCACAGGAGAACACTCATGGACTTGACTTGGACCCCCGAAGAACGCGCCTTTCGTGAAGAAGTCCGCGCGTTTGCGCAGGCAAAATTACCAGCAGATTTACGCGCAAAGACGTTTGCCCATCACCGCATCAAACGCGACGACTATTTGCGTTGGCATCGAATCCTCGCCGAAAAGGGTTGGGGTGCACCGAGCTGGCCCAAGGAGTATGGTGGTACCGGCTGGAATGCTGTTCAGCGGATGATTTTTGAAATCGAATGTTTCAAAGCGGGCGCCCCGCGTCTACTGCCCTTCGGTCTGGGCATGATTGGTCCGGTGCTGATTAAATACGGCACCCAAGCTCAAAAAGACCGTTTCCTCTCTCGCATCATCAACGTCGATGACTGGTGGTGCCAAGGTTATTCGGAGCCCGGTTCTGGCTCCGATCTGGCCTCATTGAAAACGCGGGCCGAACGAGTCGGTGATCGCTACATTATCAACGGACAGAAAACCTGGACGACCTTAGCGCACTATGCCGACTGGATGTTTTGTCTGGCCCGCACTGACCCCTCCGCCAAGGCACAACGCGGTATCTCGATGATCCTGATCGACATGCGTCAGCCCGGTGTGCAGGTCAGACCCATCAAAACACTGGACGGCGGCGCGGAGGTCAATGAGGTTTGGCTCGAAAACGTCGAGGCGCCTCTGGAAAATCTGATCGGCGAAGAAAACAATGGCTGGACCTATGCGAAATACTTGCTCGGCCATGAGCGCAGCGGTATCGCGGGTATCGGTCACTGCCATCGTGAGCTTGCGATCCTCAAGTCATTGGCTGAGCGCACGATGGCCAGTGGAGAGTCGCTGAGTCTGAATCCGCGCGTGCGTGACAGTATCAATCGTGTCGAAGCACAAGTGCTGGCACTGGAAATGATGGTCTTGCGGGTCGCCGCGGATGAGTCCAGCGATCCCGGACCTAAAGCCTCCATCCTGAAAATTCGAGGTTCAGAGCTTCAGATGGAGTTGGCCAAGTTGCAAATGCAAGTGGCAGGTTCTGATGCCTGGCCGTACGACCCGGAGTGGATGTTGGCAGAGGCCGATTTCCATGGCCCCGGTCCGGAATATTCGGCTGCCGCTGCCGCCGCTTACTTTGATATGCGCAAGACGGCTATTTATGGCGGAACCAACGAGGTTCAGAAAGGCATTATCGCCAAGCAAATTATTGGGGTCTAGGATACATCATGGATTTTTCATACTCAGAAGAGCAACGGATGTTGACTGACAGTCTGCGCCGTCTTGTCGCAGACAACTGGACCCGACCCAAGCGCCGGGCGCGTCAGGAAGCAGGCAAACTTGATATCCCTGCATGGAATAGTTTGGTCGAGCTGGGCATGGGCGGTTTGCTTGTGCCGCAGACCTACGGTGGTTTTGGCGAGACGCCTGCGACGATGTTGGCAGTTCACCAGGAGCTTGGTCGCGGATTGGTGAGCGAGCCCGTGATCTCCAGTGCTGTCATGGGCGTCACATTGCTCGGTGAAAGCGATAATCAGGCTCTCAAAGACAAATGGCTAACTGCGCATGCCGAAGGTGAAGCCATACTTGCCGTTGCTTGGCAAGAAGAGGGCGAGCGCGACACGCAACGCCCGCTGTCGACGCGTGCCGCCACTACCTCGGCCGGGTACCAGCTTGATGGAAAAAAGATCCTGGTCTGGCACGCTGCAGGGGCGGACGCATTGCTCGTATCCGTGATGCTCGATGGTGAAACTGCCATCTTGCTGGTGCCAACCAATAGTGCCGGCGTACACATCACGGACTTTCCGACCTTTGACGGTTCACGCGCTGCCACGGTGATGTTTGAGCGCGTGTCGGTCCCTACTGAAAATCTTCTTGCCAAAGGCGAGCTCGCCCAGACTGCACTGCGCAAAGCGCTTGATTTCGGTATTGTGGCTTTGTGTGCGCATGCCTGTGGCGCAATGGCCTACTTAACCGACAGCACGATTCAGTATCTTAAAACTCGCAAACAGTTTGGTCAGCCGCTGGCGAATTTTCAGGTGTTGCAGCATCGCTTAGCCGAAATGCTGATTCAATCAGAAATGGGATTGTCGATGACTTATGTGGCTGCCATCGCGCTCAGCGAGGCGGATGCTGATAAGCGCAGTCGACTCGTCTCGATGGCCAAGGTCGAAGTCGCTGCGGCTGCCCGTTTTGTCGGCGAGGCTTCGGTTCAGTCGCATGGCGGGATGGGTGTGACCGATGAGCTCGAAGTGGGAGATTATTTCAAACGTTTGACCTACCTCGATCTGTTATTGGGTGACACCAACTACCACTTGCAGCGCATGCAAGATCTCGAAGCTTAATAAGGAAGTCAGTAGATGTCGACGACAGATTTGAATGCCTGGCTAGGCAAATCCCAGACCGTGGTGGATCGTATGGATCCTGGTCATGCAGCATGTATCGCCGCCACATTGGGTGAGCCCACACCACAAGTCGGGCAAGTCGTGCCACACCTCTGGCATTGGGCCTTTTTTCTTGAGACGGTGCCAATCGCACAAACAGGTCTGGATGGACATCCCGCTCGCGGTAGTTTTTTGCCACCTGCGGATAATCGAAATCGCATGTGGGCAGGTGGGCGCGTGACTTTCAACGATGGGTTGCGTGTTGGCGTTGAAGCGCAAAAAACTTCCACGGTGTTGGCCATTAAAGAAAAACAAGGACGTACGGGATCCTTACTTTTCGTCACAGTCAAACACGACATCGTTCAGGCAGGCAAGCTTGTGATCAGCGAAGAGCAGGATATCGTGTACCGCGAGCCCAGCCCTCCCAAACTTCAGGGCACGGAGCCTGCCCCAGCGGCGCAGTGGAAAGAATCCGTCGATCCGAGCCCTGTATTGTTGTTTAGATATTCAGCGGTAACCTTCAACAGCCACCGCATCCATTATGATCATCCCTATGTCACGCAGACCGAAGGCTATCCAGGTTTGGTGATTCATGGGCCTTTGATCGCGACGCTGATGTGTCGAGCCTTCGTCAAGGCTCATCCGGCCTCTCAAGTCCGTCATCTGGCTTATCGCGGGCTGCGTCCACTCATTGCGCCGACTCCCTTCTCTGTCGCAGGCTCGATCGCCGCACCGGGTGAAGCCAAGCTCTGGGCCGAACAAGACGGCACACTCGCACACCAAGCTGAACTGAGGTTTGAATCATGAATAAAGTCGGTCCACGTCCACTCGACGGTATTACCGTCGTAAGCCTCGAACATGCGATTGCGGCCCCATTTTGTACGCGTCAACTGGCAGATCATGGCGCACGCGTCATCAAGGTTGAGCGTCCCGGTGTGGGTGATTTCGCGCGCAAGTACGACGAGCGCACACGCGGCATGGCTTCGCATTTTGTCTGGACCAATCGCTCCAAGGAAAGTTTGACGCTGGATCTCAAGCATGAGGATGCAGGTCCCATTCTGGAAGAGTTACTGGGACAAGCTGATGTACTCGTCCAAAATTTGGCACCTGGTGCAGCGGCGCGCATGGGTCTCTCTTTTGAAGCGCTGCATCAACGCTTCCCCAGGCTGATCGTGTGCGATATTTCAGGCTATGGTGAAGGCGGTCCTTACGAAACCAAAAAAGCATATGACCTGCTCATCCAGAGTGAGAGCGGCTTCATCTCTGTCACCGGTTCCCCGGATGCGCCCGCCAAAGCGGGTTGTTCGATTGCGGATATCGCAGCGGGCTCTTACGCCTATTCTGGAATTTTGAATGCATTGTTGCTACGTCATAAAACCGGACTGGGTAGTCATCTTGATGTTTCGATGCTTGAAAGTATGGTCGAGTGGATGAGCTTTCCGATGTACTACGCCTTCGAGGGTCAGACTCCGCCTCCGCGTGCGGGTGCGGCCCATGCAACCATCTATCCCTATGGTCCTTTTCCAGTCGGTGATGGCAGCAATGTGATGCTGGGTCTTCAGAATGAGCGAGAGTGGCAGGTCTTTTGTGAAAAAGTCTTGAATCAACCCGACTTGGCCAAGGATCCTCGCTACGATTCGACGTCCAAACGCGTCGCCAATCGCGATGGATTGCGCGGTTTGATTGTCGATGCTTTTGCCAAGATGACGATTGATCAGGTGGTCGAGGCCTTGGAAAAAGCGCAAATCGCCAACGCGCGCGTCAACGAGATGAAAGATGTCTGGGCGCATCCTCAGCTCAAGGCGCGCAATCGCTGGACTGAAGTTCAAAGTCCGGTTGGCGCCTTGCCTGCGCTGCTTCCACCCGCGACCAGTAATGCTTTTGAGGCACGCATGGATCCGATTCCGGGCATTGGCGAACATACTCTGGCGATCCTGAAGTCTCTGGGAGTCAGTGACGAGGTGATCGCCAAGCTCGAGGCTGCCAAGGCGATATAAGCCGATCTAAAGTCATTTAAAGCCATTTAGAGTCTAAAGCGGCCAGAGTTTTTGGTCGCTACATTTTTCAAGCAGCAATTTGAGGCTTCCCTGCTTGAGTGCGAGCGTGGGGGTTAGATCACTGAGGGGTTTGAGCACAAAAGCTCTCTCGTGCATGCGTGGATGCGGCAATGTCAGTCTGGCCGAGTCCATGGTCACCCCTTCGTACCAGAGTAAGTCCAGATCCAGCGTGCGAGGTGCGTTGCGATACGGGCGCTTTCGACCATGAATCTTTTCAATGGACTGCAAAGTATCAAGCAATGCCAGGGGTTCGAGGCGCGTTTGGATTTCGGCCACTGTGTTCACAAAGGTCGGTCCTTGCGCATCAACCGGATCGCTTCCATATAGAGGCGCGACAACCACCGACTCAATCCCGTCCGTATGTTTTAGCGCGTCAAGCGCTTCTTCAATCGTCTCTCGCGCTTGTCCCAAATTGGCGCCTAGACCGATGAACGCGCGGACAGGCATGCTCTACAGAACCTTAACTGGCATCAGAGGTGGGTGTGCGCGGCGTACTCGCACCGGTTCCCGCTCTCGGGCTTCGTCTGCGCCGACTGCGCGCACGCGGTCCGGTCGCGCTGGATTCGCGAGGGAGTTTGCTGAGATCCTCCAGCATTGCTGCGCGAGTTGAGTCGTCCGCATTGGCCAGATCCATCCACCATTGGGCCAAAACACTGTCGAACTGATGCGCGGCGGCGCGAAGCTGCAGAAAATCAACGGCAGCTCTGAAACGCGGTTGCTCGAACATTCGCCAGATTGCTTTAGGTAAACGTTTTTCAAAGCGTGGTTGCATGAACCAAATCTCGCGCATGTCCGCACTGAAACGTTTTTGAATCGCGAGCTTCTCTGTTTGTTCGTCCAGTACAGAGTCTGCGGCTTCCATGAGGGCTTGAATCGAGGGTTCGCCCGCCGCCACCCGTTTTTTCCAACGCACATCGACCTGATGCCAAAGGAGTGCGGCGAACAAAAAGCTCGGACTCACGGTTTTGCCGCTGCGCACTCTGTGATCAGTACGATCCAGGGCGAGCTCGATGAATGCTTCGCCGCCCGGTTGCTCAAGGACCACGTCCAGGAGCGGGAGAATGCCTTGATGCAGACCGTCTTGTCGCAATTGCGTCAGGCACTCCATCGCCTGTCCACAGGTCAGCAATTTGAGCATTTCATCAAACAAACGAGAGGCTGGGACATTTTCAATGAGTTCGGCCATCGAGGCGAGCGGCTCTTTTGTCGCAGGCTCAATCTTTCCCTTGAGTTTGACTGCGAAACGAACTGCCCGCAGCATACGGACCGGATCTTCGCGGTAGCGTGTGCGTGGATCACCGATCATCCGCACCACGCGATGCTTGAGATCATCCACACCGTTGTGATAGTCGATCACCTCTTCAGTCGTGGGATCGTAATAGAGCGCATTGATGGTGAAGTCGCGGCGAGCCGCGTCCTGGGCATGGGTGCCAAACTCATTGTCTCTGAGGATGCGGCCATGCCCATCGGTGGATTGGGACTCTGAGGCGGGCGCCCTAAAGGTGGAGGTTTCGATGATCTCCTGTCCAAACACCACGTGAACAAGCTGAAAGCGTTTGCCAATGATGCGCGCGCGTCTGAAAAGAGGGCGAATCTGTTCGGGGGTCGCGTTTGTCGCCACATCGAAGTCTTTGGGCTCGAGTCCCACGATCAAATCTCTCACTGCTCCGCCAACGATATAAGCTTGGTAGCCTTCGTGTTGCAGAACTTCGCAGACCTTGATGGCATGGCGAGAGACGAAGCGGCGATCGATGCCATGTTTGTCCTTGCCGATTCTTCGCAAACCCTGCGATCGTTGGCCAAACAACTGACCGACAAAGCGTTTAATAGTGTCTGTAAGCATCAGGATTTATCGTCGGCTAGCTTGTTGAAAAGGTTCAGTACGGGCCACTTGCGTTGCTGGGCAACCGCCAGCAGACTCTCGCTCGGATTCGTCACAATGGGATGTGTGACAACTTCGAGCAAAGGCAGATCGTTGATTGAGTCGCTGTAAAAATAAGATTCGTCAAAATCGTGCAGTCTCTTGCTCATCCCGTCGAGCCAGCTGTTGACGCGTAAAACTTTGCCGTGCTTGAAGCTGGGAGTACCTAAAATTTTTCCGGTGTAACGCCCGGCAATGTATTCAGGATCAGTTGCAATGAGTGTTGGCACACCAAAGGCCCGAGCAATTGGCGCCGTGACAAAGCTGTTGGTTGCCGTCACAACCGCGCAGAGGTCGCCAGCGGCCAGGTGTTTTTGAACTAGATCGATGGCAGCCTGTGTCATGGCCGGTCGAATGACGTTTTGCATAAACTCTTCGTGCCAGGCTGCCAGAAGGTGGGGCGGGTGTGCCGCCAGCAGACCCAGCATGAATTCGGCTGCCTGCTCGGCGGTGAGTTCACCGGCGTTGTAGCGGTCCATCAACTCTTCGTTGCGTCGCAGTGCTTCGGCGGGGTCGCCTGCGCGACCGGATTTCGCCATGAAGACAGCCCATTGATAATCGCTGTCGAGCGGCAGCAGCGTGTGGTCGAGATCAAATAGTGCGAGTCTTCTGGAGGTCATGATTGCAAAAATTCTTTGTCAGTCAGCATTTGGCGCACAAGAGGCACGGTGATGGTCCGGTGTTTGGAGAGTGAGTATCGGTCCAGCGCGTCCACCAGCGCAAAAAGTTGGCGAATGTCTCTGGAGTAGTGCGTCAACATCCAGTCCAGAACTTCTGCGGCCAGTGGAAGTCCGCACCTGAGTGCGTAGGCAACAATTGCTTCGCGCTTTTCTGCATCGGATAATGGTTCGAGTCTAAATACAAGATCCCAGCCCAGACGGGTGCGGAGGTCTTCACGCAGGGACATCATCATCGGTGCGCGATCGCCCGTGACGACCAAACTGAAAGCCTGGCTGGTCGCACTGAGCTCGCGCCAGCGATTGTACAGGGCAAATACCGCAGCCTGTTGCTCTGCGGTCATTTCCTGAATGTCGTCCACGGCCACGATCTCTGCCCCGGGCTTGTCTGTCGGCAAGGTGGCAAGCGCCATGATTTCGTCCGAACAGGTCCGGGTGTCGACAAAATCAGCCATTTTGTCTTTTATCATTGCATGAAGCAGATGGGTGCGCCCGCAGCCAGGAGGACCCCATAAATAGAGCGCCCGACCACGTGACAAGCCCTTTGCCGCATCAATGGCAGCGGCATTTTCACCCACTACGGTAT
The DNA here is from genome assembly GCF_030410395.1 of Zwartia panacis. Classification (GTDB taxonomy): domain Bacteria; phylum Pseudomonadota; class Gammaproteobacteria; order Burkholderiales; family Burkholderiaceae_B; genus Zwartia; species Zwartia panacis. The sequence continues at coordinate 47,793 of NZ_JAUHHF010000001.1, forward strand.
TGTCCAAACTTGGACTTTGTGTGGGCGTGATCTCTAGAAGTAACTGCCGACTCATCGACTCATCGTAAAATCAGTAAAAATACGGACGAAAGTCCACAATTGTCACACAACCACGGCTTTTTCCCATGACTCAACCTCAAGCACCTCTGACTTACCGCGACGCTGGCGTCGATATCGACGCAGGCGATGCCCTTGTAGACCGTATTAAACCTCTGGCGGCACGCACGATGCGCGAGGGCGTCCTGGCTGGTATTGGTGGCTTCGGCGCGCTCTTCGAGGTGCCAAAGCGTTACAAAGAGCCGGTTCTTGTCTCTGGAACGGACGGGGTGGGTACTAAGCTCAAGCTCGCGTTTGACTGGCAACGCCACGACACCGTCGGAATCGACCTGGTTGCCATGAGTGTCAACGACATCCTGGTTCAAGGGGCTGAACCGCTCTTTTTCCTGGATTATTTTGCTTGCGGCAAATTGTCTGTGGATGTCGCGGCGCAAGTCGTGGGCGGTATCGCCAAGGGATGTGAGCTTTCGGGCTGCGCTTTGATTGGCGGTGAAACGGCCGAAATGCCTGGCATGTACCCCGAAGGCGAATACGATCTGGCAGGTTTCGCTGTCGGTGCCGCTGAGAAGTCTTTGCTGATTGATGGCAAGTCGATCCAGCCAGGTGATGTGGTGCTGGGCTTGGCCTCAAGCGGTGCGCATTCCAATGGTTACTCCCTCCTGCGCAAAATCTTGCAGCGCGCCAATGCCCGGCCTGAACAAGACTTTTACGGCCAGCCACTCGGTGATGTCGTCATGGCGCCCACGCATTTATATGTCAAGCCTGTCCTGGCCGTTTTAAAAGATTTCGGTAAAGAAATCAAAGGCTTGGCTCATATCACGGGCGGTGGATTGCTTGATAACGTACCGCGTATTCTGCAGCCCGGCCTGCAAGCACGCCTGCATCGCGATGCCTGGCAAATGCCCAAGCTTTTTAGCTGGTTGCAGCAACAGGGTGGCGTGGCGGATACCGAGATGCATCGTGTCTTCAATTGCGGTATTGGCATGGTCGCAGTGGTGCCTGCCGCCCAAGCCGAGGCGATCAGCCGTGCCCTTCGCGCGCAGGGTGAAACCGTCTATCAGCTCGGAGAAATCGCCGAGTGCGCAGCCACTGATGCGCAAACGGTTGTGCTGTAAGTCAGTCCGTAATCGTCCGATCGTCGATCAGTCGACCGACGATCGCGAGGGTGCGCTCAAGCGCGCCTGGCGCATCGGCTTCAACGGTCAGTCTCTCTGGCAGACTGCGTAGCCAGGTGAGTTGCCTTTTGGCGAGTTGCCGGGTCGCAGCAATCGCCTGTTCTCTTGCCTGCTCAGGCGTGACCTCTCCACTCAGCATGCTCCAAAGTTGACGGTAACCCACGCAACGGATGGCGGGCAGGTCGGTATGAAGGTCTCCACGCGCGCGCAGTGCCTGCACTTCCTCCACCAGTCCCTCCTTCAACATCGCATCAAACCGTAACGCGATGCGCTGATGCAAGTTGCTGCGTTGCGCAGGCTCAAGGCTCAGCGTCACCGTCTTGAGAGGCTGATCCGTTTGCTCGGAGGCGTTGAGCAGTTCTGACATGGGTTTGCCACTGATATGCCAGATTTCCAGTGCACGCTGAATGCGCTGACTATCATTAGGTGAGAGCCTGACTGCTGTTACTGGGTCGATCGCACGTAATGCTTCATGCATGGCAGGCCAACCCAGCTGGGCAGCGCGTGTCTCCAGCTCTTTTCTAATCTCTGGGTTCGCAGTAGGCAGATCATTGAGTCCCTCGCGCAAGGCTTTGAAATAAAGCATCGTGCCGCCCACCAATATTGGCAGGCGTCCGCGTGACCGGATTTGCGCCACACAAGTCAGTGCATCGCGTCTAAAAGCGGCTGCCGAGTAGGATTCAAGAGGATCCAGAATATCCAGTAAATGGTGCTGGATCATGGCGCGTTCTTCGCGGGAAGGTTTGGCTGTCCCGATATCCATACCGCGATAAATTGTGGCGGAGTCGACGTTAATGATTTCGCACGGCCATTGTTGAGCGATCGCGCGGGCGATCGCACTCTTGCCGCTCGCGGTCGGACCGGCTAGACATAGCAATGCGGGCGGATTCGACGATGATGCAGAGTGAGCGCGCTCTGTCATTGGCCGCGCAAGAAAAGTTTGTCCAAATCCGACACGCTCCAGTGAATCCAGGTCGGTCGACCGTGATTGCATTGATCTGCCCGCTCGGTTTGTTCCATCTGACGAAGCAGAGCGTTCATTTCCTCGAGAGTCAATTGACGGTTGGCGCGTACGGCGCCGTGGCAAGCCATGGTTGCAAGCAAGGTGTTACGTTGTTCAGTCAAAAGCTGACTCGCGCCGATCTGTTCGAGATCACGCAGAACGCCTCGGGCCAATGCCTCAAGATCTCCCCGGGCAAGCATCGCCGGCACCGCGCGAAGCGCCATGGACTGCGGTCCGACTGCAGCCATTTCAAAACCCAGCCGACTGATCTGTTCCTCAAACTCCTGGACGAGTGCGAGTTCCTTCTCAGTGACTCGGAATACGACCGGAACAAGCAAAGCTTGTTGTGGCAGGGATTGCGAATCCAGTGCTTTTTTCAATTGCTCATAGACCACACGCTCGTGCGCGGCGTGCATGTCGATTAACGCAAGTCCCGAACTCGTCTGCGCGAGAATGTAGATGCCGTGTACCTGAGCGAGCGCGCGACCGAGTGGCCAAACTGGAGGCTGCTCTTCAAGGGGTGCGTAGAGTGTCTGCCAGGCTTGGGGAGAGGTTGAGTGAGCGTGTCCAGTTTCGCGCAAATGAAAAGCGCGTTGAATATTGGCTTGTGGAGTAAAACTTGTTTCATTGCGCGTTGAAAACTCAGACGAAGCAGACGTGGCGGCAGAGGGTTCAAAGGATGTCGTGGCAAAGGTCGTCGCGGCAAACGCGTTTTCATTTTGTGCGCCTGCGACACCTGCAAGCGCTTGAGTCACGGTTTGTTGGACAAAACGATGGACAGCGCCGGAGTCGCGAAAGCGAACCTCGTGTTTGGCTGGGTGAACGTTGACATCGACGGCGCTCGGATCGATCTGTAAAAAAAGCACAAAAGCTGGCTGTCGGTCACCATGCAGGACATCTGCATAGGCACTGCGAATAGCGTGAGAGACGGTGCGATCACGTACATGACGACCATTGACAAACAAAAACTGGCGATCTGCGCGGGCGCGTGCCGCCGTCGGGCGTGTCACGACACCCATCAAAGAAATCATGCCGCCTTGGGCGTTCACTTCGATTCCGTGTTCGTTGAATTCCGTACCCAGCACATCGCTGATGCGTTTGAGGGCCGAGGTTGGCAGCCATTGTCTGACTGCACGATCATTGTGAAACACGCGAAAGCCGACTTCAGGAAATGCCAGCGCGATACGTTCGATCGCGTCGATACAATGACCAAATTCGGTAGCCTCGGCGCGTAAAAACTTGCGTCGAGCGGGAACACGATCGAATAAATATTTGACATCTACTGTCGTGCCCAAAGCCCCGGACGCAGCGGTCGCCTCTACTGCACCCGGTTCCAGACACCAGGCATGCTCTGCGTCTTTTGTTCGGGAAATGAGAGACAGTTGTGAGACCGCGGCGATCGAGGCGAGAGCCTCACCGCGAAAGCCCATCGAGTGAACCGACTCCAGTTCTTCAATCGAGCTGATTTTGCTGGTCGCATGCCGTGTGAGCGCAAGCGCGAGCTCATTTTTTTCGATCCCACTACCGTCGTCAATCACGGCGATTCGCCGTATACCGCCGGCTTCAAGTCTGATTTCCACCGTTTGCGCACCGGCGTCTACAGCGTTTTCCACAAGTTCTTTTAGAACGGAAGCGGGACGCTCGATCACTTCACCTGCGGCGATTTGACTCACAAGCAGGTCGGGCAGGGCACAGATTGGGCGGCGAGTCGACATATTGAATACGAACAAAAGAGAACCTCTATTCTAGAGGCTTGTCGGGTCGAATGTTCGTGTGGTTGACTTAACCCGTGCTGGCCAGGTGCGGATTCGCTCTGAAAAACTGCTGAATGCCTGTGTGCATGGCGACAGCAAAGCGATCTTGTGTTTGGGCGCTGCGCAGCATTTGCTCTTCGGTCGGATTGCTGATGAAGGCGGTTTCGACCAAAATCGAAGGCATATCGGGCGCTCGCAGCACTGCAAAGCCTGCATTTTCGACTTGCGGCTTGTGCAAACGGTAAACGTTCCGGAGTTGGTCCAGCATATTCGAGGCCAATTGCGTGGAGTCTTTGATCTGGGCAGAGGTCGAGAGGTCCAACAAAATTTTGGCAACTTGCTGATTTTGAGTCTGAATGTTGATGCCGCCAATCAGATCAGCAGAGTTTTCTTTTTCAGCGAGCCATTTTGCAGCAGTACTCGAGGCGCCGCGCTCGGACAGGACATAGACTGAACTGCCGCCTGCAGTCGGTCTTGGAAAAGCGTCAGCATGAATGGAAACGAAGAGATCGGCTTTGACCCGGCGCGCTTTCTCCACACGCACATGCAGCGGAACAAAGTAATCGCCATCGCGCGTCAGGTAGGCACGCATGCCGGGAGTCGCGTCAATACGGGCCTTGAGCTTTTGAGCAATCGCCAAGACGACGTCTTTTTCCCGCGTGCCGCCTTTGCCGATCGCACCTGGATCCTCTCCACCGTGTCCGGCATCGAGAGCGATCGTGACCATGCGACGTCGACCCAGCGGAGTCGGACTTTTGCCTGGGCTGCTTGGACCTGTCGCAGGCGCAACGGAGTTGGGGATGACAGGCATGGCTGTCATGCCGGTGCCTTTGGGATTGTTGCTAATGTCGTTGAGCACGCGGGCAAGCGGATCTTCATCCAGCTTTTTCTGCGGCATTTTTTTGAGCAGGGCCGTCAGCGGATCTTGCGCGACTTTAGGGTATAGATCCAGCACAAGCCGGAACTTGTAGTCACCGACAGGCTTGAGGGTGAACACTTGAGGCGCGATCGCCTGCTTTAAATCAAAAACGATACGAATCACATTCGCCCGGTTTTGCGCGACGCGCAGGGAGCTGATGTATGGATCGTCGGGGCGCACCTTGCGCACCAGATCGTTGAGTGCGGGATTCATCTCCATGCCTTGAATATCCACCACCATGCGATGTGGATTTTCAAGTGTGAAGTGTTCGGCGCGTAATTCGCTATCCAGCTCGAGCGTGACACGCGTGTAGTCTTCTGCGGGCCATGTGCGAACAGCGAGCAGCTTGGCCGCCATGGCGACCCGAGGAATCACGGGTAAAAGCAAAATCGTGGCAGCGCCCAACAGACGACGACGAGCAGGCGCTTTCAGCTCAGCTGAGCGTCCCGAATTGTCTGAGGCAGTGCGTCGATCCATTGAAGCCCTTTTACTGTGTAAGCACTGAGTGTTGCTTGGCGCCCCTGCCCTGCATAGGACAGCTCAATAAGTAGATCCGGATATCTCAACAAGTCGCCTGCACGTTCAGGCCATTCGATCAAAACAAGCGCTTGTTTGTTGAGTAAATCCCGGAATCCAGCATCGAGCCATTCGGCAGGGTCGCTAAATCTATAAAAATCAAGATGATACAAGTATAAGTTAGAAACTTCATAAGATTCAAGTAAAGCGTAACTTGGACTCTTGATTCGGCCAGAAACACCACACTGTCGTAAAAATGCTCTAACTAAGGAAGTTTTACCTGCACCAAGGTCCCCTTGAAGGTGAATGCGTCCGCCTGCTTCAGGTCCGGGAATACTTCCGGATACCGTGGGTTGCAGGTCTGCCGCGACCTGTGCGAGCGCTTGTCCAAGGCGATCCGTATCGGACTCGTTGGGCAATGCGAAAGAGATCGTTTTAAAAGGCGTAGGGGTCATGTCTTTTGTGTTCAGCGCGTCAAGCAAGCAGCAGCAACCATAATGGAAGGGTGAGAGCTGCCAAGAGCGTGCCAGTCGAGATCATCAGGCTGACGAGCTTTCCATCGCCTCCCATCCGGACAGCCAGGACATAGGCGGTTGGAGCAGGAGGCAGGGCAGCGAACAGCACCAGTATTTGTTTTTTCAATGGTTCGAGTTCCAGCCAGTTTGCAATGAACCAGGCGCACACTGGAAGTGCGAGTAATTTAACAATCAACATCCAGCTTAATAATTTAAAGTTGGTTTGACTGGGTTGCCACAGCAAACTTGCACCTACGCAAATGATACCCATCGCAATGGAAGCCGCGCCGAGTTTGGCCAACAAAGTGCTGATGAAAGCTGGAATCGGCAAGCCCGCCAAGTTGCAGGCCAGTCCGAGCGTGGTCGAGATAAAAAGTGGATTGCGAATCAGCGACGACAGAATCCCCGACCCTTGCTGTCTGGCTAGTCCATATACCGCGGCCACGTTGACGAATGGCACAGCGATACCCACGATAAGTGCCATGATGGCTTGTCCATCAGGACCGCCCAGACTCAGCGAGAGAGCCAGCGCGATGTAGGCGTTAAAGCGATAGCCGCATTGAGCGATCGAGGCCATCGCCAGTGCAGGTGGTCGCAGTACAGGACTTGCCAGCCAAGACATCGCGATGCCCGCTGTTGCGACGGCGATAGTCCCTGCTAGAGGATCTGCCGCGGACTCCAGCGTGATGGGCACGCGCGTGATGGAATGAAACAGCAGTGCGGGAAAGAGAACGTAATAAACAAGCTTTTCGACGCTTGTGAAGAATTCGCTCGAAAACCCGAATTTTCTTTTTAATAACCAGCCGAAGGCGATCATTAAAAACTCAGGCAAGACGAGCAGGGCGACAGACATGTGCGGGACGCGAGAAAAAATGATGGTGCTCAATGCTACTATTAATTCTTCAATTCGCGACATTGCATCCTTTCATGAGTGTTCAGGAATCAAGTGCAGTCAGCGCTTTCATCGATGCCGTCTGGCTCGAGGATGGACTAGCTGCAAACACACTCTCGGCGTACCGTCGGGATTTGTGTGCGTTTGAACAGTGGCTCAACGCTGAACGCGGTATCGCCCTGGATGCAGCCACTGGCGGGGATATCGAATCATGGTTCGCAGCGTTGCATGCGCACACTAAACCCAGCACGGCAAATCGCAGGCTCGCGACGCTGCGTCGCTATTATCTTTGGGCCATGCGCCATCAGCGCGTATCAACGGATCCTTGCCTGCAATTGACCACTGCGCGACAACCTCTGCGTGTACCCAAGACATTGTCCGAGGGACAGGTTGAGGCTTTGCTCAAGCAGCCACCGGTTCATACGCCTCGAGGGTTGCGTGATCGCGCGATGCTTGAGGTTTTGTATGCCACGGGCTTGCGCGTATCCGAACTTGTCAGCGTCGGTGTTTTGGATATCAGTTTGTCCGATGGTGTGTTGAGAGTCGTGCAGGGCAAGGGCGGAAAAGACCGTCTGGTACCGCTGGGCGCCGAGGCGGCCCACTGGATTTCGACTTACATGAAAGATTCGAGACCGATTTTGCTCGGAGAGCGCACTAGTCCCGCCATGTTCGTGACATCTCGCGCCATGCCCATGACGCGCCAGTCGTTTTGGTTGCTGATCAAAAAATATGCCGTGCTTGCCGGTGTTCGGGCGCCTCTCTCGCCGCATGTCCTTCGCCACGCGTTCGCTACGCATTTGCTCAATCACGGTGCGGATTTGCGCGTGGTGCAAATGTTGCTCGGACATGCCGATATTTCAACCACACAGATTTATACCCATGTTGCGCGCGAACGCTTAAAGAGTCTGCATGCGCAGCATCACCCGCGAGGTTGAGGGACTTGTTAAACTAGACAATACGCCGCCGTAACTCAGTGGATAGAGTACCTTCCTCCTAAGAAGGGAGTCGGACGTTCGATTCGTCTCGGCGGCGCCACATTATCCTTTTGCCTGTTCATTTCATGACGCAAACAAACAGCACTGCAACGGATCCAGGCAAATTACTGGATAACCCAATCGCTTTTAGAACCATTCTGGTGGGAACTTTCATCGTGCTGTTGGCGATGGGTATCCGCGCCACGATCGGTTTGTTTATCCAGCCGATGGGTTTGGAGCGAGGGTGGGGGCGGGAGGTGTTTTCGCTCGCCTTTGCCGTCCAGAATCTGGTGTGGGGGTTTGGCGCGATTGGCGCGGGCATGATGGCTGATCGTTTCGGCTCAGGTCGTACCATCGCGCTGTCGATCGTTTTGTATGCGCTGGGTCTGATTGGTACGCGCCTGGCAAGTTCGGAAACGGAGTTTTATCTGACTGCCGGTGTTCTGATCGGTCTGGGTCAGGCCGGCACGACTTTCGCGGTGATTTTGCCTGTGATTGCGCGCACGGTCCCAGTCGCGCATCGGAGCACCGCTATGGGAATCGCCAGTGCGGGCGGATCTTTGGGACAATTCCTGGTGGTACCGACCGGTCAGCTCTTGATTGATACACTGGACTGGACTGGCGCCTATTGGGTGATGTCCGCCGTATTTGCCGCGACATTGCCGCTTGTGTGGTTTTTGCGTGGTAAACCGGGTGTCACTGCAGGCCCGCAACAGTCCATGTTTTCAGCGATCGCACAGGCCTTGCGCCACCCGACTTTTCATTTCCTGTTCTGGGGCTATTTTGTTTGCGGGTTTCACACGGCATTCATCACCTTGCACTTGCCAGCGTTCGTTGTGGACAAGGGACTCAATGCCGGGACAGGTGCGATTGCGATCGGGTTGATTGGTCTCTTTAATGTTTTCGGTTCCTTTACCGCAGGCAAACTCGGTGGCATTTACAGCAAAAAGAACTTGCTTGCGGGTATTTACGCGATGCGCTCGGTTGGTTTGATCTGGATTCTATTGATGCCGACGACGCCTTTTGTGCTTTATATCTTTGCTGCATGGATGGGTGTGTTTTGGCTGGGTACGGTACCGCTGACGCAAGGCTTGATCGCTCAGATTTATGGATTGCGTTTCGCAGCGACGTTGTCAGGTATGGTGTTTTTAGGGCATCAGCTCGGTAGCTTCATCGGCGTCTGGCTGGGTGGTCGTGTGCAGACGGTCACCGGGAGTTATGATCTGGTCTGGTGGATGGCAATCGCGCTCTCGCTTGTCGCCGCAGCATTATGTTTGCCTGTGCGGGAAAAGCCTATCGCGATCAAGTTACCCGGAATAGCGAGCCCGCAAGCGAGCTAAGTGACTGATGGAGGTCCGACCTATGATGCAGCAGACCCAGCAAGAACAGCCTGCGCAGCCACGACGGATTTCTCTGTGGCTCAGAGTCACGCTCGGTCTCATTTTTATCGCTGTGCTTGCGGTGGGTTTCATGGGGTATCTCACGCCGGCGATGCGCGTCAGTTGGGAAGCCATTGCATCGATGTGCGGCTTCTAACAGCGCGTATGATCAACCTTGATGCGTGTCCCCGAGTTTCATTGTCCGCGCTTGCGCAACTCAAAGCGACTGAAACAACCGTTTTGACAGTGAATAATCGCCTGGCCAGGCGTGTTGTTCAAGATTTGGCGCAACGCTCGGGAACCTCTGCTTCTGTTCGCGAGATGCCCACGATCGTCCCCTGGTCTGCATGGATTTCTCAACAGCTCGTACAAGCGGGTTTTCATGAGTCGCTCAAATCCCATTCGGTGCTCCTGGATGCTTTTGGTTCGCAGTTGTTATGGGCAAGGGTGATCGAGGCGATCGAGGCCGATGAGCCTCTGCTCGATACACAACAGGCCGCGATCGCTGCGCAGCAGGCAGATAAACTGATCGATGAGTGGATGATCGAGGTTGGCGAGACTTCAACTACGGAGGAATACGCGCACTTCATGTTGTGGCGAGAGCGTTACCGTGAAGAACTCTCGCGTCTGGATGCGTTGGATCCGAATCTCGGTTTGGCGCGCGTGATTGAACATGTGCGCGCAGGACTTCCTGTCAAACCTCAATTGCTACTGGCCGGGTTTGCTGAAATCTCTCCACGTATGTCGCAATTACTCGCCGCATTGGTTGAGCGAGGAGTGTCTATTTCTGTTCTGGAGTCAGGCGTATCGGTGCAGCCTCGATTGACGCGCATGATGTTCGACACCACTCAGGATGAGTGGTTGGCGGCTGCCCATTGGGCGCGCGCCAATCTGGCAAAGAATCCCGAAGGACGCTACGCCATCATCGCGGTGAATCTCGAGGCCGAAGTGGCGTATGCACGCAGGTCTTTGAGTCGCGTGCTCGAGGATCAGTCAGCCCAGTCGGATCTGTCAGGCCTCGGCGCGCAGGCTTTTCCCTACAACGTCGCGTTGGCTCGTCCTCTGTCCGAGTGGCAAGCTGTGCGCGCGGTGTTGGCCTGGCTGCGCACATTTGTTCTGTTCAAAGAGCAACGTCAAGCGCGGGCCAGTGAGCTTGGTGCGGCGCTTCTTTCAGGCTATTGCGCGGGAGACCTGGCAGAGTTGGGTGACCGTGCCCGCCTGGATGCGGACTGGCGTCACAATCAGGTTGTTGAGCTGAGTGTGATGGCTTGGTCCAGAAAGATTGAGCCCCTTAAACAGCTCTCTCCTGCGTGGCATCTCGCTTGGCAATCCTGGTCGGAATTACCGCGCAAAGGTTCGGTTCGCTTATGGTCCATGGCTTTTCGTCAAACACTCTCAACGCTGGGTTTTCCAGGACGCACGAAACAGAGCTCGACCGTGTACCAGGTGATCGAGGCACTCGATCAGTTATTCGAGCGATTCGATGCTTTATCTCCGGTTGTCGCCTCTCTGTCAGCATCCGAGGCGTTGAGTATTTTTGGACGCCTGGCCCGTAGCATCCCTTTTCAGCCTCAACGCGATCCACAGGCACGACTCGATGTGCTGGGGATGCTTGAAGCAGAGGGCGGTAGCTGGGATGGGGTCTGGATTTTGGGGCTGACGGACGAGGTATTTCCAGCCATCCCGAAACCGAATCCTTTTGTCCCACTGTCCGAGTTGCGGCGTGTAGGTGCGCCCCGCGCTACACCCGAGCGAGAACGCGAGTGGGCTGCGCATATGTACCGACAATTATGCGCGCTCGCGCCAGATGTTGTCCTGAGTGCTCCCAGACATGAGGGGGAGCGGGGTTTGCGACCCTCGGCCTTGATTCAAGATGTTCCGCTGACCAGTCATGACAAGCTTGTGCCGAACGAGCAACCAGGCTGCGAGGCACTCGAGTTCATTGAGGACAGTCAGGCGCCAGTTTTACGACCCGAGGAAAACGTTAAGGGCGGTATTGCCTTGCTCGAAACTCAGGCGCGCAATCCCCTCTGGGCGTTTGTCCGTTATCGTCTGGGCGCCTATGGACTGCCCGCATATTCGGAGTTGGCGCCTGTCTCGGCACGTGGCATGTTTTTGCATGCTGTGATGCAAGAAGTTTGGGAAACATTCAGAACTCAGGCGCAATGTCAGCAGATCACCGCAGCTGGCGAGTTGCGAGAAATACTTGAGAGACTGATTCATGCCTCTGCTGACCAGGAGCTCACAGCTTTCAATCCCGCATTGCGTGCTCTCGAGGAAAAACGGGCGCTGGCTATTGTGACGGCCTGGCTTGCGTTGGAATGTGAAAGGGATTCTTTTACGGCGGTTCAGATCGAGGAGAAACATGAACTGTCCGTCTCTGGGTTGACGTTGAGTGTTCGACTTGATCGCATGGATCAACTCGAGAATGGAGATCATGTCGTCATTGATTACAAAGCCGGAGGGAGTCTTCCGAAAGTACTCAGTGATTGGCAGCGTGACCGTCCTGTTCAGCTTCAACTGCCAGCCTATGCCGCAGTGTTGGATAAAGAAGGAATGCTCGATACGGTTGCGGGTTTGATGCTTGTGCACTTGCATTCTGGGCCACAGCTTCCCACTGGTCTGCTGAGCCGAGACATCGGCGTACGTGGGCCGGTCCTTATTCAGGATGCTAGCTATCCGGATGCGGATTGGTCAGCGACGATGACACGTCTCAAGGATGTGGTGTATGCGCTTGCCTCGGAGTTCACTTCCGGATTGGCCGTCAATTTGTCATGGTCGCGTCACGATTTGCAGTATTGCGATGTGCCCGCTTTGCTCAGGTGCTATGACGATGGGCTGGAGGTGCTCGATGAGATGCTGGACATGACTCGCCCAGCTTCCCTGGGAGAAAAAGATGTCGAATAGACAGCCAAGTGATTGGGCTGTGCGGGAACGTGCGACAGACCCGCGAGAGTCTTTTCTGGTGCAAGCGCCTGCCGGATCAGGTAAGACGGAGTTGTTGACGGATCGCATTTTGGCCTTGTTGGCGATCGTTGGCCGTCCGGAGGAAATCGCCGCGATTACCTTTACGCGCAAGGCCGCTGCCGAAATGCACGAGCGTGTCCTTGAGAAGCTTCGTCGCGCCGAAAATCCTGAACCTCCCGAGGCTGCTCATGCGCTTAAAAGCTGGACCCTTGGACGTGCTGCACTGGCAAGAGATCGGGAGTTCGGGTGGGCCTTGCTGCAACACCCTGCGCGTTTATCGATTAGAACCATAGACGCCTTTTGTGCATCGCTTGTTCGAAATATGCCCTGGCTTTCTTCCATGGGTGGTGTGCCTAAACTTGTGGATGATGCGCGCGCGCACTACCTTGAGGCTGCGCGACAGACGCTTGAGATGGTGGGGGAGGTTGAAGCTGTCACGCGTTTGCTTGAGCATATGGATCTCGATGTGTCCCAGACCTGTGAAGCGCTTGCCGATATGCTGGGGCAGCGCGATCAATGGCTGCCGTTGCTGCCTGAGGGTGATGATCGCCATGTGCTTGAGGAAAACTTCTGCGACGCCGTCTGTCAGGATCTGGCGGGGTTGCTTGCACTGATGCCAGCAGGTTGGGCGGAGCAGCTGGCGCCGATCGCGCGTGGCGCTGCGGACGTTTTGTTGCAAACTGAACCCACGCATCCGATCGTCGCGCTCCTGGACTGGGACGGAGGGGCTTTTGAAGCGGATGCGGGCGAGCTTGAACGCTGGAAAGGACTGGCTGCACTGCTACTGACGAGCGCGGGAAGCCTGCGCAAAACGGTGAATAAAAATCAGGGCTTTCTCCCCAAAACAGAACATAAGGAACGCCTGCTCGAATGGTTGCGAGGTGTCGAATCTGACGAGCCGCCCGCTTGGGTCGTGCGCTTGCAAGCCATTGTCCATACGCCTGAGCCTGTGTTCTCTGTGCAGCAGTGGGAAATTCTCCAGGCACAACTCACTTGTTTGCGACTCGCCGCAGCACAGCTGATGCTGAGATTCATGGAGGTGGGCGAGGTTGATTTCATCGAAATCGCCCGTCGTGCAGATCAGGCGCTTGGGCGTGCCGAAGAACCTACCGAGTTATTACTCAAGCTCGATCAAAACATCCGTCATCTTTTAATCGACGAGTTTCAAGATACAAGCCAGTCGCAAATTTCCTTGATTGAAAAAATCACCGCAGGTTGGCAACAAGGAGATGGACGCACACTTTTCCTGGTGGGCGATCCGATGCAATCGATTTATCGTTTTCGTAAAGCCGATGTGGTGCTGTTTTTGCGTGTGCGCGACGAGGGTTTGGGATCTATTCGTCCTGAATGCCTTACGCTGACAGATAATTTCCGTTCCCAAAGCGGAATTGTCGATTGGGTGAATCACGCTTTTTCATCGCTTTTTCCAGCGTCCGATGATCCTTGCGCCGGTGCGATTGCCTACGCACCCTCAACGTCTTTCAAAGACGCTACGATCTCTCCTGCCGTGCGATTCCATGGTGTGTGTCCACAGCTCGGACAGCGTTCCCAAGATGTTGTTCTTGACCTGGTCAGGCAGGCGCTGACTGACTTTCCCGATTCAGAGCATCCTGTCGCGATCTTGGTGCGCGCGCGCTCTCATCTGAAAGATGTGACTCAGTTACTTGCGCAAGAAGGGATCGCCTGTCGCGCAGTCGAGTTGGTGCCTTTGCATCTTCGCGCCTACGTGGTCGATTTGGTTCAGATCATTCGCGCGTTGGTGCATCCCGGAGATCGGGCAGCCTGGTTGTCGGTATTGCGTTCACCTTATTGTGGCTTGCGACTCGAGAGCTTGCATCGACTCTTTGGTATGGATCGTCATGGCGCGATTCCGGCCTTGCTTGAACGTGTCTTGCATCGCACCGATTCTGACATGCGCTGTCAAGCTGAAAAAATCCTGGCCCCTGACGAGTACGAGCGATTGTGCGCGGTCGCGCCTGTCTTGCTGAATGCTTTGGTCGAAGACGATCTGGCTCCTTTGGCAGCTCGCATCGAGCGAGTGTGGCGCTTGCTAGGGGGCGTGGCGCTTGCCCGCTCGGCCACCGATTTACAAGATGCAGAAAGCGTCTTCGCCCTGATTGAGAAAATCGCGCCGTACGGTGGACTGGATGTGGATGTGCTCGACGCTCGTTTGACCCGTTTATTCGCCTCGCCAGAAACAGGTGAACGTTCGGTGGAAGTGATGACGATGCACAAAGCAAAAGGGCTACAGTTTGAATCAGTGATTCTATTTGGCTTGCATCACCCGCCGGTTTCGGATCGTGCGCCTCTCGTTCGAATCGAACAAGTCGCCGACAAGGTGATGCTCGGACCGATTAAGGCGCGTGCAACCGAGGAACAGGATGTGATTTCCAAATATCTTGCCCAACGTGACAAGCGTCGAAGCGATTATGAGGTGGATCGCTTGTTGTATGTTGCTGCGACGCGTGCAAAGGAAAGTTTGCACCTCGTGGCAGAGTTGCAGCTTGATGCAGAATCTGGCGCACCGCTTGCGGCCCGTTCAGGCAGCTTATTGGCGCGCCTGTCCCCTTATGTGCAGTTTCCTGAGCCTGCGACCGTGGTCAACGAGGCGGCAAAAGCAGAGCGCGCAGTACCTGCTTTCTCGATGCCTCGTTTATCACGTTTGAAAAACCGTGCGCCGCAGCCCTTGCACACAATAATGGTTCAGAACCCAGCCTATGCCTGGCAAGCTCAGTCAAGCTATGAGAGGTTAGCGGGTGTGTTGGTGCACGGATGGTTGGCACACATTGGCGACCAAGGTGTGGCGCTTTGGTCCCAGACCCGCATCGAACAACAGCGCGATCGCATTGAACGCCAGCTTTTGCAAATGGGGGTCGTGGCCGAGGCAATCGCTCAAGTGGCCGACGAAGTCATCGACACCTTGGTGGCGATGCTTAAAAGCGAACGGGGACAGTGGCTCTTGAGTCAGTCCCGGGCCAGGCATGAATGGGCTTTACTCGATGAGTCCGGGCAGATGTCTGTGCTGGATTATGCGCTCAAAGATGAAAAGGGTTGGCTCGTTGTCGATTACAAAACAGGACGGCCAGAGCCGGGTGAAAGCCCTGAAGCCTTCGGTGAGCGGATGATCTCACGCTATCGGCCACAGTTGACGCGGTATTGCGAAAAGCTTCACGCTTTTGATGGCGCTGCAGCCCGTGCAGCCTTGTATTTTCCTCGAGATCAGCTCTGGTTTGAGTGCATCCCGGCTCTCTGACTCAAGCCCTGCTAAAATCTAAGTTGGCGGGCCCCTTCGCATGGTTCGGCGGTCAATCTGGTCAGGTCGGGAACGAAGCAGCCACAGCCGTGCAGAACTAGTGCCGAAGTCAGGCTCGCCTCTTCAATTTCCGTCTGTGGTCGGTAAAACTTATGAGCTATTTGGTCCTCGCGCGTAAATGGCGCCCCCGCTCGTTCGATACGCTGGTCGGTCAGGACCACGTTGTCCGCGCACTGACGCATGCACTGACGACCCAGCGACTTCACCATGCTTGGCTATTTACCGGTACGAGGGGTGTCGGCAAGACTACGCTTTCGCGTATTTTGGCCAAGTCGCTGAATTGTGAGACAGGTATCACGGCGACCCCTTGTGGTGTTTGTCAGGCGTGCACCGAAATCGACCAGGGCCGTTTTGTTGATTATCTTGAGCTCGATGCCGCCTCCAATCGCGGTGTCGATGAAATGACCCAACTACTCGAGCAGGCGGTTTACTCGCCCAGCGCCGGTCGTTTCAAGGTTTACATGATCGACGAAGTCCACATGCTCACGGGGCACGCTTTTAATGCGATGCTCAAGACCCTTGAGGAGCCACCTGCGCATGTGAAATTCATCCTCGCGACGACCGATCCCCAGAAAATTCCTGTCACTGTACTGTCGCGTTGTTTGCAGTTCAATCTCAAGCAAATGCCAGGCGAGGCGATTGTCGGCCATCTCGAAAACGTGCTTGGACAGGAGCAGATCCCTTTCGAAGTGCCAGCTTTGCGACTGCTTGGTCAGGCCGCTGCGGGTTCAATGCGCGATGCCTTGTCGCTTACCGATCAGGCGATTGCCTACAGCGCGAGCAACCTCACCGAAGAGGCTGTGCGAGGTATGCTCGGGACGATTGATCAGCGCCATCTTGTTAGGCTGCTGGATGCCTTGCAGTCGGGCCAGGCCCCCGCAGTGCTTGAGATCGCCGATGAGCTTGCGACGCGCGGTCTCTCCTATCGCGCGGCTTTAGCCGATCTCGCGGTATTGCTTTCACGTATCGCGATTGCCCAGCGCGTGAGTGCTGCGGTTGACGAATCGGATCCCGTCGCGCTCGACATTCGCCGATTTGCCGCTTCGCTGCACCCGGATGTGGTGCAGTTGTTCTATACGGTGGCTGTACATAGTCGGTCGGAGCTCGCGATTGCGCCTGATGAATATGCAGGTTTTGTGATGGCGTGCCTGCGCATGTTGTCTTTGGGTGGGACCTCAGGCGTTGCGATGCCCGCGCCTGATTCGGTATCGCCCAATGTTTCCAAGCCAACCCCCTCGATTGCGACAGCGGCAGTACCCGCTCAAGTCCCTGCTGCGCCTGCCACCCCGGCTGCTTCACCTCCAGCCATGACATCCTCGGCACCCCCGACCCCTCCGACACCTACGACCCCTCCGACACTTCCAACACCGAAAGCGGTATCCAAGTCTCTGGTTACTCCTAAACCCGAACCTGAGCCCGAACCCGAACCCGAACCCGAGTTCGATAATGATGATGAGGGCTTTGGTTTTCAGGGCACCGCTGAGCACGACCAATACTCTCTCAGTGCCGAGGACTATGAGCGGATGCAAGCCTCGAACTCCGACACCATTGTCCTTCCCGAGCCTTGGGCAGCATTCGCGGCCAAGTTACCGTTGTCAGGTCTGGCAGAGCAACTCGCCAGACAGTCAGAGTGTGTGGCGATTAACAAGCATCAGCTGACTTTGCGCGTGCCGAGTAAAGCCTTGTCTGAAGGGGCGCCAGTCGAGCGCTTACGGACTGTTCTGAACGATTATTTTGGCTTCAAGGTTGAGCTGCTGTTTGAAATCGGCGAGGGTGAAGGCTCTTCCGCGCATGCGCTTGACCTGGTCGCGCAGCAAGCCCGACAGGAGGCCGCGGAGGTCTCGATTCAAAAAGATCCTTTTGTACAAGCGTTAATTCAGGATTTTGGTGCCAAGGTGGTGCCAGGGTCGATCCGGCCGAGCTCGCCTGCCTAATTGCAGATGCGAATTCGGACTCATTTTTAAATTTTTTATTCAGGAAATCCAATCATGATGAAAGGACAAATTGCAGGTCTGATGCGTCAGGCGCAACAGATGCAGGAAAACATGAAAAAAGCCCAGGACGCTTTGGCTGATATTTTGGTTGAAGGCGCTTCGGGCGGCGGATTGGTAAAAGTCACAATGACCTGCCGTCATGACGTCAAGCGCGTCTCGATCGATCCGACCTTGCTCGCCGATGACAAAGATATGCTCGAAGACCTGGTGGCTGCCGCGTTCAATGACGCTTTGCGCAAGGCCGAGGCGACTTCCTCGGAAAAAATGGCTGCCGTGACTGCAGGCATGCCTTTGCCACCCGGGATGAAGCTTCCTTTCTGAAATGGAAAAATTCAGCTCCGAACCTCAACCACTGCTTGCGCTGGTCGACGCATTGCGTCGGCTGCCGGGCGTGGGTGTCCGGACTGCGCGGCGCATGGCTTATCACCTGTTGCAGCACGATTTGCAGGCCGCCGAACAGCTCGGTCAGGCGTTAACCGAGGCGGTTGAACGTTTGCAGCATTGCGAACAATGCAATGGTTTTACTGAAGTCCCTGTCTGTGCGACCTGCGAGCATCCGGAACGCGATGCTTCTTTGCTCTGTATTGTTGAAACGCCTGCCGATCAAAACTCAATCGAAGCGACCCATGGCTACACAGGTATGTACTACGTTTTGATGGGTAGTCTCGCGCCTTTGGAGGGCCGGGGACCCGACGAGCTCGATTTTGGTCGGGTGTTGAAAAGAGCCGGTAATGGTCTGGTTAAAGAAGTGATTCTTGCGACCAATTTCACGGCAGAGGGCGAGACGACCGCACACTACCTCTCTGAGTCATTGCGTGCGCTTGGCATCAAGGTGACGCGCCTTGCGCGCGGAGTGCCTGCGGGCAGTGAGATCGAATATGTCGACGCGGGCACGGTGGCGTGGGCGCTCATGGAACGTCGCCCTACGTAGCCTTGAAGATTACCGTTGCGCGTCAATCAAAGCATCGAGCTTGCGAGCATCCGCGACAAAAGCCCGAATCCCTTCTGAGAGCTTTTCACTTGCCATTGCGTCTTCGTTCAGTAGAAATCTAAAGCTTTGCTCGTCGCAAGGTAAAGCCTGCGGCTGACTGGCGCGCGCGCCTTCGGGCGTGAGTGAGGCCGAGAGGCTGCCGGTGGACTCGTTTAGACTTCCCAGGAGCTCGGGGCTGATCGTCAACAGGTCGCAACCTGCGAGCGCGAGTATCTGACCCGTATTGCGAAAACTTGCGCCCATGATTTCAGTGGGAATGTCGAAATATTTGTAGTAGTTGTATATTTTTGTCACCGACAGTACGCCGGGGTCGTGACGACCGCTGCTGGCGGCTTCATCCCAGGCACTTGCTTGCTGTTTTTTGTGCCAATCGTAAATGCGACCCACAAAAGGTGAAATCAGTTGGACGCGGGCATCGGCGCACGCCACAGCTTGAGAAAGCGAGAAGAGAAGCGTCAGGTTGCAGCGGATACCTTCGGACTCGAGAACACGTGCGGCTTGGATACCTTCCCAAGTCGCCGCGATCTTGATCAAGACACGTTCGCGTCCGATCCCCTCAGCTGCGTAAAGGGCCATAATCTGTCGTGCCCGGTCGATCGTAGCCCGCGTGTCAAAAGAAAGCCGTGCGTCGACTTCTGTTGAAACTCTCCCCGGCACAATGCTAAGAATTTCTTTTCCAAAGGCAACCAGTAGCTGGTCGACCAAGGTCTCTGAAGACGCTTTGGGGTGAGCGTTGACGCAGCGCGCAAGCATGGGACGGTAGGCGTCCTGCTGAACAGCCTTCAAAATCAGAGAGGGATTCGTCGTGGCATCGGTGGGTTGATAGCGCTTCATGCTCTCAAAGTCGCCCGTGTCTGCTACAACGGTGGTGTATTTACGTAAAGATTCGAGAAGGCTGGCCATCGGGTTATACTTCCAAGGTTTGCTTATAAGATTTGATGCCGGGGTTAATTGTGCTGCCAAATATATTTGATGAGATTGAGCTTAAGAACCCAGGGTCTGGAAAGAATGATACAACTGCTGCCGCCAAAACCACGCGTCGCAACTCGATTGCGATTTTAGCGCTGGCTGATGGTACCGTATTTCGGGGTATTTCTATTGGTGCCCCTGGCCATACTGTCGCCGAGGTGGTCTTCAACACCGCCATGACAGGTTATCAAGAGATTTTGACGGATCCGAGCTACAGCGGACAGATCGTGACGCTGACGTATCCCCACATTGGCAATACCGGCGTCAACCTCGAAGATGTCGAATCCACCAAGATTCATGCCGCAGGCCTGATTGTTCGCAATTGCCCTGCGCGCCTCTCCAATTTCCGTTCAACACAGTCCTTGCCCGACTACCTGAAGTCGCAGGGTATTGTCGCCATCGCCGAGATCGATACCCGTAAGTTGACCCGTATCCTTCGTGAGGGCGGTGCGCAGGGTGGTTGTATCTTTGTGGGTGACGATGCCGAACAAGCGCTCAAGCTCGCGGCAGCTTTCCCTGGCATGTCGGGTCAGGATTTGGCCAAGGTCGTATCGGCCACAAAAAATGCAAATTGGACGGAATCGACCTGGCAACTCGGAGTGGGTTACGGCAAAAACGATCGTCAGTCGCCGCATGTTGTCGCTTACGATTTCGGTGTGAAATCCAATATTTTGCGCCTGCTCGCTGAGCGTGGTTGCCGCATCACCGTTGTTCCGGCGCAGACCACCGCCGAGCAAGTCTTGGCACTGCAACCAGACGGCGTGTTCCTGTCCAATGGCCCTGGCGATCCAGATCCTTGTGACTATGCGATTGCCGCCACCAAGGTTTTTCTCGAGCGCAAGCTCCCGATTTTTGGCATTTGTCTGGGCCAGCAGATTATGGGTCTTGCCTTGGGTGCCAAGACAGTCAAGATGAAAACGGGTCATCATGGCTCCAATCATCCCGTCCAGGAGCTGGCGAGCGGACGCGTGTTCATCACCGCCCAGAACCACGGTTTTGCTGTGGACGCCAAAACGCTCCCCGCCAATGCGCGCGTGACGCATATTTCATTGTTTGACGGTACCTTGCAGGGCTTCGAGCTCACGGACCGCCCGGCATTTTGTTTTCAAGGGCACCCCGAAGCCAGCCCTGGACCGCACGATATCGTGGTCCTGTTCGATCAATTCATGAGCCTGATGGCCGGTAAAAAATAAAGAGTCACCATGCCAAAGCGTACAGACCTAAAAAGTATTCTCATCATCGGCGCGGGTCCGATCATCATCGGTCAGGCCTGCGAGTTCGACTATTCAGGCGCTCAGGCTTGCAAAGCCTTGAAAGCCGAGGGTTACCGCACCATCCTGGTCAACAGCAACCCTGCGACCATCATGACCGATCCAGAAACCGCCGATGTTACCTACATCGAGCCGATCACCTGGCAGGTTGTGGAAAAAATCATCGAGAAAGAGCGTCCCGATGCCGTGTTGCCCACCATGGGTGGCCAGACTGCGCTGAATTGCGCGCTTGATCTCGACAAACACGGCGTTCTCAAGAAGTACAACGTCGAGTTGATCGGTGCGAATGCGCATGCGATCGAAAAGGCCGAAGACCGTCAAAAATTCAAAGTCGCGATGAGCGCGATCGGACTGGAGTCCGCGAAATCGGGCGTCGCCCATAGCCTTGAAGAGGCGTGGGAAGTTCAAAAGAGAATCGCTGCTGAAATTGGCACTTCCGGTTTTCCAGCTGTCATTCGTCCAAGCTTTACGCTCGGTGGGAGTGGTGGCGGTATTGCCTATAACGCCGAAGAATTCGAAACGATTTGCCGCCGAGGCCTAGAGGCCTCTCCGACCAGCGAGTTGCTGATCGAGGAGTCTCTGCTGGGCTGGAAAGAGTTTGAGATGGAAGTCGTGCGCGACAGCGCCGACAACTGCATCATCGTTTGCTCGATCGAAAACCTCGACCCGATGGGGGTGCATACCGGTGACTCGATTACCGTCGCGCCGGCGCAGACGCTGACCGATAAAGAATATCAAATCATGCGCAACGCCTCGATCGCGGTATTGCGCGAGATCGGTGTTGATACGGGTGGCTCAAACGTTCAGTTCGCCGTGAATCCCGACAACGGTCGCATGATCGTGATCGAGATGAATCCTCGCGTGTCACGCTCCTCGGCGCTTGCCTCCAAAGCAACGGGCTTCCCCATTGCCAAGGTCGCAGCCCGTCTCGCGGTCGGCTACACGCTCGACGAATTGAAAAACGAAATCACAGGTGGTGCGACACCCGCATCCTTTGAGCCCACAATCGACTACGTCGTCACCAAGGTGCCACGTTTCGCTTTCGAAAAGTTTCCGACTGCTGATGCGCGCTTGACGACACAGATGAAGTCGGTCGGCGAGGTGATGGCGATTGGGCGCACGTTCCAGGAGTCTTTCCAGAAAGCCTTGCGCGGCCTTGAGGTCGGTGTGGACGGTCTCAATCAAAAAACAACTGATCGCGAGAAAATCCAGGTCGAGCTCGGTGAGCCCGGTCCTGAGCGCATCTGGTATGTGGGCGATGCGTTCGCACAAGGCTTCACGCTCGACGAAGTGCATCAACTCACCAAAATCGATCCCTGGTTCCTTGCGCAGATCAAGGAAATTGTCGATATTGAACTGGCGCTCGAGCAACGCACGCTGGCCGACCTGGATGTCGAGACGCTGTTGCAGCTCAAGCGTCGTGGCTTTTCAGACCGTCGCCTGGCTTTCCTGCTCGACACCGTCGAAGCCGAGGTGCGCAAGTTACGCCATCAGTACAACGTACGTCCCGTTTACAAGCGCGTCGATACCTGCGCGGCCGAATTCGCCACCAACACAGCCTATCTCTACTCGACCTATGAGCAAGAGTGCGAGGCAGAACCCACTGATCGCAAAAAAATCATGGTGCTCGGTGGCGGACCCAACCGTATCGGCCAGGGTATCGAATTTGATTACTGCTGCGTGCACGCCGCGCTGGCCTTGCGTGACGATGGTTATGAAACCATCATGGTCAATTGCAACCCAGAGACTGTTTCGACTGACTATGACACCTCGGATCGTTTGTATTTCGAACCCTTGACACTTGAGGACGTGCTTGAAATCGTCCACAAGGAAAAGCCGGTTGGCATCATTGTTCAATATGGTGGCCAGACACCCTTGAAACTCGCTCGCGCGCTTGAGGCGAACGGTGCGCCGATCATTGGCACCAGTCCCGAGTCGATTGACGTTGCTGAGGATCGTGAGCGCTTCCAGAAATTGCTCAACAAACTCAATTTGCGTCAGCCGCCCAACCGTACCGCGCGTACCGAAAGCGAGGCGCTGAATCACGCGCAGGAAATTGGCTATCCCCTGGTGGTGCGTCCGAGTTACGTGCTGGGTGGTCGCGCCATGGAAATCGTGCATGAGCAGACAGACCTCGAGCGATACATGCGCGAAGCCGTCAAAGTCAGTAACGACTCTCCCGTGCTGCTCGATCGCTTTTTGAACAACGCGATTGAAATCGACGTCGATTGCCTGTGCGATGGTCAAGAGGTATTCATCGGTGGTGTCATGGAACACATCGAGCAAGCAGGTGTGCACTCAGGCGACTCCGCATGCTGCTTGCCGCCTTACTCTCTGTCCCCCGAGATGACCGAGGAAATCAAGCGTCAGACAGCGCTGATGGCCCGCGCGTTGAATGTGAAGGGGTTGATGAACGTTCAATTCGCCGTTCAGAACGGTGATGTATACGTGCTTGAGGTCAACCCACGCGCTTCGCGGACCGTTCCCTTCGTCTCCAAAGCGACAGGTCTGCAACTGGCCAAGATCGCGGCTCGCGCGATGGCCGGTCAGACTCTGGCTTCACAAGGCATCACAAAAGAAGTCGTTCCACATTACTTCTCGGTTAAAGAGGCTGTCTTCCCCTTCGTGAAGTTCCCCGGCGTTGATACGATTCTCGGACCCGAGATGAAGTCGACAGGCGAGGTCATGGGTGTTGGCGAGACCTTCGGTGAGGCTTTTGTCAAATCACAGATGGCGGCTAGCGTCAATTTGCCTGAGTCGGGTACGGTGTTTATCAGCGTGAAAAATGCCGACAAACCTAAAGCTGTTCAAGTTGCGCGCGGTTTGCACGCACTGGGTTTCAAGGTTGTGGCGACACGCGGTACAGCGGCTGCGATCCAGGAGGCTGGCATTCCCGTGATGCTTGTCAACAAGGTCGCCGAAGGGCGTCCGCACATCGTGGACATGCTTAAAAACGGTGAAGTGTCTCTCGTGATCAACACTGTTGAAGAACGCAGAAACGCGATAACCGATTCACGTGCGATTCGCACCCAGGCGCTGGCTGCGCGTGTGACCTACTACACGACCATCGCGGGCGCTCTCGCGGCTGTCGAGGGCATGCAGTACTTGCGCGAAGGGCTCGGCATCAAGGTTTACTCATTGCAGGACTTGCACCGCTCACTCGCTTCTTAATTCTTCTTTAAGGCAGGCTGGCTGATGACTCTTCCCTACACCGGATTGCGTGTTTTAGATATCAGCCAGGGGATCGCCGGGCCCTATTGCGCGCACATTCTGTGGCAACAGGGCGCCGACGTGATCAAGGTCGAGCCTCCTTCTGGCGACTGGATCCGTTTTATCGGCGTCAACAAGGGTGATCACAGCGCTTACGGCATTCAAAACAGCGCCGGTAAAAAAGCGCTGGCACTGGATGCTCGCCATCCAGAGGGCAAGAAGATTTTGTATGACATGGCGATGCAAGCCGATGTCATCGTGCAAAATTTCCGTCCTGGTGTCGCGCAGCGGCTGGGCATCGGCTACGAGGAGCTCTCCAGGCAAAAGCCAGAGCTCGTATATGTCTCGATCAGTGGCTACGGTCCGGATGGTCCGTATGCGGATGCTCCGGCAACAGATTCGGTGATGCAGTCTGATAGCGGTCTGATGTATTCCAATCAAGATGAGCAGGGTACGCCTCGTCGCTTGGGCGTGCTCGCCGCTGACATCATGACGGGTCTCTATGCCGCGCAAGGCGCCGCAACAGCCTTGTATCAGCGTCTTGTCCGCAAGCAAGGCACGCATGTCGAAGTCAGTCTCTTCGAAGCTTGCGCCTCGTTTCAAGGAATGTGTTTTCTCGAAGAAGCGATGGCGGGCAAGCGCCCCTTTGGTTCAGTCAGTGCTCCAAACGGAGTATTCGATACCGCGGATGGAAAGATATCGATTGTCACGGTCCATACCGAACACTTCCATCACATATGCGATGCAATGGGGCGTCCCGAATGGAAGACCGATCCACGCTTCATCGATAATCACATCCGTTTTGAAAACAAAGCGGTGTTACGCGATCTGATGAATCAGCAGCTCTGTCAGCAATCAACCGAACATTGGACAGCACTGTTCAAAAAACATGATGTGTTGCATGCGGTTGTTCGTGATTATCAAGGTGTGCTCAATCATCCGCAGGCCCAGCATTTAAAGCTTGCGCAACAACTCGATCAGCCAGGGGTCGGGTTATTGCCCTACATTGGTTTGCCCATTCACCCGCATCGTCGTCCCGTCGAGAGCTCCCCTCGGATTGGCGAACATTCAATCGAGATTCTCATGCAAATGGGTTTGTCCGAAGATGCGGTTGAGCGATTGATCACTGCCGGCGTGGTCAAACAGGCGGGTCGCTAATCCATGGCGGTATTCATCACAGGTGCCAGCAGCGGGCTGGGTGCTGCCTTGGCGCGTCATTATGCAGCTCAAGGTCATGTGTTGGGTTTGCTTGCGCGACGCGGTGAGCGTCTCAACGCGCTGATCGAGACCTTGCCGGGTTCGCATCATATGTATGTGGTTGATGTGTGCGATCGCGAGGCGCTGCATGCTGCCGCTGAGGACTTCATTAGGCAAGTCGGTCGCGTGGATATCGTGATTGCATCAGCGGGTATCAGCGCCGGTACGCTCACCGAGGAGCGGGCAGATTTTGATGTCTTCAAAGCGATCTTTGAAACGAACGTGATGGCGACGGTCTCTACCTTTGAGCCTTTCGTTCCCCTGATGAAGCAGGTCGGTACCGGTACGCTTGTCGGTATCGCGAGTGTGGCAGGTGTGCGTGGCTTGCCTGGCGCAGGTGCCTACAGTGCATCCAAAGCTGCGGTCGCGACATATTGTGAAAGCCTGCGCCTGGAGCTCAAACCTTTCGGTTTGTCGGTGGTCACCATTGCCCCGGGCTATATCAAAACCGAGATGACCGCTAAAAATCCCTACAGCATGCCCTTTTTGCTAGACGCGGATATTTTTGCCCGGCGTGCGGCACGATCGATCTCTCAGCACAATTCCTATGTCGTGATACCCTGGCAGATGGGGATTGTCGGCAAAATCATGCGTGCGCTACCGAACTGGCTCTATGACCGTTTGGCCGTGAATGCGCCGCGAAAACCCCGTCAGAGCTAAAAGACTCGATAGATTCGAAAGATCTAAAAGATCCAAATCATCCCGTCAGGGCGTGACATCATTCTGTGCGCCTTCGCCAAGGTGCTCCACCTCGCCCCAGCTCAAGATTCTCCATGATTCCGGGGATACGCTGAGACGATTCAAACTCGCGTTCAGCAATGGAGCTTTGCGATCAGCCTGTAGACCGACCTGACTGGCGTGGCGCCAGATGATGTCCATCGCACCGCCATGACTCACTACCATGATGCGTTGCCCTGGGTGTTTGGTCGCGAGTCCATTGATGGCTCCGACTACCCGACGGTGGAAAAAGCCAAGCGATTCGCCCTCAGGCATTTCAAGATCGGGATCACGGCTGCGCCAGATCCGATAAGCCTCAGGCTGGTGCTGTTCCATTTCGCTATAAATCAAGCCCTGCAAGACGCCGAAGTGACGTTCACGGATACCGGGTTCGAGCGATAAAGGCAAACCCACTGATTCGGCCACGATGCTGGCAGTGTGATGGGCACGCTTGAGATCACTGGTGTAGATTGCATCCAGACGCGTCCCCGAATCACTCAGATTCTTGATATGACGCGCAAGTGACCGGGCTTGTTCGATACCGTTTTCATTCAGTCCGATGTCCTCCCAGCCCTGTACGCGGCTCTCCACGTTCCAGGGGGTTTCACCGTGTCGAACCAACCAGATTTCAGTCATGCTGTGCATCAATCCTTAAAATAGATCTTCCAGTGTACTGCGCGAGATTATTGCTCTGCGAATGCGCGTTCGATCACAAAATCGCCGGGGCGGGTGGTGTTGCCTTCTTTGAACCCGCGCGTTTCAAGCATGGCTTTCAGGTCGCGCAACATATCGGGACTGCCGCAAATCATGATGCGGTCTTGCTCGCGGTCGAGGTGCGGGACTTTCAAGTCGGCAAAGAGCTTTCCACTCTCAATCAAGGTCGTGATGCGTCCCATGTTGGTATAGGTTTCGCGTGTCACAGTGGGGTAGTAGCGTAATTGACGACTGACCATTTCGCCCAGGAACTCATGCTGTGGCAAGGTTTGAGTGAGGTAGTCGTGATAGGCCAGTTCGGCAACTTCGCGCACGCCATGCACCAACACAACCTCCTCGAATTTCTCGTAGGTTTCCGGATCGCGAATCACGCTCAGAAAAGGCGCCAGGCCTGTGCCCGAGGCAAACATATATAAACGTTTGCCCGGCAGTAAATAATCGATCAGCAGTGTCCCGGTGGGTTTGCGTCCCACAATAATCGAGTCTCCCACTTGAATATGCTGCAAGCGTGAGGTCAGCGGGCCGTCCTCGACTTTGATACTGAGAAATTCCAGGTGCTCCTCGTAGTTCGCGCTCGCGATACTGTAGGCACGCAAGAGAGGCTTGCCGTTCACCTTCAAACCGATCATTGTGAAGTGACCGTTGCTGAATCTCAGGGAGGGATCCCGCGTTGTCGTAAAGCTAAAAAGACGGTCTGTCCAGTGATGCACACTCAGGACTTTTTCTTCGTTGAAGGCACTCATGGGGGTTTTCTTTTAAGACTCACAAAAAAAAACTATAACAAATATGGCAGGGATCCCAGCTTCGGCCCGGCCTGACGTGCATTTAGGTTAAAGTTTTTGGTTCAGGCGGCTATAGTGATCGTTCGCCGCAACGCTTTAATGCGATTTTGAAATGCTGTAGGAGCAAATGTCATGAGTGTGCAGACCCCCAATTGGATACGACTGGTGCTACAAGCCACCGCAGTGCTGGCCTTTTCATCCACTGTCCATGCGCAGGGCACCATTAAAATTGGTGAAATCAACAGCTACAAGGCACAGCCCGCATTTCTCGAGCCCTATAAAAAAGGGATGGAGCTGGCCGTCGAGCAGATCAATGCTTCTGGCGGTCTGAACGGTAAGCAAGTCCAGTTGATCACGCGTGATGACAATGCCAATCCCGGAGATGCCGTTCGGGTCGCAGAGGAACTCCTGACGCGTGACAAGGTTGACGTGTTGACGGGGTCATTTTTGTCTCATATCGGTTTAGCGCTCACTGATTTTGCCAAACAGAAAAAGGTGTTCTTCCTGGCGAGCGAGCCACTGACCGATAAGATCGTTTGGCAAAATGGCAATCGCTACACATACCGTCTGCGCACTTCAACTTACATGCAGGTTGCGATGTTAGTGCCCGAAGCCGCTGCCATGAATAAGAAACGCTGGGCGATTGTTTATCCCAATTATGAATATGGTCAATCCGCGGCTGCCACATTTAAAACACTTCTCAAAGCGGCTCAACCAGACGTCGAGTTTGTCGCTGAACAGGCGCCTCCGCTAGGCAAGCTCGATGCGGGCAGTGTGGTGCAGGCCTTGTCGGATGCGAAACCAGATGCGATTTTCAACGTGTTGTTCGCCGCGGATCTCGCCAAATTGGTCCGCGAGGGCAATACACGTGGTTTATTCAAGGGTCGCGAGGTCGTGAGCTTGCTGACAGGCGAGCCCGAATATCTGGATCCACTCAAGGACGAGACACCTGATGGCTGGCTGGTGACCGGCTATCCTTGGTACGGCATCAAAACACCTGAACACGAGGCTTTCCTGAAAGCCTATCAGGCACGTTTTAAAGACTATCCACGACTCGGATCGATCATTGGCTACAGCACCATCATGTCGCTTGCAGAGGGTATTAAAAAAGCGAAAAGTACGGATACTGAGGCCTTGGTCGCCGCTTTCAAAGGATTGCAATTGATGACGCCGTTTGGCCCAATCACTTATCGACCTGAGGACCATCAATCGACGATGGGTGCGTTCGTGGGTCGCACAAAAAATGAAGGTGGAAAGGGTGTGATGGTGGATTTCCGCTACATGGATGGCGCAAAATTTTTACCTTCTGCCGCCGAGGTGAAAAAGCTTCGACCGGCTGACTAGGCGCGTCGAGCGCATCGTATGGATCTTGCCAGTTTCATCGTTCAGCTCTTAAACGGCTTGGCCGGCGCCTCCTCGTTATTTTTGGTGGCGGCCGGTTTGTCGTTGATTTTCGGTGTGACGCGCATCGTCAATTTTGCCCATGGATCTTTTTTCATGGTCGGGATCTATGTGGCCTACAGCCTGGTCACAAGATTTTCTTCGACGATTGGTTTTTGGCCCGCCATACTCGCTGCGGCACTCAGTGTCGCAATATTGGGTGCGCTGGTGGAAATGACGTTAATGCGCCGTATTTACAGAGCGCCTGAGTTGTTTCAATTACTTGCGACCTTCGCGCTCGTGTTGGTGATCAAGGACGCTGTCTTGTGGTTCTGGGGGCCGGAGGAGTTGCTGGGCCCGCGTGCGCCGGGATTTAAATCCGCCGTGCAGATCTTGGGTCGCAGCTTTCCAAGTTACGACCTGCTTTTAATTGTGCTGGGGCCTGTGATCCTCGGGATGTTGTGGTTATTGCTGACCCGCACTCGCTGGGGGGTATACGTACGCGCTGCCACACAGGATCGTGAAATGGTGGGTGCCCTAGGGGTCAATCAGGCCTGGTTGTTCACCAGCGTATTCGCGCTTGGCGCCTTTCTGGCTGGTTTGGGGGGGGCGCTTCAGCTGCCTCGTGAGCCCGCCAGTCTGGAGATGGATCTCAATATCATCGGTGCGGCCTTTGTCGTCGTCGTGGTCGGCGGCATGGGCTCGATTCCAGGCGCTTTTGTCGCCGCGCTATTGATTGCTGAAATCAAGGCGATCTGTATCTGGTTGGGTGTCGAGACAATCTTCGGCGTAGAAGTTTCTTTTTCCAAGCTGACCTTGGTCGTGGAGTTTCTGGTGATGGCGACCGTCCTGATGCTCAGGCCCTGGGGATTATTTGGACGACCCCAGCAGCCTGCTCGGCATACCACTTATGCCGAAGCACCCTTGCGAGCGGCCAGTGTCTGGAGCGTGCCGTTCTGGACAGTGTTGATTGTCTTGCTTGTACTTCTTCCCTGGCTGACCCGATCTTCTCCGTATGTGACAATTTTGAGTATTGATTTGTTGGTGGCCGCACTCTTTGCGACGAGTTTGCATTTCATTATGGGACCGGCTGGCATGCATTCTTTTGGTCATGCTGCCTATTTTGGTCTGGGTGCCTATGGCGCAGCGTTACTCTTGAAGTATGCCGGCGTGCCCATGGAGGCGGCGCTTTTGATCGCGCCTTTGGTTGCCTTGTTCGGCGCTGCTGTGTTTGGCTGGTTTAGTGTGCGTTTATCGGGTGTTTATTTGGCCATGCTGACGCTCGCCTTTGCCCAGATTACGTGGGCAGTCGTCTTTCAGTGGGATGGGTTCACGGGCGGCAGTAATGGCCTGACCGGTGTGTGGCCCGCCCATTGGCTCATGAACAAGCAACACTATTACTGGCTCACACTCGCTTTCGTGGTCATTGGAGTATGGTGGATGCGCCGGGTATTGCACGCGCCGTTTGGTTACGCTGTGCGAGCAGCCAGGGACTCTGCAGTGCGGGCCGACGCGATCGGGATCAATGTCAAGCGCATGCAGTGGATTGCGTTTGTGATCGCGGGTACGCTGGCTGGATTGGCTGGGGCGCTCTTTGCTTTTTCTAAAGGCAGTATTTCGCCCGAAGTGTTGTACGTGAGTAAGTCCGTCGATGGTCTGGTGATGGTGCTGTTAGGGGGGATTCAAACGCTCTCGGGTCCTCTTGTGGGAGCCTTGTCGTTCACCTGGCTTCATGACACCGTGGCGCGCAACACAGAATACTGGCGCGCGATGCTCGGTGGCATCATTCTTTTGCTTGTGCTCTTGTTTCCGGAGGGGCTAGCAGGTGCCGGGCGTCGCTTCCTGATCTGGCGGGGTGCGCGATGAGTTTGCTTGTCGTCAGGGATCTCGGGAAATCTTTCGGGGGGCTGACTGCCGTAGACGAGGTCAGCTTTTCAATACGCCCGGGTGAATTGTTGGCATTGATCGGTCCAAATGGCGCGGGCAAAACAACAACATTCAATATGATCAATGGACAATTGCGCGCCGATCGAGGCTCTGCGCAATTATCCGGACATGAATTGCTGGGTTTGGCTCCGCGCGATATTTGGCGCCTCGGAGTCGGTCGAACATTCCAGATCGCGGAAACCTTTGGTTCATTCACTGCCCTGGAAAATGTACAAATGGCGTTGCTCTCCCATCAGCGTCGCCTGTTTTCATTTTTAAAACCCGCACGTGCGTTCGCGCAAGCACGCGCCCAAGAGTTGCTCGAGCAGGTTGGGATGGCGCAACAAGGCGAGCGCGCTTGCAGTGAGCTCGCTTATGGTGATGTTAAACGCGTTGAACTCGCCATGGCACTGGCTAACGAGCCCAAGCTTTTACTCATGGATGAACCGACTGCCGGCATGGCGCCCGAGGAACGACACGCTTTGATGGCCTTGACCAAGCGTTTGGTGCTCGAGCAAAACATCGCGGTGCTTTTCACCGAGCACAGTATGGATGTTGTGTTCGCGTTTGCGGATCGTGTCATTGTGTTGGCGCGCGGCCGTCTAATTGCGCAGGGAACACCCGCCGAGGTGCGTGCAAATCGTCAAGTACAAGAAGTGTATTTTGGAACAGGCGCGACCTTTCATGCCGACTGGGGAGGAGGGCAATGACATCACCTCTCGTCGCAACATCCCGACAGACGCTCACGCCCATGTCGGAAGTGAAAGGTCACGAACAGCCGTTGCTCGTGGCTGAGCATTTGTGCGCGTGGTATGGCGCGGCTCAGATTCTATTTGATGTCGATCTCGAGGTCAGGCGAGGGGAAGTCGTCGCCCTGATGGGTCGCAATGGTGCGGGCAAGTCGACTGCGATCAAGACGCTGATGGGCTTGATTGAGCGACGAGCGGGTCAGGTCGTTTTCATGGGACGCGATATCTCGACGCTACCCGCCTATCGCATCGCGACGCTGGGTTTGGGTTTCGTGCCTGAAGATCGGCGCATATTCACAGATTTGACGGTGCTTGAAAATCTGGCCGTCGGGCGCCAGCCTGCTCGCCGCTGGCCCGATGGTTCTCTTGCACCCGAATGGAGTGTCGAGCGTTTATTCGATTTGTTTCCCAATTTGTCTGAAATGCCCCATCGTCCGGGCGGAAAAATGAGCGGTGGTGAACAACAAATGCTGACTGTGGCGCGAACGCTGATGGGCAATCCTTTCCTGGTGTTGCTTGACGAACCGTCCGAAGGGGTGGCGCCAATTGTTGTCGAGCAGATGGTGCATATGATCTTGGCGCTCAAGCGTCAGGGTGTCAGTATTTTGTTGTCAGAACAGAATCTCCACTTTGCGCGACTTGTGTCCGACCGTGTGTATCTGCTCGAAAAGGGTCACATTCGTTTCACTGGCACGCTGGCCGAACTTGATCAGCTCGAACAAGTCAAGAAAGACTACCTGACGATGTAAGAAACATGAATCTGTAGAGGGTGGCTTGCATTTGCCGCCAACTTTGCTCACAATAGAGACTTGATCACCACCCCGGCTTCGCATCGATCCGGGGTTTTGCTTTTTGGGAAAATATCATGGCCACTATTCCTCTTACCGCGCGCGGGGCCGAGCGCTTGCAAGCCGAGTTGCATCGCCTCAAACATGTTGAACGTCCAGCCGTGATCAATGCGATCGCGGAGGCGCGTGCGCAGGGCGATCTTTCGGAAAACGCCGAGTACGATGCCGCTCGCGAGCGCCAGGGCTTTATCGAAGGCCGTATCAGCGAGCTCGACGGTACCTTGTCCAATGCTCAGATCATCGATCCAAGCACGATCGATGCGGATGGTCGCGCAGTTTTTGGCTCGACGGTCGAGATCGAGGATCTCGAATCGGGTGAAAAGGTGACCTATCAGATTGTGGGCGATGTCGAAGCCGATATTCGCGCCAATCTTATTTCTGTTTCCAGTCCTGTC
Source organism: Zwartia panacis (assembly GCF_030410395.1). Classification (GTDB taxonomy): domain Bacteria; phylum Pseudomonadota; class Gammaproteobacteria; order Burkholderiales; family Burkholderiaceae_B; genus Zwartia; species Zwartia panacis. The sequence goes on from NZ_JAUHHF010000001.1 coordinate 80,460, forward strand.
GCGCGTGCCTTGATCGGCAAATACGAAGGCGATGTCGTTCAGGTGCAGGCACCTTCCGGTATCCGCGAGTTCGAGATCGTCAGCATCAAATACCTGTAAAGGTTTAATGGTTCGCCATAAAAAACGCCCCGATGCCTGGTGCATCGAGGCGTTTTAAATTTTGTTTTAACGCTTGGGTGCGGGACGTTTACGAGAAACCAAACCAGGCGCTCCACGACGAGCACCGGCACGCAAGGACAGTGCGCTGCGACGCGGAATCCCATGTGCTGTATCCTTGGAGCCTGTGGCACGTGTGCTAGGTCGTGCCGGACGATCACCAGAAAATACGCGGGGGCGATCCTCTTCGAGCTCGCTGTCACGTTCGGCGCGAGTGCGACGCGATGGCTTTTCAAGTTTTTTTCCTTCGGCGGCAAGCTTTTTAGGCGTGTGGGGTTCCGAAGGTTTGCGTTTTGCAGGTGAGGTGGGGGCAGGTTCAGTCTTGAGGTAGGTGCCTTTCGCGCCGTACCTGTACAAAATCAGCATCTTGCCCAGATGATGAACGGCGGCGCAGGAAAGCGTTTCGCAGATCGCACTGAGCATTTCCTCGCGCGCCTCTCGATCTGCCGTGCCGGCGCGGACTTTGATAAGCTCGTGTGCCGACAGGTTGAGATCGATTTCTTTGAGTACTGCCTCAGTCAGGCCATTGTCGCCAATCAGGACGACGGGGCGCAGTGGATGGGCAGCAGCACGAAGGGCGCTGCGTTCGCGTGGGGTGAGTTCCATAATAGTCATAAGGTAGATTGTACGGGAATGGCAAAGAACAAATTTTCAAAAGAGTGGGTGATGCAACACATCAACGACCCATTCGTCAAATTAGCCCAGCAAAAGGGTTATCGCGCCCGTGCGGCTTTCAAGTTAACCGAAATCCTGGATGCAGAGAAGCTGATGCGTCGCGGGGATGTGATTGTCGACCTGGGTTCGGCGCCTGGTAGCTGGTCCCAGGTCGCCCGCGAAAGGCTGGTGGGTAAGGGGGGCGTTCTCGATGGACGCATCCTCGCTTTGGACATCCTTCCCATGGAGCCCATTGCCGGGGTGGAGTTTATCCAGGGTGACTTCAGTGAGGAGTCGGTGCTTGAGACCTTGAACACGATGCTGGATGGAGCTAAGGTAGACTTGGTGCTGTCAGATATGGCGCCCAATTTGTCCGGAGTGGGCATGGCTGATGCCGCGCGGGTGCAAATAGTGATCGAATTAGCTCTTGAATTTGCGCTGATGCACCTCAAACCTGATGGTGCGTTGATCGTAAAAGCCTTCCACGGCAGCGGTTTCTCTCAAGTCGTTGAAAGCTTCAAGCGACACTTCAAAAGAGTCGTGGAGCGCAAGCCTAAAGCGTCTCGGGATCGTTCCTCTGAAACTTTCCTCATCGCGAAAGGTCGAAAGTTGTAGAGGTCTTGGAGCGTTCTGGAACTTCTTGATTTTGTTCCGCTTTTGATTCCCTTTTGATCCCCCGTTTGAACCCTTCAGGCCGAAGGGAATCCAGCCGGAAAGTGACCAGAATCGGGGTAGAATGAAGTATTGATTTATATTGCGAAACTCCCTTTAGGCCACTAGGGTATCGCTTGTCAGCATTACAAGCAGGAGATCGGCCTTGAACAATTCGTTTTCTAAAGTCGCTGTCTGGATGGTGATCGCACTGGTTCTGTTTACTGTTTTCAAACAGTTTGACAGCCGTGCGCCTGCCCAAGACTCCGTCAGTTACACCCAGTTTATGGACGATGCCAAGGCTGGCAAAATCCGCAAGGTGGATGTGCAGAGCGATGTGCTCTACGTCACGCCCGATGCTGGCCGTCCTTACACTTTGACTTCTCCCGGCGACCTCTGGATGGTGTCCGACCTGATGAAGGCGGGTGTGCAGGTTTCGGGCAAGGCGCGCGAAGAGCCCTCGTTCCTGATGAGTATTTTCGTGTCGTGGTTCCCCATGCTGTTGCTGATTGGCGTGTGGGTGTTTTTCATGCGCCAGATGCAGGGCGGTGGCAAGGGCGGAGCGTTCAGTTTCGGCAAGTCCCGTGCCCGGATGCTCGATGAGACCACGAACTCCATCACCTTTGCCGATGTCGCGGGCTGCGACGAGGCCAAAGAGGATGTGCAGGAGCTGGTTGATTTCTTGCGTGACCCGACCAAGTTTCAGAAGCTCGGTGGACATATCCCCCGAGGCGTGCTGATGGTGGGTTCGCCCGGTACGGGTAAGACACTGTTGGCTAAAGCAATTGCCGGCGAAGCCAAAGTCCCATTCTTCAGCATCTCAGGCTCTGATTTTGTCGAAATGTTTGTGGGCGTGGGTGCTTCTCGCGTGCGCGACATGTTTGAGAACGCTAAAAAGCATTCGCCTTGCATCATCTTCATCGACGAAATCGATGCGGTCGGTCGCCAGCGTGGCGCCGGGCTCGGTGGTGGTAACGATGAGCGCGAGCAAACGCTCAACCAGTTGCTCGTCGAGATGGATGGTTTTGAGACTGGCGTGGGCGTGATCGTGATCGCCGCGACCAACCGTCCTGACGTGCTGGATCCAGCCTTGCTGCGCCCCGGTCGTTTCGATCGTCAGGTTGTCGTGCCTCTGCCTGATATTCGCGGTCGTGAACAGATCCTGAATGTGCACATGCGTAAAGTTCCTCTCGCTCAAAACGTCAACGCGCATGTTTTGGCTCGCGGTTGCCCTGGCTTTTCTGGTGCCGATTTGGCTAACCTGGTGAACGAGGCTGCGTTGTTTGCCGCCCGTCGTAATGGTCGGACGGTTGATATGTCCGACTTTGAAAAGGCCAAGGACAAAATCATCATGGGTGCCGAGCGTCGTTCGCTTGTCATGCCTGAAGAAGAGCGTCGCAATACCGCTTACCATGAGTCGGGTCATGCGATTGTGGCGCGCATGCTCCCCAAGACGGATCCTGTGCACAAGGTCACGATCATTCCACGTGGCCGCGCGCTGGGCGTGACGATGCAGTTGCCCGAAGGCGATCGCTACAGCATGGATAAAGAGCGGTTGCTTTGCACGATTGCGGTGTTGTTTGGTGGTCGCATCGCCGAAGAATTGTTCATGAATCAAATGACGACTGGCGCCTCCAACGACTTTGAGCGTGCAACGGCGATCGCCCGTGACATGGTGACGCGTTATGGCATGTCGACCGAACTTGGTCCGATGGTGTATGCGGAAAATGAAGGTGAAGTCTTTTTGGGTCGCAGCGTGACCAAGACCACCCACATGTCCGAAGACACCATGCAAAAGGTCGATAACCAGATCCGTAAAATTATTGACGAGCAGTACGCTGTCGCACGTACCATTCTCGAGAACAATCGTGACAAAGTTGAAGTCATGACCAAGGCTCTGCTCGAATGGGAAACCATTGATTCCGACCAGATCAATGACATCATCGAAGGCCGTCCGCCGCGTCCACCCAAAGTGCCTGAGGCACCGATGGATTCGACAGGGGCACCACCGAGCGGCACGGCGCCTGGCACAAACACTGATCCCGCCGCCGTCGTCTGAGGCAGGTAGTGTCCGGCACAATGGCTGAACGCTGGGTATGCGGGCGCTTTGAGTTTGATCTCAAGCGCCCGATTCTTATGGGAATCGTCAATGTCACGCCAGACTCGTTTTCTGATGGCGGGCAACATGCCCGCACAGAGTCGGCGATTCGACATGCGCACACGCTGATCCAGGAGGGGGCCGACATCCTGGACATTGGCGGAGAGTCGACACGTCCGGGTGCTTTACCCGTTTCTGTACAAGACGAGCTCGCGCGCGTGATTCCTGTGATCAAAGCGTTGTTGCACAGTGGTGTGGCGATTTCTGTCGACACCTGCAAGCCCGAGGTCATGCAGGCAGCTCTTGATGTGGGTGCGGATATCATTAACGATGTCACAGGTATGCGCGATGTATCCGCGCAGCGTATCGTCGCCAGACATGGTCATTGCGGCGTATGCGTGATGCACATGCAGGGCGAACCCCGAACAATGCAGACCAAGCCACATTACAACGACGTGGTCCATGACATTCATGCAGAGCTTGTCAGACAAGCTCATCAACTCGAATCCCTGGGTATTCAGTCCGAGCGTATTAGTCTGGATCCTGGCTTTGGTTTCGGTAAAACTGTCGAACAAAATTATCAGTTGCTTGCCAATTTGAACGTCATTGCGAATACGGGTTATCCTGTCGTTTTAGGGGTGTCGCGCAAATCAATGATTGGTGCTGTGACTGGACAGTCAGTCGATCACAGACTTTCAGGCAGTATCTCTGCCGCACTCGCCGGAGTGGTGCGTGGCGCCCGTGTACTCAGAGTGCACGATGTGAGAGAGACGCGCGATGCCTTGTCGGTATGGCATGCAGTAGAGGATGCGAAAAAATAATAATGTCTAAAAGAAAATATTTCGGTACAGATGGTGTCCGAGGGCTCGTTGGCGGCGAGGTGATCAACGCCGAGTTCGCCCTGCGTTTAGGGTATGCCGCGGGCAAGGTTTTGTCTCAGTCTCATGAAAGCGCGGGTGGACGCAGTGGTCGTCCTACCGTTCTGATCGGCAAAGACACTCGGATTAGCGGTTACATGCTGGAGTCGGCTCTCGAGGCTGGTTTTGCTTCTGCAGGTGTGGAGGTGCTTCTTGCGGGACCGCTCCCGACACCTGCAGTCGCGTATCTGACCCGCACTTGGCGGTTGGTGGCCGGTATCGTCATCAGTGCTTCGCACAATCCGTATCATGACAACGGCATCAAGTTTTTCTCCTCGAAAGGGATGAAATTGCCCGATGAGACTGAGGCCGCAATCGAAGCCGCGATTGACGAGCCCATGGTGTGTGTCCCCTCTGAAAAACTAGGTCGGGCGCGTCGTATTGACGATGCGCCCGGGCGCTACATCGAGTTTTGCAAAAGCACTTTTCCTTCAGATCTGGATTTGAAAGGACTGAAGCTTGTGATCGATGCCGCCAACGGAGCGGCTTACCACATCGCGCCTCATGTGTTTCGTGAGCTGGGCGCCGAGGTCCACGCGATTGGCGTTTCTCCTGACGGATTCAATATCAACAAGGACGTTGGTGCCTTGCACCCCGAGGGTCTTGCCGCCGAAGTGCGAGCGCGTGGTGCTGATCTGGGGATCGCGCTGGATGGCGATGCGGATCGTTTGCAGATGGTGGACGCTTCAGGTCGTGTTTACAACGGCGATGAGTTGTTATTTGCAGTGGTGCGTGAGCGTCTCGCGCGTGGACCGGTGGCAGGTGTCGTCGGAACCCTGATGACCAACTTCGGTTTGGAGAAACAGCTTAAGTCACTTGGCATTCCTTTCGAACGTGCGCAGGTGGGTGATCGTTACGTGCTTGAGCAATTGCGTAACCGTGGCTGGCTCTATGGTGGTGAAAGTTCAGGCCACTTGTTGTGTCTGGACTCGCACACAACGGGTGACGGCATTGTGGCGGCATTGCAAGTGCTTGCGGCACTTCAGCGCAGTGGCGAAACTCTGGCTCAGTGGCTCGATACGTTGAGGATGTACCCTCAGACAATGGTCAACGTGCCGTGGGTGCCGGGTAAAAGCTGGACCGCGCATGCGGGACTGGTCGCCGCCAAGGAACAAGTCGAGCGCATGCTGGGTGAGCGCGGGCGCGTATTGATTCGCGCTTCGGGTACTGAACCCAAATTGCGCCTGATGGTCGAGGCGGAGGACCATGGTCTGGTCGAGCAGGGTATTTCAATGTTGACGGCGGTTGATCTGAACTGAGTGCTGTGCATTCAGCGCTGTTCATTTGATGCGACTTATTTCGCGCGACTCTTTTTTGCGCGACTCAGATCAGAATCAATTCAAAATCGAAGCCCACCTTGCTCCACTCCGACTCTTCGCCATGCAATGAAAAGTCTGTGAGCGGATGCGTGGCGAGCCATTTCTTATCCACTTTGCACACGATGGAATTTCCGTTGATGCTGACCGAGAGGGGCAGGCGCGCGACGTCCTCTCTGCGTCGACAGAGCAACACTGCAAGTCGTAGACACAGGATTGTCAGCCATTGATCACGGCTCTTGACCAGCGATTGTGCTTTGGCGAGTTTGCCGGTGTGCACGAGTGCTAACAGCCCGAGATGCAATTGATCAACTCGTGAAAAACCCGGCATATCCGCGTTGTTGAGAATATAGGCACTATGCTTGTGATACCCGGCTTGTGCGATGGAAAGACCGACCTCGTGCAGGTCTGCCGCCCAGCTCAATGTGTGTCGTAGCTCGTCTTGCTGGCTACGGTCGGGAAACAAGCTTTCAAACAGACTCAGCGCAGTGCGTTTGACCCGGTTGGCTTGCCGCGTATCGACATGATAGCGTTTCATAAAAGCACTGACAGATTCATCCCGACGGTCATGCGCTTCTTCGCGTCCGGCCAGATCGACGAGTACGCCGAGACGTAGCGCACCATCACCGGTTTTCATTGTGTCGACACGCATTTCATCAAAAAATGCGCTCATGATGGCCAGGCCGCCTGTGAGGACGTCCGCACGGTCCACCTTGATGCCCGGCAAATCATTTGTGATCACACGACCTGAGCGAATGAGTTTGGCTTTCAGGCGATCCAAACCGTCCCGGGTAATGCCGCCGGTCGTCAGCTTGCCATCGGTCAGGATGGCCAACAGGGCTTTGGCCGTGCCCGATGAACCGTAAGCCATATCCCAACCCATTTTTCTGTAGGGTTTAGTGATGACCTCGATTTCGCGACGGGCGGCGAGCTCAGCTTGTTTCATACTCTGGGCATCGATTCGACCATCTGGAAAGAATTTTTGGCTAAAGCTCACGCATCCCATATAAAGCGAGGAGGTGAGGATGGGCTCATCGCCTTTGCCAATAATCACCTCCGTTGAGCCGCCACCGATGTCGATGACCAGTCTCTTCTCGGCAGAGACGGGAAGCGTGTGACTCACGCCCGTGTAAATCAGGCGTGCTTCTTCACGGCCAGCGATGACTTCGATTGGAAAGCCCAGTGCCGCTTCGGCCAGAGGCAAAAAGTCCGCGACGTTTCGGGCGACGCGAAAAGTGTTGGTCGCAACTGCGCGCACGCGGTCCGGGTGAAAGCTTCGAAGACGCTCTCCGAAGCGTTGCAAAACCTCGACAGCCCGGTCGATGGCCTCTTGACTGAGGTTTTTGGAGGCGTCCAAGCCGGCGGCCAGGCGCACGGTTTCCTTGAGACGGTCGATTTGGTAGATGTGTTTGGCGCCATTTTGTTCGGCCACCCGACCAATTGACAGCCTGAAGCTGTTGGATCCCAGATCGACTGCCGCCAACAGGTGTTTCATAAAATTAAACCAAAATGCGATAGCAACATTATAAAAGGGTATCTTGTAAAAAGTTTGTCATACAGGCACGATAAGCTGAATGCACGAAAATGCCGCTATCATGTGCCTAAAAGCCTTGAATAATGCCTCTCCATACCTACACATAGGTTTTTGTCCAGATGCCCGCCAGAAAGAAAGCTGAGCCCCTTTACTTCAACCGAGAGTTGTCGCTGCTGCAGTTCAACGAGCGCGTGTTGGCGATGGCCGAGCGCCCTGATACACCGGCTCTGGAACGGTTACGTTACGTCTGTATCGTCGGCTCGAATCTGGACGAGTTTTTTGAAATCAGGGTCTCGAGCCTCAAGGCTCAGATCGCCCAGCATCCACATTTGATGGGACCTGACGGACTGACGGCCGAAGACGCTTTTGAGCGTGTCCAGCAGGCGGTGCACGTTTTGGTGGATCGCCAATATGCTCTGCTCAACGAGCAGGTCTTGCCGGCACTTAAAGCTGAAGGGGTGGTGCTTCACCAGGCGGCTGATTGGAATGCCGCCCAGAGGAAATGGGCGCGAGAGGTTTTTCACAGGGATGTGATGCCGCTGTTGACGCCAATCGGTCTGGATCCCGCGCATCCTTTCCCCAGGGTCTATAACAAAAGCTTGAATTTCATCGTGCCTCTTTCCGGGGTCGATGCGTTTGGTCGTAAGTCGACGATCGCGATTGTGCAGGCGCCGAGGGCTTTGCCACGACTGATCAAGGTGCCTCCAGCAGTGTCCGGTTCTCCTCACGGCTTCATATTGCTGACCGGATTTTTGCGTGCCTTTGTCGGTGATTTGTTTCCCGGCATGCATATGGAGGGCTGTTACCAGTGGCGTGTGACACGTAACAGTGATTTATTTGTCGATGAAGAAGAGGTGACTAATCTGCGCCAGGCCCTTCAGGGCGAACTCTCCCAGCGTAATTTCGGTTCGGCCGTTCGTCTCGAAATTGATCACAATACGCCTGCACACATTGAAACTTTTTTACAGAAAGAGTTTTCTCTGACCGCTGAAGATACTTATCGGGTGAATGGTCCCGCGAATGTCGCGCGCTTGATGCAAATCTGTAACCTGGTTAAAGAGCCGGATTTACTTTTCCCCGAGTTTCAAGGGCGCGTGCCCAAGCCTTTTGACTCCTTGCCGGCACGTTCGCCCGCGATTTTCGACGCGATTGCCAACCAAGACCAGCTTCTTCATCATCCCTATCAGTCCTTCAAACCAGTTTTGGATTTTTTGACTGCGGCGGCTTTCGATCCGGATGTCGTGGCAATCAAGCAAACGATTTATCGGACGGGCGAGGACTCCGAGCTCATGCATCTCTTGCTTGCGGCAGCCAAGGCGGGTAAAGAAGTGACGGTCGTCGTGGAACTGATGGCGCGTTTCGACGAGCAAACCAACATTAACTGGGCGGCACGCCTTGAAGAGGTCGGCGCGCATGTGGTGTATGGCGTCGTCGGCCATAAAACACACGCCAAGATGGCGCTGGTGCTACGCCGGGAAAAAGGCCGTATCCGTCGCTATGGTCACATGGGGACTGGAAACTACCATTTGCGTACGGCAAGCCTCTACACGGATTTTGGTCTTCTGACGGCAGATCCCAAGCTTTGTGAGGATATGGATCTAGTATTTTCTCAGCTGACCGGACTCGGTGAGCGACGCAAACTCAAGATGTTGCTGCAGTCGCCGTTTACGATGCACAGTACGGTCATCAGCATGATCCGCGCGGAAACCCGCGCCGCGCGTGCAGGGAAAAAGTCTCGAATACTCGCCAAAATGAATTCTTTGTTGGAGCCTCTTGTGATTCAAGAGCTCTACAAAGCGAGCCAGGCCGGCGTCAAAATCGATTTGATCGTGCGTGGCGTCTGTGCTTTGCGCTCAGGCGTAGCGGGTTTGTCTGAAAACATCACTGTGAGATCCATCGTCGGGCGCTTTCTGGAGCACTCGCGCGTCTTTTATTTTTATGACCAGGGCAAAGAGTCTGTTTATCTTTCCTCGGCGGACTGGATGGACCGAAACTTCTTCAGGCGAGTTGAAATTGCCTTCCCCGTCAATAATCCTCTACTCAAAAAGCGGGTGATTGATGAGGCCTTTACGGAGGCGCTGCGGGATAACCAGCGGGCCTGGCTGCAACAGCCCGATGGCACATATGCGCTGATCCGTAACCGTCGTGCGCCGTTTTCATTGCACCAGCATTTGATGGAAAAGCTGGGCTCAGACGTCAAATAAGCGGTTTTTTTCAGGATTGTCACGAAAACGTCATTTTCGTTCCCTAAGATTCAGTCTGTAGCGTGAAACTACTTACATTAATAGTGATTGAGGATTAAAAATGATCAAACGCGTACTGACTTCCCTGACCGCCGGCCTCGCCATGAGTGTTGCCGCGTTGTCCGTGCAAGCTGCCGACATTACCGGCGCAGGTGCCACGTTTCCTTATCCGATCTTCGCCAAATGGGCGGAAGTCTACAAAAAAGCAGAAAACGTCGGTTTGAACTATCAGTCGATTGGTTCCTCGGGTGGTTTGCGCCAGATTCGCGCCAAGACCGTGACTTTTGGTGCTTCTGATGCGCCGGTCAAGGGTGATCAGCTCGACAAAGACGGCATGGTCCAGTTTCCAGTGATCCTCGGTGGTGTGGTGCCGGTTGCCAACCTAGAAGGTTTCAAACCCGGCGAGCTCAGATTGACCGGTCAGCTGTTGGCCGATATTTTCATGGGCACCATCACAAAGTGGAACGACCCCAAGATTGCCGAGATCAACCCTGGAAAAACTCTTCCAAATCAGTCGATTACGGTGGTTCATCGTGCAGATGGGTCGGGCACAACCTTTATTTTCACCGACTACCTGAACGAAGTCAGTAAGGACTGGGCAGGCAAGGTCGGCAAGGGTGCCGCAGTGAAATGGCCCGCAGCGAGCTCCGTTGGTGGCAAAGGTAATGAGGGCGTTGCGGCGAACGTGACACGCGTCAAAGGCGCAATCGGCTATGTCGAGTATGCCTACGCTAAGAAAAACAACATCAAGCACCTTCAGTTGATGAACAAAGATGGCAAATACGTCAATCCGAGCGAGGCCACCTTTGCCGCTGCCGCAGCAGGTGCCGACTGGTTTAGCGTACCGGGCATGGGTATTTCCCTGGTTGAGCAAAAAGGCGAAGCCGCCTGGCCCATCACAGGTGCTTCCTTTGTCCTGATGTACAAAGAGCCGACTGACAAGCAAGCCTCTAAAGACGTGATCAAGTTCTTCTCCTGGGCGTTCAAAGATGGCAAGCAGCTCGCGCTGGATCTGGACTATGTGCCGTTGCCAGATGTCTTGACTTCGGCCATCGCTCAAAAGGTCTGGTCACAGATCAAGCACTAAGCTCTATCCAAACTGAGATGATGTTTCAAAGTCTCAAATCAGTCTGTCCAGGCCCGGTGGGTCTGGACATTCGGTTCTAAGGAGTAGTAGATGGGTACGCCCCCAACGACGAGCGGCATGTTGGACCCACGCATGATGGCGGTGGTCAAAAAGCAGCGTATTCAGGACTTTTTTTTCCATAAAGTCACCATGTTGTTTGCCGTGCTGGTGCTAGTCGCGCTTGCAGGCATTCTGGTCTCGCTGATGATCAGTGCATGGCCAGCATTCAAAAAATTTGGAATCGACTTCATCTGGACCGTTGAATGGGACATCATCAACGAGGACTTTGGAGCCGCGATCGCGATTTATGGCACGCTCGTGAGCTCAGCGATTGCCTTGTTAATCGCCGTGCCGTTGGCATTCGGTATTGCGTTGTTTCTAACTGAAATGTGTCCGGTCTGGTTACGTCGCCCGCTGGGTACGGCCATCGAGTTGCTCGCTGCGGTGCCTTCGATCATCTACGGCATGTTCGGACTGTTTATTTTTGCGCCGTTGTTTGCTCAATACGGCCAGCCGGCTTTGCAATCCACGCTCGGTCAAATGCCCATCATCGGACCTTTGTTCGGAGGGGCGATGAACGGCATCGGTCTTCTGGCCGCCGGTATTATTCTGGCGTTCATGGTGCTGCCCTTTATCGCTGCCGTGATGCGCGATGTGTTCGCCATCGTGCCACCGATCTTGCGCGAGTCTGCTTATGGCTTGGGCTGTACGACTTGGGAAGTGGTGCGTTACATCGTGTTGCCCTACACCCAAAAGGGTGTGATCGGCGGCATCATGCTGGGCTTGGGACGCGCGTTGGGCGAGACGATGGCGGTGACCTTCGTGATTGGTAACTCACAGCGCATCAGCGAATCTTTGTTTGCGCCAGGTACCTCGATTGCCTCCACACTGGCTAATGAGTTTGGCGAGGCAGATGACTTCCACCTTTCGACCTTATTTGCACTCGGCTTTCTCTTGTTCGTCATTACTTTTATCGTGCTGGCTCTGGCCAAAATCATGATTTTGCGAACTGAAAAAGCCCAAGGGGCCAAAACATGATGAATCCAAACATCTATCGTCGTCGCAAGTTCGTCAATACCCTCGGTCTATCACTGTCCATGTTTGCCATGGGCCTGGGATTGTTCGTCTTGCTCTGGATTTTATTTATCCTTTTTAAAAATGGCTTCGCGGGTCTAAGCGTCGCAATTTTCACGGAATCCACCCCGGCGCCCGGTTCAGAAGGTGGTGGTCTGGCCAACGCAATTGTCGGCAGCCTCATGATGATTGGAGTCAGTGCATTGATCAGCACGCCGATCGGGATTTTCGCCGGCGTCTATCTGGCTGAATTCGGCGATGGCAACAAGCTGGCTTCGGTCACCCGCTTTGTGACTGACATTATGTTGTCCGCGCCATCGATTGTGCTCGGGTTGTTTGTCTATGCTGTGTTGGTTGCACAGGTTAAGCACTTCTCGGGCTGGGCGGGATCTTTCGCGCTTTCCCTGATCGCGATTCCCGTGGTGTTGCGCACGACAGAAAATATGCTGCGTCTGGTGCCAGGAAGTTTGCGAGAGGCTGCTTTCGCGCTGGGTGCGCCTCGCTGGAAAGTGACAAACTATGTGACCTTGCGTGCGGCGCGCGCAGGCGTCATGACCGGTTTGCTTCTTGCGTTGGCGCGTATCAGCGGAGAGACGGCTCCCTTGCTCTTTACAGCGCTGAATAACCAATTTTTCTCGACCAACATGAACGCACCGCTGGCGAATTTACCTGTGGTGATTTTCCAGTTTGCGATGAGTCCCTATGACAACTGGGTCAGTCTGGCATGGGCGGGCGCCTTGCTCATCACGCTGACCGTACTTGTACTGAATATCATTGCGCGCGTTGTGTTCCGCGACCGCACTGTTGGTTAACTTTCTGGATCTTTTATGAATAATAAAGCTACTGCCGCGCCGTTGAAGAATGCCCTCGAGGTGCGCGGTCTGAACTTTTTCTACGGAAAATTCCAGGGTCTGAAAAATATTGATCTGGATATCGCCGAGCATCGCGTGACCGCTTTTATCGGTCCATCTGGTTGCGGTAAATCAACGCTCCTGCGCGCGCTCAATCGTATGTATAGCCTCTATCCTGGTCAGCGCGCCGAGGGCGAAGTCAATTTCTACGGTGAAAATATCCTTGATCCGAAACAGGATCTGAATATGCTGCGTGCCAGGATCGGCATGGTGTTCCAAAAGCCGACACCCTTTCCCATGTCGATCTATGACAACGTTGCCTTTGGCGTACGCTTGTATGAGAACTTGAGCAAAGCCGATATGGACGCCCGAGTTGAGTGGGCCCTGACCAAGGGTGCGCTGTGGAACGAGGTGAAAGACAAGCTCAATCAGAGCGGTCTATCCCTTTCGGGTGGTCAGCAACAACGCTTGTGCATTGCCCGTTCGGTCGCGGTCAAACCTTCGGTGATTTTGTTCGATGAGCCAACCTCGGCGCTCGACCCCATTTCGACTGGCAAAATCGAAGAGTTGCTCCATGAGCTGAAATCCGAATACACCGTCGCGATCGTCACGCACAATATGCAGCAGGCCGCCCGGGTCTCGGATTTCACTGCTTTTATGTATTTGGGCGAGCTCGTGGAGTTTGGTCAGACAGACAAGATTTTCGTCAAACCCAAGCGTAAGGAAACCGAGGATTACATTACCGGCCGTTTTGGCTGATTTCCAAATTTCTGGTATATTGTCGGTCTTCGGGGCGTAGCGCAGCCTGGTAGCGCATCTGCTTTGGGAGCAGAGGGTCGTGAGTTCGAATCCCACCGCCCCGACCAGTCATACCAACGGGTTACAGATCAAAAGTCTGTAACCCGTTTTTTTTAGTAAGCAAACCTTACCCGTACACAAATTTAAAGGTTCGTCTGGCTCGAGTTCGATTTGTCATTCCGAACCCAAGTTATTTTCCCTTTTCGCATGTCAAGTAGCGTTTGATCTACCGACCACGCAAACGATTAGGATTTAAAACTTGGTACGAAGTATTTCACCAGTCCTTGAACAGTCTCGCATTTCGTATTTGAATGTGTAGATACATTTCGGTGATGGCGTGATCAAGGCCTCTCCAACAAGCATTTTCATCACATCCAAAGGACGTTCTAGCCCGCTCATCGATTCGTCTTCGTGGGAAGCAATGCATGGATCATTTGCTCCACGCTTTGCTTCCATGTGTTGTACTGAATGGCGTCGCTCTTGATGTGCGTACCGGCTTGGAATGCTTCCATCCAAGCCGCAATAGCCTCAGCCGTATCTTGCGTGCTTTCGCCTTTGAAATACGTGGCTGCCTGGCCGGCAACTTCTCTAAATACAGGTATGTCACGCAATAAGACGGGTAAGCCGTGTTTCGCGGCTTCGATAATGGGTAGTCCAAAACCCTCCCCCTCGCTTGCGACAATTAGGCAAGCACTTGCGGCATATAACTGTTCCAGAGACTCATCGCTTACCCCTTCAAGCCAAAAAAGGCGTTGACCGAACTCAGGATGGTTATGTAAAGCTAATATGAGCGCATCGATATTCCAGCCCGCCTTGCCAACAATGACGAGATTTGTCTGTTTGCCTTCACGCCAAAGTTCAGTAAAAGCATTAAGAATTAGTCCGTAACCTTTACGAGGCTCTAATGTGCTGACCATTAAAAATGTTGGACGCTGACGAAGTAACTGAAGAAATCCTGCGTGATCAGGAAGAAGACCTTTAGTCGGTGCCGAATGTTGAATATCAGCGCCTAAATGGAAATAATCAATACGGAAATCTGGCGAAGGGTTCAGATTGTTGGCGTTGAGCCATTGGCGATATTGATTCGCAACAGTTTGTGAGATACATATGACACCGTCGAATTGACTTAAGGTTTTGAGCCAACGCGAATGAAACGCTTCGCTTGAGGGTGTGAAATATTGGGGAAATTGAACGGGAAGTAAGTCATAAATGACGAAACAAACCTTAACCCCCTCGTTTCTAATAGCAGATAAGTACTCGGCTTCTCTCAGGGTGGCCGTGCATGCGAAATCCAACCCCAAAAATATATCGCCCTTGCAAATGGAAATTGTGTGTAGCCCAGAGCTTTTGGTCAAGGAAAAGGACTGATCTATACCGGTAGATAATTGCGCGGGTCGATAGCCAAAATGTGGATCTGCATAAACGGGTTGGATGGCATATCCGGCGGGTGGCTGTTGCTGCAATTCAAGCAAAATACTACGTACGACGCGTTGTATACCCGTTTTGTGATCTTCCAACACTAAAAACGATACGTCAACAAAAAGCATGTTGGTGCAAGAGGGATCTCGATGATGAATCACGCGCTGCTTAGAAGCAAACAAGTCAAAGAGTAAGACTTGTACTTTGCGGACAACAATGTCGATTGCTGGGAATTTTTTAGCGACGGATTTGAATGCTCGCTTAAGGGGATCGCTCGTTAAAAGATCGTATATACGTCTTGCAAACATTCATTGACCTCTATCTGCCTAGATTAAGCGTTACCCTACAATCGGGGTCTAGTTAAATATTCAACACCTAAGATCCGAATTTGCCGCTGCGGGCAACTTTTACATGCAGAAAGGGTTGGCCTTTGGGTAAAGAAAAAAGCTCTACGAAAAACACAAGTTTGTGTTGGCTAAGGGCTTTTTTAGATGATCAGTTCAGTACAACTCTAAACGCAGGTCGAGTAAGTTCGCCTTCGATTGGGACCTCATACAGCTCATTTGGAAAAAGCTTGAATTTTAATAGTCGATGCTTGCCAGTACGTTTGCTATCTGCATGACTAAGGGTTGGAGCCGCACAAAAGGGCTATTGGTATCTTATAAAGCGAACTGGAATTAGGGTCTGTCGCGATTGGCAATTTCAATCCTTATTTGATGGATCTGCTTCATGCTAGCATGAAAATTATTAAATAAGATGGTCAGCATTTTATGCAAATTTAAGATGAACACACGACTTGTTCAGTCTCATGCGGCAACCATAGAAATCTTTACAATCGGCCACGGCCCCTGGCTTGTCATCCTGCCATCACTTGGACGGGGTATTGAGGACATGCAGGATTTGGCGCGTAGCATCGCCGAGCAGGGTTTTTCCGTGTGTTTGCCCAACCCCAGGGGGATTGGGCAGAGCATCGGACCCATGGACGGTGTCAGCCTCGATGATCTGGCGGACGATATCCTGAACGTCATTGAGACCTTGACGACCGAACCGGTTGTTCTCGCTGGGCATGCATTCGGTAATTGGGTCGCGCGTAATGTTGCTACTCGTTACCCTGAGCGCGTGAAAGCGGTCGTGCTGATCGCAGCCGCGCACAATACGATCCGTCCCGAGCTGGCTCGGCACATCGATACTTGCATGGATACGCAGTTCAGTGATGAGCAGCGCTTGTCATCCTTGCAACAGGCTTTTTTTGCTCCGGGACATGATGCCCGCCCCTGGTTGGCAGGGTGGTATCCCGAAGTCGCAAAGATGCAAAGACAGGCCAGCCAAGCCTGTCCACGCCAACAGTGGTGGCATGCGGGTCAGGCACAGATCCTGGATCTTCAGGCGGGGCAGGACCCATTTGCTCCGTTGGAAACTGCATATGCCTTATCCAAGGAGCTCGGGGGCGATCGGGTTAAAGTGGTGCGTATTCAGGATGCAAGTCACGCACTTATACCTGAGCAGCCTCAGGCGGTGACAGACGCTATTGTTCAGTTTATGCAGTCCATCCATACATAAAAATTAGTTTGAAAAAAATATTCGGGAGACAAAAAAATGCTGGGATTTTTAAGACGTCAGACACTCGTATTGTTCGCGATGATTGGTCTGAGTTGTCATGCTTTTGCAGCTTATCCGGACAAGCCGATTCGACTCGTTGTGCCCTTTCCGCCTGGCGGGGCGGCCGATATTATGGCCAGAGGCATGGCAGTCAAACTCGGTCAGGAGCTGGGTCAGCCAATCGTGATCGACAACCGGGGTGGGGCAGGTGGCAGCACGGCCAGCGAACTTGTCGCAAAATCTCCAGCGGATGGATACACGATCTTATTTGCCAACATGGGTACCATGGCAATCAACGTCTCCTTATATCCAAATTTGCGCTATGACCCGGTCAAAGATTTCGCACCCGTGAGTCTGACGCACATGACTCCGCGAGTCTTGATGGTGAGTCCCAATGTGCCGGTCAACTCCATCGCTGAGCTCATCGCATTGGCTAAAAAAAATCCAGGTATGTTGAGTTATGGTTCAGCGGGGAATGGTAGTTCTAGCCACATCTCTGGCGCGCTCTTTGGCACCATGGCCGGGGTCGAAATGCTTCATGTGCCTTACAAGGGTAGCGCACCGCTTGTGACGGATTTGCTGGCAGGTCGGGTCAATATGACTTTCGACTCTTACTCCGTTTACGAGGATCATATCCGCAGCGGCAAGGTCAAAGTCTTAGGCGTGACCTCTCCCGCGCGCATGGCGGTGTTGCCCGCGGCGCCAACAATTGCTGAGTCTGGATTGAAAGGCTACGAAGTATTGAATTGGTTGGGACTGGTTGTGCCCACCGGTACGCCGCCACAGGTGATTAAACGCTTGAATGAGGCAACGATCAAGGCCATGGCTGATCCTGAACTGCGCAAACAGCTCCTCAATTTAGGCATTGAGCCGACACACTCAACGCCAGAGGAGTTTTCGGCCTTGATTCTGGCAGAGATTCCTAAATGGAAGGCCGTTGTCAGTAGCACAGGGGCGACGAATAACTGATCATTTGAAATCAGGCTCGCCAAGCTTCAGATGGCGTCTTTAATGCGATCCACCGGCAGCGCTTCCATCTTGGCCGGCTTGGTAGTGCGCTGCGAAAGGGGTGAGGACAGCACTGTTGATTTTTTCGTTTGCTTTGAGCGAAAGATGGAAATGGGTGAATCCGACACGACGCAATAAAAATATTAAATCCTGAGTAATGTCCCCTGAGGCATGAAGCTCACCCTTAAAACCCGCTTCACGAAAGCGTGCGGCAAGAGAAAAACCTCTGCCATCCGTAAATTTCGGTATTCTGATTTCAAGGGCATGAACGCTGGGATGCTTTTCAATCCAGTGGTGGATTTTTTTAATGGTGTCCGTCGAGTCATCGCTCGAAATGAATGCTGCTGGATCAATCACAGCATCGCAATCTGTGAGTTTTTGAATCAAGCTTCCAGAAAGATCACAAATGAATAGATCTTGAGGATTTTGTGTGGGATCAGTCATTTTGTTCATGGATCGGGCTCGGTGGGTTCTCCGCATTGACAGTCGCGGAGATTGCAAAATGCGCAAAAGCTGAAATCAGCGCACGACTCTCACCCAAAGGCGGAAGTGTCTGAAACGAGAGCTCCGGATGTGCGATTTGTGCCTGAGAGACTAGTTGCGGCACACAGCTTCTGATGTGTCCACCTGTAGCGAGAAATAAAGGGACGACCCTGATCGTTGTGACCCCGCGCTTTGCAAGCTCAATGACGCAGTCCGCGAATGCTGGTTTCATATGCTCTAAAAATGAGAGGCTGACCGGGCCACCATGCAAATGAGAAACTTCATTTTGAATTTCTAAAAAGGGCTGTCGCCATTGTTCATCGCGAGAGCCGTGGGCCAATAACAGGATTCCGGTTTTGTGATGCATCATGAGCCTATCGCACATAGTTGTGCACGTTCTTCCAGATGCGTTTGATTTGCCCTGGAAAATGCTTCCCCAAGCATCAGTAATACTGGACCTGGTAGATCAGGCAGGGCGTTGTCTGCAAGTTCGCGCAAGGTCATATGCAGGCAAGCACCCTCCAGACTGGCGTTCTCAACAACGCATACGGGAGTATCTGAGGATTTTCCTCCTGCGATGAGCTGTTGTCCGAGGGTCTGAGATTGCGCACTTGCCATATAAAGTACGACAGTGTTTGCGGCCAGACTGACGGCAAGCCATTCTGTGTCGGTATCCGTCAAGCGTTTTCCGACACGCGGGGTGACAAATGCCACGCTCCTGGAAACACCTCGCAAGGTCAGACTCGTCTGGAGTTGAGCTGCTGCCGCACAGGCTGATGTGATGCCAGGTACGACCTCAACTGTGATTTGGGCTGCTTGACAGGCGGCAATCTCTTCCGCCATGCGACCAAAAATGCTTGGATCTCCCCCTTTGAGGCGCACCACATTCAGTCCTTGCTTGGCATAGGACACGATTAAGCGGCAGATAAATTCTTGTTCGACAGACAGGCGGCCTAAACGTTTTCCAACATATACCCATTGAGCATGGGGTGCCGCTTCTTTCATGCCTTCGACATCCAGTAACGCGTCATGCAACACCACATCGGCCAAACTCAGCAAACGCCATGCTTTTCTGGTGAGTAGCTCAGGATCGCCGGGCCCCGCTCCAATCAGCGTGACGCGACTCACGGGGACTCTCCAGCATTCAGACTTAAGCCAGGAGCGTTTCGTATGGTCGAGATTCGAATGGTGTCAGCACTCGCGGCGAAGAGGTCTTTGCCTAGCCGATCGACCGAAGAGCGAAATGTTTCCCCCGGTAACCGATGCTCAAGATAGGTATCCAGTACTTGTTCAACCGCATCGGCTATTTCATCCTCGGCAAATGCTCTTCCGATGATGGTGCCAAGCGTCGCTGGAGCGCCATGACCAGAGTGCCCTCCAAGCAAGAGCTGATAAAACGCTGCGCCATCCTTGTCGACACCCAGAATGCCAATGTGTCCGACATGATGATGACCGCAGCTGTTCATGCATCCGGAGATTCTGAGGTCAAGAGGGCCGATATTTTCCTGGGCATCAAGATCCGCATAACGTTTAGAGATCTCCTCTGCGATCGGTAATGATCTGGCATTGGCTAATGCGCAATAGTCGCCGCCAGGACAGGCGACCAGATCACCAATCAGACCACCCAAAGAGTCCGCCAGACCAAGCTGCCTGAGAGATTCATACAGGTCGGGCAGGTCCGATTCCTTGACGGCAGGTAACAGCAGGTCTTGAGAGTGACTGACTCGGATGTAGCCTTGACTGTAGGTATCGGCAATATTGGCGATAGCCTCCATTTCTTGGCTGGTCACGTCACCAGGTGGACGTCCTGCCCCTTTCAATGCAATCAGGACGGCAGCAAAGCCAGGCCGCCGATGAGGTAACACATTACGTGCGCGCCATCGATTCCATGCGGTGAGCGCAGGTCCGGTCAGGTTGACTTCCGACGCATTGATAGGATGTCCCATTGACCAGTCCGGTTCAACGAAAGACGATTTGATCCGTGCAAGCTCAGCATCAGGAAGCTTGTGGGGGCCATTTTTATGTTGTTCCCATTCCTGCTCCACCATTTGACGGAAAACATCGATACCGGTCGCACGGACTAATATTTTGATGCGCGCTTTAGTGAGATTGTCACGTCTGCCAAGTTCGTTATACACACGCATGATGGCATGCGTGTAACTCAGCAGATCAGACCATTCCAGACGCTCACGCAAGACAGGACCGAGTATTGGCGTACGTCCAAGACCACCACCCACCCGCACTCTGAAGGTGACAACAGGTTGGACATCGACGACTTCAAAGGCCAGGTCATGAATCTGAACGAGCGCGCGGTCTTCGGGAGTACCAGTCAAAGCAACTTTGAATTTACGTGGCAGGAAGGCGAATTCTGGATGAAACGTACTCCACTGGCGTAATAGTTCGGCATACGGTCTGGGATCAAGCAATTCATCGGGTGCGATACCCGCTAAGGCGTCACTCGTGATGTTGCGTAGGCAATTACCGCTGGATTGAATGCCATGCAAGCCCACCTCAGCAAGATCGGATAACGCAAGCGGAGTATCGTCGACAGAAATCCAGTTCAACTGAAGATTCTGTCGCGTCGTGAAGTGACCATAGCCGCGATCATAGCGTCGTGCGACTTGTGCAAGCGCTCTAAGCTGCGCGCTGTTCAACATTCCGTATGCGATGGCAATACGAAGCATAGGCGCATGTCGCTGAATATACAGACCATTTTGAAGACGCAAGGGTTTGAGCTGGTCATCAGTCAGAAAACCTTCTTTGTTTCTAACGATTTGGGCACCGAGTTGGGTGGCGCGCTCTTTTAAACGGCTGATATCGAATTCACTTGCCTGGTACATGGTTCGGCCAAAGATAGTGGTGAACCACTATCTTAGAGATCATGCAGAGACCTAGTCCAATATCGAATGGATGTAATCAAATACATGATTTTCATAAGTTGATTGGGCGATATGTAAATCAGCAATCGGTATTTTGTATTTGACTCCTGAGCACATAGAGTGTTTGTCAGTACCTTGCAATCCTGGCTTGTACGATTGATCTTTGAAGCTGAATCAACGTGAAACATCAGAAGTCTCTATCTTTCATTTTTCTCGCGACCCTGCTGGCGGCTTCCACTCTTCTCGCTGAGTGGTTCGCAGGCGAGGTCGAGCCCTCATCACCGATGCAGACCCATGCTGACATAAGCACCAGCAAGTGGATTGTGGATGCAAATCAAGCAAAAAAAATGATTGATGATGGAGCGCTTGTCATTGATGCACGGGCGACTCCACTCAAACTTAAATCATCCTCTCCACCAGGTTCGATTTCGCTTCTTTGGCACGATCTCTCAAGGACTGCCATGTCTGAGAAGGGGATTCCTCTATCTTTTGCAGTGGGTATTCGCAAGCTTTCTCTACTCGGTGTGAACGACTCTAGTCCCGTTGTTGTTCTGGGTGATTGGGAAAATGGCTGGGGCGAGGATGGGCGTGTGGTGTGGGCGCTGCGCAGATGGGGTCATGCGAATGCAGTCATGATCAATGGAGGGCTGAGTGCCCTCGAAAAAGTGGGTATGCCTGTGAAGACGCACAATCAGGTTGCTGCGCCATTTACAGGGGCAGATGTTCCTGCGTTGCAGGCATCGATTCAGGAGGTCAAACACAAAATCGGTCAACCTGATGTGGTGTTTTTGGATGTTCGTGAAACCAGGGAGTATGCGGGTCAAACACCGTATGGCGAAGATCGAGGAGGTCATTTGCCAGGGGCAATCAATATCTGGTTCAAGTCTTTTCTGAAAAGCGATGGATCCTTGAAGTCGAGAGGAGAAATCACACATCTTCTCTCGGAACATGGAATTTCGGATCAAAACGAGATCATCGTTTATTGTTCAGGGGGTTTTAGATCCGCCTGGGTGATGGCCATACTCCACGATTATGGTTATCAGGTAAAAAATTATGCAGGTTCGATGTGGCAATGGTCTGACCGAAATTTTGTACGTTATCCGCTTGCCGTAGCAACTCAAGGGTTATATAGATAAGTGCTATCTATCCTTGTGTATTTAATTCGCAAGTCGAGGCATACTCCAAAGACTCGATCTGAATCGTTGCATGCTCGATATCGAATTTGTCATGGAGCAAGGTTGTTGCGGATTTCAAGATATCGACCTTGTTGTGAGTGACGCTGTCACTGACCAAGTGTACGCTCAGGGCGACTTGTGTCGTACTCGTCGCCCAGATATGCAAGTCGTGCAGCCCACTGACCCCGGGTACAGTTTGAAGAGCGTTTGAGACGGACTGCAACTCAATACCCTCTGGTACACCATCGAAGAGCAGATGCAGAGATTGGCGGAATAATGACCACGTTCCGATAATAATCACCAAAGCAATCAAAATGCTGCTGACGGGATCGACCCAGGTCCAGCCTTTCCACAGCGAGACGAGACCAGAAATCACGACCCCCAGTGAGACCAAAGCGTCTGCGGCCATATGTATGAAGGCACCGCGTATATTGAGATCTTTTTTGCTGCCAGAAACAAAAAGCCAGGCGGTGATGCTGTTAATGACAATGCCAATCGCCGCGACAACAATGACCACTTTTGAGTCGACGACCGCAGGTTCATTGAGCCGGCTAATCGCCTCCCAACCGAGTGACCCCATCGCGACAAGCAAAATGATCGCATTGAAAAAACTGGCGATGATGGAGCCCTTTCGCCAGCCAAACGTTCGCGTTGCACTGGGTTTGATTTTTGCGGCTGCATAAGCTGCCCATGCTAGGAGCAAACCTCCTACATCACTTAGATTGTGACCTGCATCGGCCAGCAAGGCCAATGAGCCAGCTTGCCAGCCGTAGAACGCCTCCACAGCGACAAAAACCAAGTTGAGTCCAATGCCGATGGCAAATAGTTTGCTATATTGAACCGGGGCATGGTGGTGATGCTCACTCATCTATTTTTATTCTCAATTTTGGTTGTGCGATGCAGGTTGATTCATCGGAGATCGTCCCTCTCACGCGATTTCCTCAATCATACATGCGGAAAGTGTCACGATAAGGCAGTCTGAACCCTCATGAAGCCTACTTCTGATCACGCGATTGACCTGGACAAGACGAGTTCTGCTCAAGAGCTGAATCACACTTGTTATTGCAAAACGCTGAACAAGCAAGTGCTCCAAAAACAGCTGGATCGCGATCCTAGCGTGAGCGCGATCATGGCAGATCTCTGGCAATCGCATCCACACTTGTTTTCTTCAACAGTCGTGTTTATCTCTCCCGCGACCTTGCTGCTGATGACTGAAGCGATCCAGGCCCTGGAGCGGGTGATTGCATTGCCTGCGTATCAGTCGATGGCGCTGGATAGGGCGCCTGTGATCGCCCGGCATCACTTTGGTCCGCGTGGTGTATTTCAGGGTTTTGATTTTCACCTGGATGCTGATGGGCCGAAGCTGATTGAGATCAATACCAATGCTGGCGGGGCGTTGCTCAACGCTGCCTTGGCGCGTGCGCAGGATGCTTGTTGTCAAGAAATGGAATGGACGCGTCATCCAAAGCTGGCGCTGAATTCACTTGAGGATCAGTTTGTTGAAATGTTCAGAAATGAGTGGCGTTCTGTACGCGATCAAGCGTCCTTGCGCACGCTCGTGATTGTGGATGATGATCCGCACAATCAATATTTGGCTCCAGAGTTCGAGCTTTTTAGGCTCATGTTCAACAAAGCTGGCATTGATGCGCATGTTGCTGATCCTTCTTCTCTGATTTTGCGTGAGGGGCGGTTGTATTTCGAGCAACAGCCTGTGGACATGCTCTATAACCGCTTAACGGATTTTTATCTCCAAGAGCCTGCGCATCAGGCAATACGCGAGGCTTACGAACAGGGTCACGTGGTGATGACCCCGGATCCGCATGCGCATGCGCTGTATGCGGATAAACGCAATCTGATTGTGTTCAGCGATGATGGCTTGTTGGAGAGTTGGGGTGTGGCTGAGTCCGATCGTGCTCTGTTGCATCGAGTCATTCCCCGTACGATGCTTGTGCGTGCCGACAATGGAGAATCACTCTGGGCCAATCGAAAAAATTTATTTTTTAAACCCGTTGCAGGTTACGGTTCAAAAGCGACTTACCGTGGTGACAAACTGACTAAAAAAGTCTGGGCAGAGATCCTTGCCGGCGATTTTGTTGCGCAAGAGCTGGTCAAGCCGAGTGAACGCCTGATTTTGCAAGACGAGGTGTTGATCGAACTTAAATTTGATGTGCGAGCATATGCTTACGACGGAAAGATTCAGCTGTTGGCCGCGCGCATGTATTCCGGTCAGACAACAAATTTCAGGACATCAGGCGGCGGTTTTGCCCCCGTCGTGGTGTTGCCGAACTGAGTGTCTTGGTTCGAGTGTTTATTTTGAACGAAACACTTCAACACCCACACCTTCGCAATCCGGGTAGACATCGGGCTTTTCCGTCGAGACGCGTGTGGCGTAAACAAGTGGATGGGCGAGCATGCGTTTGACGATTTCATCGCAAAGGGTTTCTTGCAAGTGAATATGCCCTGTCGCGATGATGTCCGCGATGGTCTGGCGCATAAAGTCGTAATCGACCACTTCACTTAAGTCGTCCTGGCTGGGCGTGTTGCTCTGCAGAGGCACGTACAAGTCGACATTGATGATGACACGCTGCTCCCCTTTCTTTTCGAAATCGTGCACACCGATGTTCATGTTGATTTCAAAGGCTTTCAAGAACAGGCGGCGGCAGTGTGTGAGGTCGAGCTTTTGAATATGCGTAGGTGTCATTGGTCAGTTGTAGTGGTCAAAATGTCAAAAATAGAGGAGGCGATTGGGTGATGAAGCGATTGAGTCATGATGTCAAAAACATGACATCACGGTCTGAGGACTTCAGGTGCTGACCGCCGTCCACATAAAGCGTGGTGCCAGTGATCGCGTGCGCGCTGGCGATATAGACCGCGGCCGCGGTGATATCCTCGGGCGTGGAAGACTTGCCAAGCGGTGTCATGTGGTGGGCTTGCTTGAAGCCCGCCTCAGTCTGATCTCCGAATACCAGCGTGATACCTGGTGCAAGACCGACTACCCGGACATGCGGCGCCAGCGCCTGCGCCAACAGTCTCGTGGCTTCGAGTAGGGCGGCTTTGGATAAGGTATAGGATAGAAAATCAGGATTAGGGTTGATCAGCTTTTGATCCAGAAGATTGATCACAACGGCCGGATGTTTGAACGTATCCGGATTCTGTTTGCGGGCGCGGTGCAAGTCGCGCGCAAGTGTGATCGGCGCTGCGACATTGATTTGCATATGGGCATTCAGTCGCGCGTAACTAAAGCTGTCTGTCTCGTCATAATCAAACAGCGATGCATTGTTCACGACACAACTGGGGAGTCCAAACGTATCGGTACAACGCTTGATCAAGCTTGATACTGAATGCTCATTTCCGAGGTCGGCTTGTAGCGCAACCGCCCGGCGGCCGAGCGCCTCGATATCTTTCACGGTCTGTTGAGCATCCGCAGCCGATGTCCCGAAATGGATCGCGACATCCCAGCCTGCCTGAGCAAGCCCCAGGGCAATGCTGCGCCCCAGACGCTTGCCAGCGCCTGTGACCAGGGCAATTTTCTCTGAGTGGACTGAGGACACGTTTATTTCGCCTAAGCAAACTGCGACGCCACACATGGACGCCACGACAAACGACATATTAACTTGCCCGGGTCAAATAAGACTTATGCACCCCTGAGTAAAGGGCTCAATACCCGTGAATATTGACTCGCCATGTCATAGGCATGCCCAAGCTGCAGGACCTCAAGGTCATGCTGCAGAGGACCGATGACTTGAATGCCAGCGGGCATCCCGGCGGCGCTGAAGCCTGCTGGCATGCTGAGGGCGGGCAATCCCGCCATCGTGGCCGGGATTACAGACTGCATCCAGCGGTGGTAGGTGTCCATTTTCTGACCCGCCACTTCTTTGGGCCAGTGTAGTTCAGCGATGAAGGGGAAGATTTGCGTGGTCGGCATGACGAGGAAGTCATAGGTCTCGAACAGTCTGCGCAGCTCTTGATACCAGGCAGTGCGGACTTTTGCGGCAGTAAAGACCTCGGGGCCGGACAGTTTGAGACCGCGCTCGATTTCCCAGACCGCCTCGGGCTTGAGAAGCGCCCGGCGCTCAGGTGCCTGGTAGTGATGCGCGTTGCCGCCAGCAAAGGTAAAGCTGCGCAGTGTGATCCATGCGTTCCAGAGCTGTTCAAGATCAAAGTTCAACCGAGCGTCCTCAACCGAACAGCCAAGCGTCTTGAAATGATCGAGCGCGCGGGTGGTGACAGCGAGCAGCTCGGGATCCATGGGTAAATGACCTTGCAAGTTCCCAAGCCAGCCCACACGTTTACCTCGGAGGTCTGTTTCAAGGGGCTGAGTAAACAGGCGCGGATCATCTTGGCGGCGTGTCAGGGGAAGGCGAGGATCAAATCCTGCCTGAACCGCTAAAAGCATGGCCAAGTCCGGCACATTGCGCGCCATGGGTCCGGTGACACTGAACTGCTGGAAAAAGACCTCTTCGCCAGGTCCGTGCGGCACGCAACCAGGCGAGGGACGAAAGCCAAAAACGTTGTTGAACGCCGCGGGTGTTCTGAGAGATCCCATCATGTCCGAGCCATCGGCGACAGGCAGCATCCTCAAGGCGAGTGCCACACCGGCACCGCCACTGCTGCCGCCCGCGGTGCGCGAGGGATCAAAGGCGTTCCGGGTGATTCCATAAACGGGGTTGTAGGTGTGCGCACCCAAACCAAATTCAGGTGAGTTTGAGCGCCCGACAAAGATTGCACCTCCCGCACGCACGCGGCCATTGGCAGCCGAGTCGACTTGAGTGACCTGACCTTTAAAAATGGGTGAACCGTTGGTGGTGACCATGCCAGCAACAGGTGCGATGTCCTTGGGTGCCTGAGGAAAGCCGTGAAGCGGACCCATGCTCTGATTGCGGGCCAGCTGGAGATCGCGTTCTTGCGCCTGCGCACGCAAGACATCACGATCCTGCATAGCGACGATCGCATTGACTGCCGGATTGTGCGCATCGATCTGGGCGAGAAATGCGTCCATGACCTCGACACATGAAAGCGCTCGTCTGTGAATGGCGCGTGACAAGCTCATCGCATCCATGGACACGATATCCCAGTGCTGATTTTTGTTGTTGGTGTGGTGGGTATTTTGAGGCGCGGCGGGTGTGGTCATGATGTATTGTCGGATCAGAGTCGAAAGCGTTGTGGGTCACGTCGGGAAATTCAGCCACTATTGTGCAATAAAATCCACGTGAACAAGCCCACTGGGCAGGACAGGAGCGAAATGAGTCTATTTTCTTTGCACGGCAAAACGGCGTTAGTGACGGCCAGTGTGCGTGGACTGGGCTTGGAGATCGCGCGTGGACTGGCACGGCAGGGCGCACGCGTATGGATCAATGGCCGAAATGACGCGACGGTTGCGCAAGCGGTTGAACAGATCCGTGCCGAGGGCGGGCAGGCGAAAGCCATGGTGTTTGATGTTTCTCGTCTTGATCTGCTGGATGGCATGATGCGAGTCATCGACGAGACTTGGGGTCCTCTGGATATTTTGGTTAACAACGCGGGGATGCGGGATCGCCGTGACCCCTTCGCTTTCGAACTGGATGCCGTCAGGCAGATGTTCGAGACGAATCTGGTCGCGCCTTTTGAATTATCCCGGCGGGTTGCGGGCCGCATGGTTGAGCATCAGGTTTCAGGGCGAATCATCAACATTACGTCGATAGCGGGTCAGATATCTCGTGCATCTGATCCGATTTACACCACCGCCAAGGGTGGACTTGCGGCGATGACGCGAGCCCTGGCGGCAGATTTTGGTCAATACGGAATCACGGTCAATGCTGTGGCTCCGGGATTCTTTGCCACAGAGGCGAATGCAGAAATGGTCGCAGACCAGGCTATTGAACAAATGTTGGCTAAACGCACCTCTCTGGCGCGTTGGGGGCGTCCTGAGGAAATTGCGGGAGCCGTAGCCTTCCTAGCCTCGGAAGCGGCGTCTTTTGTTACCGGTGAGGTGATCGCTGTCGATGGTGGTTATTTGGCACACTATTAGACGTCACTGGAGTCGCAACAGAAAAAACTGTTGACCGTCTTCAATCTAACACCTTAATCTGAACCTACAATATTAAATCTGACAATTGATAGTTCATCAGTCTAAAGTTCAGTGGACATCAGTTGTCGGTCAATCATTATTTGAAAAGCCCATTAAGGGATTGGAGACAAAAATGTTCAGACCTTCAACTCGGTCAGCTTTAATCGCGTCTGTACTAATCGCAAGTTCATGCGCTTCGGTTGCACAAACGAAGGTCTCTGATGATGTTGTCAGGATTGGGGTGTTGACCGATATGTCAGGTGTATTTTCAGCCAATGTCGGTCCCGGATCTGTCCTGGCAACCAAGCTTGCGATAGAAGAGTTCGGCGGTAAAGTCGCTGGAAAACCGATTGAAATGTTGTTTGCAGACCATTTGAACAAGGCTGATATTGGAGCAGCTCGTGCGCGCGAATGGATGGATCGCAATGGTGTTGACGTCGTGACAGAGTTGGGAAATAGCGCGGTCGCGCTTGCCGTCATGAATGTCGCAGCCGAAAAGAACCGCGTCACGATGGTGACAGGTGCAGGCGCCACGCGCATTACCGGTGAGGACTGCAAGCCTAACAATGTTATGTGGGTATATGACACATACGCTTTGGCCAAAGTCGGCACACTTCCGCTTGTGCAGGACGGAGCCAAGAAATGGTATTTCATCACCGCCGATTACGCTTTTGGCCACTCGCTTGAGGGTGATGGCATGCGTTTTGTAAAAGATGGTGGAGGATCTGTCTCAGGCTCTTCGCGCTATCCTTTTCCTGGCACTGATTTCTCCTCTTATCTGATTTCAGCTCAAGCAAGCGGTGCAAACGCTGTAGCCTTTGCAAGCGCGGGTGCTGATTTGCAAAATCAAATCAAGCAAGCGAACGAGTTTGGTTTGTCCATAAATCAAAAGCTTGTCGCGATGTTGATGAGCATTACGGATGTACATGGCGTAGGTTTGGATGCGGCTAAGAACATGAACTTTGCCGAAACTTTTTATTGGGACATGGACGACGAGACGCGCAAGTTTTCACAGCGATTTTTCAAGGAACTGGGAAAAATGCCAACAGCCTTGCAAGCTGGTCAATATTCGGCCGTCTTGAATTATTTGCGTGCGGTTGAAAAATCTGGCTCTGATCAGGCTGAAGTGGTCATGAAGACTCTTCGTGAAATGCCTATTCAAGACGCTTTTGCGCGCAATGCGAAATTACGCCCTGATGGCAAGCTGATTCACGACACTTATCTTGTCTCTGTGAAGACACCTCAGGAGTCAAAGGGGCCATGGGATTATTACAAAATCGTCAAAACAGTACCAGGTGATCAGGCGTTCAGCCCACTTTCAGAAAGTAAATGTCCGCTTGTTAAAAAATAAGCTACTCCGGGTGTGAAGATGATGCACGATGAAATAATCCTGAGGTTGTTGCCGGCTCGCGTGAATGCAGACGACAGGCTGTGTTGGCGTGGTCGTCATGTGAATACTACTTTTCTATTGGAATCAGGCACGGCACAGTATTTGATTTCGATAGAGAAGGGACGGATTTCCTCGGTCAGCAAGAGCGCCGGCCACCCCGATAGCTATCGCTTCGCTTTGCGAGCCGATGAAAGTGTCTGGGGCTCTTTTTGGCAATCTCATCCAGCACCCGGGTACCACGACATCATGGCATTAATAAAATTTAAACGTTTAAAAGCTGAGGGGGATCTCTACCCTCTCATGTCGCATTTGCTTTATTTCAAAGATGTTTTAGCAGCTGTCAGGGATGTCCCCCAGCCCGCTGGAGTCCACGCATGAGCAGTCAATCAGTCGTCAATCCAAAGGTCATGGTAGAACCGATCGTTGGTCGATACATGCATATCGATTTAAAGGGTCAGGAGCACCGGATATATGTAGAGGAGTCGGGTTCAGGTACGCCCTTGCTCTGCCTGCACACTGCGGGCTCGGATACCAGGCAGTATCGTGCCATTCAAAACGACCCTGATATTCTTAAAAAATTTCGGGTAGTTGCTTTTGATTTGCCTTGGCATGGAAAGTCTTCCCCTCCTGAGGGATGGCAAAACTCCACCTATCGCTTGTCATCACAAGATTATACGGAGGTGATTTTGGCGGTATCAGACGCCCTTGAGCTTGACCGTCCGATTGTCATGGGCTGTTCCATTGGTGGGCGGATCGTTTTACATCTTGCGCTCGAACATCCGGAAAGATTTGGCACAGCCATTGGCTTGCAGTCAGGGGCGCACGTCGAGCCTTATTACGATTTGGAGTGGTTGCATCGCTCTGATGTGCACGGTGGCGAGGTCTGTGCAGGAATTGTTTCCGGACTGATCGGACCATCTAGTCCCTCGGTTGAGCGTTGGGAGACTCTTTGGCATTACATGCAGGGCGGTCCCGGAGTCTTTAAAGGCGATTTGTTTTTCTACACCGAGGATGGTGACATCAGGGATCGCGTAAAAAATATTGACACAAAGAAATGTCCTCTTTGGCTATTAACCGGCGAGTATGACTACTCCTGTACTCCGCAAGACACAGAGTATCTTGGGAAAAATATTGCCGGCAGTCATTGGCAGATTATGCGGGGCATGGGTCATTTTCCCATGAGCGAAGACCCCAAGACTTTTCTGGAGTATTTGAAACCTGTGCTTGAACAGTCTCTGGCATCAAGAGCCCAGCGGACTCAAGAGGGTAGTCCGTAGCGAGGGAAGTCCGTTGTGCTTAGCGCAAGTTGCAGACATCCATCTGGGGCTGTACAAAGCCAGGGTCTCCGTTGCCATAGGCAGCCGGGTGCATGGTTCTGACTGTCTGTATTGCTTTCAGGCAAGCGGAGCCATAGTGAGTTGATCTGGAAAAGGCGCCCCAGCGCATTTGCATTTTTTGTACGACTTCCGACTGTATTCTGCAGTTGACGTTTCCCCCGCATCGCAGCGGCGAGGTTCCATCATAAGACGCGGCGGGTCGAGGTGCGGCAGCTGGTGGCGCTGAGGGTGCGGGTCTTGGGTTGGCTTGGGCGGTAGGTACAGTGGCCGAGCGACCATCGAAATCCACTCTGTCCAGCTGGCACAGATTCAGATTGCGTTTTTCTTCGACAAGCCGGCTTTGATATTCAACCCGAAGATCAAAGCTGCAGCCACGCGCGGATCCGGGGTTAAAAACCTGTTCATAGCCTTGCATCAAGACTTCTTCACCCAAAATATCCTGGCCCCAGCCGGTGGATTGCAAGGGTGAGATAAAAACTTTAAATATCGGCTCAGTACCTCGGTTTACGAGAGTAAAGCGCGTATCAATGAAGTTGGCGGGAGTTGGAAGACCAGAGCCAACACGCTCCATCACCCATTTCACATTTTTTTCACCTTCGAAATACAGGCGTCCGTCAGCTTGCAGCGTTGCTTGCACATTGTAAAATTTGCCGTCGGTATAAACCTGTCTGCCTGCAAAGGTCGTAGGGGAAGTGGCTGTCAGTTGAATAATGTTTTGACCCACTTTGAAGTTGGGACTGTTCGTGCTGGTGGCAGTGCCAATCCCATTTTTCAAAACGTAGCCGTACTTCCACTGTGTGCTGTACCAATTACCATCGAGCACGTCCACGGCGTCCTGGGCATTTCCGATCGGTACCATGAGGAAAAACATGGCCATGGTCTGGAAAACTCGGAACATTGTTATATGCATAATGGCGACCCTGATGCCAGATTATAAGTGTTGTCAATTTGACAATTATAGTCTTGTGTCTGTTCAGTTTGCCAGCGGCTTTTTCCTGCTAGCCAAGTTTGCCGCCCAGAACAGTAAGGTCAATAAAACGGCGGCCCCGACTTGTGCGACCAGCACGATGTTGTAAGACTGATCGATGGCCCATAGCCACGCGGCAACGACCGGACCGATCGCGCGCGCAATGATAGTCGGGACCGTAATCAGGCCGTTGAGTGCGCCATAGGCGTGCGCACTCAGCATTTCGGGTACGACTTGCGAACGCACAATCGTAAAGACACCATTCGCCAGACCGTAAATGCCGAAGAGTGCCGCGACAAGTTGAAAACTCAGTGAGTCCAACAGGAAGGTCGCGAAGACAAAAGGGAAAATACTGAGCATGATCGAGCCAAGCGTGCGCATCGAGACGCTTGACGCGAAACGGCTGATGATCATGCGGCCAAGCACCTGGGCTGGGCCGATAATTGAAATCGCCCATACCACTTCGTTAGTCGGTAATTGCTTGTCGAGCAACATGGGGTACATGTGAAACGTAAAAACTGAGAAAACCATCGAGTAGGTTGTCAAAGCAATCAACAAGAGCCAGAACACCGAACTTCGCAGGGCCTCGTGCACGATGTTTTTATCGCGTGCGATGTTGTCCGCCTTGCTGCTGGTCTGTGTGGCGTTGACGGCATCGAGTTCGGGTTTGATCCAGTGCCAGTAGCCTGCGGCGCAAGCAACGTTGACCAGCGCAAGCACCCAGAGCGAGGCGCGCCAGCCCCAACCATCCAGCAAGAACTGTTCAAGTGGAATAAAGACCGTACTGGCAAAGCCTGCCCAGAGTGTGATGGTAGTGATCCCGGCGCGAGAGTTTTGTGGACCGACGCGACGCGCGAGCAGCGCGAAAGCGGACTCATAGAGTATGGCTGCCTGGAGTGAACCCATCGCAGCCGCGATCAAGTAGAAAATAAACAGGTGATGAACGAAAGACCAGGCAATAAATAAGACCGCTGCGGTGATTGAACCCCAGACCATGACGCGCTTGCCATAACCTCGATCAATTGCCAGTCCGACGGGATAGGCGAGCGCGGCCGCTAGTAACAGGCCGATTGTCAGAGCGCCGTAAACGTCTGATTTTGACCAGCCCAACTCGCGCTGCATGGCGACGACAATCACTGGAAACGCATAGTAAATCGTGCCGTACGAACAGATTTGTGCGATACCAAGAAAATGGGCAAGTCCGTGTACTTGACCTGTGTTGGTTGATGCCTCGCGATCCATACCTTGTCTCGGTGTTATGATTTTTTATCAAACTAAAGATTACCTCATAATGAAAATATCATCGATTCTTGGACTGTCAGTCTGTTCCGCTGCGATTGTGTTGGCGGGCTGTTCGAGTAGCACACCAAGTGATACGGCCTTGGCCATGCGTGCGGATTTGTGCAAGACAAAAGACTTGGGCAGCATGACCAAATACCTGACCGAGGAGTCCAAGCCATTGATGGAAATGGTCACTAAGCTCGCCTCCAGTCCAGAAAAGAAAGCGATGATGGACAAAAACCTGGGTGAGACTTGCGCTAAACCTGCAAAGGTGATTGCAGAGAGAGTGACGGGCGATACAGCTGAAGTCACTCTCGATGGCGACAAGCCGATGAAGCTCAGAAAAGTGGACGGTAAATGGCTCGTCGTCATTTCCAAAAACTAAGAGTTTTCGTTGTTCTCGGAACGGCCGCATTGATGAGTGCGGCTGTTTTTTTTCTGTTGTTTCCGCAACGCGCGGAGCAGGACTTTTCTGTGATGCAAGCCGAGAGGCTAGTTGCCGAGCTGACCACTCAGCTTAAGGAAGGTGATCTTGTATTTAGGCGCGGGCGCGGTTTTTGGTCCGAGACATTTTCGGATCGCGCCGGTTCGAACTTGAGCCATGTGGGTGTCCTAGTTCTTGACCAGAATGGGTGGTCGGTCGTGCACGCCGAAGCCGACGATTTGAGTCTGATTGGTGGTGTGCAAAGTACGCCACTTGTTACTTTTTTAACAGGTACGGTCCTGCGACATTTGCGCAGAATTCAAATGACTGATGAAAGTCGCTCAATCTTCGTCACGGACATCAGAGACCATTTGCGTCGACAAACTCCTTTTGATACTGGCCTGTCGCTCGAAGATGATGCCCAACGTGTTTATTGTTCAGAGCTGATCTGGGCTTCTGCCCAAAAAGCCGGAGTCGATTTGGCTCGACCCCGGGAGTTGCTGGGCAAGTCTTACATCACCATTGACGACTTATTCTTTAGCCCTTTGTTGAGCGTGGTGTCTGTCACGCCTTGATCAGGCCTCATCCAGTCAAGCATCTCAGTCCAGTATCAATCTCCTAACCGCACCAGTCCATCGACTGCCAGTACTTTGTTGGACTGAACGAACAAGGGGTTGATTTCAGCTTCGAGCACATTGACACCCGTGACTGCAGCGAGTTTGGAAAAGGCGACGACCGCTTGTGCCAAGGCCTCGCAGTCACCCTTAGGCAGGCCACGGAAGCCTTTGATGAGCTTGGTGACGCGGACCTCGTCGATCATGGCGTGTGCCTGCTCGAGCGTGACAGGTGCCCGACGGATTGCAAAATCGGGTGACAACTCTGCCGTAATGCCCCCCGCACCCAGGATAATCGTCGGGCCGACTAAGGGATCATTGCGATAGCCGAGGATCAACTCGATCAGACGCGACTCCATGGCCTGAACCAGAAAACCGTCGATTCTTGCTTGTGGTGCGTAGGCTTTCGCGTTGCGACCGATCTCCTGCACAGCGGCTTCAAAATCCGCAGTGTTGTGGATGCCGACTTTGACGCCACCGGCCTCGGTTTTGTGCGGAATATCGCGCGAAGATACTTTGACCACAACGGGGTAGGGAACTGAGTGCGCAGGTTTTTCGCTGCTGACAAGCTGCGCTTGCGCGGTATTGACACCCAGTGTTTTAAAGACTTGCGCGGCTTCGAATTCGGTGAGTAAGCCCTGCTGAGGACAGGAAGCGGGCCAGGAAATTGCCGGCAAGGTTGGCGGGGCGCTGATGCGTGGCTGGAAAAATACTGACAAGGCGTCCGCGCAGGACTCGGGTGTGCGAAACGCGGGAATGCCTGCTTGTTGTAACAGGCCGAGCGAGGCCATTGCTTCAGGTGCCAAAAACACTGCGAGCGGTTTGGTGTCGGGCTTGTCTGATTCGACCAGAGGTTTGACGGCCAACTCCGGATGAAACTGCGCAGAAGAACCCACAACGCTCAACACGGCATCACACCAATCGGTGCGTAATAGTTGCTCGAGCAGGTCTTTGTATTGCGCGCTTGTCGCGGCAAGCGTCAGATCGATGATGGTCGTCTCGCGAATTTTCATGCCGCGTTGCGCCATCTGGGCGACGAAAGCGGGTGGGGGGGCGACCGCCACCATGCCCATGAGCCCGAGGTTGTCGACGACTGTCGCCGCACCCCCGCCAGTCGTGGTGATCACAGCCACGCGAGCGGGGTGGGGGTGGGGTGCTGTTTTGCCCAGATAGCGTTGAGCCAGTGGCGCGATTTCAAACAGGGTCTCAAGATTGCGCACGCGCAACACGCCGTGGGCACGCAAAAAGGCGTCTACGGCCACATCGTTTCCTGCCAGAGCGCCTGTGTGTGATTGGGCCAGGGCATCGCCCTGTTCGGAGCGTCCGATCTTGTAAGCAATCACTGGTTTATTGTGCGCGCGGGCACGTTCAAGCGCACGTGCCAAGGTGGGTGAATCGCGAATGGTTTCGAGAAACAGCAGAATGACTTTGGTTTGCGCATCATCGACCAGAGCGTCGATGACTTCACCCACGGTCACGTCGCTTTCATTCCCCACCGAGACCGATTTCGCAAAACCAAAACCACGCGCATTGGCGCGTGCCATGAGAGAACCCATCATTGAGCCGCTTTGCGAGACCAGGCTCAGGCCGCCTGTGACCAGCTTTTCTGTCTCAAAGGCTGCGTTGACGGACAAAATCATCCCGCTGTGCAGATCCGCCAGGCCAATGCTGTTGGGCCCAATAATGCGGACACCTAGCTGTTTTGCGCGCGCAATCAAGGCGTCTTGGGCGGCCATCCCCTCGGGACCCGTCTCTCCAAAACCGTCCGAGTAAATCGTGATGACTTTCGCGCCCGCTTTGGCGCACGAATCGATCAATGGCAACACGAGGTCGCTTGCCACCATCACAAATGCATGGTCGATAGGGCCAGGCAGGTCAGCCAGATCGGCATACGCGGGCTCACCCATGATTTCAGACTGTGTGCGGTTGATCGGGTAAATCTTGCCCTGAAAACCATGCTTGCGCATAAAGCGCATCGGACGCGCTGTGTTTTTCTGTAAGTTTCCTGAAGCGCCTACTAGGGCGATCGCGCGAGGGGAGAATAGTGCCTGGGCAAAGTCAACGGCAGAGACGGGATTATTCATTGGGTTCAGCGATATTCAAGCAAGTTTTTAAGAAGGAAAGAACAGATTTCGCTACGATAACTCAAAGAATCGCGCTGTTTTTTTTGCCGACTATCCTACAATCGGCGATAGAGATGAAAAAAACAGGTCACAAACGGAGGGGTTGGACCCATGAGTCAGG
Source organism: Zwartia panacis (assembly GCF_030410395.1). Taxonomy (GTDB): domain Bacteria; phylum Pseudomonadota; class Gammaproteobacteria; order Burkholderiales; family Burkholderiaceae_B; genus Zwartia; species Zwartia panacis. The sequence continues at coordinate 116,744 of NZ_JAUHHF010000001.1, forward strand.
AAAGTAGCGGAAAACGCGTTAAAACACCCGAGTCTTTGCGCAGTGCGCGATGGTTCGCACCCGATGATTTGCGATCCTTCGGTCACCGGTCTCGCGCGATGCAAATGGGTTACGGACCCGAAGACTGGGTCGGTAAACCTGTCATCGGCATTGTGAATACCTGGTCTGACATCAATCCCTGCCACAGCCACTTTAAACACCGGGTCGAAGACGTCAAGCGTGGCGTGCTGCAGGCGGGTGGATTTCCCATCGAGTTGCCTGCCCTGTCCCTTGCAGAACAATACGTCAAACCCACCACCATGCTTTATCGCAACTTGCTGGCGATGGACGTGGAAGAGTTGCTGCGCTGTCATCCGATTGACGGAGTGGTGCTGATGGGGGGCTGCGATAAGACGACGCCCGCTTTGCTGATGGGCGCCACCAGTGCGGGCTTGCCCTCCATTTATGTGCCTGCCGGTCCGATGTTGCGCGGCAACTGGCACGGCAAGGTACTGGGGTCCGGCTCGGATGCCTGGAAATATTGGGATGATCGACGGGCGGGTTTGATTAATCAGAAAGACTGGATCGAAATCGAGGGTGGTATCGCGCGCAGCCACGGCACCTGTATGACCATGGGTACGGCTAGCACCATGACTGCGATTGCTGAGGCCTTGGGCATGACCCTGCCTGGCGCTTCATCGATCCCCGCGCCGGACTCCAATCACTTGCGCATGAGCGCCGAGTCCGGACGCCGAATCGTCGATATGGTCTGGGAAGACCTCACCCCCAACAAAATTCAGACGCATGCCGCGTTTGAAAACGCGATTGCTGTCGCGATGGCCATGGGGTGTTCGACGAATGCCATCATCCACGTGATTGCCCAGGCCAAGCGCGCGGGCTGTGACATCGGGCTCGAGGATTTTGATCGCTTTAGCCGCTTTGTGCCGGTGATCGCCAATGTCCGTCCGAGTGGCGATCAGTATTTGATGGAAGATTTTTTCTATGCGGGCGGACTCCCTGGTCTGATGACTCGCATTAAGCAGCATCTGCATCTGGATACCTTGACGGTGACCGGTAAAACGCTTGGTGAAAACATCGAGGGGGCCGCTGTATACAACGACGATGTGATTCGTCCGATCGACAATCCGATCTACGCTGAAGGCGCTCTGGCCGTGCTCAAGGGGAACCTGGCTCCCGACGGTTGTGTGATCAAGCCCAGTGCTTGCCCGCCGCATCTGCATCGTCATACGGGTCCCGCGCTTGTCTTTGACGACTATCCTTCGATGAAAGCCGTGATTGATCGCGATGATCTCGATGTGACCGCGGATCATGTGCTGATTTTGCGTAACGCTGGGCCGCAGGGTGGTCCAGGCATGCCAGAGTGGGGGATGTTGCCCATGCCTAAAAAGCTCCTCAAACAAGGGGTGCGAGATATGTTGCGCATGTCCGATTCGCGCATGAGCGGCACGAGCTATGGCGCGTGTGTGCTCCATATTTCTCCGGAGTCTTTTGTCGGTGGTCCTCTGGCGCTGGTCAAAACAGGCGACATGATCTCGGTGGATGTTCCAGCACGCACGATCAATCTCGACATCTCTGAAGAGGAGTTCGCGCGGCGCAAAGCAGCCTGGAAGGCACCGGAGCCCAAGTACGAGCGCGGTTATGGCTGGATGTTCTCCAAACATATCCAGCAGGCCAATGAGGGCTGTGACTTTGACTTTTTGCGAACGGACTTTGGTAAAGCTGTTCCTGAACCAGACATCTATTAAGAGACGGAATCATGAGCAAACTTTCTGCTGCGACACGCGACAAGCTCATGGCGGTGAGTACCGCCACGTTGGCGACTTGCCTGTACAAGCGTGGCTTGCGTTCGCAATTTATCCAAAACGTTCAAAAACTCTCTCTGGCCAAGAAAAACATGGTGGGAGAAGCCTATACCTTGCGGTATATCCCTGCGCGCGAGGATTTGAACGGAATTGAGGTCTTTAAGGATCGTGCGCATCCCCAGCGTAAAGCCGTGGATGAGTGCCCAGCGGGGGCAGTGATGGTCATCGACAGTCGCAAGGATGCCCGCGCGGCTTCGGCCGGAGGCATTTTGGTGGGACGACTGATGGCCCGGGGCGCCGCAGGTGTGGTCACGGACGGTGGTTTTCGGGATTCGGCAGAAATCGCCGAGCTCGGCATTCCTGCCTATCATCAGCGTCCTTCGGCACCGACTAACCTCACGCATCATCAGGCGATTGATATCAATGTACCGATTGCCTGCGGCGATGCGCCCGTGTTTCCGGGAGATGTGATCGTCGGAGATGCGGATGGCGTTCTGGTGTTACCCGCGCATTTGGCTGACGAGCTGGCCAATGAGGCGACCGAAATGACTGTTTTCGAGGATTTTGTAACGCAAGAGGTCAAGACGGGTCGGTCGATTCTCGGCCTCTACCCCAACACGGACCCAAAGACGACAGCCGACTTTCAGGCTTGGAGAGAGAAAGTGGGCAGATAAGGACCCTAAAAGCTCTGGACACAAAAAAGCCCTGTATGGCAGGGCTTTTTCAGGAAATCTGTACTGGGGTGAGCGACGGGGCTCGAACCCGCGACAACCAGAATCACAATCTGGGACTCTACCAACTGAGCTACGCCCACCACAGAAGCAAAATTCTATCATGTTTGTGCGTTTGTCGTGATTCACAATAGCAACATATTCAATTCCTAGGTAGCACTTCATGGCTCGGCTTCAAGAAATCCTGATCGAATATTGGCCTCACCTTTTGTTGGTCATTTCGATCGTCGCAACTACCGTGGCCTCCGTCCATGCGGCCATGACCAAGCAAGATGTCAGGGCGGCAATCGCTTGGGTGGGGGTGATCCTCTTTTCCCCTATCCTGGGGGCCTTTTTATATCTTGTCGCAGGCATCAACCGCATCCGTAAGGATCGCGTTTTTGCCAGGCGTGCCCATACGCTTTACGACAAGGATCTGATCGATAAGGTTCTGGTGCATGATGTTGTGGATGTCTCTGGCCCTCAATTTGCCTCGCTCAAAACACTTGGAGACCGGGTCAGTGATTTCAAGGTGCTGGGTCTCAACCAGATCAAGATGCTGCATGGTGGTGACGAAACTTACCCAGCGATGTTAGAGGGAATTCGCCAGGCAAAGCACTCGATTGCACTCCAGAGCTATATTTTTGATCACGATACGATTGGTAAAGAACTCGCCCAAGCCTTGATCGACGCCCATCACCGCGGCGTGCACGTTCGAGTGTTGATCGATGCGGTGGGCGCCAAATATTCGCATCCGCCCATCACTTCCATGTTGCGCGATGCGGGTGTCAAAACAGCTTTGTTTATGCAGCCCGTGATTGGTATTCGTCTGGTCTATGCCAATCTGCGCAGCCATCGAAAGCTGCTGGTCATTGACGGGTTGCACGGTTTCACAGGCGGGATGAATATCCGCGAGGGTTTTGTCACGGCGATCGCGAAAGATGCGGTGACGCATGACACGCACTTTCAGGTGAATGGTCCCATTGTGTATCAGCTCATGACGAATTTTGCGCATGACTGGGAATTTACGACTTCGGAAAAACTCACGGGTGAGGAGTGGTTTGCGCCTGCAGCCACCGAGCTTAGAGATTCAGGTGTGGCGTTGCGGTGCGTCCCGTCGGGTCCTGATGCAACGCTCGGTAGTACACACAGTATGTTGATGGGTGCTCTGGCCGTGGCACAAAAGCATGTCAGGATTCAGTCGCCCTATTTGTTGCCTGACATGGCGTTGATTGCCGCATTGTCCACGACCGCGCGTCGCGGCGTCATTGTGGACGTGGTCGTCCCGGGCGCCAACAACCTCAAGCTTGTCAATGCTGCGATGATGGCTCAGATTGACCAGCTTATTGCGACAGGCTGCCGGGTCTGGAGAGCCTCGGGGACGTTTGATCACTCCAAGCTTTTTACCGTTGATGGCGGCTGGTCTTATATCGGCTCTTCCAATATCGACCCACGAAGTCTGCGTCTGAATTTTGAACTCGACCTCGAGGTGTACGACCGCAGTATCGCCAAGGAGATTGAGACCAAGATCGATCGCATCATCGCAAACGCCGAGCTCATCACGCTGCGCATGGTGCGCAAGGATCCGTTCCTGATCCGATTGCGCAACAAGGTGATCTGGCTGGCTTCGCCTTATTTATAGATTTATAGATGATCGAGCGGATCCTGCTCAGGGTCCGCCGCATGGCCCACGCCCGCGCCTTGGATGCCATGTTTGTTCATTGACGCTTTGACCATGCCGCTCGCCTTCATTTCCTCGACAAATTGACGCAAAAATGTTGCGGCCGCCGGGCCCTTCGATTTTGGTACTCCCATGGCTTGATTAATCACCATGAAACGCTCTGGCAGGATTCTCACGCCGGACATTCCCTGCGTGTCCGCTTCAAGTTGTTGTTTGACGCCTGCAGCCACTTCGATGTTTTGCGCGAGGAAATCTTGCACAACGGTCTGTGAGGACGATGCGCGCACGATCGGAGATTGTTTGAGATGTCTGGTGAGAAACAAGTCGTAGGCACTTCCCTTGCCAACTACAACACGATTGCCGGGTGCATCGACTTGATCATTTCGCGTAATGGGCGAGTCCGTGCGCACAAGGTAATACCCTTCGATCAGCACATAGGCTGCGGTAAAAGAAATTTCTTTGCCACGCTCTGGATCCACGGCAAAAAAACCGATGTCGGCACGTCCCGATTCGACTGTTGCGACGGATTTTCCAGCGGTCTCATTGACGATCAGCTCAACCGGAACTCCCAGTTTTTGACCAAGCGCCTGAGCCAGATCAATTGAAATGCCAAATGGTTTGCCCTGTGCATCCAGATTGGCAAGAACAGGATTGCCGATATTGAGCGATGCGCGCAGCACACCATTAGGGGCAAAGGCTTGGATGATATCGCGGGAGATGGAATTCATGGGATGGGTGCTCCTGTCAGATCAGCAGTGTCAGTCTGCAATTTTTTGCCAACATAACAGAATCAGAGTCAATTGACAGGGCACAATCCAATACTGTTTCGTAGCGCCTATAATCAAATCATAGATTTCTAAAACTTATTTAGCTCAAAGATCATTCAAATGATGAATATTCGTTTACTGAAGTCCTCTGCTATTTGCGCGGCTTTTCTGCTGATGAGCGGAATGGCCCACGCCCAGCCTAAACCGGCTGCCCCGTTGGCGACAGTCAATGGTGTGGCGATTCCGGAGTCGCTGCTTGAGCAAAATGTCCGTGCCAATGTTGCGCAGGGCCAGCGTGATACCCCCGAGCTGCGTCAGGTTCTCAAGGATGAACTGATTAATCGTGAGATTTTGTCGCAGGAAGCTGCCAAGCTTGGATTGGATAAAACCGCAGAAGCCAAGACGCAATTGGCACAATTGCGCCAGACCATGATGGTTGAGCTTTTGCTGAACGATTACGCGAAAAAAAATCCAATCACGGATGTCAAAATCAAAGCTGAATATGATCGGCGCGTGGAGCTGCTTAAAAATGAGCAAGAGTACAAAGTTGGGCTGATCGTCACGCAAACCGAAGACGAAGCCAAGTCGATTCTCGCCCGTCTGAACAAGGGCGAGTCTTTTGCCAAGCTTGCCGAGCAATCTTCGATCGATCCGAGCAAGGTTCGTGGTGGGGACGTGGGCTGGGTTCTGCCGGCTCAGATCTTGCCAGCGATTTCCAACGTGATGGTCAATTTGAACAAGGGGAGCCTGGCGGTTGCCCCGATTCGTACGCAGGCAGGTTGGAACATCATTAAAGTCGAAGACAAGCGCGCCTATCAGGCACCGAGTCTGAATGATGCGAAAAACGAAATTCGCCAGTCTTTGGCTCAGCAGCAACGCGCCGAGTTGGTCAAACGTTTGCGTGATAGCGCCAAGGTACAGTAATTTTGGCGCCCCCGGCGAGAATCGAACTCACAACCACCCGCTTAGAAGGCGGGTGCTCTATCCAATTGAGCTACGGGGACGGCGCGGCGCTATTCTAACCTTTCTAATCTGGTCTGAGTTCTGATGTCACAACTCTTTGCCGTTCATCCTGACAATCCGCAACCTCGTCTGCTCAGGCAGGCGGCCCAGCTTTTGCAAAACGGCGGGCTCGTCGCGCTCCCGACCGACTCAAGTTATGCGGTTGTCGCGCGCCTCGATGATCGCGCGGCCGCTGATGCTTTACGTAAGCTGCGCGGCCTCGATGAGCGTCACCATCTGACGGTGCTGTGCCGGGATATGACCTCGATCAGCCAGTTTGCCCGCGTCGACAATGCCCAGTTTCGGTTGTTAAAACAAGCCACTCCCGGGCCCTGGACGTTTATTCTGGAGGCGTCACGCGAGGTCCCGAGACGGGTTTCTCATCCTTCCCGTAAAACGATCGGTATCCGAGTCCCCGCACATCCCGTGACACTCGCTTTTTTGGAAACGGTTGACGCGCCATTGCTGTCTACAACCTTGATTCCCGAGGGTGAGGAGTTGCCGCTCAACGATCCCGAGGAGATCAGGGAACGTTATCAGCACGCTTTGGCTGCGGTGATTGATGCCGGGGCTTGTCCCTTCGAGCCCACCACGGTGATCGATTTATCGGGACCCGTACCCGAGCTCATACGTCGCGGTCGAGGTGATCCGGCTCTTCTGGGTATCCCTTAGCGTTGCATGCCCGATAAACCTCTACAATCAGTTGCATGAACGAAATTATTCAAACGCTGACCCTGTATGCTTTGCCAGTGGTGTTCGCCATTACCCTGCATGAGGCGGCTCACGGCTATGTGGCGAGATTGTTCGGAGATCCAACCGCGACACTCGCGGGCCGAGTGACCCTGAATCCAATCAAGCATGTCGATCCGATGGGAACGATCGCCGTACCGATCGGTATTTTGCTCATGTCCAAGCTGGTGGGCGGACCGTTCTTGCTGTTTGGCTGGGCCAAGCCCGTACCGGTTGATTTTGGACGCCTGCGCCGGCCCAAGAGAGATATGCTCTGGGTGGCCTTGGCAGGTCCTGCTGCAAACCTTTTCATGGCAATTCTCTGGGGAATTTCTCTGCGATTGCTATTCGAGTCTGGCGACCGAAGTAGTTTTTGGTTTCAAATGGCCCAGGTGGGTATCCAGATCAATTTGACATTGATGGCACTGAATCTTTTGCCGATTTTGCCCCTCGACGGAGGCAGGATGCTGTTCAGCCTGTTGCCGCATCAGCTCGCCTGGCAATATAGCCGCATTGAACCTTTTGGCCTCTGGATCGTGATTGCCCTGCTTGCCACAGGGTTGCTTGGCACCCTCATCGCACCCATGATGTCTCTGGGGGAGTGGGTGGTAAGACTAGTGCTCTGAAAAGCCCACTATTCCGGTACACTTTCGACTGACTTCTATTAACGGCGCTTAGGCGCCACGAACAGCGCTCTGGATCCTATTTATGGCCACGAATTCTTCTTCCAACGGACCCCAGTTTCAAGGCAGTATTCCAGCCTTGGTGACCCCGATGCATCCAGACGGCAGCCTGGATTACGAAAGCTTTCGGGCTCTGGTGGACTGGCATGCCCAAGAAGGCACAGACGCACTGGTGATCGTCGGCACTTCCGGCGAATCCCCGACTGTCAATGTCGACGAGCATGCAGAACTCATCCGCGTTGCTGTCGAACACGCTGCTGGACGTTTACCCATCATCGCTGGCGTCGGCGCAAACTCGACGCGTGAAGCCATTCATCTGGCTGAGCACGCGCGCAAAGTCGGTGCTCACGCGGGCTTGTCCGTGGTGCCCTACTACAACAAGCCTTCGCAAGAAGGTATTTACCAACACTTCAAGACAGTTCAAGAAGCGGTCGATCTGCCAACGGTGCTCTACAACGTGCCCGGTCGCACGGTTGCCGATATGTCGCATGACACCGTGCTCAGGCTGGCTCAGATCCCTGGCATTATCGGCCTCAAGGACGCTACGGGTGACATTGGTCGCGGCGCGTTGTTGATTCGCGATGTGCCTGCCCATTTCCAGATTTTAAGTGGCGATGATGCCACCGCGGCCGCGCTGATCTTGCTGGGTGGTCGCGGCAATATTTCCGTGACAGCCAATATCGCGCCTCGTCAAATGAGTGAGATGTGCAAAGCCGCCTTGGCCGGTGATGTACAAAAAGTCCGACAGTTAAATAGTCTGCTGGGTCCTCTCAACAAGCTTTTGTTTGTTGAAGGGAACCCGATTCCAGTGAAGTGGGCATTGGCGCAGATGGGACGTATCCCCTCTGGTATCCGCTTGCCGCTTGTGGAATTAGGCGCTCAGTATCACGCTCCTTTGAGAGCTGCAATGGTTCAGGCGGGGTTGCTCTGAAATGAAAAGTTTGTTGAGTCAAAAGAAAGCGCTGATGGTGTCGGCAATTGCCGCCGTCATGGTGCTGAGTGGTTGTGCCTCGGTGCGAGAGGTGTTGAGTGGCGATAATTCTGTCGACTACAAGAGCGTGGTGCGCACTGATCCTCTGAGCATTCCGCCTGATATGACACAGGCCGCGAGTGACCCGCGTTTCCGTGCGCCCGACTCAGGTACAACGACTTTTAGTCAGTATCAGAAAGCCGGCCAGGTGAATCCTGCCGCACAAGCTTCGACTGCGAAATCCGCCGTGCTACCAACGCGCAGTGACATGCGCGTGATGCGGGATGGTGATTTACGCTGGTTGTCTGTGGATATGCCTGCTGACCGTGTATTTTCCACGGCAGCCGATTTTTGGACAGAGCTTGGATTCACGCTCGACGTTACAGATCCCAAAGCGGGTTTGATCGTGACCAACTGGGCTGAAAATCGCGCCAATATTCCTGACAGCTGGATTCGTCAGGCACTAGGGAGCGTGATGGGTGGCGCTTGGGACAGCGGTACACGTGACAAGTTTCGCACACGTATTGAACGTAACGGCAACCGCACCGAGATCTACATCACTCACCAGCACATGGTTGAAGAGGCTCTTGGTAAAGGCGCCGGAGGTGTCGCTGCCGATATCCGCTGGACAATCGGAAAGGAAGATCCAGGTCTGAACGCAGCCATGCTTGCACGCATGATGGTCTTCTTTGGTGAAGATGTTGACGGCGCTCGCAAGAAAATGGCTCAAGCCAAGGCCGATCCCCAGTCTCCTCAGGTCGTCGCACCAGATGGCGACAAGACCAAGCTGGTCATTGGTGAGACATTTGATCGCGCCTGGCGACGTGTCGGCGTGGCGCTTGATTCGGGCGGATTCGCTGTGGATGATCGTGATCGTTCGACGGGTGAGTATTATGTTCGCTACGTTGATACTGACACAGGCATGAAACGCGACGAACCACACTTCTTTGCCCGTCTGTTTGGTGCCAAGGATGCGCCAAAGGCCCCGACATATCGTATCCGTCTGACATCTGTCGGTACCCAGACTGAGGTGACGGTACTCGATGACAAGGGTGTACGAGACACGAGCGCAACCGCTCAGCGCTTGCTGGCTGTATTGGCGGACAAAATCTAAGTCGCCTTTCATCACGCGTTGCGGGTGCGGTGTCCCGTAAAAATAGGCTCCTTTTGGGAGCCTGTTTTTTTCGCCTTCCCGAAAATAGGGCAACCAGGTTGTCAGTGCACCAAAATAATGCATTTGGTGCGCCAGAATGAGGCGCATCGCAGAAATGCGCTCCCACGTCATGCTTTTACCGCAGAGTATTCTCTGTACATGGCGATCAGGCATCATTATTGCTTGTGTCAGGTCATGAACCGCGTCGAGTCTTTCACCACAGCAAGCTGGCTAGCCCGGCTTGAACTGGATTTTTATCCTGACGGGCAGGTCCAAACAGGACCCGCAGGACAAACACGCCGTACGAATCTCAAACATCAGCATCAGGGTCCGTTAAGGATACAAAAGGCGCTTTACCCCGAAGGCCCCGCACTCTGTCACGCGATCATCGTGCATCCACCCGGTGGAATTGCTGGCGGTGACCGGCTTGAGGTGCAACTTCGGAGTCAAGTACAGAGCCGTGCGCTGGTGACTACACCATCGGCTGCGAAGTGGTACGGGACCGATTGGGTGGTGCCAGCCACGCAAAAAATTGAGATCGACCTGGAAGGACAACTGGAGTGGCTTCCTCAGGAAACGATCGTCTTTGATCGCGCTCAAGTCGAGTCGGACATCACAATCGAGGCCGCCGCGACTGGGGCGATGCTGGGGTGGGATCATTTAATTTTTGGGCGACGAGCTTCAGGTGAATCCTTTACCTCAGGACGTTTTGCGCAATCACTCAAGATCATTTTTCCAGAGGGGCTCGTCTGGCATGATCGTATCGTGCTGGAGGGAAGCGATGCGTTGTTTCACTCACCGATCGGTCTGAGAGGACATCATGCGTTTGCAACGGTTTGGGCTATTTTGGCCGAGCCAGACGCATGGACAGAGCCTCAACTGGAGTCCGTGCGCAAGCAGAGCCCCGAGCTTGCGTGGACCGTGCTTCATCCACGTTTACTCGTCGGACGTTTGCTTGTTGAACCTTTAAAACTCAAGGGCTTGCTTGAACAGGCGTGGAGCACGCTGCGGCCCCTCGTTCTGGGTCGCATGGCCCTTCAACCCCGTCTCTGGGCAACATGAATCAAGGAGTGTGCGGATGGACTTGACCCCTCGAGAAAAAGATAAGTTACTCATTTTTACTGCGGCCCTACTTGCGGAAAGGCGCCTGGCACGCGGCTTAAAGCTCAATGTTCCCGAAGCGATTGCGCTGATTACGGCTGCGATCATGGAGGGCGCGCGTGACGGTAAAACCGTTGCGACACTGATGGCGGAGGGGCGCAACATATTGACTCGTGCGGATGTGATGGAGGGTATTCCTGAAATGATTCCGGACATTCAAGTCGAGGCGACGTTTCCGGACGGCACCAAACTCGTCACGGTCCATCAACCTATTCAATAAGGAGAGGCGATGCAAACAACATCCATGGTTCCGGGACAAATGCTTGTTCAAGAAGGCGATGATATCGAGATTAACGTCGGTCGCGATGTATTGAGCCTGACTGTGTCCAATACAGGTGATCGTCCTGTTCAGGTGGGTTCGCATTTTCATTTTGCTGAGACCAATGCGGCGTTGTCGTTTGATCGCGCTGCGGCTCGAGGTTTTCGATTGAATATTCCCTCGGGAACAGCGATTCGCTTCGAGCCTGGACAGGCCCGTGAGGTCGAGCTTGTGGCCTTGAGTGGTGATCGCATTGTGTATGGCTTTTCTGGAGCAGTCATGGGGAGTCTGGACCAATGAAAATTTCAAGACAGGCTTATGCCGAAATGTTTGGGCCGACCACTGGGGACAGGATTCGTCTCGCAGACACCTCTCTTTTTGCGCAGGTGGAAAAGGATTTCACGATTTACGGTGAAGAGGTCAAGTTTGGTGGTGGCAAGGTCATCCGGGACGGAATGGGACAATCGCAACGGATGAGTGCGGATTGTGTCGACACCGTTCTCACCAATGCATTGATCATCGATTACTGGGGCATCGTCAAAGCCGATATCGGCATTAAAAATGGTCGTATCTCGGGAATTGGCAAAGCAGGTAATCCGGATATCCAGCCTGGGGTGACAGTCGTGATCGGACCTGCGACCGAAGTCATCGCAGCCGAAGGCATGATCGTGACGGCGGGTGGCGTCGATAGCCACATACACTTTATCTGTCCGCAACAAATCGAGGAAGCCTTGTGCTCAGGCGTGACCACCATGATCGGAGGTGGAACAGGGCCCGCGACCGGGACTTTTGCAACCACGGTCACCCCCGGTCCCTGGCACCTGGCGCGCATGCTCCAATCCCTGGAGTCTTATCCAATCAATATCGGATTGTTGGGTAAGGGCAACGTGTCGTTGCCGGGACCTTTACATGAGCAAATCGAAGCGGGTGCCGTCGGTCTCAAGCTTCATGAGGATTGGGGCAGCACGCCCGCCGCGATCGACAACTGTCTGACCGTCGCAGATCAGACCGATACGCAGGTGGCGATCCATACGGATACGCTGAACGAGTCGGGGTTTGTCGAGGCCACACTTAAAGCCATTGACGGCAGGGTGATCCACACCTATCACACTGAAGGTGCCGGAGGCGGCCATGCACCCGACATTATCCGCGTGTGTGGTGAGCAAAATGTTCTGCCCTCGTCGACGAACCCGACCCGACCCTATACGGTCAATACGCTTGATGAACATCTCGATATGCTGATGGTGTGTCATCACCTCGACGCCTCGATTGCCGAAGACATTGCTTTCGCAGAGAGCCGGATCCGTCGTGAAACGATCGCTGCCGAAGACATCTTGCATGACATTGGAGCATTCTCGATGATTTCATCGGATAGTCAGGCGATGGGGCGCGTTGGAGAGGTCATCATGCGGACGTGGCAGACGGCGCATAAAATGCGTGAGCAACGTGGCTCCTTGAGTGATGGGGCATTTTCTGACCCCTCGACAAGCGATAACTCGCGCATCAAACGATACATCGCGAAATACACGATCAATCCTGCGCTGACGCATGGTATGGCGCATGAGATCGGCTCAATCGAGGTCGGTAAATGGGCGGATCTGGTGTTGTGGCGGCCGGCATTTTTTGGCGTCAAACCCTCGACGGTCATCAAAGGTGGTCAGATCGCCATGGCCGCGATGGGTGATCCCAATGCCTCGATCCCGACACCGCAGCCTGTCCATTTCAGACCTCAGTTCGGAGCTTCCGCACGTGGTATTGAAACCAGTTGCATCACGTTCATGTCTGGTATCTCGGTGCAACGCGGCCTGCATCAGGAGCTTGGCTTGCGTAGACAGATCGCGACGGTGCAGGGTACGCGCACAGTCACCAAGGCCGATATGAAGCTCAACAGCGCCACCCCTCACATTACGGTGAGTCCTGAAAACTACAAGGTTTATGCCGATGGCGTCTTGCTGGATTGCGCCCCTGCGCAGGTGTTACCGATGGCGCAACGTTACTTTTTGTTTTAGGAGTTTCGATGGCGATCATGTTGACGACCCGTATTCCTGCGCAAGAGCGAGCGTCTGGGCAAGTGCAAGCTCTCTCAGAGGTCGATGCGCAATCAGAGTCTATTCCTGTACTGGAACTCACCCTTGAGGATCGGCAGCGTTCACGTTTGGCTGCGATGCTTCCCAACGGACGTGCGGTCGCGGTCATCCTGGCGCGCGGCGAGTCCATGCAGCATGGGGATGTGCTTTGCGGTGAGGGCGGTGAACAGGTGCTCGTCCAAGCCGCACCTGAGTCGCTCATGCTGATCCGGGCATCCAATGCGTTCGAGCTCATGCGCATTGTGTACCACTTGGCGAATCGGCATGTGCGGGCGATGTTGCTCCCTGATTCTGTGTTGATCGAGCCTGATCCTGTTCTTGCAGAGCTTGTCCGACGCCTTGGAGGCACAGTGGAGCAGACTCGCCAGCCTTTTCTTCCCGAGGGGGGCGCTTATTCTGCCAATACGGGTGGTCACTCGCACTCACATTCTCATCACCATCATCAACATCCGAGTGAATGTGGCGTCGAGCTTCAGGACGAAGCGATGGGTCAGATCGGCGAACAACTTTCCATAGCAGCCCATGCGCGATCCAAAACTTAATTCCCTTCTGGCGGCTTTGCATCTGGCGAGTCCGGCCTTACCTGTCGGAGGATTCGCGTACTCGCAAGGCTTGGAGCAAGCGATCGAGGATCGGTGGGTCACCGATATGGAACAGGCTTACCTCTGGATTCGTGATGGTTTGCTGCTCAATTTGGCCCGTCAGGAGTTGCCGTGGTGGTTGCATTGTTATGACTGCGCTGCACGACAGGACTGGGCTCTGCTGAAGCTGGGTAATCAACAACTCAGCGCGTTGCGGGAAACCTCTGAACTCAGACTCGAATCCCTCCAGATGGGGTATTCAATGGCAAAACTCTTTGGACAGTGGCCTCTGGCACATGCTCTGGCCCAGTTTAGGGACATGACCTGGTCTTATCCTGCAGCCTATGCCGCACTGGCAGCCTGTAGCGGGGTAGAAAAGGAAACGGCACTGGCAGCATATTTGTGGGGATGGATTGAAAACCAGGTGTTGGCGGCCATTAAAACCGTTCCGCTCGGTCAGGTCGAAGGTCAACAACTGTTACACCGGCTCAAGGATGATATTGCTCAGGCTTGTTTGATTGCCCAGCAGACCAGTCTCTCCGATGCCGGCACCGCTACATTCGGTCTGGCGATGGCAAGTGCAAGGCATGAGACGCAGTACAGCAGATTATTCAGAAGTTAAAAATAAGGAACACGAACATGACACAACTTTCCAATCCTTTGCGTGTAGGGATCGGCGGCCCTGTGGGTTCTGGAAAAACGACCTTGGTCGAAGTCCTTTGTAAAAGGATGCGCGACCAGTACAAACTCGCTGTCGTGACAAATGACATTTACACCAAGGAAGACGAGCGATTGCTCGTCGCGGCAGAGGCGTTGTCAGCGGACCGAATCATGGGCGTTGAAACAGGTGGCTGTCCGCATACGGCGATTCGCGAGGACGCGTCGATTAATCTCGAAGCAATTGACCGCATGCAAAAGCGTTTTCCAGATCTTGAGCTGATCTTTATCGAGTCCGGTGGAGATAATCTGGCGGCGACTTTTAGTCCTGACTTATCGGACCTGACGATTTATGTGATTGATGTGGCGGGTGGAGAAAAAATTCCTCGCAAAGGTGGTCCGGGTATCACGCGCAGTGATTTGCTGGTGATCAACAAAACGGATCTCGCACCGTATGTGGGCGCCAATCTGGACGTGATGCGCCATGACACGGCGCGCATGCGTGTCGATCGCCCCTGGGTCATGACCAACTTGAAAACAGGCGAGGGTCTGGACGAGGTCATCCGTTTTATCGAAAAATCAGGTTGCCTGGTTCGTTCGTGAAAAACTGCGTCTGGACAAGACAGGTCCGATTAACGGACCTGATTATTTGCGCACCAGATGAATCCATCCATCGTCGAGCCAGTCTGCAAGTGCTTCGAGTGCATCTTTCGACAGGCGTTTAGCCGCGGGATCCGTTCCGGCAAGCTCCCGTGCATCGGCCAGTCGCTTGAGTCCCGCTTCGGCTTTCACCAAGGCGGCTTCGCCGTTGATGAAGAGTTGTTGACCACGATAGAGCATACGTGTGCGACGATCCAGTACCCAGTGCGTATAGGCTTGCGTATCTTTTTCTGAGTCCTGTTCCTCGTCCAATTCATGCGAAAGCGGGCTGTCAAAGACAGCGGCCTGATTAGGCTCGGTGAGCCAGCACCCAAGAAAGCGTGTGGCAAGCGCATGATCAAAGCGGATTTTGCTGGCTGCAGCGATCGCAGCCTCTGTCAGTCGCTCGGGGATTTCAGCAGGATGGGCCACGGCGGGTTGACCCGGATCCCGATAGAACTTGTCTAGTGCAGGTCCGGGCAGGGCAGGTTCGCCGTAGGGACCGCTGGTAACGCCAGCGCGAGACAGAATCTGGTCGGCCGCTGCCTCGAGCATGCCACGCGCCAGAGCTGCCTCGTCGGGTGCGCGAAAACCAATCGAAATTGTCATACAGTCATCCAGTGCGATGCCATCATGAGCGGCTTGCGGGGGCAGATACAGCATGTCCCCCGGCTCGAGCACAAACTCTTGTTCAGGTTCAAAATTTTGCAAAATCTTGAGTGGCAAATCAGGTACGAGCGATAAGTCTTTTTGCTGACCGAACTTCCAGTGTCGACGACCTTGTGCCTGCAAAAGAAAAACGTCATAACTGTCAAAATGCGGACCGACGCCTCCACCTGCAGTGGCAATGCTAATCATGAGGTCATCGAGTCGCGCGTCCGGTACAAAGCGAAACTGGTTCATCAGCGCGCAGGCCGCGTCATCATGGATATCAACGCTTTGTACCAACAACGTCCAATGCGTCTCGGACATTTTGGGCAAGCGACTGAAGGGACCGACTTCCATATTCCATTCGTCCTGGTCCCGCCAGATGAGTTTGGACTCAACATCGTCGCGCTTGCTCATTTTTTTGAGTGTTGCCATTGAGACGGGAGGCTTGAAGTTTTTGAAAGCCTGGCGCACGAGTAAGGGTTTGCGCTGCCAGTAGGTTTTCATGAATTGGGAAGGGGTGAGTCCACCCAGGAGGGCGAGGGGCTGATCCGTGTGCATACAAAACCTAAGGTAATAAATTCTTGAGTTGATAAAGCGCGTCGAGTGCCTCGCGCGGGCTGAGCCTGTCGGGATCGAGCTCGTTGACCGCTTGTTGAAGCGCAGCTTGCGCCTCTGCGAGATCACTGGGGATCTGGATTGTGCTCTGCGCGGGGGTGACCTCGCCAAACAATCCAAGCTGAGGTGTGGGTGCGCCTTGGGATTCGAGTCGTTCGAGCTCGCGGGTCGCATGCCGGATCACGGCAGCTGGCACACCTGCGCGTTGCGCAACTTGAATGCCGTAGCTGCGGCTGGCGGGTCCGTCTTTGACTTCGTGTAAAAAAACGATCCCGGACGGAGACTCCGCTGCGGCAAGGTGCACGTTGGCCGTGTTGGGTTGCTCGTTGGGCATGCGCGTGATTTCAAAATAATGCGTTGCAAAGAGTGTCAGAGCGCGATTGTGGGTGACGAGTCTTTGCGCAATGGCCCAGGCGAGCGCCAGGCCGTCATAGGTCGAGGTGCCACGTCCGATTTCATCCATGAGGACGAGACTGTGGGCAGAGCTGGAGGCCAAGATCGCGGCGGCCTCGGTCATTTCCATCATAAAGGTCGAACGCCCACCCGCGAGATCATCCGCTGCGCCGATGCGCGTAAAAATCCGATCCAGGGGACCAATCGATGCCGCGCGAGCGGGCACAAAACTCCCGATCCGGGCGAGCAAGGCAATCAAGGCGACTTGACGCATGTAGGTGGATTTACCGCCCATGTTGGGCCCCGTGATCACCAGCAGTGCGCGGTGCGGATTCAGGCTGCAGCTATTTGGCGTGAAGCGTTCGATTGAGCGTTCTACGACCGGATGGCGACCTGCCGTGATTTCAATGGCAGTGTGATCGAGCAAACTCGGGGCGACCCAATCGTGATGCTGCGCATGATGCGCGAGTGCGACCAATACATCGAGCTCCGCGCAGGCGCTTGCACATTGTGACAAAGCTTGCGCCATGGGCATCAGTTCTTGCAACACTTGCTCGAAGAGCCATTTTTCGCGAGCGAGCGACCGATCCTGGGCGGAAAGAACTTTGTCTTCCCAGGCTTTCAGCTCGGGCGTGATGTAGCGTTCTGCATTTTTGAGCGTTTGACGACGACGATAGTCTTCGGGAACTTTGTCTGCCTGCGCGCGACTGACTTCGATAAAAAAGCCGTGAACGCGATTGAATTCCACGCGCAAGGTCGAGATCCCTGTGCGAGCGCGTTCACGCGCTTCGAGCTCAAGCAGGTAGGCGCCGTTATCCGTGGAAATCGCACGCAACGCATCGAGCTCAGCGTCATAACCAGTGGCAATGACACCGCCGTCCCGAACTTGAACGGCAGGTTCAGCGTCAATAGCCGCCAACAATAAGCTTTCCATGCCGGGAGGCGGAAGCAAATGCTGTGCAAGTTCCTGCAAGCGAGTGTGCAGGCCGTGCTCAGATGATTGCGCTGATGCGATGAGTTCTTGCAGTTGGGGCAAGGCACCAAAGGCATCGCGCAAGCTCGCGAGCTCGCGGGGTCTGACCGACAGAAGTGCGATGCGAGTCGCGATACGTTCCAGATCGGGCAGGACGTTCAAGGCTGTGCGTAGCGATTCCAATACCGAGGTCGCATGCAATAGTTCACTGCGAGCATCGCTTGCTTGCATGAGGGCGGAGATCGCCTGTTGACGTGCCAGCACAGGCGCGTTGTCTCTCAAAGGGTGGTGAAGCCAGCGTCTTAAGAGTCGCGCGCCCATTGGGGTGCGGCAACTGTCCAGGACAGAAAAAAGCGTGGGCGCCTCCTCTCCGGACAGCGTGCGCGTGAGCTCGAGGTTGCGGCGCGTGGCAGGATCCATCAGCACATACTGGCTGGCACGATCTGCGCTCAGAGTCTGAATGTGAGCCAAGCCGTGCGCTTGGGTACGACCCGCGTAACGGATCAGTGCGCCTGCCGCGCAGATGGCGGCGGGCAGATCATCGACGTCAAAGCCCGAGAGTGATTGGGTTTTGAAATGCGCAAGCAATTGTGCCTGTGCCTGTTCGGCTTCAAAGTGCCAAGAAGGGACACGCGCAGTCGCGCAGCTGAGCGTCATGTCCAGCTCCGCATCGTCGGCGATGATGATCTCGGCAGGTTCGATGCGATGCAGTTCTGAATCCAGCGCTTCTGGGGCGCACTCCGCGAGTTTGAATTCGCCACTCGCAACGTTGAGCCAGGCAAGTCCGGCACGAGGTGTTTTACTGCCCTTGCGCGAGATGAACACTGCCGCGACGCATCGATCCGCTTTGGCCGGCAGGAGTGCTTCGTCAGTCAGCGTGCCAGGTGTCACGATGCGAACAATTTTGCGTTCGACAGGACCTTTACTGGTGGCCGGGTCACCGATTTGTTCACAGATCGCCACAGAGACGCCTGCCGCGACAAGCTTGGCCAGATACTGTTCGGCTGCGTGATAGGGTACGCCTGCCATCGGAATCGGTGCACCATTCGAGGTGCCACGACGGGTCAGCGTGAGATTGAGCAGGCGCGCGCCGCGCTCGGCGTCCTCATAAAACATTTCATAGAAATCCCCCATGCGATAGAGCAGCAGCAAAGGACCGGCCTCAGCCTTCAGACGCAGATATTGCTGCATCATGGGCGTGTGTTGCTCAGTGTTGGCGGGCGTGAGTGCGTTGTCTTGCATAGGTGTGTTTTTCGGGGGATTGCCGCTCATCTGGGGAAGCCTTTAGTGTAAGCCACCGGGATAACAGACTTCTCTATAATCAATCAAATAAATGCGTTTCGTGACAAGGTGAAACAAACATGATCTCTAAAATCGTGCCCGATTTACAGGCGGCTATGGCTGGTATTCAGGATGGGTCAACCGTTCTGATCGGCGGCTTTGGCGGCGCTGGGCAGCCACATGAACTGATTGACGGCCTCATCGAGCAGGGCGCGCGCGAGCTGACAATCGTGTGTAATAACGCAGGATCGGGCGACAAAGGTATTGCAGCATTGTTGGCTTCAGGCCAGGTCCGTAAGGTCGTCTGTTCATTTCCGCGTCAGGCGGACTCGTATGTGTTTGACCGGCTCTATCGCGCCGGCAAACTCGAACTCGAATTAGTACCCCAGGGGACGCTGGCCGAGCGTATCCGGGCTGGTGGCGCAGGGATCGGCGGATTTTTCACGCGCACGGCGGTGGGTACGCAATTGGCCGAGGGTAAAGAGGTCCGTACGATCAACGGTCAGGATTATGTACTCGAAGGACCGATTGTGGCGGATGTCGCCGTGATCCGCGCGCATCGCGCCGATCGTTGGGGCAATCTTGTTTATCGCAAGACGGCACGCAATTTTTGCCCCGTGATGGCGACTGCCGCCAAGCTCACCATTGCGCAGGTCAATGAAATCGTCGAGCTCGGCGAGCTTGACCCTGAAGCAATCGTCACGCCTGGCGTCTATGTCAAACGCGTTGTGCGCATCCCGGCTCAAGCTGCCAAAGGTTAATCATGAAACGTATTTCAAGAGACGAGATCGCCGCACGCGTGGCGCGCGATATTCCAGAAGGTGCAGTCGTGAATCTTGGCATTGGTTTGCCGACCAAGGTTGCCAACTATTTGCCTCAAGACAAAGATATTTTCCTGCAAAGCGAAAACGGTGTGCTTGGGATGGGACCCGCTCCCGCACCCGGTGAAGAGGACTGGGATTTGATCAACGCGGGCAAACAGCCCGTGACCTTGCTGCCTGGCGGCAGTTATTTTCACCATGCCGATTCGTTTGCCATGATGCGTGGCGGTCAATTGGACATATGTGTGCTGGGTGCGTTTCAAGTTGCGGTAAATGGCGACCTCGCCAACTGGTCCACCGGCGAGCCCGATGCGATTCCCGCGGTCGGCGGCGCAATGGATTTGGCCGCAGGTGCGAAAGATGTTTTTGTCATGATGGAATTGCTCACCAAGGACGGTCAGAGCAAGCTGGTCAAGCGCTGTACCTATCCTTTGACGGGCTTGGGTTGCGTGTCACGGGTCTACACCGATATCGCGGTCTTTCAGATCGAACCTGGCGGTGTCGTTAGGGTGGTGGACGACGTGTCCGGCGCTGGCGAGCAAGAGTTGCGCCGTTTGACCGGGCTGGGAATGGATTTGTTGTTCTAGGTCGCGTGGGACTTTAGCCGTTTACTCATCGACGAGCTTACTGAGTTTTTGAGTATCAAGTGGCGGTGAGGCATCCTGTATTTTGGAGCCCATCGCCTCGAGTGACTGACACAGATTTGAGATCCGCGCATCTTGCCTGGCGACATGCGTGATCAGTTCATTTAAAACTTTGTTCAAGGGATCGGCCGCGCCGGGATCGACCGCGTAGGCGATATTTAAAATAGCTGGGGTGGCGGGAGTGCTTTGCGCCTCCGTCTCTTTTTCAATCACGCGTGCAGGATTACCCACTGCCGTGGCGTGCGCTGGAACGGGTTTGACCACAACAGCGTTGGAGCCGATACGTGCACCGTCACCCACCAAAAAACCTCCCAGGACTTGGGCACCTGCACCGACCACGACGCCTTTGCCCAGTGTCGGGTGCCGCTTAGCCCCTTTGTACAGGCGTGTGCCGCCCAGTGTGACGCCTTGGTAGATGGTGCAATCGTCACCGATTTCCGCCGTCTCGCCGATCACGACACCAAAGCCGTGGTCAATAAAAACCCGCCGCCCGATTTTGGCGCCAGGGTGTATTTCGATGCCTGTCAAAATACGGCTCAGGTGCGAGACAAAACGACCCAGCCAATAAAACTGTGCGTTCCACAAACGATGCGCCAGGCGATGCGCCATGATGGCGTGCAGCCCCGGATAGCACGTCATTACCTCGAGCTTGCTGCGTGCGGCGGGGTCCCGCTCAAGAATGCAAGCGATGTCTTCGCGGATGTTTTTAAACATGTTGATGATCCTACCGCATGAGGGAATATCGTTTGATATTAACCAGATTAAACGGATTTAAACGGGTGGTTTGTTATGCAGAGGGTATGCGCTTGTGAGCCGTCGCAATCATGGCGGTGCAGACACCGCGCATCATGTCGACCTCATCTTTGGTTAAATCCGAGCGATTGAACAAATGACGCATGCGCGGCATCAGTTTTTTTGGATGTTCGGGGTCTAAAAAGCGAACGGCTTCGAGAGCCTCTTGCCAGTGCGCGAGTAACGCTTGCACCGATTCGCCACTCGCGGGTTGATTGCCAGGGTGTTTGGCCACTGGCCTAGGGGTAATCAAGGAGGCCGAACGTGGCGCCGTGCCGCCTTGGAGCAAGGCGTAACGGAGCTCCCAGGCGCCGAGCTGCATAGCTTGGGAGACATTGAGCGAACTGTAGGCAGGATTGGCCGGGATATGGCACACGCGGTGGCAGAGCTCGATGTGCTCGTTGGTCAGCCCTGAGCGTTCCGTCCCCACCACAAGCGCGATGCGGCCCTCTGGGTGCTCGCTCAGATGTATTTGGGCCATCTGTGCCGCTTCACGGATGTCGCAGGCAGGTGGCCCCAGCTCGCGTTCGCGGGCCGTTAAAGCAAAAGCGAGGGTGACCGGGGCCAAGGCATCTTTAAGGTTGTCAAAGGTCTGGGCTCGGGACAACACATCGCCGGCACCGCTGGCCAGGGCGATCGCCTCAGGCTGAAGGGCGATTTCAGGGGTTTTCGGGGCGACGAGCACCAGTTCTTCGAAGCCCATTGTCTTGATCGCACGAGAGGCCGAACCGACGTTTCCGGGGTGGCTGGGCTCGGTCATAATGAAACGAACACGGGAAAAATCGGAAGTCATTTAAAATTCTGCTTTGCTTAATAGAAAACCTACGCTCATGCACCCGATGCTTAATACCGCCATCAAGGCGGCCCGGCGCGCCGGAACCATTATCAACCGTGCGAGTCTCGAACTTGATCGATTGCAAGTTGCCCGCAAAGGGCCCAGAGATTATGTCACGGAAGTCGATCGTGCCGCCGAAGAGGCCATCATCGATGTGCTTCGTACTGCCTATCCCGATCACGCCTTTTTGGGTGAGGAGTCTGGCTACCAGGGCGGTGACACCCCCGAGGGTGAAGTACCCGCCAACGAGTGGGTAATCGATCCTCTGGATGGTACGACCAACTTTATTCACGGTTTTCCCACCTATGCGATCTCCATCGCGCTACGGCAGTCTGGTCAGGTCACGCAAGCTGTGATTTATGACCCTGCCCGCAACGAAATGTTTACCGCGAGCCGTGGCGGCGGCGCGTTTCTGAATGACCGACGTATGCGCGTGTCGACCCAGTTGAAATACCACGATGCCTTGCTGGGTGCGCGCTGGCCTGGTTCAATCGGCCCAGACGAGGCTTCGCAGCCTCGTTTCATGGAAATGGCGCGCCAGTGCGCGGGTGTTCGTCGCACAGGCTCAGCGGTGCTGGATTTAGCGTATGTCGCCGCGGGGCGCTTGGATGGCTTTTGTGGCCTCGGTCTCAAGCAATGGGACATGGCTGCAGCGAGTCTGATGGTGCTCGAGGCCGGTGGTCTGATCGGCGATCTAGAGGGTGAACAGACTTGGATGGAAACTGGCAACGTGATTGCGGCAACTCCCAAAATCTTTACCCAGATGTTGGGTCACCTCCGTGTTTAAGCCTTAAAAGAGGGTTTGAAACCCACTTTTTTAAAAGTTTTACTTAGTATAAGGGTGTCGCGACAAGAGTTTGATCGGGTACTATAGAAGGCTGATCAACTCTTGGAGCCCTCAATGGAGTGGCTGCTCGACCCAACGATATGGGTCGGACTTTTAACGCTCGTGGTGCTCGAGATCGTTCTCGGCATCGACAACCTGATATTCATCGCTATCCTTGCGGATAAGCTGCCTCCCGCCGAGCGTGAACGCGCCCGGGTGATAGGACTCTCCCTCGCGCTCATCATGCGCCTGGGCCTGTTGGCTGGTATGTCTTGGCTGGTACAACTCACCGCGCCACTCATCGGATTTTGGGGTTTTCAGCTCTCCGGCCGGGATCTGATCCTGATTGTGGGTGGATTTTTTCTGCTGTTCAAAGGCACGCTCGAACTTCATGAGCGCCTGGAAGGCAAGCGCCTTGAGTCAACGAATACGCGTGTCTATGCCAGCTTCTGGGTCATCGTGACCCAGATTGTGGTGCTGGATGCGGTGTTTTCTATTGATGCAGTGATTACGGCTGTTGGTATGGTCGATCAGTTGTCAGTCATGATGACTGCCGTGGTGATTGCGATGGTCATCATGCTGCTTGCATCAAAACCCCTGACGCGTTTCGTGAATGCCCATCCTTCGGTGGTGGTGTTGTGTCTGGGCTTTTTGCTGATGATTGGCTTTTCGTTAGTGGGCGAGGGCTTTGGTTTCAAAATCCCCAAGGGCTATTTGTATGCGGCGATTGGCTTTTCAGTCCTGATCGAGTCGCTCAATCAGCTGGCGCGTCACAAAGGTCTCAAACTCGAGTCGAAAAGGCCCATGCGGGAACGCACGGCTGAGACCGTTTTGCGCATGCTGGGCAAACGCTTGCCTGATGAAATCGTCGAAGCTAAACCGACGCCTCAAGGTCAGCCCGAGGCGATCGCCTTTGGAGTCGAGGAGCGGAACATGGTCAGCGGCGTACTGACCCTGGCCGAGCGCTCTATCCATTCCGTGATGACTCCCCGCACAGAAATTTCCTGGATCAACCTGGATGACGATCCCCAGGAAATCCAAAAGCAGATCTCCAGGGTCCCGCATAGCTTTTTTCCTGTTTGCCGGGGCTCAGTGGACGATGTGGTCGGGATTGGCCGAGCCAAGGAAATGATTGCTGATTTGCTGACGCACGGCAATATTCGTCGCGCTGGACTGCGTGAGCCGATAATCGTCCACGATACGATCAGTATTATTCGACTGATGGACACTCTCAAGCGTTCGCGTGGACAGCTGGTGCTCGTGGCCGACGAGTTTGGCGCGATTCAAGGACTGGTCACGCCGATCGATGTGTTCGAAGCGATCGCGGGCGAGTTTCCGGATGAGGATGAAACGCCAGATATCGTGCCAGATGGAGAGGGACAATGGCTGGTGGATGGTGCGGCCGATCTACATCATCTGGAACAGGTGCTGGAGACTGAAGGCCTGGTAAACGAGGATCAGGAGTACACCACGCTGGCAGGTTATTTGTTGGCGAGGTTTGGTCAGTTGCCCTCAAGGGGCGATCAGTGTGAATTCAAGGGCCAGCACGCGAACTTCAAGTTTGAAGTAATGCACATCGATGGTCGCCGGATTGCTCAGGTCAAGGTCAAGCGACTGGCCGAAGAAACTGAAGACATGACAGGGTAAGTCAGTCTTCAGTGCTGTCACGCATCGAGTGTTGAGATTGAACCTAAGCCTGATCCAGATCGAACAGTGCTGGACCATCCTCGTCGATCACCATCCAGCCACCGCGCATCTTGCCTGCAGGGGCTGAGGATTCGCAGTCCCAGTCTGGTAAGACCCAACGCTCACAGATGCGACCATCGACGCTCAATACATTGCGACCTGGGCGATGCGTATGTCCATGCACCACCAAGGAGACTCCGGCTGTGCGAATTGCAGCGGCAACAGCATCGGCGTTGACATCCATGATTTCCATCGATTTGGTCTGATTGGCCACCATGCTTTCGCCGCGCGCCTGCGCTGCCAGACTTAAGCGTTCGGGAATGCTCTTGGACAAAAAGCCGGACTGCCAGGCGGGGTTGCGTACCATGGTTCTGAATTGCTGGTAGGCCACATCATCCGTGCAGTATTCGTCACCATGACTCAGCAGCATTGTGCGCCCGGCAATTGTCACGAGCACCTGCTCTGGCAGCAGTTGTGCACCCAGCCCTGCGACGAGTGCTCCACCCATGAGAAAGTCGCGATTGCCACGCCCCAGCCAAACGGGAATCTGGGCCGCACACGCTTTGATGGCCATGAGATCCTGCGCGAGCCAGGGTGGTGCTACAACGGCGACATCGTCACCGATCCATGCATCGAAAATATCGCCAGGCAACAGCAAAGCCGAAGCCTCGCTGGCAGCGAGCTTTAAGAAATCACGGAAAGCTTCTGCGGTGCCGGTCGTGTGTTGCCCGAGATGAACATCCGAGGCAAGCCAGACCGGACCGTCAAGTTCAATCTTATTCAAGGACGACAGCCTTTGTGATCACGAGATCGGTGGTGGGGACGTTTTGATGGAAACCGCTATTGCCAGTAGGCACGCCTTTCATCTTATCGATGACGTCCTGACCTTCGACCACCTCGCCAAATACTGCGTAACCCCAGCCTTGGGCTGTTGGCGCAGTGTGATTTAGGAAGTCGTTGTTGGCGACGTTAATGAAAAACTGCGCAGTTGCCGAGTGTGGGTCGCTGGTGCGTGCCATGGCCAGAGTGTATTTGTTGTTCTTCAAGCCGTTGTTGGCTTCGTTTTCAACAGGTGCTTTGGTGGGCTTTTGCTTGAGACCTGGCTCAAAACCGCCGCCCTGAATCATGAAGCCATCGATGACACGGTGGAAAATCGTACCGTCAAAAAAGCCGTCTTTGACGTAGGCCAGGAAATTCGCCACAGTCTTGGGGGCTTTTTCAGCGTTAAGCGAAATGATGAAATCGCCCTGGTTGGTGGACATTTTGACGCGGGGTGCTGTGCTCATGGAAGTAACGCCTTGTTTTTGAGTCGAGTTGGAAGGAGGGGCCGCTTGGGCCGACAAAGACACCAGTGGAATCATACCGACCAGTGCGAGGCAACGCATGACACGCAGCCCGTAAGAGGAAAAGTTGGCAATACTCATTTAGTGGAACCCTCAAGCAGTTCTTTGACACGTTTGATTTTTGGTCCGAGACCGGATACCCCAGCTTGCTCGGCACTTTGATAGGCACGCAATGCGAGGTTGAGCTGCACATCACCCAGATTAGCCTGCGCAATAGAGTATTTAGGATTGATCATGATCGCCATTTCGAGCGCGCGTCTGGCCTGGTCGAGCTCGTTGCGTTTGACGTATAGCGCGGCAAGGTTATTCCAGGGCTCTGGCAGCTCGGGAAAACGACCCGTCATCTGAAGGTAGATCGCCTCGGCCTCGGCAGTGCGATTCATCTCAGCCAAAATTCGCGCGTGCAAAAACATGAGCTGCACGTCTGTGCCGGGAGTGTGGCGCATGGCCTCCACAGCTTGGCGAGCCTCGACGGTTTGCAGGGCTTCTTTGAGGCGGCCCGCGCGAATCAGGCCATCAATACGGTTTGAGATTTCAGTGGGCGTGAGCGGGACGCTGGTATCGACAGAGGGGGCGAGCGCTTCCAGCAGTTTTGCCAGGCCATCCCAGCCACCGTCGGGAACCTTGTCTCCCAGGACCGCGTTGGGCGCATTGGGTACAGCCGGAGGCAGACTGTTGCGCGGCGTCCGGTTTGCACCGGTATCCGTGGGGTCGCTGGACAATGGGTTCAAGGTGGCGGGGGTACTGCCACCCAGGTTCAGCTGGGCGAGCGCAGGCTGGTGCATCAGCACCGGCAGGCAAAGCGCGATTGCCGTGGCCGTCCATCCTGCCATGGTCGCGATCGAACGCGTACTTTTCACCAGCTTCAAGTCGTAAAACCCTCAATTGCTATACTTGTAGATCTGCATTTTAGCCCTGCTTTTGACTGACCACACGCATGCTACAGATCTACGACTCATTGTCTCGCTCCAAGCGCCCCTTTCGTCCGGTACAACCCGGTAAAGTAGGGCTTTACGTGTGTGGAATGACTGTCTACGACTACTGCCACCTGGGCCACGCCCGAATGTTGGTGAGTTTTGATGTGGTCCAGCGCTGGCTGCGTGCATCTGGCTATCAGGTCCAATATGTGCGCAATATCACGGATATCGATGACAAAATCATCCGTCGCGCGGTGGAGACTAACCGTCGGTTGGGTGAGGTGACCTCCTATTACATCGATGCGATGCATGCTGATGAGCGAGCTTTGTCCGTTCAGTCGCCGGACCATCAGCCCTGCGCCACCGAGTATGTCGGCGATATGCTTGACATCATTGGCAAGCTTGAACAAAAGGGTTTGGCCTATCACGCGGTCGATGGCGATGTGAATTTCTCCGTGCGAGAGTTTCCTGAGTACGGCAAGCTTTCAGGCAAATCCCTCGATGACTTGCGCGCAGGCGAACGTGTGGCTGTCGCTTCCTCCAAGCGAGATCCACTTGATTTTGTCCTGTGGAAATCCGCCAAGGAGCACGAACCAGCCGACACGCGCTGGGATTCGCCTTATGGCTGGGGACGTCCTGGCTGGCATATTGAGTGCTCGGCCATGAGTAAAGCCCTCTTGGGATTGCCGCTCGATATCCATGGCGGCGGCCCGGATTTGAAGTTTCCTCATCACGAAAACGAAATCGCGCAGACTGAAGGCGCTTTTGGTGGCACGCTGGCCAACAACTGGATGCATTGCGGTCCGTTGATGGTCGATGCTGAAAAAATGTCCAAATCACTGGGCAATTTCCGCACCATCCGTCAAACAATTGGCGTGTTGGATCAGGCCTCTCAACAGGGGCAACCCGGTGTGACTGAGTCGGCAGAGTATGAGGTCAATCCTCGCGAAGCTGAAATGCTGCGTTTCTTTATTGTGCGCAACCACTATCGCAGTGCGCAAAATTACGCGCCTGACAATTTGATCGATGCGCAGTTGTCACTCGATCGTCTTTATCAGACGCTTCAAAACTGCCCACCCTCTTCAGGGTCGGTTGAGATTGACTGGAAGTCCCCCCAAGCCACTGCCTTTCGCGAGGCAATGAACGATGACTTCAATAGCGCCGGTGCCGTCGCGGCGTTGTTCGAGCTGGCGAGCGAGGTCAATCGCAGCAAAAGTACGGCACTGTCCTCACAGCTCAAGGCACTGGCCGAGCTGCTGGGCATATTGCAGAAAGATCCGGCTTTGTATTTCAAGAGCCCTACCCGCTATACGCGGCGCGCGACCCAGCGCACGAGTGAGGAGGGGGCGTCTAGTGAGGTGACGACTGCGGCGGCTGCACTTTCCGAGTCAGAAATCGAAGCCTTGATCGCGGCTCGGGCGGCTGCTAAGGTTGCGAAAAATTTCGCCGAAGCCGATCAGATTCGTGCGACACTGAAAAACGCAGGAGTCGAGCTTGATGACAAGCCCGGCGGCCTGACTCAGTGGCGCCGTGCCTGAGGTTGATTCCATGCCCCGTTCTGATATCGCTTTAGGTAAGCCCGAATACTGGGATTCGGCGACCGCTCAATTGATGCGGCGAGACCGCATCATGAAAAAAATTATTCCCAAGCATCCAGATATTTTTCTGACGACGCGTGGCAATCCCTTCGTCACACTCGCCCGCTCGATCATCGGTCAGCAAATTTCTGTGAAAGCGGCTGAATCTGTTTGGCAGAAATTTTTGCTCGAATGTGGAAAACGCCCAACCCCGCAGAGCGTGCAAGCCGCAGGGATGGAGCGTCTGCGTGCAGCTGGACTCTCCGCGAGAAAATGTGAGTACATCATTGATTTATCGACACATTTCCTCGATAAACTGGTGCGTCCACAAAAGTGGGCCAGCATGGAAGACGAGGAAGTCATTGCCGAGTTGACCGGTATCCGTGGCATCGGACGCTGGACGGCAGAGATGTTTTTGATTTTTAATCTTCAGAGGCCTAATATTTTGCCGCTTGATGATGCGGGATTATTGAAAGCAATCTCGTTACACTATTTCAGCGGTGAGCCCGTCTCCCGTTTTGAAGCCCGAGAAGTGGCCCAGGGATGGCAACCGTGGTGCACGGTCGCGACTTGGTATTTATGGCGCTGTTTGGATCCCACCCCGGTGGAATACTAAGCGCACCCCAGATTGAATGAGCACACACTGACATGCGCAATACTTTTCTCGAATTTGAACAACCCCTTGGTGAACTCGAGGGCAAGATCGAACAGCTGCGCTATGTGCAGGCGGATTCGGCCGTCGACATTTCCGATGAAATCAGTCGTCTGCAACAAAAAAGTCAGACGCTCGCCAAAGAGATTTACTCAAAGCTCACGCCTTGGCAGACTTCCATGGTCGCCCGTCATCCCCAGCGTCCTTACACGCTGGATTATGTGCGCGAGATCTTTACCGATTTTCATGAATTGCATGGTGACCGCATGTACGCCGACGATTTATCGATCGTGGGTGGCATGGCGCGTTTTAACGGTACACCTTGCATGGTGATTGGCCATCAAAAAGGTCGCGACACCAAAGAGCGCGCCGTGCGCAATTTTGGCATGCCCCGTCCCGAGGGTTACCGCAAAGCGATGCGCCTGATGCGCCTGGCTGAAAAATTCAACCTTCCCGTGTTTACCTTTGTCGATACTCCGGGCGCATACCCAGGCATCGGTGCCGAGGAGCGCGGACAGTCCGAAGCCATCGGTCACAACCTCTACGCCATGGCTGAGCTCAAGGTACCCATCATTTCCACCATCATTGGTGAGGGCGGTTCGGGCGGTGCCTTGGCGATCGCGGTCGGTAACGTTGTCTTGATGTTGCAGTACTCCACATACTCGGTGATTTCCCCTGAAGGTTGCGCGTCGATCTTGTGGCGCAGTGCGGACAAGGCTTCCGAAGCCGCCGCGGCGCTCGCGATCACCGCGGATCGCCTCAAAGAGTTCGGTTTGATCGACAAGATCGTGAACGAACCCGTCGGTGGTGCGCATCGCGATCCGCGCGTGATGGCGCGACTGCTGCGTCGCTCTCTCGCGGATGCGTTGCGTTCACTGTCAGGCATGACGCCACAGCAGCTGATCGACCACAGACTCGAGCGGTTGTTGTCCTACGGCAGTTTCCAAGAGGTGCGCGCCTAAGGGCGGTGCCTCGGGTGCCTCCTTACGCGCTTGCTTGCCCATTTTTATGCAAAGCGCCTGGCCTGATGCGCCCGTCCGGGCACTCCAGCAGGCGCTTGCTGATCTCCCCGCTGAGCAGGCAGTCGCTGTCGCACTGAGTGGCGGCACTGACTCTGTCGCACTCGCTTTGGTTGCGACGCAGGTGTGTGCACAGCGTGGTCAGTCTCTTTATTTTTTTCACATCCACCATGGATTGATGCCCGAGGCGGATGCCTGGGTTGCGCATCTGAGCGAGCTAGCGCTCTTGCTCGATGTGCCCTTGGCGGTGCGCCACGTCCAGGTTGATCTCGAGCAGGGACTGGGTATCGAAGCCTCGGCGCGCGAGGCACGTTATCAAGCGCTTGCTGCGCTAGCAAGTGAACATCAGGTGGGTGCGATTTTGCTCGCACACCATCAGCAGGACCAAGCAGAAACGGTGTTGCTGCGCTTGTTGCGCGGGGCAGGGGTGCTGGGCCTGAGCGCCATGCAAGACGATGTGTCGCGCCAGGGCATGCGTCTCCTGCGTCCCTGGCTGGACATTGAACGTGCCCAGCTGGTCGCCATCGCGCAGGCGTTCGCTGCCCGCACAGGATGGCAAGCCGTTGAGGATCCGAGTAACGCAGACCCACAATACAAGCGGGGGGCGTTCAGAACTGAACTTGTCCCCGTCCTAGAAAAACACTGGCCCGCTTGGCGCCAGACGTTGGTGCGCCATGCCCGACAGGCCGCCGAGGTGTCAGAGGTTTTGGATGAGGTCGCCGCCTCGGACTGGTTGACTCTTGACCCTGATGCATCCGGGCAAAGCTTCAGTCTCAAGGCCTGGCGTGACCTGAGTCCACCCCGTCAGGCGCTGGTGCTGCGCTATTGGCTCGGCCAGCAGCAAGTGGCCATGCCCGGAGAGCGCCGGCTGGCTGATTTAATGCGCCAATTGAGGCAATTGCATGCTCTCGGACACGATCGAGAGCTGTTGTGGCAACATGGTTCCCATATTGTGCGGTGCCTGCGCGGGCGAGTATCGCTCTGTTCGGGCTAAAATAGCGGACTTTGCATCTGTCTATCCGTTTTTACCCTTCATCATGTCACTCATCGTTCATAAGTACGGCGGGACCTCTATGGGATCCGTCGAGCGCATTAAAAACGTCGCGCGTCGCGTTGCCAAATGGCATGCGGCTGGTCACCAGGTTGTGGTGGTTCCCTCCGCCATGTCAGGCGAAACCAATCGCCTGCTCGGTCTGGCCCGCGAGATCTCCGAGTCCGCTGATGGTCGCGAGCTCGATATGATCGCCGCCACCGGCGAACAAGCTTCGAGTGGCCTACTGGCCATCGCGCTCCAGGCCGCGGGCCTTCAGGCCCGTAGCTATGCCGGTTGGCAAGTCCCCGTGCGCACCGATTCCGCCTACACCAAAGCACGCATCACCGCGATCGACGACAAGCGCATTCGCGCCGATCTCGATGCCGGACGCGTTGTCGTGGTGACAGGTTTCCAGGGCGTGGACGACGAGGGTCACATTACGACCCTTGGACGCGGTGGTTCGGATACCTCCGCGGTCGCGGTCGCAGCCGCGCTCAAGGCAGACGAGTGCCTGATTTACACAGACGTGGATGGTGTCTATACGACCGACCCGCGTGTTGAGCCCGATGCCCGCCGTTTGAGCGTCATCTCTTTCGAAGAAATGCTCGAAATGGCCTCGCTGGGTTCGAAGGTTTTGCAGATTCGCTCGGTGGAGTTCGCGGGTAAATACCGCGTGCCCACCCGCGTGTTGTCATCGCTGACCGACCCTGACATTCCGCTGGACGAGGAAATGCGCTCCGGCACCCTGATTACTTTTGAGGAAGACGAAAAAATGGAAGCAGCTGTTGTCTCGGGCATCGCCTTTAGCCGCGACGAAGCCAAGGTTACTTTGCTGGGCGTGCCCGACAAGCCAGGCGTCGCTTACGCCATCTTGGGCAAAGTCGCCGACGCGAATATCGACGTCGACATGATCGTGCAAAACCAGTCCGTGGCCGGTACGACCGACTTTTCCTTTACGGTTCACCGCAACGAGTTCGCCCGCACGCTCGCCTTGTTGACCAGCCAGGTCGCACCCGCCGTTGGCGCAAGCTCAGTCGTGTCAGACGACAAAGTCGCCAAGGTCTCGATCGTCGGTATCGGTATGCGCTCACATGCGGGCGTGGCAAGCCTGATGTTCAAAACACTGGCCGCAGAAAATATCAATATCCAGATGATCAGCACCAGCGAGATCAAAACTTCCGTGTTGATCGAGGACAAGTACATGGAACTGGCCGTGCGTGCATTGCACAAGGCTTTTGGTCTAGAAACTGCTGCACCGACCAAGATTTAAGGTCCTTGCAAGAGTCAAAAAAGGCGCTATTCGTCATGCTAGAATAGCGCCTTGGTTTGGAGGCGTGCCCGAGCGGCTGAAGGGGCTCCCCTGCTAAGGGAGTATATGCGCTAAAACGTGTATCCAGGGTTCGAATCCCTGCGCCTCCGCCAAGTAGTAAGTGTTTATGAGGCTCTTCAGGGGGTCAGTCGCAACGTGGTACCACTTGTGGTGCCAGTCTTGTAGGGGTATCAGCCGAATCCCTGGAGCAAAATCCCGCTTGTATGTCTGCCGCCAGACAGTTTGACCGACACATATCCAATACCTGAAAGTCGTGCCTTTCCACTTGAGACAAGGAGAACGGCATGGGTAGCTCAACACAGTTTGACCAGGAATTGTTCGCAGAACAGCATGCCGATCTGATCTAGGCGCTTTCGGTATTCCGAGGCAAGGGCGACGACCAGGATAGCGAGGGCGCAGCCCTGAACATGCTCGGGCTACTGGCGCAGTACGGCTGCACAGACCTCATTCGTAGATCGTCAATTACAGCCTTGGGCGCGAAGCGTACCTAGGTCTAGGCATACAGCTGCTTGTTGACATTGCGTTCCCCAGTAAGGTTTTCTGATCGCCTGCCCAACGCCAGCCTTGTACTCGGTCCGTTGAGCGTAAGTGCTCGGAGGATGGGACTGCTGGTGCCACTTGAAGGAAATGCTGATCCGCCCCCTGGGGTAGCACCGCTCACCCGAGCTCTGATGGTTACCCCCTCACTCAGAAATTTTCAACAGTTTCAGACTTTCAGCTTACTCCCTCCCACCGCTCGACCTTGTCGGTGTCTCAACTAAGGTGATCACCAAGAGATGCTTGTCACATCTGGCGCATGATGTTAAGTTTAGCTTGCCCCCAGAGCTCAGACCTGCCACCATGATCTATGCCATCTACTTCGTTGCGTTCTATCTGGGCTTCTTAGCCTTTGCTCTGGCGCAGCTGCTTGATCGGCATAACGCAGCTAATCGGCCAGCAAATCCAGCATCGATGCGCTGGGCTGCGCGCTTTGGAGCTGCATGTGTTCTAGCGCTTACCATATTCGGGCTCTCGAAGTTCGCCTGGTACGTCCCATTGCTCGCATATCTATCCGTTGCGCTCACAGCAGGTACGGTTCGCTATCGAGCGCGCCGTTCCCCGAAAGCGCTAAGTATCGAGATCCTATGCGGCGCGAGCAGTGTATTTCTTACGATTCTCAGTTTCCAGCTGGTGGACTAGCCCAAGGAGTTGCGCATGTCACGTCCATCATCCAGCAACAAGTACTGTCAGGCAGGAAACGACCCGTTCCATTCACAGGCTTCCGCGAAAAGACTGCCCCAAAGCCGCCTCACAGCCGTCCAAATACTGTGGCTAATGGTAATTTCCTGTCAATGCCGATCCGGCTTCAGCATTGCAGTAACACGGGCTGGTTTGTGCGACTCGATCGAAAAGACGATACTCGTGCCCACGTTAGGATGACGTACTTAACAACCAAAAGATAATGCCCTATGACGATAGACGAGTTGGTAAACGCGGCGAAATTCACTGTGCTGATCGGCAAGAACGGCGCTGGTAAAAGCACGCTGTTGCGCTCACTGAATGCTGGCGATCGGCCTCATATTAAGTACGTATCTCCCGAGCGAGGCGGAACGCTCAAATACGATCCAAACGTCGACAACAACATTAATTCCAATGAGGCGTGGCTTAAGCAAACTAGACAGACGAACAGGTTTGAGCAATTTCGCCAGCAAAGCGCTGCACAGTTCAGAAACCTTGAAACGGCAGTGCTTCGCGAGATCGAGAAAGAGGCCGAAAAACGTGCCGACTCAACATATACATTTGATGTCATTCTTGAGCAGATAAACGAACTGCTTCCAGCAATTAGGATGATCCGCAACGACAAAGGTGGCTTCTCGGTCCAGACGAAGTCTGGACAGCCGCTTGATGAGGCGAATATATCCAGCGGTGAATCAGAGCTGATTGCGTTAGCCATCGAGGTGTTGGTGTTCTCACGCCAGTCAATGGCAAACAAGATGCTCTTGTTGGATGAGCCTGACGTGCATCTTCATCCAGACTTACAGCAGCGTTTTACCTCGTTCGTAGAAACAGTCGCAGTTGCACATGATCTTCGCGTCGTTATTGCCACTCACAGTACAGCAATCATTGGGGCCTTCTCGAAGAGCGCTGATCTTCAAATTGTTCCGATCTCAAAGAGAGATCAATCCGATTTCGCCACCTTCAGTCGGTCAGGGGTTTGCGAAGAAATTCTGCCAATTTTTGGCGCTCATCCCCTTTCGACTGCTTTCAATCGATCACCTATAGTGCTGGTGGAAGGAGACGACGATCGGCGCGTCTTAGAGCAAGTTATTCGTTCGGGTGGAGGTAGGTTTGCACTGGCGCCGTGCGTCGTTGGCAGTGTCACTGAACTTTCGGATTGGGAAGACTGGTTAAATCGGTTTCTCCCGGTCCTGTATGACACGCCAAAGGCCTTTTCCCTGCGTGACCTTGATGATGCTCAGGAGGCTGACATCAATGATCTCGACCACGTGCGTCGCATCCGATTGAACTGCTATGCAGTAGAAAACTTGCTTCTGTCCGATCAGGTGCTCACTGCTCACGGATTCAGTGCCGATGCCTTTAGGACTGCTCTGCAGGCACGCGTGGAACGTATTCCAGATCACAAATACACAGGTGCTTTGCGTGCTCTTGTTGATGACTTCGAGAACCGTAGGACTCGGAACATCAAAGACGTTCGCAACATTCTTGTCGCTGAACTTGGTAGCAACAAACCGTGGGAAGTGCTATTAGGTCAGTTGATTGCGGCCGAGGTTGCGACCGTTAACCTAAGTGAACATTCCATTCAAACCTACCTCGGTCCAAAGGCCATGACATATCTCTTCCATTGACGGTTCTCCGCGGACACTCTTGAATCGCGGAAGCTGCCGTTCGGGAATGTCAGCTCCTGGCCGAAACCGGCTGTTATGAACTCAGTTATGGCTTGATCTGACATACACTGTCTGATCAAGTTTGAGTTAGTGCATCTAAATCAATCTAAGACCTCTTAACCTGTCCATCTTGATCTATGCCGTCTACATCGTTGCATTCAACCTTGGGCTGCTTGCCTACGTGATCGCGAGATTGATTAACCGGAAGTCACCGATACACCAGCCATTGAGACCTGCACCCATGCGCTTTAGCTCCTAGTTGGCTGGATTATGCGTGTTAGTGCTGATAGCCTACGGTTTCTGGAAACTGTCTTGGTACTTACCAATACTTGCTTACCTGTCTGTTTTCTTTACTGCTGGCACTATTGCACGCCGTGCTTCAAGATCCGATAAAGCTCCGGGAATAGTGATCGCTTTCGCTGGAGTGAGCACCTTGCTGACAGTGCTCTTTATTTCGGTGACGCTCTAGCGCGCTGGGCTGTTAAGCCTCGCGGCTGGCCGCTCGAAGCATTGTGCCCTGCATAGGGCATTAGATAAAATGATCGCATGACAAATCAAAACAGATCAAGCTACCGCAAGGGCGTTGACCTTACCCTTAAACAACGTGCCTTCGTGACCATTTTGGTTAGGCAAGGCTGCAATCCGACGCAGGCGGCGCGCCAAGCGGGTTACGTTGAGCCTAAGGTTGCCTCGTACGACTTACTACGCACCCCTCATGTCCAAGAGGCGGTTCGGCAAGAAAGGGCGAGGTATGTATCAGGAGACCTTGCTAACGTCGCCACCGGAACGCTAAGAGCGATTATGATCGACGAGAATGCGCCGGCGTCTGCTCGCGTTGCAGCGGCACGAACTGCTCTGGAACTTGCTGGGGAGCTTGGATCGAGTAAACGTGACGTAGATAACGATCGCCCATTGAACGAAATGACTGCCGATCAGCTGGCGCAACTCATTGATAAATGGCAGGGTGAGCGGTCAGAGCTGGCAAATACCGTCGACGCTGATGATGTGACTATGCCTTGTGCAGCTGACTCTTCGCAACTCCTTCAATAGTCTGGTTAACAACACCGGACAAGGCAGGGTTTTGTTATGGGCGAGCCAATATGGCCTGACGATGCGACACCTGAGCAAATAGCTCGCATCACCCGCAAGGTGGACGGATTCTTAAAGATGAGACCACCTCGCAAGGCGACCCCTGCTAAGGTTGAGCCAGGTGTACTGGTGCAACCCACTACCAATGCTAAACAGTCAAAGCCCAAGGGTTAAGATCCGAAGTCTGTCTATCCTTGCCTCTGAAACAAAATTTTTACTGTGGTTTAGTGTCAATTACGCCTTCGTCAAATTGTCAAGAAAATTAAGTACGTACAGGTGTTTTTTTATTTTACATACCCCAAAAGCATATCCAAAAATATCGACTTAATTTCAAAGCGGTATTGCTTTTAGAACCAGTCTCTTTTGCTTTTTGTTTGCGAAGATGTTGCGTTTAGTCTCAGCAGTTTGGGCTATTTGTACCTCCCCTTGTTGATTTTATCCAAACGACAACCCATAGTACCAACCTCCAAAAATCGGTTTGGGTCCCATCTTGCTACCTTTACACTACGTTCAGCTCAAAAAAAATTTGATTGTGAAAATTTGTGTAGCAATCCAACTTAAATAGCAAAGTGTTGGGCCTGAGGAAATTCTAGTTAGGATGATACGGTTCAATCATTCGGACATCTCTCTCAGCAATGTGAGTGTGATAAGAGCTTTGTATTTTTAAGACGCATTACGCACGTGTCTCTTTCAGATCACTCATGACAAAAAAATCGATTGAAAAAAGGCAGCATTATGTGTGAATATTGATTGAAAATATTGATGCATAAACGTCAAATTAAACGATTTTGAATCGCTGCATTTTTAGAAAATTTATCGATCAAACCATTTCCACAAGCCGTACCACCCACGAAAAAAATGACTTAAGTCTCCGTTAAGTTTTGAATATTAGAATATAAAAATATCTTAATAATGTTGATGGAAACAAACTTGAACACATCTTCTGCCGCTTTAATTAAAAAAAGAAATCGTTTTTCAAGTATCAGCATCGGGCTACATTGGTTAATGCTCCTCCTTCTTGTTGCTGTGTATGCGACGATTGAACTCAAGGGTTTTTTTCCTAAGGGCGGAGATGTGCGGCAAGCCCTAAAACCCTTGCACTCAGGATTAGGTATTACGATCTTGATGCTTGTAATAATACGTATTACTTACAACGCCTTTCAAGAGTCGCCAGCGATTATGCCCAAGCCGCCGCAATGGCAGCTCTTTTCTAGCAGAATGATGCACTACGTACTTTATTTGTTCTTGGTTGTCGTTCCTGTTGTTGGTTGGCTTATGTTGAGCGCTAAAGGAAAACCAATTGCGTTTTTTGGGTTTGAGCTACCTGCGTTGATTGGACCGGATCGCGCTTTTGGAAAGCGACTTGAAAATCTTCACGAAACACTTGCTCAAGCTGGTTATTTTTTAATTGGTGCACACGCAATCGCTGCATTAGTTCACCATTACGTATTGCATGACAATACTCTTATTCGCATGCTGCCTAAATTTAACAATGGTAAATAATCATGCGCGTTCTGATTGCAGAAGATGATCGCTCTTTAGGCAGTGGTATCGAGGCAGCACTAAAGATGTCAGGCTACGCTGTCGACTGGGTACTGGACGGAAAAGACGCCTTGCTTGCTCTAGACTCGGGTGAATATGCAGCATGCGTGTTGGACTTGAATTTGCCTCGCATGGATGGCATCAAGGTACTTCAGTCCTTGCGGCGTCAAGGAAACAATGTACCTGTCCTGATATTGACGGCTCGAGATACGAGAGAAAGCAAAATTGAAGGTCTCGATGCTGGAGCAGATGATTATTTAACCAAGCCGTTTGATTTGCCAGAGTTGCAGGCTCGTATACGGGCGCTCTTGCGCCGAGCTGCGGGATCTGGTTCAGTTCAGTTAACTTATAAAAATATTTCTTTAGACCCAGTTGCACGCAGAGTAACTGTAGATGGCAATAATGTTACCTTGTCAGCAAAAGAGTACGCCCTGCTTCATGATCTAATTAGCCATCAAAATCACATACGCTCTCGCGCTGATTTAGAGCAAAGTCTTTATGGTTGGGGTGATGAAGTAGAGAGTAATGCTGTAGAGGTACACATACATCACCTTCGAAAAAAACTTGGTGTTGATATGATCACAACTGTTCGTGGAATGGGTTACGTGATGGGTGATCTGTGAGCTGGCGCGAGGCACTTTCAAGTGGCTCTCTTCGGCGAAGACTGCTAACCTCAATATTTGTTCCGTTATTGATCGTATGGTTAGCGCTAGTTCTGATTGCATATGACAAAGGTAAGCATGAAGCTGAGGAGCTACTCGATGGTCAGCTTTCATTATCCGCTCGACTCCTTGAGGCTCAGATTTTTCACGAGGAAACTAATCACACTTTCGGTCAGTTAGCAGAAGATGGCACAGATCAAAAAAAGACTGCATTAATTGAAAAACTGGATATTGAGGATAGGCTGCCCTACGAGCAAGAATTAGCTTTCAAAATTAGCAAGGAATCAGGTCCTGTTATTTTGATGTCCGCCAACGCCTTATCTATGGATCACTTCGCTGAGCCTGGGTTTCATTTACAAGAAATTGATGGGACAATTTGGCGAATTTACGTAAAAAAGAGCCTCGATAAACGGTTTCATCTGCAAGTAGCTCATCCGCTTTCGAGCCGCGAATTAATTGGTTTGGATGTGGCGGAACGTATTGCTATTCCATTGTTCTTCGCATTTCCGATTTTGATGCTCATCATGTACGTTTCGGTCACACGTTCGATTCGCCCTCTAGATCGTGTTGCAGAGAGTTTGTCGACAAGGTCAGTTGATAATCTCTCACCCGTCTCAGACTATAAAATTCCTTTAGAGCTGCGTTCAATCATCCATGCGTTTAATCGCTTACTTTTGCGCGTAAGTGAAAGTATCAAAAATGAACGTAGATTTACTTCAAATGCTGCGCATGAGCTCAGGACTCCTCTGGCCGGTACAAAGCTGCACGCTCAATTAGCATGTGCTACTTCTGACCCAGTTCAGAAAGAGCAATTCATGTCTCAGGTTTTGGAGGGTTTGGATAGATCCCAGCGACTGATTGAGCAGATGCTCAAATTGGCACGTTTAGACCCTGAAAATCTTGGCCAATTAAAACTCGACAATATCGATATAAAAACTTTACTTTTAGAGGTGCAAGATACTGAGGCAGAAACTCTAAAAAGAAAAAATCAGAATCTGGTGCTTGACGTATCATCGTCGCTGAGCACTATCAGAGCTGATGAAGAGTTGTTAAATGTCGCACTTACTAATTTGGTGGGCAATGCTGCTCGGTACAGCCCAATGGGGACTACAATTTTCGCTGGCAGCTGGGCAAAAGACGAACAGTACGGTTTGTATGTTCAAGATTATGGTCCAGGTATTAACCCTGAAGATTTACCTACGATTACCCAGCGTTTTCGGCGTGGAACCGATGTGCGAGAGGAGGGTACTGGTCTAGGACTGGCAATTGTTGAGCGTATTGCATCGCTACACCATGCAGAGTTGATATTGCGAAACATCCCCACGGGTGGGCTTAGGGCTGAGATTGTTTGGAAACTCGATTAAATTTTTTTATTCTAATAATTACTGCGCTTGTTTTCGTAAGATTCATTTAGTGAAAATTGATTGCATCATTGATAATGCGGTCATACATCCCAGTTACACGTTACAACACACTCGCGTCATATTCTTGATGCGTGTATTTATTTTTACTTTTTTTTAAAAATACCCTTTATTTCCATATGGTTAGGATTTATGGATAGTTTTTAATCTCTTAAGTTTCTCCTAAGAATGGAACATTAAAGTTCCAACTACAGAATGCCTGATCGGCAACTGTTAATTCCCTTAGGAATTATGAACAGATACTGACTTAAGAGGTGCTTTATGAGCCGTTACGAGAATGAACGAGATGACGACCGCTACGAGCGCGATGATGATCGCTATGAGCGTTATGAGCGCGATGATGATCGCTATGAGCGTTACGAGCGTGATGATGATCGTTACGGTGATAGTGATGACAGGCGTTATGCTTCAACGCCAAATACGCCAGCTAGTACTGCTCGCTATGCTGAAATCGATGACGATTATGATGGTCAAGCCTTTCGTTTATACATGGCTGCGCTAGATCGCACTCCGGATCCAACTGGTCTCGCAAACTGGACTAATTTGTTGCGTAGTGGTGCTGATCTAGACGATGTGGCTAGAGGTTTTGTAACCAGTACAGAATTTCAATCCCGATATGGTGATTTGGATGACAGCGAGTATGTCACTCAACTGTACCTCAATGTGCTTAATCGCTCCCCTGATGCGTCGGGCCAAGCAAATTGGATTGCTCAGTTAGAGTCTGGTGCAACACGCGAGTCGGTATTAATTGGATTTTCAGAATCTACAGAAAATCGCTTGCAAGCAGAGGCACTTGTAAATGGTGTCGATTATCAAGCTTGGGTAGGATAAGGTGTTTAGCGTTGTTTTGCTAAGAAAATGCGTTCCCATAGCTCTTGCTCTGATGCACTATGGGAACGTTACATTCGCGCAAAGCCTACAAGAAAGTGTGAATATAGCTCTAAGCCAGTATCCATCAATACTTGCTGCACAATCACGAACACAAGCCGCTGATTTCGACATCATTAGGGCTCAAGGTGCGCATTACCCACAAGTAGCGTGGTCAGGTACGCAAAGTTCTTATAACACTGGAAATATTCCTAGTAATTGGATTCAATCTCCAACAGTCACGATGAATATATGGTCGGGCTGGGCAATTGAGTCGGATGTCGAGAAGTCTAAAGCACTAGCAAACGCAGGCCGTCAACAGCAGCGAATCACAAGAGATGATGTCGCATTACTTGTAACAGAAGCTTATTTGAATTGGGCGCGTTCATTACAGCTTGTGAAACTAGCCCAAACCAATCTCGAAGAACATCAACGAATTCGTCGCGACATTACAACCATTGCTGAAATTGACATTGGACGCAAAGTTGATTTAGACCAAGCGCAAGTACGTTTTGAAAGTGCCAGCCTGTCATTAAAGCAAAGGCAGACTGAATTGGAAGTGGCCAGTCAGCGACTTTCTCGCATGTTGATGGGGAGGATGCCAGTCAAACCGGAAGGTCTAAACGCAATGGTTGGGCGATTGCCAGGAAGCTCGAATGAGGCATTAGGGTACTTGGTTGATTCGCACCCTGTTATTGCTTTAAAGATTGCTCAGGTTCAGGTAGCGAAGGCAAGCGTAGGTGCCGCACGTGCTCAACACTCCCCGACAGTCAATTTAACTTATGGGAAGCAAGTCAATCAAGGTTCAGGTCAGGGCGACTATGTCGCTCAGCTTAATGTGTCTATTCCTATTTTTACAGGAGGTTCTGCAACTGGAGCGACCGGCACAGCATCAGCAAATTTACAAGCAGCCGAATTTGATTTGAGCGATACACGTTTAATTTTGCGTGAGAAACTTCTCTCAGCATGGTCCGAGTATTTTTCCTCAAAAGATCGGGCTGCTCTTGGTACAAAACAGGAGCGCACTGCGAAAATACTGGTATCAAGTTATGAAAGTCAGTTTCGAATTGGCCGTCGATCATTACTTGATTTGTTAAATGTGCAAAACGATCTTTACAACTACCAAAGTAATGCCTTAGCGGCACGTTTTGATGAGCAGATTTTTTATGCGCGAATCATGGCAACAATTGGAAAGCTTGCGAGTTCGTATGCGCCGTCTAATGACGTAAGAAGTCAATCCATGCCTTTACCTGGCATGAATCCTCAGGCGACTTGGTT
This sequence comes from Zwartia panacis, assembly GCF_030410395.1. Classification (GTDB taxonomy): domain Bacteria; phylum Pseudomonadota; class Gammaproteobacteria; order Burkholderiales; family Burkholderiaceae_B; genus Zwartia; species Zwartia panacis. The sequence continues at coordinate 158,757 of NZ_JAUHHF010000001.1, forward strand.
GCTGATCACGGAATCCCGATGAAAAAAACCGAAAAGATTTCTGGACCAGCATTTGATTGGTTTTGGGGAACGTTGTGGAAATTCAGGCTTTTCTATTTTGAGTCGATGGTGGCATCAGTTGTCGCCAACTTACTGACTTTAGCCTCAATATTTTTTACGATGAACGTATATGATCGGGTCGTGCCATCACAAGCATTTGTGTCGTTGTGGACGTTGGCAATCGGTACAACAATAGCAATTGTTTTAGAGTTTTTGATGCGTTGGGTCAAGGCAAGATTAGTAGATCTTGGAGGAAAAAAAGCAGATTTAGCAATTAATGCCACGTTGCTAAGCGAAATCATGGCAATCAAACTTGAGCACCGACCACAGTCTATCGGTGTTTTTGCAAGCTCAATGCGGGATTTTGAAGCGTTAAGGGATTTTTTCTCATCTGCTTCCTTGGTCCTGGTCGCAGATATGCCTTTCATAATTTTATTTTTAGTATTGATCGGTTTAATTAGCGGTCCACTCGTACTTATTCCGGCCGTAATAGTTCCATTATTGATTATTGTTGGATTGGTTGCCCAGCGTCCATTGATGCGCTCTATGCGCGAAGGTATGAAGCAGGCTGGGGACCGTCAAAGTGTATTAGTTGAGTCTGTGCTGAATCTCGAGTTACTAAAGGCTCACAATGCTGAAGGCTATTTGCAAAGTCGTTGGGAAATTGCAAATTTAGCTGCAGCAGATTCATATAAAAATACAAGAGCTATTACAAACTTTATGATGGGCTTAACCGCGACGGCACAGCAGCTTGGAACTGTTTCCATGGTCGTTTTTGGTGTGTATCTTATTTCATCTAATTCTCTGACCTTGGGTGGGTTGATTGCCTCGGTAATTTTGGCGGGGCGTGCTGTAGCTCCTTTGGGAAGTATCATGTCCCTCGCATCTCGTTACCAGCAAGCTGCATCCGCCTTAGAGACACTTGATGGATTAATGCAGCGGCCGAGCGATCATGTTTTAGGTAAACGATACGTCAAACTAAAAAATTTCAAAGGTAGTTTAAAAGCAGATTCTGTTGAATTCGCATACCCGGGCATCGATCGCGGCGCAGTTATCAAAGGTATTTCAATGGATCTTAATCCAGGTGACCATATCGCGTTACTTGGAAAGGTCGGCAGCGGGAAAAGTACATTTCTTCGATTGATGTCTGGTCTTTATACTCCCAATGCAGGAAGAATTCATGTCGATGATTTCGATATGAATGAAATTGAACCGAAGCAATTCCGTTCCAACTTAGGTTATGTCGGTCAGGATCCCCAGTTATTTAGGGGAACATTACGAGAAAATCTAATTTTGTCTGATACAAAAATTCAAGATCAGGAAATTATTGATGTATTGAAAAAATTAGATTTTTTTGATGTTGTTCAGTCCCATCCGCTGGGTCTTGAGATGCCATTGAGTGAATCAGGAGGAGGGCTTTCCGGTGGCCAAAGACAGTTAATTGCCATTGCGCGAATGATGGTGCGTAACCCAGTCTATGTATTTATGGATGAGCCTACGGCCAATATGGATCAAGCGACAGAGACACTAGTCATTGAAGTATTGCAGACCTGGTTGCAGGGGCGCACACTACTATTAGCAACTCATCGGCTGCAATTACTCACTTGGGTAAATCGTATTGCTGTTTTTGAGCATGGAAAATGCTTAGCTGAAGGACCTCGTGATGAAATTATGAAAAGCTTAGCCCGTGGGGCGGAAATTGCTCGCGCTCGAAGTGCGAAATCGATGCAACAGGTAAGCGAATGATTGAGAGTGAGTTCGAAGAGCGCAAAGTATTACGTCTGTTGGTATGGACGTCAGCGCTTGTACTTGTTTTAGCGCTGATCTGGGCCTCTGTTTTTGATTTAGACGAAATCACACGAGGTCAAGGACGCGTCATACCTGCGAGTCGAGAGCAGATTGTGCAAAGCTTAGATTCAGGTATCTTGTCAGAATTGCTTGTACGTGAAGGAGACTTAGTTCAAAAAGATCAGACCCTGTTACGTATAGATGATATTCGGTCCGGATCGCTGTACCGTGAGACTCGTGAAAAAATGTTGTCATTGCTTGCCCAGGCATCCCGATTGCGTGCAGAGGCCTATAGCAATAATCTTGTATTTCCAAGCGAACTTGATGCACAGCCAGTACTGAGAGAGCGTGAGCACAAAGTTTTTGAGGCTAGAAAAAATGCACTTGAACAACAACTCTCTGCTCTAAGTAAATCGCTCGTTGCAATTAGCCGAGAGTTAGCATTAACGGCGCCGATGGTTAAAAAGGGGGTAGTTTCGGAGGTGGAGCTTCTTCGCCTTCAACGCCAGCAAGCGGAGTTGGAAGGACAAATTGCTGAGCGCACTAACCGCCACTTAACCGAATCAAGTAACGAACTTAGTCGTGTAGAGTCAGATTTGGCTCAAACGCGCGAATTAGTGCTTGCTCGAGAAGATGCTTTTAAGCGAACAGTCATACGCTCACCGATGAAGGGTATCGTAAAAAAAATTCAAACGACAACAATCGGCGCAGTGATACAAGCAGGACAAAATATTCTTGAAATTATCCCGACACATGACGAAATGCTAGTTGAAGCTTATGTTAAACCATCAGAGATTGCGTTTTTAGAGATTGGTCAATCCGCAGTAATAAAACTATCAGCTTACGATTTTAATAAATACGGCGGTCTAAGGGGTGAGTTGATAAACTTTAGTCCTGATACGCTGCGCGACGAAAGCGGTAGTCGTAAATCGAGTGGAAGTCCTGCTGATCTGGAAGAGGGTTACTACCGTTTGTTCATACGCATTCTTAATCCAAACGTGATGAGACACGGTGTTTCTTTGCATCCTAAGCCAGGTATGACTGTAACTGTCGAAATTTTAACGGGTAGAAAGACTGTGATTGAATATCTTTTCAGACCGTTACAGGCCGTGACTCAGGCACTTCGTGAACGATAGCTTGGATCTTTTGATTTAAATAGAATTGAAATCACTTGCATCATTAATAGTTTCAAACACTAGTGGGTCTTTGGAAAACGATTCCAGACGCGAGACAAGGTCTGATACATTAGCTTTGAGTATGTTGAGATTTTTTTACAGCCTAAAAAGGCAGTATTTAACTCTCGGATATTTCCCTCTAAACAATTTATCTGCATGGCTGGCTTAGTCAACAATCAGGGGAAAGATTCGACGCATGAAAATTACCTTAACGTTGACAAAAAACAGAGGGAACCTAAAAGTACTTTAAAAGGTTGGTTTTATAGTACCAAACTATATTCCAAATTAATGTAAATTTAAAAAATTGTTTTTTATCATTGGGTTATAAGTATTTTGTAGGACTGCGCCTACGCCAGATCTGTTTTTGCAAATTAAGCACCTTCGGGTGCTTTTTTGTTTGTCCATAAATTCCCTAAGCCAATCCGATGACGCATCCTTGATTCGCTGTGTGTCTAAGACCAAGCCTCATATAATTCTCAAATTGGTATTCAACAGAGAGTATAAAAATGCGTCGCGTTTTCTTATCCATTATCATCCTCGCCCTGTCCTGTATTACTTCGGGCGCGGCAGCTCAACAGATAAACGAGCAGTGGCTCGGTTTCTGGGACTCCGCTGACGGCCAACTCATCGTCACCTCCAAAAATATTGTTGATGCCGGCAAAATCTGTAGATGGGTGGGCAAGATACCCGCTGGACAACATACAGGTTGTATCGCATTTTATGGAGGCACCACGACTAAAAAGAACATGCTCGCAACACTTCAAAACATGCGTGAAGCTCTTCGAGACAACGTTCAAAACATGGACGCCCAGTATCTGGCAGGAGAAAAGAAACTGGTGGATACGTTGGAGACTAACCTCCAATCACTCAGCGACAGTACCTTTAGAATCGTGGACACCTCGGATGCTGATTATCAAGGTTCGGGTGATTGCGGCAACTATTACATTATGGATCAAGGTGTTGCTTACTCAGTTCGTCAATGCGAGTCAGCCGGCTTGGGCAGTGCATTGATACTGACGCCTATGCGTAAAGGTCCAGCGACAGGACCCATCACAGCGCTTGATGGAAACTGGGTCAGTACAAAATGGAAATACGGCTACACACTGAACAACGGACTTGGCACAGCAACTGCTACGAACAGCGCAAAGTTTAAAGTAGGTGATGAAATCATCATTCTTCGCGCCACAGGAAAAAACACCTTTGAAGGCGAGCAGGTCTATCAGGATGGAAAATTCTATTCTGTAAGTGCTGTCTTGCTGCCTGATGGGCGCCTGCAGTTTAAAGGCGATAAAAATATTACTTGGATCATGGAACGTAAATAAAATTAAAAGTTTCACTGGCGTTCTCTAAGGCTCTAAGGTTTCTACGCCTGAGCCTTTTAGAGCGCATATCAAGCACCTACGGGTGCTTTTTTGTTTTCATGTGTAAATCTTTATTTTATGCAACGGAAGAATGTACTGACAGATCTGGCTCATTCAACTCAACGCTTCACACGCCAAACGTAATCTGCGGCAGCCTTCTTTAAGTTCAGACATGGAGGTTGCGAACGAGATACGAAAAAACGGGGAGACTCCATACGCGTCGCCTTGTATGACCGCGAGATTTTGTTGTTCGAGCAGGTATAAAACAAACTCTTCATCGCTTTTTAGGATCTTGCCTTGGGGAGTCTTTTTTCCAATGACGCCTGCACAAGACGGAAACGCGTAGAACGCACCCTCCGGGAGGTGGCAACTCAAGCCTGGTATGGTGTTGAGCTCACCCACGACCAGATCCCGTCTTTCTTGAAAGATTCTTGTGCGCTCTTCAATAAAGTCCTGAGGGCCGTTGAGGGCCGCTGTCGCGGCAGCTTGGCTGATCGACGATGCGTTGGATGTGCTTTGCGACTGAAGTTTTGTCATGGCTTTGACGAGTGCGGCGGGTGCGCCTCCGTAACCAATGCGCCAGCCGGTCATCGAATAGGCTTTGGATACGCCATTGATGGTGAGGGTTCTGTCTTTCAGTGCAGGTTCGATTTGAGCGATGGTTGAAAACTGACGACCGTCATACAAAATATGTTCGTAAATGTCGTCGGTCATGATCCAGACGTGGGGGTGACGAAGCAAAACATCAGCCAGCGCCCTGAGCTCTGCGGCAGTATACGCAGCGCCGCTCGGATTGTTAGGGGCATTGAGTATGAGCCACCGCGTGCGCGGAGTGATGGCGCACTCGAGGTCTTGGGGGCTGAGCTTGAAACCGTTTTGTGGTAACCCGGGTACAAAAACAGGTTTGCCTTCGGCTAGTAAGACAATATCGGGGTAGGATACCCAATAAGGTGTGGGCACAATCACTTCAGCGCCCGCCTCAACGGTACACATGAGTGCATTGAAAATGATTTGTTTGCCTCCTGTTCCGACGATGATTTCATTTTCAAGATAGTCCAAGTCATTGTCACGCTTGAACTTTTTGATGATGCTGGCCTTGAGCTCTGGTGTACCGCCGACGTCTGTGTATTTGGTCTTGGACGCAGCCATCGCGCTGACCACTGCTTCGCAAACGTGTGCTGGTGTATCAAAATCGGGCTCACCCGAAGTCAGGCTGATGATGTCACGACCCGCTGCACGTAGTTCGCGCGCACGCTGGCTCGCCATTGAGCTAGGGGAGGGTTTGATTCGATTCAGACGAGCAGCGATCAGACTCATTGGTTAACCTTATCAAGCGTTGAGTACACTGTAATTGAAGCTGTTATTGTGAAGCTGAAATTTTTTTCTAAAGCGCGTTCTACATCACAAGCAAGTTTATTTACATATTATTTAAAACAGTCTTGCCTTCATTTGCATACCAGACGTATAGTGATCCGAATATAAACTAAAAGTACTATAAAAAAGGAGACCTCCATGTCACTTCGGAAAGTTAAAGCTTGTTCCGCTGCAGTCGTATTAAGTGTGTTGTGTGCCCCCAGCTTTGCTGCCTGGCCTGACGACCAAACAATTGAATTGGTGGTTGGTTTCGCCCCGGGCGGTGGCACGGATCTGATGGCTCGGGCGCTTGTACCTTTCCTTGAAAAGAAACTGGGGGGTAAAGCCCGAATCGTTGTAGTCAATAAGCCAGGCGCGGGTGGTGAGATTTCAACAACATATTTGGCGCGCGCGAAACCAGACGGCTACACAGTTGGCTTTATTAATGTGCCGGGCTTTGTGTTTATTCCGATGTACAAGCAGGCGACATACAAAACGGATGACGTTCGTATCATTGCGCGCGTCGTCGATGATCCGGCTGTATTGATGGTTCGCGATGATGGAAAATTTAAAACAATTCCTTCGATTATCGAGGCCCTTAAGAAGGATCCTAAATCGTTATCTTTTGCGACAAGCGGACGAGGCACCAGTGGGCATCAGGCTTTACTCAAGATTGAAGCTGCAGCCAAGGTCAAAGGCACAGACATTCCGTTTAAAGGAGCGGGTGAGTTTAAGAGCGCTCTGATCGGCGGGCACGTGGATTTCGCTTTTGCGAGTGTGGGAGAATATCTCGCAGGTTATGGCAACATGAAAAACATCATACCTGTTGCGGTGATGAATCCATCAAAGGTGTCAGCTATACCTAATGTGCCATCTGTGTACGAGTACGGCTACAAAATTCGAGTGACCTCGGAACGGGCGATTGCAGGGCCTAAAGCATTGCCAGACGATATTGCTAATCGCTTTCAGCAAGCGATTAAAGATACGATTGCTGATCCTGCATTCGTGGCGACTGTGAAAAATGATGCGGCCGTGCTTGCGTATATGCCTGGAGCGGAGTTTACCAAGTCGCTTGAGTTGATACGCGAAGAACTCAAACCGCTTGTTGCTGCAATGCAATAAGTAGTTTGAGATGATGTCCTCAATTTCTTAGAGAGACTTTCAAGCAAAGACAGCGCTTGCTCGGCTCATGATTAAGGATAAATTAAGCACCCTCGGGTGCTTTTTTATTGCCAGTATTTGAGAGCAACTTTCACACTCTAGTTTGTAAAATCCACCAGTTTTTTTTAGTGAGATAACGTGTGTACATGTTCATCTTGCTTGTTCAAAGCATCTAGAGCTGTAACTTGGATTTGAAACTTAAATCTCATCAAATTATTTTTATTGTCATATTGACAGCCTTGTTCGGCCGTGCCCAAGCCGATGAGCCTTGTCCTGTAAACGTCTCCACTAACAGGAATATCTCGGTTTCAGTTGCTTCAACCCCTAACTGTTCTATCTATATTAGCAGCGGAGTAACCTTGTCTGCTTCGGGGTATGCCATTTTAGCTGGCGGGGCGGGTTCTACAGTAGTCAATGATGGAACAATTTCTGGGTTTAGTGGAATGAGAAATTCAACTCCTGGGATCGGCACTTTCACAAACTCCAGCTCAGGTGTGATAACCACTACAAGCACTAGTATTTTTAACTCTAACTCCAGTATTACGACTTTTAATAACCATGGATCTATTTCTAGTAATAATGATTCCTTTACGAACCGAGGCAATATAACCAATCTGATTAATACAGGTTCAATCAAAGGAGGCAATGTCGCTGGTGGTGCTGGCTCAGCAATAGTTAACGGCAGTGTCTCTTTATCAGGCACCATCACAAATTTAACCAATACTGGTGCCTTAAGCTCTGGAGGAACGGGCTATGGAATTTACAATTATCTGGGTCAGGGCTCTGTTTCAAATCTTAACAATGGTCAAGGTGGGAATGGCGCGACACCAAGCACAACTGCACTGAAGCACTGGGGACCACTTCCTACCAATTACAACATCATCGTTACTTCAACATCAAAATACGGTCAACTTGCGGTTTTCAGTCCTTCAAGTTCAACTATTTTTGGCATATATTCTGGTGGTGTATCTGGTATCGCAGCATCCACGTTAACGCCTGGCACATATACGGATGTCTTTACAGGTCTTGATGTAATTAACTTAAATGGTGCCACCTCTGGCACATACGGTTCTTTGTATAACTGGTCACTAAGTAACAGAACTGGTAGATCCTGGGATCTCATAGTCACTTGTATTAGCACTTGTGGTAGCGATAACAGCAACAGCAACAGCAACAGCAACAGCAACAGCAACAGCAACAGCAACTCCTCATCCACAACAAACATCACAACAGGTTCAACGGTAAGTTTGAATGCCGTCGGAGTGACCGCAAATCCTGTGCTTGCGGGTGGCACACTTGTTTTAACCAAAGGTGAACGTTCCAGACAAGCCCTGTCTATCCTGAGCGAAGGCGGAATAATTAGTGCCCCAACAGCTGGGGCGGCTCAGCTATTGGGACAACTCTCAGGGTCAGGTCGGGTCACATTCAACGGTTCTGGAATGACCGTTTTGTCTGGAGTGAACACCTATACGGGTGGCACCACTGTCGAGTCAGGTACGCTGTCCTTGCTTGGCGGAACTTTGGGATCTGGTGATGTTTACGTGGCACCGGGGGCTCAGCTTGTTGGTACAGGAACCATTCCAGGTCCTGTCACTGTTGCCGGCTTGTTCAAGCCTGGTAACTCACCCGGTTATATCAATGCCAATGCAAATGTTGTCATGACGAATGGTTCGGTCTACCAACAAGATATTGCGGGCACGACGCAGGCCTCACAAAGCTCACCCGTTGGCGCAACAGGGTACTACTCCTATTTGAACATTACAGGCGGCCAGTTCATTATTAATCCCGGCTCGACTCTGACCCCAGCTTTATCAAACCTATTCAATAGCGAAGAATCTGGCTATGGCAGTACGCCCTACACACCAGTGATCGGTGATCGTTTTCGTATCATCACGGCTGATGGTGGTATCTCTGGCAAATTTTCAACGCTCACGCAGCCTGCGGAGCTGCTTAGTGACAGGCAGTTTTTGCCGTTCTACAACCTTGATGGCACGAATAGTCTTGATCTTGCGGTGATTCCCAAGTCTTATGTATCAACGATCGCTGTGAACTCGGGCAATCAGAACGCTCAGTCCGTTGGTGCTGCACTTGATCAAATGGTCACGGCGACTCAGTCTGGCACCTCGAACTCAGCACAGGATCAGCTACTGTACGCTGGCTCGACTCAGAGCGCATCAAATCTCGTCAGCTACGCTCAGAGTCTCGCCGGCGAGGTCTATGCAGCTGCCGTCGCTGTGATTGCACAAACAACACAGCGTGTGCAACAAGCCGTACTGACTCGAATGGGCGACACGATGGGAATAGGGTTGCCCAACACTTTGACATCGCCTGCCGGTAATACGGCGCTCATGGAAGCAAGCCATGCTGCGCTTTCAGGTGGAGTGCCTTCGCCTGCTGTCAGCTCCAATCCAAGCGTCAATCCCAATGCGGAGGCCAAGAGGTTTGCAAACGGTAATGTTTGGGGTGATCTAGTCTATCAAAAAGGTCATCGCACGAGCGACAATTACTCTGGCGGCTGGAATAGCAATCTTTACCAGCTTGTATTTGGCTCGGATTTCTTGACCACACATGGTATGACGGTCGGTGGTGGTCTGGCTTTATCCAATACAACGCTTAATCCAAGTTACGGCTCAGGCACCATTCAGCAGGGCGCTGTTTTTGCTTATGGCAAGTTGCCTGTGCAGGAGTACATCGTGGATGCCACGGCGAGCTTCGGTTTGAACTCAAGCGATCTGTCACGTGGAGATGTCACGGGGTTGAGTAATGGGTTCAAAAACAAGAACATCTCTGGTCAAGACGCAATGATCAGCTTGGGCGTCAGCCGCCCGGTGGATATCGAGCATGTCAGGATTACGCCCTATGCTCGAGTGACTTGGCAGGTCGTGATGCAATCTGGTGTGAATGAGGGGGGGGCTGCGTCAGCCCTGAGTGTCAATAGCTTTACTGGCAATGGCGTACGGGGCGTGATCGGCATCGCTGCAGGATCAAAAGCCAACTCTCCCATGACAAATCCATATACTTACCGCGCCTATGTGGGGGTCGGCGCAGACTCCTCAGGAGTGTTCAATCCAATACTGAACGCTTCGATTGCAGGGATCAATACAAGCGTTACCACCCCCCATGCGGGCGCTACGTTTGTTCAGGCAGGTCTTTACGGTACTGCGAAGATTGCCGAAAACGCTTACGTCTATCTTGGACTCTCGGGGGAGGCTCGCAGCGGTCAGACTCTTGGCGCTGTGAACTTTGGGGTGAGGGTTCAGTTTTGAGACCCAAATCCCAGTTTTTAAAAGGATTTTGATTCGGCAGGCGCCAGATCAGTTATTCTTGGAGATACGCAGCAAATCAGACTGCACCAGCGCTCAACATTTTCTTCAGGTGCTTTCAGCTCGACGGCTGTTATCACTGATGTGCGCATTCCTCAAGGAGTCATCATGACAAATTCAATCAAAATTACACGCCGGAATCTGCTAGGTGCGACCGCCGGTTTGATTGCCGCGGCTGGACTTAAACCATCAGCTGCCTCTGCACAGCAGGCTGCTGCCACTGCAGCGGCCCCTGCCGCTTCCAAGGCAAAACCACTACCCAGCTATGTCAGCTGGAAACATGCTGACAGCATGATTGTTCATACTCCGACGACCATTGAAACAAAGCGTTCCGCTATCGGTTCAAGCATCATCACACCGACCGATCGCCTGTTTATCCGTAATAACCTGCCAGCACCTTCGGAGGCGGATATCGGGGATGTGAATGCTTGGAAAATCAATTTCGAAGGCGTTGGAAAGCCGCAGACTCTTTCTGTGACTGATCTCAAACAGATCGGACTCGAAACAATGGCGACTGTGCTGCAATGTTCAGGTAATGGTCGCGGCTTGTTTCCTGGTAAACCAAGCGGTACTAGATGGCAGACGGGTGCAGCGGGTTGTGTGATGTGGACGGGGGTCCCAGTTCGCGACGTCATTCAAGCTTTAGGCGGAGTATCCGCAGGAATGGTCTATATGACGGGCACCGGAGGCGAGAAGCTTCCCGAGGGCATTGATCCTAGTGCGGTCATTGTCGAGCGTTCTGTGCCTGTTGCAGCGATGCAAGACGCGATGCTGGCCTGGGAAATGAACGGCGAACCAATGCCGTTGGCGCATGGTGGTCCTCTGCGTTTGATTGTTCCTGGCTACAGTGGTGTAAACAATATTAAATACATCAAGCGTTTGGCTTTTACCAAAGAGCAGACACAGGCGGCTATCCAAAAGACTGGATACCGGATGTCACCTGTCGGTCAAAAGGGCGATCCAAGTCAACCCGCTGTTTGGACGATGGATGCTAAGTCTTGGGTGACATCGCCTTCGCCTGACAGTGGTCCCGTCAAAGCGGGTGTTGTCCAAATTACCGGTGTTGCGATGGGTGGACTCGAGGATGTCGCCAAGGTAGATGTCTCGCTTGATGGTGGTAAGACATGGCAGGCCGCTCGGCTAGTTGGTCCAGATTTGGGTAAGTACGCATGGCGTCAATTTGTTCTCGCCACAAACTTGAAGCCCGGACAGTACGATGTTTCTTGCCGTGTCACGACCAAGTCTGGCGTTGAGCAGGTTGCTCAATCCACAGAGAACGCCGCAGGGTATTTGAATAGTGGCTGGATCGCACACACTGTAAAAATTGATGTGGCCTAAACTCAGATTGACAACATTTTTACGAGAGTCATTTGATTTCAATGTTAAAAAAAACCTTCATTCATTTCGCTGAGGTGACCAGAGCGGTTGCTTGTGTATCCGCGCTTGTGTTTGTTTCGGGGTTGGCTTCTGTTGCCTCGGCAAATGATGAAGTCGGCAAGCAGTTGTTCTTAAAAGGTGCAACTCCTGCTTGTGCGATATGTCACACTCTTGATGCAGCCGGGGCTGCGGGCGCGGTCGGTCCCTCACTGACGGAGCTGCAGCCCGATGCAGCTCGTGTCCTGAACGCTCTCAAGAACGGTATTGGTCAAATGCCTGCCTATACCAGCTTGACTCCGGAGCAGATGCAAATTCTCTCTGAATACGTCGCAAAAGCAAGTCGCGAGTAAAACCGAATCAGTCGCGATCGACTCATGTTTCCGGTTTTTCCGCTCATCGCCACACTCGCAACGCAAAGTCTGGCGACGATGGCGGCTTACTCGTTTCCAGTTGTTGCTCCGGTCATTGCCAAGGATCTAGAGGTCCCTGGCACGCTTGTGGGTTTCTTTATCTCGACCGTCTATGGTGTCGGCATTATTTCTGCACTGTTGTCGCCGCGCTTTATCCGGCGTTTTGGTGCGGTCAGAGTGAGCCAACTGGTCTTAATGGCTACGCTCGCCATGCTGCTGTCTTGCGCGGTCGGAAGTGTTCTCTCAGTCGTACTGGGTGCCGCACTCCTTGGATTAGCCTATGGTGCGACGGCGCCGGCGAGTACGCACCTGCTGGTGCCGCGTACACCCCCACGCATCATGAACTTGGTGCTCTCCATTCGACAGATCGGCGTGCCGCTTGGGGGCGTATTGGCAGGTTTGGTGATGGCGCCACTGACTTTGAGTCTGGGTTGGCAAGCTGCCTTGCTGTGGCAGACTTTACCTGTGCTTGCCGTGATATTGCTGCTGGAATGTACGCGTCTCGCCTGGGATGCTGATCGGGATCCGAGTCGTCAAATATTCAGTCAAGGACTCTTCGCACCGGTGCAAATGTTGTTCGACCGTCCTGAGCTTCGTCGTCTAGCTTTTGTGAGCTTTGTTTATAGCGGCTTACAGCTTTGTTTTATCGCTTTTATCACGGTGCATTTAACGAGTAAGACGAGATTTGATTTGGTTCAGGCGGGTTGGGCCTTGGCGGTCTATCAGTTGGCTGCGGTCATCAGTCGGCCGATTTGGGGTTGGTTGGCGGATAAATGGCTCTCCGCACATTCATTATTGGCCTGGCAGGGTTTCATTATGGGTGCAGCCGCTTTGCTAACTGGTCAGTTCGGAATGAATTGGGCACCTTGGGTGGTGCTGTCATTGAGCGCGGTTGCGGGCGCCTCGGCGAGTGGGTTCACGGGGCTCGCCTATGCGGAGTGGGCACGTCTTGGGGGGACGCAGAGAACGGAGGCGACAGGTTTAGGCTCCGGCCTGATGTTTGCGGGTGTGTTGTTATTACCCTCGCTGTTCTCGGTAATCGTGACTGCATTCGATGATTATGCTTTGCCGTATGGATTTGTTGGCGGCTTGGCGGCCCTGTCTGGATTCTTGCTCTTACACCAAAAAAATAGCTGATTCAAATGATCGGTTTATTGTTCGTGGTGACAGTTTGTTTCATCTCAGTTCTTGTTGCCGAACTCTGGGTTTGAGACAATATTTTGCCTGTATTTTTGGACGAGCAAAATGGAAACCAGAGTCAGTGATTTAGAAACTTTTGCGGTGGATGCGCGCGATCGACTGGCTCGAATTGAAACGCGTCTGGATACCTTTGCGACCAAGGCAGATTTGCACCGTGAGCTTCACAGCATGACTTGGCGTTTACTGGGTGGTGCCTCTGCCTTAGTTGGAATTGTCTATTGGATCGCTCGAGTTGTTCATTGATTTAGCAATCTTTATTATGAAAAAACCGAACATAAGATCATAAAAAGTTCGATTGATACGAAGTTATTTCCCCTTCATGATCCACTCCAATACGTTTGCCGTTCACGGCTGTCTACTGGAGTGCTCAAATGAAAGTCATACTTTGGGGCAGTGTTGCCCTGTTGGCCCTGTTGTGGACAAGTGGGGCCGCCTTGCTGGCCAAGGCAGTCAAGTGGTCTGCGCAGCAGATGTCCGGGGGGACGATCACGAGTCTCGATGGGATGGCAACTAATCTCGTCATCCCGGTCTGGTTGACTCCATGGTTCGATCCGGCTATGTGGACAGGTGTTATTCAGATGATGCAGGATATCCTTGAGAACTTTTCTAGTGTGTTGCCCTCGATGGGGATGGTGCTTGGATGGCTTGTTCCCGCCATCTGGATTACCTGGGTGCTCGGTATCTTGGTGTTGGTGGGCGCCGTAATAGTGGGTACGCTGATGTTGCAGCGTTATCACAAGTCTTAAAAACCATCAGTCCTGGCCAGTGACTTCACCAGTGCAAGCGGTATGATGAAAAAAATATAACAATCAAAACGACCGCAAAATAATGGAGATGTCATGCAAGTAAAAGATGGTTACCTTGAAATTCCCTCACTGAAAGGGAAAGTTTCCGAGGCTGAGTGGCAAGCGCGTGTGGATCTGGCCGCATGTTATCGACTGGTGGCGATGTATGGTTTGTCGGACATGATCGCCAATCATATTTCTGCGCGTATTCCGGGCGAAGAGGGTGTGTATCTCATTAATCCCTATGGCATGATGTATGAGGAAATCACTGCCTCGAGTTTGTTCAAGGTGGACTTCTCCGGCAAGGTTGTGGGTGGACCGGACTTTGGTAGTTTGGGTTATGGCGTGAATCGTGCGGGTGCTGTCATCCATAGCGCCATCCATGAAGCGCGTCACGATGTGGGTTGCGTGTTGCATACACACAGCTGGGCCTCGATGGCCGTATCGTCCCTGGAGTGCGGCATACTGCCGCTGACGCAAACCGCAATGCGGTTTCTGAAAGTCGCCTACCATGATTACGAAGGCGTGGTTCTGCTGGATACCGAGAAAGCATCGTTGGTGAAAGATCTTGGCACAAACAACGTGTTGATTTTGCGTAATCATGGCGCACTGACTGCGGGTGCGACTATTGGCGAGGCGTTTAACTGGATGCACCGCCTGGAGCTTTCCTGCTATGCGCAGCTTGCTTCCATGGCATGCAATTCCCCCTTAGTCAAAGTTTCTGAAAGGGTGCTGGAGGAAACGTGGAACAACTACCAAGCCAATACGCGTCGTCGCTTTGGTGATCTGGAGTGGCCTGCCTTGCTACGCAAACTCGATCGTAGTGACCCGACTTATAAAAATTAATGAAGTATTGCTATCTACACTGGCTTAAAACAAACCTTTCAAACCCGTGTAGATAGCAACAATCGTCGTGACAATCGCACCTATTGTGGCAGTGAACTCGCTAATTTTTTTAGCGATCATTTGTAAAGATGCGGACGGTACACGCTCATCATTTTTATCTGCAAGCCAGCTACCCGAGGTCTGTCGATTGACGCTCGTGGAAACCATGATGCTATTTGATTTTAAAAATGAGAGTCTACCTAGCAACATCCCGGTTATATAACTGAACGAAATGCTCGCTGCAAACTCGATCAAGTCTCGCCATACATAGATCGTCTGGGGCCAAATCGGTGAGTCGTCTACGTAGCTGGTCACGGCACTCATGCACGCAACGGCGACCCATCCCAGTGTTACCACACATACCAGCCATACAAGCGTGTTGCGAGATTGTCTGTGGCATAAAAAATATCCAAAACATATCGGCAAAATAAGTGTTACTAGACGCAGATATAAAATTTTGGTGTCGTAGATAATCGTGATGCAGACATGTGCCAATACTAATAAAAGCAGAGGCAACATAAAAAACTTTGCAAAATCAAAAAAGAAATTGCGATATTTCTCGTGAGAGGTCGTTGCGATTCTACAGGTTTCTGTCTCGATCGCTGGCGAGGCGGACTCGCCCTGACCGTGCTGATGAGTGTGTAATGCTTGAAGCTGTTCTTCGAGTTCGTGAATGCGCGACATCAGTTGCTTGGGTAAAGCAATATCGCGTTTGCATTGGTGACATACAAGCGCCTGATGATTGAGTTCGACGACGCAGTATGGACATTTCATTATGGATTCACCTGAATGGTGATCTGTGAGTTCGTCTCGCGACCTTCGACGTCTTTGATCGTGAGACGGATGGTGTGGGAGCCTGGTGGCACAATCGCTTTTTTAAGCTCAATGCCGTTAGGGGTGACCGCTGTTTGTATACGAGGTGTGAGATCGACGATTGGTGACTTGAGGTAGGTCACCTTTAGAGAAGATGGATCGATTTTTACTCCTTCGCGTGATTCAAGTAGTACCTTGAGCTCAAACGGGGAGCTGACTACGATCCCATTTTTAGGATTTATCCACTTGACTATGGGTCCTCGGATAATGCTACGAGAAGCTGGTTTCGAGGTATACGGAGGAAGTGCAGCCTCTTGCTCACTGATCAGAGTCTGCGCTTGAATCGGTATAAAGATGCTAATCAATATAGTGCATAACAACAAATATATTTGATGAGCTTTCATCTCTAGGCCTGATTATGAGTCTCGTAATGTATGTGTTTTTAACAAGTGTAATATATCCAAAAGAGAAGTAGCTTGAAATATCAGCGAGTCGCTAATTAGTCTTGATGTTGTCTCTCTTTACACGGAATTCACATGAGCTCTCGCAGAACCTTTCTTAAAGGTCTGGCCTCTTTAGCGCCTGCAGCTTCGTTTTCAGATTTATTTGCTGCGCAAAATTCCACGGCACATCAGGCGCTCGTGATTGGAAACAGTCAATATAGTGACATGCCTCTTGGCAATCCGGTCAATGATGCCTCTGCAGTATCCAAACTCCTTCAAACGGCTGGCTTTGTCACAGATACTCAGCTCAATACGACACGTTCGAACTTGATCGCTTCGATAGACCGTTTTACTCAGGTGATTAAACAGTCGCAAACACAAGTTGTCGTTTTTTATTACGCAGGGCACGGTGCGCAACTTGATTGGCGTAACTACCTTGTGCCGGTCGATGCTGTGGTGACAAAGCGTGCAGACATGCAGTCACGTTGTGTGGACTTGAACAACCTGCTGAGTCAGCTGAGCAAGATTAAAGATAAAACTTTTATCATCATTCTTGATGCCTGTCGGGATGATCCTTTTGGCAATCGTTATAAATTAGAAAGTAAGGGATTGTCGCAGTTTGATGCTCCGGTCGGTAGCCTGTTGGCCTATTCGACTTCTCCAGGAAAAGTCGCCTCTGATGGCAGTGGAGCGAATGGTCTCTACACCGAGAATCTCGTTCGAGAACTTTCTTTGCCGAACGTCAGAGTCGAGGATGCGCTTAAAAGAGTACGTTTGAATGTTCGATTGGCTTCAAACGGAGATCAAATCCCTTGGGAGACTACTTCGCTGGAGTCAGATGTCTATCTCTTTGCTTCTGCTAATAAAAAGCAAAGCGCGTCTGATCTTGAACGTTTAATTCAGGAAGAAATTGCGGATTGGTCAAAGGTCAAAGATTCAAAAGTTCAGGATCAGTGGGTCGCCTATTTGCGTAAATATCCCAATGGGCGATTTTCTGAGGTGGCTCACCAGAGATTAAAAAAACTCATGGTCGAGCAATCCTCTAAACCGACATTTTCCGCTGTTTCTTCAAGCGGCGTAGCTTCAGCCAAAAATAAAAAAGAGCTCGCGGGAAACATGAAACCTTTCGCGCCTCCAGAGACGGGTGGGGCGGTCAGGTTAGGCCCCGGGCTCACTGTGCCCAAGCTATGGAAGCCCTCTCAGAGTCCATATTCTGTCGGACGTTACGAGCTTGGCAGGATTTTCACCGTGGGTGATCAGGCAAAAAATCGGATCTCTGATATGTTGTCGGGAATTGAGACCGAGGTCCGTGTCGCGACCATCACGCGAGTTGATACGGATGCCGATCTTGTTGAAATTAACAATGGCAGGATTATTCTGGATTTAATGGGCAATCCTATGTCTGTTCGGGGTCGTAAGTTTGATACGCCTCTAGTGATGATCCCTGCTGAGTTTCAGCTTGGAAAGAAATGGACAGCGACGAATATCAGTACTGTGAATGGTCAGCGTTCATTTGTGACTTACGATGTACGAATCGCCGCAGTTGAAAAAATACGTGTGCCTGCAGGAGAGTTTGATGCGTTCAGGGTCGATGCTCACGGTTGGAATGTGACGAATGATGTTGAACTCACAGAAACGAATTGGCAAGTTCCTGGCTTGAATTTTTCGGTGAAGCGCGAGACCATGAGGCGTAAGCGAAATGGTCAAATTGTGTTTTCAGAACGTCTGGAACTGATGGAGCTTTATCAGCAAAAAACAGTGTTGGATTTAAGTATTTAGCACCGTTAGGAGACCGAGGTTTCGATCGCTGTTATTGAATGCGATTCTTTTCGAAGGATTGGCTCAGAAAATCCACAAAAATACGGACTCTTCGCGCAAGGTGATGCCTCTGCGGGTAGACAGCATAAATATCTGCGGGTGGTGCTCGGTAGTTTTTCAACAACAATACTAGTCGACCGCTTTTAAGATATTTCGCCAAATCCCATTCCGCACGCAAAAGAATGCCATGACCATCGAGCGCCCATTGCACAGCGATATCTCCGTCGTTGGTTGTTAACGGTCCGTTGATTTTGACTGTTTCCTGTCCTTGAGCTGAAGATAAGCGCCACAATCCATACGCCTCATCACCGTGTTTGATGGCGATGCAGCGATGTTGAGTGAGATCCCTGGGTGTTTTGGGTGTGCCATTCTTTAAAAGATAGCTGGGCGCCGCGCATAATAATCTGCGATTCGCAGCAATTTTTTTGGCAATCACACGTGCATCAGGTGGCTCTCCAAAGCGAATGCAAACATCGTAAGAAGGATCCGAGGGAGGCGGGGGATTGACGGTCAGTTGCAATTCGACTTGAACGTTCGGATGGGTCTCGTGAAACTTGGAGATAATCGGTGCAATGTGACTGCGTCCAAAGCCCAGCGTCGCATTGACACGCAGGAGTCCTTGGGGCTCTGTCATCGATGTGGAAAGACGATGTTCTACATCGTCGATTTCCGCCAAAATTCTGCGCGCATGATTGAGGTATTCCTCGCCCTCGGCAGTCAAACTCATTCTTCGGGTTGTTCTCGTAAGCAACGGAACCCCAAGTCTTTGCTCAAGCAGATTGAGTTTTCGCGTCACGGCCGGCGGTGTGATCCCCAGCTCTCTGGCAGCCAGACTCAGGCTGCCAAGTCTGGCCAGCAAGCTAAAAAACGCCATTTCAGCGGAGGAGTTTGGGATCTCTTTCATTCTTAACTTAATTTGAAGAGTATGTTCAGTTTAAATCTATTTTTAACTTATTGAAATAAGCAAAACTCGAACATACAAATACAAATTAGGGAGATGACATGATTAGGTTGATTCGCACGCTTTTGGCAAGCACGATTCTTTTGACAAATTTTGTCTGGGCTCAGAGTGACTACCCGTCCAAGGCCGTCACGATTGTGGTTCCGTATGCCCCGGGTGGTACGACCGATATCGTGGCGAGGATTTTGGCTCGCGCTCTGCATGGCGCATCGGGTAAGTCATTTGTGGTTGAAAACAAGGGTGGGGCGAGCGGTACCATCGCGATGGGATACGTGGCGAACGCTGCACCGGATGGATATACCTTGCTTTCTAACGAAATGACGCAAACGGTTGTGCCGGCGTTGTTTCCAAAGTTGACCTACAGTCCCGTTCGCGATCTCACGTCGATTGGTATTTTTGCCGAAGCGCCTTATGTGCTGGCCATCAGTTCAAAAGTTCCAGTGAACAATTTGCAAGAGTTTGTGGCATATGCCAAAGCCAATCCAGGCAAGATTAATTTCGCCTCTGGCGGTTCAGGGAGCGGCCCCCACATGGCGGGTGAGTTGTTGAAATCTGTCGCTGGAATAGAGATGACGCACATCCCTTACAAAGGTTCGGGCCCCGCACTGCAAGATTTGCTCAGTGGTCAAGTAGAGGTTTTGATTACTGCAGCGCCCACTGTTGCCCAGCATTTGGGATCAGGTCGAATCAAGGCACTTGCCGTCGCGAGTAACAAGCGAGTGTCGAGCCTTCCGACTGTTCCCACATCTACCGAGGCGGGTCTCTCTGCTTTTGTTGTCGCTAACTGGTTTGGCTTGGCAGCACCAAAAGATACGCCCGTCGCGATTATTCAACAACTGAATAAAATGCTAGTTCAAGAACTTGCCAAGCAGGATTTCAAAGATAAACTGATCGCCGCAGGTGCCGAGCCCGTCAATATTTCACCCGCTGAGGCAAATACATTTATTACAGCTGAGGCTAAACGCTGGCAAGAGTTGATCAAAAAATCTTCGATCAAAGTAGAGAATTAATTACAAACTATATTTAAGAGAGACATGATGAAAATTGTAAAAGTTGTGCCGTGGCATGTGGGTCAGTTCATGTTTGTACGCATTGAAACAGACGAGGGGATTACTGGATTCGGTGAGGCCGGGACCTGGGGACACATCGAAGCGGCTGGAGCTTGTATCAAGAGATTTGCGGAGTACTTGGAAGGCAAGGATCCCTATCCGATTGAGCATCACTGGAACGTGATGCACCGTTTTAGCTATTTTCAAGGTCTTGCAGAAAATGCCGCGATCTCTGCGATCGATATGGCACTCTGGGATATCAAGGGAAAGGCGCTGAATGTTCCTATCTATGAGTTGCTGGGTGGCGCAGCACGAACAAAGGCGCGTATCTACGGTCATATCTACGAAAGCACGATCGAGAAAATGCTAGTCGAATGCGAAGCCAAAATGAATGCAGGCTTCACTGCGTTTGGGCATTTGAATCCGTTCCTGGACGAGGGGCATGACAAGGTCTACTTTAAAACGCATATCAAGAAAATGCGTGATGCGATCGAAAACACGGAGCGTATGCGTGAGGTGGTGGGAGATCGGGTGGATTTGCTGCTGGAAATCCATCGACGGTTAACACCTGCCGAGGCGATTGTGTTTGCGCGCGGGGTCGAGCATACACATCCGATGTTCATTGAGGATCCGATTCGTCCTGAAAGTAATGATGCCATGGCGCGCGTGGCGGAGAAAATTCATATTCCGATTGCAACGGGTGAGCGCTTCTCCACTATTTACGAGTTTCAAATGTTGATGGCACGTGGCGGTGTTGAATATGCCCGTGTTGATTTGTGCTTGTGCGGTGGTATCACAGGCGCTAAAAAGGTGGCAGCTATTGCTGAAGCGCATCAAGTCCAAGTGGTTCCGCACAACCCGTTGTCACCGATCGGCTTGGCCGCATGTTTACAGCTGGCTGCGGCGATCCCGAATTTTGCGATTCAAGAATACGCGACTGGTTTTGAGTCGGGCACCTTTGAGTCCCTGCCGATTCACCTCGGCAGCAATGTCGTCGACAAGGTACCACTGCCCAAAGATGGTTTCGTGGATATTCCGAATGGACCTGGTTTGGGCATGAATATCTTGCCAGATGCGCACAAGATCAGACCTCCACTTGTGAAGCCCATTTCCATGCGGCCACACTATGATGGTTTCGTCGTGGATCAGTGATAGGCGCGTAAACGCTGAATCAAGGAGATTCGGGTTGTTTTTGATTCTTGATGATGAAAAAAACGTCCCGAATGATCGGTGGTGAGGCAATGAGCAGTAGAAAAATGGCGATAGGGACGGTCGTGAAATATCCGACCGTCTTGAATGCCAGGGCGCCCAGAATGCCGCCCATCAAAAACGCTGAAAAAATAGACAGGTAAATGTTGAGCTTTCGCCTGTTGGCCCGCACATCCTCTGCGGGTGGAAGGTGTTTGCTTTTATTCCAGTAGAAGAGGCGACCGAGCTCGATGCCGATATCGGTGACAACGCCCGTCATGTGGGTTGTGCGTATTTCCGCGCGAGAGACTTTGGTCATGATCGCATTTTGCAGCCCCATGATGAAGCAGAGAAGCAACATAGTGGTCGGGACAAAAACCTCGACTAGTATGTTCAGGTTGGCACCTAACAGACCAAATATGAGTAATAAAGCGGCCTCGAGCGCCAGAGATAATGCATATTCGCTATGCAGTCTGCGTCGTCGTGCCCAGTTGATAAAAATGGCGGTGGTCGCGGCACCTGCAATGAAGCAAAACAGCGCGGCAACACCTGCCAGTACAACGGTGAGATCACTCACGACCAGGTCATCTGCGATTCCGGAGATGATCCCTGTCATGTGAGAGGTGTATCGCTGAATCGCCAGAAATCCACCCGCATTCACAGCGCCTGCGATCAGCGCCATGATGCAACCCAGAATCCAGTTGGACCGAGGTTCACGGTCCTTACCAGTGAGCTTAAGGAAAAACGCGAGAGACATTCGACTCCATGGGTTGACGCACTAGATCATGTTGATCCCGATTGCCGTGAGTATGGCGAGCATGATTCCATAGCATAACGCGCCTGCGACTAGGGAGAGTGCGGCGATCTTGAGGGCTTGTATCTCGTTTTGTGGATTCAGTCTGAGCAAGACCGGACGACCTCCAATTGAGACGAATGCGAGGCTGTACAAGACGCACGCAATATTCAGGATGTCCGTATCTTTCAGTGCGAAGCCCAGCATGAAGACTGCGGTGCCGACGATAAAGCTAGGTAACCCCACGATATAGCCGAGCGTACGAAACAGTGTCACACCCGCGAGGTCCCAAGTCGTGGGGACTTCCTCGGGGTGAATGTTTTCGTCCTTGTCGCAGGGGTGCTTCACACCAGCCCTTATTAAGTTAAAACAAATAAGTTATTTTATTTTATATCAGCCGATGATATAATCAAAAAATGAAAGATCATGAAATTCGCACGCTGTTGGATCTACATGATCAGATCATCGACCAAGAGAATGGCTACTGGCTCAAAATAGAGGCTTGGGAAGTCAAAATTAGCAAAGATATACCTCATGGTATTCGGTATTCCCTTACGCTGCATGCCCCAAGCGGTAAACGAATTTTAGGTTATGACAACGCTCATGCCGTTAAGATGATAGGGAAGAGATATTCTGGTCAACGGATACCGTTTGATCATAAACATAGGCATATTGCAGACAAGGGTGTGCCATATGCATTCAAAAATGCGCATCAATTGTTATCAGACTTTTTTACTGAAGTTGATTCGGTTTTAAAAGAGGCGAAGTCAAAATGAAAATTATTAAAATAGGTATTGCTTCACAAGAAAAAATTCGCGCACGTATGTTGGCGATCGCGAGAGGTGAGCTCAAACCTAAGCCTTCAGATCCTAAAATTTGGTTTACTTCAATGCGTTCACTGTCTGAAGTACTCAGCGACGAAAATCGAGCGCTTCTGGATGTCATTCGCACTTCACGACCTGCATCTATCAGTGCACTTGCTGATCTCACAGGACGTAAGCAAGGAAATCTCTCGCGTACTTTAAAAACGATGTCACGATACGGTTTAGTAAAAATGGAAAAGCACGAGCGATCACTTCGTCCGATTGCTCATGCTGAACGTTATCAGATTATGGTCTGAGTTAACTGAGCGCGAAACTACGACTAGTACGATCCCATGTAGTCTTTCTTGCCGATCTCGACGCCGTTATGACGCAACAGGTTATAAGCGGTGGTGACGTGGAAGAAAAACTGCGGCATGCCGTATTTCAATGCGTAGTCTTCAACCGCCAGTTTTTTCTCTTTTGGTGTACCGGGGCGTAATACGACTTCTTTGACTGTGCTGCCATTTAGTTGTTCAGCGGTCATGCCGTCGATGAGTGCGATGGTTTTGGCGATGCGCTGTTGTAGTTCGGCAAAGCTTTGTTCGGTATCTTCGTAGGCAGCGACCTCTACGCCCGCGATACGCGCCGGAACACTTTTGGCAAAGTCGCAAGCGATCTGGACCTGACGCACTAGTGGCAGCATGTCGGGAAAAAGACGCGACTGCAACAACACGACTGGATCAAACTTGCGCTGTTGTGCGTGTTCTTCGCCCTTTTTGAGCACATCGCTCAGCGCCAAAAGCATTTGTTTGAAAACAGGCACGGTTGCGCTGTAGAGGGAAATGGACATGATTTTCTATCCTGTTCGGGCTAAGTCGAGATTGATTAAAGCATGATCTCACTGATCGGAAAATTTCATTTGGTTGTATCCAAATGTTAATCGTATACTGTATTTATGTACAGTATTCTTGCCTCCCAAACTCAATCCGCCAAAGCGGAGCCAAACCTGACTCAAACGCCTGTTCATGCGGCGCTGGAGCCGGCTGCGCGGGATTTACCGCTTTTGGCGCACCGGATCAGCGCGGGCTTTCCTTCGCCTGCGGCGGATTATCTCGAGGTCGGGCTTGATCTCAACGACTATCTGGTACGCAATAAACCCGCGACATTCCTGTTCACGGTCAAAGGGGACTCCATGTCGGGTGCCAGCATCGAAGAGGGTGACAAGGTCATCGTGGATCGTGCGCTGACGCCCAAGCATCGGGATATTGTGGTGGCGGTGGTGGATGGCGAGTACACGCTCAAGCGGTTGTTCAAGCATCGCGGGCGCGTCGAATTGCGCGCTGAAAATCCTGCTTACTTACCGATCGAGTTCAAAGATGGCAATGAGTTATTAGTCTGGGGGGTGGTGGTCGGGGTGGTGCGGCGCTACTCAGCAAGGGGTGGATGATGTTCGCGCTTGTGGATGTCAATAATTTCTATGTCTCTTGTGAGCGTGTGTTCAAGCCCAAGCTTGAAGGTATTCCGATCGTTGTGCTGTCTAACAACGATGGTTGTGCGGTGGCCCGCAGCAATGAGGTCAAGGCGTTAGGCGTCAAAATGGGCACGCCATGGTTCCAGATGAAAGACTTGGCGCGTGAGCACCGTATTCTGGCGTTTTCCTCCAACTACGCGCTCTACGGAGATATGAGCAATCGTGTAGTGCAGATTTTGCGGGACTTTTCGCCTGATACAGAGGTCTACAGTATCGATGAGTCTTTTTTGCAGATCGAAACGGTCGCGCACCTTTACGGGGGGGCGCTATCGATGGGGCAGCAGATGCGCCAGCGCATCAAACAGTGGACGGGACTGCCTGTTTGCGTGGGAGTCGGACCGACTAAAACGCTTGCCAAGTTCGCCAATCATTTAGCTAAAAAAAATCCTGAATTCGAGGGGGTATGTGATTTGCATGTGATCCCGCGTCAGGAGCGTGTGCGCTGGATGAGC
This sequence comes from Zwartia panacis, assembly GCF_030410395.1. Classification (GTDB taxonomy): domain Bacteria; phylum Pseudomonadota; class Gammaproteobacteria; order Burkholderiales; family Burkholderiaceae_B; genus Zwartia; species Zwartia panacis. The sequence goes on from NZ_JAUHHF010000001.1 coordinate 183,465, forward strand.
GGCATCGAGGTGGGCGAGGTCTGGGGCGTGGGGGGACGGATCGCGCGCCGGCTCGAGGCGATGGGGATTCATACGGTCCTGGATCTGCGCAATGCTTCGCCAAAAGAAATGCGCAGGCACTTTGGTGTCGTCATGGAGCGCAGCTGTAATGAGTTGCGCGGGATTTCTTGTTTGGCGCTTGAGGATGTTGCCGGACCCAAACAACAAATCATGTCTTCGCGCAGTTTTGGCCGACCTGTTGAAACGATCGAGGAGTTACGCGAGTCGCTTGCGAGCTATTTATCGCGCGCGGCTGAAAAACTACGCAAGCAACAGTCTGTCTCGGCGGCTGTGTACGTGTTCATCCAGACGAATCGCTTCAACCAAGATGAGCAATACAACGCGAGCGTGACGGTGCCTTTGCATGAGCCGACTGATGACACGCTCACCCTCACTGCTGCGGCCTTGAGTGGTTTGGAGACGATTTATCGTGCTGGTTTTCGTTATAAAAAAGCGGGCGTGATGTTGATGCTCCTTTCGGACAAACAGAGGCGCCAGATGAGTATTTTTGATAACTTGGCAGCGACACAGAAATCAACTCAGCTGATGCGCGCGCTTGATACGATTAATCGTGATTATGGGCATGGTACGGTGCGCTCTGGAGTGAGTGGGTTCACGCAACGCTGGGCGATGCGCAATGAAAACCGTTCACCACGGTATACAACGCGCTGGGACGAGTTGCCTGTTGTACGTTAGAAGATATCGAACGTATTTAGCGCCGTCCACCCGCCATTTTGATCGCTTCTGGTTGTCGTCGCAGTGTCATCATGCTGAGGGCGCCTAGTAACGGACCAATGGCCAGTACGATGAAAGCATAGCGCCAGCCAACCATCTCGGAGATCTGTGCGATGAGCCAGATCGAGGAGGCTGTGAGCAGAAAACCGAGGCTGGTCTGCAGGGTCAGCACTGTCCCGATCAAGCGGGGTTCGGCGAGTTCGGCGATGGCCGCCGAAAACTGTGCCGAATCCGCTACAACGGTCATGCCCCAGACCGCCGCGATCACGATGACTGCGATTGGACCCGCGTCCACTGAAAAGCCGATCAATAGCGCACAACCGCCGCTTAAGAGCAGCGCGCCGGTAGTTGTCAGGGTGCGACCAATACGATCGGCAAGCAGACCTGCCAGCAAGCATCCAATCGCTCCAGTGGCCATCACGAGAAAGGTGATCAACGAAATGGAGGAATGACCCAGTTCGATCTCCATGCCTGAAGCAGGCAGCGCCCAGACAAAAAAGCTACCGAGCCAAGCCCACATGGCATAGAGCTCCCACATATGCCCAAGGTAGCCACCCTGAGCCAGCAAAATGGGTTTATTTTTCAGCAGCGCTTGAAGGTCTGCCCAGCGAAAAGTCATGGACTTGGCATGCTTGGGTCCGAGCGCGACAAAATGGATAGCCGCTGCCGCTGCAATCGCGCAGCCACTGGCAAGCGCGACGGGGATGTGCCAGCCGATACTGACAAAGGCGTAGAAAAGATGCGGCATGGCAGATCCAAGCGTCACGGCGCCCACCAGAGCCCCCATGAGCAGCCCCATGTTGCCTGTGGACCAGCCAGCAGCGAGTTTCATGCCGACTGGATAGACGCCAGCCATACAGACTCCCGTTGCAAATCTCAATACAGGCGCCGCAGGATGATCAAAGCCAGAAAGCAAGAGTGCCCCATTGAATAGTGCGCCAAGTAATGCCGCTGCTGAAAACAGCACGCGAGAGTCAAAGCGGTCGGCAAGTCCAAATCCGGCGCTTGTAAACGTGCCGGCTACGAAACCAATCTGGACTGCAGATGTGAGTGCGGCGGCGGCATCGGTCGAAAGCTGACCAGCATCCAAAAGACTCGGTACCGCTGCCGAGGCAGAAAACCATAATGCCATCGCCGCGATTTGACACACGATAATCAGAAAGATGGATAGGCTGCGTCCGCTTGCGCGCATGAGGGTCCAATCTTGAAAATGGGCGATTACCCGGAACTTTGTGATTTTATATTTAACTCAGAGACAAAATCACAATGATGTTTCCCTTACACTCAATGACTATGGCGAAAAAACTCAGCAGTCTCACTCATTGGTTACGTGAGTACCGGGTGTTCTCCCGGTACAAGACACAGTGGTTTCTGGCCGCGCTGTTTTTACTTTTGGCTGCAGCTGCCACGCTGGCCGTACCACTCGCATTTCGTGATTTGGTCGATACCGGATTGACCAGCGAGGCGGTTGATCTGAAATTCATCAATCTGTTGCTGTTGGCTGTGGCGCTGGCATTGATGACTGCGAGCCGGTTTTACGTGATGTCATGGCTCGGCGAGCGTGTGGTCGCGGATATCCGACGGCGTGTCTTTGAAAACGTCTTGCGACAGAGTCCTGCGTATTTTGAAACCCTACAGACAGGCGAAGTGTTGTCACGGATGACGAGCGACACTACTTTAGTTCAAACACTAGTGGGCTCAAGTATCTCGATCGCATTGCGTAGCCTGGTGATGTTGCTTGGTGGGATGACCATGATGCTGGTGACCAGTGCCTGGCTAGCCGGCGTGATGATTATTTTGCTCTTGGTGATCGTTCTACCCCTCTGGGCCTTGGGTCGGCGCGTGCGTAAGATGTCACGGGCCAGCCAGGATAAAGTCGCCGATACGAGTGCGATGGCTGGCGAGGTGTTGAACGCGATCACGACTGTTCAGGCGTTTGTGCGAGAGCCCTACGAACAAAAACGTTTTGATTCGGCGGTCGAGCAGGCCTTTGCCGAAGCCAAAAAACGTATCACCATGCGCTCAATACTCACAGCGTCGGCGATCGTGATGGCCTTTGGCGTCATTGTGTTTGTTTTATGGATGGGTGCGCGTCAGGTCACTCAGGGCGTCATATCGCTTGGTGAGTTGACTCAGTTCGTGTTGTACGCGGTCTTGATTGCTGGCTCGATTGGAGCACTATCAGAGACCTGGGGTGACTTGCAGCGCGCAGCGGGTGCGATGGAAAGACTCGTCGAGTTGATGCAGGCCAGGCCTGCCTTGATTGATGACTCAAATAAAAACAGCGAAAGCATTGATCGATTGATCACCGGCATTTCAGCGCCAGATTCGTTCATGGGGAATGAGTTTGCTGAGGCATTGAAATTCAAGGACGTCACGTTTTCCTATCCCTCACGGCCTGATTTTCTGACGATGAATCACTTGTCCTTTTCTGTATCGAGTGGTGCCCGTTATGCGCTGGTGGGGCCCTCTGGCGCGGGGAAAAGCACGTTATTTGCGATGCTATTACGTTTTTATCAGCCTGCTGCTGGACAAATCGAAGTGTTCGGCCGTGATATTACGCAATGGCCGGTGAGCACGTTGCGTAATTTGATTGGCATCGTTCCTCAAGAACCGGTCATATTTGCAGCCAGTGCGATGGAAAATATCCGCTATGGCAGACTCGATGCAACCGATCAAGAAGTCATCGCAGCGGCCCAGACTGCGCACGCCCATGGCTTTATCACGGCCTTGCCGCAAGGGTATGACAGCTTTTTAGGTGAGCGGGGCGTGCGATTATCAGGTGGACAAAAACAGCGGATTTCAATTGCGCGCGCGATTTTGAAAAATCCGCCGCTCTTGCTGCTTGATGAAGCGACGAGCGCTCTGGATGCAGAGTCGGAGCGCGAGGTTCAGCTCGCGCTGGAAAGTGTCCTGCCAGGCAGGACATCATTGACGATCGCGCATCGTTTGGCGACAGTGCTTCAAGCTGACCGTATTATTGTGTTGGAGGATGGTACGGTGGTCGAGCAGGGTACGCACGCGGAGCTGATTGGCCAAAGTGGTTTGTATGCACGGCTGGCGAAGTTGCAGTTTGCTTGATCAAAATACCCCTAGAAGTCGTATGGAACTCTTTGTTCAGCAGACTAGTCTATAAAACTTATTTAACGTACTTTACAAGGAGCCTATGATGCATTGTCCAGTTTGCAAAGATCCTCAGCTCGTGATCTCTGAGCGTCAGGGTATAGAAATTGATTACTGCCCATCATGTCGGGGTGTATGGCTCGATAGAGGAGAATTGGATAAACTGATCGAAAAGTCGAATGTCATGAATCAACCAAGTCCGGTTAGCTCGTATCAACAAAGAGAGTCTCAGCCGCGCATGGATGACCGTTATCATTCGGACTCTAGACATCATTATCAGAAAAAACCAAAAAACTGGCTCAGTGAATTTTTTGATTGAGTATAGATTTTGACCCTGACACATTGACATCTCTACTCGCTCACTTTATGTCCACTCATCCATGTTCAGTTCAAGCACTACAAAATCTGAGTCTTCCTGTTATCGCCTCTCCGATGTTCACAGTCAGTTATCCAGAACTGGTGTTGGCGCAATGTAAAGCGGGAATAGTGGGGTCTTTTCCAGCATTGAATGCTAGAGAGCCTCAGATACTGGATGAATGGCTTTATCTGATTGAGCAGGATTTGGAGGCATTTAAAAGACAAAATCCTCAGATGAATATTGGTCCTGTCGCCGTGAATCAAATTTCACATCAATCTAATGTTCGTTTGATGCAGGATGTTGAGACATGTGTCAGACATCAAGTACCGATTATTATCAGCTCACTCAGGGCCCCAGTCCGCGAAGTGATTGATGCTGTGCATAGTTATGGTGGCATAATTCTTCATGACGTGATTACTATCAGACATGCAGAGAAAGCACTTGAGGCGGGCGTTGACGGATTAATTGCTGTTGCAGCGGGTGCGGGTGGTCACGGCGGAACATTGTCGCCTTTTGCTTTGGTCGGCGAAATTAGGCGCTTCTTCAAGGGTCCTTTGGCACTCTCGGGATCAATCGCGACCGGACGTGCCGTATTGTCAGCTTTGGCGATGGGCGCAGATTTTGCTTACATAGGTACTCGATTTATCGCCAGCAAAGAGGCCAATGCAAGCGAGCAATACAAGCAGACAATTCTAGATTCTGCCGCGGCTGATATCATTTATAGCGATTATTTCTCTGGTGTTCATGGAAACTATCTTCGCGAGAGTATTGTGCGCGCAGGTTTGGATCCTAATAGTTTGCCTGTTGGCGACAAGAATAAAATGAGCTTTTCTGATGGCCGCTCAAAAGCGAAGACTTGGAAAGATATCTGGGGTGCTGGCCAAGGCGTGGGACAAATTGATAGCCTCTTGAGTGTTCAGGAAATCGTCAATCAGTTGCGACTTGAATATCAAGAGGCTTTGCAATCACTGAGCCTTCGCGCCTGATACTTTGACGGCTTGCTCCCAGCGTGTGAGCTCGTTTTTAAGCAGTTTTTCAAAGTCTGCCGGACTGCCACCTGTAACAAGCGACCCTTGTTGTTCGAATTTCTTTTGCATTTCTGGATCTTTAAGCGCTGTATTTACGGCTTGGTTAAGTGTATTGATTATGTGAGCCGGTGTACCTTTTGGTACGACGATCCCGTACCACACTGTGACAACAAGATCCGGGAATCCGGATTCAAGCGCTGTGGGAACATTGGGTAATACAGAAGAACGTTCTTTGGAGGTAACCGCAAGAGCTTTGATCCGACCATCTGTAATTAAAGGTGCGGTTAAAGGGACGCCGTCTATCACCGTATCGACTTGGTTGGCCATTAAGTCTTGAACGGCCGGGGATCCGCCTTTGTATGGAACGTGCAAAAGCTTGATCCCTGTTTGAAGTTTAAGTAATTCGATCGTCAGGTGAGAAATGCTGCCGGAACCACCTGTGCCAAAGCTATATTTGTCTGGTGCTCCCTTTGCCAGCGCAACGAACTCACTTAGATTGTTTGCCGGCAAGGAATTTTTTGCCACGATCGCAAGCGGTGATGTTGAAACTAGTGCGACAGGCTCCAAATCCCTGAGTGGCTGAACTGATTGTCCCGGAGTCATGAAGGGATTGATCGTGAGTGATCCAGTATTACCCAGCAGTATCGTATAGCCATCTGGCTGGGCTTTCGATACGGCAACAGCAGCGATACTGCCGCCCGCTCCAGGTCGATTTTCTACGATGATTGTTTGGCCCAGCAGTTTGCTCATGCCGCTGGCGATTAGACGCGCACTTAAGTCGGCGCCACCGCCTGCAGGGAATCCAACCAGCATTCTGATCGAATTAGAGGGATATGTTTGTGCGAATGTCGTCGCTGAGCATGTCAGCAACGTCAATCCGAGCGCGAGCTGTACTTTGGTGAACGCGTGTTTGAAGTTCATTTTGTCTCCTTCGGCTGCCTTTTAGGCTGTTGCTATGTCTTCGAATGTAGTGATATCGCTTGTGACCGTCAAGGACGATTTTTATCCTAAAAGCGGAAAGTACAGTCTGTGTTGCTGCGGTTATTCTCTGTGCCGGTTCGGGTACGAAACTTTGGCTGATTATCCGCAGTGGATTTTAAAATTTTTATCTGTGACTCAAGGTTATAGACTTTTAAGGAAAACTGTCTAAACGATGCAAGGAAAGAATAGAGTTACTTGTCAGTGCCACAAGTTGTGTTGCTGCATTCTTAAATGATGCAACTCCTTGTACGATTCTGCTCGAAATCATCGAAATGCTGTCTGGCGGTTATTTGGTTGAGGATGATGTCGCGCGTTTCGACCATGAGTACGAACGAAGGGTTTTAATGAGAAGTTCATTCAATATGTCGCGAAGCTTTATTGGTTTTTTGTCTCCTTTTAGACTTTCAAAAAAATCATAAAAATCAATTACATACTTCGATTAGCGTACGCTTCGGTAGAAAAAAATTAATCTCAAAATGAATACAATTTCCAAAGGAGTTTTTGATATCTAAACATTAGTTATTTAAAAGAGCACTAAAAAAGCATGCCTCAAAATAAAGCTATCTTGCCAAAATCTTTAGCTGCATCTTTAGTAGTGACATGCCTGATTAATGCTCCATCATTTGCGCAACCATCCGCGGGTTCGCTGATGCAGCAACTGCAGAGTGAACAGCCTCTTATCACTTTACCCCCTGCACAGCCGAGTCTGGCACCCGGAAGATCGGTCCCCACCACACCTGATCAACAAAAAGTATTCATCAAGCAATTTAAATTTCTCGGTAATCAAAAATTATCCGATCAGGATTTACAAGCGCTAGTTGCACCCTACAAAAACACCTCTCTATCTTTTGCGGATATCAAAGGAATCACAGAGCTCATCGGTAAGCATTACAGGCAGAAAGGTTGGCTGGCACGTGCGCTGGTGCCAGCTCAGGACGTGACCGATGGAGTGTTGACGATTCAAGTGGTCGAAGCTGTCGTGGGTGAAATCCGGATCGACAATCAGTCAAAAAGAGTCAGTACAGAGCGAATCGAGTCATGGATTGATAACGGTATCACCCGGAAATCAGGCTTATCCCTCGGGCAATTGGATCGCACGATGCTGACGCTGAATGATTTGCCGGATGTCAATGCGGTCAGTTCATTACAAAGCGGTACAAAAGAAGGCGAAACAGATTTAAATGTTGTGATTACCGATAAACCGCGTGTCGATGGTTTTGTCGATGTCGATAATTATGGTGATCCTGCAACGGGTATTTGGCGTGCAGTTGGAAGCGTCTATATCAATAGTCCTTTGGGATTCGGTGATCAAGCAATCGTTTATGGGTTGTATTCCGAAGGCGTTTCATTTGGACGTGTTTCCTACACCGTTCCTGTCGGTCAAGATGGATTGCGCCTGGGCGTGAACGCGAGCGCATTAAATTACCGTGTGATCAACCGCGATTGGGATACGTTGCGCTTGGGAGGACAATCTCAATCTGGTGGTCTTGAGGCCGCCTATCCAATTCTTCGCAGTCGACCCGCTAATTTATATGCGCTCGGTTTTTACAACTACAGTAATTATGAAAACCGAAGTGACGGCAACATCACCAATCGTTACAAGACTTCTGTGCTGAGTGCTGGACTGTCCGGAAATTTAATGGATGGCTTGGGTGGAGGTGGGACCAATAATGGCTCGCTGATTTTTTCAGTGGGTGTCATTATTTTAAATGGATCACCACTTCAATCTTTTAACGAGGAGACCATCAATACTGGTGGTCAATTCACCAAGATCAGATACTCGTTAAACAGATTGCAAAATATCTCGAAAGATCTCTCTGGGTATGTTTCTTTGTCCGGGCAGTTCGCAAATAAAAATATGGACTCCTCCGAACAAATGTTTATGGGGGGACCCTATGCTGTTCGCGCTTACGCCACTGGGCAAGGTGCAGCGACACAAGGAAATTTACTGACTGCAGAGTTGCGTCTGAGATTGCCTCACCAATTCATCGCAACTGCTTTTTATGATTTGGCTAATGTCCAAATGCTGAAGTCTTCAGATTATCCGGGCAATACAGGTGCAAACATGTATCTGCTACAAGGACTCGGCCTGAGCTTGACGTGGAACGCCCCCAAAAACATTTTGGTACGCGCAACCTGGGCGCATCGCACGGGCCCTCTCTCTGATGCTGCTCAGACATATCTATCCAGCAATGGTGGTTTGAGTCCCAACCGCTTTTGGTTGAACGCTTCTATTTCATTCTGAAACAATGTCTGATCACAACTATTCAGCAACGCGCTCGCTGAGCGACAATTCTGATCGATTCAAACTCAAGCACCTCGTTTGCGTACTGATCAGTATTTTTTGGTATCCCGCGTTTGCTCAAGCTCCTGCGCGAACTCAATTGCCTACTGGTGGAACAGTCACCGCAGGTCAGGCAAACATCTCACAGTCTGGTAACGCTACGACAGTGAATCAATCCTCGAATCGTGCGTCAATCAGATGGAACAGTTTCGACGTGGGAAGGGATGCGACAGTCAACTTCGTTCAGCCTGATACCAAGTCAGCGACGCTGAATCGCGTTGACAGCATGGCGCCTAGTCAAATTTATGGCCAGATCAAAGCAAATGGTCAGGTGTACCTGATGAATCCGGCCGGGGTTTACTTTGCACCCAGCGCAAGCGTCAATGTTGGCGGGGTTGTGGCCACCACGCACCAAATTTCTGACGAAGATTTCATGCAAGGCAAGACGACCCTGAATGGTCGTGGAGCGAAGGGTAGCGTCGTCAATGAAGGGAAAATAGAAACTGATCTGGGTGGGTATGTTGCATTGCTCGCACCAGATGTTCGCAACAAGGGTTTTATTCTGGCGCGTCAAGGTACCGTTGCGATGGCGGGTGGGGAGTCCATTACGCTCAATTTCGGACCACTTAACAAGCTTGAAAGTGTGACAGTCACTGCAGGTGATATGGCGGCCTTGATTCAAAATCAACAGGCGGTTCAGGCCCCTGGTGGTCTTGTCATTATGTCAGCCCGTGCGATTAATCAGCTTGCAAGTCGCGTGGTGAATACCGGAGTGATTGAAGCGCAGGGATTAATCGACAAAGGCGGCCGAATTATTCTAGATGCCGGTTCGACAGGCACAACAGTGGTTTCTGGCAGTCTAGATACATCGAGTCAACAAGGACGCGGTGGTCGTATCGATGTAACAGGTCAGCACATACAGGTGCGCCAAGGTGCCAAAGTCAATGCCTCGGGTGCAACAGGGGGTGGGGAGGTATTTGTTGGGGGTGGCTGGCAGGGTAAAGATCCCTCTCTGCTGCAAGCAACAAGCACGTCGGTTGAGTCTAGCGCTGTTATTCAGGCCAATGCAACAAAGCAGGGAAGTGGAGGTACAGTCGTAGTCTGGTCAGATACTAAAAACGCCAAGTCCACGACTGTCGTCAAAGGCGATATTGAAGCGAAGGGCGGGCCTCTTGGTGGCGGTGGTGGCAAGATTGAGACATCAGGCGCTCAAGTCGATATTGCCGGAGCCATGGTAAGTGCTCAGGCCCCTGCGGGTCGAGGTGGTATCTGGCTGATCGATCCTTACGATTATTTTATTGGTCAGGCACAAGCCTCGACCATTATGAATACACTGAATACTGGTACCGATGTCATTATCGAAACTTCGGTGAACAATACTTCCTTGGGATCCAATGGTAATAGTTCCAGTGCGGGCAATATTATTATTTCTAGTCCAATTACTAAAACGAACGGGAGCTCAGCCACTCTGACTTTAAATGCAGCGAATGAAATTTATATCACTGCGGATATCACTGCGGTCGGTAATGGCCTAGATATAGTGTTGAATGCACCCGGTCGTTCGAGCTTGGTCTCAGGCCGACTCTCCCTTGGTTCAGGCTCTCTCACCAAGTTGGGTGCTGGCGCTTTGACCCTCACACAAAATAATTCATATTCGGGTCTGACTTACATCAATGCGGGAAGTTTGGTTTTTGAAAATGATGCACCAGTTTTTAATACAAGCGGCTTTAGAGGGATCAACGGTTCACTGACCATTCAGCCTGCTTCGTCTAGTTTTAGTGCTCCCTATACAGTACCCTCACTATTGACCTCCGCTTCTTTGGGTGGCTTGACGATTGGTAAACCGTCTAATGAGGCAGCCTTAACGTTTTCAAATAATATTCTGGTTGCTGGACCCATCAATATTTATGGCGGCAGAATTAACTTTAATGCCAACTTGACTTCATCATCAGGTGATATTTTGGTGCGTAGTGCCGGTGTGACGAACATCGCATCTGGTAAATCTTTAAGCGCAACGAATGGAAATATTGTCGTTACCACAAGTCAATTTATGAATGACAGTAACGCTTCTGCATTACAAGCTTCGGGCGCATCAAAGTCATGGCAGGTTTGGAGTACAAACGCGAATCCGTTTGATGGAAGTACTGCAGACGTCACTGGAAATCTTGCATTCGATTTTGTTCAATATAACGCTACTTATGGCGCGACCACAGTCCTTGGAAGTGGTAATGGATTTCTCTACAGCCTTGCTCCGACTGTGAGTGTCGCTTTAGTCGGTACGTCAGCCAAAGTGTATGACGGCAATAAAAGCGCATCTTTAACAGCTTCAAATTACAGTATCATTCGCGGAGGAGTAAATGGCGACGTCGTCACTCAAGTGAGATATCCTACAAGTGGAACCTATGCGACTGCAAATGCAGGTAATGGGATCCTTATCACTGCTGACGGAACATCTGTTTTATCAGCGTCTACCAGTGTCGCCTCTGGTAGTAAGCCCGCTTATGGCTATCGATTAGCTGGTGGGTCAGCATCCGGAAATATAGGTTCGATCTCTCCAGCTAATTTAACTGTCACAACAAACGATTTTGCACGACCTTTTATAGGTCAACCATTTTATGGCGGTAATGGTGTAATGATGTCTGGCTTTGTGAACGGTGAAACGTCGAGCGTGCTCTCTGGCACTCTCATATATACGGGCACGAGTCAGGGTGCAATTAACCCTGGACAATACAGTTTATTAGCCTCCGGATTAACGAATCCGAACTATACGATTAGATATGTTGGTGGTCAGTTAGTCATTACGCAACCTGTTTTTGGAATTGCTTCACCTGCTCCATCTTCGGTGCTAACGGCGATGATTCCTTCGCCTTCAACTCTGGTCATGCCAACACTATCAGTATCTGCTGATGTTGCGGATGCAGGTCCTGATGCGAATACAAGCTCAGATGTTGGTCAGTTTTTGGATAGCAGTGCGAGTACTTCGTCTAGAGGTTCTGGCGCAAATGTAGGCAGTGAGGCAAATACAGCAGCTGGAACGGGTCAAGGTGCTGGCGGTCCTGGTGATGGTGCAGGTCCTGGTCAAGGGGCAGGTCAAGGAATTGGCAAAGGTGGAACTCAAGTTGATTCCACTTCACAACCAATCTCTGATTCAGGGGCTAATGAAGGTAGTTTTGTAAATACTCAGCCGGGAACGGGTCAAGGTGCCGGAGGTCCTGGTGATGGTGAAGGCCCTGGTCAAGGGGCAGGTCAGGGAATTGGCAATGGTGGAGTTAAAGGTCCTGATGTCACTCCAACGATGCCGCCAGGTGGAGTGACGCCTCCAGGCGGAGTTACACCTCCGAGTGGAATTACACCTCCAGGTGGAATCACACCTCCGAGCGGAGTCATACCACCGAGCGGAACCACACCTCCAAGTGGAATCACGCCTCCGAGCGGAGTCACACCACCAAGTGGAGTCACACCACCAAGTGGAGTCACACCTCCAAGTGGAATTACACCTCCAGGTGGAATCACACCACCGAGCGGAGTCACACCTCCGAGCGGAGTCACACCTCCAAGTGGAATCACACCTCCTAGCGGAGTGACGCCTCCAAGTGGAGTGACACCTCCAGGCGGAGTGACACCTCCGAGCGGAGTCACACCTCCAAGTGGAATCACGCCTCCGAGCGGAGTCACACCACCCGGCGTCGCGACACCGCAAGCCAGTACTTCAAACACTCTGACTGGTCAGCGCTTAGTGACTTATGAAGATATTTCAGTTTCTCTTGTCAGAGAACCAAGAGCGCAAGAGAAAGGGCTGGTCACAGTGTTGGTTCCAAATACCATCATCTCGACGGGTAAAGAGTTTTCTTTCAAATTACCTGAAAAAATTGGTGATACTGCAGTGGGTTCTCAGCCGATTAGAATCACCGCCGAAAATGGTGGTCCTTTACCTGGCTGGTTAAATTTTGATCCGAACTCCAAGACACTAGAGTCGATGTCATCTGCAAATCGAGTCTTCCCCGTCAAATTAATCATCCGAATCAATAATCAAACTGCAGACCTCATCATTTCGGAGAGGACAAATTCCAAATAATTAAGCGAATCAATATCGGGTTGTTACGGGGGTTGACTATCTTCATCAAGATGTATGATGGGATTCAATTCCCACAATGCAAAGGAATTCTTCATGGTGCATACAACTCGTGCGTTCGCAAAGTTTGCCAAGCTTTCTCTGACAGCTTGTGTTTTTTCTTGGTTTTCACTCACGGCCTCATCAGCCGCGGCGCAAACAAATTACCCAACTAAGCCAATCAAGCTGATCGTAGGATTTGCACCAGGTGGTGGCTCAGATTTGATTGCTCGCTTGGTGGCCGCCAAGCTGGGTCCAGTACTGGGTCAATCAGTGATTGTGGAGAACAAGCCTGGTGCGGGCGGCAACCTTGCCGCTGAACTCGCGCTGAAATCTCCCGCAGATGGTTACACCTTGTTCTTGTCGGCTGCAAGTTATACCGTCAATCCCAGTTTCTACAAGTTACCTTTTGACTCTGGTAACGATATGACTCCAATTGCACTATTGGCCCGTGGACCTTTTATTATTGCGGCAACAAAAAGCTTTCCTGCCAATACGCTGCAGGAGTTTGTGACCTTGGCTAAGGCAAGTCCGGGGAAATACAGTTTCGCGACTTCGGGTCAAGGCAGTATCACCCAGATGGCCACTGAGTATTTCAATGAAACAGCAGGTATCAACTTGCTGCATATCCCGTACAAAGGTACCTCTCCTGCACTGACCGATACTGTAGCGGGTCACACCGATATCATTTTTGGAACTGTTGCCTCAACTTTGCCTTTAGTCAGTACTGGGCAACTCAAAGCATTAGCAGTGACCACGCCTAAGCGTTTGTCCGCTTTGCCTGATGTCCCGACTGTGATGGAGTCAGGCTACCCGTCCTACGAAGTGACGAACTGGCACGGGATTATTGCACCTAAAGGTGTACCGGTTGCTATTCAGCAAAAGCTGAATAAAGCCATCAATCAGGTTCTTCAGGACAAAGAGATGGAAAAGACGTTGACTAGTGATGGCTTGACGGCCGCCGCGTTGACACCAGAACAGTTCGGCGAGTTGTTGAGAAGTGAAATCGCTCGCTGGGGAGCTCTTGCTAAAAGTCGTGGATTGTCCATCAAGTGAATCTGATTTCTGCAGGCTGTTAAAAATCTGAACTATATCGATCCTCCGACGCGGAGGATCGATAGTTTCCTGACTATTTCTTTTGCAGCATCCGCTCGTAATTAAACCGTCGATCCACGTCAAGGATTGATTCGCCAGACTCCAGGGCGCGGACCATTTCGAGCTCCTTGCTCAGGATCTCCTCGGCGGCCGCGACGACCTCTTCTACTTTCTCGACGGGAATGACGACTACCCCATTCACGTCAGCGACAATGACGTCGCCAGGGCGCACAGGCGCATCGCCTAATCTGACTGGAACGTTCCAGGCTTCTTGAACGATGCGACCCCGGGCAGTCAAAGGCACAGTGCCGCGTGCGTGCACGGGAAACCCGAACACTTCACAGGCATCGACGTCCCGAACCGCACCGTCTACAACAACGCCTGAAACGCCTTTTTGTCGGGCGCCCATCGCGAGGATTTCTCCCCAGCAATTGTTGTAAAGATCGCCTCGGTTGTCGATCACAATGACATCACCGGGATGGCTGTTGAAGATGGCGTCTACGCCGAGGTGCGCTTTGGCAGGGACCGCGCCTGCCGCTGTCATCTTGATGGTGACGGCGCGCCCGATGACCTTTGTTTTGCCCCAGCGGGGAACGATACCGACGACGCTGCAGCGAGCGATCCCAAGCTGATCAAGCGCGTCGCTCAGATTGGATGTGGCAAGCGCCTCTAAGCGCCCTCGAAAATCTTTGTCAAACGTTTTGTTGTCCATAACCTTAGTCCACTTTTGCACCAGACATTTTAATCAGCTCTGCCCATTTTGGAATTTCAGCATCCACGACCTTCTTGAAATCAGCCGGCGTGCCGCCCAGCGCTGTTGAACCTTGCTCTTCAAGTTTTTTCAGGACGGCTGGATCTTTCATGACCGTTTGAATTGCGCTGCTGAGTTTGTTGACGATTGCAGGTGGTGTCGCTGCGGGAGCGAAAATGCCGTTCCACAAGACGATTTCATAGCCTGGCAGGATTTCTGCGATCGCAGGTGCGTTGGGGATTCTGGATGAGCGCGTTTTAGTGGTGACGGCAAGCGGTCTGAGTTTTCCGCTATCCAAATACCCAAGTACTTCGACCATAGGTGAAAAAACAGCTTGTACCTGGCCTGCTAGAAGGTCATTGTTCGCCAAGGAGCCGCCTTTGTAGGGGACGTGCACCATTTCACCTCCCACCATGTTGTTAAACAAAACACCTGCGAGATGGTTGGAGGCACCACTACCCGAGGAACCATAGTTCACGGGTACTTTTTTCTGTTTAACAATTTCGACAAACTCTGCCAGGGTTTTGGCTTGAAAATTATTGTTCACCATCAAAACATTCGGAATCAGCGCGACTTGCGAGACGGGTATGAGATCTTTCTGTACGTTTAAACCCATGTTTTTGTACAGAGAGACGTTTGCGGTGAGTGTGCTGGTATGCAAGAGGATGGTGTAGCCGTCTGGCTGGGCTCTGGCAACAAAGGCTGCTCCAATGTTACCCGCTGCGCCGGGCTTATTTTCCACGACTACGCTTTGACCGAGGATGGGACCGAGCTTTTCAGCGAGCATGCGTGCGGTGATGTCGGTGCTGCCGCCTGCTGCGAAGGGAACGACCATGGTAATCGGGCGAGTGGGCCAGTGACCTGATTGCGCCATCGCGCTAGTGCCTAAGGCAGCCATCGCAGTTGTTAAAACAAGTTTTGCAATTTTTTTTGTGATCATGATTTGTCTCCAGATGTTTTATCGCAATGTGCTTCGTTTATTTTTATGAACGATTTTTAAGACTCACTTCAACAACGCCTGCGTCTGCGTCGATTTCCACATAGTCGCCTGTTTTGATGACAACTGTCGGGTCTTGATCCAGTCCTGCCACGACGGGTATGTTGCCGATAATCGCACCGATGGTCGTGATGGGCTCTGGGTTGACTTGTATAAAAGCGACGGGGGCTGTGCCACGCGAGACCATGTCGTATATTTTGTATGAACCCCCTGTGGAGCCTTTGCCAGTCAAAAATACGAGCACTTTCCCGGAAATATTCATACCTTCAATTTCATGGCCAGGTTCGGTCACGATCCCAGTCATGTTGTCGACGCCTCCGTTAAAGCTGATGGCCTCTTTGGTCACAATTGCTTCGCCTTGAGCTTTGCCCGTGACAATTTTTCGCCCTTGAAGTTTTAATGTTGTTGTATTCATCTTTTATCTCCAGACACCGTCGATGGCGGCTTGCATCACGCGTTGTAGATTGCCGTAATGAGCCGGCAGTCCAAATTGACCGGGTGCATAAAAAGCCATCTTTGCTGAATTGGTGGTCAAGGTTTTGTAGCCTTTCGAGGGTGCGATCACACGACTTCTCGCTAAAAATGGGCAAGTTTCACGCACGACTACGCCACCAGCGTCTTTGATCGTCTTGATGTAGCCCATTTCATCGGCCATCGCATACATGGCGCCGGCGGTCGTGACCCAAAGCGACACGTCAGGGTGTATTTTTTTTCCTTCAAGCGCTTCGGCTACTTCCCGGATCTCCTGCACCGATGCATTTGGACATCCGACCAATATCCAGTCGACGTGATCTGAGGGCTCTTTGTTAAGAGCGTTTTCAGCTTGTTGACGTTCTTGCTCTCCAAATACCAGTGTTTTGGCAGGCTTACGATCACCAAAGGCTGCCTCGAGCGTGGGGGCTTCCGGCGTCACACCAATGGCATGAAACATACTCACCGCTCCAGAGGCTGCGAGTGCCGCACTCAAAGCCTTAAGTTCCTCAAGAGTAGGATGATTGGGGAGTCCCTCAAAAACCGGCGTATCTTGTCCTGCGATTTTCCCTGCAAAGTAACCGAGCGTTCCATAGTCAGTCATATCTCGCATGGGTGTTTCAACTTTGATCAAGAAACTTCCATAGCGATTTTCTTTGAGATGGAACCCGTATTCAGGTGTTCGACCGGTGAGTGCTGTAGCAAGAGCGCTTGGACCGCCTTCACGATTCGTTCTTGCGCCACAGACTGAGTTGGCAAAAACAACCGCGGACGATTCTCCCCAAGCCATATGTTCGCCAAAACGCGGCATGT
Organism: Zwartia panacis; assembly: GCF_030410395.1. Lineage (GTDB taxonomy): Bacteria > Pseudomonadota > Gammaproteobacteria > Burkholderiales > Burkholderiaceae_B > Zwartia > Zwartia panacis. Next base: position 200,251 of record NZ_JAUHHF010000001.1, read on the forward strand.
TGCCCACCAGATAGGGGATGCAGGTATTACAGGTGTTTGCACCCATCCCCGCATAGGCTCCTGTCAAGCGTTTTTGCAGGACCTGATCGGATTCAGGAATGCCGATTTGCTCCCATTGAGTGGGATCCACTGCCGTTGGATTCGTGGTGACTCGGGTCACAAAGGTGCCCCCTTGTTTACGAATATCCTCGACAAAACGTGTGCCTGCCTCTTCTGCAACCAGGACGGATGATCCAGCCATGTGGACGTTATTCACGGGAAGGAGTTTCTCTGCCCCAAAGCTTTCCCCGAGTGCGACGAGGATTTGCATCGCTTTTTGAACTGCCGGGCCTTTTTCCCCCGCCAGCATCTTTGTCTCTTCTTCTGTCAGAAACATCTATTTCTCCGTTTATCACTGGAATCACGTATTCACGATCAACTAGGATTCTGGACAATTAAATAAATCATGAAAAGCGATAAATTGGAATTAATATACATTCTAAATAGTGATCTATTAATTGAAGTGAATATGCGCCATGATGACTTTCAAACAGCTGGAAGCACTGTTCTGGATTGTGCAGGCAGGTGGTTTCTCACAAGCGGCAGCGCGCCTGCACACCACTCAATCCGCCATTTCCAAGCGTGTGCACGAATTGGAGGAGATGTTTGAGACGCCTCTATTCGATCGTACCCAGCGCTCGGCTAAGCTGACGGCAAAGGGCGAGGAGATGTTTTTGGTCGCCAAGCGACTGTTGGAGCAGCGGGATGTCGCGATTGAGCAGTTTCAACGTCCGGAGGTTTTGGTGCGGCGCATCAGAATCGGTGTCACAGAACTGACAGCCATGACGTGGTTGCCTCGATTGGTCAGCGCGATCCAGGCCCACTACCCCAAGGTCATCATCGAACCCGATGTGGATGTCAGCCTTGCCCTACGTGACAAGCTGTTTGCCGATGATGTGGATTTGATGATCGTGCCTCAGGTTTTCGAAGATCAACGCTTAGTGGTCAAGAGAGTAGGCGTCGTAGAAAATGTGTGGATGTGTAAGCCGGGTCTGGTGAAAGCAGGCAGAAATCTGCGCATGCAGGATTTGGCAAACCATAGGCTGCTCACTCAAGATGATCGTTCAGGCACGGGTCAGCTCTATAACCGTTGGCTGCAGTCGATTGGTATTCAGCCAGAAAATACGATCTTGAGTAATAGTCTCGTCACACTCATCGCACTGACGATCTCCGGGATGGGCGTGAGTTATCTGCCTAAGAATTGTCTGCAGCAAATGATTCAGGCTGGTGCGCTTCAAGTGTTGCCAATCAAACCGACCTTGCCACTGGCCTCCTATGCTGCCGTGTATCGTGCAGATCGAAAGAGCACCTTTATTTCTGCGGTGGCGACTCTCGCGCAAGATCACTGTGATTTCGGTACGATCTTTCAAACAGCTTAATGGATGTATTAGTATCTGGCTATAACCGAATCTACAAAAAATAAATCTCAAGGAGACAAGTATGAAAGTAGGCTTAATTGGTGCAGGAAATATCGGGCAACATTTTGCGACGCGTATTCTGGCTGCAGGTCATGAACTCGTAATTTTTGATCTGAATAAAGAGGTGCTGACGCGCTTCAAGGCCCTAGGCGCCGAAGTGGCCGACGGAGTGTCTGACCTTACTTCGCGTGTGACAGATGTTTATTTGTGTTTGCCGGTACCTGCTGCGGTCAAATCCGTAGCCGCTGAAGTCGTGAACGGTTCAATGGTCAACATGTTGATTGATCTTTCCACGACGGGTCCTTCGATTACCAAAGAAGTTCACGAAATATTGTCGCAAAAAAATATAGCATTTGTGAGTGCCCCGGTCAGTGGCGGGACTGTTGCTGCCCAGCATGGCACGCTGGCGGTGATGGCGGCAGGAGATACGGAGGCATTTAAAAAAGCCGAACCGATTTTGAAGATCATAGGCAAAAATATTTTCTTCCTCGGTGAGGATCCCAGCCTGGGTCAAACGATGAAGATCATCAACAACACTTTGTATGCCACCAGCATGCTGGCAAGCTGCGAAGCATTAGTTTATGGCGTCAAAGCTGGTCTGGACTCCAAGACCATGCTCGATGTTTTGAATGTGTCGAGTGGCAGATCCTTTGCGACACTTGAAAGAATTCCGCAATGTGCCTTGGACAGAAGTTTCCCTGTGCGTTTCACCACAGAGTTACTGCACAAGGACATCAAAATGTGTCTGGATGAAGCCGAAAAAATTGGTGCGCCAATGTTTATCAATCAAAACGCACGACAGTTTCTCGCCTTTGCAATGACGCAAGGTGATGGACCCAAAGACAATCTCATGCCGATGAGACATTTTGAAGAGTGGGCTGGCGTTCAGTTTGGTAAAAAACCCGATTAACTCAGAATTAAAAGTTCGAGTGGTAAGGAAGGATGCGTGTTGATGTCTCAAAAGTCTTTGCTGTTAGTGCTTGTATTTTTGACCGAAGATCATCGTTCTCTTTTGTCAGAACATTTTGACGTGATTTACTTGCCTTACGAAAAATATGGCGGTGATCGATCATTTTGTATCGAAACCATGCGTGAACATGCGTCGCGAATCAAGTTCGTTTTGACCAACGGCGCGTTTGGTTTGAAAGATGCCGAAATGGCACGCATGCCCAAGCTCGAGTTCATCAGCACGTTAGGTGTCGGCCATGAAAGTGTTGATCTTGAGGCTGCTAAAAAAAGAGGCATTGTCGTTTGCAACACAGCGGGGACGAATGCGGAGGTTGTCGCAGATCACACCATGATGTTGCTGCTTGCCACCATCAGGCGACTGCCATTCCTGAATCGCGAAGTGCGTAAAGGTTTATGGCGTGACGACGTTCCACGACCAAGACATATTTCAGGTAGAAAGATCGGTATCTTTGGTTTGGGTGCCGTGGGACAAAAAATCGCGACGCGTGCTCAAGCCTTTGAGATGCAGGTGGGTTATCACAGTCGTACCCGAAAGGACGAAACGGGGTACACGTATTTTTCAAACATTGAAGAACTGGCAACATGGTGTGATTTTCTGGTGCTTTGCGCCCCAGCAGGTCCCCAGACATTTCATATCGTAAATCGCAAAATTTTGGACATGCTGGGTCCTGAAGGTGTGTTGGTGAATGTTGCCAGAGGTGCCCTGGTCAATACAGAAGAACTTGTTGAAGCTATTCAGGCAAAGGCGATCGCAGGGGCTGCTCTGGATGTGTATGAGGGTGAGCCCAATTTGCCGCCCGCTCTAATCGATCTCGATGATGTGGTGATCACCCCTCATATTGCAGGTGTTTCTCCGGAGGCGATGCGCTCAGCGATAGACAGAGTCATTGAGAATTTGCAACGTCATATCGCTGGGCAAGCTTTGATATCGCCTATTTAGATTTTTTCTCTTTCAAGAACTGACCCATGTACTGCTGTGGTTCACCAGTTTGAAAAGCTGCAGCAAACTCACTGATACTGTTTCGGATAGAGGTCTCCAGAGGCTCGTCTTCCCATTCTCGCATCATGCGTTTTTGTTGGGCGAGCACCTTGGGACCAAGTTCTGCGAGACCATCGGCGACACGCGCGATTTCTTGGTCTAGCGTATCGAGTTCGACCACCTTATCGAGCAATCCCCAAGAGAGCCCTTGCTGGGCATCGATAACTTCACCCGTCAGGAGCAACCATGCCGCGCGCGACTGACCGATTAGCCGAGGCATGAGTGAAGCGTGAATGACGGAGGGGATGCCTACTTTGACCTCAGGCATGCCTAGCTTCGCAGCTGTCGATGCGATACGCAGGTCGCAGCAGAGGGCGAATTCAAGTCCGCCACCGAGTGTCCAACCTGGCACGCGAGCGATGACCGGCATGCGCAAGACACGGACGGCTTCACACAATTGTCTGAGTTTGTCGATAAACACCCTGGCAGTTTGGTGATCAAGCGCAGCCATTTCCTTGATGTCGGCACCCGCAACAAAGGCTTTGTCGCCATGCCCACGCATGACCACGACTCGAACATCGTTGTTATTTTCGACCCAGGCTAATGCCTCGATCAGGCCATTCATGACAGGCGTGCTCAAAATATTCAGGCTGCCTGCCTGTTGAATGGATACGGTCGCAACACCTTTAGTCGATACGTTGACTGTAGCAAACTGATTCTCAAACATCATTCTTTTGTCACCTGATTTTATGTGGTCATGTATTGGTTAAATCAAATGAAGCAGCCAGCCCGTTAAACCTCCGACCATCACTACGAGCCATGGCGGGAGTTTCCAGAACATCAGCGCGACAAAGGCGATCAGTGCCAGGCAAAAATCCTGTGTACTGAGGATCGCGCTTGTCCAGACTGGCTGATACAGTGCGGCGAGTAACAAGCCCACGACAGATGCATTGATGCCGCTCAGTGCTGCTTGCGTGCGTAGGTTTTGACGGAGTTGTTCCCAGAATGGCAGGGCACCTACGACTAATAAGAAAGAGGGAATAAAAATCGCGATCAGTGCGATCAGTCCGCCTGCCCAACCGCTGGGAGCACTCGTCATGGAGGCGCCGAGAAACGCGGCGAACGTAAAAAGGGGTCCTGGCATGGCTTGAGTGGCGCCGTATCCAGCCAGAAAAACTTGTTCCTCTACCCAGCCCGTCGGCACAACCTCGGTCTGCAGCAGTGGAAGGACGACATGACCACCACCAAACACCAGAGAGCCTGCACGGTAAAAGGCATCCACGATGGCCAAGGTCTGACCAGGCATTGCTTCGGAGGCCAGTGGCAAGAGGATTAACAAGATAAAAAAGAGAGCAAGCCAGAGACTTCCCGTTCGCCGTGAGATCTGAATGGGAAGAGGATCGTGTGGGGCAAGCTGAGCAGGTTTGAATAGGGCTACACCCGAGATTCCAGCCACAATGATCACGCCTACTTGAGCCCAAACCGACGGCATGAGCAGTACGGCGCAAGTGGCGAGCATCATGATCGAGATGCGTTTTTCATCTGTACACAGACTGCGAGCCATGCCCCAGACTGCTTGCGCCACAACCGCCACCGCGACGATTTTTAAACCATGAAGTGCTCCGGCCGAGAAACTGTTGCCGGCACTTGAGATCCCAATCGCAAAGAGAATCAGCACGATTGCCGAGGGAAGGGTAAAACCCGCCCAGGCTGCAAGTGCGCCAGCGTAGCCTGCTCTCGAAAAACCTAGTGCGATGCCGACCTGACTGCTGGCTGGTCCTGGGAGAAACTGACAGAGCGCGACGAGATCTGCATAACTTCGGTCGCTGAGCCATTGTCGACGTGTGACGAACTCTTCTCGAAAATATCCCAGATGGGCGACGGGTCCTCCGAAAGAAGTCAGCCCAAGTCTGAGGAAAATCAGAAAGACTGTCCAGACGGAGCGGTTATTGGAGCGTTTTTCGGATCGGTTTTCGTTTGATGGGGGAGATGTTGTCATGATTATGAGTACCCAAAGTATCTAGGTGATTATGCCTCAGCTCGTGTCTGTAAATGAAGGGTTGAGTCAAGCGTGTTATGGTTTCACACACTTAAGTGAGCTTTCCGGAGCAGTGGCATGACCCAGCGGATCCCGAGTTTTTACAAGACCTTTGAAATTGATCCCGCTGCGGTGGTGGCCGAGTTAGAGTCGGGCCTGTGCTCGCCGCATGCACATTGCTCACCAAAATATTTCTACAACGCTTTGGGTTCAACCTTGTTTGAGGCCATTACGCATTTGCCTGAGTATTACCCGACGCGTACCGAAGCCAGCATTTTTACTGAACACGCCAATGAGATTCACCGTCATATCCCTCTCCAAGCTGCGTGGATCGATCTGGGAGCCGGGAGTTGTCAAAAAGCAGTGAGCCTGTTCGCTGGAACGACACCTGGGATGTATGTGGCGGTAGACATCTCGCTGGATTATTTGACGGGTACGCTGATTCAACTGCAGCGCAGTCACCCGACGCTCGAAATGGTTGGCGTGGGGATGGACTTTTCCTCATCTCTTGATTTCCCTGCAGTACTCGCTAGTCAGTTCACTGAACGTCCGGTCTTTGCTTTTTATCCGGGGTCAAGCCTTGGCAACTTTACGCCCTCGGAGGCGCAGAAGTTTTTAGGTCGAGTGTCTCACGTTTGTCAAAACGCTCAAACTGGTTCTGGTTTACTGATCGGGATAGATTTGGTGAAGTCCAGACAAGTTCTTGAGCTTGCTTACGATGATGAACTGGGTGTGACCGCAGCATTCAATTTGAATGTCTTGAGACATATCAACACCTTATTGGGAACCAATTTTGATGTGCGTGACTGGCGCCATAAGGCTTTATTTAACGAAGCAGAGTCTCGAATCGAGATGCACTTGATCGCCCGCCATGCTCTCACTGTGCGCTGGGGCAGTCGGTCGCGTGATTTTCAGGCAGGAGAGGGTATCCATACTGAAAATTCCTACAAGTGGACGATTCCCGACTTTGATTCGCTTCTGAAGTCTGCAGGATTCTCAGAAACAAAATACTGGACGGATCCCCAACAGCAGTTTGCCGTGTTTTGGGCGAGTTAAGTTCAGAGTGAATGGTGACAAACCCTGAAACCAGAGTAGATGTCGCGGCGCTCGGGTGTGAAAAAGTTGCGGTAATGCACATTGCGTAAATATGGGTGAGTCGCCCGTGCAGCGCCGCGTAGGACTTTTCGTGAACCAAACCAAGGCGCGGAATATTCGACGTAGGGGTGGGGCGTAAAGCCCTCGAAAGGTTCGAACGTGTCCGATGTCCATTCCCAGACATCGCCCCATTGGAAATTTTGTAGTGTGCGAGCAGCGTAGTCCCATTGGGCCTCGGTCGGGAGGCTGCACTGTGCCCAGCGGCAATAGGCTTGAGCGTCGTCCCAGGAGATGTGTTGGGCGCATGCTTCGGGATTGATAGGTTCCCAAGTGCCGAAGGTATTGATTTCATAAGGTACTGAGCCAGTCTGCGCCTTCGAGGGTTGGACATAGAGTGGCAATCGGTGTCCTGTTGACTCGACGAAATCGAGATACTCTCTCCAAGTCACCGGTTGCAGCGCAATGGCAAAAGATTCGAGCCTGGTTGTGCGTTCTCCGACTTCGTTATCAAAACAAAACGACCGACCCGCCAAACCACTCCAGTTTGTCCCCATTTTCCAGTCGGTCGCTGTGAGCTGACTCATCCCCTGCGGATAGACATTAGGGTGTGAGGCCCATTGGGTCTCAAATGGAATCCCCAAGGCTTGGGCCATATAGGTACTGGCCTCCAGGTGCATCGCTTCATGTTGCAGTGCAAGCCAGTAAAAATAAAGTGCAGCTGAACCATCGGTTTCTTTTTCTAAAGTCACTAGTGTTGTATCAAGTGTCTTTCTCAGATAGTCCAAGCATTGCTCAGTTTTTAGGAGAGGGAGGGTCCAGCGCAGATCATGGGCGACTTGTGTACTGTCATACCATTGATCAGCCGAGTTGACGATCGAGGGTGCACGTTGGTGTTTGATGTCCTGAAAGACGCCGCGCTCCCTTTGTAGATTGCGCGCGATCCAATATTCCTGAAACCAGGCGAGGTGGCCTAATTCCCAGAGTGGAGGATTAAACTCATCCTCCAAAGGAACCGTGAGTACACTGGCTCGCTGATAGCAGGCAAAAGCCTCGAGCGTATGCGCGCGCAGAGTTTTAAGCCCTCGAGCCAATATGTGTACTTCTGCTTGTCTCATAATTCTTGCTAACCTCTTGTTATGTCTATTTTACCCAAGCCTACACTGTTGAATGTTGTGATTGTCAGTCCTGCGCTGGCAGCGGCGAACAATGGCAACTGGCAGACTGCCCAGCGCTACGCCAGACTACTGCGCGCGTTTTGCCGCGTCAGGATTGTGCAGCGATGGGATGGCAGTGAAAGCGATGATGTCATGATCGCTCTGCATGCACGACGCAGCTATGAGTCGATCGCACAGTGGCATGTGCGCCACGGAACGCGCGGTTTGATTGTCGTTCTCACAGGTACGGATTTGTATCGCGATATTCAGAGCGATCCGCAGGCGCAGCAATCGCTTCGCTGGGCGCATACGCTTGTTGTGTTGCAGTCTGAAGGGGTGCAAGCTGTGCCGGAGTCCTTTCAAGCAAAAACAGTCGTCGCTTTTCAGTCGACAACAACGCGTCAAACACTTCGCAAAACGCCAAGATATTTACGCGCGATTATGGTGGGTCATCTGCGTCCCGAAAAATCGCCTCGAACCTTTTTTCAGGCAGCCCGTCAGTTGGCATCGCATGGTGATATCCAGCTTCAGCACGTGGGTGGCGAACATGATCCCGAGCTCGCACAACTCGCGCATCAAACTGCTGCAGAATGCCCAAATTATGTTTTCCTCGGTGCCCGTTCACACGAGGCGACGCGAAGACTGATCCAGCGTGCGCATGTTCTGGTTCACCCGAGCGTGATGGAAGGTGGAGCGCATGTCGTCATGGAAGCCATATGCAGCGGTGTTCCAGTGGTTGCTTCCCGCATCCCCGGCAACGAGGGCATGCTCGGTCATGATTACGCTGGTTTTTTTCCGACAGAGGATGCGGCGGCTTTAGCTGAAGTTTTGCTGCGTTTGCGCCGTGACGCTTCGTTTTATGCTCAATTAATGGCTCAGTGCGCCTTGAGAGCCCCCTTGTTTGCACCCGCCCGTGAGCAAGAGCGTTTGATTACAATCGTCCAACAGTCTTTTTTGTCTTAACCCCCCCAAGGAATCTCATGAAATCACTCGAGCCCCGCCTAACTTCACTGTCGCACGGTGGCGGTTGTGGATGCAAAATTGCTCCGGCCGTCTTGTCCGAGATTTTGAAGGGCACCCTTCAGATGCCGATTCCCAAAGAGTTGATGGTGGGTATCGCGACCGCTGACGACGCTGCGGTTTATCGTTTAAACGATGAACAGGCTTTGATCGCAACAACGGATTTTTTTATGCCGATCGTAGATGATCCGCATGAGTTCGGCCGCATTGCCGCAACGAATGCCATCAGCGATGTCTATGCGATGGGGGGGCGTCCGATTTTGGCATTGGCGTTGGTTGGCATGCCGATCAATGTGCTCTCAACCGAGACGATCGGTAAAGTTCTCGAAGGTGGCGCTTCGGTTTGTCGCGCGGCTGGAATACCGATTGCGGGTGGTCACACAATCGACTCAGTCGAGGCGATTTATGGACTCGTTGTGCTGGGCCTCGTGCATCCCGACCGTGTCAAGCGTAACGATGGCGCGCGCAAGGGCGATGTGATGATTTTGGGCAAGCCTGTTGGTGTGGGTATCTTGTCAGCGGCTTTAAAAAAGGAGGCGCTTGATGAGGCCGGATACGCTTCAATGATCCACAATACGACCAAACTGAATACGCCCGGTCCTGAGCTCGCCGAGCTCGAAGGCGTGCATGCCTTAACCGATGTGACGGGTTTTGGTCTGGCCGGACACGCCCTTGAAATTGCCCGTGGTGCCGACTTGACTGCCCAGATTAAATGGGCCGATGTGCCTTTGTTGCCGGGTGTGACTGATTTGATCAAGGCTGGAATGGTAACTGGAGCCTCAGGTCGCAATTGGGATGGCTATGGTCAAGACGTCAGTCTCGCGGTCAACTTGGGTGCAGAATGTAAAACCCTGCTGACCGACCCTCAAACCAGTGGCGGCTTGCTGGTGTGTTGTGCACCTGAAGCGGTGCAGGATGTGCTGGCGATCTTTAAAAAGCATGACTTCGGGCATGCCAGCGTGATTGGCCAGATTACCGAAAAGCAAGCTGCGCGTCTCGTGGTGGTCTGAGTATGACAGGGCGCTCCCTGCTCAGCGGAGCACTTGTCGCGCTCTGTGTGATGTTCATGCAGAGCGCCTTGTCCGCGCCCTTTGTCGTCGGTTCCAAGCGATTCACTGAGTCTTTTATCCTCGGTGAAATTGTTGCCCAAACGGTCCGCGAGGCGGGTGACGTCGATGTTGAGTTGAAATCTGGCATGGGTAACACCAGTATTCTGCTCGCGGCGCTCAGAAGCGGCGAGATCGATGTGTACCCTGAGTACACCGGTACCATTACACGTGAAATTCTCAAGACTGATCGAGCACTGACGCTGGATCAGATCAATGACAAACTGGCGCCAATGGGTTTGCGCGCAGCCATTCCGCTCGGCTTTAACAATTCCTATGTGCTGGCGATGCGTAGTGATCTCGCGCGCCAACTGGATATCAAAACGATTTCAGATCTGAGGCGGCATCCCTCACTTGTCTTGGGCTTATCCCATGAATTTATCGGACGAGCGGATGGATGGCGGGGACTGACGCAGGCGTATGATTTGGGCGCGCTCAAGCCTCGTGGTCTGGATCATGGGCTAGCCTATGAGGCGATCGCAGCAAAAAAAATTGATCTGGTCGATGCCTATGGCACTGATTCAAAGCTTTCACGCTATGCACTAACTGCGCTGGATGATGATCGACAGTTTTTTCCAAGCTATGAGGCAGTGCTACTGTTTCGAGCCGATGTTCCCGAGAGGTTTCCGCGGGCCTGGCAAGCGCTTCAGAACCTTGAGCAATCTATTTCTCAAAGTACCATGCTCGCACTGAATACGCGGGCTGAAATCGATAAACAAAGTTTTCCGAATGTTGCCAGGCAATTTCTGGAAACCAAAAAAAAAGGCGTGACATCAGTCGATACCCAGGCTGTGAGTTTTATGAAGTTTTTATTCGGTCCTGATTTCTGGCGTTTGTCTGGACAGCATTTATTCCTTGTTTTGAGTTCACTCGCGCTTGCCACGCTGATTGGGATTCCTCTGGGAGTATTGTGTTTTTATGCACCTCGCCTGGGCCAGCTGGTGCTCGCAATCACAAGCGTGATACAAACCATTCCTTCGCTTGCTATCTTGGCATTTCTCATCACGCTGCTTGGCACAATTGGCATCGTGCCGGCGATTGTGGCGCTGTTTCTGTATGCGTTGTTACCGATCGTGCAGAACACGCATGCGGGGCTCAAGGAGATTCCCTCATCGATGCGTCAAGCTGCGACAGCCTTGGGTATTTCTGACAGTCAACGGTTGTGGTTGATCGAGTTACCCTTGGCCCGTAGTCTGATAATTTCAGGTATAAAAATTTCAGCCGTTCTTTGTGTGGGAACGGCGACGATCGCGGCCTTTATCGGGGCAGGTGGTTATGGAGAGAGAATCGTTCAGGGCTTGGCTCTGAATAATACCCAGTTGCTTCTTGCAGGCGCCATTCCCGCCGCAGGCTTGGCGTTGCTGATGCAAGGCGGATTTTTTCTCTTGGAAAAACACTGGTCTCCGGGCTCAAAGGGTTGAAAGTATGGATGAGTGCCAGTTAGCCTGATCGCGCTTGAGCGGACCCGCTCCTAAACTCCATTGCATGTTGATGCCAGATACGGTGACAGGCCATTTCACACGTCTAGCCGGTCCCCACACTGTGAGTTCAACAGTGTCACTCCAGTCTTTGGGTGTTTCTGGGGCGAGGGCAGGGCGTTCAAGACCTAAAGGGTCCACAGTCGTCAACAGTAAGGCGCCGGTTCGAGCCAGCGATGCGCGGGCAATCGAGCCAATACCGGTTTGGACGCGCTTTTCAAGGCCTTTGAGAACTGCCGTGGCAAGCAAGTAGCCTGTCGCATGATCCAGCGCCTGAACGGGGAGTGGTTCTGGGCGAGCGCTCTGCGAAAGCTCTTGTCCCAGTTGAGCGATCCCGATACTCATTTGTACCAGACTGTCGAAACCCCGTCGGTTGGACCAAGGTCCAGTAAAACCATACGCATCGAGTGAAACATCAACCAGACCTGGTCGGATCCGCTGACGCGTCTCTGCGTTGAGTCCCATCTTGACCAGGGCATCGCTGCGATAGCCATGGACCAAAACGTCCGCTTCGCTCAATAGTTTGATCCAGTGCGCACGCTGTTCGGCCAGGCGAAGATCGAGCGCTGCGCAACGTTTGCCAAGGGTCATTTCGGGGGCGTTTGACTCATTCCACATCGGCGCATCGAGTCGCAAAACTTGCGCACCGAGTCCGGCCAACATGCGGGTCGCCGCCGGGCCCGCTAATACACGCGTCATGTCGAGAATTTTGATTCCCGCAAGAGGCTGGCCAGGATCATACTTCCAGCCACCGGGATGTCCTTGTTCACCGTCGACCCAATCGATCAGGGGTTCCTGTTCAACGGCTTGGCCCTGTGGATGATGCAGCCATTCATTGACAGAGAGCATGGTTGCCGCACATCCGCCTTCGGCAATCACGCTTGCCACGAGTTCGTCGCGTTTCCATCCCGATACCGCTCGAGCCATCGCTTCAGGGTTTGCGGAACACCCAAGCGTCCGGAGTGCCGCAGCACGATGATGTGAAGCATTGGTATGCAGCCGCAACCAGCCATCTTGCGCCAGATAGTCCGCCGCGGGGAGCTCATCCAGTTTGGGAGGCTTCCAACTCTCGGGTCTGAGCGTTGTGGCAAACCAGAATGAAGCCAAGCGCCGATCGACTTGTACCGTCATATTTTGAGGCGCGCCTCGACCATTGGCAGTCTCCAGGGCGTGAACAAGCGAGCCAACAGCCAAGCCTGCAGCCCCCATTGATGCGGCGGCGAGTTCAGTGACTGCAAAAAAAGAGGGTAAATGTCCTTTGCCTGTGAAGGACACGCTCTCCGTCTGAGAATGGGCGCCTCGGGCCGCCTCCCAGATCGTCTCCAGAAGACTCCGACTCGAATCTTGCGAGGGCCCGGGATAAGGAGGTGGTTGCTTGAACATGCCGAAACCTGAAGTTGGTTGAAAAGCTGAGCAGAACTCGAAAGCAAATTCAATCCTACACCCGTTTTAAAAAGCTGATATAATTTTAGTCTTTGTAGCGCCCGTAGCTCAGTTGGATAGAGTACTTGGCTACGAACCAAGGGGTCGTGGGTTCGAATCCTGCCGGGCGCGCCATAAAAATCAGGGGCTTACAGATTAATTCTGTAAGCCCCTGTCCATTTTTGAGGCCAATTGCTGCGACGCATCAATAAAACTATGACCTACGTTATACGCTAATTGGAATAGTTGGAGTTGCTTTAAGTTAAAAATTGGCGCTATCATTCACACATGGCTACTGAATCGAAACACTCTCTTACATATCTGCGCTTCCTGAACCTCGTTCATGCGATTAAGCAGATCCCCACGTTTCCTGCAATGGATCCGGTCGAAGAGCGCTTGCTCGCCATGCTAGGTGTCAATTGGCACAATGGTAAAAAAGTCAGCGTGCTCGAGGCAATGGGTCTCTCAACAGAAATCTCTGCGACAACTGCTCACCGGCGCTTGAAGACACTGCGTAAAAAAGGCATGATCGAGCTTGACACAGACAAGGTCGATAGCCGCGTGAAATATGTTGTGCCTACTCCACTTGCAGAACAGTACTTTGTGACGCTCGGACAGGCGATCGACAAGGCCCATCAACCAGGTTGATTTATGTTTTCCACGCCACCAGGCGCTGCTGATCGGACAAAAACTAATCATCGCCTCAGTACTGGGGCGATGATTTTGTTTGTGGTCGGGGTAGCTGTTGCTTGGGTCGCTTTGTACCAATTCAATACTTGGCTTTTCTCGAGTATCCACCTGACTGGCTTCATTAGCTGGATCTTTTTGCCTGCCGCCATTCGAATGTTGGCGGTGATGGTCGGTGGCTGGGCGGGTGCGCTCGGGCTGTTTTTGGGGGCAATCATCACAAACTTGAGCCTGCTGCAGTTCGAGCCACTCAACATTGTGGTTCTGGCGGCGCTTTCAGCTCTTGGGCCTTTAGTTGCCGTTTATCTTTGCACCCGATGGTTGCAGTTGCCCAGCGATCTGGGTGGTCTGCAGCGCTCACAACTCATGGTATTCGCTGTCGCAGGTGCCGTCTTCAATGTGTTTCCACACAATCTTTATTTTTATATGACTGGACTCACGCATGATGCATGGTCCGGTGTGTTCCCGATGTTTGTTGGTGATTTAGCCGGAACATTGATTGTGCTGTATCTGGCGAGTTTATCGATTCGCTTGGCTCTCAAGAGCGCTCGGGTTTAAATCAAAAAACTATACCCACCCCCGAAGCCAATGTTGTTGATCTTTCAATGCGCGCCATGCCAAGCGTATGACTCTGCCTGTCATGGCAGCCTGAAGCTCAATTTCAACAACGGGGTCACCCGGTTGCTCAGGTTCGATGACGTTGACCACCCAAAAATGCTTTTCTTTGTGTGTTGGCCGCACAGCGGTCCATTTGCTCAGCAAAAGCTTTTTTGGGTGAACGTGATTTTTCGTGGGTGTTGTATCACTTTTCAATGGTGATATTGCCATCTGTGATGACTTTGTTCCAAACAGCACTTTCCTCTACCATCTTCTTGGCAAAATCGGCCGAACTGCCACCGCCAGGGTCAAAGCCAAGCTTGGCAAGTTGCGCAAGCACTTTTGGATCTTTTAACGACTGATTCAACGCTTGATTGAGCTTGTTGAGGACCGGCTCACTCATGCCTGCGGGACCGAATACGCCAAACCAGGTCAAGGACTCGTAACCGGGCACAAAGTTGGTCAGTGGTGGAATGTCAGGCGCGACTGAGAAGGGCTTGCCCGAGGTCACTGCCAATGCGCGGACTTTACCATCCCGGATATGAGGTAACGAAACAGAGATCGAGTCAAACATCATATCCAAACGGCCAGCCATCAAGTCCGGCATGGCCAATGCCGTGCCTTTGTATGGCACGTGAGTCATTTTGGTATTAGTCATGGCCAGAAAGCGTTCAGCCGACAGGTGGGGGATGCCACCCGTGCCTGCCGACCCAAAATTGAGCTTGCCAGGATTTTTCTTGATGTAATCAATCAGTTCCGGCATGGTCTGAGCGGGTGAGCTCAGTGGCACCACCACCACCTGTGGCGAGGAAGCCAGGAACATGATGGGCGTAAAGTCTTTGGTGGGCGAATAAGGCATCTTTGGGTTGAGCAAAGGGCCGATCGTGTGTGTGCTCGAGGTGGCAATCAGAATGGTGTATCCATCAGGCGCTGCGCGGGCGACCATTTCAGAACCAATGACGCCTGCGGCACCCGCGCGGTTTTCAACCACAACACTTTGGCCAAGCTCCGCGCCGAGTTGTTGCGCCACGACTCGAGATACGAGGTCAGTCGCACCTCCTGCTGGAAAAGGGACAACAAGCTTGATGGGTTTATTCGGGTAGGCCTGCTGCGCAAAAGCGATTGGTGCAGTCATGCAGGCCAGAGCAGAGAGACCTGCAATGAGTGCAATGCGTCTAGTTTTCATGACAAAGACTCCGAAGCAATAAAAACGACAGTGATTGATATATTAAGCCAGCACGCGTCAGGCAGGCTGAGAGTACTCTTTGACTGTAAGCTTTTCTGCAAGCGCTTGTGGGACGACAATCGGCATATCCATCATCCAGAATGACAAGCCTTTTCCATGCGTATCAAGATTGAGTGCGTCATTGACGCCACCGTCCAAAATCCCCTCAAGAACGAAATTCATCGCGTGCAGTTTGGGCAAGACGTAGCGCGTCACTTTGGTCGGATGTCGGTAGCCAAACCACTCAGCGACTTTTTCCTCCGTTGCCTGGGCAACCAGTAAATCGAAACAAGCAGGGTCCCAAGCGATGACACTGATATTAGAGGTATTGCCTTTATCTCCCGCGCGTCCGTGTGCGAGTTGGTACAAGGGCAGTTGAACTGTTTGATGAGGTGTTGAGGTCATGCGCGCTGCTCCTCGACAAAGCGATAGCCACAAGGGACGGATTCACGTGGGATGGTGCAGGACAATGTGTCCAGTCGGGGTCTGAGTGAAGTTCTCACGCCCCCCCCTCCGGCAGGGCCACAGCAATACAGTGAGGTCACCTCACGCAGAATTTTTTCAGCGATTGATTTATCAATGTGTACGCCGGCCACACGCAAGCGGACGTCACGCGCTTCGGGTAAGCCTTTGCCCATTAGTTCTCCGGCGTCATCGCCAAAAATACTGAGGGCACCGATCAGATCCACGCGCAATGGTAATAAGTGTCCGATGCGTTTGCGGACTGTTTCACCAGCCAGCGCGGCACGCTCTCTGGCGCGAAAGCCCGCATAGGAAATCTCAGCTTCGGCGAGATAGCCATTGTCATAGCAAACGTTGACTTTGAGCTCAGCTGGGCGAGGATGCCCTTGGATGCCTTCGACACGGATACGATCCGGACCTTCTTGTGTGATGGTCGCCTCAGTAATGTCTGCGGTGACATCCGGTGTCAAGTAGCGGGCTGGGTCATGCACTTCGTACAAAATCTGCTCACGGCCTGTACGGTCATCCACGAGTCCACCGGTATTGTTTGCCTTGAAAACAGAAAAAGTACCGTCTGCACGAATTTCAGCGATCGGAAAACCGATTCGGTCCATGCCAGGGACGGACTTTTGACCAGGTACGCTGTAGTAACCACCTGAAACTTGCGTGCCGCACTCAAGCATATGTCCGGCCATCGTGCCACAGCCCATTTTGTGCCAGTCATCCATCGCCCAGCCAAAGTGCGCAATGGCGGGACCCAGCGTGAGGGATGGATCCGACACACGACCGGTCACAACAATGTCTGCGCCTTCCATGAGCGCTTGCGCAATCTCAAAGGCGCCGATGTAGGCATTGGCACTGACAACACGGGCTGGATCGATATTCGTACCGAGTTTTTTGAGTAAAAATTTCAATTGCTCGGGCTCGGTCAGGTCGTCCCCGTACACGACTGCGATGCGAGGAGTACGGAGATTTTGTTCGCGTGCAATGGCGAAAATCCTCTGGGCAGCGGCTTGGGGATTGGCTGCACCAAAATTACTGACGATCTGAATATTGTGATCGAGACAGCGTTTGAGTACGGGACCCACCAGATCTGCGAGAAGGGGCTCGTAGCCCATTTTCGGATCTTTGCGTTTTTCGATTTGCGCGAGAGCTAAGGTACGCTCGGCAAGTGTTTCAAAATTCAGCACGCCGCCGCCCAGAGCGATCAGAGTATCGACCACAGGGCCTGCGCCATCCGTGCGATCTCCAGAAAAACCGGTCGCGCATCCCACGTAGAGGGGGCGTTGCGCGGCATGCGATGTAGTTAAAGTGCTCATTTATTTGCCTGATTAGTGAGAGTGACACCAGCAATGACAATCGCCCCGCCAATCACCATCGAAATATAGACGGGCTCGTCGAGGATCAGATAGCTTAACAATAAGCCAAAAACGGGGACAAGGTTGGTGAAAACGACAGTCCTGGCCGGACCGATCATTTTGACGCCTTCGTTGTACCAGATGAAGGCGATGGCTGAGCCAAACGCACCTAAATAGAAAATGGCGAAAAAATTATTCCAGGTCAGCATTTCAGCACTCAGCCTGTCTAGTTCGGTCAGTGCTGCAAGACCCAGCACCAACGTGCCCCAAAGCGTGGCGTAGGTTGTTGCCGCAATTGGAGATAATCCTCTGAGTGCAAAGCGACTAATCACGGTATAGCTCACCCAGCTGACAATCGCCCCGAACATCAAAAGCTCCCCCCAGCTGAAAGTCTGAATCAAACTTTGGGTGGCATTGAGAATGTCGCCTTGGGTGACGATGGTCAGGGTACCGATGAGGGCGAGTGCGATTCCGCCCCAGCGATAGAATCCAAGTTTTTCTTTGAGAATCAGCGCAACGGTGACCGCTGTCATAATCGGACTTAACGCCACGAGCAGGGCGGTTTTTCCCGCAGGCATACGCTCCAGTGCGCCAAATAAAAAGAAGTTGTAGATGGAGATCCCGGTCAGGCCCAGAAGCAGGGTCACCCAAAGCTGTTTGTGGCTGAGCTTGGGTAGACCACCCTCGACGCGGTAGGCAATCAACAGCAGTAACACCGATGCGATCACGAAACGACCTGTCGCGACAGTCAGTGGCGGCATGGCCTGTACGGCGATTCGACCTGCAATAAAAGTGGCGCCCCAAAAAAAGGCACAAAGCACGAGTTTGATATAGGCCGAGCGAAGGGATTGTGAGTGCGTCTGTGGACCCAAGGATGTCTCAGCTCACCACGTTAACGGGTTTGCCTTGCGCAAAAGCGTTGAGATTGTTCGAGATACCATCCATCAGGCTGCGCATGCCATGCTCGTTGGCCCAGGTGATGTGAGGCGTAATAATCAGATTTGGCAAGTGCATCTGCAAAAGAGGATTTTCGGCGGGAGGGGGCTCGACAGCCAGCACATCTAATGCCACACCGCCTAACTGGCCACTAAGCAGACCATCGGCGACCGCCTGTTCATTGATCAGAGGTCCGCGCGCAGTGTTGATCAGCATGGCTCCACGCTTCATTTGAGCGATCTCCGCCTGGCCAATCATGCCGCGCGTGGCTTCGGTGAGCGGACAGTGCAGTGTAATGATGTCACTTTGAGCTAAAAGTGTTTCAAAGCGGACATAGCCTGGGCGAACCTCGGGTCGGTGGCGATGTTCGCCAAAGATGACATTCATACCCAGGGCCTGCGCGAGCGTCGCGACTTCGTTGCCGATGGCTCCCCGTCCAAAGATTCCCAGCGTGGCACCCCGCACATTGAGCACGGGGGCCCCGTGCACGCAAAAATGGGGTGACTCTGGCCAGGCTTGACGCGCGATTGTCTGGTAATAAGGGAGCGCGCGTCGCAAAGAAAAAATAAAGCCAATCACGCCCTCGCCCACGCTTTGCCTGGAGTAACCCGGTACGTTCGAGACCACCACACCATGCTCGCGGCAGGCTTGCAGATCCACACAGTCGTACCCGGTCGCAGCGACACAGACGAACTTCAGGCGAGGCAACTGCGCAAGGATAGTCGGAGTGAGCTTGATTTTATTGGTGATGCAAATGTCTGCTTCGGCGAGCGCCTTGACCACTGCCTCGGGATCCTGTGGTGTGGCTGGGAGATTGACCCACTTGGAAACCCAATCGGGCACGGGAAGGGGGGTTGGAATGGTGTCGCTGTCAAGAAATACGATCTGCATGGTTAAACTTTACCCAGATGTGGTCTGATGTCGAATGCCGCCAATGCGGCAATGAAGCATTAAATCATGTTGGCGGTCAGTTTGAACTTAGTGCAAGATGGATGCTCAAAAATGATGAGATTTTCTCGCGATGTTTGACATCTCAACGGGCATTTAAGGGATATTTGATCTATTTTTATATATAAATCAAACAGTTAAATGAAAAACAATCAACGGATACAAAAGACTCTTTTCGGGATTCTCGCTGCGGCACTGGCCTTGTTGGCTCTGTGGGGTTCTCAAGACCTGTCTGTGCAACTGATTCCTGATGCGCACGCTGCAGATAAAACCTACAAGTTGACCGGGAAAGTTGTTCGTGTCTCTGATGGCGACACGATCAACTTGTTGATCGACAACAAACAAGAGCGCATTCGTTTGGCAAGTATCGATGCCCCGGAAACTGCGCATGGCAGCGATCAGCCAGGTCAACCTTATGGAGAGGCTTCCAGAAAAAACCTCGCTCATTATGTCGCGGGTAAAACGCTGACGGTGCTTTGTTTCGAAAAAGATCGCTTTGATCGACACATCTGTGACATCCCGATTGACGGTACAACCGCCAATCGGTTGCAAGTCGAGCAAGGAATGGCCTGGGCCAATCAGCAAGCTAAAGGTAAATACTTGCGTGATTCCTCATTGATCGAGCTGCAAAAAAATGCGCAGCAGAAAAAGCTGGGGTTATGGGCAGAACCAGGTGCGGTTGCACCCTGGGATTGGCGAGTGCAGTGCTGGAAAAATAAAAAATGCTCTTAAGCCTGACAGGCGCGTTATCTAGGACAATTGCGGTTTGCGCAATCGTCCTGTTGGCTGGCTGTGACCAAGCGTTATCTCCAGGCCAAATCTTTGGTGAGTCTCCGATCAATAGTCCGTATGTGGCGGGTGCGGAGAAGCAAAATGTTCTGTATACGGCCTTTACGCAACGCTCACCGAAGTATCTCGATCCGGCGCGCTCATATTCGACCGACGAGACTCCCTATACGTACAACATATATGAGCCCCTGTATGGCTATCATTATCTCAAACGTCCTTATGAGCTCATTGCACGCACCGCCACGCATGTCGCTGAACCTGTTTTTTTAGATTGGCAGGGAAACACGCTGGATGCAGACTCACCTGCGACAGAGATTGTTGAAAGCGTCTACGACATCAAGCTGCGACCTGGCATCCTGTTCCAGCCTCATCCTGCTTTTGCACGGAAGGAGGACGGCCGATTTCAATACTGGCCGATCGATGCACAGGAGTTTGAAAACAAGTTCTCCATTCCCGATTTCGAGTACATGGGCACGCGTGAGTTGACGGCCTATGATTATGTGTATGCGCTACGCAGACTCGCCAGTCCGCGTGTGGCCTCTCCGATTTTTTCAACCTTGGCGCAACACATCGTCGGGATGGAAGCCTATGGCAAGCGCTTGCGGGAAATCGACAATGACTTGCGCAAAGATGTTCCGCCGGGCACCCGCGATTTGCCTTGGCTGGACCTACGCAGCATTGGTTTTTCCGGCATCGAAGCGCTTGACGAATACACGCTGCGGATCCGTGTCAAAGGTTTGTATCCTCAGTTCAAGTATTGGCTTGCCATGACGTTTGTCGCGCCCATTCCCTGGGAAGCTGACCGGTTTTACAGTCAGGCGGGTATGGCGCAGCGTAACCTCTCGCTGAATCACTGGCCAGTCGGGACGGGTCCCTACATGTTGACTGAGTCTTTGCAAAACAGGCGTCATGTGCTCTCACGCAACCCTAATTTTCGTGGCGAGCCCTATCCCTGCGAAGGAGAGCCCGGCGATCGCGAGGCTGGTTTGTTAGAAGACTGCGGGAAAATGACCCCCTTCATTGATCGCATTGTTTTCAATATTGAAAAAGAAAGTATTCCCTTGCAGGGTAAGTTCATGCAGGGTTACTACGACATCCCTCAAGTGGATCGCGGCGATACAGGTGTCGCGATGCTCGTGGCTGCCAGTGACTCCACAGAGAAAGCCGCCTTGTACGCCAAGCACGGGATTCAATTGCCGACTACGGTCGAAGCTCAGATGCAGTATTTCGGTTTTAACTGGCGTGACCCGGTTGTCGGTCAGGGAGACACACCAGAACAACAGATTCGCAATCGTAAGCTGCGTCAGGCCTTGAGTATCGCGTTTAACTGGGAAGAGTTCGTCGCGATTTTTCAAAACGATCAGGCGCAGGTCGCCTACGGGCCGATACCCCCCGGCATTCTTGGTTATGAAAGCGGTGAGGCGGGCATTAATCGTGTGGTGTACGACATCAAGGACGGAAAACCGCAACGTAAATCCCTCGATGAAGCCCGCCGCTTGCTAGCCGAAGCAGGTTATCCAAACGGCCGACATGAGAAAACGGGTGAGCCACTGGTGCTGCATTTCGATTCGGCAAGCGGCGCGGGTGGCTCAAGCCCGACGCTTGACTGGATGCGTCGTCAGTTTGCCAATATTGGCGTGCAACTGGATGTGCGCTCGACCGACTACAACCGGTTTCAGGAAAAAATGGCGCGAGGTGTCGCCCAAATGTACATGTGGGGGTGGGTGGCGGACTATCCTGATGCGGAAAATTTCTTGTTCTTACTGTATGGACCCAATGCCAAAGCAGGCAAGGGTGGAGAAAACGCTTCGAATTATGCCAATCCAGCCTACGACGCACTCTTTGAAAGAATGCGTGACTTACCCGATGGTCAGGAAAAGGCAGAGGTGATCGCCCAGATGACGCGCATCTTGCAAGAGGATGCGCCATGGATGTTTGGGGCATTTCCCAAGTCCGGGGGAGCATATCAGCAGTGGGTCGGTAATGCCAAGCCCACCCAGATGGTGCGTAATACATTGCAATACATGAAGATCGACCCGGAGCTGCGTGCTAAAAAAATCGCCGAGTGGAATCCGCCGATCTGGTGGCCGCTGGGTGTGTTGCTCGCTGTGCTCGCTGCCATCGTTTGGCCTGCGTGGCGTGTGCTGCGCAAACAAGAGCGTCTCAATGCATTTGGCGAGGATGCCCGCGAACATCAGCCGCTGGAGATGCGCAAATGATGGCTTATATTGCTCGCCGTTTACTGTACGGCGCATTGATTTTAGTCGGCGTGAACTTGTTCACTTTTATTTTATTTTTTGCAGTCAATACGCCTGATGATATGGCGCGACTCGCCATTGGCGGGCAACGTGTCAGCACCGATGCGATTGAAAAATGGAAGGCTGATCGTGGGTACGACAAGCCACTGTTCGTCAATACAGAAGCGACGGGCCTGGGCAAATATACCGACACGATTTTTTATCAACGCTCGGTGCCATTGTTGAAGTTTGATTTCGGCGCATCGGACGAAGGGCGTGACATTGGTCGTGAAATCGGAGTGCGAATGTGGCCAAGCCTTGCGCTGGCGATACCGACCTTTATTCTTGGTTTGTTGGTGAGTGTCGCATTCTCTTTGTCTTTGGTTTTTTTCCGAACAACGCGTCTCGATTTTTGGGGTGTGGTGTTGTGCGTGCTGATGCTATCGATTTCGGGTTTGTTTTATATCATCGCAGGACAATGGTTGTTTTCAAAAATGTTGCGTCTGGTCCCTTATTCGGGATTTGCCTGGGGCTGGGATGCGGTCAAGTTTTTAACACTTCCGGTGCTGGTGGCGATCATCGCGCGTCTAGGCCCTGAGGCCCGTTTTTATCGCAGTTTGTTTCTTGAAGAAATTGGCAAAGACTATGTCCGTTCCGCGCGGGCGCGCGGGCTGAGTGAACGCGTCGTATTGTTCAAACATGTGTTGCGTAATGCGATGTTGCCGATTTTGACAGGTACGGTTTCTACCTTGCCCTTGCTGTTTATGGGTAGCTTGATCGCGGAGTCTTTCTTTGGGATTCCGGGATTGGGGAGTTATACGATTGATGCGATTGGCGCGCAGGATTTTTCGGTCGTGCGGGCGATGGTTTTTCTGGGGGCAAGTCTTTATATCGTCGGCTTGATTCTGGCGGACATTTCTTACACGCTCGCCGATCCGCGCGTGCGTTTCGAGTAACCGCCATGCCTAAAATTGTTTTCCTTTGGACCGATATCGCGATCTTCGCACTGTTCGCTGCGACGTTGATCTACGCCTGGCATGTCTCGCGCTCACGCAATTTGCGTGCGACATGGTCGAGGGTGGCTCGCAGCGCTCCCGCCATGTGCTCGGCGGTTGTGCTCTCCGTGTTCGTTGTGATTGGCTTGCTGGACTCGATGCATTTTCAGCCGCGCTTGCCACCCGTTCCGGGCGGACCTGTCAATGCCGCGCCGGTTTACGCACCGAAAGTCGTATCAGTCCTGGATGCGTTGCTTGAGGATACGGCTTTTGTACGCCCTGAAAAAACGTATTCCGCTCCTTTAGATTGGCTGCAATTCACCAAAGAAACCATCTTGCAGGATGGCGGCGCGCCGACGCGAGATTTTCCGCGGTTGCGCTTTGGGGGGCGGCATTTAACTGATCCGGATTTGGAGTGGGGTGGCGATGTCGCGCAACGCGCGGGTCTGGGAGGCCTGGCGGGTTTGCTCGTGGCTGCAGTGTTGATGTGTTTGACAGTCTTGTGTGTGGGCGAGGGGACTCGCCTTGAAGTCGCCAGACAGATCTGGCGTGGTCAGACAGAGCTTCCCTGGCGCGCTGTGCTGATCACAGTATTTGTGCTTTGCGTCACGCTTGGCGTGGTCTTGGGGCTGGCCACGGGGTATCACGTGCTGGGGACAGATCGCACGGGCAATGACGTGTTGTGGCAAGCCTTGAAAAGCATTCGCACAGCCTGGGTCATTGGTAGCCTGACCACCGTCGCCATGCTGCCTCCCGCCCTGATATTGGGAATATCAGCGGGGTATTTCAAAGGCTGGATCGACGATGTGATTCAGTATGTTTACACCACGCTGACTTCGATTCCGGGTGTTTTGCTGATTGCAGCCTGTGTGCTGATGATGCAGGTCTACATTGATACCCATCCTGGTTTGTTTCCCACTGCGGCTCAGCGTGCAGATTTGCGACTTTTCTTGCTATGCATGATTTTGGGATTAACGGGGTGGGCAGGATTGTGCCGGTTACTGCGCGCCGAAGCGTTGAAGCTGCGTGAGCTCGAATATGTGCAGGCTGCGCGTGCGTTCGGTATTTCCAATTGGCGCATCATGGCGCGCCATTTGCTGCCCAATGTCATGCATATCGTGCTGATCACAGTGGTGTTGGAGTTTTCTGGTCTCGTCTTGTACGAGGCTGTGCTGTCCTACCTCGGGATCGGTGTCGATCCGAGCATGAACTCTTTTGGCTCCATGATCGAAAAATCGCGTTTCGAGATGTCGCGCGATCCGATGATCTGGTGGAATCTGCTTGCTGCCTTTGTGTTCATGCTGGCCTTGGTCCTGGCGGCGAATTTGTTTGCCGATGCAGTGCGTGATGCGTTTGACCCACGATCGAGGATGTTCCGCCCAAAGCGCTTTAAGTTTCTGGCCACTCATCAGTCCTCAAATCAGTCCTCAAGTCCTGAGGCACCCGCGTTGACGAATGATGCGAAGAGGCGTTCTGATGTGCCGGTCCTTGATGTGCATTCACTCGATGTGGTGATCGATACGGGTGAGGCCTGGCGACATGCGGTGCAGGGGCTGGCTCTTGCTGTGCATCGTGGCGAGACTTTTGCCCTGGTCGGTGAGTCAGGCTCGGGCAAGAGCATGACGGCGCTCGCGATGATGAGACTATTGCCGGAAGCCTTGCGGGTCACACGCGGTCAAGTTGCAGTCGAGGGTGTGGACATCAACAGCTTGTCCGAGTCCTCAATGCGGGCGGTCCGCGGTGGTCGGGCAGGCATGATTTTCCAGGAGCCCGGAACGAGTCTCAACCCTGTGCTCCGTGTGGGAGACCAACTATGCGAGGCCATCGTGACCCATACGGCTTTGCGTGGAAACGCCGCCAGGATGCGGGCGATTCAGTGGTTACAGCGTGTGGGGATTCCCGAGCCTGAGCAGCGGATCGACGATTATCCTTTTCAGTTTTCCGGCGGTCAAAAACAGCGGATTATGATTGCGATTGCGTTGGCGGCCGAGCCTGAATTGTTGATTGCGGATGAGCCCACGACGGCGTTGGATGTCACCGTGCAGGCGCAAGTATTGAATCTGATTCGAGACATTCAGCAAGAACTCGGAATGGCGGTCTTATTGATCACACATGATTTGGCAGTCGTGCGTGATGTGGCGGATACGGTCGCATTGATGCGCTTTGGTGAGATCGTTGAAACTGCACCTGCGCAGCAGTTTTTCAGTGCCCCCAAGCATCCCTATGCGCGGGAGTTGTTTGCTGCGATTCCGACATTTGCCAAACGTGGTCAACCTTTGAGTGCGCTGAGTCTGGACTCAGTCACTTTTGCTGAAACATTGACGCCCTCCGTCACAAGTTCCTCTGGTGCGTCACAAGCACCTGCACTTCTTGTCGAGCGGCTGCAGATTGGTTATCCAGTTCGCAAGGGCTTGTTGCGCAGGCAAGTGGGAATCAATCAAGCGGTGCGAGACGTCAGTTTCTCTTTGTGTCGCGGCGAAACCCTGGCTCTAGTCGGCGCTTCAGGCTGTGGTAAGACAACGGTCGCGAAAGCTTTGCTGAGATTACTGGATTCTTCCGCGCTGATTGTTGGTGCGGCGAGGTTGGGTGATCAAGATTTGTTGTCAGCATCTCGCCAAGAGATGAAAGCATTGCGCCGTCGGATTCAAATTGTCTTTCAGGATCCCTTTGCCTCGCTTGATCCTCGCATGCGCGTGCGAGAGATTTTGCATGAAGGCATCGCGGCTCTGCGGCCCGAGTGGACGTCGGCACAACAAACTAAGCGAATTTCAGCACTGTTGGCGCGTGTGGGTCTGCCTGCGGATGCCGAGGACCGTTATCCGCACGAGTTTTCTGGCGGCCAACGCCAGCGAATCGCGATTGCACGCGCCTTGGCTGTTGAGCCCGAGGTTTTGATTCTGGATGAGCCGACCTCGGCACTTGATGTCTCGGTTCAAGCGCAAATCCTTGATTTGCTGACTGATTTGCAGAGAGAGACAGGCATGGCCTATTTGTTTATCACCCATAATTTCGGTGTGGTCGAGTATCTGGCTGATCGCGTGGCCGTGATGGATGCAGGCAAAATCGTAGAGCTGGGAGACGCCACGCAGGTGCTTCAGGCACCCAAGAGCGAGGTGACGCGCGAGTTGCTCGCTTCCGTGCCTCGTTTAGGGTGATCCCTAGGTGATTTGGGTGAGTCCGTTATACTTTGTAGGACTTGTATTTTTCAAATTTGCCCTCAGATCAGGTGTATGGGACTAAAAGTTTTCGATTTGCAGTGCGAGCATGGCCATCTTTTTGAGGGCTGGTTCGGCTCGCATGAAGATTATGACTCGCAGCAAAGTCGAGGTATGTTGACATGTCCGATGTGTCAGAGCGCCAAAATTGAAAAACGCTTGTCGGCGCCAAGGCTCAATGTGGGTCATTTTGATTCGGAAACGAGGGCATTGGACGGCGCAAGTGCCTCCGGAAGTTCCTCGGCAACCGGCTCTGCAACCGCTTCCCGGGAGACAGTGCTGGCAGCTTCGCCCGAAGCCCTTCAGCTCGCCCAAATTCAGGCCGCCATCATGCAGCAGATGCGTGAGCTGGTTCGCAATACCGAGAACGTTGGTGCCAGTTTCGCCCAAGAAGCTCGCCGGATTCACGAAGGCGAGTCAGAGGAGCGTCCGATCCGCGGCACCGCTACCCCCGAGGAGCGTGAGGCACTGATCGAAGACGGCATCGCCGTCGTGGCCTTACCAGACTTTCTCGATGCCGATCAATTGCAGTGACAGGCATTGTGGTGCCTGCTGCATCGCACCTTCCATCAACAGTCCAATACCCGGTATGCCACATGGCAAACCTGCGGGTGTTCCTTGCATTCACCTTCAGCAAGATTTTCGTTGCGCGATTTTCGGTCAGCCAGAGCGGCCTGCGTTTTGCGGCGGCCTTCAGCCGTCAGACGAGATGTGCGGGTCGGACAGGGTGTACGCGCTTCGTTGGCTTAGCGAACTCGAACGCGCCACGTGTTAAAAATACTCAAGGTAGATATCTCCTGAGAATCTGATCACTTACTCGTCTAGAATGTCTGGATTTCTTAGTCTTATTGTTATGAAACTACTACTCTCAAAATGCGGCACACTGAAAACAAAGAAAAACGCGAATCGCTACTGAGCAGCATCATTCACAGCATAGGATCTTAATCATTCATGAGTACGGTGTCTGCAGTCATCATCGTTAAAAACGAAGAGGCACATCTCGCTCAATGTTTGAGCACCTTGCAGTGGGTTGATGAATTGATTGTGCTTGACTCGTGTAGTACAGATGCTACTTGCCGTATTGCGGAGTCATTCAACGCGCACATTGAACAAGTTGAGGATTGGAAAGGTTTTGGGATACAGCGTCAGCGTGCTCAAGCTTTGGCCACTTGTGACTGGGTATTGATGATCGACGCCGACGAACGAGTGACGCCAGAGTTGAAAGCTTCCATTCTGGCGCATATTCAAGGAGAGCCTGCCATTGGCAGAATGTCACGCTTGAGTTGGTGCTTCGGAGGGTTTATTCGCCATTCAGGTTGGTATCCCGATCTGATTGACCGTCTCTATCCAAGAGAGGCTGCCCATTACAACAGTGATATGGTCCATGAAAAGCTATTAAACCCCAACAATTTGCCAGTCAAAAGGCTGCATGGAGATTTACTTCACTATACCTACGACAGTATGCGGCAATACCTGGTTAAATCTGCCCACTATGCCGAGTTGTGGGCTCAGGGACGGCAACAGCAGGGTAAAACAACCAGCCTCAGTGTGGCTTTTATTCATGGTATTGGTTGTTTTATGCGGATGTATGTATTGAAGGCAGGTTTTCTGGATGGTCGCCCAGGTATATTGCTCGCTCTTCTGTCGGCGCATTCGACTTTTGCTAAATATGCAGACTTATGGGTTAAAGGAAGAGCTCAACGAAAGGATGTAGAGAAAATAATTTCAATTTCAAAGTCTCCTACTGACATATGAAAGCCTTACGCATACTGGTGGTGCGCAATGACAAGCTGGGAGATTTTATGCTTGCATGGCCAGCCTTAGCGCTTCTCAAACGTTCACTGCCAAATAGTCAAATTAGTGTGCTGGTTCCTGCCTACACTCAGCAACTTGCTGAACTTTGTCCTTGGGTAGATCGAGTGTTGGTAGATCCTCAAGCGCTTTCTCAATTGAACCGTCAAAATTTTGATGCGGTGTTGACTTTGTTTTCGACAGGGCGGATAGGGTGGCAGGTCTTTAAAGGTCGCATTCCAGTCCGTTTTTCGCCAGCAACAAAATGGGCACAGATTTTTTATAACCATACAGTCGTCCAGAGACGATCTCAATCAGTGAGACCTGAGTTCATATATAACCTTGAGCTAGCGTCAGCTTTAATCGAATATTTAGGTCATAAACCGGCCCAGTCTTTACCACCTTACTGGTCAATCAGTTCAGATGAAAAAAGTGAACTTCGTCATCAGTTGGCTAAAAAACTTGGATTAGATCGTGCCAGACCATGGTTTTTTTTGCATAGTGGCTCCGGTGGTTCTGCTAATAATCTCACTGTCGCTCAGTATGCCCAATTACTGGTTTCAATACATGAACAATTAAAGCAAGAACGTCAATATTTGCCTCAGTGGGTCTTGACATCTGGTCCAGGAGAGGAGGCTGATGTTGAGTCTTTGTATCAGCGTATTCCTGATCATATTGAAAGAGTTATCTATCGTTCAACTGATGGGTTGGCTGCATTTGCCAAAAATATTGTGACTGCTCAGTTGATGGTGGCCGGGTCGACAGGGCCATTGCATATTGCTGGAGCGTTTGATGTGCCGACAGTAGGTTTTTTTCCAGCTAAACGTTCGGCAAGTCCTTTGAGGTGGCGTCCTTGCAATAGTGAATTACGTACTATTAGCTTTAGTCCCGAGTTACATGGAAAAGAGCTGAGTAATATGGCCAGTATCGATATCAGTATTTGTACGCAGCGTATTGTGAGTTGGCTCAGCAAGAATGATTTGCTGCAACGACAGTAAAAAATTATTTACAAACAAACCGACCATATTCATAAAAAATTCCCACCATGAGGTGGGAATTTTTGATTAGTTTTGCTGCAAAAGAAAAAAATTTTTACATCACGCGGCTGCGGTATTCGCCTGTGCGTGTGTCGATCTCGATCTTGTCGCCGATCGCGCAGAACAAGGGTACTGGCAACTCGTGGCCAGTGTTGATCTTGGCGGGCTTCATGACCTTGCCGGAGGTGTCGCCACGCACTGCGGGCTCTGTGTAGACGATTTCACGCACGACCATTGTGGGCAGTTCGACAGAGATGGCGCGGCCGTCATACAACACGACTTCGACCTTCATGCCTTCTTCGAGGTAGTTCAACGCATCGCCCATGCTGTCGGCTTCGACTTCGTGCTGGTTGTATTCCTCGTCCATGAAGACGTACATGGGATCGGCAAAATAAGAGTAGGTGCACTCTTTGCGATCGAGCACGACCACATCGTATTTTTCGTCAGCTTTTGACACCGTCTCGCTGCCCGAGCCGGTCAACAGGTTTTTGAACTTGAGCTTGACGACAGCGGCGTTGCGGCCAGACTTGTTGTATTCGGCGCGCTGCACGACGACGGCGTCTTTGCCGACCATCACTACGTTGCCCACGCGCAGT
This sequence comes from Zwartia panacis, assembly GCF_030410395.1. Classification (GTDB taxonomy): domain Bacteria; phylum Pseudomonadota; class Gammaproteobacteria; order Burkholderiales; family Burkholderiaceae_B; genus Zwartia; species Zwartia panacis. The sequence continues at coordinate 229,842 of NZ_JAUHHF010000001.1, forward strand.
TCTTGTGCGGTTTTCATACTTTAAAACTCCGGTAACTGAGAGTCTCCGGGACAAACTTGGCCGGAGTTGTTTGATTAAAAAGCCCTCTATTTTAGCCTTTCTGGGCGCTTGACGCTTTAAATTGGAATTAACCGCTCAAATGCTGAAGCTTTTCTCTGCAAAAATGGTCCAAAGAAGTCGCCAAATCAGGTTGAAGAGCCAGTTTTTGGCTAAGTAACTGGCATGTCGAGCTCCATTTTTCCAGCTCGGCAGGACCCAGCGCCAAGCGAAAGGAATCTCTCAAGGCGGGCTCTGGGGAGTCTTGATTCCATTCAAGCAGAAGCTTTTGAGCAAATCCAGGCAGGTCACAACGTGCGAGCCAGGCCTCAAGTTTTTTGAGGTGTGTCTGTTCGGATTGCGGATAAATATGCCAGACAAAAGGTTTGCCAGCCCAGAGGGCGCGCACGATCGAATCCTCGCCACGTACGAAATTCAGATCTGCGCACCACAGGATTTTGTCGTAATCCTCTTGTGAAACAAACGGGATGCGCACAACATGAAGTGAACCACGAATATGAGGTGTCAAATCTGGCACGACGCCTTCAGGAACGAGTAATACAGAATCCTGATGGTCTCGGCTCAAAACCTCGAGTAAGGGCGCAAGAGGAGCCTTTGGGTAGCAAAACAGGGAAATTAGTCGTCCTGTGTGTCCGGGTGTGGGGGGCGCTTCTCCCTGCGGTCGCCATGCTTGCATGGCGGCTTCGGGTACGCCCAAGCTCTTGATGAAATGGTACTGTTGGGTGCAGTCTTTGAGCCATGCCTCGCGCTTTGCCAGCAACGCATTTTCACGAAGCAGTCCACCCGTTTGAGGCGTAAAGCCCGGAAAAAAAAAGTGGGAGGACAAACCGTCTGAACGGAGCGAAGGCAGCCCATGGCAGCCTTCCACCCATTTTTCCGCGCTCAAGTACTCGAGGTTCACCCACAAGCTTTCTTGCTCGGACATCTGGGCTAAATAAGTGGTGGGTAGATCGCAGGAAAAGCTTGCGATGACAACGGGCCTTGGGAGGAGTGCGGGTGCTGGATCTGTCCAGTGAATGATCTCCACATCCGCAATGGTTTGGCGAGCCAGCGCTGAATCCAGTCTGGGCTCCAGGCGCTGAAAGCTCCTCAGATCATCGACCCACAAACGAATCGACCACTGATACTCACTTTGCAATTGACGCACCAACCGCCAGGTCACCCCGATATCGCCAAAGTTATCAATGACTCGGCAAAAGATATCTGCGTGCATGGTCAGTGAAAATGAGCGGGCGCGGTTTCAGCGTCTTCGGGCAATTCAGCGTGCACCATTTCACCATTTGGATTGGGAAAGTAGGGCGCGCCGCAGTCTTCACAAAACTCGGGCATCAATATTCCTGGCAAGCGCCGAATATCACTGACACCGCATTCTTTGAGCAGATTGGCGATTTCATCGATCGTTTCAATCGGTGGGGGCTCATGGTCCAGCAGTGGTTGATCATCTTCGCGGCCATACAGTGGCCACAGGCAACCGTAAACCACTTCGTTTTGATTTTTCTGTGTAAAGCCGATGCGGTACTCGTCAATGCGTCGTTCGCCGCATCCGGCGATGACGGCGCGCAGTTTAGAGGCCTCGATATTGAGTGCGGCACCCAACCATGAAACCGCAGCTTTGACAGACAAAGGACGCACCCGACGATCTGCATCGCGGTTACTCACATAATAGGCATCGGGGGTCAGAATCTCAAAGCCACAGCCCGGCAAGAGATTGGCAAAAATTGGCGTTGTGTCTGCAATCCAGCGCTCCAGGCAGCTCTCGCGACCGACTCCAAGTTCGCCAGGTTCTTCTTGCCAGCGAAAGAGCGGCTGACCCTCGGGTACGGCAATTGCCGCGACGAGATACCGTGTATCGGCCAACATATTAAACGCCTCGGGTTCGCTGTTGAGTGTGGGCGCAGTATAAGAAGCGCCCAGAGCGGCGAGACCCAGTTTTTGTAACCAGTCCCAAGTCTCGCAAAAAGTGCGCGGCATTTGATCGAGGCTCGCCAAATGAGGAAACAGGGCGACCTGAGTATCGCGTGCGAGGACGTGTCTTTGAAGATGCTCGCGCAAGGCTTGCGCTGGCGCCGTTGGGATCTCGGAGGCGGGAATGCTGTATCGCGTCCATGCCACGAGCGGCGCCACCAATAGCAAGACATCAAAACGTTTGCCGTCTTGTTCGATGACGCAAGATTCAGAGAGAGTCTCTGCTTGCTCGATCAAGACTTCGTAGCCACCCAGGTGTGTCTGGGATAGATGCTCCAGAGCCGCGTCGATGGCCCCATCATGATGGTTGCGCATGAGCTTGAGCAGCACGTTCGCGAGCTCGGCTTCCCAATAACGATCCTCGACGCGGCTGCCGGAACTGTGGAGCGCGAGCGCGAGCGCCACCAGACGCGCAGCATCACGCGTCAGGCGGGTAGAAGGGGTGGTCGAACGAAGACGTGCCATGATGTTGCGTGCCTGCCGACAAAAGGAGACTAGTGTAACGAACTATCCTCCACTCATCGGCGGGTCACGGGATCAGGTCAAAATTCCCCTTTTATGCGGCGATTAACTGCCTCAGGACAAAGGGCAAAATCCCGCCGTGTTGGTAGTAGTCCACTTCGATTGGGGTATCGATACGCAGAAGCACAGGGATACTTTGTTTGGAGCCGTCTGGTCGGTGAATCACAAGGGTGACATCTTGTTGCGGCACGATGCCGTTTTCGAGTCCCTCGACATCAAACGTTTCCGCACCCGTCAGGCCCAGGGAGACAGCGCTATCCTGACCCTTGAACTGCAGGGGAAGCACACCCATTCCGACCAGGTTGCTGCGGTGAATGCGCTCAAAGCTCCGTGCAATCACGGCTTTGACTCCCAGCAGTTGCGTGCCTTTCGCCGCCCAGTCGCGCGACGAACCTGTGCCGTACTCTTCACCGCCAAAAACGACAGATGGAACACCATCTGCGACGTACTTCATCGCCGCGTCGTAAATCGAGACTTGTTCACCGCCTGGCTGCAATAGCGTTTGGCCACCTTCGACACGCGAGCCATCCGGTCTGGCGGGAATCATCAGATTTTTGATGCGCACATTGGCAAAGGTGCCGCGCATCATGATTTCGTGATTGCCACGTCGTGAGCCATAGCTGTTGAAATCCGCTTTTTGAACGCCATGCGCAAGCAGCCATTGACCGGCTGGTGAGGCTTCGCTGATGGAGCCTGCAGGAGAAATGTGATCAGTGGTCACAGAGTCACCAAAGATGCCAAGGGTGCGAGCCCCGCGGATCGCAGGCATTGGTTTTGGCTGCATCGTGAAGTCGTCGAAAAACGGCGGTTCGGCAATATAGGTCGAGCTCGGCCAGTCGTAGACATCCCCATTGACGCCTTCGATGTTTTGCCAAAGTTTGCCAGGCTTTTTCTCAACCTTGGCATAGTTGGCGCGGAACACTTTGGGATCCATCGCAAACTTCATCAGCTTTTCAACTTCTTTGGCGCTTGGCCAAATATCGCCCAGGTAAACCGGGCCTTTTTTGCCATCGCCCACAGGTTCGGTCATTAAATCGCGCATCATGTTGCCCGCCAAAGCGTAGGCGACCACAAGCGGAGGCGAGGCCAGGAAGTTGGCTTTCAGATTCGGGTGGATGCGGGCTTCGAAGTTTCTGTTACCCGACAATACCGCAGCACAGATTAGATCGTTGTCGATAATGGCTTGATTGAAGTCAGCAGCCAAATCACCTGCGTTGCCGATACAGGTTGTGCACCCGTACGCGGCGACATCAAAACCCAATTGCTCCAGATAGGGCAGAAGACCCGCGCGCTCCAGATACTCCGTGACAACACGGGATCCGGGGGCAAGCGATGTTTTGACATGCGCAGGGACTTTGAGGCCGGCCTTAACCGCTTTTTTGGCAAGCAGGCCAGCGGCCAGCATCACGCTTGGGTTGGAGGTGTTCGTACAAGACGTAATACCCGCAATCAAAATGTCGCCGTTATGGAGGGTTTTGCCCGTTGCAGTCGTAAAACCTTTGCTGAGTTTGGCGGCGGGTTGATTGAAGCCGTTGTCAGCGATGGGTTTGGAAAACAGTTTTTTGAAGGTTTTTTTGACCTCGCCGATTTCGATCCTGTCTTGTGGGCGTTTAGGACCCGCGAGTGAGGGGACGACGGAACCAAGATCGAGTTTGACGACTTTGGTGTAGTTGATATCGGCGGCGTTAGGCACGCCAAACATTTGCTGCGCCTTGAAGTAGGCCTCGAGGGCTTGTACCTCGTCTTTCGTGCGGCCGGTACCCTCGAAATATTCAATCGTGCGTTGATCAACAGGGAAAAATCCCATGGTCGCGCCGTACTCGGGCGCCATATTGCCGATTGTGGCACGGTCTGTGACGGACAACTTGGCTGTCCCGGGGCCACAAAATTCGACAAACTTACCGACCACCTTTTCTTTGCGCAAGAGTTCTGTAATGGTCAGTACAAGGTCGGTCGCGGTCACGCCGCCGCGCAATTCGCCGGTCAACTCCACCCCGACGACGTCGGGCGTTAAAAAGTACACGGGCTGCCCGAGCATCCCTGCCTCGGCTTCGATGCCACCTACACCCCATCCCACGACACCAATGCCGTTGATCATGGTGGTGTGGCTGTCCGTCCCGACCAGTGAGTCAGGATAGTAGACATCGTTCTTTTTATCGTAGTGGACTCCGCGCGCCAAATATTCCAGGTTGATCTGATGAACAATCCCAAAGCCCGGAGGTACTACGCCAAAGGTATCAAAAGCTTGCATCCCCCACTTAAGGAACTGATAGCGCTCCTTATTGCGCGCGAACTCGACCTTCATGTTGAGATCCAGCGCGTTCTTGGTACCGAAATAGTCGATCATGACCGAGTGGTCGACGACTAAGTCGACAGGTACCAAGGGTTCGATGGATTTCGCCTCTTTGCCCATTTTCTGGGCGACTGCACGCATCGCCGCAAGATCAGCCAGTAAGGGGACACCTGTAAAGTCTTGCAACACCACACGTGCCACGACAAACGGGATTTCCAGTTCGCGTTTGCTGTTGGGTTTCCAGCCAGCGAGTTCACGGATGTGGCTTTCTGTGACTTTTTTACCGTCGCAATGACGCATGACGGATTCCAGCACGATTCGCAGGGAGACTGGCAGACGGGAAATGTCAATGCCTAGTGCCTCGCCCAGTGCGGGGAGGGAGTAAAAATGGGCATGTTTTTTGCCGATTTTGAATTTTTTAAGCGTGTTCAGTGTGTCGTGTTTCATGGCGTACGCTCCTGGGTGTTGATGTCTTTATCCTACACCAGCCACACGCTCTGCGTACAATAAAAAATCCCCCTGTGAGGACATCCACAGGGGGATTAGAGATCGAGCAGACTTAGATGGCGTCTGCTACATCTTTGTAGTCAGGAATTTGATCAAAATTCAGATACTTGTAGATTTCGGCGCTGCTGTTTTTCAGTACGCCCATATCCGCCATGTACTCTTCTTTGGTCGGGATACGGCCAAGTTTCGAGCAAATCGCTGCCAATTCGGCTGAGCCCAGATACACATTGGTATTTTTGCCCAGACGGTTGGGGAAGTTACGCGTGCTGGTGGACATCACGGTTGCACCTTCGCGGACTTGAGCCTGGTTACCCATGCACAGCGAGCATCCAGGTGACTCTGTACGCGCGCCGGCTGTGCCAAACACGCCGTAGTGACCTTCCTCGGTCAGCTGGGCCGCATCCATCTTGGTCGGTGGTGCGATCCAGAGCTTGACGGGCATGTCGCGCTTACCTTCGAGCAGCTTGGAGGCGGCACGGAAGTGACCGATATTAGTCATGCAGCTACCGATGAACACCTCGTCGATCTTGGCGCCGGCGACTTCAGACAACATTTTGACGTCATCTGGATCGTTGGGGCAGGCCACGATTGGCTCATGGATATCAGCCAGATCGATTTCGATGACGGCGGCGTACTCAGCATCCGCATCGGGTTCGAGCAGCTGTGGGTTGGCAAGCCAGGCTTCCATGGCTTGGATACGGCGCTTGAGGCTGCGCTCGTCTTCGTAACCATTGGCAATCATCCACTTCAACATGACGATGTTGCTGTTGATGTATTCGATGATGGGTTCTTTGTTCAGGCGAACAGTACAGCCCGCAGCGGAGCGTTCGGCTGACGCGTCCGACAATTCGAAAGCCTGCTCGGCCTTGAGATCAGGCAAACCTTCGATTTCGAGAATGCGACCTGAGAAGATATTTTTCTTGTTTTGCTTGTCAACGGTCAGCAGACCAGCTTTGATGGCGTACAGAGGAATCGCGCTCACCAAATCACGCAGCGTGACACCGGGTTGCATTTTGCCTTTGAAACGCACCAACACTGACTCTGGCATGTCCAGAGGCATCACGCCTGTCGCGGCGGCAAAGGCCACCAGACCGGAGCCAGCTGGAAAGCTGATACCGATCGGGAAACGCGTGTGTGAGTCGCCGCCAGTACCGACTGTGTCGGGCAACAGCATGCGGTTGAGCCACGAGTGAATCACACCGTCACCTGGACGCAGTGAAATGCCACCACGATTGCTCATGAACTCTGGCAGAGTGTGGTGTGTTTTGACGTCCACAGGCTTGGGATAAGCCGAGGTGTGACAAAACGATTGCATGACCAGGTCGGCGGAGAAGCCCAGACAAGCGAGGTCTTTCAACTCGTCGCGTGTCATCGGACCAGTGGTGTCCTGGCTGCCGACTGAAGTCATCTTGGGTTCGCAGTAAGCACCTGGGCGCACGCCCTGACCTTCAGGCAGACCACATGCGCGGCCGACCATTTTCTGAGCCAGTGTGAAACCTTTTTTGGATGCTGCAGGATTTTGTGGCAAGCGGAACAGCGTCGATGGGGGCAGACCCAATGCTTCGCGCGCTTTGCCCGTGAGGCCACGACCGATGATCAAGGGAATACGACCACCTGCGCGAACCTCATCGAACAAGACTTCGGACTTGACTTGAAACTTGGCGATGACCTTGCCGTCTTTGAGTGCCTCACCGTCATAAGGACGCAACTCGATCACATCGCCCATGTTCATGTTGGAGACATCGAGCTCGATGGGCAGGGCGCCTGCGTCTTCCATGGTGTTGTAAAAAATAGGCGCGATTTTGCTACCCAGACAAACACCTCCAAAGCGCTTGTTTGGCACAAAAGGGATGTCTTCGCCGGTAAACCACAGTACCGAATTTGTCGCGGATTTGCGCGAGGAACCTGTACCGACCACATCGCCGACGTAGGCAACCAGGTTGCCTTTTTTCTTGAGGTCATTGATGAAATTGATCGGGCCCGTTTTGCCGGGTTCTTGAGGCTCGATACCGGGACGGGGATTCTTGAGCATCGCCAAGGCGTGCAGAGGAATGTCGGGGCGACTCCAGGCATCTGGTGCGGGGGACAAGTCGTCCGTATTGGTTTCGCCCGTGACCTTGAAGACCGTGACTTTGAGGCTCTTGGGCACTTCGGGGCGGCTGGTAAACCACTCGGCATCGGCCCAGCTCTGCATCACAGCTTTGGCGTTGGCGTTACCTTGAGCGGCTTTTTCTTTGACGTCGTGAAAGGCGTCAAACATCAGCAGTGTTTTCTTCAGTCCATCGGCAGCGATCGTGCCGACGTCTTTGTCGTCGAGCAGTTCGACCAAAGGTCCGATGTTGTAACCACCCAGCATAGTGCCCAGCAACTCAGTGGCCTTAGCGCGTGTGATCAACGGACACTTTTCCTTGCCCAGTGCGACTGCTGCAAGATATGAAGCTTTGACTTTAGCGGCATCATCCACGCCTGCGGGTACGCGGTGCGTGATGAGTTCCACGAGTGCATCGCCTTCGCCTGCTGGTGGAGCTTTGAGCAGTTCGATCAGGTCAGCGGTCTGCTGAGCCGAGAGTGGAAGGGGAGGAATACCAAGGGCTGCGCGTTCGGCAACGTGTTGGCGATAGGCTTGTAGCATGTGAGCGCCTTTCTATGTGGTGAAGAATGGATTGATTGTAGAGGGAAGACACCGGTGTCGCAAGTGTCTTATATCTTATATAAGACTATAAAATAAAGTAAAACTTAATTCACGAGCGAGGCGTATTCAGGATGCTTTTTGATGTACGCCGCGACGTAGCTGCATTGAGGGATGACCTTCCAGTTTTGTGAACGGGCATAGTCCAGCGCAAACTTGGTGATGTCTGCGGCTAAACCACGTCCGCCCAGCTCATTTGGAACGCCGGTATGCGTCACGGTCATAACTTTATTGTGCAAGGTGTAGTCCAGCACGCAACGGTGGCCTTCGAGCTTAAGCTCGAAGCAGTGTCCGGCGATGTTGTGTTCGATCGTATTCATTAGTTGGATCCAATGATTAAAAGAGCCCAAAGTCCAAGCATGGCAATCAGTCCGACCGCACAGCTTCCCCACATCCCCACGATTGGCCAGCGAACGCTCATGGGCAAGTTGATCGGGTCAACGTGCGACAACAAACGATTGGCATTGCTGGCAAAAGAAGCGGTCGATTTATGAAAAAGGATACGTAAAAAATAGTCTAGTGTGATCGTCAGTCGAATACTGATGGGCAGATCCGCGAACCTACGTTCACGCAAGTATGGGTGCTTAAAGCGCGCGTTGACCTCGTCGATTTTGAAAAACCACAAATACGCCCCGGAGATAAAAAATACAAAGGAGCAGGTGATGAAAAACGTAAAGGTCAGAACGAGCGCATGGGAAAAATATTGTTGCATACAGCCTACTAGATGTTTAAGAAATATCCGCTTGCATTAACCAGGAACGCGAACCCAGCCTTCCATCAGCACACGTGCGCTGCGGCTCATGATGGCTTTGGTCACCTGCCACTCGCCGTCGATTTGTGAGGCTTGGGCGCCAACACGCAACGTCCCTGAGGGGTGGCCAAAACGGACGGCATCCAGATTGCCACCACCAGCCGCCAGGTTGACAAGTGTGCCCGGAATGGCGGCAGCGGTTCCGATCGCCACAGCGGCCGTTCCCATCATGGCGTGGTGCAGCTTACCCATGGATAAGGCGCGTACCAACACATTGATATCCGAGGCAGAGATTTTTTTACCGCTCGAGGCGACGTAGTCAGCGGGCTTGGCGACAAAAGCGACTTTGGGTGTGTGCTGTCGCTTGGCCGCCTCTTCGAGCTGGCTGATCAGACCCATGCGCAGCGCACCGTGGGCACGAATCTTTTCAAACATCTCAAGCGCTTTGGGGTCGCCATTGATGTCATCCTGTAGTTCGGTGCCCTTGTAACCAATCGCCTCGGCATTGAGAAAGATCGTCGGAATACCCGCGTTGATCATGGTCGCTTTGAGTGTGCCGACACCCGGCACCACGAGATCATCCACAAGATTGCCAGTCGGGAACATCGCACCGCCGCCACCTTCTTCTTCGGCAGCTGGATCCATAAATTCAAGCTGAACCTCGGCGGCCGGGAAGGTGACACCATCGAGCTCAAAATCACCTGTTTCCTGAACGGCACCGTCAGTCATCTGCACATGCGAAATAATGGTTTTGCCGATATTGGCTTGCCAGATCCGCACGGTCGCGATGCCATTTTTCGGGATGCGGGCAGGATCAACGAGACCATTGCTGATACTAAAGGGACCGACCGCCGCGGATAGGTTGCCGCAGTTGCCGCTCCAGTCGATAAAAGGCTTGTCGATCGAGACCTGGCCAAACAGATAATCCACGTCATGATCAGGGCGTGAACTTTTTGCCAGAATCACGGTTTTGCTGGTGCTCGAAGTCGCCGCCCCCATGCCATCCGTTTGCTTGCCGTAGGGGTCCGGACTGCCAATCACACGCATCAGCAAGGCATCGCGCGCCGCACCCGGCACTTGAGCGGCTGCGGGCAAGTCTTGTAGACGAAAGAAAACGCCCTTGCTTGTGCCGCCGCGCATATAAGTGGCAGGTACTTTGATTTGAGGTGCGTGCGCCATGTGTATGTTTCCTGATAGATGTTTAAGCCGCTGCGTTGGACTCTAAAAAGTCTTGTGCGAAACGTTGCAAGACGCCGCCTGCTTCGTAAATCGAGACTTCCTCCGCTGTGTCCAGACGACAGGTCATCGGAACCTCGAGGCGCTCACCATTTTTCCGCGTGATGACCAGAGTTAAGGTTGCGAGAGGTGTAGGCTTTCCAAGCACGTCATAGATTTCGGTGCCGTCCAGGTTCAGAGTCTTGCGATTCACACCGGGTTTGAACTCGAGCGGCAAGACACCCATACCCACGAGATTTGTGCGATGGATACGCTCGAAGCCCTCGGCTGCAATCGCTTCAACACCCGCGAGCCGAACGCCTTTGGCCGCCCAGTCACGCGAAGAGCCCTGACCATAGTCCGCACCCGCGACGATAATTAATGGCTGCTTGCGTTCCATGTAGGTTTCGATTGCTTCCCACATGCGGGTGACCTTGCCTTCGGGTTCAATGCGCGCAAGCGAACCTTGTTTGACCTGACCGTTTTCCACTGCCATTTCATTGATCAGCTTCGGATTGGCAAACGTCGCGCGTTGCGCGGTCAGATGATCGCCACGGTGCGTCGCATACGAGTTGAAGTCTTCTTCGGGCAGCCCCATCTTCTCTAGGTATTCGCCAGCAGCACTATTGCGCATGATGGCGTTTGAGGGAGACAGGTGATCCGTGGTGATGTTGTCACCGAGCAAAGCCAGTGGACGCATGCCTTTTAATTGACGGACACCCGCGAGAGCGCCTTCCCAATAAGGGGGACGACGGATATAAGTACTCTGTGGACGCCAGTCATACAGAGGGCTGAGCTTTTCACCTGTATCCACTGTTGCGGCGAACATGGGCTCGTAAACTTTGCGGAACTGTTCGGGTTTGACGCTGGCTTTGACGATGGCATCGATTTCTTCGTCAGAGGGCCAGATATCCTTGAGCATGACGGGTTTGCCTTGCTGGTCGTGACCCAGCACATCGCGCTCGATGTCAAAACGGATCGTGCCTGCGATCGCATAAGCCACTACGAGTGGGGGCGAGGCCAGAAAGGCCTGTTTCGCATAGGGGTGAATGCGACCGTCAAAGTTACGGTTTCCGGATAAAACGGCAGTCGCATAGAGATCGCGATCGATGATTTCCTGTTGGATCACGGGGTCGAGCGCGCCGCTCATGCCGTTACAGGTCGTGCAGGCAAAGGCCACAATGCCAAAGCCGAGTTTTTCCAGTTCGGGCAAAAGCTTTGCGTCGTCGAGGTAAAGCTCGACAGTTTTCGAGCCTGGTGCAAGAGAACTCTTGACCCAGGGCTTGCGTGTCAGTCCGCGTGCGTTGGCATTGCGCGCCAAAAGACCCGCGGCGATGACGTTGCGCGGATTGCTTGTGTTGGTGCAGCTTGTGATCGCGGCAATAATGACTGCTCCATCAGGCATGAGGCCAGGTTCATTTTCAACCTTTCCGGAAATGCCTTTGGCAGCCAGATCAGTGGTCGCCACGCGTCGGTGGGGATTGGAAGGGCCGGCGATGTTTCGAACCACCGTTGACAGATCGAAACGCAGTACGCGCTCATATTCCGCCGTTTTCAGGCTGTCTGCCCAGAGGCCGGCTTGCTTGGCATACGTTTCGACGAGCTTGACTTGCTCGGCTTCGCGACCGGTCAAGGTCAGGTAGTCGATTGTTTGCTGATCGATATAGAACATTGCCGCAGTCGCGCCATACTCAGGCGTCATGTTGGAGATCGTTGCACGGTCACCTAAGGTCAGGTGTGCCGCGCCTTCTCCAAAAAACTCCAAGTAAGACGAAACGACTTTTTGATGACGTAAAAATTCGGTGAGCGCCAACACTAAGTCGGTTGCAGTGATGCCGGGCTGCAGTTTGCCTGTCAGCTCTACACCAATAATGTCGGGTAGTCTCATCCATGAGGCGCGACCGAGCATGACGCTTTCCGCCTCAAGTCCACCCACACCAATCGCAATCACACCGAGTGCGTCAACATGTGGCGTATGACTGTCTGTACCGACTAAGGTGTCTGGAAAGGCAACGCCATCTTGGGCGTGGACAACAGGCGACATGCGTTCCAGATTGATCTGGTGCATGATGCCGTTACCGGGAGGAATGACGTCGACGTTTTTGAAGGTCTTTTTTGTCCAGTTAATAAAATGGAAGCGATCTTCGTTGCGACGGTCTTCGATGGCACGGTTTTTTTCAAACGCATCGGGGTCGAATCCCCCACATTCGACAGCCAGAGAGTGATCGACAATTAATTGTGTCGGTACCACCGGGTTGACGAGTGCGGGATCTCCCCCTTGCGCTGCGATCGCATCCCTCAACCCTGCCAGGTCGACTAATGCAGTTTGTCCAAGGATGTCATGACAAACGACTCTGGCGGGAAACCAGGGAAAATCCAGATCGCGTTTGCGTTCGATGATTTGCGTCAGCGAAGCCACGAGTGTCGCGGGGTCGCAGCGACGCACGAGATTTTCAGCCAGCACACGCGAGGTGTAGGGCAGTTTGTCATACGCACCCGGCTTGATGGCATCGACAGCCGCACGGGTGTCAAAATAATCAAGCTTAGTGCCTGGAAGAGGTTTGCGATACGCAGTGTTCATATTTTCTATGCCGATTAACGACGCTTGGCGAGTGGAACGAATTTCTGATCGTCGGGACCGGTGTAGTTAGCTGCCGGACGAATGATCTTGTTGTCGATACGCTGCTCGATGATGTGCGCTGACCAGCCCGCCGTTCGCGCGATCACGAACAGAGGGGTGAACATCGCAGTGGGTACGCCCATCATGTGATAGGACACAGCGGAGAACCAGTCGAGGTTGGCGAACATTTTTTTCGCATCCCACATCACGGCCTCAAGGCGATCCGCGATGTCATACATTTTGGTTGTGCCGGCTTTCTTTGAAAGGCGCAACGCCACTTCTTTGATGACTTTGTTGCGTGGATCAGAGATCGTGTAGACGGGATGGCCAAAGCCGATGATGACCTCTTTGTTTTCGACACGCGCGCGCACGTCGGCTTCAGCTTCGTCCGGGGTTTCATAACGCTTTTGCACTTCAAAAGCCACCTCGTTGGCGCCACCGTGCTTGGGGCCGCGCAGCGCGCCAATGCCGCCAGCGATGGCCGAGTACATGTCGGAGCCTGTTCCAGCAATCACGCGGCAGGTGAATGTTGAAGCGTTGAATTCGTGCTCTGCGTAAAGAATGAGGGAAGTATGCATGGCACGGACCCAGTCAGCATTGGGTTTTTTGCCGTGGAGCAGGTGCAGGAAGTGTGCGCCGATCGAGTCATCATCTGTTTGTACATCGATGATGCGACCATTGTGACTAAAGTGGTACCAGTAAAGCAGGGCTGAGCCCAGACTGGCCATCAAGCGGTCCGCGATATCACGTGCGTCGGGAATATTGTGATCGTCTTTTTCTGGCAGGATGCAGCCAAGTGCCGAAGCCGCTGTGCGCATCACATCCATGGGATGGCTGGCCGCAGGCAATGATTCGAGAATGGTTTGCAACTGTGCGGGCAGACCTCGCATTGAGCGCAATTTTTCTTTGTAGGCGGCGAGCTCAGCCTTGTTTGGAAGTTTGCCGTGAATCAGTAAGTGCGCGATTTCCTCGAATTCGCTCGTATCGGCGAAGTCCAGAATATCGTAGCCGCGGTAGTGCAGATCATTGCCGCTGCGACCGACTGTGCAAAGCGCGGTGTTACCGGCAGTCACGCCAGAAAGCGCAACGGATTTTTTGGGTTTGAAGGCGGGCGCAGCAGTTTCGACAGCTTTAGCAGGCGCTGCGCGTTTTGCCGTTTTCTTGGTCGTGGCCATGTGTGATTTCCTCAATAAATTATTTGGATTTGCCCTGAGCGAACAAAGCGTCGAGTTTGCCTTCGAATTCGTGATAATTGATGCGGTCGTACAACTCGTCACGGGTTTGCATGATGTCGATCACATTGCGCTGGTGGCCATCACGTCGGATCGCGGTGTAGACAGTTTCAGCCGCTTTGTTCATGGCACGGAAGGCGGACAGCGGGTAGAGCACCATGCCAACACCAGAGCCGCGCAATTCATCCACTGAAAAGAGCGGTGTTTTGCCGAATTCTGTAATGTTTGCAAGCAATGGGACGTCAACGGCTTTTGAGAACTTTTCAAATGTCGCCAGGTCGTAGGCCGCTTCGGCAAAAATCGCATCGGCACCTGCTTCAACGCAGGCAATCGCGCGCTCGATCGCGGCATCGACGCCATGTGAGGCGATCGCATCAGTGCGAGCAATCAGATAAAAGCTGTCATCGGTGCGTGCGTCGGCTGCTGCTTTGACGCGGTCGCGCATTTCTTCAGTCGAAACAATTTCTTTGCCTGGGCGATGTCCGCAGCGTTTAGCGCCGACCTGGTCTTCAATGTGGCATCCGGCTGCGCCAAACTTGCTCAAACTTTGAATGGTGCGAGCGATGTTGAACGCCGAGGGGCCAAAGCCGGTATCGATATCAACGATCAGGGGCGTATCGCATACATCCGTGATGCGGCGCACATCAGTCAGCACGTCGTCAAGCGTATTGATCCCCAGGTCCGGTAATCCCAGAGAGCCAGCTGCGACTCCGCCACCAGAGAGGTAAATAGCCTTAAAGCCGGCGCGCTTGGCGAGCAAAGCATGGTTGGCGTTGATCGCACCGATGATTTGCAATGGTTTTTCGGCGGCGAGCGCTTCGCGAAACCGTTGACCGGCGGGAACTTGTTTGGGCATGATGATCTCCGTGACGAATATTTATTTTTTAAAGATTGATCTTATTAAAAAAATGGGCCCTCATGGGGCCCATTAACTCGATGCTTACTTGAGCAAATGAGCGACTGCGTCGCGCTCTTCGATCAATTCTTTCAGCGTGAGATCCATACGCTCACGTGAGAACGCATCAACCTCGAGACCTGTGACGCGGTGGTATTCGCCACCTTCGCAAGTCACTGGCACGCCATACATGACGCCTTCGGGGATGCCATAGCTTCCGTCGGAAGGAACACCCATGGTGACCCATTTACCGTTTGTACCCAACACCCAGTCGCGCACATGGTCGATTGCGGCGTTGGCTGCCGATGCGGCAGAGGACAGACCGCGCGCTTCGATGATTGCCGCGCCACGCTTGCCGACTGTAGGCAAGAAAACGTCGCGGTTCCAGGCTGCATCATTGATCAGTTTTTGAACGCTCTGGCCTCCGATTGTTGCGAAACGGTAATCCGCGTACATTGTGGGAGAGTGGTTGCCCCAGACCGCCAGCTTTTGAATTTCGGCGACAGGCTTGCCCATCTTACTGGCCAACTGCGACAAGGCGCGGTTGTGATCGAGGCGCAACATGGCAGTGAAGTTTTTGGCAGGCAGGTCCGGTGCCGACTTCATTGCGATGTAGGCGTTGGTGTTGGCGGGGTTGCCGACAACCAGTACTTTGACATTACGGTTTGCGACCGCGTTCAGCGCTTTGCCCTGTGCAGTGAAAATCGCGGCGTTCACCGCGAGCAAGTCCGCGCGCTCCATACCGGGGCCGCGTGGGCGTGAACCGACTAACAGTGCGACTTCAACGTCTTTGAATGCTTCGAGGGGATCGCTGTGTGCTGTCATCGATTGCAGCAAGGGAAATGCGCAATCATCAAGCTCCATCATCACGCCCTTGAGCGCCTTTTGGGCTTTCTCATCCGGGATTTCCAGCAGCTGCAAGATAACAGGCTGGTCTTTGCCAAGCATTTCACCTGAAGCAATACGGAACAAAAGGGCGTAACCAATCTGGCCAACTGCACCAGTAACCGCAACACGCACGGCGGGTTTGGACATAACGATCTCCGAAAGGACTGAGAGGATTGTAAGAAGGGGAAATAAAGAGTTTAGCTTTTTTGCGCAACCCGTTTTTTAGGCGGCCTGGCAGGGGGCGACACGTTGACGAATGCTAAAGCAAACACGCAGTGTTCGTCAACATTCTTATATCTTATATAAGACACAAGAGTAATGGACTTTCGCTGAGGGCTATGCCACAATGCGACATGATATTTCAGAGCCCTTCAGATGTCTGACAGTTCTCGCGCCCGTGCTGCTTTGGTCGAATCAGTTCCAACTACTGCGGCGGCTTTTAGTCCGCTTTATCAGCAGATCAAGTCTCTGCTGGTTAAGTCGCTTGACGCCGGCGAATGGAAGCCGGGCGAGGCCATTCCCAGTGAAATCGAGCTTGCCGCCCGTTTTCAGGTGAGTCAGGGAACCGTGCGTAAAGCGGTCGATGAATTGGCCGCTGAAAATTTATTGTTCAGACGTCAGGGAAAGGGAACGTTCGTGGCGACGCATCTGGAGCCCAGGGTACGTTTCAGATTTCTGAGGCTTGCGCCGAACGAAGGCGCGCCCGAGCCGGCTCAAAGCAAAGTTCTGGATTGTCGTCGTATCCGTGCGAATGCCGAAATCGCGCGGGCGCTCGAAATCAAATCGGGTGATCCGGTTGTGGCTATTCGCCGCTTACTTTCATTTTCCGATACCCCTACAGTTGTTGATGATATTTATTTGCCAGGTGCGCTCTTCAAGGGATTGACTGCAGATCTGCTCAACGATTACTCCGGACCGCTTTATGGTTTGTTCGAGTCAGAGTTTGGCATCAACATGGTGCGTGCCGAAGAAAAGCTTCGCGCCATTGCGGCTCCCGATGACGTTGCGCTTGCATTGGGTGTCGCCCCCTCAATACCCCTACTTTGTGTGGAGCGAATTTCTTACACCTACGGAAACCGTCCTGTAGAATTACGTATCGGTCATTATGTGACTAATGAGTATTATTATCGTAATAGCTTGAATTAATTATATATTTTTGCTGATTTGAATGCAGTCTCTACATGAGCGAAAATAGCGTGTTTTCCCTTATCCAACTGTTCTACGTTCGAGGTCGTTATGTCTGACACAGCTAACAAGCCGCGTCCTCAGTTTCGTAACATTAATGTTACAGACTTGATGGCGTATCGCTTGCCAATGGCCGGAAAAGTCTCCATTCTCCATCGAGTGAGTGGTGCTTTGCTCTTTTTGTGCTTGCCTTTCCTGATCGCGCTCTTTGCGATGAGTTTTGTCAGCCAGGCCGGTTTCAACGCATTGGCAATGGTGATCGGTCACCCGATCGTCAAGGTGATTCTGTTGGTCCTGATTTGGGGCTACCTCCACCATTTCTGTGCAGGCATTCGTTACCTGATCCTCGACTTGCATATTGGCGTCGACAAAGAGTCTGCTGCTAAAAGCGCGAGTCTTGTCATGGGCGTGAGCCTGGCGCTGACCCTCGTTTTCGGTCTCAAATTATTCGGAGTGTGGTAATGGTTCCCGTCGAAAAAATTGGTCCCAAGCGTCTGGTAGTTGGCGCACATTACGGCACAGGCGAATTCATTGCCCAGCGTGTGACCGCCATCATTCTTGCGGTATACACCCTCGTGTTGCTGATTGGCATTCTGACAATGTCGGGCTTCACGTACGAGGGCTGGAAAAACCTCTTTACTTTTACTGTGCTGTTCATGCCTTTGGGTCAGATTCTTGCCACGCTCGCCATGTTTTCGCTGGCTTGGCACGCTTGGATTGGCGTGCGAGACATCTGGATGGATTACATCAAACCCGTTGGTCTTCGTATTTTTTTACTGGTCCTGACTATCCTGTGGTTGGTCGGTTCGGTCGTGTACTTCGTACACATCCTCTGGAGAAATTAAGCCGTGGCAGCTGTCAAAACATCTTTACCGCGCCGTCAATTTGATGTGGTGGTCGTGGGTGCCGGCGGAGCCGGTATGCGTTGCTCACTTCAGCTCGCCAATGCGGGCCTGTCGGTAGCCGTTCTTTCCAAAGTCTTTCCTACACGCTCCCACACGGTTGCGGCTCAGGGCGGTATTGGTGCCTCCTTGGGCAACATGAGCGAAGACAACTGGTACTGGCACATGTACGACACCGTCAAGGGTTCAGATTGGCTGGGCGACCAGGACGCCATCGAATTCATGTGCCGCGAGGCGCCCAACGCTGTCTATGAGCTTGAGCACATGGGCATGCCTTTTGACCGTAACCCTGACGGTACGATCTATCAGCGACCCTTCGGCGGTCACACTGCCAATTTCGGTGAAAAGCCCGTGCAGCGCGCATGTGCTGCCGCAGACCGTACCGGTCATGCTCTTTTGCATACCCTTTATCAGCGTAACGTGGCTTCACGCACTCAGTTTTTCGTGGAGTGGATGGCGCTTGACCTGATTCGCAACGATGCGGGCGATGTCCTGGGTGTGACAGCCCTCGAGATGGAAACCGGCGAAATCTATATTTTCGAAGCGAAAACGACCGTGATCGCAACGGGCGGTGCAGGACGTATCTGGGCCGCTTCGACTAACGCCTTTATCAATACCGGAGACGGTATGGGCATGGCTGCTCGCGCGGGCATCCCGATGATGGATATGGAGTTCTGGCAGTTCCACCCCACTGGCGTAGCCGGTGCGGGCGTGCTGATCACCGAAGGTGTGCGAGGCGAGGGCGGTATCTTGCTGAACAAAGACGGTGAGCGCTTCATGGAGCGTTACGCGCCCACGCTCAAGGATTTGGCTCCTCGCGACTTCATTTCCCGTTGCATGGATCAGGAAATCAAAGAGGGACGCGGTTGCGGACCCGATGGCTCATACGTTCATCTCAAGCTCGACCACCTTGGTGCAGACGTGATCAACAAGCGTTTGCCTTCGATTCTCGAAATCGGGCACAAGTTCGCCAACGTTGACGCCACCAAAGAGCCCATTCCTGTTGTACCGACCATCCACTATCAGATGGGCGGTATCCCCTGTAATTACAACGGTCAGGTGACAACCTGGGACGGCAAGCAGACCAAGATTGTCAATGGTCTTTACGCAATCGGAGAGTGTTCCGCAACATCGGTACACGGAGCCAACCGTTTGGGTACAAACTCCTTGCTCGATTTGATCGTGTTTGGTCGTGCGGCGGGTAATCACATTGTCGCGGCTCACCTTGAGCGTCAGCATGCGCACCAGCCTTTGCCAATGGAGTCCGTTGACTTTTCGCTTGATCGCGTCAACAAGCTTGAACAACGCAAGACTGGTGAAAAGACGCAGGTCGTTGGTAACGAAATTCGCAACGCCATGCAACAGCATTGCGGCGTATTCCGTACCATGGCCTCTCTCAAAGAGGGTGTGGCCAAGATCGATGCGTTGGCTGAAAAGGTCGACAACATCGCCTTCCAGGACAAATCCAAGGTTTTCAACACGGCACGAATCGAAGCACTCGAACTGAGCAACATGATCGAAGTCGCCCGTTCGACGATTCATTCGGCAGCAGCCCGCACGGAAAGCCGTGGCGCACATGCGCTGGACGACTTCCCAACGCGTGACGATGATAACTGGATCAAGCACACTCTCTGGTATTCCGAAGGCAACCGCCTGGACTACAAGCCCGTGCAGATGCAGCCTCTCACCGTCGAGAGCTTCCCGCCCAAGACTCGTACATTCTAAGTCAGGATATCTGGAACAAATCATGAGCAAAAAACGCATCGTGAAGTTTGAAATCTACCGCTACGATCCAGACAAGGATGAGCGCCCTTACATGCAGAAACTCGAAGTCGAGTTGCTGCCTACCGACAAAATGCTGCTTGACGCATTGCTTCGCATCAAAATGGATGTCGATGACAGCCTGGCATTGCGTCGGTCATGCCGCGAGGGCGTTTGCGGTTCAGATGCCATGAACATCAATGGCAAAAATGGTCTGGCTTGCACCACAAACATGCTTGAACTCAAAGAGCCTGTGGTGTTGCGTCCTTTGCCAGGCCTGCCTGTCATTCGCGATTTGATCGTCGATATGACGCACTTTTTCAATCAGTACCATTCGATTCGCCCATACCTCATCAACGATACGCCTCCTCCAGAGAAGGAGCGTCTCCAGACTCCCGCTGCGCGTGAGGAGCTTGATGGGTTGTATGAGTGTATTTTGTGTGCCTGCTGTTCGACTTCCTGCCCCTCGTTCTGGTGGAATCCCGACAAATTCGTGGGTCCCGCAGGCTTGTTGCAAGCTTATCGTTTCATTGCGGACACCCGCGATCACGCGACAGCCGAACGCCTCGATAACCTAGAGGATCCGTACCGCTTGTTCCGTTGCCACACCATCATGAATTGTGTGGACGTCTGTCCAAAGGGTCTGAACCCAACCAAGGCGATTGGCAAGATCAAAGAAATGCTTGTGCGTCGCACGGTTTAACTTAGAGCTTTCATGGGAACACTATCAGATCAGGATCGGGTAAGGTTACGTTGGCGTGCCAGGAGAGGCCTGCTCGAAAATGATCTGATACTCACCCAGTATCTCGATGCTCACGAGAAGGATTTGACAGACGTTGAAGTTGGCGCTCTGACTCAACTGTTTGAACTCGGAGACAACGAACTGTTAGACTTATTACTAGGTCGTGTCGAGCCCGAGGGGGCGCTTGACCGACCCGCAGTCAAGATGGTGCTGGCGCAGATTCGCGCAGCATAGACAGCGTCTTGTATTGCCCACCGAAATTAAACGAAGGAATTACGCATGAAACTGTCCGACAAAAAAGCCACGCTATCGTTCTCAGATGGTAGCCCCTCAGTTGATTTTCCTATGTACGACGGCAGCGTCGGCCCACAGGTGATCGACATTCGCAAGTTGTATGGACAGACTGGTCTGTTTACCTACGACCCGGGTTTTTTGTCGACCGCTTCATGTACTTCAAACATCACCTATATTGACGGTGACAAAGGCGAGTTACTTTATCGCGGTTACCCGATCGAAGAGCTTGCAGTCAATTGCGACTTCATGGACATCAGTTATCTGATCCTGAATGGTGAATTGCCTGATCCCAAGCAAAAAGTTGAATTTGATACGCTCGTGTCCAAGCACACGATGGTCAACGAGCAGATGCACTTCTTCTTGCGCGGCTTCCGTCGTGACGCCCATCCGATGGCGGTGTTGACTGGCCTGGTCGGCGCGTTGTCTGCTTTCTATCATGACTCGACAGACATCACGAACCCACATCATCGTCATGTTTCGGCGATCCGACTGATCGCCAAGATGCCAACTCTTGTGGCCATGGCTTACAAGTACTCTCAGGGCCAGCCTTACATCTATCCGCAAAACAACCTGTCTTACACAGGGAACTTCTTGCGCATGATGTTTGCCACGCCATGCGAAGAGTATGTCGTGAACCCAGTGGTCGAGCGTGCGCTCGATCGCATCTTTATTTTGCACGCCGATCACGAGCAAAATGCATCGACCTCTACAGTGCGTTTGTGCGGTTCGTCCGGCACCAACCCCTTTGCAGCGATCGCCTCTGGTGTGGCTTGCCTGTGGGGGCCCGCTCACGGCGGCGCCAACGAAGCGTGCTTGCAGATGCTCGAAGAGTTGCAGGCCAAGGGCGGGTTGTCCAAAGTCGGCGAGTTCATGGAGCAGGTTAAAGATAAAAACTCCGGCGTTCGCTTGATGGGTTTTGGTCATCGCGTCTACAAAAACTACGATCCACGCGCAAAACTCATGCAGCAAACCTGCAAAGAAGTGTTGGCTGCCTTGGGTCTGGAAAACGACCCGTTGTTCAAACTTGCGATGGAAGTCGAGCGCATTGCCCTTGAAGATCCATATTTCGTTGAGCGCAAACTGTATCCAAACGTAGATTTTTACTCTGGTATTGTTCAGCGCGCGATTGGAGTTCCAACAGCGTTGTTCACAGCCATTTTTGCTTTGGCTCGCACAGTGGGTTGGATTGCCCAGTGGAACGAAATGATCTCCGATCCCGAGTACAAGATCGGTCGTCCACGTCAGTTGTACCAAGGCTCTGTTTCGCGCTCGGTCCCCAAGCGCAAGTAATTTGCACAAGAGCCAGCGCTGAAATAAAAACGCCTGATGATGAGTCAGGCGTTTTTTCTTTTAGGATGCGCTGGCTCGCGCATCCTATGGGGTCGATCAATTTCCGATCACCTTTGCTCCGCTTCCATTTGAGCATCAATCACGGCAAGCGCCGTCATATTGATGACGCGTCGTACAGTCGCGCTATTCGTCAGAATGTGAACAGGACGGGCGGCACCCAACAAAACGGGTCCCATCGCAATGCCATTGCTCCCTGTCATTTTCAACAGGTTGTATGTGACATTGCCGGTGTCGAGGTTCGGCATGATCAGCAGATTGGCACTGCCTTTCAGAGTACTGTCCGGATAGTTCGCCGTACGGATGGATTCGGACAGAGCTGAGTCCGCATGCATTTCGCCATCGACTTCGAGCGAGGGTGCGCGCTCGACGATCATTTGACGTGCATGCGCCATTTTGCGTGAAGACTCGGTCGGGCGACTCCCGAAGTTGGAGTGCGAGAGCAGGGCGATTTTCGGGACGATGCCAAAGTTGCGCATTTTATGTGCCGCTTGAATCGTCATGTCCGCCACTTGCTCGGCAGTTGGATCCTCATTGACATGCGTATCGCAAATGAACAGGGTCTGATCGGAAAGCATCAGCACGTTCATTGCCGCGAAAGTCGAAGCGCCTTTTTGTAAACCAATGACATCCTCTACGTACTTGAGCTGATTGTCGAAACGGCTGCCGATTCCGCATAGCACCGCATCTGCGTCGCCACGCTTGAGCAGCAATACGGCAATCAGTGTGTTGTGCTTGCGTACCATCGCCTTCGCCACGGTTGGTGTGACACCCTCGCGACCTTTCAGGCGGTAATACTCTTGCCAGGACTCGTTGAAACGGACATCGTCCTCTGGATCCACGACTTCAATATTTTTGCCAACCTCGAGGCGCAGTCCCATTTTCTTGATGCGCATATTGATGACAGCGGGGCGTCCAACCAAAATCGGAAAAGCGATTTTCTCGTCAGAAACCGTTTGCGCCGCACGCAGGACGCGTTCGTCTTCGCCGTCTGCGTAGATCACGCGCTTGGGCGCGCGCTTGGCCTGTGTGAACAGCGGGCTCATGAGCTGGCCGGAGTGGTAAACCATCGCCAACAATTTGGCTTTGTAGGCTTCCATGTCCTGAATCGGTCTGCGTGCCACACCTGAGTCAGCCGCCGCCTGTGCGACAGCAGGAGCGATTTGAACGATCAGGCGGGGATCGAAAGGTTTTGGAATGATGTAGTCAGGTCCGAAAGTCAATTCCTGGCCTGCGTAGGCTTGCGCAACTTCGTCACTTTGTTCAGCCTCAGCGAGTTCTGCGATCGCCTTGACGCAAGCGAGCTTCATCTCTTCGGTGATGCTGCTCGCGCCCGCATCGAGCGCACCCCTGAAAATAAAGGGGAAGCAGAGCACGTTATTGACTTGATTCGGATAGTCGGAGCGACCCGTCGCAATGATGCAATCGGGGCGTGCGGCTTTGGCGATTTCAGGACGAATCTCTGGCTCTGGATTTGCCAAGGCCAGGATCAATGGCTGCTTGCCCATGCTCTTGACCATTTCGGCATTGACGACGCCTGGCGCGGAGCAGCCCAAAAATACATCTGCACCGACCATCGCTTCTGCGAGCGTGCGAAGCTCGGTTTTTTGCGCATAGCGCTTTTTGTTTTCCTCCATCTTCGCATCGCGACCTTCGTAAATCACGCCGCGAGAATCGCAAACAAAAATGTTTTCTTTCTTGATACCAAGGTGGACAAGTAAATCCAGACAGGCGATTGAAGCCGCTCCTGCGCCGGAAACTACAAGTTTGACCTCTCCCATCTTTTTGCCAACAACTTTCAGGCCGTTCATGATCGCAGCAGAGGAGATGATCGCTGTGCCATGCTGGTCGTCATGAAAAACTGGAATCTTCATGCGCTCGCGTAGTTTGCGCTCAATGTAAAAACACTCAGGCGCCTTGATATCCTCAAGGTTGATGCCACCCAGCGTGGGCTCGAGCGCAGCAATGATCTCCACGAGTTTGTCTGGATCTGTTTCGGCAAGCTCAATGTCAAAAACATCGATACCTGCGAATTTTTTAAACAGGCAGCCTTTACCTTCCATGACGGGTTTGGCGGCCAAAGGACCGATGTTTCCAAGCCCCAATACTGCGGTTCCGTTAGTGATCACTGCCACCAGATTTGACCGTGAGGTGTATTTGGCGGCGGCTTCGTCGCCTTGCGCATGAATCGCCATACAGGCAGCCGCCACGCCCGGGGAGTAGGCCAGTGACAAATCGTCCTGGTTCGCCAGTGGTTTCGTGGGGGTGACGGAAATTTTCCCTGGGGTGGGGTAGGCGTGGTAATCGAGGGCAAGCTTAGAGAGGTTTTCGTCCATGGATCTCTTCAATGCAGGTGATTGGGATAAATGTGACGTTAAGCTTACAGGTAAGCATGCGCAATGGCATCAAATCCAGGTAATTTTCGATTTTGCGGCGCACCATTCACGAAAACAACTAAAGGCTTAGGGTTATACTTACATGCCGGCTCTTAAGGCTATCAAATAACCGCCTTCTGCCCCGCTATCCGCAAATCGGTTTGGCCGAGAAAACGGAAGGTATTCCTGCATCGTAACGGGTGAAGCACCCGAATAGGTGAAGCGCTAAAATGTCATCAGAACTCGAATCTTTACAAAACTCATACCTTTTTGGGGGCAATGCGCCCTACGTAGAAGAACTCTACGAAGCCTATCTGGATAATCCAGGTTCGGTTCCTGATAATTGGCGAAACTACTTCGACCAGTTGCAGCATATGCCGGCAACAGATGGCCAAGAAGCCACTCGCGACCAGGCTCACGCACCCATTATCGAATCCTTCGCGCTGCGCGCCAAAGCCAACGCTTTTGTTCAGCGTGGACAGGAGCCCGATCTCGCCGTGGCGATGAAGCAAGTCCATGTCCAGTCGCTGATCGCAGCGTATCGCTCACTCGGCTCGCGCTGGGCTGATCTCGATCCCCTCAAGCGACAAGACCGTCCCAGCATTCCCGAGCTCGATCCTGCTTTTTACGGCTTGACCGAAGCGGATCTGGATCAGGTTTTCTCGGCAACAAATACCTATTTCACGAAAGCGACAACGATGACGTTGCGCGAGATCTTGAAAGCACTGCGCGACACCTACTGCCGCTCAATTGGCGCCGAGTTCATGCATGCCTCAGATCCGGCCGTCAAGCGCTGGGTTCAGGAGCGCCTTGAGTCCACCCTCGGCGCACCGACCTTTACCCCAGAGCGCAAGCGCCACATCTTGCAGCAGTTGACCGAGGCCGAAGGCCTTGAGCGTTACCTCCATACCAAATACGTCGGCCAAAAGCGTTTTTCCCTCGAGGGAGGTGACAGCTTCATCGCATCGATGGACGAGGTCGTCAACCACGCTGGCGAGTCGGGCGTGCAGGAAATCGTCGTGGGTATGGCCCACCGCGGCCGCCTGAATATGCTGGTCAACATCATGGGCAAAATGCCTGGTGATCTGTTCGCAGAATTCGAAGGTCACCATGCCGAAGGTTTGACCGATGGTGACGTCAAGTATCACAACGGTTTCTCCAGCGATTTGTCCACACGCGGCGGCCCAGTGCATTTGTCACTGGCCTTTAACCCCTCGCACCTCGAAATCGTCAACCCTGTGGTCGAGGGCAGCGTTCGAGCTCGTCAAGAGCGTCGCGGCGCGGATGGCTACAAGCAAGTGTTGCCTGTGCTGGTTCATGGTGATGCCGCCTTCGCAGGTCAGGGCGTTGTGATGGAAACCCTCAACCTCGCCGAAACCCGTGGTTACGGTACGGGTGGCACGGTTCATCTGGTGATTAACAACCAGATCGGCTTTACGACTTCCGACCCGCGCGATACCCGCTCGACGATTTACTGTACAGACGTCTCCAAAATGATCGAGGCGCCTGTTTTTCATGTGAATGGCGATGATCCTGAGGCAGTTGTGTATGCCACACGCCTAGCGCTGGATTTCCGCATGCAGTTTGGCAAGGATGTGGTGGTCGACATCGTCTGTTTCCGCAAGCTGGGTCACAACGAACAAGACACACCTTCGCTGACTCAGCCTTTGATGTACAAAAAAATTGGTGCGCACCCCGGCACACGCAAACTTTATGCGGACAAGCTGACGGCTCAGGGTGTACTCAAGGAAGGTGAGGGCGATCAGCTCGTCAAAGACTACCGCCAGTACATGGAAGACGGTCGTCGCACGATCGAGCCTGTGTTGACCGACTACAAGAGCAAGTATGCGATTGACTGGTCCCCTTATCTGAATGCGAAGTGGACCGACCAGGCCGACACCGCAGTGCCGATCACTGAGCTTAAGCGCATCGGTGAAAAGCTGACTGTCGTACCTGATGGTTTTGCCCCTCACTCTCTCGTGACCAAGTTGCTGAACGATCGTCGCGCCATGGCGCGTGGCGAAATGAATCTCGACTGGGGCATGGGCGAGCATTTGGCTTTTGCGACGCTGGTTGCGTCTGGTTATGCTGTCCGCATTACAGGCCAAGACTCCGGCCGCGGTACGTTCACGCACCGTCACGCAGTGCTGCACGATCAAAATCGTGAACGCTGGGATGATGGTACTTATATTCCCCTGCAGCATGTTGCCGAAGGTCAGGCGCCCTTCACCGTCATCGACTCAGTCTTGTCCGAAGAAGCCGTTCTAGGTTTTGAATACGGCTACTCATGCGCCGATCCCAAGACACTCACAATTTGGGAAGCGCAGTTCGGCGATTTCGTCAACGGCGCGCAGGTCGTGATCGATCAGTTTATTGTTTCAGGCGAAGCCAAATGGGGCCGTCAGTCTGGATTGACTATGATGCTGCCACACGGCTACGAAGGGCAGGGTCCGGAGCACTCCTCCGCGCGTATCGAACGCTTCTTGCAGCTTTGCGCGGACAACAACATCCAGGTCGTTCAGCCCACGACAGCCGCTCAGATTTTCCATCTGTTGCGTCGTCAGATGATCCGTCAGTTCCGCAAGCCTTTAGTGATTTTGACGCCCAAGTCCTTGCTGCGTAACAAGGACGCAGGCTCGCCCCTGCCTGATTTGGCGACAGGTCGTTTCCGTCCGATCATCAGCGAAGTCGACGAGTCGATCAATCCCGCATCCGTCAAGCGCGTATTGGTGTGTTCGGGCAAGGTTTACTACGATCTGGTCAATGGTCGTCGCGAACGCAAGGACAACTCTGTCGCGATTATTCGTGTCGAACAGCTTTATCCTTTTGCGCATAAAACTTTTGAAACCGAGTTGCGTAAATACCCCAAGGCAACGGAAGTGGTCTGGGTTCAGGATGAGCCACAGAACCAAGGTCCATGGTTCTATGTCCAGCATCATCTGTACCAGAACATGTCCAGCGGTCAAAAACTTGGTTACGCAGGTCGCGCGGCTTCTGCCTCGCCAGCTGTCGGTTATCTGGCCAAGCACCTCGAGCAGCAGAAAGCGCTGGTCGAGCAAGCCTTTGGCAAGTTTAAAACCTTCATGCTGACGAAGTAATCCCAGAGAATCGAATTCATCCAATTACGGAAAAAATATAATGGCAATCACAGACGTTGTTGTTCCACAGTTATCCGAATCAGTGTCCGAGGCGACACTTCTGACGTGGAAAAAGAAACCTGGCGAAGCTGTCCAGGCTGACGAAATCCTGATCGAAGTTGAAACTGACAAAGTTGTCCTCGAAGTCCCTGCGCCTGCCGCAGGCGTGTTGTCTGAAATCGTCAAGGGCGATGGCAGCATGGTGACTTCGGGCGAGGTCCTGGCTCGCATCGATACGGACGGCAAAGCAGCTGCTGCACCTGCCGCGGCCGCTGCTCCGGCAGCTGCCGCTGCGCCCGCCGCAGCCCCTGCAGCACCCGCAGCACCCGCAGCACCCGCAGCACCCGCAGCACCCGCAGCAGCCTCTGCCTCGGCTGCGGGTATTGCTTCTCCAGCTGCCTCTAAGATCCTCGCTGACAAAGGTGTATCTGCCGCATCGGTGGCTGGCACAGGTCGCGACGGTCGTATCACCAAGGGTGATGCGCTTGGCGCCTCTGCTGCCCCCGCAGCACCTGTGGCCGCTCCAAAGGTTGCGCTTGCAAATCCCACTGTGCCGATGACACAGTCCCTCGATGGTCGTCCAGAGCAGCGCGTCCCCATGAGCCGCTTGCGTGCCCGCGTCGCTGAGCGTCTGTTGCAATCGCAGCAAGACAACGCCATCCTGACCACGTTTAACGAAGTCAACATGCAGGGCGTGATTGATTTGCGAAACCTGTACAAAGACAAGTTCGAGAAAGAGCATGGCGTCAAGCTGGGCTTTATGTCTTTCTTCGTCAAGGCCGCCGTCGCAGCGCTCAAGCGTTATCCAATCCTGAACGCTTCGGTTGATGGCAAGGACATCATCTATCACGGCTACTTTGATATCGGTATTGCCGTGGGTAGCCCACGCGGCTTGGTGGTGCCAATCTTGCGCAACGCAGACCAGCTCACGATCGCCGAAATCGAAAAAACAATCGCCGACTTTGGTAAGCGTGCCTCCGAGGGCAAGCTTGGCATCGAAGAAATGACAGGTGGTACGTTCTCGATTTCCAACGGTGGTGTGTTTGGCTCCATGTTGTCGACACCGATTATCAATCCTCCTCAATCCGCGATTTTGGGCGTGCATGCAACCAAAGAGCGCGCCGTGGTTGAAAAGGGTCAGATCGTGATTCGTCCAATCAACTATCTCGCGATGTCCTACGATCACCGCATTATCGACGGCCGCGAAGCGGTTCTGGGCTTGGTCGCCATGAAAGAGGCGCTCGAAGATCCGCAGCGCATGCTGCTCGAAATCTAAGCTGGAAAATATATGTCTTCAAATCAATTTGATGTAGTGGTGATTGGTGCGGGTCCCGGCGGGTATATCGCCGCGATTCGTGCGGCCCAGCTGGGTAAAACCGTTGCGTGTATCGATGCCTGGCAAAATGGCCAGGGTGGGCCCGCACCAGGCGGCACATGCACCAACGTAGGATGTATTCCTTCCAAGGCTTTGTTGCAGTCGTCAGAGCATTATGAGCAGGCGAATCATCATTTCGCCGAGCATGGCATCGAGGTCAAGGGTGTTTCACTCAAGCTCGATAAAATGATCGGCCGCAAAAATAGCGTTGTAAAACAAAACAACGACGGTATTTTGTACCTGTTCAAAAAGAACAAGATCACTTTTTTCCATGGCAAAGGCGCCTTCGCGGGTCAGGTCGATGGTGGTTGGGCGATCAAGGTTAGCGGCACAACCGAGGCTGACATTGTGGGCAAACATGTCGTGATCGCAACAGGCTCTTCGGCACGCGAGTTGCCAGGTCTGCCCTTTGACGAGCAGCAAATTTTGTCCAATGACGGTGCCCTGAACATCGGTGCTGTTCCCAAGAAGCTTGGCGTGATTGGTGCTGGCGTGATTGGTCTCGAGATGGGCAGTGTCTGGCGACGTCTGGGTGCCGAAGTGACTGTCCTCGAAGCGATGCCAGAGTTTTTGGCGGCTGTTGATACTCAGGTTGCTAAAGAAGCGCACAAGATTTTCACCAAGCAGGGTCTGAACATTCAGATGGGCGTCAAACTCGGCGAGATCAAGTCAACAGCCAAGCAAGTGACTGTTCCCTATACGGATGCCTCTGGCGCGGAGCAGAAACTGGTGGTTGACAAGCTGATCGTATCGATTGGTCGCGTGCCTTATACCGGCGGTCTGAATGCTGAGGCTGTTGGCCTCAAGCTGGACGAGCGCGGCTTCATTGTGGTTGATGCGGATTGCAAGACGAACTTGCCAAACGTCTGGGCGGTGGGTGACGTCGTGCGTGGTCCGATGCTGGCACACAAAGCTGAAGAAGAGGGCGTTGCCGTGGCTGAGCGTATTGGCGGACAACACGGCCATGTCAACTTTGACACGATTCCTTGGGTCATCTATACCTCTCCCGAAATTTCATGGGTGGGTCAGACCGAGCAACAGCTCAAGGCTTCTGGCCGAGCCTACAAGGCTGGCAGCTTCCCCTTTCTGGCCAATGGCCGTGCTCGCGCCCTGGGCGATACCACTGGTTTCGTCAAGATCCTTGCGGATGCGACCACAGACGAGGTGTTAGGCGTGCACATCATCGGACCGATGGCTTCCGAGCTCATCGCCGAGGCGGTCACCATCATGGAATTCCGTGGCGCTGCCGAAGACATTGCCCGCATTTGTCATGCCCATCCGACTTTGTCGGAGTCCATGAAAGAAGCGGCCTTGGCGGTTGACAAGCGCACTCTCAATTTCTGAGGCACTTGCGTGCAACTCTCTTGAACGTTCTTCAATATTACGAGAGCAGTCTGGCTGAGCGCGGTTATCAGCCAGACCACGCTCAGCGCGCCGCGATAGAGCGTTTACAAAAGTATTTTGACGACTGGATCGCCTTTAAGGGTGCTCGATCCAGCGCGGTCAAACGCCTGTTCAAACGACCCGATGTGCCGAGAGGTGTTTATCTCTGGGGTGGTGTCGGACGCGGTAAAAGCTTTTTGATGGATGCGTTTTATGCAACCGTTCCGGTTAAGCGTAAAACACGTCTGCATTTTCACGAATTCATGCGCAGCGTGCATCGCCAGCTTGACGAAGTCAAAGGCATGCAAGACCCTCTTGATGAGGTTGCCAAGCGTATCTCCAAACGCTATCGACTCATTTGTTTTGACGAGTTTCATGTGTCGGATGTGGCCGACGCCATGATCCTTTACCGGTTGTTACTCAAGTTTTTTGAACATGGAACGTCATTTGTCATGACGTCCAACTACGAACCTTCATTACTCTATCCTGATGGCTTGCATCGTGATCGTATTTTGCCTGCAATCGCTCTGATCAAAGACAGGATGGATATTTTGAATGTGGATGCGGGGATTGACTATCGCCGCCGTACGCTCGAGCAAGTCAAGTGCTATCACACGCCGCTGGGCCCCGAGGCCGACCAGGCGTTGCAAGAGGCTTTTGCTCAGTTATCAGATACGCCACCTCAGGATCCCGTGCTCTTGATCGAGCATCGTGAAATCACCGCTAAAAAACGCGCAGGTAGCGTGGTGTGGTTTGATTTTGCAACCTTATGCGGTGGGCCTCGCTCGCAGAATGACTATCTTGAGATCGCCAGTCGGTTTCACGCCGTGATTCTTTCTGACGTACCAAAGATGGGACCCAAGCACGCCTCCGAGGCCAGACGGTTTACTTGGCTGATCGATGTTTTCTATGATCACAAGGTCAAATTGATCATGTCGGCCGCGTGTGAACCTGAGGAAATCTACACCTCGGGTCCGATGTCAAACGAGTTTCATCGCACTGTTTCACGCATTTTAGAAATGCAGTCCAAGGAATATCTGGATTCCGAGCAGCGCGATACCGTCAGTCTCTAAGGTCATTATTCATGAACACTCGCGTTCTAACCGGCATCACGACGTCGGGCACTCCTCATCTGGGCAATTATGTCGGTGCGATCAGGCCTGCGATTCAAGCGAGCCTTGAAAAAAATGTTGATGCATTTTTCTTTCTCGCGGATTATCACGCGCTGATCAAGTGCGAAGATGCCGATCGGATTGCACGCTCACGACTGGAGATCGCGGCGACGTGGTTGGCTGCGGGTCTTGATCCCGAGCGCGTCACGTTTTATCGGCAGTCCGATGTCCCTGAAATACCCGAGTTATGCTGGATGTTGACGTGCGTGACAGCCAAGGGACTGATGAACCGAGCGCATGCTTATAAAGCCTCAGTTGATCAGAACGTTGCCAAGAATGTCGAGCCTGATGATGGCATCACGATGGGGTTGTTTTCTTATCCTATCCTGATGGCGGCGGACATTTTGATGTTCAATGCACACAAGGTCCCGGTCGGACGTGATCAGACTCAGCATCTTGAGATGGCGCGCGATATCGCCCAGCGCTTTAATCACTTGTTTGGACAGGGCAAGGATTTTTTCGTCTTGCCCGAAGCGGTGATTGCCGAGGACGTAGCAACCTTGCCCGGCCTGGATGGTCGCAAGATGTCCAAGAGCTATAACAACACCGTCCCTCTTTTCGAGGGAGGTGCACGTGCGTTGAAAGCGGCTGTCGCCCGGATTGTGACGGATTCGCGTGGCCCGGGAGAGCCTAAGGACGCTGAAGCTTCTCATCTGTATCTTATTTACAAGGCTTTCGCGCAGCAAGCTGAGACCGCTGCATTTCGTCAAGCGTTGTCAGCAGGAATGAGCTGGGGCGATGCCAAGCAAACGCTTTGCGAGCGAATCGAGCAAGAGCTCGGACCGATGCGTGCGAACTATGAAGATTTGATGGCACATCCCGCCCGAATCGAAGAAATTCTGCAAGAAGGTGCGCGTAAGGCGCGGGCCATTGCGACCCCCTTTATTCATGAGTTGCGCCAAGCAGTGGGATTACGCACGCTTGCGAATAAAGCGAATGCCGGCGGCGCCAAGGCGGCAAAAGGCGGAGGTAAAGGCGCACGTTTTGTCAGTTTCCGGGATGAGGCTGGACAGTTTCGCTTTCGTTTTCTGGGTCAGGACGGCACGGAGCTTTTTTCTTCAGTGGCTTTCGCAGATCCCAAAAAAGCTGGCGCTGCCATGCGCGCTCTGCAGACATGCGAGCTCGAATCATTGCTGACTCTCATCGGAGAGCTTGATTTCAATCTTACCCTGGAGGGTGAAGTGGTCGCCTCAGGCGTCAAGAGCGAGACTGCTGCCCAACGCTCCGAGCGTATTGAAACGCTCAGAGCGAGTTTGCGTCCATCCGAGTGAGCACCACCCGACTTTCTACCTAACGCTTAAGCTTGGCAAAGGCGGCCGCCATGGCGCCTTGTCCCGTAGTAGCAGGTGCGGGTGCAGCGTTGCGGTTTGGTTTTGCCGACCCATTGCCACCCGCAGAGGAGCGAGCAGGTGGTGCGTCGTCATTCAACCGCATCGTCAAGGCAATTCGTTTCCGTGCAATGTCGACCTCTTGTACGCGCACTTTGACAGTTTGCCCGACGCGTACGACATCCCGAGGATCAGAGACGAATTTTTCAGCGAGCGCCGAGATGTGTACCAGGCCATCTTGATGAACGCCGATATCGACAAAGGCGCCAAAGTTTGCGACGTTGGTCACGACGCCTTCGAGAATCATGCCCGGGAGTAGATCGTTGAGCGTTTCGACGCCCTCTTTGAAGGTTGCTGTTTTGAACTCTGGACGTGGATCACGACCTGGCTTTTCAAGCTCAAGCAAAATATCCCGAACGGTCGGTACGCCAAAGCGTTCATCGGTGAATTCAGAAGGCGAGAGCCCTTTGAGTTTTTCACGGTTGCCGATCACGTCTTTCATATCGGCGGAGATTTTCTTGAGGATGCGCTCCACGACAGGATAGGCTTCGGGATGCACCGAGGAAGCATCGAGAGGATTATCACCATTTGGAATACGCAAAAAGCCTGCGGCTTGTTCAAACGCCTTTTCGCCGAAACGCGATACTTCTTTAAGAGCGAGACGATTTGAAAAGGCTCCCTTTTCATCGCGATACGCCACGATGTTTTTGGCAAGTGTGCTGTTCAGACCTGAGACACGTGTGAGCAGCGCTGCTGAGGCGGTGTTGACGTCCACGCCGACGGCATTCACACAATCTTCGACAACCGCATCCAGAGAGCGCGCAAGTTCCCGTTGGTTCAGGTCGTGCTGATATTGACCCACGCCAATGGCCTTGGGTTCGATTTTGACAAGTTCGGCCAGTGGATCTTGCAGGCGTCGAGCGATCGAGGCTGCTCCGCGCAGGCTGACATCGAGGTCAGGAAACTCCAGCGCCGCCAGTTCAGAGGCGGAGTAGACCGAGGCCCCGGCCTCTGATACTACGACTCGCGTGAGTTTGAGGTCAGGTTGTTCGGACATCAGGTCCGCCACCAGTTTTTCTGTTTCGCGCGAGGCGGTCCCATTTCCAATCGCGACCAGTTCGATCTTGTGTCGACGGGCAATCGCCGCCAGTGTGGCGAGTGAGCCTGCACGGTCGCGTCTGGGTTCAAAAGGATAGACTGTGGCCGTTTCAACGAGTTTGCCGGTGTGGTCGATCGCAGCGACCTTGACGCCTGTTCTGATCCCTGGATCCAGACCGAGGACTGCTTTGGGGCCAGCCGGTGCGGCAAGCAACAGATCTTTCAGGTTGGCAGCAAAGACACGGATCGCTTCTGCTTCTGCACTTTCGCGCAAGCGCGTGATCATTTCCGTTTCGAACATCGTGAGCAATTTGACGCGCCAAGTCCAGCGAGCCACATCCGCCAGCCACTTTGCCCGAGGTGTGGGAGCTGCGTCAAAAAGATCCCGTCCAAGTTTTAGAAATTGAGCCACTCGCTCAACGCAAGGGTGTGGCACCAAAACATCCTGGCTCTCCTCGAGTCCAATGCGCAACTCAAGTACCCCTTGTTGGCGACCGCGGAGCATGGCGAGCACTCGATGCGAGGGTAGTGTGCGCAGGGGTTCGCTAAATTCGAACCAGTCGCGGAAATTCGCCCCCTCGGCTTCTTTGCCTTCGGCTACCTTGGAATACAGATAGCCATGCGACCATAAATGCGTGCGCATATCGGCCAGCAAGTCGGCATTTTCGGCATAGCGTTCGGCGAGGATATCTCGAGCCCCATCTAACGCAGCCTTGGGTTCTGCAATATTTGCATCCGGATTTAAATATTGTCCGGCAAGCGTCAGCGTATCGCAGCCGAGGTCAGCCAGGATGGCATCTGCCAGGGGTTCGAGTCCGGCTTCTCGGGCAATCTGGGCGCGTGTGCGACGCTTGACCTTGAAGGGGGCGTACAAGTCTTCAAGTCGTTGCTTGGTATCCGCCTGTTGAATCGACTTTTCAAGCTCGGGTGTGAGCTTTTGCTGTTCGGTGATCGAAGCCAGAATCGCCGCCCGACGGTCTTCGAGATCTCGCAGATACAGTAGGCGAGTATCCAGATTGCGCAACACTGTGTCGTCCAGGCCCCCGGTGGCTTCTTTGCGGTAGCGGGCGATAAAAGGGACAGTTGCGCCATCCTTGAGCAATTCAATGACGGCCGTGACCTGCTGGGGTCTGATGCCCAGTTCCTCGGCGAGCTGGGCAGTGATGCGTTGCTCGGCCTGTGCGGCGGTGACGGGCGCGGCCAAGGTCGAGGACGGGGTGGAGCTTGAATGGCTGGTGCTTGAATCGCTCATTGTTTCCAGAACTTTAATGATGACAACAAACGGACGATTTTGCCACAAGACTGAATTCGGCCCCGTTTCGACGGGGTATGATCCGGCTTGCCCTTTGGTGTCCTTTATGCAAGAACCTACGATTTCCGAGCTTTTCTCTCTTGATGGCCCTCTGGCCGTCATGTCTCCTGGCTTTCGCGTCCGGCCCTCCCAGATTGAGCTTGCCCAGGCTGTTGAGCGCACCATTGCCGAGCGCTCAACACTGGTGGCTGAGGCAGGGACTGGCACAGGTAAAACCTGGGCTTACCTGGTGCCCGCTTTACTTGGAGGAGGAAAGGTTCTGGTCTCGACCGGGACGCGTACCCTCCAGGACCAGTTGTTTGCGCGTGATTTGCCCAGGGTCCGAGAGGCCTTGAGTCTGCCAGCCTCGATCGCGCTTTTAAAAGGGCGTGGTAATTATGTGTGCCACTATCACCTGGAGCGAATTCAGGGAGAGGATCGGTCTCTGCATTCGCGGGCTGAGGTCCAGCAGTTGCGTCATATCCAAACGTTTACACAGCAGAGCAACACAGGCGATCGCGCCGACTTGCCTTCGGTTCCCGAGGATGCGGAAATTTGGCAGCGTGTGACCTCCACGCGTGAAAATTGTCTCGGACAGGATTGCCCCAATGTGCGAGATTGTTTTGTCCTCAAAGCGCGTCGCCAGGCACAGGAGGCAGATGTTGTCGTGATCAATCACGCCTTGTTCATGGCGGATTTGATGCTGCGTGACGAGGGGATTACAGATTTGTTACCTGCCGCGGATACAGTGATCTTTGATGAGGCCCATCAGCTGCCTGACACGGCAACGCGTTTTCTCGGAACAAGTATTTCGACTCACCAGTTATTAGACTTATCCAAGTTGGTAGAAACCGCAGGTTTGGCGCATGCACGCGAGCTGACGAACTGGTCGGAGCAGGCGCGTCGGATTGAGCACGCCGCCAAGGAACTCAGGCTGAGCTGCGCTGCGCTTGAGAAAATGCCAGCGCGCAGAGTGACTTTCGAAGCCTTTCCCTCGCCAGAGAACTTTGATGCTGCACGCGATGTGTTGCAATTGGCTCTTGATGAGATTGCACGCATGCTTTCCAGTGTTGAGGAAAAGCATCCTGATTTGGCTGCGGCTGCGCGCAGCTGCCACGAACTTGCAGAGCGCTTATCCCAATGGGGAAAGCCGGGTCGAACGAGTCATGCTGCGCTTGAGGATGAGCAGGAGGTTGTGCGCTGGGTTGAATTAGGCCTGCACCATGTTCGCTTGCATGCGGCGCCTCTTTCAGTTGCGGAGGCGTTTTCACGCTATCGACAGGGCGGTCAGGCTTGGATCTTTACTTCCGCGACCTTGTCTGTCCATGGAGATTTTTCACACTTTACCTCTCGCCTGGGACTGGAAAAAGCCGAAACGCTGCGCATGGAGTCCCCGTTTGATTATGCGAATCAAGCTTTGTTATTCGTACCTAGGTCGCTACCTCCTCCTCAGTCGGCGGATTTTTTACCTGCGTTCGTCGACACCTTGATGCCGTTGATTCAGGCCAGTCAGGGAGGCGCCCTGGTTTTATGCACGACGTTGCGTGCGGTCGAGCGTGTGGCGGGGTTGCTGGCGGACGCTTACGATCGGCTTGGTTTGACTTGGCCAATCATGCGCCAAGGCAACGGTACGCGTCGGGATTTGCTGGAGCGGTTTCGCACACTTGACCATGCCGTGCTGGTGGGGAGTGCAAGTTTTTGGGAAGGGATTGATGTGGCCGGTGATCGTTTGACCCTCGTGGCGATTGATAAGTTACCCTTCGCGCCGCCGGATGATCCCGTGCTTGAGGCGCGTCTAAAGGCTTGTCGCAGTCGTGGCGGTAACCCCTTTATGGAGTATCAGCTTCCTGAGGCTGCAATTGCGCTCAAACAAGGAGCGGGTCGGCTCATTCGCACCGAGACAGACTGGGGCGTGCTGATGGTGGGTGATACCCGTCTGGTTGACAAGCCTTATGGAAAACAACTTTGGCGGGGCTTGCCGCCTTTTGCAAGGACACGCGATGTTGAGGAGGCTGTGGCCTTTTATCAACGCCACAGCGCTCCGATTGATGCGACTTAGAACAGACGCAGTGGGTTCCAGGCGCTGTACTTATTGGGGAAACCTTCGCTGATCAGCTTGGTTTTGGGAAAGTTTTGCAGCAAGACCCGCTCTGCATCGTTGCGAAGTTCCGTCATGCCAAGCTTTTCATAAGACATCATCATGATGTACAAGGCCGATTCGGCAGCGGGCACACCCTGGTAGTCGGTGATCACGCTCTGGGCGCGGTTGATGGCCGCGACGTAGGCGTAGCGATCGTAATAGAAGCGTGCAACGGCGAGTTCATTTTCGGCCATTGTATTGACCAGCCAGTTCAGGCGCTTGCGCGCATCGGGTGTGTAACGGCTTTCTGGGAACTGCTGTACGAGCTCGGTAAAGGCGGCAAAAGACTGACGCAGCGCGCGCACGTCACGCTCGCCTGGATTTTGACGCGTCAGACCCGAAAATACGGCGCTGGGCGGCGTGAAGTTGATGAGTCCCTTGAGGTACAGCACGTAATCCATTGAGGGATTGCCGGGGTATTGTTGCTGAAAACGATTGAGTGTCCCCAGGGCAAGCTCAGGCTCTTTGTCTTTCCATTGGCAATAGGCCAGATTAATCTGGGCCTGCTGCGCATACACACCAAACGGGAAGCGTGCCTCAACCGCCGCAAAGCGCTCTTTGGCAACGCGCCAGTTTGCCGCATTCATTTCGGTTTTGCCGTCTTGGAACAGTCGCTCAGCATTCCAGTTCGCTGTGGGATCGTATTCCGGAGCCTTCGTGCCGCAGCCGGCAATGACCACCAATGCGGCGAGCATTAGCAAAACACGGCTGGCAAGCTGGCTGAGCGCGAGTGTAGGAAGAAAAGAAAGGGCGGTGCGACTCATCACGAGATGATCCTTGGTGTTAGCATTCTCCACTGATTATAAGACGAGTCGAAATGCCTGATACCCCTATTTCTGAAGATGCCCTCCCGGACGACGAACCCCTGATTTTTCTGGTGACGGATGAGATGCCGCTCGAGCGGCTGGACAAGGTCCTGGCTCAGTTGGTGCCTCAGCACTCCCGTAGTCGTCTTCAAGCCTGGATTGAGCGCGGGCATGTGCTTGTCAACGGCCAGGTCGCACGTGTTCGCCAGACGCTGCGAGAGGATGACGTGATCACTGTTTATGCTCAGCCATCCCCGGAAGAAGGCGCATTCAAGGCCGAACCGATCGATTTCGAGGTGATGGGTGAAAGTCCTGACTGGGTCGTCGTAAACAAACCAGTCGGTCTTGTGACCCATCCTGGTGCCGGCAACTGGAGTGGGACGCTGTTGAACGGATTGCTTTACCGCTATCCAGAGTTGGCCCAAGTGGCGCGAGCGGGGATTGTGCACCGTCTCGATAAAGATACTTCGGGACTGTTGGTGGTAGCTAGAAACGAGGTGGCTCAAACGCATTTGGTTCGGCAGCTCCAGGCTCGAACCATGGGGCGCGAATATCTGGCTCTGGCGCATGGGCGGATGTTGGGCGCGGGGACGGTGGATCGTCCGATTGGACGGGATCCGCGGGTACCTGTTCGTATGAGCGTCGAGCGTCCAAGCGCTCCCAAACCTGCTGTCACGCATTACGCGCTGATGCGCGTAGGTGAGTACCACGGTTCCAATATCTCCCAAGTCAGTTGTCGTCTGGAGACCGGCCGCACCCACCAGATCCGCGTGCATCTGGCGAGCTTGGGTCATCCCCTGTTGGGCGATACGCTATACGGTGGAAGAATTTTGGGTGATGCGAATCGGCAGATGCTTCATGCTTATCAACTTCGATTCGAAGATCCGGGCACAGGTGGCGAGGTGTCTTTTATCGCGCCGCCAGCCGAGGATTTATCGAGAGTCCAAGATCAAATCCAATGGAAATAAACACTCAATCCTCCATTCCTGTCATTCGTCCTGCCAAAGCCTGGTCTGGCGTCCATACTTTTTGTACGACCCGCGTGGGAGGTGTGGGCCGACCTCCTTACGACTCCTTCAATCTGGGTCTTGGGGCGGGTGACCTTCCCGAGACAGTGTTGACGAATCGGGGTTTGCTCGCCCAGTTGATCCCGCAGGAGCCTGCCTGGTTGCAACAAGTGCACGGCGTGCGCGTGGTCGATGCGGATGACCCTAAAAATTTTGTATCGGCAAACTCTCCACCTGCGGCGGATGCTTCAGTGACCACGCAACATGAGCGTGTGCTGGCCGTTTTGACTGCGGACTGTCTGTCTGTCGTATTGGCGGATGATCGAGCAACGGTGCTGGGTGCGGCGCATGCCGGCTGGAAAGGTCTGGCAGCGGGCGTGCTCGAGGAAACACTGTCCCTCATGAAGCGCAAACAGCCTGATGCCATGGGTTGGCGTGCCTGGATCGGTCCCGGAATTGGTGCTGCTGCTTTTCAAGTGGGTGCGGACGTGTGCCAGGCGTTTGCAGCCGAGCTTGCGCTTGAGCCCAGCCTGTGTGTCCCTGATCCTGCAGTCTGCGACCGCTGGAGACTTGATCTGGCGGGTCTTGCGCGGTTACGTCTCTCCAAGATGGGTGTGGGTGATGTTGAGCTGAGCCATTGCTGCACAGCCACCAATCCTAAGCAATTCTTTTCCTATCGACGTGATCGTCAGACTGGTCGCATGGCCACGTTGGCTTGGCTCAGTCATCAGCCTGAGTCAAATGATGTAATGGTGGGGCGGGATCCATGAATGACGTTTGCGTCCGTTTCCCCTGATTGACATTATTTGTATTGCAGCGCAGGATTGAAACGCCGTGTGCATATAAAGGTCACGATTTGAATTTTCCATTTCCTGATGGTTGGACTCCACCAGCCGGTATCTCTCCCGAAGCCCTCGTCAAGATTCAGCAGGATTTTTTGGAGGGCTGGCAACGCATCTCAAAAGATGCAGCCGATGGACATTTAACTCCCTTAAAAGACAGACGTTTTGCCGGGACGGCCTGGGCAAGCAGTCCTCCGCATCTGATGATGGCGCACTTGTATTTGCTTTCTGCTGACGCGATGAGTCGCATGGTGACAGCCTCGGAAGCTGCGCCAGAGGTCAAAAACCGTTTGGAGTTTTCCATCAGCCAGTGGCTCGATGCTTTGTCTCCTGCCAATTTTTTAGCGACGAATCCCGAGGCACAAGCAGCACTTGTAGAGTCGGGCGGTGAGACACTTGTCTCGGGTATGAGTAATTTGCTCAGTGATTTGCAAAAGGGACGCATTACTCAAACGGACGAAACTAAATTCAAGCTTGGTGAAAACGTTGCGACGACACCAGGTTCGGTGGTGTTCCAAAATCCGTATTTTCAGTTGCTCCAGTACGCACCCACCACACCGACTGTATTTCAGAAACCTATTTTGTTGGTGCCCCCATGTATCAACAAGTTTTACATCCTTGATCTCCAACCGGAAAACTCTTTTGTCCGCTTTCTCGTGGAACAAGGGTTTACCGTCTTTCTGATTTCATGGCGTAATCCGATCGCCGAAGAGAACGATGGAATGGAGAAAGCCACCTGGGATGATTATCTCGAGCAAGGCGTTCTCAAAGCGATCGAAGTGACACAGGCGATTTCCAGACAAAAACAGATCAATGCTCTGGGCTTCTGTGTGGGAGGAACGATGCTGGCGACGGCGCTTGCCGTGGCGGCAGCCAGAGGCCAAGAGCCGGTCTCGTCAGTGACGATGCTGACTGCGATGATTGATTTTCGAGACACGGGCATGCTGGGTGTTTTTGTCGACGAGCAACATGCGCAATTGCGCGAACGGCAAATCGGTCAGGGCGGATTCATGTCTGCGCGCGAACTTGGTTCAACGTTTTCTTTTTTGCGTCCGAATGAACTCGTGTGGAACTATGTTGTTTCCAATTATCTGAAAGGTGAAACACCCGTCGCTTTTGATTTGCTCTTCTGGAATAGTGACGGTACAAATTTGCCGGGTCCGTTTTTCACATGGTATTTCCGCAATACCTATCTCGAAAACAAGCTGCGTCAACCGAATGCGCTGAAATGTTGCGGCGTACCGATCGATATGCGCAAAGTCAAGATTCCGGCTTTCATCTATGCCTCGCGCGAGGATCATATTGTTCCGTGGCAGTCCGCCTTTGCCACGCTTTCATTGTTTTCGGGCGAGAACACTTTTGTTCTGGGTGCGTCGGGCCATATTGCTGGTGTGATCAATCCACCGGCAAAAAACAAACGAAGTTATTGGGTGGGGCCGACGGAGTCAAAAACTCAGGATCCAGAAAAATGGGATCAGCAGGCAACAGAGAAACCAGGGAGCTGGTGGCCGACTTGGGTCGAATGGCTCGCCACGCAGAGCGGCAAACGGGTGCGTGCACCCAAGCAAGCGGGTCGCGCGCCGTTTGATGTGCTCGAGGCAGCACCCGGTTCATATGTCAAGGTGAGGGCAGTCTAACTTCAGTTCAAAGTATCGTGCAGGGCAACCAGGGGAGAACCAGTATGAGTGCAAAGATTGCGTATGTCACAGGTGGTATGGGTGGAATCGGAACTGCGATTTGTCAGCGTCTGGCCAAGGATGGTATGACAGTCATTGCTGGTTGTGGTCCAAGTCGTGACCATCAGCAGTGGATTGATGAACAGGCCGCTCTGGGTTACACGTTCTATGCGTCTGTCGGAAACGTCTCCGATTGGAACTCTTGCGAAGCGGCATTTAAAAAGGTTGTCGCAGAGCACGGCCCCGTCGATGTTTTGGTGAACAATGCTGGCATCACCCGCGACGGAGTATTCCGTAAAATGTCACTTGATGATTGGCGTGCCGTGATGGATACCAACCTGAACAGCTTGTTTAACGTGACCAAGCAAGTGATCGACGGAATGGCTGATCGTGGATTTGGGCGTATCATTAACATCAGTTCAGTGAACGGACAGAAAGGGCAGTTTGGCCAATGTAATTACGCAACGGCCAAGGCGGCCATTCATGGTTTCACCATGTCGCTGGCGCTCGAGGTTGCCAGCAAAGGTGTGACGGTCAATACCGTTTCGCCTGGCTATATCGGGACAGACATGGTGCGGGCTATTCGTCCGGATGTGCTTGAGAAAATTATTGCTACCATTCCTGTCAAACGACTTGGACGGCCTGAGGAAATTGCTTCTATCATTGCCTGGATCGCGTCTGAGGAATCAGGGTTTTCGACCGGAGCGGATTTCTCACTGAACGGTGGTTTGCACATGGGTTAGTTCAGGCGAATGCGCCGGGTGGGTTGTTGACCTGCTCGGCGAGTATTTAAAATGGATAAATAGACAGTAGATCTGGGGACAAGTAATGACTGAAGCAGCAGCGGGCGCCGTTGTACGCCTGATTAAAAAGTATCCTAATCGCCGGCTGTACGATACACAGACCAGCACTTACATCACATTGGCTGATGTCAAACAGCTTGTATTGGAAAATGAGTCATTCAAAGTTGTCGATGCCAAGTCGTCCGAGGATCTGACGCGCAGCATTTTGCTACAGATTATTCTCGAAGAGGAGAGCGGTGGAATGCCGATGTTCTCTTCGACGATGCTTGCTCAGGTGATTCGTTTTTATGGCCACGCGATGCAAGGCATGATGGGCTCGTACCTCGAAAAAAATATCCAGGCTTTCATGGAAATTCAGGAACGGATGGCAGACCAGTCAAAAGGTCTTTATGGCACGAATCAGTTCGCACCTGAGGCTTGGTCGCAATTCATGAGCGCACAGACGCCTATGGTGCAAAACATGATGAACAGCTACGTCGAGCAAAGCAAGAACTTGTTTTCCCAGATGCAGGACAAGATGCAAGACCAGACGCGCACCATGTTCTCGACATTCCCTTTCCCACCCGGATCGCCAGCTGAGAAAGGGAAAAGCTAATACAGCTCAACCCTGTGCAACGCGCAGGGCGATGTGATCCAGCGCCTCCTGCACCTGATCGATCAGTATCAAACACAGATCGCCAGGCTGCAGTTTGGCCAGCGCCGTATCGATGGCCAGAAACTCGCCCCGGATTTCCACAATATCTTTGGTTCTTGACACATTCTGCAAACCTTTTTGCAAAAGTGCGAGCACTTCGCCGTCTTCGCGACCGCGTTGACATTGATCCTGATACAAAATGGCCTGATCGAAGACTTCGCCGAGGATCTCGGTCTGGCGCACGATGTCCTCGTCACGGCGATCACCTGCGCCGCTGATGACGACCATGCGTCGTTTGGCCGGGATCGTTTCGACGGCCTGAATCAATGCTTGAATGGCATCCGGATTGTGTCCATAGTCGGCCACGACCGTGGCGCCCCTGTAGTCGAACACATTAAAGCGACCAGGTGCAGTTTGGGCATCGTTGACAAACGTGGACACACCGGTCGTGATGGTTTGCCAGTCGAGGCCCAGTGCCCAGGCCGCTGCGATCGAGGCCATTGCATTTTCATTTTGGAATGTGATGGTGCCATTGCGTGTGAGCGGAATCGATTTGAGCGCAATCCTGTGTTCGCGACCACCCTCAGCGGCCACGACATGATCGCCATCGATATACACGACGCGTTTACCTTGGGCCCGGTGCGTATTGAGAGCGGGATTGAGGCGGTCGATTGAAAAGAGCGTGACTGAACCCGGGCAAGCGTCCGCCATTTTAAGAACCATGGGATCAGACGCATTCAAGACGGCCGTGCCATTGGGGGCGACGTTTTGAACAATGACGCGTTTGACGAGTGCGAGATGATCGATGGTGTTGATGAAATTCATACCAAGATGATCACCGACTCCGAGGTTGGTGACGACTGCGACATCGCATTTGTCAAATCCAAGCCCTTCGCGCAAGATGCCACCACGCGCTGTTTCAAAGACGGCTGCATCCACATCGGGGTGCATGAGCACATTGCGAGCGCTGCGAGGACCGCTGCAGTCTCCGGTGTCGATGCAGCGATGTTCGATATAGACGCCATCGGAGTTGGTCATGCCAACGCGTTTGCCGCTTGTTTTCAACAAGTGCGCGGTTAACCTGACGGTTGTTGTCTTGCCGTTGGTCCCTGTCACGGCGACCACGGGGATCCGGGCGTTGTCACCCTCGGCGAACATCGTGGATATGATCGCTTCCCCCACGGGACGCGCTTTGCCGAAAGAGGGGCTCAAGTGCATACGCAGACCTGGCGCGGCATTGATTTCAACAATTCCGGCACGTTGTTCTTCCATGGGTTTGATCACGGTCTCGGCGACGAGATCG
Source organism: Zwartia panacis (assembly GCF_030410395.1). Classification (GTDB taxonomy): domain Bacteria; phylum Pseudomonadota; class Gammaproteobacteria; order Burkholderiales; family Burkholderiaceae_B; genus Zwartia; species Zwartia panacis. Next base: position 274,077 of record NZ_JAUHHF010000001.1, read on the forward strand.
ACGCCGGCAATATCAAGTCCCACCATTTGCGCTGCGGTCACCATTCTCGCGGCCAATTCCGGATGCACTTCGTCAGTGACATCAGTCGCGCTTCCGCCCGTACTCAGGTTCGCATTGTTACGCAGCAAAATGCGCTGACCCTTTTCCGGAATGGACTGTGCGTTCAGTCCCTGGTTGGCGAGTGTGGCCAGTGCGATTTCATCGAGCCGAATTTTTGTCAATGCCGTGGCGTGTCCGTCTCCACGCAAAGGATCTAAATTCACTGTTTCAACCAGTTGCGCGATGCTGTGCTGGCCATCGCCGATGACGCTGGGCGGATCACGTCTCGCGGCGGCAACGAGTTGGTTGCCGATCACCAGCATCCGGAAGTCGTGGCCGGGTATGTATTGCTCGATGATGACATCGCTGCTGATCGTGCTGGCGACATCAAACGCTTTATTGAGCTGTTCACGCGTTTCGATATTGACGGCGACCCCTTTGCCCTGATTGCCATCGCGGGGTTTGACCACCACGGGTAATCCGATGCGGGTCGCGATTTCCCAGGCTTCATCCTGGTCGCGGGCGACATGTCCCTGCGGAACAGGGACACCCGCCGCCTGAAGGAGCATTTTGGTGAGGTCTTTATCTTGGGCGATTGCTTCGGCGATTGCGCTGGTGCCGCTCGTCTCTGCCGCTTGAATACGTTTTTGTTTGCTGCCCCAGCCAAACTGTACCAAGCTACCTTCTGTGAGCCTGCGATAAGGAATGCCCCGTGCAACTGCGGCATCCACAATCGATCCTGTGCTGGGTCCCAGACGTACATCCTCGTCCAACTCCCGTAGTTCGCTCAGGGCCTGTTTGACGTCAAAGGGCGTGTCATCGAGCGCTGCCTGGCAAAGATTCTCCGCGAGTTCCAGGGCACGTCTTCCCACAGGTTCTTCTGTGTATTGAAAAACAATCTGGAAAACGTTTTGCTCGGGCGTCGCGGTCGTTTGACCAAAAGCGACAGGGCAGCCTGCTGCGGCCTGCAAGCCAAGCGCGATGGCTTCCAACGCATGTGCGACCGTGATGGGGTCTTTATGTCCCAGAGGGCGCAGCGGTTTGATTTCCGGGAATCGTGCTCGCAGTCTTGTGACAAAGCCGGGCATCTTGTCTAGGTCTGCCTCGTCGCCTGCACATGTCACGACGGCCTCGATGGCGGTGTGACGGCTCCATAAGTTAGGACCACGTAGAGCGCGAATTCTTGAAACTTCCATGTCGATTCCTGAGGATGAGGAGGTGGAACGTATTAAATCAATGAATGAGTTGAGTGAGTCAGTGCCATTCAAAAGCGATCAGACCCGCTTCGATCAAATCCGGTGTAACACCCAGCGACCATGCGGCGGCGGCAGCGGCGAGCACACTCGTGATGTGTTCGCGATGTGTGTCTTGACGGGTCACAGGGATGGACGTGATCGTACAGAGATTTCGGCGAACCGATCCATGCGCCAAAATGAGTTGGCCGTGCTCAACGAAGACAGCGCGTTCCCCGTTGGCAACATGATTGACCAGTGCAGGCAGTTTGGCCTGACTGCTAAAGAGTGTCACTTTGCCGTCGCAATAATCCGCAAGCGCCATGACACGAGCATCTTCTGCATTCAGGACAGCCATGCCATGAGGCAAGACGACGTCCATCTGGGTACGGTAGATATTGATGAGATCTTGTTCGTCTAGTATTTCGTAAGCGGCAAGGTCTTGAGTCCAGTCCACATTTGTGATGATGCCGACCTCACAACGCTCGTAGGCGAGACCTTCAGTCAAAATTTGTTTGCAACCGTTTTCAATGATGACCGCTTGCACTTCCCTGTTCAGAAGCACACGTCGTCCATTCGCGTGGTCCGCACAGTTTCCCGAGTGCAAACGGCGATGATCGACGAACAGGCCCTCGCTGCATGCCAGACCCGTTTTCCAACCATGCAAAGATAAAAGTTTGAAAAGTAGTTTGCCCGTCAGTGTTTTGCCACTGGTACCGGTGATTCCCGTGACGGGAATGCGTGCCATGTCTCCGGGGGGGAAGGTGTAGCCTACGATGTCCCGTCCAACTTGTCGTGCTTTGCCTTGAGCAGGCTTGAGATGCATGAGCAAGCCCGGACCCGCGTTGACCTCCACAATCGCGCCTTGTTGCGCGGCGAGGGGTTTGGAAATGTCTTGGGCGACAAGATCAATACCCGCAATGTCCAGGCCGACAATGCGAGCCGCCGTACAGGCAACGGCGGCCACTTCGGGATGCACTTGTTCGGTACAGTCAAAGGCGACATTGCCGTTACGCTGAATGGTGATTGTTTTGCCGATGGGGGGGACATCGTCCGGTCCAAAGCCTTGCCGTTTGATTTCGAGCATGACTGCCGAATCCAGGCGAACGTAGTTGAGCGGTTGATCTTCTTCGTGTCCGCGTCGCGGATCGGCATTGAGTTGCGTGTCGATGAGTTCGCGAATACTGCTTATGCCATCGCCAGTGACTGTCGCATCCTGGCCTTTGGCTGCGGCGATGAGTTTCCCCCCCACCACCAGCAGTCTGTGCTCGTCGCCGCGGATGAATTGTTCAACGAGTACACCTGACCCTTCCTCGATTGCGACGGCGTACGCCCGTTCAATTTCCTCTTTTGTTGACAGATTCGTGAAGACGCCGCGTCCATGGTTACCGTCACTAGGCTTGACCACGACGGGCAGGCCTAAATCGACTGCGGCTTCCCAGGCATCCTCGACGTTTGCGACCTCTCGGCCGACCGGTACGGGCACGCCACAGGCACGTAATAAGCTCTTGGTCAGATCTTTGTCGCGAGAGATGGTCTCAGCAATCGCGCCAGTGTTGTCAGTTTCAGCGGTCCAGATGCGTCGCTGGTTCACGCCATAGCCCAACTGCAACAAGTTGCCGGAGCTCAGTCTGATCGCTGGAATGTCACGGTCATCCGCGGCATCCACAATGCAAGCAGTGCTGGGCCCGAGGCAAAAGCGCTGTCGCAAATCATGAAGCGTATCAACCATGGGCTTGACCTCGAGTGCTTGATCCTCGAGTGCATTCAGAATGAGTGTGCGCGCGAAAGCCAATGCCTGGCGCGTCACGTTCTCATGCCATGCGCGCACGACGACCTTGTACAGGCCAGGTTGGGAAGTCGCACGCGTTTGACCGAACCCTCCGGGCATGCCCGCCAGTTGCTGTAAGACCAGCGTGAGATGCTCAAGCAGGTGAGGCGGCCAAATGCCTGCGGCCAGCACGGATGGGGTGTCTTTGGTGGCTTCAATCCCTGGCCCAGGCTGGATAAGCGCTGGCACGGCTTTGATTAAGCGTTCGTAGGCGGCTAGAACTTTGGGGGCGGGAAGTGCTTGAAACCCGTCAAACTGTATCCAGGCCTCGATGACCGGGCGGTAGGTCCAGATATTCGGCCCGCGTAAATAAATGTCACGCCGGGTCGAGATGTCACATGTGCTCATAGGAAACAGTTTGGCTGCAGTAAAAGAGTATTTTGTTGCGCTGCACAACGTCATGCATGTGTCATTATCGCAGCAAAAAAGGTGTTTGGCGGGGCCTGACACATCGCGAGATCAATGCTTGGAGCATATGCTAGTTATACTTGCGAGGTGAACAGATTATTGAGCCAGCCAAATTTTCCCAATGAACAGCTTTCTGTTGCAGTCGGCGTTCCAGACTGACGAGCCCCTTCTGCCGCAGCAATGACACCTCTCGCATCCTCTGAGTCCACTCTCAGCCCATCCTTGCCCAGTAGTTGGTCAGACACTCTGACAGCGCTGCTGGAGCCGGATGAGCACGTCATTTCCTGGCTTGAGCCTGACCTGGACGACCGGCTGTATTTTGCGACGGGTGCGCTGGTCTTGACATCGCGTCGGCTGTTTTCAAGAGCGCCCGGCTCGACGGACTGGCTAGTCTGGACTGTATCCACGTCCCAGTCGCTTCAGCATCGCGATCATGCTGGAGTCGGTGCCATCGAGTTGTTTGATGGCGCAAACCGCCTCGGGATCTGGCGCCATACGCTAGGTATTGTTCCGGCTGTGGCTCGCATGGTCGAACTGTTTGGCAATTTACAAAAAAAATTACGCGACCCAAATGCTGAGATCGTGGTCGATGCGGCCTCTTGTCCTGCTTGTGGCACACCTTACGCACCTGACCAGGATGAGTGCGCGGTTTGTGATGCCGCCCCGACCGGACCGAGCGATACCTGGGCGTTGCTGCGTTTGGCGCGATTTGCCAAACCTTATCGGATACCGTTGCTTGTCGGATTGTTGTTGACGCTGATGTCGACTGCAGCCTCGCTGGTGCCCCCATACCTCACCATGCCGTTGATGGATGACATTCTGATTCCTTTTCAGAATGGCAAGCCTATTGACTACGATTTAGTGACCCTTTACTTGACGGGTCTGGTTGTGGCTGCTTTGCTTGCCTGGTTGCTGGGATGGGCCCGAACCTATCTCTTGTCCTGGGTCAGTGAACGTATCGGCGCGGACTTGCGCACGACGACATTCAATCATCTTCAGACATTGTCCCTGCAGTTTTTCGGCGGCAAGCGAACAGGCGATTTGATGGCGCGTATTGGTAGCGAAACGGATCGCATCAATTTATTTCTGTCTTTGCATTTCCTTGATTTCGTCAACGATGTCTTGATGATTTTGATGACGGCCGCGATCTTGCTGTCCATTGATCCATGGTTGGCAGTCACGACACTGGTTCCATTGCCGGTCATTATTTGGATGATTCATCTGGTCAGGGATCGCTTGCGTTTCGGTTTTGAAAAAGTTGACCGCTCTTGGAGCGAGCTGACCAATGTGCTGGCCGATACGATTCCCGGAATCCGTGTGGTTAAAGCATTCGCTCAGGAAAAACGTGAAGTCGCACGCTTTAGAGAGGCGAATGATCGCTACCTGAATGTGAACGACCGTATCAACAAGATCTGGGCGCTCTTTGCCCCGACCGTTACTTTTCTGACAGAGATCGGTTTGTTGGTAGTTTGGATTTTTGGTATCACTCAAGTTGCCTCCAGCGCGATTAGCGTCGGTGTGTTGGCGGCATTCTTAGCTTATATCGGTCGTTTCTACACTCGACTGGATTCGATGAGCCGGATCGTGACCTATACCCAACAGGCCGCAGCGGGTGCCAAACGAATTTTCGATATTCTGGATCACGTCTCAAGTGTCCCCGATGCGCAACGCCCCGTGCCTCTAGACCGGATGGAGGGTCGGATCGAGATTCGCAATGTGGGTTTCCGTTACGGAAGTCGTACCGTGTTGCGAAACGTTAATCTGAGCATTGGTGCGGGGGAAATGATCGGACTGGTCGGGCATAGTGGCTCCGGCAAGAGTTCACTGGTCAACCTGATCTGTCGCTTCTACGATGTCACCGAGGGTGGTATTCGTGTCGATGGCGTGGATATTCGCTCCTATTCGCTCAACTCTTTCCGAAGCAACATTGGTCTGGTGTTGCAAGAGCCTTTCCTGTTTTTTGGCACGATTGCCGAAAATATTGCTTACGGAAAGCCGACCGCGACACGCGAGGAGGTCATCGCAGCAGCCAGAGCGGCTCGTGCGCACGAATTTATTTTGAGACTTCCTCAGGGCTACGATTCTCTGGTGGGAGAGCGTGGACAGGCTTTGTCAGGTGGTGAGCGTCAACGTATTTCTATTGCGCGCGCCTTGCTGATCGATCCTCGCATTTTGATTCTCGATGAAGCGACTTCGTCGGTTGATACGACAACAGAAATGGAAATCCAGGAGGCTCTGGATAATTTGATTCAGGGTCGTACGACTATTGCGATTGCGCACCGACTCAGCACGTTGCGTAAAGCCGATCGTTTGGTCGTACTAGACCGCGGGCAAGTCGTCGAGATCGGTAATCATGAGGATCTCTTGGCGCGCGGTGGCGCCTATCACGCTTTGTACGAAGCACAAACGCGTCAAGTGGATGCGGAACCTCCTCTCCCAAGTTCAAGTGAGGCGAGCAATGGTTGATTTTCAGCTCACGCGCAACTTGGCTGGGCGGCTCGTCCTGAGGCTTTCTGATGGCACGACACACGAAGGCGTTACGCCTGTGCGCGCGTACCCTGTTCAGTCTCCCCAGGAGTTTGTCGCATTGATGAGCACTGAAGGTAAGGAGGTGCTCTGGATTGAACGCCTGGCTGACGTGCCCGAGGATATCCGAGCGCTCGTTAATGAAGAAATCGCCTCGCGCGAGGTCATGCCTGTGATCCAGCATCTGACCAAGGTCTCAACCTATTCGACACCGAGCACCTGGGAGGTTGTGACGGATCGCGGTCCGACCAAATTCGTCCTGAAGGGTGAGGAGGATATCCGTCGCCTGAACGGAGGTACCCTCATCATTACTGACAGTCACGGTCTGCGTTTTTATGTGGCGGACATGCAGCAGCTCGATAAACATAGTCGCCGAATTCTCGATCGCTTCCTTTAAATCAAAAGCGATGCTCAAGTCAGCTTGATGAGCTGCTTGCCAAAATTTTCTCCTTTGAGTAAGCCAACAAAAGCTTTTGGAGCGTTCGCAAGACCCTCAGTCACAGACTCTTTAAATTTAAGTTTGCCCTGTGTCACGAGTGCGTATAAATTTTCCCTGATTCCTGGCCAGGTCTCGCGTTTGTCCGACATGATGAAGCCCTGGACACGGATGCGATTGATCAGAATAGAGCGCAGCGTGCGATAAGCGTGCGGTTCACGGTTGAACTCGGACACCATGCCACAAAGAGCAATGCGTGAACCGACACGCATGTGCGTGAGCAGTGTCTCAAAAATTGCGCCGCCAACATTTTCAAACAAACAGTCAATCCCTGTGGGAACCGCCGCAGCGAGTTCTTTGGCAAAGTGAGTGGATCGGTGGTCGACGCAGACATCAAAGCCAAGCTCTTGGGTCACATAACGGCATTTTTCAGGTCCGCCCGCGATGCCAATCACACGGCATCCATTGAGTTTGGCGAGTTGACCGACCACGCTGCCAACGGCGCCAGAGGCGGCATCCACCACCACGGTTTCCCCGGGTCTGGGCTGACAAATATCGATGAGTCCGGTCCATGCCGTGATGCCAGGCATGCCCAGGACACCTAAATAAGCGGAGGGGCTCACAGCTTCTGTGTGAATCAAGGTGACCGCGTTTGCGTCCATCGCAGCGAATAATTGCCAGCCAGCCGCGGCGAGCACTGTGTCGCCAACCTTGAGTGCGGGTGCATTGGAGGCGATGACCTGACCGACCGTTTCCCCCACCATCCGTTCACCGATATTGACACCCCGCGCATAGGATTTCGCCTCGGATATTCGACCTCGCATGTAGGGATCAAGCGATAACCAAAGGTTTTGAATCAAGACTTGACCTGGGCCCGGGGAGGGGAGTTCCGACTCGATCAGCGAAAAATTCTCGGGTGTGACCCACCCATCGGGGCGGCTGGCCAGAATGATTTGTTGGTTTAGCATGGGCGGGACGATATGTTTGATGGAATATAGGGTATACACCAAGCGGTGCTTAAGGTCGCGGAGTAGTAACTTTACACATTAACAAGAATTCGCAGTTACTCGTTTTTAGACAATTAAACACCGCTCTGGGAGCTCCCAAATGGCTATAAAACTGACCGTCAATGGCAAACAGCACAGCATTGATGTGGATCCGACAACTCCTCTACTGTGGGCCATCCGTGAACAAGTCGGATTGACCGGCACCAAGTACGGCTGTGGCGTGGCCCAGTGTGGCGCCTGTACGGTGATGCTCGATGGGCAAGCCATTCGCTCCTGCGTGATTCCTGTCAGTGCGGCAGAAGGCAAAAGCGTCCAAACCATCGAAGGTCTTGCGACCGATGGCAAACTCACCAAGCTGCAGCAAGCCTGGATTGATCATCAAGTGCCGCAGTGCGGCTTCTGTCAAGCCGGCATGTTGATGGCTGCGACCGATCTGCTGAACAAGAATCCAAAGCCCACCGATGCGGACATCGACACGGCGATTACGAATATTTGTCGTTGCGGAAGTTTCCAGGAAGTTCGCGCCGCGATTCACTCAGTTGCTAAAGCTTAAGGGGTCCTCACATGAATGCTCGCGTCCCGAATCCTTCCCGCAGACAATTTATCGTCGGCACGACTGCCGTCAGTACAGGTCTGGCCCTGGGCTTGCAGTTTCCCTTTAGCAGCCTCGCGCAATCCGCCGGCGCCACACCCGAGATCGGTGTGTGGGTTGTGATCAAGCCTGATGAAAAAGTCATTGTTCGCGTCGTGCGTTCAGAGATGGGTCAAGGCACCATTACCGGCTTGGCGCAGATGGTTGCAGAAGAGCTCGAGTGTGACTGGAAAAATGTCACCACCGAGTATCCGACACCCGGCGAAAGTCTCAAGCGTAAAAACCCCTGGGGCTCGTTCTCCACAGGTGGTAGCCGCGGTATCCGCACTTCAGAGCAGTACGTGCGTCAGGGTGGCGCAGCGGCCCGCATGATGCTCGTCCAGGCAGCAGCCGATGGCTGGAAAGTGCCGGTGGCGGAGTGCGTGGTTTCCGAAGGCGTCATTACCCACAAGCCAACCGGTCGCAAGACAACCTATGGCAAAGTGGCTGATGCTGCTTCGAAATTAGCCGTACCAAAAGACATTCCACTGAAAGATCCAAAAGACTGGAAAATCATTGGCAAGTCAGTTCAGCGTATCGATACGTTTGCCGACAAAGTGACCGGCAAGCAGATTTACGGCATGGATTTGACGCTACCTGGCATGGTTGTGGCCACCATCAAAGAATGTCCCGTCTTTGGCGGCAAGGTCAAGAGTTTTGATGCCAGCAAAGTCCAGGGCATGAAAGGTGTCAAGAAAGTGGTGCAGGTGGGTGACTCCGCCGTGGCCGTCGTGGCCGATACTTTCTGGGTGGCCAAGACGGCCATGGATGCTTTGCCAATCGTGTGGGACGAGGGTCCAAACGCCAAAGTATCGAGTGAGACCATCGCTGCGATGCTCAAGGAAGGTCTGGCCGCCGAGCAAGCCTTTATCGGTAATCAGCGTGGTGACACCAAGGCAGCGCTTGCCGGTGCGGCCAAGAAAATCGAGTCCACATATTCTTATCCGTTCCTGAATCACGCTCCGATGGAGGTGATGAACGCGACAGCCAAGTGGACGCCTGAGCGTTGCGAGGCCTGGGTTCCCACTCAGGACGGTGAGGCTTCTCTTGCTGCAGTGATCGCCGCTTCCGGATTGCCTGCGGACAAGTGCGATGTCTACAAAATCAATCTCGGCGGTGGTTTCGGTCGTCGTGGCGCTTTCCAGGACTACACCACACAGGCGGTCAATATCGCCAAGCAGATGCCTGGCGTCCCCGTCAAGCTGATCTGGACTCGCGAAGAAGACATGACCCAAGGTCGTTACCATCCTGTCATGATGTGCAAAATGACAGGTGCGTTTGACGCTAACAAGAAACTGACCGGCGTGCATATGCGTCTCTCAGGCCAGTCGATTTTGGCGGCTGTGCGTCCAGCGATTGTCGAGAAAGACAAGGGCCGCGACATTCTGGTTTTCCAGGGCGTCATGGAAGGTGGAGAGCATGCGATTGGTTATGAGTTCCCCAATCAGTTGATCGATCACGCTATGCGCAATACGCATGTGCCCCCAGGTTTCTGGCGTGGCGTGAACGTCAATCAGAACGCGATCTTTATCGAGTGTTTCATGGACGAGCTGGCCGAAGAGGCTGGCATGGATCCTGTCGCATTCCGTCGTCAATACATGGGCAAGTTCCCGCGTAACCTGGCTGCCATGAACGCAGCGGCAGAGGGGATTGGTTGGGATAAGCCCGCTCCCAAGGGTGTGCATCGGGGTATCGCCCAAATGATGGCGTTTGGCAGCTATGTGGCCGCTGCTTGCGAGCTGTCTGTCATGGACGGTAACAAGGTCAAGATCCACCGGATTGTGGCGGCGACTGATTGCGGCTATGCCGTGAACCCTGCTCAGATTGAGCGCCAGGTATCCGGGTCTTTTGTTTATGGTTTGTCCGCGCTGTTCGAAGAGGAGTGCACAATCAAAGACGGCCGTGTCGAACAAAAGAACTTTGATACCTTTAACTCGATCCGCCTGGCGCAGATGCCCAAAGTTGAAACCATCATCATTCAAGGTGGCGGAAAAGCCTGGGGCGGCATTGGTGAGCCAACAATTTGCGTGGCAGCTCCAGCCGTATTGAACGCGATTTATCGCGCCACGGGTAAGCGTTTGCGTGATGTGCCCTTGAAGAAAAGTGGTTTTACCTTGGTATGACGCGAAGAGTGATAAGGTGCCTCATCACAGCATGTTTTGTGTGGGCGGCTCCTTTCACGATTCAGGCGCAGCACTCTAGCCAAGTCACAGACGGGGAGGTCATTGTCAACTCCCTGTCCGGTGCGCCTGGTGATCCAGCGCGGGGTCGCCTGATCGTTTTAAGCCGTCAAAGTGGCCTGTGCATCTTGTGTCACAGTGGTCCGTTTCCCGAAGAGCGTTTTCAGGGAAATCTGGCTCCCGATTTGGCTGCGAGTGCCGCCAGACTCTCGGAAGCCCAGCTGAGGGCCCGCATTGTCGATGCCAGTCGCTTTAATCCCGACACAATCATGCCGCAGTATTTCAGAAAGGATCACTTTACCCGGATTGCACCGCAGTTCGCTGGCAAGACGATTCTGACTGCTCAGGAAATCGAAGATGTCGTGGCATTTTTAGTGAGCTTAAAACAATGAGCACAAACCGCAGAGCATTTATCACAGTCATCGGGGCGATGGGTATCGTGCCTTGGTTGAATGCCAAAGCAACGCCCGCTGAGGCCGTTGAGGCGATTCAGAAAATTCTTGGCAATGCCCAGCCCCGCAATGGGCGTGTGGCACTGGAAATTTCACCCCTGGTTGAAAATGGCAATCTGGTGCCCATGAGCGTGACCGTGGAAAGTCCAATGACACAAGCTGATCACGTCAAGGCGATTCATGTCATTTCCGAAGGGAACCCCTTGCCAAATGTGGTGAGTTTTTATCTCGGTGCCCGTGCCGGACGCGCGCAAGTCAGCACCCGCATTCGACTGCTGACTTCCCAACGTTTGTGGGCGGTGGCTGAAATGAGCGATGGTTCGTTCTGGCAAGGTTCTGCCGAGACGATGGTGACGTTGGCTGCTTGCACGGAAGAGGTGCTGATATGAGTAAAACCTCACGGACTGTCGTATCCATGCCCAAGACTGCTGCAAAAGGCGAGATTGTGCCGATCCGTGTCATTGTTCAGCACGACATGGAATCGGGGTTTCGTCATACTGAACGTGGTGTGCGCGTACCAAGAGACATCATTCGAAATTTTGTTTGCACCTATGAAGGTGTTGAAGTGTTTCGCGCTGATCTGCATCCTGCGGTGGGTGCCAATCCGACATTCAGTTTTTTCACAGTGGCGACGCAAAGCGGTACCCTCGAATTCAAGTGGTCGGGTGACAATGGCTACGCCTCGAGCGTGACAAGTCAGCTGACGGTGACGGGATAGTGTGACTTTGCCGGGTGTGTTCATTCACAGCGTTGCCGTGCGTTTGTTGCTCACGCTGGTATTGTGTGTAGTCGGGCTGTCGGCTTGGGCGCAGGACAAGCGTCAATCCAGTTATTGGTTGATGTCCCCCGAAACAAGAGCGATGCAGGATGACGAAGCGCTCAATCCAGCGACCTTCTGGATCCTGGATGGGCAAACGCTCTGGAACGAAGCGGCAGGCAAAAAAAACATTTCCTGTGCGCAATGCCATGGTGATGCGTCTGTCTCGATGAAGGGTGTGGCGGCGAGTTTTCCCAAAGTCGTCAATCACGCACTCTTGAGTCTGGAGGGACAGATCAACATGTGTCGCCAGTCGAAACAGGATGCCTCGCCCTTGACCCTAGAGAGCAAGCCTTTATTATCGCTCGCGACGTATGTGGGTCATGCCTCCAAAGGTATGCCGATCTCCGTTGAGCGCACGCCCGAGAATTCGGCTGATTTGGATGCCGGACAGCGACTTTTTAACCAGCGTGTTGGTCAGCTTAATTTGTCTTGTGCGCAATGCCATGCTGAACGCGCCGGCTTGAAACTTGGAGGCAATGTCATCCCGCAAGCGCATCCCACGGGTTATCCGATCTATCGGCTCGAGTGGCAAACGGTGGGTTCCCTGCAACGCCGTTTGCGTAACTGTATGACGGGCGTACGTGCCGAGCCTTACGCGTTGGGATCGAAAGAACTCGTGCAACTGGAACTATTCCTGATGTGGCGAGCAAGAGGTATGCCGCTTGAAACGCCCGGAGTGCGCCCTTAACCTCCCGAGAGACTGTGTTCATCCTCGGCAAGCCCTGTGCCAGTCAAATGCACCGTGCAGTTCACGAGCTCTGCCCGATGAGGGGCGTGCGCACTGATCGTAGTGATGGCCGTGTTGCCGATGCGTTCCGGAATGCTGTGCGCACCAAGTTCGATATTGTTCTCAAGCATGGCACGAATGACCAGGCCATGACTCACGATAATGAGCGGTCCTGTCAGACTTTCCCTCAGCTTGGCTGCATAGGCAAGCGCCTCGGTTACTCGCGCGTGAAAGCTCGCCATGGACTCGCCATTTTTGGGGGCTTCAATCATTTCCATCGCATTGAAGCTGAGTGTGTCGTAGGGACGTCCACGTAAATCCCCAAAATTGCGCTCCCAGAGTAATGGGGTGCTGATAGGCGTGAGCCCTGTGCTACGACTGATTGCTTGCGCAGTCTGCCAGGCGCGTGGCATGTCGCTCGCCAAAATAGCGGCAGGCTTGAGCGCACTGATCCGCTCTGCGACACGCTCTGCCTGTGCGAGACCGCGAGGAGCCAGTGGCGTGTCTGCAGGCTGGATGGTACGCGCCGCATTGAGAAGTGTTTCGCCGTGGCGAATCAGGATAATCGACATGGTGCCTTCCTTGTGTCTGCCACGTTCGTGGTCAGGAGGTGAACATACCGATAAATATTGCGGGATCGACGCGCGCATCATTCAGGCTGACATTCCAATGCAGGTGCGCGCCGGTGACTCGGCCCGTTGCGCCGACCTTGCCAAGGATTTGACCGCGCGCGAGTTGTTGCCCGGACTTAACATCGATCGTCGAGAGATGGCAAAACATGCTGATCATGCCTTGACCGTGATCGACAAAGACGGTCTTGCCATTGAAAAAGTAATCGCCCACCAAAATCACACGACCAGCAGCGGGTGATTGAACGGGAGTCCCGGTCGGAACGGCGAAATCCAGCCCCGAATGTGGTGCGCGGGGTTGATCGTTAAAAAAGCGCTTGAGACCGAAAGGACTCGAGAGCGGTCCCTTGACTGGACGATCCAGCAAGATGTTGCTCGGGGACTGCGCACTGAATTGCTGATAGGCATCGTCTTGAAGTTTTTTTTCTCGCTCGTATCGGGCTAAATCCTCAGGGCTGAGGTCGACGTGCTTGTTCGTTTTGAGCGTGATGCGTTGCTCGCGATATTTCTTGTCGCGGATGAGAAATATTTCTATCGATTTCTTGCCACCTCGGGACACCTCGAGTTCTTGCTTTTCAATGGGAGCGGACAGCGGGATGCCGACTATCGCAAACCAGCGACCCGTATCGGTTCTGGCAACCAGCACGGGCTTGTTTAAATACCGGGCTGTGGGGGCGGGGGTCTGTCCTTGACCTGTGCCCGTGATGTCGAGGACAGCCACGCCGCCAGGCACCGGCTGGTGTAAAGATTTAAGCTGCTCTGCACTAAAAGACGTGGCATGTGTCAAGACGGGTGCGATCAGTACCGCAAGCGTCAAGAGTGCGAGCAGAAGTTTGCGCAAGGAGGAGTGCAATAGGTCACCGAGACTCAAAACCAAAATTTCCAGAGATATTCAGTCGGGTTGTCGGGACAGGAACCAAACTGGCAGACCATGAGTGCGCTGATCAAATTCGCGGCGGTGATCAAAAAAAACAGACCGATTAACAGTGAAGCGATTCTTGCGTGCAAGGAAGATGTCCCGCTTGTGAGCTGCACACGGGGCGCGGAGAGCTGATTGCGATCAATGCACAACATGACAGCGCAGAAAATCATCATCACGACAAAAGCAATGAAGCCCCATGTATAAAAATGCAGACCAAATAGAGTCGAGCCGTATCCAAGGTCACCTGGTGCAATGTGAAGCAAGATCTGTCGTCCAGAGGCTGTAGCGCCACCTATAGCCGAAGCCAGGATAATGGCGTAATGCACGGCTGATGGTCCGAAACGGATGTTGAGCATCATTCCCATGCCGGCGAGCGTGAGGGCGACACGTTGTAACTGGCAGAGCGGACAGGGAAGCTCATGAAAGAAAATCTGCCAGTAGAAAGCCTCGAGCAAGGAACCGCAGATCGCAGCGAGTGCCAGCGCATTGAGCCAGAAAGACAAGCCCTGTCCTGTGGTGCTTTGCGAACGACTTGAATAGTCCATGACTGACCTCAGAGGGAAATATTGAGTTTGTCTGTCATGTGGTAATTCAACCACGCCAGAAAAATGATGAACGTGATGCCCCAGCCAATGATGGTGGGCATTCTTTCGCCACGCATCGTCAAGCCGATCGCGATCAGGGCGGTTAAAAAAGGCAGCATCATAATCATGGTAGTGACTTCCTAGTTTGACCTTGAGATGGTCGAGCGTGTCAAGCTTAACATCGCGCGAGACTGGAAAGAGACCTCGTCTGTTGAGGGTTAACCTCCATATCAGTTAAACCGCGAGGTTTGCTTCAAAGGGTTGTCCAACACGGATGGTTCGGCCCGCGCCATCCTGAACGATGGCGTTCATGCCAAAACAAATCGCATCATTCATTCTGTCCAATCGGCGGTAGGAGGCCAGCGTGTCCATGACCTCCGGGGAACTGGTCGCCGTGTAGGGGTCGATATTGGGAATCGGGCAGCGTGGACAAGGCTTGACCAGCTTGAGATCAATCACGCCCTGCTCGGTATGAAGTAATAATTCCGAGAGTTCGTCCTCCGAATGTGCATCGAGCCCTTCGAGAACGAGATTCGGTCTAAAGCGCAGCATATCAACGGCATCAAAACCCCGTTCCATCAGCCGTTCATTGAAAACGTCCAGAGACCGTTGCGTGACGACGAGTAGCGCAAAACCGTCGCTGAACATATTGTGCGCCGCAATGTCGCCCGTCCATTCTCTGGAGGAAATTCGGCTCGCCGTGGGGGAGAAACGGATTAGTCGGTATTGTTTGCCCGGGACCGCCAAAAAGGTATCGAGCCAAGCAGCCGCCTCGTCTCCCATGTCGTCGCCCATCAGAGTGTCGCGCCAGATAGTCACTTGTCTGGGCGTGCTTTTTTGATCGAAGGCCACTCTAAGTTCGGTTTGACCGGGTGCGCTCAGATAAAGGGCTTCTGAGGTCAGCCTGGGGGTGATCCACACCATGTGGGGAATCTGGCGTTGTGTAAGGAACTGGCCGTCCTGATCCACGATGAGCCACTCTCGGTCGTGTGTC
Source organism: Zwartia panacis (assembly GCF_030410395.1). Taxonomy (GTDB): domain Bacteria; phylum Pseudomonadota; class Gammaproteobacteria; order Burkholderiales; family Burkholderiaceae_B; genus Zwartia; species Zwartia panacis. The sequence continues at coordinate 289,495 of NZ_JAUHHF010000001.1, forward strand.
AGGCCCGCAGGCGTGAGGGTCGCTTCAGAGATTTCAATCCCCGCACACGACTTTACTGGGTATATGAACATCTGGCTGATGACGCCAGTACAGTCTGCCATGCTGGTCTTCCTGCTTGTCTGAGGTCGATGTATTCTAAAATGAACTTCTCACTTCTGTCAGGATTTCGCTATGCCTTCTTTTGATGTGGTTTCTGAAGTCGATAAACACGAGCTGACCAACGCTGTCGATCAAGCCAATCGCGAGCTGTCGACCCGTTTTGACTTTAAGGGTACGGACGCCAAGTTTGAGCTTGAGGGCTTTGTCGTGACGCAGGTTGCCTCCAGCGCGTTTCAGCTCAAGCAGATGCTGGATATTTTGCGTAGCCGCCTGAGTGCCCGAGGCATTGACGTACGCTCCATGGACGTGGCTGATCCCCTTGAAAATCTGGGTGGCGCGCGTCAGAAAATCACGATCAAACAGGGGATTGAGCAACCGATCTCTAAAAAACTGATCTCGGCGATGAAAGAAGCCAAACTTAAGGTCGAGACACAGATTACGGGTGAAAAGTTACGCGTGACTGGTAAAAAACGCGATGACCTCCAGGAAGCCATCGCGTTATTGAAAAAAGTGGACGTACCACTTCCCCTGCAGTTCAATAATTTTCGGGATTAACGCCCGCCCGTTTTCGCATCACCGAACAGTGTCGTCAGTCCGCGTGGTTGTGAACGCCAGTATTGCTTGGGTGCCTGAATCGAGGCACCCAACTCTGCTGCGGCATGCCAGGGCCAACGCGGGTCATACAACATGCCGCGGGCCAGCGCGACCATGTCGGCTTCGCCGGTCGCAATAATCTCTTCGGCCTCTTTGGCCTCGGTGATCAGTCCGACCGTCATCGTGGGAAGTCCCGTCCCTTTTTTGATCGTGGTGGCCAGAGGCACCTGATATTTAGGGCCCAAGGGGATTTTTTGCTGATGCGACACGCCACCGCTTGAGACATCGATAAAGTCACAGCCCCTCGCTTTCAAGAGGTTGCAAAACTCGACGCTTTCCTCCGGTGTCCAGCCACCCTCGGCCCAATCCGTGGCTGAGATGCGGATGCCCAGGCTGATTGATTTAGGAGTGACGGCACGCACTGCGTCGAATACTTCGAGCGGGAAGCGCATACGATTGGCCAGTGAGCCGCCGTACTCGTCCGTGCGTTGATTGGCGATGGGTGACAAAAACTGGTGCAAGAGATAGCCGTGCGCGCCATGCAGCTCAATGCCATCAAAACCGATGCGGATTGCGCGTTTGGCGGATTCGACAAACGCTTCGCGAATGCGGACCAGACCGGCTTTGTCCAGCGCCAGTGGGGGCGTCTCTGTGGGAAGCTGGGGAATCGCAGAGGGGCCGACGGGCTGCCAGCCGCCATCTTTTTGCGCGATCAGCTGACCACCCTCCCAGGGGCGGGCGCTCGACCCTTTACGACCCGCATGGGCGAGCTGAATCATGATGGGCATGGAGGCGTATTGCCGCACCGCATCGATCGTTTTTTTGAGCGCGGCTTCTGTTTCGTCAGAATACAGACCCACGCACCCATGAGTAATGCGTCCGATATCCTCTACGGCCGTGGCTTCGATAATCAGTAAACCCGCACCGGAGAGCGCCATATGGCCCAGATGGATCGTGTGCCAGTCGGTCGTTTTGCCATGTTCCGCGGAGTATTGGCACATCGGCGCGATGACAATACGATTCGATAACGTAAGAGGACCGATCTTGGTGGGCGTAAACAGCTGACTCATGTGTCTGTGTCCTTGTTTGTGTGAAATAGTCACCAAATGCTAACGGGCGGCGTTCGAGTCCGCAAGTTGGCGGGCTTCCCATTCAAGCATGCGCGCTTTTCGCTCCGCTCCCCAGCGGTATTGACCACTTTCTCCCGAGGCCCGAATGACACGGTGGCAAGGGACAAGAAAAGCCAGCTGATTGGCGGCCAGTGCGGTGCCAACCGCCCGCGCCGCGCCGGGATGACCGATTGAGTCGGCCAGTTCGCCATAGGTGCGGACTTCTCCGAAGGGAATGTCTTGTAATGCTTGCCAGACTTTGAGTTGGAACGGGCTGCCGTTTAAAAACAATTTGAGTGTTGACGGATTTGTAACCGGATGAGGCTGTTTGAAGGCTTGCTCGAGGAGTTTGCCGGCTTGCGAATCATCGCGTTGCAGGGTGCTTTCCGGATACTGTTGCGCCAAGATCTTGTGAGCACGGAGATCGTCTGATTGCAGCAGGTGCAGCATCACCACGCCTTGCTCTGTCCAGCCAATCAGACCAGGTCCAAAAGGCGTCGCTGCCTGGCCGAAGCGAACTGTTGAAAAGGTGTTCACGATGATTAACCTCTTAAAAAGGCGAACCCCGCAATCGGGCTCCGGTTCAGTGTAGTGGCTTCGCGCATGGAGGGAAACCCTCAGCACGCAGGCATATAATTTCGAGTGCACCCAGTGGGCTGGGTTATTTTCGGATGGACAAATCATAATGAAGCAGGTGTTGCTGGGATGCATTGCCGATGACTTTACAGGCGCCACCGATTTAGCAAACAATCTGGTGCGCGCGGGAATGCGAGTCTTGCAGACGATCGGGGTGCCTGATTCGCCCGTAGACTTGGCGATTGATGCCGTGGTGGTCTCTTTAAAAAGTCGAACAATCCCGCCTGGCGAAGCCGTCAAGCAATCTCTGGATGCTTGCACCTGGTTGCGAGAACAGGGCGCCAAACAGATTTATTTCAAATACTGTTCAACTTTTGATTCGACTGCGCAGGGCAATATTGGTCCCGTGATCGACGCCTTGATGCGCGCGCTGGGCGCGGACTTTACGATTGCGACACCCGCTTTCCCCGATGTGGGGCGCACGGTTTTCAAAGGTCATTTATTCGTAGGAGATGTGTTGCTCAATGAGAGTGGCATGCAAAATCATCCGCTCACACCCATGAAGGATCCCAATCTTTTGCGCGTATTGGCACCACAGACCAGTCATTCAGTGGGTCTGATTGATTATGCTGTGGTCGCACAAGGCGCCGATGCCATCCGTGCGCGCATCGCCGAGTTGAGACAGCAGGGGATCGGTATCGGGATCGTCGACGCCATCAGCAATGCGGATTTATATCGTCTGGCTCCGGCGCTTGCCGAGTTGCCGCTGGTGACGGCAGGTTCTGGCGTAGCCATCGGTTTACCCGCCAACTTTTCAATTGAGCCTAATTCTCAAGCAGCTCTGTTGCCACCAGCCTCTGGCCCGCGAGCCATTTTGTCCGGAAGCTGTTCGCGGGCGACCCAGGCGCAGGTGGAAGACTTTGTGGCAAAAGGTGGTCAGAGCTATAGGATTGATCCGCTGGCCTTGGGCGAGGGACTCGCGGCCATCGACGTTGAGGTTAAACGCGCATTGGATTGGGCGCATCCTAAACTTGGCGATCAGCCGATTTTGATTTACTCAACGGCTGCTCCTGAGGTTTTACAAACAGTACAGAATCATCTGGGCGTCGAGCAGGCGGGTGCGATGGTTGAAACCGTGCTGGCCCGGATCGCCCAAGATTTGGTCGAAGCCGGTGTGGGGCAGTTGATTGTCGCGGGTGGTGAAACATCGGGCGCGGTGGTGCAGGCTTTGGGCATGACTCAGCTTCAGATTGGTCCTCAAATCGATCCCGGCGTGCCCTGGTGCGCAGGAATGACGCACCCCTCAGGCAAACGGATTCATGTGGCGTTGAAATCCGGTAATTTCGGACAAACTGATTTTTTCACTCAGGCCTTCAACAGGATGCATCCTCAATGAGTCAGTCACCATCATCCTTGGAGGTTCATTTGCGCCAAGAGGTATGCCGCGCCGGACGCAGCTTGTTTGAGCGCGGATACGTGCATGGTACGACCGGTAACATCAGCGTGAAATTGCCGGGTGAGGCGGGAGGTTTTCTCATTACCCCAACAGATGCCTGTCTTGGATTTTTGGAGCCTGAAAAACTGGCGCTTGTCGATGCGCGGGGCGAACAGCTTGCAGGCGATCGTGCCAGCAAAACACTGTCTTTGCATCGGCGCATATACCAGCATGCGCCCGAGGCCAACTGTGTCATTCATACGCACTCATCCTGGTTGGTGGATTTGACGCTCAGAGGTGTGTGGAGCCAACAAGACATTGTTCCACCTCTGACGCCTTATTACGTCATGAAAGTCGGACATGTGCCGCTTGTTCCTTACTTCAGGCCGGGAGATGCGCGGGTCGCAGACCACGTTGCGCAGTTGATCGACACTTACCTGCAGCGAGGGCTTAGTCTGCGGGCAGTCATGTGCGACCGACTGGGACCGCAGGTCTGGGCGACGCACCTGACTGCCGCCATGGCTGTGCTCGAGGAGCTTGAGGAAACCGCTCGTCTCTGGTTGCGAGGCGGTTGTCAGGCACAGCCTCTTTCAGAGGAAGCGATCGAGGATTTACGTCAACACTTCAAGGCCTCTTGGTAAAAATGAATATTCTGATCACCGGTGGAGCGGGTTTTCTTGGCACGTTACTTGCACGTACTATTTTGGAGCGCGATCATCTAAGAGATCAGACGCTGAGAACGTTGACGTTGACTGATTTAGTCGCCCCGGTGCGCCCAGAGATCGTGACGCATTCCAAGGTGAGTATTGACGGCGGAGATTTGCTGCTGCGATTGCCCGAGTTGTTCAAACAAGATTTCGATGCGGTGTTCCATCTGGCTTCGGCCGTGTCTGGCGAATGCGAGGCTGACTTTGAATTGGGCTTGCGTTCCAATCTCGATGCCACACGCGCTGTGCTTGAGGGATTGCGCGCACAGCACGCGCGCACAGGTCGTGCCCCTCTGCTGTTCTTTGCCAGTTCTGTGGCGGTATTCGGTTCAGATGCAGCGATTCCCATGCCTGCGGTGGTCACAGACACGACCTTGCCGACACCACAATCCAGCTATGGCATACACAAATTCATTTGCGAACAGCTGATTGCTGATTACACACGCAAAGGATTTATTGACGGTCGGGTGGCGCGATTAATGACCGTATCGGTGCGACCTGGTCGTCCAAATGGTGCGGCTTCCAGTTTTTTGTCTGGAATTGTGCGTGAACCGCTTGCAGGGGTCCCGACGCGCTGCCCTGTCAGCCTGGATACGGCAGTCGCACTGTCTTCACCCTTGACTTCCATCCAGGGTGTTCTTGCTGTGGTGGAGGCTTCTCGGGAAGCGTTTGGAGGACGGACCGCGTTGAATTTACCCGCCTTGACGGTGACGGTCGGCGAGATGTTGCAAGCATTGAAAGAGGTGGCTGGAGAACAAGTCGCCAGTCTTGTGTCTGTCGAGCCTGACGAGCAGATTAAACGCATCGTGGGAGGCTGGCCATCACGCTTTGATTGCCAGCGCACGCATCGACTGGGGCTCCAGGCGGACGCGTCTTATCAAGACATCATCAGACAATATCTTGAGATGACGCGTGCCTGAGGTCTTTACACCACGACGGGATGTGCTGCGCCGTCCATGGTGATGACAGTACCCGTGACATAACTTGCCCGGTTGGAAGCAAGGTAAACCACTGTATCGGCGACTTCTTCGGGGCTGGCGAGTCTGCCCATCGGGACTTGCGAGGTCATGCGTTTGAGGACTTCTTCGGGACTGATTTTTTCGTGCTCGGCATTGACTTTTAAGCCCTCTACCAGGCGATCGGTCAGCGTGCCGGACGGATTCACAGCATTGATGCGCACACCTTTGGGCCCGTAGGCGACTGCCAGGCCTGCGGTCGTGAGCATGAGCGCCGCATTGGCGCTGCCTCCCGCGATGTGGACGGTGCTGGGGACTTTGCCGCCTGCACCGACCACGTTCACAATCACCCCCTCGCCACGCGCACCCATACGCTTGATCACAGGGTCGATCATGTTGATATAAGTGAAAAATTTGGCCTCCATGGCTTCTCTGAAGAAAGAGGGGGAGAGATTTTCAGCCGGGGTGCGTTTGGCCGCACCGGCAGAGTTCACCAGCACATCGACTGGCCCGAATGTTTTTTCAGCCTCGTTCAGAGAGCGTTCGGCAGAGTCTGCGTGTTGAAGCTCAGCAGAAAAAAGCGCGATCCGATCCTGACTGCCCGATACTTGAGTTGAGAGCAATGTTTTAGCTTTCTCGAGGTTTGACGGATCACGCGAGACCAGACTGACTTTGCAGCCTTCTTCGAGAAATACCTTGGCGCAAGCCAAACCTATTCCTCTGCTGCCACCCGTAATCAGCACATGCTTATGGCTGAGGTTTAGTTCCATGTGACGACTCCATTGTCTTTGAGGGCTGAAATTTCATTTTGGGTATACCCGATACTTTGTAATAACTCGACAGTGTCCGCACCGATTTTTGGGGGCGCTTTGCGGACTTTTAGTCGCTCACCTTCGAGTGCGATCGGCAGCAGGGCCACGCGCGTTTCGATTTCACGCCCGGCTCCCGTATTGTCGGCTGCAATCGTGACCGGGGCGAGACCTCCAGTCGCAAGCAAGTGCGGGTCATCGAATAAATCGTGCGGTCGTGTGATCGGCGCATAAGGCAGACCGCATTTTTCAAAACGACTGCTGAGTTCTTTTGCACTCAGTCCGCCAAACCTTTCCCGCAAAATCGGAATCAGCCAGCCGCGCGCTTTGACGCGATCGTTATTGGTGACGAGCCTGTCGTCCAGTTTGAGATCATCAAAACCGAACTCCTCGCACAGGATTGCCCATTGCGTATCGCTCACGGCGGATAAAAATATCTGCTCTCCGTCTTTAACGGTAAAGACATCGTAAACCGCCCAGGCACTCAGTCTGTTGGGCATTGGATTGGCGGGGGCTCCGGTGACGGCAAATTGCATCATGTGCTGAGCGACGAGAAACACATTGTTCTCGAACAAGGCGCTCGCCACCTCTTGGCCTTTGCCCGTGCGGTGACGCTTTTGCAGAGAGGCCAGTACACCGATCGCGCCAAACATCCCGCCCATAATGTCGTTGACGCTTGCGCCCGCGCGCAGAGGTTGTCCGACAGGACCAGTCATGTAGGCAAGTCCCCCCATCATTTGAACCACCTCGTCGAGTGCGGTTCTATGCTCATAGGGTCCGGGTAAAAAGCCTTTGTGGGAAACGTAGATCAAGCCAGGATTGAGCTTGGAAAGCGCTTCGTAGCCAAAGCCGAGCTTGTCCATCGTGCCACTTTTGAAGTTTTCACTGAACACATCGGCTGTGCCTAAGAGTTTGAGGACAATTTCCCGACCCTCGGGTTTTTTGACATCGACCGCAATGCTTTTCTTATTGCGGTTGAACATCGGGAAAAAGCCCGAGCCCGAGCCAAGAAGTTTGCGTGTGTTGTCACCTGCGAGGGGTTCAACTTTAATCACTTCCGCGCCCAGATCCCCGAGGATCATGCCACAGGTTGGTCCCATGACCATATGTGTGAATTCAACTACGCGTATGCCATCGAGCGGCAGGGAATCTGACATCGTGCACCTTCAATTTGGGTCTGCAAACGAGTTGTTATACCATCGGACAAGCGGTGGGAGGCCGATCGGTCTGCACCAGTCTTTGGGAGCGCGTTATATGCAGTGCAACATTACCGTTAAAGTCGTGGATTATCTCGATCCCAGTGATCGACAGGCGTTGCTGTCCATGCTGGATATGTATGCGCGCGATCCGATGGGGGGTGGAGACCCTTTGCCGAGTGACACACGTCTGCGCTTGTGTGACGACCTGGCGAAAATACCGGGCGCCATCAGCTGGCTCGCCTTCAAGGATGGTCAGCCCGTTGGACTCTTGAATGCCTTGCCCGGTTACTCAACCTTTAAAGCGCGTCCGCTCATGAATATCCATGACATCGCCGTCGCGCCTGAATGTCGGGGTCAAGGTGTTGGCCAGTCTTTACTCAAAGCGTTGGAGCAGCACGCGCGGGCACTGGGTTGCTGCAAAGTCACGCTCGAGGTCTTGAGTGGCAACGTCCAGGCACTTCGGGCTTACACGCGTAATGGTTTTGAGCAATACTCTTTAAATCCCGAGACTGGGCAGGCACTTTTCATGCAGAAGTGGTTATGATGAATACAGATAATCGGGTCACGGTGTATTACGATGGATCGTGTCCGCTTTGTAGGCGGGAAATCGGCTTTTATAAAAATAGTACCGGTGCCGATCTGATCCGCTGGCAGGATGTGAGTCAGACTTCGGACGGCCAGGTGGCGACTGATTTGAGTTGCCAGCAGGCGATGGCGCGATTTCATGTGCGAGCAGCGGATGGTACGCTTAAAAGTGGCGCGTCGGCTTTTGTCGAGCTCTGGTTAAGTTTGAAGTATTGGCGATGGTTGGGCACTCTTTTTGCCCATCCTCCCGGTATCTGGTTTTTAGAAAAGTGTTATGTTGGGTTTCTTCGCATTCGCCCAGCCATTCAACGTCGGATCAAGTAGTGCTTAATTTAAGTAGTGCTTAAGTTTGATCCTTTTACCAATCAATAAAGAGACACCGCGATTCAACGCCCAAATATGAATTCTCCAGACCCAGAAAAAGGTACACCGATTTCGGTGGTGATCCGAAAACGACTAAAAGACGCACGCAAGCGTTTTCATGCAAACGACAATATTTCCGATTTCATTGAGCCAGATGAGCTTGGTCTGCTGCTCGATGAAGTCGAGAGCAAGATGAAAGGTGTGCTGGAAAGTTTGGTGATCGACACCGTATCCGATCACAACACCAACGACACGGCTCGACGCGTGGCCAAAATGTATCTGCATGAAGTGTTCGGTGGGCGTTATCGTGCGCAACCTCCCATCACCGAGTTTCCCAACGTCGAGCATCTGAGCGAGTTGATGATCGTAGGACCGATCACTGTGCGCAGCGCTTGCAGCCATCATTTCTGCCCCGTCATTGGCAAGGTTTGGATTGGTGTGATGCCCAATGAGCATACCAATGTGATTGGTTTGTCCAAATATGCCCGGTTAGCCGACTGGATCATGAGTCGTCCCCAGATCCAAGAAGAAGCCGTTGTCCAGCTCGCTGATTTAATCCAGGAAAAAACCCAGCCGGATGGCTTGGCGGTCGTCATGAGCGCGACGCACTATTGCATGTCCTGGCGTGGCGTCAAGGACATGGATAGTCGTATGATCAATTCCGTTATGCGCGGCGCTTTTTTGAAAGACGCCAATCTGCGTCGTGAGTTCTTGTCCCTGATTCCTCGAGAGGTCTAGTCATGTTGGTACGTTTGCTATATGTCAGTCGCGCACTTGATCCAAACGCGCATGAGGTGACGGACTCGATCCTGGACTCCGCACGGCAGCACAATATCTCTCACGGCATCACGGGTATTCTTTGTTACGGCGGCGGGATCTATCTGCAGGCGATCGAAGGGGGGCGCAGACAAGTCAATGAGCTGTACAACCATATTTTGCGCGACCCGCGTCACAAAGATGTGGTCTTGCTTCATTATGAAGAAATCACTGAGAGACGTTTTGGTGGCTGGACAATGGGACAGGTGAATCTCACCAAGCTCAATACGTCGATTGTCTTGAAGTACTCCGAGCAACCAGAGCTGGATCCTTATTCGGTTTCAGGAAAGGTGTCACTGGCCTTGCTCGAGGAACTGATGTTGACCGCTTCGATTATCGGTCGTGCCTGAAGTGTGATTAAAGGATTGACGGAGTTTGTATAAGATGAGCGCAGCAGACGCATCCACTCAAACAAAAGACCACTCGCTGATCGTAAGATTGCTACTTAATGTCGGACACGGTCTTGACCACATGTTCTTATTGATCTTTGCGGCATCGGTTGGTGTGATCGCCATCGATTTCGGGTTCGACAGCTGGGAGGATCTCATGCCTTACGGGGTTGGGGCTTTCGTGCTGTTTGGTCTCGGATCCATTCCATCCGGGCGTCTCGGTGATCTCTGGGGACGTCGCCGCATGATGGTGGTGTTTTTTGTTGGCATTGGCGTATCAACCCTGATCGCCGCAATGAGCCAAAATGCCTGGCAACTTGCTGTTGCGCTGACTTTAGTGGGAGCGTTTGCTTCGATCTACCACCCGGTGGGCATTCCTTTTCTGGTGCAAAAATCTGCAAATCCAGGCTACGCCATTGGCATCAATGGACTGGCGGGTAATCTGGGTGTCGCGCTTGCTGCGGTCGTGAGTGGATTTTTGATCAAGTGGCTGGGATGGCGTGCTGCATTTGCGATTCCCGCGTTGCTTTCGATTGGCTGCGGGATCTGGTTTGCCTATGTCTGTCCCGCTGAGCCTGAGGCGCCTGCCAAACGCAAGACGAGCAACAAGGTGCAGTTTCCTCCCGCGATGGTCGCGCGCGCCTTGGCCGTGATGACGGTGAGTGCGGCAACAGGGAGTGTGTTGTTTAACTTCACAACCAACGGCAACGGACAGCTCTTGCTGGAGCGTTTTAAAGGTATCGTCGAAGATCCCGCAACGCTCGGTATCATGCTTGCGCTGATTTACGTCGTGGCCTCACTCATGCAAGTGATCGTTGGCAAGTTGCTCGATCGCTTCGCGGTGCGCCCTCTGTTTCTGAGTATTGTCTTATTGCAGATTCCTCTTTTCTTGCTTGCGTCCCACGCTCAGGGCTGGTGGTTGTTTGCCGCGCTGCTCGGTGTGATGGTGTTTATCTTTGGCGCCATCCCATTTGTGGATGTGATGGTCGTGCGCTACGTCGATGATCGCATGCGGTCCAGGGTGGCTGGGATCCGCCTGGCCGTTTCCCTTGGTATCAGTTCGGTCGCGGTATGGGCTCTCGGACCCACGGTCAAGAGCCTGGGCTTCGATGTCATGCTGATGGTGATGGCGGGATTTGCTGCCTGTACAGCGTTGGTTGTGACCATGCTGCCTCGCGAGCCCGCAGCTTCCAATTCTGAAATATCCTGAGGACGACACGAGATGAGCATCACCCGTCTGGAGTCTGATGAACTCAAAGCTGCTTGTGCAACATGCCCCGACTGGCACTACGAGCCAGCAAAAGGCGGAAGCTTGCGTCGCGATTTTATTTTCAAAGATTTCAGTCAAGCTTTCGCTTTTATGGCCCGTGTGGCGCTTCTGGCGGAGAAATTTGACCATCACCCCGAGTGGTCAAACGTGTATAACAAAGTGTCCATCGTACTGACCACACACGATGCGAGCGGTCTTTCTGCGCGGGATATTCAAATGGCCTGCGCCATTGACCAACTCTCACGCGCGTGACTCAATAGCTGTCTAGCGATGCCTTGATCTCGCTTGCCTTTTGTTGCAAGGATTCGATCGCGGAGGCATCCATTTTTTCAATGTTTCTATACACCATTCCAAGTCTGAAGTTCTTGGACAGTTTTTTCTCGTGCCGGATAAAAAAGTCCCAATACAAGGCGTTGTAGGGACAGGCACGTTCTCCTTCCCGTTGTTTTTTGTCGTAGTGACAGCCTTTGCAGTAGTCACTCATGCGATCGACATAGGCCGCGCTTGAGACATAAGGTTTGGTTGCCAGTAGCCCATCATCGGCAAATTGGCTCATTCCAATTACGTTGGGCAGCTCGACCCATTCGAATGCATCAATATAAATTCCCAGGTACCAGCGATGCAGGGCCGCAGGGTCCAGACCAGCAAGCAAGGAAAAATTACCAATAACCATCAAGCGCTGAATGTGGTGTCCATAGGCATGCTCCAGGGACTGACCAATGGAGGCGGAGAGACAGTTCATCTTTGTCTTGCCAGTCCAAAACCACTCTGGCAGGGGCGTTGAGTGCTGAAATGTATTGTGTTGGTCATAGCCCGGCATGTGGTGCCAGTAAATACCTCGGATGTATTCGCGCCAGCCGAGTATTTGTCTGATAAAGCCCTCGGCTGTGGCGATCGAAACTTTGCCTGCTTGCCAGGCTTGTTCAGCGCGACTGACCACTTCTTGTGGTTTGAGCATCTTGGTGTTGAGCGCAAAGGACAAGAGTGAATGAAACATACGCCAGTGTCCAGTACTCATGGCGTCTTGAAAGTCACCAAAATTCGGTAAAACATGTTTGATGAAACGGTCCAGGTCCGCGAGCGCCTCTTGACGGTTCAGGGGCCAGGCAAACTCTGATGCATGTGGTGTCCCCATTGTTTGAACGCCCGCTTTTTCAATCACTGTCCACAAGGCAGAGTGATCGTGTTGAGCGCGTTGATCTTTGGGTTCTGGAGGTGTGCCGGTCCAGCGCTTGCGATTCTCATGATCAAAGTTCCATTGTCCCTCGACAGGTCGTTTGGCATCCAGCATGAGGACGTGATGTTTAGTCCGCATCTGCCGATAAAAACGCTCCATCAACCAGCTTTTCTGTCCTTTGAATAACGTTCCAGCCTCATGACGGGTCGTGTAAAAGTGTTCGCTTTCGCACATCTCGACATCGATTTTTTGCTTTTGGGCAAAGGTTTCTAGTTGTGCATCCAAGCGCCACTCGTCCGGTTGTTGATATTCAAACCGTGTGCATTTGTAGTGCTTGATGATTTTTTCGAGGTTGAGCGTCAGGGATTGCGTATTGTTCGGGTCATCAATCCTCAAATAGTGCACACGATGTCCCTGTGACTCAAGCAGAGCAGCCAGATCGCGCATGCCAGCGAAAATAGCAAGCACCTTTTGCGCATGGTGCACCACATAGTCGGTTTCTTGACGCATCTCCATCAAGGTGTAGACAACATTTGAGTCGACAGCTGAAAACCAACTGTGCGTGGGGTTTAGCTGATCACCCAATACCAAGCGAAGCGTTGTCATTTCTATGCCCATTGTTTGCGATAGAGACCTTTGGGGTCATGCTCCAGCGCTTGTTTTTCCATATTCATGCGACGACCACCCCTCGGGTCGGTGCCCAATCCTGCGATATAGAGCCAGTTACCCTGATTGCTGTAAACGTCGTAATCGAGAAGTTGCGATTCAAACCAGGCTGCGCCCGCTCTCCAGTCTATTCGCAGGTCGTAAATCAAATAGCTCGCCACGATCTGTCTCATGCGATTTGACATCTTCCCTGTGGCAGAGAGTTCGTGCATCCCTGCATTGACTAGGGCATTTTTGGTTCTGCCCTGCATCCATTGTTCAAAAAGTTTCTGAGCAATGCCCTTTGTAGGCTCAGCAAGAACCGTTGCGTCAGGAGTGCTACCAGACTTACGCAGGCCCTCGCGCAAGTAAAGTGCTCGACCATACTTGAGATGCAAGAAACGAAAATAATCCCGCCACACCAGTTCAAACCAGATCCAGTAGGTGCCGTCGTTGGCGCCTCGGGTGGCTTCATATTGGGTGAGCCTTTCAACAATGATCGGCGCGGAAAGCGCACCTGTGGCTAACCACGTCGAAAAGCTCGTAGAGTAATCTGTACCGGAGAGTTGATTACGAGTCTGCTTGTAGGTGTGAGGCAGTTCGTCCGCGAAGTAGTGATTCAGGTGTTCAAGGCCATGAGCAGTCCCTGCGAGCGTGCGCCCCATTTCTGTTGATTGCGAGCGCAGTTGAGCGAGTCGTTGCTTCAGACAGACACTTTCCACCTGCAAGTTCTCAGGCAGACTGGGCAAGCGCTGGGGACGCGACACGGTTTTTCTTGCGCGCAGCCCTTTGGCTTCCAGCTTTTGCCTGAACTGCGTAAACATATCGGGCATCTGCTGTGGAGTGAAGGGCATTGCGGCAGGCTCGATCATCGTCGACTGCCAGAGAGACTGGACCTGGATGCCGCGCGCCTTGAGTTGTTCGACTTCGGCTTGCTCCTCGGGTGCGGCGATTTGCTCGCAGATGATGCCCGCTGCCTGGGTGGACTGGGCAAGTGCGACGAGGGTGGTGGCTGCCTCGCCCTGAAGCACCAGTAGTCGACTTCCAAGTTCGCGACATTGCGCATCCAGTGCGGCGAGCGTTTCGGTCAGATACTGTTTTCGGTGCGTACTTTCGCGTTCAAATCCCCAGCGTGTGGTGGTGTGCTCGGGCGCCAGTACGTAGACCGGGATCAGATGCGTGGCTTCACGACAGGCTTTATTCAGTGCCGGAGAATCGATCAGTCTGAGATCGTTTCGAAACCAATAAATCAAGGTGCTCACTTGGATGCTCCGGAAGATGTTCGACAACGGTCTGAACAAAACTTCACGTTTTCCCAGTCGCGTTCCCATTTTTTTCGCCACGTGAACGGTCGGGCGCACCGCTGACAGACTTTGCTTGGCAGGTCTGATTTTTTACGTCCACGCATGGGAGAGGGAGATGTCATGAAAAATCCAATGCGTGCTGAGTGGGTGGGGGCGTGTGTGGTGTGGCCTGTGGCGCAGTGCGAGAACGTCTGCGGCTCGCGGTCTGCGGTTGACCTGAGCGCTTGCGGGAGGCGTGTTTTTCTATGACCGCTTTTTTTCCTGCCTTGACCTCAGCGTCACTGCGTCGATCATACAGACGACGCTTGGACTCACGTGTAGCGGCTTCCAGATCCACAACAGGGACTGGCAGCCTGTTGTCAGCAGGGATACCAAATTGTTCCTGCATCTCAGGCGTTAAATGCCAAGGTTCAAACAGCCACGTATTAGGCACCCGTCTAAGCGCGGGGATCCAGCGACGCACAAATACGCCGTTTGGATCGTGGTCGCGGGCTTGCTTAATCGGGTTGTAGATGCGCGGGATATTGATACCCGTCGTGCCAGCCTGCATTTGCATCTGACTCCAGTGAATACCGGGTTCGTAGTCTAGAAAATGTCGAGCCAGCCATTGGCCGACGCCTCTCCAGTGCAGCCAGAGCGGGTAGGCCGCGGTCGAGACGATCATCGCGCGCATTCGGAAATTGATCCACCCGGTGTCTTTGAGCATCAGTACGCAGGCGTCCACCAGTGGCCAGCCTGTACGCGCCTCGGTGAGCGCGGAAAAATGCGCCTCGTTCCAGTCGTTTTCACGCAGGCCATCGTAGCCCCGGTGAACATTCTGATACTCAAGCTCGGGTTCCGACTCAAGTTTTTGAATAAAGTGACAGTGCCAGTACAAACGGCTCATCAGTGCCCGCAGTCCCTTTGATTTTCGACTCTCCCTGGACGGCTCGTTGTCCATGACCTCAACCATCGCATGGACAACCTCACGCATGCTGATGCAGCCATAAGTAAAGTAGGGGGATATGCGAGAGCATGCCGTGGGGGCTGAGAGCGGCGAGGAGATCCCGCCCCGGTATTGCTCGCTGCGGATATCTAAAAAATCATTCAGAACTTCCAGGCCGATCTTGCGACCCCCCTTCTGGCGGCGAGGAGGGTTCAGTGGATCAATGCCGAGTTGTGCCGCACCAGGAGGTCGGGGCTCAGTCCAGGGCAAGGGTAACGCGTCGATTTGCGCAGGCGCGGGAATGCAATCTTGCTGCATGTGCTCTTCCCATGCCGCTTGCCAGAGATTTCTGTCACGCAGTCGCCTGACCACGCCAAACTGTATGGGCTCATGCCACGTCACGCCTTGTTGCCGGCACCATTTACCCACGGCGATATCGCGCGCATAACTCAGTGCATTGCCGGTTTCTTGATGTGAATACAACGCATCAAACGGCATGAGAGCATGCAGTCGCTGCAAGACCTCCACCGCTTCACCGGTGACAACATGCAGCAGCCCCCCCAGACGTTTGATCTCCAGATAGAGATCTCTCAGGCTTTCAAGGGTGAATTCATAGTGCTGGGTCGAGGCGTCCGGACTGCGCCAGAGACTGGGCTCGATGATGTAGAGGCAGCAGACACGACCGCGTTTAACCGCTGCAGCCAGCGCGGCGTGATCATGGACTCGTAAGTCCTTTTTAAACCACACGACGCTGTTGGGCATGACACTCCGTTTTCTACATCATCGGCCTGTGCAGAGCTCTATTTCCCAAAGAGACTTTGCACACTGGGGAGACTGTCAAGGTTGGCAATGCGGTCATACAGCCCATCGTCCGCACCGTGCAACCCTGGATTGACGGCTTTGCCAGTCGCGACGCAGTCCAGGAATTTCGCCTTGAGACCCGCGGCATCGATTGGATTTTTCGCATTGCCCAATGGGAAACGGATTTCACCAGAATCGAATTTCTGACCACTTTTTGTCTCGATGACGACGCGATCCGTGAAAGCGAAGGCGGGCTCGAGCGGGCATGCGGTATCCACTGTCGTGATGGAGACCTTGCCGTAGAGTTCGGATACATCCGGACGGGTGGCAAACTCGTCCGTCAATTGGGACAAGCCGACCTGACGCGCGACGACCGCGGAGGCGACGGCAAACTGCGCGCTGAACTTGGCCTCAAGACCGGTGACGGGATGTTTGTTGCGCAACATCGAAGCCTGAGCGGGTCCGATTGTCAGGTGAACCCGGCTAATGTCGTCAGCCTTGAGGTTTTCACGTTCAACAATCTCCAGCACGCCGTCGATGGTGCGGTGACTCGAATAGCACACTGGGTAGCGCTTGATTGACAAGCCGCTATCCAGAATTCTTAAAGTCTTTCCAAGGGTGTCGGCAGGACGCTTGAGATCCGCACGACCCGACAGGGAGAGCGCAAACAAATAACCCGCCGGGTGTTCAAAGATATCGGGTGCCGAGGTCATGCCGAGCTTGGATAAACGCACGGCGTCAATACCGTGCGAGGCTGCGCGGCCCGCATGAAAAGGTTTAGTCATCGTGCCAAAGTTGGCGACCAGACCACTCGCTAGACTGGCTGAGATGGCGAGTGCTTGGCGCGCGTCCTCGACTGAAAGTTTGTTGAGATAGGCGACAGCAGCCGCTGCACCGACCGCGCCGAATACCCCAGTGGGATGCCAGCCTTTCAAGTGGTACTGCTCGGGTTCGCGACTCACGAGCTCGGCCCAAACCTCATAACCGACGATATAAGCGCGTACCGCGTCCAGTCCAGAACTGTTCAGTCTGTGCCCTTCGGCCAGAATAGCTGGAACCAGAACGGTGCTGGGGTGACCTGAAATCGCGACATCGTCATAGTCCAACGCATGACCTGCGACCGCATTGATAAAAGCAGCTTGAGCCGCGGGATGCATTGTGCCCAAAAAGGGCACGGGCGCCTCGGCGGGTGTTGTGGCTTGTTCAAAAAACTTTCGCACGATCTCGACGACTGGCTCGCGATGACCCGCCATCATCGTGGCAATGGTATCGATAAAGCCAGTTTTGGCGACGGCGTATGCGGCTTGCTCCTGACCGCCAAAGGTCGGCTTCGCGACGAACTCGGCGAGCGCCTGCGTTAATCCTGTTGTCATCTTTGTCTCCTGCACGAATTTTTGAATGATTAAAACGAGCGTGGCATGCCCAGCATGTGTTCGCCGATATAGGAAAGCACCAGATTGGTGGAAATCGGCGCAATCTGGAATAGTCGTGTTTCACGCCATTTACGCTCAACATCGTATTCCTTGGCATAACCAAAGCCGCCATGGCATTGCAGGCACGCTTCCGCCGCATGCCAGGTGGCATCAGACGCGAGCAATTTACCCATGTTGGCTTCGTCACCGCAGGGCAGGCCCGCATCAAACAGCGCAGCAGCGCGTCGCAACACCAGATCAGCCGCTTCTGTTTCGGCATGGGCGCGCGCAATCGGGAACTGCACCGCCTGGTTTTGACCGATAGGACGATCAAAAACGCGACGTTCGTTGACGTAAGCGACAGCGGTTTTGGCGAACCACCGCGCATCTCCAATCGCTTCGGCCGAAACCAGAATGCGCTCGGCGTTCATCCCGTCGAGGATGTACTTAAAGCCTTTACCTTCCTCGCCGATCAGATTGTCGGCAGGAATTTTCAAGTTGTCGAAAAACACTTCAGTCGCATGGTGATTGACCATGGCTTTGAGGGGACGGATATCGAGTCCCTTGCCCAGACCATCACGGATATCAAGCAGGAACACAGACAAGCCATCGCTTTTTTTCTTGCACTGGTCTAGCGGCGTCGTACGCGCGAGCAACAACATCAAATCAGAATGCAGTGCGCGTGAGGTCCATACTTTTTGACCATTGATAACATAATGATCGCCTTGACGCTCCGCACGTGTTTTGAGTTTGGTGGTGTCCGTGCCTGAAGTGGGCTCGGTGACGCCAAAGGCCTGCAAACGTACTTTTCCAGAGGCGATATCGGGCAGGTATTTCTTCTTTTGCGCTTCGCTGCCGTGACGCAAGACCGTACCCATGGTGTACATCTGCGCGTGGCACGCACCGGCATTGCAGCCCGAAGCGTGAATCGTTTCAAGAATCACTGCCGCCGCGCGCAAAGGCATGCCGCTGCCACCGTACTCTTCGGGGATCAACGCGCCAAGATAACCCGATGCGGTCAACGCCTGGACGAATTCAGTGGGGTAGGCCAGAGTTTCCTCAAGGCCTCGCCAGTACGAGCCAGGGAAATCCGCACAGACTCGTTTGACACCTTCGCGGATCTCGGGGTAGTCCTCACCTGTCTCGATGGTGATATTTTGTTTTGGGTTTGCCATGTGATGCTCCGCTTAACAGCCTTTGAAGTTCGCTTTACGCTTTTCGTTGAATGCCGCGACACCTTCCATCCGGTCTTCGGTGTCGATGAGGTGGTTGTAAGCCTCGATTTCGAAACGGAACGCTGTACGCAATTCCATTTGACCGCCATAGCGGACAGACTTCTTGATTTGGCGCACTGAAAGTGGGGCATTGCCCGCAATCACCTCGGCCGTTTCAATAGCTTTGCCCAAGACTTCGCCCGGCTCCAGTATGGCGTTGATTAGGCCATACTCGCTCGCTTGAAGCGCCGTAAAGGGCTTGCCGGTCATCAGGATCTCTTTGGCGCGGCGCTCGCCGATCGCGCGAGGCAAGTTCTGTGTGCCACCCGCGCCCGGCATGATGCCAAGCGTGACTTCGGTCAGCGCAAAGCGCGCGGCATTGCTGGCGTAGATAAAGTCGCACGACAGCGCTAATTCCAAGCCTCCCGCATACGCATGACCATTGACCGCCGCGATGACAGGCACCGGCAAATCCACCAGCGTCCAGTACATCCGTTCGAATAACTCGTGCTGCAACGTCCATTGACGCTTGGTCATGCCGTTGCGCTCTTTCAAGTCACCACCGGCACAGAAAATCTTTTCACCCGCGCCCGTCAATACGATACAGCGTACGTCACCCGCATCGGCCGTCAGCCTGTTCCAGAGATCCAGCAAGTCGTGACCCGTTTGCGTGTTGATCGCGTTGCCGACCTGAGGACGGTTCAGGGTGACTTTGAGCACATGCGTGCTCACCATTTCAGTTGCAATAGTTTCGTAAGTGGGAAAAGTACTCATGTTGCCTTCCTTTTGGAGATCAATTCAGTGTGTTCGCCGAGTTTGGGTGGCGCGGCGTAAGGTTTGGGTCTGACGCCATCGAAACTAATGGGCAAACCGATAAAACGCATGCCTGTACCAGGAACGTCTTGCATTAAGCCAAGTGCCTGGGTTTGAGGGTGCGCAACCATTTGCGCGAGATTGTTAACCGGCGCGCAGGGAACGCCCGCTGCCTCAAGTCGCTCGACCCAATAGTCGGTAGGTTGGGTGGCAATAATGGCGTCAAGCATCCCGTAAAGCTCGGTTTGGTTTTCAACGCGACGCGGATTGTCGATAAAACGGGGATCAGTCGCCCACTCTGGTTTGCCGACTGTGGTGGAGAGCGCCTTGAAAAGCGCATCGCTGCCCGCGGCGATCACGAGTTCGCCATCACTCGTCATATAGCCTTTGTAAGGAACGATGCCCGACGCACCAGAGCCTTGTTTGGCGGCGACCTCACCGTTTGAAAGGTATTGTGCGGCAAGCAGTGAGACCCAGGTGGTTGCCGTTTCATAAAGTGAGACGTCGATGACTTTGCCGACGCCGGATTGTTGCCGTTCGAGCAGGGCAGTCAGGATACCAATGATCCCCCACATGCCTGTTCCCATGTCAACGATTGAGGCGCCGACGCGTACGGCAGGACGTCCAGGCTCGCCCGTCGTACTCATGATGCCGCCAAACGCTTGCATCAGGGGGTCGTAACCTGGTCGGTCCTTGAGCGGTCCCACTTTCCCAAACGCACCCAGATTGCAGTAGATCAGACGAGGTTGTCTGGCCAATAGACTCGTGGCATCCAGGCCCAGCTTTTCAACATGACCCGGGCGAAGGTTTTGAATGACGATATCGGCATGCTCGCAAATGTATTGCTTGAGCTCTTCGATTTGTTGTGGATCACGCAGATCGCAGACCACGGATTTTTTATTGCGATTCAGGGCCTGAAAAAAAGGTGAGGCGCCCTCCCAGAATGGGGGACCCCAGCGACGAGCATCGTCACCGTCGGATTTTTCAATTTTGATCACCCGGGCACCGAGTTCACCCAGTATTTGACCCGCAAACGGCGCGGCAACACTGTTGCCCAATTCGATAACCACGAGACCGGCAAAAGGACCGGTTCGGAGACTTTCTTGCTGCGTAGACTCAGACATTTTTGATTTACTTTTTGAGTGGTTTGTCCTCCCAAAATTATGTCACGAATTCATCCACCCCATAGCCGAGAACGAAGCTGGAATCCGCGAATCTAGCGCAAAATCAATTCAATCGATGGTGGTTCGTCCCAGATCCAGTTGCCATTGCGTCGGAAAATCTCGGGAAAATGTCCGGGCACCACGATATCTGTTCCCTCGCAGATCTCGGCGATCGAGCGGCGCGAGTCCTCGGTCGAACCAAAACACATGTCGCCGACTTGAGCGAGTACCTCTTTGGGATACTTGACGGCATCACCGGCTAGAACGACTCGGCGACCGTCCTCTTGGGTAAATCGCAGCGCCTGGCAGCCTGTCGTGTGACCCGGAACCTCGAAGTGTTCAATGCCAGGTGCGATCACACCCCGCTTGGGCAGCGTGCGCAAATCAAAATCGGCCAGTAATTCATGGATTTTCCAGGGGATAAACAGATCATCCGGATGCGGGTTGCGCGCATAGCCGAGCTCGGTTTCACCGACCGCGACGGGTACGCCCTTAAATAAGTCCAGATTCTGACAATGATCGAAATGCAGGTGCGAGAGAAACACCAGATCAATGTCCGTGGGTGCAAGACCGCGTTCTTTCAAACCGTTGATGAGACCTTTTCTGACACAGTAATGTCCCGTGTCAAAGAGAATGCGCGTACCGTCCTCTGCCGTCACCAGTGCGACATTGCACAGACCAAAAAAACCACCTCGAAAACTCAGGCTGTTGCCTTTGATGAGTAACTCGTAACGCGCATGCATGATATTTTCCTTGGAACCGACAAACTCTGAGGTGTTAGTTCAGCTGCTCGCAAATCGCGGCTGTGACTTGGGCGGTCGTGGCCAGACCACCGAGGTCGCGCGTGTGCAGACGAGGATTGGCTGTTACGGCTTCGATGGCCTTCATCAGGCGCTTGGCCGCAGCCTCTTCGCCCAGGTGTTCGAGCATCATCACAACGGACCAGAAGGTGCCGATTGGATTGGCCAGGCCCTTGCCCATAATGTCGAAGGCCGAACCGTGGATCGGCTCGAACATGGAGGGGTAGCGGCGCTCGGGATCAATGTTGCCAGTCGGTGCAATCCCCAGGCTGCCTGCAAGTGCGGCAGCCAGGTCGCTCAGGATGTCGGCATGCAGATTCGTGGCCACAATCGTGTCTAGCGTGGCGGGGCGGTTGACCATGCGCGCGGTGGCCGCATCAACCAATTCCTTGTCCCACTTCACATCAGGAAACTCTTTGCTGATCTGAACGGCGATTTCATCCCACATGACCATGGCGTGACGTTGCGCATTGGACTTTGTGACGACGGTTAAGAGCTTGCGTGGACGTGACTGCGCGAGCTTGAAGGCATAGCGCATGATGCGCTCGACGCCCGCACGGGTCATCATGCTGACATCGGTCGCGACTTCGATCGGGTGACTTTGATGCGCGCGACCACCCACGCCGGAGTACTCGCCCTCCGAGTTTTCACGCACAATGACCCAGTCGAGCTGTTCAGGTGTGCAGCGCTTGAGCGGAGCATCGATGCCGGGCAAAATCCGTGTCGGACGCACGTTGGCGTACTGGTCGAAACCCTGACAGATTTTCAGGCGCAATCCCCAAAGCGTGATGTGGTCCGGGATATGCGGATCGCCCGCCGAACCAAACAAAATCGCGTCTTTATTGCGCAAAGCATCCAGCCCGTCTTCCGGCATCATCACGCCGTGCTGTCGATAATAGTCACCACCCCAGTCGAAACTCTCGAACTCAAATTTCAGCGACTGATCTTTAGCCGCGATGGCTTGGAGCACTTTTTGGCCCTCGGGGATCACTTCTTTGCCGATGCCATCACCTGGAATCGCGGCGATACGATATGTCTTCATGGATGAGTCCTTAGTTTGATCTGAGTAAGAGTGTGGAAGAGGCGTCAAGGCTTGTCGCCGGTTTCGTAGCGTTTACCCCGCGCGAGCAGCTCTGGAGTGCCAATGACAGCATTTAAACCGTCAAAATCAAGCATTGCGCTTTGAAAAGCGCGTGTGCTGCCGGTCGCCTTGAGGCTGGCGTAATAGTTTTGCAGCAGGTGCGCGACTGCCCGGACTGTTCCGCCCGGAAAAATCGCAATCGAATATCCGATGGCCTGAAGTTCTTCGGCGGACTTCACGGGTGTCTTGCCGCCCTCAACCATATTGGCGAGCAAGGGGACGCGGCCCGCGAAACGTTTGTTGACGATTTGCATCTGCTCGTCGCTACGCACCGCTTCGATAAAAAGAATGTCAGCGCCTGCTTCAAGATAGCGCTCTGCGCGCTCAATCGCGGCATCGAAACCTTCGACCGCCACAGCATCGGTACGGGCCATGATAAGGGTATCGGTAGAGTGCCTTGCATCGGTCGCGGCTTTGATTTTTCCGACCATTTCCTGAGTGGAGACCAGACTTTTCCCATCAAGATGGCCGCAGCGCTTGGGAAAAGATTGATCCTCAAGCTGGATGATGTTGGCACCACAACGCTCAAAGCCGCGCACAGTGCGCTCAGTATTCAGCGCGTTTCCAAATCCAGTATCGGCATCCACAATTAACGGGACTTGAACCCGGTCCCTGAGTTGTGCGACCTTTTCACTGACTTCTGTAAAAGTCGTTAAACCCACATCTGAGCGTCCGAGCGCGGTGTAGGCAATCGATGCTCCCGATAGGTACAGCGCTTCGAAGCCAGCTTGTTCGGCTAGCGCAGCGGAGAGTGCGTCATACACACCGGGTGCCAGCAAAATTTCAGGGCGTGCGAGTCTAGCCTTGAGTGCGTGCATGATTGATTCCTGTCGAAAACTTATTGGCCGGAGCGAAAAACGTTGGCGGGTTCATCGAACCAGTTTCTGTTTTTGCGCAGGCGACTGGTCATTTCGAGTGCATGGGGTGCGGCTTCGCAGAGGACTTCCATCAGTGCATCGTCCAGTTTGAGCCCGGCGTTTGCGGCCATGCGTGCCGCAAAGTCGCGTGTGCGCGCGTCGCAGTGGGAAGTGTCGGGCGTGAGATCTGGGGCGACAAGCGGCGGTGCAGGTTGACCAGGTTTGAGAGTGGGGCGCTTGTGCCGCAAACCAATCGCTTGTTCAAACGCATGACCGGCTTTTAATACGAGCGCATCGGTTTGAGGTGCCCCGACGATTTGCAAGCCCATGGGCAGACCCGAAGCGTTAAACCCACAATTGACCGAGACGGCTGGTCCGCCAGTAATGTTGGCCAGCACCTGTGTATTGGCTTTGCGCCAAAAAGTGATGGGCCGATGCGAAGTGATGGGCTGAGCAGGTCCAAAGCCTGGCATTAAAAGCAAATCAAATTTTTCATAGATTGGCTTCATTTCCTCGAGCATGCGTTTGTGCTCGCGTGTGGCTGCGAGGAAATCAAGCGACTGGAACATCACGGCCGGCAAGATACGCGTCAGGAAATCGCGTCCATAATCATGGGGACGTTCGGTGAGTCCCTGTTGCTGAACGGCAAAAATTTCCGTTTCAGCAATGACCACTTTGACATCCATATAGTCTTGCATGGGGCGCAAACGGCAATCCTGTACCGATGCACCCAGATTTTTGAAAATTGTGACCGCATTATCGAGCGCCTGACGGTGTTCTTCGCTGGCGACAAGATCTTCTTCCCATACATAGCGCAACACACCTACACGCAAGCCTTTCAGGTCTTGTCCAATACTGGCCGCATAGTTAGGAATAGGCTGCTCAAAGCTATTGCCGTCGGCGGGGTCGTGCCCAGCCATTGCCTGTAACATCAATGCACAGTCCTCAACGGTCCAAGCCATAGGTCCGCAGTGATCGAGGGTAAAAGAGTTGGGCATGACGCCGACACGACTGACCAGGCCTGAGCTCGGCATAAAGCCTGCGATGCCGCACAGAGAGGCTGGCCCCCTGATCGAGCCTCCAGTATCCGTACCCAAGGCCGCACCCACAAAGCCGGCAGCGACCGCAGCACCCGAACCACTGGAAGACCCACCTGAGAAACGCGTGAGATCCCAGGGGTTTCGCACAGGTGGCCAGGGGAGGTCCAAAGAAGGACCGCCATGCGCAAACTCATGGGTATTTAACTTGCCCAGCAGAACCGCACCGGCTTCGTAAAGCTTTGAGACGACCTGACAATCTTGAGCAGGAACGTGTTGTTGAGCAATCCGCGAGCCGCCTGTGGTCAGGATCCCCGCTGTCTCATAGATGTCCTTTGCGCCAAAGGGGATGCCATGCATCGGACCGAGGTAGCGACCGGCCATGATCTCGCTTTCAGCGGCTTTAGCCTGTTGGCGGGCGAGACCGAAAGTGGGTGTGATGAAAGCGCTAATCTGGTCATCCAGTGATTCAATCCTGGTACTGAGATGGTCGACGTACTCCACAGGCGAGAGTTTTTTGGCTTTGATCTGCCGTCCTGCCTCGGCGATCGTCAGGAAATGCAAGTCTGCGTTCATACTGGATCTAGTCCTTGTTGTGCAAAGGCGCGCTTGGCGTCAGGGGTCTGCAAGAACGCAACGAAAGTCTGCATGGCATTGAGTTGCGGGCTTTCATTAAAAATACCCGCCGAAAAGATGGTGGATTGCTGCACGGCAGGCGGAAGTTTGGCAAAAATGTTAATGCCGGGAACTTGCATCAGCTCGCTCATTTGCTGCACGGCAATCTCGACTTCGCCTTTTGCCACCAGTTCACCTGTCAAGCCTTCGGCAAGCACGATTGCTTTGGCGCGGACTTCTTCATCGAGTCCCAGGCGCTTGATGAGGCTGGCGAAATACATACCGCTCGCACCTTGTTTGGAAAAGGCGATCGAACGCGCGGCGCGTAATGTGGAGACAAAAGCCTCTTGTGTAGAAATGTCGGGCACGGGGGAGGAGAGTGCTACTGCCATCGCGACATCCGAACTGACAAGATCCACTCTGGTGCCCGGTTTCAAAATATTTTCACCGATGAGGTCGTCGATTGAGCCCCCCACTGCCAACAGCATGTCAGCGCGTCTGCCTGCGCGTATTTTTTCAAGGAGCTGTGCAGTGGCACCATATTTGATGGAAATATTGATACCAGTCGCCTGGGTAAACACCGGAATCAGTTCTTTCAAGGCGTTGCGTAACGCCATGGTCGAAAGAACGTTCAGAGAAGGGGCGGTCGAAGCGGAGGACTGGGACTGAGAGAGTGTCATGGATGAGTTGTCTCGTTTGTGATGAACGCTAAAGTCGTTGCGTGTTTTTTATCGTAAAAACTTCACTCAGAATCTTATATCTTTTAATGCTCCGTTATCTGTTAATGCTCCGTTTTACTCAGTGCCTGAGGATCAATATCCTCAATGATCGATTTCAAGTAGTCCACGAGCACTCTGACCTTGGCCGCCAGAGTGCTGCGCGGGAGGTGCACGACAGAGACCTCCGGACCGGCGACCACATACTCTGACAGAATGCGCTGAATCTTGCCGGAACGCAGGGCGTTTCCCGCGATAAAGTCGCTCACCATCACAATCCCGGCGCCGGCGATTGCCGCCTCGAGCAGTGATTCTGCATTGTTGATGTTCAATGCGCCCGACACCACTTTTGTGAAATCCTGACCATTTTTGCTGAAACGCCACTCCCTGTGATCTCCGGACATTGGAAGCAAATAAGCGAGGCAGTGGTGGTGATCCAAGTCATCTGGCGAGAGCGGCGTACCATGCCGAGCCAGATATTCTGGAGAGGCGTAGGCAGCGAAGCTCAGATTGCACAGCCTGTGTGCCACGACCCGCTCGTCTGTGATCGGGCCGATCTGAATGACCGCATCGACAGCCTCATAGGTCAGATCAACCTGACGATCACTGAGTTCGATATCGATGCTCAGTTCTGGGTAGCGCTGGGTGAACTCCCACATTTTTGGGACGATGACGCGCCGTCCAAACCCGACAGGCATTTGCAGGCGCAAGCGCCCTTTAGGGGTGGCGGTCGTGGCGGTGACTGCGCTTTCAGCGTCTTCGATCTCTGTGAGGATTTGTCTGCAGCGCTCAAAAAAACTTGCTCCCTCTCCTGTTAAGTTCACAAGCCGGGTCGAGCGAGTCAGCAACTTGACCCCAAGTTCTTGTTCCAGACGGGCAATGGATTTACTGATTGCGGAGGAAGTCAGGCCAAGTCTCTGGGCCGCCAGAGTAAAGCTACGTGTTTCTGCAACTTTGACAAAAACGAGGAGAGCATTCAAATTTCGCATGGACGACAGTGTACTCATGAATCAAATTCAGCAATAGCATTTTATTCTAGCGAATTGACCGTGGAAACATCAGTCGTTAGCATCGGGAATTCAACATTAAGCTGCATTTGATTCAAAACCATGGAAAATCATCCCGCCTCCCTTTTGCCCGGCGCGACCCAAGCTCTGGCAGAGTTCGCCTCTTCTATTGAATATGGTGACATTCCCGCCGAGGTGATTCATCGGATGAAGACAAGCTTTCTGGATAGCGTCGGATGCTGCCTGTTTGGTGCGACACTTCCCTGGACGCAGCGTGTCCAGGCCATGATCGAAGAGGAGGGTGCCCGTCCGGTCGCCTCCATTTTTGGCGCGGGCGTTAAAACCTCGGTTGCGGGCGCTGTGCTGGTCAACGCCACTGCCGGCCACGCATTTGAGCTGGATGACATCCATAAAGAGTCCATCGTCCATGCCGGTTCTATCGCAACCCCCGTTGTCGTCGCGCTGGCCGAACAGATGGGCTGCAAAAGTGGCCAGAAATTATTAACCGCTATGACAACGGGCTATGAAATCGGGACGCGTGTCGGAAATGCCGCCACGATGGGACTGTTTTTCAGGGGCTTTCATCCTCAAGGTGCCTCGGGTGTGTTTGTCGCCGCAGCGAGCGCCGGCAAGATGCTGGAACTCGACGCTTTGCGCATGCAACATGCACTGGGTATCGTAGGATCTCAAGCCGGTGGTTTGATGGCCGCTCAGGAGGGAGCCATGGTCAAGCGATTCCACTCCGGACGTGCCGCCCAAAGCGGGGTCTATTCAGCCTATTTGGCCAAGCGTGACTTTACGGGGATCACCGATGTGCTGGAGGCGGGCTATGGCGGCTACCTGAGTTCTTATTCAAATACGCCGAACGCCGTCAGATTGACCGAGGACCTTGGACGTGTCTGGGAAACGGCTAAAGTGGGCTACAAACCCCATGCCTGCGTCACAAGTATTCACTCCGCGCTTGATGCCTTTGCTCATTTGTTGCGCGTGAATCAACTGACGCCCGATGATGTGAGTCAGGTCGATATTGGCATGAGTCCAATGACCTACACGCACTGCGCCTGGGAGTACAAGGCGCAGGGCGTCACAGCCGCGCAGATGAATCTTTATTATGGAATCGCTGTCATCGGTTTTGACGGAATGGCCTTTGTCGCGCAATACGCAGAAGATCGGCTGGCAGACCCCAAAATCATGGATTTCATTAAAAGAATCCATGCGCGGATTGATCCTGAAATCGAGGCGATGGGACCGGCTTATCGGCATGCGGCGCGCGTGACCATCACCGCACGGGATGGTCGACAATACAAGCATGAGATCTTGAATCGTAGGGGGAGTCCGGAAAACCCTCTGTCGCATGACGAAGTGGTATACAAGTTTCGTAATGTGGTCGCGTCTTGTTTATCCGGCAAAGATATTGATCGTGTGATTGCACTCACCGAGCAACTCGACACCACAACGGACACCTCGGAGCTCTTTGGTTTGCTGGCCGCTGCACGCAAGAGTGACTGATATTCCAAGTGTTTAACCGGTGTCCTGATGATGAATAGGTAAATATATTGAAAATGATGAAGCTGAAAAAAATATTCGCCGGATTGATTTTTGTTTTAGCGCAATCTTTCATGGTTCCTGCCGCACAGGCGCATCCACATATCTGGATTGAGGGCGGGATAGAGCTTGTCTTCAATAGTCAGGGCTACGCCTCCGGGGTGCGTCAATCTTGGCTTTTCGACGAACTTTTCTCTACGTACGCGTTGCAAGGCATGCCTCGAGACAAGGCAGGTCAAGTGCCCAGCGCAGAGCTCGAAAAGATCACAAGCGAGTGGATGGCTGCGCTGGCAGACCCCGAATCTCACTTCTTTACAAAAATCACGCTCGCTGGAAAACCACTCACTTTTGGTGCGCCTCGCGATGCGCGTTCGACGTGGGATCCCAAAGCCAGTCAACTCGTGCTTTCTTTTGAGTTGCCGATCGATCCCCCTGTCAAGATCGATGCCAAAGGGATCGAGGTTGATATTCAGGACCCCAGTTATTTTGTAGCTTTTGATTACAAGGGTGGGGTACGCGCATTCAAAGGAATCGGTGCACCTGCGCAATGCAAATTTGGATACATGCCGCCCAGACCGCTGGACCCCAAGACTGAGCGCTTGCTTTGGTCCATTCCTCCAACCCAAAAAGAGTTGCCAGAGAATCTTCGTGAAGCAGTCCGTCAACTTTCTCACCAATTCACTGTGAAATGCCCGTGACCAACCATATCTCCATGCGAACTCGTTTTCTTCAAGCAGGTCTGTTCATTTTTCTCGTGCTTCTAGGCATGGGACTCTCAGACCTCGCGCTTGCACAATCTGCGCATCCTTTTGCGACTCCAGAGCAACGCCTGAATGTCCCCGCCACCGGCTGGTTCGCCGAGTTCAGTGGTCAGATGGCGGCTTGGCAGGGACAGTTTTATCGCCAACTGACGGGTGCCGTCCGCGCGTGGAAACAAGATGGCTGGGCTGCATGGCTGTTGCTCGGACTTTCGTTTGGCTATGGTGTCTTTCACGCACTCGGTCCTGGCCACGGAAAAGCTGTATTGACGGCCTATGTTCTGGCCAACAAAGAAACGATTCGCAATGGTGCGTTGCTGGCGATGCTTTCCGCCTTTCTCCAGGCGTTCGTTGCGATTGGATTGGTCGCGATCGCAGCCGGTCTCCTTCAGGTCTCGGGTGTCGCGATGAATCGCGCGACCTGGTGGCTTGAGCTTGCGTCTTACGCCATGATGGTGGCGTTGGGTGTCTGGCTTGTTTTTAAACATATCCTTAGACCTTTAGCCTATTCGTTGACTAAAAAATCCGAGCATTCAACTCATGCGAGCCATAGCTGTGACCATGATCACGGTCATGGTCATCAGCACGTGCATGATCATGCACATGCACATGCTCATACTCATTCTCATGCTCATGGACACGAACACGGGCACGCGCATGTTCACGATGAAAGCTGTGGGCATGTGCATGTGCCCGATCCCGCCCTGATTGCCGGTCCAATGAATTGGTCCAAAGCAGTTTCAGCGATTTTGGCTGTGGGTCTTCGCCCGTGCTCGGGGGCGGTTTTTGTGCTGGTGTTTTCTTTAGCGCAGGGATTTTTTGTTGCGGGTATCGCCGCCGCACTCGCAATGGGGCTTGGCACCGGCTTGACGGTGGCCGCGTTGGCTTGTTCCTCTTTATGGATCAGTCAGCTCGCCATTCACACATCTGGGGGGCCTCAGCGAGTGCTTGGGCGAATCATCATGCTGTTGCTCCAGGCGCTTGCTTCTCTGGCTGTATTGGCGTTTGGCCTGCTCTTGCTGAGTGCCGCGCTTGGCTCGGGGACGACAGGCAACTAATCAGCAGTCTTTGCATCGCCCGTAAAGCGTCAGATCATGGTCTTCAACTCTAAAACCTTTTGGAGCCAGCATCGCCAAATCAGACGGGCATGAGTGGATATCAAACACTCTTTGACATTGAGTGCATTGAAAATGATGGTGATGTCCATGACTGCCCATCTCAAAGCGTGGGTTTTCACCGGGTAAAACGACCTGCCGCAATGTGCCGTCCTCCACCATGGCTTTGAGGTTTCGATAGACCGTCGCGATTCCAAGGTTAGGAACATGACGCGCAGCAAGGTCGAGTACCTCTTGGGCAAGCAAAGGACGAGCCGCAGTTTGCAGGGCTTCTTTGATCGCAGAGCGTTGACGGGTGGCGCGTTCCATATTCGTTAATGATAGTGTATTATCATTATCATTGCTAGTGATCATGCTGATCTCTTTATTCCCTTTTTCCCTTTCAATTTATTAAAGTACTTTGGATGCCACACGACTCAAAGTCTGCTCAGTCGCCCACGCATACACATGCACATGGTCATGATCATTCACATGGTCAATCGCATGGTCATACGCATTCGCACGTCTCAACCAGTCCCCCTCAATCAGTTACAGACTTGAAAAGTCCTGTTTTAATGGGGCTGGCAGAAAGGTTCGTTTGGGTGTCTTCGTTGATCGCTGTATTGTGGCTGTTTGTTCTCTGGGCGTTGCACACAAATGGCTGACGCGCAGGCCCTCGCAACACACTCAAATGCGATTGAAATTCGTAATTTGACACTTGCCTACCAAGGGCACCCGGCCGTGCACCATTTAAGCGGCGCATTCGAGTCTGGCTCGTTGACTGCAATCGTTGGGCCCAATGGCGCCGGTAAAAGCACATTGCTGTCAGCTCTGTCAGGTCAAAAAACAGGCATAGAAGGCACGATTGCCTTCACCTCGGCGATTCATTCCAAGCAGGGACGGCCTTCAAAGCTGGCATATCTCCCCCAACAGTCTGCGATCGATCGCGAGTTCCCCGTGCGGGTGCTGGACGTTGTCGCGCTCGGTGCCTGGCGCGAACTTGGAAGTTTTCGTCCTGTCTCGACTGAAATTCGCGCCCGAGCTTCTGAAGTGCTTGCGGCGGTTGGACTGATCGGATTTGAACGTCGTTATATTGGCGAACTTTCCGTTGGTCAACTCCAACGCGTTCTGTTCGCCAGATTGCTGATGCAGGATGCAGAGATTATTTTGCTCGACGAGCCTTTTAACGCCCTCGATACCCGCACGGCCGAGGATTTACTTGGGGTTGTGCTGAACTGGCATCGACAATCGCGCACTGTGATCGCGGTGCTTCACGATCTGGAAATGGTGCGTCAGTATTTCCCACAGACTTTATTACTCGCACGTGAAGTGATTGCTTGGGGTGAAAGTACGGAAGTGTTGACGCCTGAAAACTTGAAACGTGCGCGTCAAACAGCCGAATACTGGGATGACCGCGCGCCTTGGTGCGTACGTCCCCCGGAAAATGGGAGCCGAGGCGGATGATGCTCGAGTGGATAACAATACTTCACAGCTGGTTCATCGCACCGTTTGCCGAGTTTGGATTCATGAAGCGGGCATTGATCGCTTGTGTGTCGATTGGACTGGCCTGTGGACCGATCGGTACGATTCTTGTGCTTCGCCGTATGAGCCTTGCGGGTGATGCGATTGCGCACGCGGTATTGCCGGGCGCGGCGGTAGGTTTCATATTTTTTGGTTTGTCATTGCCTGCCATGACGATTGGAAGTTTCGTCGCGGCTGCGCTGATGGCGCTCGTGGCGAGTCTGGTTTCCAGGTGGACCAGTCAAAAAGAAGACGCCAGTTTCGCTTCTTTTTACCTGATCGCTCTTGCGCTTGGCGTATTGTTGATTTCGACCTCAGGCAGCAAGGTTGACCTGTTGCATTTCTTGTTTGGGAGTGTGTTGGCGATTGACGCCGAGTCGCTGCTGATGATCGCTGGTGCATCGACTTTCTCACTGTTGCTATTAAGTGTGATCTGGCGTCCGCTCATGCTCGAATGTTTCGATCCAGGTTTTCTGCGTTCAGTGGGCGGTCGAGGAGCGATCGTCCATCAGCTCTTCATGTTGATGGTGGTGCTGAATTTAGTCTCGGCCTTTCAAGCGCTCGGGACACTGATGGCAGTGGGCTTGCTGATGTTGCCCGCAACGGCTGCGCGATTCTGGTGTTATGGCGTTGTGGCTCGGTCATTGCTCGCCGCAGCTTTTGGCGCCTTCAGTGGTGTGTTTGGTTTGCTTGTTTCCTATCACGCCAACTTTCCCTCTGGCCCATCCATTGTGCTGGTCGCAGGTGTTTTTTACCTCGCCTCGCTATGTCTTGGCACGCGTGACAGCTTTAGATTAATTCTATTTCCTACTCCTCAACATAAGGAATCGTGATGTTCCAAAGATTCTTGATCAGAGCCCGAATTATTGTCTTAATGCTTTTAGTTTCAGGCGCTGCACCCGTATTCGCGAATGAGCCTCTGCCCGTTGTGACGAGTTTCTCTATTCTTGCAGACATGGTCAAACAAGTAGGCGGACCGCACGTGGCGGTCACCAGTCTGGTGGGTCCGAACTCCGACGCCCATGTGTTTGACCCAACCCCTGCAGACGCCAGACGCCTCGCTGCGGCAAAGCTTGTGGTTGTCAATGGTTTTGGATTTGAAGGATGGATGAACCGTCTCGTCAAGTCCTCTGGATATCAAGGACCTGTGGTGACTGCCACCAAAGGTGTTAAGTCCATTCCTATGGCGAAAAGTGATCATGATCACGGTCATAACCATGCGCATGCCGCCCCGGATCCTCACGCCTGGCAGAGTTTGCTGAATGCTCGCCAATATGTCGAGAACATCAAAGTCGCACTGGTTGCTGCGATACCTTCTCAGGCAGCTGATATTCAGGCCCGCGCCGCGGAGTATTTAAAACAAATCGATAGTCTTCAAAAAAGCACACAGGAACGCATGGCTGCCGTGCCGATTGAGCGACGTCGCGTGATTACGTCTCATGATGCATTTGGATATTTTGGGCGTGCGTACAAGATCAGCTTTTATCCATTGCAGGGTTTGTCCACTGGCAGTGAACCCTCAGCAGCGGATGTCGCACGCATCATTAATGAAATCAAAAAAAATAAAGTCACCGCGATTTTTGCAGAAAATATCTCTGATCCACGTGTGCTTGAGCGCGTCGCCAAAGATACGGGTGCCAAGATTGGTGGCACGTTGTTTGCAGACGCCTTATCCGAACCCGGTCAGGGCGCAGATACATATTTGAAGATGTTCGAACACAATGTGAATACGATTTTGGTCGGCATTTCTGCTTCTGCCCAACCTTGATCGCGGAGAATCTTCGTTAGCATTTTGTTGCAATTAATTTCATTAGATGAGAATCATTATCGTTTAGAATCCTCTCATGGATAAACGTATCGCTCATCTTTATCACGCTACTGAATCACCGCATCATCCCTTAACAGGCCACTCAGGCCCGGATAAAGTTCCTAGCGGGACTGTTTTGCGGATCACGAGTCAAAAGCTGTTCGCGGGCGCCCTTGAGTTGGAAATCACGCATCAGGGTGCTCAGTATCGGTTACGTCAGACGGCTCTAGGCAAGCTTATTCTGACCAAATAGTTTTCTCTGTTGCACAAGCCAGCCATCGCCAGCCAGTGCCTAAATTCATTTAGGACACCCCTATGCTGCGCAATCATCATGCTGGACCATTACAGGCACGTCATCTCTTATCTAAGCGAAGTCTCACCTCAGGTTTTATTACAGGCCTGACTTGCAGTATTACCGCTGGTTTATACGCAAGTCCTGCAATCGCTCAAGTCCCCGGTCACTCCATCACTCAACTTAAAGAAATGACGGTGAGTGCTTCGCGCGGAGAACGTCGCATAGAGGAAGTGCCAGCTTCTGTCACCGTTATTAGCGCTGAAACCATAGAAAAAGAGGGCGCTCGTGACTTAAAAGACATCTTTCGCAATGAGCTCGATGTCACCGTACCTTCGGGTCCGACCCGTTTCAGTCATGCAGGGACCTCGACTGGTAGATCGGGTAACCAGGGGATCAATATTCGCGGTCTCGGTGGAAATCAAGTGTTGATGCTGATCGACGGGATTCGAGTACCCAATGGTTTTTCTTTTGGTTCGTTTAATACAGGTCGCGGAGATTACCTGGACATCGATGGAATCAAGTCTATCGAGGTGCTGCGAGGACCCGCATCGACACAGTATGGCAGCGATGGTATTGCAGGTGCTGTCAGTTTTCGCACACTCGATCCCGCTGATTTATACAAAAAAGATAAAAGCCAAGGCGATGTCAGCAATAGGGGTAGCATGGGTGGATTTGCGAGAACAGGTTACGCCAGTATCGATCGTTCCTGGTCCAGTTCGCTTGGGTTCGCAGGGGAACGAGGTCCTTGGCAAGGCATGATTCTCGGTAGTTTCCGCCTTGGCCACGAAATCATCAATCAAGGGACGAACAACGCACTCAACATTGATCGGACTGCTCCGAATCCCGTTGATTACAACAGCCGGTATTTATTGGCAAAAGCGATACTTTCCATCGATACCCATCAGCAGTTAGGGCTCACACTCGAGTCCCAGCGACGCACACAAGCCACTGATGTTTTTTCTGCCAGAGCGGCTCAACCGCTCAGACCTCTGGGCACCTTGAGTTTTTCTACATTGGATCGAATCAATCGCGACCGCGTATCACTTGAACATCGTTACAGCGATATGAGTGCGGCTTTTATCCAAAAGGCAGAAACCCGTGTTTATTGGCAGGATGCACAAATCAATCAGTTTGCGACAGAGGAGCGCTACCGTGCACGCGAACGGACACGTGACAATACATATCAAACAACAGTATTAGGTGCCGCAACACAGTTTGAAAGCAACATCACGAAATTTCTCGATCAGCGACTTACTTACGGCTTGGACTGGAGTCAGGCCAATATCCAAGGTGTACGGGACGGCACAGTCCCTCCCTATGGCGGCGTATTCCCTGATAAACCCTTTCCCGACACGACCTACACGCTGAGTGGTGCGTTTGTGCAAAGTGAAGTCGAGTTGGGAGATTTCAGCATCACACCCGGGCTACGTTTTGACTATTACCGTATTGCACCCTCTACGAATTTCAATGGTCCACACACCCCAAAAGGTAGGCACAACAACGCACCCGCAACAACGGATGGATACGCCTTGACACCGCGTTTAGGCATTGTCTGGTCCATGCATCCGATGTTCGCACCCTATGCTCAGTATGCCCAGGGATTTCGCGCACCGACGCCTGATCAGGTCAACAATGGTTTCAGGAATCTCGCCTCAGGCTATACGAGTATTGGTAATCCTGACTTAAAGCCTGAGTACGCGGATAGTTTTGAAATTGGAGTGAGGGGGTTTGACCAAAAAGTCAGTTATTCACTCTCCGTTTTTGACAATTACTACAAAAATTTCATTAGTCAGCAAATTGTCGGCGGAGCAGGTCGACCATCGAATCCTACGGTTTACCAGTACGTCAATCTGACAAATGCGCATATTCAGGGGCTGGTTGCCAGAGCTGACTGGAGATTTGAAAAAAACTGGAGTCTCGAGTCAGGTTTGGCATATATGAAGGGAGACTCAACAATTCGAGGGCGTAAACAACCTCTCGACTCTATTCAGCCTTTCAAGATCTTGTTGGGTCTTCGATATGACCAGGCAGAGTGGGGGGCTCGAGCAGATTGGATCTGGAATGCGGCCAAGAGTCCTTCACAAATCGCACAGTCATCGCCAGAACAGTATGCCACGCCATCCTATGGCACGCTGGATCTGGGGTTCTTTTGGAAACCAGCGCCAAACTTCACGCTCAACGCCAACGTAAACAATGTGTTTGATACCAAATACTGGCGCTGGTCCGATGTAAGCGGTTTATCCAATCACAGTGCGATCAAAGACGCGTACACAGCACCTGGTCGCAATATCCAATTGTCTCTGCGGTTCGACTTTTGATCTCAGAGACTCATTTCCATTCACGATCTATAGCAGGAGTACATCATGACTCAAACCCATGAGACGATACGCGCAGCTTTTGCAGCAATGCGCCGGGACGGACCACGCAGACATCGCGATATTGCAAAAATATTGATGATTTCAGAGGCTGAATTACTGGCCGCACATTGCGGTCAGTGTGCTCACGAGGAGAGCGTCACACTCCATGCAATTCGTTTGAGTGAACAATGGGCGGAGCACATCTCGAGCATGGAGACCTTAGGTGCAGTCATGGCTCTGACCAGAAACGCATCATGCGTGCATGAAAAAATGGGTGTCTACACTCCGGTGAGTCAAACAGGGGATATAGGGCTGGTACTTGGGACTGCCATTGATCTGCGTATTTTCTATAAAAAATGGCATGTTGGCTTTGCTGTCATTGAAAAAACTGCGCGCGGTGTACAGAAAAGTCTTCAGTACTTTGATCAAGCTGGCGTTGCGATTCACAAGATATTTTTACTTCCTGAGAGCCAAAGCGACGCTTTTGAATCTTTAATAGATCGATTCATTGACCCTGAACAGTCACCCGGTGTGTCTATTTGTTCCCAATCACCCAGCAAGCCAGAGTGTAGCGACCAGGAGATCGATGTTCCGGCTTTACAAAAAGATTGGATCGGTATGCGTGACACACATGATTTCTTTTTGTTATTGAAAAAACATGTCGTATCGAGATTACAGGCGTTTCGTCTGATTGGCGCAGACTATGCGTTTTCTGTCAGGCCAGGTGAGTGCCGACGGGTGTTAAGCGTTTGTTCAGATAAAAAAATACCTGTCATGGTATTTGTCTCCAATCCAGGTGTGATTCAGATTCATACCGGAGCGATTCGTAATATTTCTGTGTCCAATGGATGGTTAAACATCCTGGACGATGATTTCAATCTGCATCTTCGCCAAGATCAAATCGCCAGTGTTTGGGTTGTTCGCAAGCCGACAGTCGATGGTGTAGTCACTTCCATGGAACTGTTTGATCATTCGGGAGAAGTCATCGCAATGCTCTTTGGTCAGCGTAAACCTGGCTTTCCAGAAAATATTCAGTGGCGTGCGTTGCTGGATGGGCTGTCGACTTCGAGCAGATTATGCGCCGCATGACACCTTCCCGATTTCCAGAAACATTGGCATTTTTGATGAGGAGAAGGGCTCTCAGCCGTCTGGGTACGATTGGTGCGTTGGCGCTTAGCCCACAATTGCATGCCGGACATTCGAACGATAGAGTCCTCCGTATCGTCTGCGCTGGAGGGGCGTTAACCGAGATTATTTATGCGCTGAAAGCAGAACATTGTCTTGTTGGCGTGGACGCAACGTCTACCTATCCTGTGGAGGCGCTATCCTTGCCGCAGATTGGTTATGCACGCAGCCTTTCAGCAGAGGGTGTGTTGGCGCTCAATCCAACGCATGTGTTTGCAACCGAAGAGGCAGGACCAACGTCTGTTTTGCGCCAGATCGCTTCTGCCGGTGTGTCTATCGAGCAAATGGACTCTGGATACCGATTTGAAGGTCTTATCGAACGTATTACGCGTATTGGAAAGTTGCTCAGTCGGGAGTCGCAGTCTAGCCTGGTGAGTCAGCATCTACAGCTTGAATGGGAGCGAGTTCTCGCATCGTTCGCCATGACTGAGTTGCCTCCTCCGAGAGCGATATTTCTCTTTGCTCATAGTACCAATCGCTTGCTGGCAGCAGGGACGCATACGGGAGCGCATGCCATGATGACGTATACAGGTGCGATCAATGCCGTATCAGGATTTTCTGGGTACAAGCCTCTTACCCCAGAGTCACTGGTAGCCGCCCAACCAGAGGTGTTAATGCTCACGGAGCAAAGTGTGCGTGCCTTGGGTGGTCTTGCGAATGTTTTTAAACTTCCTGGCGTCAGTCAAACACCTGCAGGTCGAAATCGACGTATCGCTTCAATGGATGCAAGTTTATTGCTTGGCTTTGGTCCGCGTCTACCTGCTGCAGTGCAGATGCTGCACTCAAAATTGATTGGATCATGAGAACAACCAACTCAAGGGTAGTCCACCCAAAGATCGTTCACTTAACGATCTCGTTTGCGGTAGTGTTGGTGAGTCTGTTGTTTGCATTACAAACCGGTGCCGTCAGCGTCGATTGGAACGATTGGCTCAACTTAAGGACGATTGCGTTTTCTTTTGTTGGTGGGGATCTTGCCCACGTTCTAATAGATGGAGATTCGTATGTACTCTGGTATCTGCGAATGCCACGTGTGTTGTTAGCCGTGCTGATAGGGGCTTGCCTGGGACTGTCAGGGGCACTTGTACAAGGTTTGTTTCGCAATCCCTTGTCAGATCCAAGTTTGCTGGGGGTGACAACGGGAGCTGCTTGTGCGGCTGCCATCACAATCGTTGTGTTCTCTGAACTCACTACTTCTGTATCTGCGAACGTTAGATTTTGGCTATTACCCATTGTTTCTTTTTCAGGCGCTTTTTTGACCTGCATGTTTTTAAATGTCAGTTCTAGATGGTTGACGCCAGGTTCTATCGCGGGGCTTCTATTGCTAGGGATTGCATTGAATGCTCTCGGAGTGGCCATTATTGGTTTGTGTACCTATCTTGCGACAGATGAACAATTGCGTAGCCTGTCTTTCTGGACACTTGGGTCATTGGCTGGCGCGAGTTGGACAATGGTTTTAGTAGCAGGGTTTTTACTTACTGGCGCTTTTCTTTGGGCCCGCTCATTGGCATACCGTCTCAACGCGCTGAGCCTAGGTGATGTCACCGCCTCTCATCTGGGCGTGGTAGTGACGCGCTTGCGCTGGACTGTATCAGTTTTGGTCGCATTATTGGCGGGGCTGGCTGTTGCATTTTGTGGGGTGATTGGTTTCGTAGGTTTAATCGCGCCTCATCTGGCGCGTTCGCTTGTCGGATCCGATCAGCGTGCGCTTTTACCCTTTTCGCTACTATTCGGATCGTTACTTATGCTAGCTGCAGATACGATGGCTCGAACGGTAGCGATACCCGCCGAGATACCTGTCGGAATTTTTACTGCACTGTTGGGTGGTCCGTTTCTAATGCTTCTATTGCGCACTAAGCGTCATCAAGTTGGGTGATTGCAATGCTAGTGATGGAAAATGTACATAAAAAATATGGCCAGCATTCTTTTGGACCCTTCACGCTTCGAATTCGCAGTGGCGAGAGCATGGCGATCCTGGGACCTAACGGCGCTGGAAAATCAACACTTCTCAAGCTTCTTTCGGGTTCGACCTCGCCCACTTCAGGTCAGATCAGATTCAATGATCGTCCCTTAAGCGCCTGGGATCCTCATCAACTGAGTCAACATCGCGCAGTGTTGACTCAATTCCACGAGATGGCTTTTGCACTTTCAGTGCATGTCGTGATTGGTCTTGGACGTGTCTCCAGAGTGAGGAGCGCAAGTTGTGATCAGATTGTTGCGCGAGCAGGTGAGATGCTGGGTGTGACACATCTGATGGCTCGGACAGTGGACACTCTGTCTGGAGGCGAGTTGGCTCGCGTGCATTTGGCACGCATATTTGCCCAGCTCTGGGATGTCGAAGACGGGTATATTTTGATGGATGAACCGATTGCTGCAGTGGATCCCGGCTTGCAGGATCTTTTACTCGAGACACTCATGAGGTTTGCAAGGATTCGCCGACATGCAGTGATTGCAGTGATGCATGATGTCAATCATGCTCTCAGATACTTTAGTCGCCTGACGCTCGTTCACCCTGGATCAGAACTTGAATGCGTCGAAAGTGGTGTGGATGCAAAACAGTCGCTAGAGCAGTTGTATGGTGTTCGTTTGGCATGTCTCACGGACGAGCAGGGTGATCTCGTCATGATGCCACTTCGAAATTTATCGAAAAACATTCCTTAAAATATCTGCCACAATCGCCGTTCCAATTGCGACTAAGATTAAATCAGACCCTGCGACTCGCCACTCATAACCTGGGTGGTATGGGAGTTGACCGAGCATGGCATTCGGGGGGTATTTTTTGGCGATACCAGGTGGAAGTGGTTTACCTCGAACCAGATTTTTAGCGATTCCGGGAGGCAGTGGTGCATAGCCAACCATGCCGTAATTTGTAGCGAGGTTTTGAGCGGCTATCGCAGTGATGCCCGCTATGACCAGACCCGTGGCAAGGTCAGAGGAGTTGTCCTGAGCATTACCCTGACTCTGCCCCTGGTCACTATTGCCTTTATTTCCATTATTGCCGTTGTTTCCCTGGCTTCCCTTGTTAGGGTTACCTTTGCCGGGGGGAGGGTCGGCCATTACGGGCTGGATCGCTACAATACTGCTCAGCAGTAAAGCGATCGAGATGCGTTGGAAGCTTTTCATATCACGGTCTCCCTGTCGATGTTCAAAGCATGAATATCAATACTTATTAAGCTCAGGGTACACCAGATGCTCAACTAAGTGGATGACCTTGGTCAGTATGAATATAGTTGTGCAGTTAGTTAGAAAAATGATTGATTGATGACATTAATTTATTAACTTAACGGCATGACCCATGCGGTTGAAAGTAGCAAATTGGCTAATTTGTTCAATCTTAATAGACTCAACCATTATGCCAATTTTTTTGTCGATTTCTTGATCTAGGAGGTTTTGACCGGGCTTTGCACCCAATGCTCCTGCAAAGACAATGTCCCAGTCCTGAACAAACTCATTGGCTTCTTGGCATAATTCTGTGAATGATTTGATTTCGTCGGCTCGTTTGTCGACACAAGCAACAGGCATAAGCGCTCCGCCGTGACCGGCAGCGAAACCAGCGCGTTGTTCATCGCTGCAATCGTCCGGAATTTCAGCTTTAGTAAACACAAGCAAAAGCTGCTGTTGAGTACTTTGAGATTGAGCTGCGTTCAGCAAATCGTCAAATGAGGTGATTTCCATCATGCATGCCTTGTCATATTAATTTTGAACGAGAGGTGTGTCGGCGCTTTCAAGTTCTATTCCTTCTATTTCAGACCCACCTACGAGTAGCATCATGAACTGACGTAATGCAGTCGCACGTGATTGCATGGAAAGATGCATCTCAATTTTATCCTTGACTTCGTCAAAACTCAGTTGAGTCCCTGTTCGTCTTTCTAATACTTCAATAATATGAAGTCCGTGTCGAGAGTGAATCAATCTGGGATGAAGACCTTGACCCAGTTGAGCCTCGCCATCAAAAAAGAGCGCCCTTGCGAGCTCAGGCGCGCATTCATGGGGTTCCAACCAACCTAGTTGTCCACCCTCTCTTCCCGACGGACAGTTAGAGAGCTCTTTCGCTTTTTGATCAAATAAGCCAGCGCCCGCATTTTTATGCATGAGTTCAAGAAGAGCAGTTTCAGCATGTCCCGCCAATGCCTGAACAGGAACGCCTTCGGTTACGGCAAACAAAATATGTCGTAGATTGATCGCTTGTCCAACGACATATTTAGCTTTGTTGGCTTCGTAATACCTGGAACATTCGTTTAATTCAGGCTCAGGAGTGAGTACCTGTTTTTCAAGCATGTTTTCAATGATTACCTGCTCTTCCTCAGTTAGTGGGAGCCAACAGGATGTTTGACGAGGTGAAACAAGCTTCAGGCGGGCGGCCTCTTGACGCAACAGTTCAGCATAGGCACGTTCACGCAAATCATCGTCAGAGAGTTCTTCTCCGTCTTGAGCCAGTGAGATCCCATTCACTTTTGGGGATGAAACGATCAATGTTGCAGACATGGAAGTTTCTCCTAAGTCGAGCGAGTCGTTGAGTGCGTGGAAGATTGTGACTGACTCAAGGAGGTTTTTTTCAATCCGAGTCGTCTGCTGCGAACGAGTTGAGGAGGCCTAAAGACATAGGCGACTGTCGCAAAGCCACTCCAGACATGCACCAGCCTGGAAAATGGAAACAAGAGGAAAATTGTCATGCCTAATACAAGGTGGACTTTATAAGGCCAGTCAAGATTAACAATGCCGCTTGCATCCGGTCTGAACGTCAGGATACGTTGAGCCCAGTCTGAAAGGGATAGCATGACAGAGCCATCTGAGTGACTGAGTGAAAACGGTAGGGTGACGAGTCCTATAACCAACTGGACCCACAAAATCAGCAAGATAAACAAGTCAGTACGATGGCTGGTGAGTCGGATTCGTGGATCGAACATCCGTCGATGGAGTAAAAGACTCAGTCCGATAAAACAGATAAAGCCCGCAATTCCCCCTGCGTAGATTGCCAAGAGCTGTTTTTGAGCCGGAGTGATAAAAGGCTCGTAGATAAAATGGGGGGTGAGCAGCCCAACGGTGTGACCCACGAACAGGAACAAAATGCCTGCGTGAAACAGGTTGCTTCCCCAGCGCAATTGTTTTGCGCGCAAGATCTGAGATGAGTCACTTTTCCAGGTGTACTGATCGCGATCAAAACGCGCCAGACTGCCCATCAAAAAGACTGTCAGACAGATATATGGATAAACATTGAAGAGAAAGTTATGCAGCGTGCTCATGCTTACGCTCCTTGATGATTCAACTTTGTTTCGGTCGCGGTACGTTTCACAATACGGATGAGTTGTGGTTGTCCGGGTTTGTTTTGACCTTCTGTCGAGCAACCTCCAAAGACTTCGGGCTCTTGCCAGCTTTCATCCATATCGGGATCTTGCTGGATGGTGACTCGTTCAGCCTTTTCACCTGAGAGTTCGATGATGGCAGCTAAAACGCTTGCATAGTCGCTTTCTCTTTCGAGGAGTGCCGTGAAAATCGCACGTGAGATGTGCGCGGTTTCGCTTAAAAACGCTCGAGCTTGAACAGCCGGTTGGGTCGATGCAAATTCCAGTAATACGGGCAAATAATCCGGTAACTCGTCAGGATCAAGATACAAACCCGCTTTTTCGTAAGTTTGTATCAGGTCAACCATGGCTGGGCCACGGTCTCTCGAATCGCCGTGCACATGCTCGAACATCAGTAACGAGGTTCTGCGACCACGGTCAAAGATATCCACATACTCTGACTCGACTTCCAAGGTTGGACGTTTGGTTAGTTTGTGAATCATAATGACAAGTTCGTTGGTTCTGGACGGACTCAGAGCGGACTCGTTTTCAAGCGCTTCGATCAGTTCTGGTCCATGCGCTCTGAAAGATGCGTCCGGGTAACGGAGCAAATAGGCGAGCGCCCGCAAAGTCAGGCTCGCGTTGACGGGAGGGGTGTCAAATAGGTTCATCTCAGGCCTCTACCTTGATAGGGATCGTGCGTTTTTTCTCGCTACCAAACAAGCTTGTTTCGGAGACGCCCTCTGAACAGCCGTTTCCGAAACTAAATCCGCAACCACCCCGCACGTTGAACGTATTTTCGGCATATTCGCGATGTGTCGTCGGGATGACAAAGCGATCTTCATAGTTGGCGATGGCCATGTAGCGGTACATCTCCTCGACTTCTTTCTGAGAGATCCCCACTTGCTTCAATACATTTGTATCGATGACTCCATCTACATGTTTTGCCCGTTGATACGTCCGCATTGCAAGCATTCTCTCGAGCGCGCGGACGACCGGGGCTGTATCGCCTGCGGTCAGCAGGTTGGCCAGATACTTCAGTGGGATGCGCAGTTGACTGACATCGGGGATCGCGCCTTTCGCTTCGACATGTCCGGCTTGTGCGGCTGCCGTGATGGGTGAAAGAGGAGGGACGTACCACACCATCGGCAAGGTGCGGTATTCGGGGTGCAGTGGAAGTGCGACTTTCCATTCAACCGCCATTTTGTAAACGGGACTTTGTCGTGCGGCATTCATCCATGCGTCAGGAATCCCGTCCGCGCGTGCCTGTTCGATCACCTTAGGATCATTCGGATCTAAAAAGATATCGAGCTGAGCCTGATAGAGATCTTTTTCGTCCTTGACGCTGGCTGCCTCGGCGATTCGGTCGGCATCGTACAGCAATACGCCAAGATAACGGATACGGCCTACACAAGTTTCCGAGCACACAGTGGGCTGACCTGCTTCAATCCTGGGGTAGCAGAAAATGCATTTTTCAGCTTTTCCGCTTTTCCAGTTGTAGTAGATTTTTTTGTAAGGACATCCACTGACGCACATGCGCCAACCTCGGCATTTGTCCTGATCGATCAGGACGATTCCGTCTTCTTCGCGTTTGTAAATTGAACCAGATGGACAGGACGCCACACATGCGGGATTCAGGCAGTGTTCACACAGACGTGGCAAATACATCATGAAGGTATTTTCAAATTGCCCCATCATCTCTTTTTGAGCCGCTTCAAAACCCGCCAGATTGGCGTCTTTGCTTCGCTTGCTAAACTCGCCGCCCAGGATCTCTTCCCAGTTCGGTCCCCATTCGATTTTTTCCATTCTGAGGCCCGTGATGAGCGAGCGCGGACGCGCGGTCGGCGCATGCTTCATTTCGGGCGCACTTTGCAAGTGGTCGTAGTCGAAGGTGAATGGTTCGTAATAGTCGTCTATCTCGGGAAGGTGCGGATTGGCAAAGATTTTCATCAATAGTTGCCATTTTCCGCCTTGCTTGGGCGCAATGCTTCCGTTTGATTTTCGGACCCACCCACCTTTCCATTTTTCCTGGTTCTCCCACTCTTTGGGATAGCCGATACCTGGTTTAGTTTCGACGTTGTTAAACCAGGCGTATTCGACACCAGGTCGACTCGTCCAGACGTTCTTGCAAGTGACTGAACAAGTATGGCAACCAATGCATTTGTCCAGGTTGAGCACCATTCCGATCTGTGCGCGTACTTTCATTTCTGACTCCTTTGATCTGGCGTGGGCTCAGGGGTTTTCGCCCTGTGACTGATAGACGGCTGCGAGATGGTCGTCTCGTGGCGTGTCGAGCCAGTCAACGTTCTTCATCTTGCGCACGACAACAAACTCGTCACGATTCGTTCCGATCGTGCCGTAGTAGTTAAAGCCGTAGCTGTACTGAGCGTATCCGCCAATCATATGGGTGGGCTTGGTCACGATGCGGGTGACCGAGTTGTGGATACCTCCCCGCACGCCCGTAATTTCAGATCCCGGTGTGTTGATCGTTTTCTCTTGTGCGTGGTACATC
Organism: Zwartia panacis; assembly: GCF_030410395.1. Classification (GTDB taxonomy): domain Bacteria; phylum Pseudomonadota; class Gammaproteobacteria; order Burkholderiales; family Burkholderiaceae_B; genus Zwartia; species Zwartia panacis. The sequence goes on from NZ_JAUHHF010000001.1 coordinate 334,382, forward strand.
ATGACCATGCCTGGATTGACGCGTTGACTGACGACAGCACGCGCGGCGATCGCTCCGTTGATATTGAACAGTTCGACCCAGTCGTTATCGACGATGCCTGCTGACTTGGCATCATCTTCGCTCAGCCAGATCACCGGGCCGCCCCGATTCAGCGTCAACATCATGAGGTTGTCGCTATAGGTCGAGTGGATTCCCCACTTTTGGTGAGGCGTAATAAAGTTCAACAGGATTTCAGTGTTTCCGTTGGACTTGATTCCGTGAATGCCTTCTGTTGTTTTCAAGTCGACGGGTGGACGGTACGAGGTAAAGCCCTCGCCAAACGCCCGCATCCAGGGGTGATCCTGATAAAACTGCTGGCGGCCTGTCAGCGTTCTCCAGGGAATGAGCTCATGGACGTTGGTGTAGCCTGCGTTGTAACTGACGGTTTCACTTTCGATACCACTCCAGGTGGGCGAGCTGATGATTTTTCTGGGCTGAGCCTGAATATCCCGGTAGCGGATTTTTTCATCCTCACGATAAAGTGCCAGGTGAGTATGGTCACGGCCAGTTTGTTTACCAAGCGCTTCCCAAGCTTTGACGGCAACATGTCCATTTGTCTCGGGCGCAAGCTGAAGCACGACCTCACAGGCATCGATGTCGCTGACGATGCGTGGCATACCTTCGGTCACGCCGGGCTCCTGAGTCAGCCCGTTGAGCTGACCCAGTTGTGTCACTTCCAGATCCGTTTTCCAGCCGATTCCCTTGCCGCCGTTACCCACTTTATTCATCAGTGGACCAAGGGCCGTGAAACGTTTGAAGAGATTGGGGTAGTCCCGTTCGACCACGGCGATTTGAGGGGCTGTTTTACCGGGGATCAGTTCGCATTCGCCTTTTTTCCATTCTTTCACTTCGAAAGGTTGTGCGAGTTCGGCAGGGGTGTCGTGCATGAGAGGTGTCAAGACGACTTCTTTTTCGACACCGAGATGTCCGACACACACTTCGCTAAAGGCTTTGGCAAATCCTTTGTAGATCTCCCAGTCAGACCGCGACTGAAAAACAGGATCTACCGCAGCTGACAGAGGGTGGATAAAGGGATGCATGTCGCTGGTGTTGAGATCATTTTTTTCATACCAGCTCGCTGTGGGTAGAACAATGTCTGAGTACAGACAAGTGGTCGACATTCTGAAGTCCAGCGTGACCAGGAGGTCCAGTTTCCCTTCGGGTGCTTCCTTGTGCCATTTGACTTCAGTCGGTTTCGCGTCATCGACACCCAGATCCTTGCCCTGAACGCCACTCTCAGTTCCGAGTAAATGCTTGCAAAAGTACTCGTGTCCCTTACCGCTGGAACCCAGAATATTGGAGCGCCAGACAAACATGTTGCGTGGCCAGTTCTCGACGGCATCAGGATCTTCGCAGCTGAGTTCGAGTGAACCGTCTTTGAGACCTTTGACGACAAAGTCTTTAGGATCGACTCCGACGGCCTGTGCTTTCTTCACAACTTCCAGAGGGTTCGTTTTGAGCTGGGGGGCACTAGGTAGCCAGCCCATTCTCTCGGCGCGAATGTTGTAGTCGATCATGCTCCCGCCATAGATTTTTTTATCGGCCAGGGGGGACACGATTTCTTCCATCGTCAGTTTTTCGTATCGCCACTGATCCGTGTGAGCATAGAAAAAGCTCGTGCTGTTCATCTGGCGAGGCGGACGTATCCAGTCAAGCGCAAAGGCCAAGGCGGTCCAGCCGGTCTGTGGCCGCAGTTTTTCCTGACCGACATAGTGTGCCCAACCACCTCCGCTCTTACCAATACAGCCACACATCATGAGCAGGTTGATGACACCGCGATAGTTCATGTCCGAGTGATACCAGTGGTTCATCGCGGCGCCAATGATCACCATGGATCGACCCTCGGTTTTGTGCGCATTGTCCGCAAATTCTCGGGCGACGGTGATGACTTGCTGACGTGGGACGCCCGTGATGCTTTCTTGCCAGGCTGGTGTGTATGCGGCCTGATCGTCAAAGCTCTTCGCGCCACTGCCCAGACCACGGTCGATGCCGTATTGCGCGACCTGCAGATCAAAAACGGTTGCGACCAGCGCTTCTTGTCCATTGGCTAATGTGAGTTTGGTGGCTGGTACTTTTGCGTGATTGATTTCATTGGTGGTTTTGTTGTGGGAAAAGTGAGGTGTCGCATTGCCTCCAAAGTACGGAAAGCTGACCTGAACGACATCGTGTGCTTGTGCTTCCTCTTCAAGGACAGAGAGCTTGAGTGTCAGGTCCTGGCCTGTTCGTGCGTCTTTTGACTCCAGGTTCCATTTACCTTCATCCTTGCGCCCCTCCGCACCCCAGCGAAAGCCGATCGAACCGTTTGGTAAAACGACGTTCCCCTGCGTATCGAAGGCGAGTGTTTTCCAATCTGGATTGTTGTCTTGCTCAAGACCATTTTGAAGGTCGCTTGCACGCATATAGCGATCAGGCACCAGAGTGACTGAACCATCCTCTAGTGTCTTTTCTTTCAGCAAGACCAGCAGTGGCAAGTCCGTATAGCGTCTTGCGTAGTTGTCAAAATAAGGACTACGCGTTTTTCCGTTGCCAGGGAAGTAAAACTCTTTCAGAACGACATGCCCCATGGCCATCGCCAGAGCGGCATCAGTTCCCTGCTTGGGATGCAGCCAAAGGTCGGCAAGCTTGGCGACTTCTGAATAGTCAGGTGTGACGGCAACAGTTTTAGTGCCCTTGTAGCGAACTTCAGTAAAAAAGTGCGCATCGGGTGTGCGAGTCTGGGGAACGTTTGAGCCCCAGGCGATGATGTAGTTGCTGTTGTACCAGTCCGCGGACTCGGGCACGTCTGTTTGTTCGCCCCAAACTTGGGGGCTGGACGGCGGGAGATCGCAATACCAGTCGTAAAAACTCATGCAGACGCCGCCAATGAGTGACAGGTAACGGCTACCTGCTGCATAGCTGATCATGGACATGGCGGGAATGGGTGAAAAACCAATAATCCTGTCAGGTCCGTATTTTTTAATGGTGTATACGTTGGCACTGGCGATGAGTTGATTGACTTCGTCCCAAGTGCTTCTGACAAAGCCGCCCATGCCCCGCAGTTGCTGATAGTCGCGTCGCGCCTCTTGGTCGTCGGCAATCAGTGCCCAGGCATCGACAGGTGTCTTGGCGACTTTAAGCGCCGAGCGCCAGCGTTCCAAGAGGCGTCCCCGGACCATGGGATGTTTGACACGGTTCGCGCTATAGAGGTACCAGGAGTAGGAGGCGCCGCGTGCGCAACCTCTGGGTTCGTGGTTGGGCATATCCCAGCGCGTCCGAGGATAGTCCGTCTGCTGGGTCTCCCAAGTGACAATGCCGCCTTTGACATAGATTTTCCATGAGCAGGAGCCCGTACAGTTCACGCCGTGCGTGCTACGTACGATCTTGTCATGCGCCCAGCGGTTTCGGTAGGCATCTTCCCAGGTGCGATCCTCATTGGTCGTGCGACCGTGTTCACCAGAAAATTTTTCTGTGGGAAGTGAAAAGTGGGTTAACCGATCTAGAAAATGACTCATTACTCTTTCTCCAATTCTGCTTGCCTCGAAAGGCCAGAGTCCTGACGACATCCTACGGGTGTAGGGTGTCGTCGCCAATTCTCCAAACGAACTGATCAATCAGTTCATTGTGGGGAGGGGACTAGTCCTTTGTGATTAGTTTGTGTGTACTGGTCAGCATGGCATCGGTGCGTGACGACGGGAGTACCACCACCACGTGACGAAAAGACAGCTCAGATAAAACGCGATAAAGACTGCGAGAGCCGCGTGAGGAGTTCCCGTCATGTCAATGGAGGTTCCAAAGCTCTTAGGGATAAAAAAGCCTCCGTATGCACCTACAGCACCTGAAAAGCCCAGGACGGCAGCGGCTTCTTTTGCACCGTCGAGGGTGGCGCGTCGCTGCGAGGCTTCGTCTTTTTCGGCGGCATGCTGGCGTTCTTGCAGAAAAATCACGGGAATCATTCTGAACGTTGAGCCGTTGCCGATTCCTGTCAGTGCGAACAGGATGATGAACATCGTCAAAAAGCCGTAAAAATTTCCTGTGTTTCCATTGCTGGGAAGGAAGTACATCACACCCATCACAGAGAGGATCATCAAGAGGAACGTCCAGAATGTGACGCATGCCCCGCCAAGTTTGTCTGAAATCCAGCCGCCAATTGGACGGACTGCGGCACCGACGAGCGGCCCTAAAAATGCATACTGAGTTGGGTTGACATTCGGAAACTGCGACTGGGTGAGCAAGGCCAGCCCTGCCGAAAACCCAATAAAAGAGCCGAATGTTCCAAGGTACAGCCAGCACATCAGCCAGTTATGCTTGCGTCGAAAAATGACAGCCTGATCCGCGAATGATGCCTTCGCATCGGCGATATCGTTCATGCCGAACCACGCGGCAATGGATGCGATCAGGATAAATGGGACCCAGATAAAGCCTGCATTTTGTAGCCAGATCGTTTGTGTACCGCCTGCAGCTGTCGTGGACGAGTGACCGTCCCCGCCCAAGGCGCCGAACATGCCCACGGAGATGACCAAGGGCGTAACAAATTGGACAACGGACACACCAAGATTGCCGACGCCCGCATTCAGACCGGTTGCCAGACCTTTTCTGGCCTTGGGAAAGAAAAAGCTGATGTTCGACATCGAGGAGCTAAAGTTTCCTCCGCCAAAACCGCAAAGCAGAGCGAGCATCAGTAATGTCGGGTAGCTTGTGCTGGTATCCCTGAGGGCAAAGCCCATGCCAAAGGCTGGAATCAGCAAACTCGCAGTCGAAATGGCAGTCCATCTGCGACCGCCGAAAATCGGGACGAGAAATGAATAAAAGATGCGTAAGGTAGCTCCGGACAAGGCGGGCAACGCAGTCAACCAGAACATTTGGTTTTTGGTAAAGCTAAAACCGGCTTTATTCAGATTGACCACAACAACGGACCAGAGCATCCAGACGCTGAAGGCAAGCATCAGCGCCGGGATGGAGATCAGCAGATTTCTATTTGCAATCCTGCTGCCTTCTGAGCGCCAAAAGTCTGGTTGTTCAGGTTCCCAGCGCTTAAGTACATAAGGTGTCGACATGATGTGTGCTCCGGGTGATCGATCAATGTTGCAAGGCAAGCGCTGCTTGACCTTTGGCGACTGTTTCCTTTCTGAAACTGAAATGCATCCAGATCAGAGAGATACAGACTGTTCCGTACAAAAGCATGAAAGCAGAGGTTCTGACGCCAGTAATGTCGACGAGCGCGCCAAACATGATGGGTAGCACGAAGCCTCCTAAACCTCCTGCCAAGCCCACAATGCCGGATACAGCGCCGATATTGCCGCTAAAGTCATCGGAGATGAACTTGAAGACCGAGGCCTTTCCGATGGCTGTGGCAATGCCCACCACGAAGAGCAAAATGGTGAAAATGGTTGGGGAAAGCGCAATACGGAACGTGCGAGGTCCTTCAACGGTCAGGACAGTAAAGTCAGTCTGTGGGTAGCTCAGGAGAAAGAACGCGACCCAGCACACCCACATCACCCACCAGGTTGTTTGATAAGCGCCGTATTTATCTGAAATCCAGCCTCCGAGAGCACGTAACACTCCGCCCGGCAATGAAAAGCAGGCTGCCAAAAGTGCCGCAGTCTGAATGCTAAAACCATATTCGCCAACGTAATAACGTGTCATCCAGAGCGCGAGTGCGACATAGCCTCCAAACACAACCGAGTAGTACTGACAGTAGCGCCACACCCTCGGATCTTTGAGCATCTTGACTTGCTCTTTCAGACTGACCGAATTCGAAGCATTGTGCGAGGGATTGGTCGCCGAAAATATCCAGAAAAGAATCGCGGTGACAAGCATGGCGATGGAATAAACCTGCGGAACTATTGTCCATGAACCACCCGCCATCACGATGAGTCCCGGGGCTACAAATTTAGTCAGTGCCGATCCTGAGTTGCCTGCTCCAAAAATACCCATGGCCAGACCTTGTCGGTTTTTAGGAAACCAGCGTGCGACATAAGGCGTACCCACAGAAAATGAGCCTCCTGCCAGCCCGACGAACATCCCGATGACCAAAAAATGCCAGTACTGTGTCGCGTACGACATCAACCAGATCGGTAGGACAGTGCTGAGCATCAGCAAAAAGAAAACGATCCTGCCACCGAAGCGGTCGGTCCATAATCCCAAAGGTACCCGTACCAGTGATCCTGTAAGAACAGGCATCGCGGCAAGCAGGCCAAACTGAGTTTCGCTGAGATCCAGTTGTTTTTTGATAGGGATGCCGATCACGGCAAACATCATCCAGACTGCAAAGCAGATTGTGAAAGCCAGGGTACTGGAGGTCAGAACCATGACGGATTTTCTTTGGTTTGGTTCCACGGTAGTGGTCTCCTGAGTCGTTCGTGTTTGATAGTGAACAGACTACGAGACTGGTGATGCTTTGCCCATTCTCCGTTGGCGGGAGACGGGCGAAGCAATGGACCTAGTTCCCCCCTACTTTAGGACTAGGCCCTTTTAGCCGAATGACGCATGGCTAAATTCAGCACTGAGGGCGAGAATATGTGTATGGATAATCATCTCGCTCCACTTGTTGACCGGTTTGGTCGAAAAATCGACTATTTGCGCTTAAGCGTGACAGATCGTTGTGATTTGCGTTGCAGCTATTGCATGCCTAAAAGTTTCAAAGGGTTTGAAGAGCCGGGAGACTGGCTCACTTTTGATGAAATTGAACGTGTGGTGGGTATTTTTGTGCGCATGGGGACGACCCGGGTTCGTTTAACGGGAGGAGAGCCCCTGTTGCGTCGTCACCTGCCGAGACTGGCGGGACGTTTGAGTCAACTGCCGGGCTTGTCCGACCTGTCGCTCTCCACCAATGGAACACAATTGGTCAAACATGCCGAGGCTTTATACGAAGCAGGTGTCAGGCGCCTCAATATCAGCATGGATACCTTATCGAGAGATTGCATGATCCAGATTACCGGGCGAGATTCGATGAGTGCGGTGATGTCCGGTCTGGATATTGCGCAAGCTATTGGTTTTGCACCGATCAAACTGAATATGGTGGTGATGCCTGGTATTAATTTATCGGAAGTGCAGGCAATGGCCGAGTTTTGTATCAACCGCGGACTGATTCTCAGGCTCATTGAAACCATGCCCGTAGGCAGTACGGGTTTGAAGAGCGGCTTTACCCCGCTTGGTCCGATCGTTGAGTCGTTGCGTCAACGTCTGGATTTGATTCCTGAAATCAAGGTGATGGGAGGAGGGCCGGCGCGTTATTGGCGGACAAGGGATGGAAAAGGTCAAATCGGACTGATTACGCCGATGAGTCAGCATTTTTGTGAAACATGCAATCGTCTGCGGATGTCAGTGGATGGCACGATTTATCTTTGTCTGGGTGAAGATGAAAAGGTCGAGCTTAGACCCTATCTGCGCGGCGGTGCGACAGATGCCGACATCGAGCACGTATTGCGTGAGGCAATTGAGCTCAAGCCAGAGCGTCATCACTTTAATGAAACACCCGAAAAAATTGTGCGGTTCATGTCGCAAACGGGTGGCTAGATCCTGGAAATTGCTATGCCAAAACATGATTTGGAAAAATTCATCAATGGTTTTGAACGTTTTCAAAAAACCTACTACGGTGACGATCACGAGCTCATCGAGGAGCTTACTCAGGCTCAACACCCCCGTACTTTTTTGATTGGTTGCTGTGATTCACGGGTCGATCCCGCGCATTTGATGGGGGCAGAACTCGGTGAGTTGTTTGTGTCCAGAAATGTTGCAAATTTAGTACCACCATGCGAGGCGAGCGAGGGGAGTCATCATGGCGTCAGTGCTGCAATTCAGTTTGCAGTCCAGAATCTCCAAGTGGAACGAATTATTGTGCTGGGTCACGCTAGATGTGGTGGTATCCGCGCTTTGATGGACGACACTCGGATCAAAGAGCCAGTTGATTTCATTTCATTGTGGGTCAACATTGCCGAATCTGCTAAACGTGAGACCTTAGCGGCGTTTGGCGAGGCACCTTTCGAGGTCAAGTGCAAAGTCTGCGAACAATCGTCTATCCTGAATTCCCTGAACAATCTGATGAGCTTTCCCTGGATACAGCAGGCGTTGGAGGAAAAGCGCTTGACCTTGCATGGCTGGTACTTTGATCTTGAGGCAGGAGAGTTGCTCGCTTACTCCAAGCGCGCAGGCACTTTTTTACCAATGGTATGCGCCTTGAATCCCTCCCTTGAATAAGAAAGACTAAACTACGGTGTCTATTGCAAAAAGTTCAAACGATGACCGCGACCGCGAATCAAACGAACCTGCGGAATATAGTGGAGTCCATTCGGGAGCCTGAGTCTGCTGGCGCCCGGATGTCAATCGGCCGTAATTACCGGCTCGGTGTCAGGCTGGTGTCTGTAGCCTTGACCACGCTTGTATTTGGACTGACCATGGTGATGGTCACGCTTTGGCTATCATGGGCACTCGAAGGCGCTGCCGCGGCGATTAACGACACGGGGAGTCTACGCATGCAGTCTTTGCGCGTGGGCTTGCTGATGACCGAACAGCCGGTTTCCCAAAAAGAAATTGTCGAACGCGCAAGTTTTTTTAATAACACCTTGCTCGCACTGCGCGAGGGGGATCCGCAGCGACCGATGCGCCTGCCAAAGTCCGATGCTGTTCAAGAGCAGTTTGAGCGCGTACGCTACATGTGGATTGAACAGTTACAACCTGCACTCATGCGTGTTGAATCAAGTCTGGGGCAGGATCGCGCATCGATTCAATCTTATCTCGAGGATTTGCCAGAGTTCGTCAAGCAATCCGATACGCTGGTTTCCTTGATTGAAGCGCAAAATGCCAGGGATACAGCATTGTTGCGTGGCTCTCAGATGGCCGTGATTGTTTTGATGATTGCGGGCTGTGTGGGTATTGTTTATTTACTGTACGGATGGGTCATCAGACCTGTCGAATCACTTCGTCTGGGTATTGCTCAAATGTCCACTCGAAACTTCGCTTACAGAGTGCCTGTGGAGGGAGGTGACGAGCTTGGGGAGCTTGCGCGGGGATTCAATGATATGGCCTCTCAGCTCAGCCATTTGTATCGTGATCTGGAACAGAGAGTTGAGGAAAAAACGCAGCAACTGGCCCAGCAAAATCGCGAAATTTCGACCTTGTACGAATTTTCCGCCTACTTGAGTCAGGCAGGGGATCTTGAGCAGCGGTGCCAAGGATTTCTGGCGCGTTTGATCGAATATTTCTCAGCTGATGGTGGAACTGTCAGGATTTTGGATCCGCGTCAAAAGAACTTGCATTTGACTGTCCATCAGGGACTTTCGCTTGATTTCGTCAAACAAGAACAGTGTTTACATGCAGGCGATTGTTTATGTGGAGAGGCTTCTGAAAAAGGTGTCATGGTCTTGCACGATTTTCGCAAATTGCCACAGGAGTTTAGTTTGCGATGCCGCGAGGAAGGTTTTACGGCGATTGCCATTGCGCAGATTATTCATGCAGGACAGCAGTTAGGTAGCTATACCTTGCACTTTCAGGAACCTCGGGATTTTTCCGCAGACGATAGGCGTCTGTTCAATACTTTGGGTCAGCATTTGGGTGTCGCGATCGAAAACCAGCGACTGCTCGCCCGAACGCGTGAGCTTGCGATCGCCGAGGAGCGTAACCTCATGGCTCAAGGATTGCACGACTCGATTGCTCAAGGATTGAATTTTCTGAAGCTACAGGTTCAGATGCTGGAGGATTCAATCGCGAGAGGTAAAGATGATGAGGTGAAGGAGGTCATTCAGTTGATTGAGCTTGGCGTGCGCGAAAGTTATGATGATGTGCGCGAGCTCTTGACGAATTTTCGAATCAAACTCGATGAGGGCGATATCGTCGAGGCGTTACGAGCATCAGCCGAGCGCTTTAAAAAACAAACCGGCATTGCCGTTTCCGTCCAGGTGGTGCATCAGGGTCCTCCCTTGCCGCCAGAGCAGCAGCTACAAATCCTTTTCATTGTTCAAGAGGCACTTTCAAACATTCGTAAACACGCGAATGCGCATCAAGTCAAAATCATTCTGGATGATCATGACGACTTCAATTTGACGGTTTCTGATGACGGACAGGGCTTTGACATAAAATCTTCGAACGCAAATGAAGAACAGCACGTGGGTTTAAAGATTATGCGTGAACGAGCCTTGAGGCTACAAGCCATTCTGTCCGTCGTATCTGAGCCAGCATCGGGAACATCCATTTCCCTGAGTCTCCCTAAAGAAAATCGTACCACCGGTTAGCGTGATGACTTCTCCCATAAAAGTTTTACTTGTCGATGACCATGCTCTTTTTCGCAGCGGCATCAAGTTATTGTTACAGCGAAACCATGATTTCGAAGTCGTGGGCGAGGCGTCTGACGGCATTGAGGGCGTCAAGCGTGCGAAAGCATTGCAGCCTGATGTGGTCTTGCTCGATTTGCATATGCCTGGACTTTCTGGTCTGGACGCGATCAAGTTGATTCAAGAAGAGGTCCCTGCTTGCCGTATTATTCTGTTGACAGTTTCAGAAGAGGGCGAGGATCTCACGACAGCGTTGAAAAATGGGGCGGTTGGCTATCTGCTCAAGAACATTGATGCAGACTTTTTTCTCGATGCGATTCGGCGCGCCATGCAAGGTGACTCAGTTATTTCCAATGAAATGACAGCTAAACTCGTCGCGAATTTGCGTCGAGGCCATGAACCGATCCCCACCGAAATCAGCAAACTCACCCCGCGAGAGGGTGACATTCTTTCTCAGCTTGCTTCTGGTTTGAGTAACAAGGAAATTGCCCGAGAACTGAACTTGGCCGAGAGTACCGTCAAAATTCATATTCAGAGTATTTTGAAGAAGCTGGGGCTATCCAATCGCGTGCAGGCGGCGATTTATGCTGTTGAGAGAGGTTTTGGCATTCAGCACTGAGTGTTTCAAACGTCACATCAAGCTGGGGAGCATGGCGCTTCAGAGCTTCGCCGTCAATGATGGTGATTTTTGTTTTATCTACGATGATACATTTCTCATCGATGAGCTGATGCAACGCACGGGAAAATGTCTCGGGTTGTAATCCAAGTTTGGATGCTATCGTGCGTTTAGGAAGTGACAGATCGATTTCATGTCCCAGAGTCGAGTTTTGAAGTAAATAATCCGCGACTCTGGCGGCGGCGGAGGGTAGATTCACGACCTCGATATCGTGCAGGAGGGTTTCGAATCTTAGGGCCAGACCATTCACTATCTTTTTCATAAATAGTGGGTTTGAGGTCATGATACTGAGGAGTGCATCGCGTTCGATATGCACGAGCAACGTGTCTTCGAGCGCCTGGGCATCGATCAGGTACGGATGCTCCAGAAACATCACCGCTTCGCCGAAGTGTTGGCCGGTTCCGAAAAATTCAATCACTTTGTCGTGTTCATGGACGCCAGGAATTGAGATTTTGACTTTCCCAGTCATGACGACGTAAAGACCTGTTGCGCGATCGCCTCGCTTGATGACATAACCGCCCTTTGCCAGTCGCACAATTTTGGAGGCTTGCGCCAGATATTCTCTTTCTTTGCAACTGATGTCATCAACAAGTGGTATGTGTTTCAGCAGTTGACTGAGTGATATCTGATGCCCCATTTCTCTCACCTATAAGAAAAGGTTTCAAACAGATCCTTTAAATGACTGAGTGCGAGAGGACTGAGTGAAACATTGCTAGTGTGCGTCCCTGGAGATCTGAAACGCTGTAAGGCATATTCCCTCACACCTTGCTGGGACAAGCTTTGCGCTAAATCAATTAATTCGCTTTCAGACAGCCAGTCGGGTGACCAGGTTGTCCTGCACTCAAAATTTCCGCCCCAGTCCAGTAATATCTCGAGAGACTGTGCTGTTTGCTCGAAGCTTTTGGCCTGTCCAGTCAATTTTTCATAATGGCGTTCAGTCGTTTTAATATCCAATGCGACCCATTGAAGTTCTGGAAGGATCTTTTTCAGACGTCCCGGATACATGCCTGCCGTGTGAAGCGCAAGCCCAAAACCTTGTTGTCGGATGTCAAGTGTCATCTGCTCAAAAAATGGATCACTCAGGGGCTCTCCGCCTGACAATACAACGCCGTCTAATAAAGCAGCACGAGATTTTAAAAAAGAAAGTATTTGTGACCAGCTTTCAGCTTTCTGACGTGTTTGGAGGTGAGGGTTATGGCAGTAGTGACACCGCCACGGACAGCCTGAGATAAAGACGGTGCTTGCAAGTTTTCCTGGCCAGTCTACAGTTGAAAAGGGCGTGAACCCTCCAACGGAAGGTCCATCATTTTTACGCTTTGTTTGATTCAGTAAAGAACTGACGCTCATTGAATTCACCCTTTTTGCCGATATTGAACGAGCTCACCGGACGGTGATAGCCCATCACTCGTGTCCAGACTTCGCAGCGGGTTCTTAGGTGGTCTGGCGGTAAGTGACTGTTGTTGATGTTTGATTGGCTTGTGCTGTTTGCCATGATTGAATGCTCCTCGGGTTAGGTGATTTGAGTTTGGTTGCTTGGGTTAGACTGTTTGAGTGATACTGCTTGACCAAGTTTTTCCTGGGCGATGATTTCAGCATCGCATTTTGGACAAAACTCGTGATGACCGGATAGATATCCGTGTCTTGGACAGATTGAAAATGTGGGGGTGATGGTCAGGTAAGGCACTCTAAAGTTGCTTAGGGCGCGTCTGACGAGTTGCTTACAGGCTTGTGCACCCGATATCGCCTCACTCATATAGAGGTGAAGCACGGTTCCGCCGGTGTACTTCGATTGCAACGTTTCTTGCAGGCTCAGTGCTTCAAAGGGATCATCTGTATAGCCCACGGGGAGTTGACTCGAGTTGGTGTAGTAGGGCTGATCATCGGTACCCGCTTGCAAAATATCTGGCCAACGCTTCTTGTCTTCTTTTGCGAAACGATAGGTTGTTCCCTCTGCGGGTGTGGCCTCGAGGTTGTAAAGATGTCCGGTCTTTTCTTGAAATTCAGTCATCCGCATTCTGACATGATCAAGAAAGCGTAGGGCAAACTCATGGCCTTGTGGCGAGGATATATCAAAAGTGTCGTGACTGAAGTTTCTGAGCATCTCGTTGATACCGTTGACCCCGAGCGTACTGAAATGGTTTCTCAGCGTACCCAGATAGCGCTTGGTATAGGGGTACAGTCCTTCGTCGATGTATTTTTGAATCGTTGTTCTTTTGCGCTCCAAAACATCGCATCCCAAGTTCAAGAGTTCGTCCAGGCGATCCATCAGCGCGCCTTCGTTGCCTGCATAGAGATATCCCAGTCTTGCGCAGTTGATCGTGACAACGCCCACACTACCTGTTTGCTCGGCTGAACCAAAGAGTCCATTGCCTCGCTTGAGCAGTTCGCGCAGATCGAGTTGAAGGCGGCAGCACATTGAACGCACCATATGTGGTTCAAGATCTGAATTGAGAAAGTTTTGAAAGTATGGCAAACCATACTTGGCCGTCATTTCAAACAATGGCGACGTATTAGGGTGTTCCCAGGGAAAGTCTTTCGTGATGTTGTAGGTGGGGATGGGAAAGGTAAAGGCGCGACCCAGCGCATCTCCAGCCATCATCACATCAATGTAGGCACGGTTGATCATATCCATTTCTTTTTGCAAATCACCATAAGAAAATGGCATCTCAATACCACCGACGTAGGGGATTTGCTCTTTGAGATCTGCGGGACACGTCCAGTCAAAGGTGAGGTTGGTGAAAGGTGTTTGTGTACCCCAGCGACTCGGGACATTCAGGTTGTAGATCAGTTCCTGCATGCATTGCCGGACTTGTTGATACGTCATTTCATCTTTGCGGATAAACGGCGCCATATAGGTGTCAAAGGAACTGAAGGCTTGCGCGCCAGCCCATTCGTTTTGAAGGGTTCCCAAAAAATTAACGATCTGACCGATCGCGGCAGACATGTGTTTCGCGGGTGAGGCCTCCACTTTTCCGGGAACACCGTTAAAGCCTTCCCTGAGGAGTTGACGCAGCGACCAACCTGCGCAGTACCCTGAAAGCATATCCAGATCGTGTATGTGGAGATCTCCATTGCGGTGTGCATCACCCGATTCGGGACTGTATATGTGGGATAGCCAGTAGTTCGCCGTGACTTTGCCCGCTACATTGAGAATCAGACCGCCCAGGCTGTATCCCTGGTTGGCGTTGGCATTGACGCGCCAGTCACGTTGCTCGAGATACTCTTCCATCGCTTGTTCAACGTTGACGCTGACGGGAAATTGTGTGGTGATTGAAGGATTCATTTGACACTCTATGTTGTGTTGTTTGATGAATCCTAACACCACATGTTGTGTTTCAATGAAAAATCATTCGACTTCTTTCAAATCGCTTGATTGAGGTCAAGCGTCCTGTGGCCTCTGCGTAACGCCATGTTCATGCCAATCGTGCGAAGCGTTTCTGGGGGAAGAAACTGGGCGTGGGGATAGATGGACTTTTCTTCCCGATCTGCATGATGCACGTATTTTGTAGCAAACTCATCCAGACACATTGGCGTTGTACCCGGTTTGTTTTCAACAATGTCTCTGAGCCAATTTTCAATTTCGCTCCACAGCACGCCGAGTGCGACGTGCTCTGTTTCAAGCTCTTGAATAGTGATGTTCAAATTTTTATATGACTCTTCACCAAGCGTTGCTGGAGATAAATGCATGAGCGCTGGAAAAAGATCATCTTCTTCGTCCTGGTGATGAAGCGGAGCTGCGATCGTGAAATATCTGAGTACAGACTCGGCGGCTTCTTGTGCTTTCCTATCGATTCCCTTTTTCTCGATGTGATGCGCGATTCGCTGGGTCAGTGTCGCGAATCGTCTGATTTTTTCATGGCAGGCTTCGAGTAGTTCGATGGGTGAATCGAAGCCTGCACTGTGAAGGGAAAAAAAATCAGTCACGCTATGTGGGCCTGTGTCGGAGCCGCTGATCGATCAGCCATGAAAAGAATATTGTTTTCAAGATGAATGTGTTGCATCAGATCCTCCCTGAGTTGACGTAAACCTGCGTATAGCGCGCGCCAAGTATTGCAGGCATCAGCTGGCGCGATGATGTCGTTGGTCAATTGTTCGAGATGCGCGAGCGCCTCACCATGTTGATCATGCTCAAAGCGCATCATTGAGATCGGTGCGGACACTTGCGCGGCGCTGGCTCGACGCAGCATTGGAAATAAGATCTGTTCTTCTTTCATCATATGACTTTCAAGCTCTTGCTGCATATCTGAGAGATGATCGGCGAGACCTTTCGGACAATCGGCGCGCTCTCCGTGCACTTGTTCGACTCGACGCGCAAGTCGAATGAGTTCGGGCAAACCCTCCCTGTGTTGCTGGTGGTACCTCACCAGAATGTGATCGATTAAGGCGTCGTTGCTCTTCTCATGCCAGGGAGAGTGTGTGGTTTCAGTTTGGGTCGCCATGAGTTTGGCGAGCCGATCGAAGATCGGTTGAGGGTTGTTTATTTTGCGTCGTTCGAGAGTTTCGCGCAGACTGCGATGACCACCGCAGCAAAAATCGAGTTTGTATTCATGAAAGATTTGTGTGGCGCCAGGAACGTCGCAGGCGATTGAGCCGATGGAGCGGTCGAGTAGATCAGTCATGTCATTTCCTTTTATGAGTGTGTATACCACTCAAAGCAAATGCCATGCCAGTTTGTAACTTATTGAATTAATTCGATTTAATTTTTAATTGGTTAAAAATACCTTTTAATATTTGGTTAAAAGTACCATTTTTAGGGTTAATATAACCTTATTCATGCGGTCTCTCGCTTTATTCTTACAAAAGCTCAATCACCACGATGAATGCTGAACTGTCTTTAATTGCAGACATGATTGCAGACTTGCCACGCGCAGTCCGCGCACAGCGAATGGTACGTTCGATTCGCGATCAATTTAATTGTCACGCTGTCGGATTGTTAAGACTAGAAGGAGACACTCTTGCACCGGTTGCATTTGAGGGACTGACGCGCGAGGCGATCGGTCGGCGGTTTGTGATCGCACAGCATCCCAGGCTAGTGAGCATTTTATCGACACGCACCCCTGTTCGTTTCCTCCCTGGTAATCCTTTGCCTGATCCTTATGATGGCTTGCTCGATGATCGCGTCGGCGAGCCTTTGCCAGTGCACGACTGCCTGGGGATGAGTCTTCATCTCGAAGGCCACCTGTGGGGCGCATTGACACTTGATGCGTTTGAAGGAAAGTCCTTCAAGGCAACAGATATTGAACGGTTAAGTGCTTTTGCTTTGGTGGTCGAGGCCGCCGTACGCGTGTCTCGCCTCGAAGAGGAAAATCGAAGTCTGCGTCTTTTCAGAGGAAGCGATTCGATCGATCGTTCGACGGTGAGTGTTCCAGATGAAATCCTGGGGCAAAGTGCTGTGATTCAAGCTGTGTTGCGTGAGCTTGACGTCGCCGCTGAGTCAGACCTGCCCATTTTGTTACTCGGTGAAACAGGCGTGGGTAAAGACCTGTTCGCGCAGCGGGTGCATCGTCAGTCTCTCAGACATCGGGGACCTCTGGTTCAGGTCAATTGTGCCGCCTTGCCTGAGTCGTTGGCTGAAAGCGAATTGTTCGGACATATCAAAGGGACATTTTCGGGCGCGACGGCGGACCGTGTTGGACGCATTGAGGCTGCAGAAGGGGGGACATTGTTTATGGACGAGGTTGGTGAGTTGCCGCTCTCCATTCAGGCAAAACTGTTACGTACGCTTCAAAACGGAGAGATTCAGCGGTTGGGCGAAGATACCCCCCGCAAGGTCAATGTTCGCTTTGTATCGGCCACCAATCGCCAGCTGCAGGAAAGTGTCAGAGCTGGACGCTTCCGGGCCGATCTATACCATCGACTCTCGGTATACCCAGTACATATTCCTCCTTTGCGTGAGCGCGGGACGGATGTGCTGATTCTTGCGGGACGCTTTCTCGAGATTAATCGCTCCCGTTTGGGATTGCGTAGTATCAGATTATCGGAGCGTTCGGAGATTGCATTATGTCGTTACGACTGGCCTGGTAACGTCAGGGAGTTAGAGCACGTGATCAGTCGAGCCGCCTTGCGGGCAGTCAGCCGTGGTGCGGATCGCAACGATATTCTGACTCTTGAACCAGAGTTGCTATTGTTGGAAAACTCAGATCGAGTCATTGTTCATGCGTCTAGCAAACTCGAGTCTGACATATCAGATCAGGAACAGAAATTGAGTTCTCACGAAACGCTATCGATGCGTCAGGCTACCGAGTTGTTTCAACGCCAACTCATACAGCGCGAGTTAGCGCGTTTTCAAGGTAATTGGGCCAAGGTATCTCGCAGTCTGGGGATTGATACGAGCAATTTGCATAAACTTGCGAAACGATTGGGGCTCAAGGATGCTTCGTAGTCGCTGAGACTTCAGTCAGCATTTTCCATACCGATTCTGCTGGTTGACTCATCTGGGCTTTTTGTCTGTACAGTTTGATGTCAATGGGAATTTGCCACTGTACCCCACCAGCCAGAACGAGTTCTTTATTATCGAGTTCCTGTTGAATCAAGTACGCAGGTATCCATGCGACCCCACGTCCACTCATTGCCATGGTTTTCAGTAACATCGCGTTGTGAGCTGAAAATACAACCGAGATATTTAACTGTTTTCCTGATTGATTTTGATCGTAGATCAAAGGTTTGAGTTTGGTTCCGGCAATCAACCCAAGCGCCGAACTTTGATTGTATTCAAGCAAAGGAATGACTGAAGTTGAGTCCAGAGAGTATTGGGGAGTCTGGTCTTGCTTGATCGCAGAAATCGGTACGAGTCTATCGCGACCTAACGTCAGTACAGGATAGTTTTCTTGATCCAGACGAGAGGGAATATCGGGATGCCCATACGAAAGCATGAACTGAACTTTCCGCATGCTCATCATCTCGGCGCATGCTTGAAAAGTATCAGAAAATGTCTGGATCGCACTGAAACGATAAGTATTTTCCAAAGATGCCAGCCAGCTCGGGAAAAAAGTTAAAGAAAGGGAATGCGTCACAGCAAAGCGCAAACTTGCAGACTCGGCATCGTGAGCAGCACGCGCTTTAATTCTTGACGCCTCAAGCGCTGCCAGGATGGTTTCGACCTGGGTTTTGAAAGCTGCTCCAGCAGCGGTAGGTTGAACCGGATGCGCTGCTCGGTCTATCAGCTCCACGCCCACCCATTCTTCCAGGGATCGAATATGTCGACTCAGTGCGGGTTGTGCAATGCAGCGAATAGCCGCAGCACGCGAAAAATTCTCTGTTTCGCAGAGCACGGCAAAGTCTTCTAGCCAGTCCAGGTCGAGCGGGCGGTTGCCGGGTCCCATATTGATCTTTGCCTAGAGTAATTCGGACAATGAATAGTTTTATGCGTTTTTAGTATTGGATTGAATGCGCCACACGCAGCAGAATTGAACGGTCTCAATCTTTCAAAGTGTATAACGACTATGCCACAAATCAAGAATTACAAAGGAATCATTCCTGCAATTTCCTGTCCATTTACACCGGATTTTAGAATTGATGAGCCAGCATTAAGAAAGCTGGCTTCCTGGCTCGCGAGCCATGATGGTGTAGTCGCAGTCATGACCAACGGTCATACGGGAGAGGTTTTTTCGCTCACGCCAGAGGAACGCGTCGAAGTCACCCGCATCGTCGCAGACGAGCTGAAAGGAAAAACTCCTGTTATTTCGTCAATTGTCTGCGAAGGTCTTGCAGATGCAGCGTCACATGCAAAGGCTGCCCGCGCCGCGGGAGCTGTCGCTCTTGACGTCATGCCTCCGCATCATTGGTTGCGTTTTGGATTCACGAGAGATCATGCGCTGCAGTATTTTGACGCCATCCATAAAGCGACACCTGATCTTGACTTGGTGTGCCATGTTTACCCAGCATGGACGCGTGCATCGTATTCGTCACAATTATTGGCTGAATTAGCTCAGTTACCCTATTTGCAGGCTTTTAAAGTCGGACAAAGGGATATGAATAAATATGCCCGTGATATTCAGGCCATTCGTGAGGCAGATGCGAGCAAAGCCATCTTGACGTGTCATGACGAATACTTGCTTGCGTCAATGGTGCAGGGAGTCGATGGCGCACTAGTAGGATTTGCAACATTTATTCCGCAGCTCATTATCGATCTCTGGAACGCAGTCAAGGCAGGTGATCTCAATAAAGCAATCGCCATTCAAGCTGTCATCACACCTCTTAAAGATGCAGTCTATGGTGGAGGTGAGCCAACTGGAGAGGCGCATGCCCGCATGAAAGGCGGCATGTATCTTGCTGGTGTCCTGGATAGTCATACGGTACGACCACCGACAGAATTGCCAAGCGCTCAAGAGATGAGTGTTTTGCGCGCAGCTGTTTCGCAGGCGGGTTTGTTAAAGCGCTAAGTTTTAAATAATTTGCTTAACAAGATTGAAATTGGAGACTGATGATGAAAGTGCGTAATATTATTTTTAATGGTTTAACGGCTCTTATAGCGATGACTTCAATCACCGCGTCGGCGCAATCTTATCCAACCAAAGCTGTGCGCGTCATTATTCCATTTCCTCCTGGAGGAACTTTGGACTCTGTCGGTAGAACACTGGCTAATAAACTCAGTGAACAAACTGGGCAACAGTTTGTTGTCGAAAATAGGCCGGGTGGAAATGGAACCATTGGTGCCGATGCCGTTGCGAAGGCACCTGCAGATGGTTACACGTTGTTATTCAATGCATCGACATTCACGACTGCACCGATGACGATGCCTAAAGTGCCATATTCGGTCGTCAATGATTTTGCCCCTGTCGCTTTAGTTGCAAAAGCACCGCTGTCCGTGGCGATCAACAAAGATTTGCCTGTTAAAGACATTAAATCTTTGGCTGCTTACGCAAAATCAAAATCAGATAAAGTGAATTTTGCGGTGGGATCGATCGGCTCTGCAGGGCATTTAGCCACTGAGCAGTTAAAAAAAGCAGGAGGCTTTGATGTCAATATTGTTCCTTACAAAGGAACAGCGCCCGCACTCAACGATTTAGTCGGGGGCCGTATCGATGGCTTTATTGATCCGATTTTGGGTTCCTTGCAATTCCACAACAACGGTATGGTTCGAGTCATTGCGGTGACATCGGCGAGCCGTACACCGAATCTTCCCGATGTGCCCACTGTAGCTGAATCGATTCCCGGGTTCGAAGCTTATAGCTGGTATGGATTGTGGGCCCCTATTAAAACGCCCAGAGCCATTCAGGAACGTTTAAATGCTGAAGTCAATAAAGCACTTTCTTCCAATATCCGTGAGAATTTGATTAAACAGGGTTTATTGGTCACTGATGGTTCGATCGAGGATTTCATCAAGTTTCAAACAGAAGATATGGCTCGATCACAAAAAATTGTCACTGAAGGAAATATTCGTGTCGAGTGAGCAAGGTCAGGTTGTACTTGTATCAGGAAGTAGCTCAGGTATAGGGCGAGCTATTTCTGAGCATTTGTTAGCAGGGGGATGGTCTGTGCTCGGTTGGGATAAAGCCCAATCCAGTATTGAGCATCCTTCTTATCAGCACACTCAAATTGACCTCATGAATGTTGAAGCTGTCCAGCGTGCACTGGTCGATGTCAAAAGCTATGGATTTATCCATGCCGCTGGCATCATGCGCGTGGGTCGGCTTGGAGAGCTTGATTTGTCAGCAGGCAGTCTGATGTGGTCCATTCATGACCAATGTGCTGCAGTCATGACAAACGCCTTGATTCCTCATATGGTGAGTATGGGAGAGGGCAGGGTGATTTTTATCGGGAGCCGGGTTTCCCAAGGAATGCCCGGTCGAGGGCAGTATGCCGCGACCAAAGCTGCTCTCGTGGCGATGGCTCGCAGCTGGGCGGCCGAGCTTGCGCCAACAGGGGTGACTGTCAATGTGGTTTCTCCTGCGGCGACAGCGACGGCGATGCTTTCAGATCCTGATCGAGCGGGTAGTCAGCCACGATTACCACCCATCGGGCGACTGATTGAGCCTAGTGAGATTGCCGCACTCGTCGGCTTTTTATTAACCAAACCCGCTGCAGCCATGACCGGACAGGAATTGATAATCTGCGGTGGTTCTTCCCTTCATTTATAAAGTTTTTTGCATCATGAAAATCGTTAGCATCTTAGAGTCCACCCGTCCGATCAAATCAGATATTCGTAATGCATATATCGATTTCTCAAAAATGACATTAAGTTTGGTTGCCGTTGTAACCGATGTCATCCGTGAGGGCAGACCTGTCGTGGGTTACGGATTCAACTCAAATGGTCGTTACGGGCAGGGCGGACTCATTCGAGAGCGCTTTGTGCCGCGCGTGCTTGAAGCGGATCCCGCCAGCTTGATCAACGATCATGGGAATAATTTAGATCCCCATAAAATTTGGGCTCGGATGATGACGAATGAAAAACCTGGCGGTCATGGTGAGCGTTCTGTTGCCGTGGGTACGATTGATATGGCGGTCTGGGATGCCGTTGCCAAAATTGCCGAGAAACCTCTTTATCAGCTTTTAGCTGAGCAATACGGAAACGGAATTGCTCAGCCCCACGTGTTTGTATATGCCGCGGGTGGTTACTATTATCCGGGTAAAGGCCTCGATCAACTTGGCAAGGAAATGCAGAGTTATTTAGATCGGGGGTATTCGGTCGTCAAAATGAAGATCGGAGGCGCATCGCTCGCCGAAGATTGTCAGCGTATTGAATACGTTCTGAAGATGCTTCAACCGGGTCAACAGCTTGCCGTAGATGCAAATGGACGCTTTGATCTTGCTACGGCGGTCAGTTACGCCAAGGCCTTGTCCCAATACCCGCTTTTCTGGTACGAAGAGCCCGGTGATCCGCTTGATTATGAATTGCAGGCCAAGCTGTCCGAGGTTTATCAGGGATCAATGGCGACCGGAGAAAATCTTTTTTCGATGCAGGATGCGCGTAACTTGATTCGTCATGGCGGCATGCGTAAAGATCGTGACTGGTTACAGTTTGATTGCGCACTGAGCTACGGGTTGGTTGAGTATCTACGCACCTTGGAAATGCTAAAAGAGTATGGATGGTCTCCGAGTCGCTGCATTCCGCACGGAGGTCATCAGATGTCACTCGCCATTGCGGCGGGCTTGGGTCTTGGAGGTAATGAGAGCTATCCAGATTTGTTCCAGCCGTATGGTGGATTTCCGGATGGCGTCAAGGTAAAGAACGGATATGTTGATTTGCCACCACTGCCTGGTATCGGTTTTGAAGGCAAGTCTGATCTGATCACTGAGATGCGTGCATTGGCTCAGTAATTTAAAACTGCCAGGTTACACCCGACATCACGGACCAGTTGTATTCGCGGCTTGGGCTGCCAAGGGCCCGATTACCCATCAAGCCCAGGCCGATTTGCAGATTTTTAACAGGTGCGTATACGGCACCGATCTGCGCATAGGCAACTTGGGCGCTTGTGGCATTCGGGTTCGTCTCCAGGCCCGCATCCACACCCAGTTTCCATTGATGATTCAGCACCCAGACAGGCGCTACGGACACTCCCCAGAGATGTTGTGCCTGTTGCTCCTCTGAACCGCTGTAGGAGAGGTTGCTCGTGTAGCGCGCATTGACATGGACTTCATACTTAGGTTGCAGGTATGAGCTGATCAGCGAGACCGTGCCATTGGTTTTGCCGTTACCCAGTCCTGAGGCTTCCATGCTGCGGGACACGGGAGTAAGTAGAGCAGGTTTGATGGCAAAGCTCCAGCCTTCTTCCGCATCTCCGGCAAAGCGCCATTTAAAACCAATGGAAGAGTTCATCCAGCCGTTGGTGGGTGAGGTTTGACGGATGATGCCAACAAACACGTCGAGATCATCGGTCAGTCCTCGTGTGTAGGTCATTGGAAAAGAATTGCTCGTTCCGAATTCACCGGGGTAATAGGTGCCGTCCTCCGCCAGACCCACGCCGCGTTCTTTGATAAAGATGTAGTTGAGTTCAAGCTGATTGCCGCCTTGGCCTTGGGTGCCGGTGTCATCCGTGATAAAGGGGAAGTAGGCGTGTGCGGGTATTGAACTAAGTACTGAAAATGATGCGGTAAGCGACAAGATGATTGAACGCAAACGCAGGCTTGTAGCACGGTGGGTCACGAGCGACTCCAAATTTATTGTTTTGATAAAAGCAACATTCTAGATGATCGCTCGTTTGAGATGCAAAAATTACTGCGCCTTGATTCCCGCTGCCTGAATCACGGCGCCCCATTTTTCAAGCTCGGCGTTCAGGTGGGCGGATAGCTTTTGCGATGTGCCACCCAGGGGTGTCGCACCAATAGAGGCGAGTTTCTTTTGAAACTCAGGATCCTTCAGAACTTCATTAATTTCAGCATTCATCTTATCGACAATGGGCGCTGGGGTACCCTTTGGTGCCAGCATCGCGAACCAGGTAGATGACTGTAGCTTTGGAAACCCAAGCTCAGCAGTCGTGGGCACATCGGGCAGAGCTGGCGAGCGTGTGTCCGATAAGATCGCCAAGGCTTTAACTTTTTCAGCTTTCACCTGACTGGCGATGCCGGGTACGAGCTGGAACATGAGCTGAATATCATTGGCGATCATGTTGGTGGTTGCTGTACCTGGTGCGTTATAGGGCACGTGAACCATTTTTGCGCCAGTCTGGGTCATGAATAATTCGCCGGCCAGATGCATCGAACTTCCGATTCCGGTTGAGCCAAAGTTGAGCTTGCCGGGATTATTTTTGGCATACTCAACGAACTCCTTGAGCGTTTTGACGGGTTGCCCATTGTTGACGACAAGAATATTGGGGACGTCGCAGATCAGCACAATCGGTGCGAAGTCCTTCTGCGAGTCAAAGCCGGGTGTGGTGTAAAGCTTTGGACTGACAGCCAAAGTACCCGCCCAGGAAAATAGAAAACGATAGCCATCAGGCGCGCTTTTCGCGGCGAAGGATGCGCCAATATTACCGTTGGCCCCAGGTTTGTTTTCGATGACAAAGCTTGTTTTGAGCCGAGTCGCTAATTGTTCGGCTAGCATACGTGCGATCGTGTCGCCCGTGCCACCACCACCGGGTGCGGGGACGACAATGTGTACAGGCTTGCCGGCTTCTGGCCAGGACTGCGCACAGGCAGGTGCGATCAAGGCAGTGAGCATCGCGACAGAGGAAAGGGTTTTAATGATCGAGTGCATGTGCTTCTCCAGGTTGAGGCAGTCAAGCGGATGGAAATACGGGTTCGCCAAGATTGAGCATCAAGCGATTGGCCCAGGCGAAAATCGCGACAGAGTGAATCAGATCAAGAATTTCTGGTTCAGTCAGACCGACATCCTTGAGCGCTTGGATATGTTTGGCTGAAATGGCATCCGGGTGTTCAGTTAACTCAATACTGAATTGAACAATCGCTTTTTCCCTGTCAGTCGTACCTGCGGTGTACGGATCCGTAAAAACCTGCTTGATACTGTCGTTTCTCTTGGCAAGTTGCTCAAAACGCTGGGCATGCACGGAGGCGCAATAGACGCAACCGTTGATGCGTGACACCACGGCGGTCGAGAGCTCACGCTCGGCGCGGGGCATGCCACCCGATGCGTACATGATGGCGTTGAATGCGGCTGAACGTTGTCGCAAAATTTCAGGCTGATGCGCGAGAAAGAGGTAATAGTCGGATTCTTTAGCCTTAGGGTGACTTTCCTCAAGGATGGCAATTTGTTCCGGAGTTGCCTTGTTGATATCGACGACATCGAGCCATGCTTTCCAATCCAACGTTTCATTGGTAAAGCCTTTGATACGAATGACTTCGCTCATGACTGCGCTCCTGATGGATTGAGGGCTTTGAGGGCGTTGAGTCCGGCATAGACTCTGACTTGATAGGACACAAAAGCAATGAGCTGCGCCAGGGCAGTGATTTGAGGGGTGGTGAGGCCTGAGGCTTTCAAGGCCAGCAGAGCTTGTTTATCCGCCTTGACAGGGTCTGTAATCAGTGTCGCGGTAAAGATCAGCATTTGCTTGAGGCGAGGATCGTTGAGATGCTCGAATTGAGCATTTGCCACAGTTTGGATTGTTTGATCGGGTGCCCCTAAAGCTGAGAGCCTTTTTACGTACTCGTTTTTCAGAGTTTCGGACGGCGTCAGCGCGCATGCGAGCAAGGCGACATACAGGCGGTCAATGACTGAAAGTCCTTCGACTGGGGCGCCAAGGAGCAAGTCCTCGCTCCCCTGCGTCGCATCGACCACTTTGGTGCGCTGATGTCTGATCTCGTATGTGGGCGAGCCGGGGATAAGTTCGAGCAGTCTGTCGAGCGTATCCGGTTGTTGCTTCACTGTTTCATGATTTGACATGTCTCTTCCTGATCAATAAATGTGTGTAGGCAAGTATTAGATTTTTTCCAAAGCCTGTGGAGGAGGGGCGACAGACCATTCGTCGCCAATAATTTCAGGTTCAGAAAAGTTTTTAATATTTTCAAAATGATCGGCGATGTCTTCTCGATAAAACAAGCTAACGATGCCTTGAGCAAGTCTTTTTGCGCCATCGCTGATTGCCGGGATATCGCCTGAGACCGTGCCATGAGACAGTGCGGCGGGATAACAAAAGACGTGAATACGCTCTAGACCCGGGCATTGACCTGGATTTTTTTCTTTTAATTCAAAGCTTGCTCCCAAATCAGGGGAGTCTTGTAGCTCTTTGTCCTGCAGGCCTATTTCATGTGTGTAGCGGTCACCCCAGGTGCGAAGATGTTTGGCAATCGCTGCATATTCAGGCCGAGCAAGCCAGTCGATTTTGAATCCTGTCGCAAAAATCAGAAAATCGAGTTCGAATATTCCTTTGGGTGTCTGGATCGCCAAACTGCCGTCTGTATTGATTGTGATTTCATCAATGGGGCAACCTAGGTTAAAACGCGCATTGGCATGCTTCGACACACGCAGAGTGCTGCCACGAGGTGGTGGAACTTGCTGAGCATTGATGTAATGCCGAATTCGCCATTTCCACTCGTCCGGCAAATCAATATGCCCGTGCGTCAGTCCTGGGTTACCCGCTCCCTTGCCTTTGTTGATGCGAGGTAAATCAGGGCGTCGGATCAGCATGTCGACACTTTTTGCGCCACATTCGAGAGCGGTTGCGGCGCTATCCATGGCCGATGCACCCGCGCCAATGACTCCTACGCGTTTTCCTTTAAGTGATTGATAGTCAAGCGCATCAGAGGAGTGTGCTCTGCGCTGTTGGGGGACCTTGCTCGCGAAATCAGGGAGTGAGGGGCCACCCAGGCCGTCTCTGCCCGAGGCAATGACAACACGTCGAGCAAAAATCTTTTCCAAGCCTTTTGGGGTTTGTACCTGAAGCTCGACAAGTTGATCCGCTCTGGGGAGAACTTCAAGGACCTGATGTTCATTTCTGATCTCGAGGTGAGTGACCTTGCGATACCAGCGTAAATACTCCATCCATTGCGTGCGTGGGATTTTGTCGAGCTCTGTCCAGGCTTGCTCACCAAATTGCGCTTCGAACCACGCACGAAAGGTGAGGGCGGGCAGCCCTAGGGCAGGTCCGGTGAGTTGCTTGGGGGATCGGAGTGTTTCCATCCGGGCCGTCGTGACCCAGGGACCCTCGTAGCCCTCTGGCGCACGATCAAACAAGACTGGATGGAGTCCCAGAAGGCTGAGCGCTGTACCTGCTGTGAGCCCAGCCATACCGGCGCCAATGATCGCGACATCAATGACAGACTGGCCCTCATGGGACTTTTTGATCATCCAGGGCTTTGCAGGGAGTTCTAGCCAGGAAAGATCTTGCCTGAGTCGTGCTTCCAGTAAATCGAGGCCATTTGGGGTGTGTGTGTGCATGCGAAGAGTCGAACAATCAAAAGGTGCTTAAACAATGTGCTTAAACGAGGTGCTGAAAAGAATTGTTACTTTTGATTGTCTACTACTAGTGGATATAAAGGCAAATGTTTCTTCTTTATATGCAAATAAGCCCAGTTTTAAAGTCGATGAGCCTGGAGGGAGGCATTCCGTTCCCGTGCTCCAAGCCAGCCATCAATCAGCATTTTCGGCACAATCAGACCAAAAGTCATCGCCATGACGATCAGAAAGGTGGCTGTGCCGTTTGACACCACGTTTGTGAGCATTGGGAGTGTGGCTGAGCTGCCCGCTAAATACACATCGATCAGACCACTGGCTAGTTTGAAGACAAAAATCCCAGGCATCATCGAGACCACAGCACTAAAGGCGAGTGCGGCAAATGGTAGCTTTAAGTATCGTGCCAAGATCGCTGTGATGATCCCTGCGATCAGGCAGGCCACAAAGGCGCCAAGAACGACACCACCACCATTTTCCAGGATGAGCCAGCGGCTAGCATGACAAATCATGCCTACCAAGATCGGTGCGATCAGGACGCGCCAGGGTAGAGAGAAGAACGCTCCAAAAGCAGCGACTGCGACGCCCGCAGACACGATATCAAGCCAGAGTGGCACTTGATCGGAAAGCATTCCGTCAGTCAGAGAGCCGTTGGTCATGGTGAGGCCCACTAATAGGCCCGCACAGATCGCTAATAAGATCATCATGCAATAGGTCAGGCGCGCGAGTCCCAAGCTCAAGCGACCTCTCGCCAGATCGAGTGAGGCGTTCAGGATATGCGCACCGGGCACAAGGATCATGCAGGGTGTGATGTCCACAAACTGAAGCTGCGCGTCAGCAAATAGGTGCTGGGAAGCGCCACCCACAAGTCCCGCGACTGTTGCGGCGACAAGGGGTTGGACGAATAGATTTTCGCCAGCCAAGGCGCGTCGAACGATCGCACCGAGCGCTGCGGCAAAAAAAATCAATGCGAGCGTAAGGTGGCTGGTGACACCAAATATCAATCCGAGCGCCGAGGCGCCCAGACCTGCCATCAATATAAACCGCATATTGCTGCTGGGTTTGAGCGCCGCG
The DNA here is from genome assembly GCF_030410395.1 of Zwartia panacis. Lineage (GTDB taxonomy): Bacteria > Pseudomonadota > Gammaproteobacteria > Burkholderiales > Burkholderiaceae_B > Zwartia > Zwartia panacis. The sequence goes on from NZ_JAUHHF010000001.1 coordinate 362,199, forward strand.
ATTGCCCTGAGTTCTTGTTCGGAGCGTAAGACTTCTTCTTCGCTGAGTGGCAAGGGCAGGTCAGAGAGCCGATCGATCAAGTGCGTGGTTTTCGCCACCTTGTTCATATCCACGCCGGTGGGACGGACATGAACGGCTTCGTCTCGCCAAGGCGTATGCTCGTCTGCGCCGAGAGCACGAAAACGCAGAAGAATGAGATCCCACTGCGGCAGTACGGCCGCTTCGTAACCGTAGGCGCGCGCCAGACGGGTCGTTGCTTCTATCACGCGTTGCGTCGTCTGGCCATTAGCGTGAAGCAGTGCCGCAGCCCGGACGACGTTCGCAATACGGTCAGTCACCATAAACAGGCTTGTAGGCCATTGCCCGGACGTGCGCCTCGATATCTTTAGGACGCTCGACGCGAGCCAGGTTGTTATCAAACACATATGTGGCGATTTTTGCTGCGGTGTGCAGCGAGGCATCCAGAATTTGTGACTGGGGAGGATAAATCAGGCCAGTGTTCAAATCCTCTTGCGTGACTTGCTCAGCGACAGCCTTGGCGGCGACGATGAACATTTGCTGCGTGACACGCTTGGCCTGAGTGGCCAGTACAGCCATTCCCATTGCCGGGAAAATATAGACGTTATTGCCCTGGCCTGGAACGAAAGTTTTGGCACCTAGTGTGACGGGATCAAAAGGGCTGCCACTCGCGAAAATCGCCTTGCCATTCGACCATTTATAGGCTTCTTCGGCCGTACATTCCGAACGTGAAGTTGGGTTGGAGTAGGGGAAGATAATTGGCTGCGCGTTAACCTTGGACATCGCTTCGATGACTGGCTGATTAAAGAGCTTAGGTACAGTGCTGACACCCACGATGCCATTTGGTTTGATATCGTTGATTGCATCCACAAATGATTGACAGGGTGCGTGTTGGTGCGCAAAAGGCTTTTGAAAATCCGCTAAGTCAGTCCGGGTAGACTCGACCAGTCCATTGATATCAAACAGCCAGTTTCTTGCGCGCGCCTCTTCGATGGTGAGACCTTCCATCACCATAGCTTCACTAATCAGTTCGGCAATTCCGGTCGCAGCGGAACCTGCGCCCATAAACAGGAAGCGTTGATCAGTCAGTTTCTGACCCGTAATGCGTAGGGCTGCGTAAAGTCCCGCAAGCGCGACACCTGCAGTTCCCTGGATGTCGTCGTTATAGGTGCAAATCTTGTCTTTGTAGGTTTCAAGAATTGAGACGGCATTGAAATTCGCGAAGTCTTCCCACTGTAAACAGCATTTTGGATAAAGCGTTTGTACGGCATCGACAAACTCAGCAATGAACGCATGGTACTCATCGCCTCGCACACGTGGTTGGCGTAGGCCAAGGTAGAGTGGGTCGTCCAGAAGTGTCTGATTATTCGTGCCGACATCCAGCGTGATTGGCAAGGTGAGTTCCGGTGGTACGCCGGCGACTGCGGTGTAGAGTGCGAGTTTGCCGATCGGGATACCCATCCCGCCCACACCCAGATCACCCAGGCCGAGAATTCGTTCGCCATCTGTGACAACGATAAAACGGATGTCTTTCTGTGGCCAGTTCGACATGAGTTCTTTCAGTCTTCCCTTGGCGCTAATCGGTAGATAGAGACCGCGAGTGGAGCGGAAAATGTGATCGAATTTCTGACAGGCCTCGCCAACGGTAGGTGTATAGACCAGTGGCATGAATTTCGCCGCATCGGACATCAGCACCGCATAAAAAAGCGTCTGGTTTCGACTTTGCAAGTCCATGAGAAACAAATAGCGCTGCAAGTCAGTATCCAGCATGTCAAGCTGGGTATGCACACGGGCGACTTGAAGCTCAAGGGTATCGACGCCAGGAGGTAAAAGCCCCTCCAGACCCGCCGCTTTTCTTTGCGCCTCTGTAAACGCAGTGCCACGGTTCATGAGTGAGTCGTGGAGGACGGTATAGCCTTTATTTTGAGTGGGGGTCGACATCTGAAAGCTCCGAGCGAAAAGTATCTATATTTAACAAAATGTTAAATAAAATCCTCATCAATGCTAGCAGAGTTTGATGACGCTATTTATCGAATAAACCCTAATGTTTCTTCGGTACTGGCAACCTGACAGTAAATCCAGTTGATTGTTTTGAGTTCATTGTCGTGCAGTTCTTCCGTTGCAGCGGCGCATGCGTCGTGGGCAACCACAACGTCAAAACTTTCGTCTGCCAGGCTGCGGACCGTGCTGGATACGCACTGGTCGGTGAAAATTCCTGCGCAAATGACGTGCTGGGTGCCTAAGTTATGAAGCATGAGCCGAAGATTGGTCCCCGTTAGCGCGCTATCGGTCGTTTTTAACACAACGATTTCATCAGGGTTGGGCGCTAGGACGTCAATGATCTGGCTTTCCCATTCATCTTTAGGTAATAACAGATTGTTGAATCCTGGCTTGCGTTGAGAGAGCGAGCGTTCCCGCCCATCAGGTGTCTGACAGGCGATGCGAGCAAATAGTATATTCATCCCCTTTTTGCGACAAGCATCAATCAGACGTTGAATATTTGGTATGACCTTTTCGTGCATGCGCGCCATGAAAGGTGCCCAGCGCCTGCGTTCAGCGAGATCTTGCGATTCAGTCAAATAAGTATTTTGAACATCAATGACGAGCAGAGCCGTTTTTGAAGCAGCTAGCTCAAGGTCATCCGGATGAGGCGCATGTTCGTAATAAAACGAGCGGTAAGCGGTTTTCCAACTTTCTTGAGCCATGCTGTTTCCCAGGTATCAAATGAATGTTTCTAGAGATGTCATTTACTCTGGTTGAATATTTTTGCTTCGAATGATCCTTTCCCATTTTGCTGTATCTTTGGCTAAGAGTTCAGACAACTGTTGGGGAGTGGACGCAGCGGGTTGAGCGCCAGAGTTCGAGAGTCGTGTTTTGACGGCATCGTCAGCGAGTACGCGCGCGATCGCTTTGTTAATTCTTTCGATATCTGCTGGAGGTGTGTTTTTGGATGTGAAAATCGCATACCAGTTGTCAGAGTCCACCCCCTTGATACCCATTTCTTCAAAGGTTTTGACATCCGGCAGGAGTGGATGGCGCTCTTTGGCAGCGAGTCCGACGGGCTTGAGCTTGCCGGCTTTGACGTTATTAATCAATCCCGGAATGTCTCCAAAAAATCCGTCGACATGACCTGCCATCACATCAGTAATCGCGGGTGCTGCACCTTTGTAAGGGACATGGACCAGATTGGCGCCGGTCGCGTCGGCGACTTGCTCCATCGCCAAATGTGGCACGCTACCCGCACCGGATGAGGCCATCGTTGTGCGTTGTTTTTTTGCGTTTGCAACAAATTCTGCTGGATTGTTGGCAGGGTTTTTTGGGTTGACGACAAGAAGTTCGACGTTATTGACGACAAGTGAAACCGGGGCAAGATCTTTTTGTGGATTGTATGATAGCTTGGGATATAGGCTGGGATTGATAGCAACTGCACCAACACTGGTGAGCCAGAGTGTATTCCCATCAGGGGGTGATTTGATGACATAGTCGGCTGCGATCGCCCCGTTGGCACCCGCCTTGTTTTCAATAATTACGAGTTGCCCCAACTCTTTGGATAAAGCTTCGCTGATGCTCCGCGCGACAAAGTCCACAGGACCCCCGGGCGGGAAAGCGACGATCAGTTTCGTGGTTTTTGTTTGCGCAACCGAGAGGTGAGGCGTTGTAGCGAGTAGCACTGTGCCCAGTAATGACAAGGCCATCTGTTTGATTTTTATGGTCATGAGAAATCTCCTGGAAATGATGAATGATTTAACCGCACCGTACCGACATGCCGCCATCTACGACGATTTCAGTACCGGTGATGAAACGCGCTTCATCAGAGGCGAGAAATACGGCCGCATTGGCAGTGTCGCGTCCGTCACCCATAAAGGGGAGGGGAATGCGGGCTTGTCGTTGTTCGAGGAGCTTTTCCACATCTCCCCCTGACCGCTGGCCAGCCAGTCTGACTTCGACCATGGGGGTATGGAGCTGCCCGGGTACGATCGTATTGACCCGAATGCCTTTCTTGGCATACTGAATCGCGACAACTTTGGAAAGCTGGATCACACCGGCCTTGGTCGCGGCATAAGCGACTTGGGCAGAACCCGTCCAGCGAATGCCTGAGGTGGAGGACATGTTGATGATGGCACCGCTACCTTGTTTCTCCATAATCGGTAAAACATGCTTGCAGCTTAGAAAAACACTTTTGAGGTTGCTGTCCACTTGTGCATCCCAGACGTCCTCTTCGAGCTCAACCGGACCACCTGCCGCCGAGCCCCCTACGTTATTGATCAAAATATCGATTCGTCCCCACTTTTCCATGCACTGGCGAACAACGTCCGCGATTTGAGTGCTTTGGGTGACGTCGCAGTGAGCAGTTTCGATTTCTCCGCCGATCTCCTTGATGCGCTCAACCGTCTCGGCCATTCGGGCCAAGTCCTTGTCCACGCCAAATACTTTTGCACCCTCTTCGGCGAAACGAACGGCCATTGCGCGACCATTTCCCCAGCCAGGGCCAACCGATCCTGCACCAAGAATCAGGGCGATTTTTCCTTTAAGTCGAGCTGTCATGCTGTCTCCAGTTAATTGATGTGTCTTTTTGTCACAAACTGACATTTTTGTCTAAAAAAGCAATATACCCAACAAAAAATTGATCATGCGATACTGAGGCTTAAAATTTGATGGTAATTGCTCCACATAAAAAGTATCGACGTCAAATTCATTAAAAATCTAAGGTGAGTGCTTCATGAAGTCTTTTTTCCATCCTGATGTCAAACTTCATTTCCCTCAGACTTATTTGTCGCGTGGCCAGATGCGTAAGCCACAGGAAATACCTGATCGAGTCGATGGGATTTTGGCGGGTTTGGCGCGTATGAATATCAAGGTCATTCAGCCTGACGATTTCGGCAAGAAACCCTTGCTCGCCGTACATGACGCGGACTACCTTGAATTTTTGGAAAATGCACATCGTCGCTGGAAAGAAATCCCCCAGGATTGGGGCGACGAAGTGATGTCCAACGTCTACATTCGTCATCCTAATCCGATGCGCGGAATACTGGCTCAGGCTGCGCGTTACCTTGCTGACGGCAGTTGTCCGATTGGGCCTCACACCTGGACTTCTTCGTATTGGGCCGCTCAGTCTGCTGTTGCCGCAGCGCAGGCCATCCTCGAGGGAGATGCGCAAGCTTATGCCCTATGTCGCCCTCCAGGTCATCACGCGCGTCGAGATGCCGCGGGTGGATTTTGTTACATCAATAATGCAGCCGTTGCGGCGCAGTACCTCAAGAAAAGATTCGGCAAAGTTGCGGTTCTTGATACCGATGTCCATCATGGCCAAGGTGTACAGGAAATCTTTTATGGCCGAGATGATGTGCTCTACGTTTCCGTTCATGGCGATCCGACGAATTTTTATCCAGTCGTTGCAGGGTTCGATGATGAGCAAGGCGAAGGAGCGGGGAAAGGCTTTAATCTGAATTTACCAATGCCCCATGGTTCTTCGGAGCAGGTTTTTTTCGATAACGTTCAAGCTGCGATTGAAAAAGTGAATGTATTCAAACCCGAGGTCTTAGTGTTGGCGCTTGGTTTTGATGTCTATGAAAATGATCCGCAAACAAAAGTTGCAGTGACGACAGAGGGTTTTAAACGCTTAGGCAAGCTAGTTGCGGGCTTGAATCTCCCAACGGTTGTCGTGCAAGAGGGTGGTTACCATCTAGAAGCCATGGCCGACAATACTGAAAGTTTTTTTACGGGATTGATCAAAAGTTAGATTGAGTTTTGGTTGGCTGGTATACGCTGATCTTCAAAAAAACGTATTACTCTGGCAAAAAGCGAAAGTTCTTTAACAGCTCGCTTTCGTCAGAAAAAATATAGGGCGCAAGTTTGACGGCTTTTTGACTGTACTCTTGGGCCATCACTTGGTTGCCCTGTGCCTGAGCAAGCCAGGCTATTCTGGCGAGTACATCTGGTGCATTTGAGTTTAGCTTGTTCGATTGTTCATACAGTTTCATGGCAGAGTCTTCATCGCCTCGCAGCAAAGCGAGATCACCTTGAAACTTATAGGTATCCCACCATCGGAGTGTCCCTGCAAGATTCGCATAAATTCTAGATAAGTTCGGTTTGATATCGAACGCTAGGCGGTAATGTTTGACAGCAAGATCGAGCTGCCGAATTCTGCGGTAATGATCTGCTAGATTTAAATGACCGATTTCATTATCAGGTTCGACGGCAATCGCCTTTTCAAACCAAACCTGAGCTTCATCGACTCTTTTGAGCTCAATCAGCGACCATGCCTTATTCAAATAGCCGCGAGCGCGAGTGGGTTCGACTTCGATCGCTTTTTCAGCTTCAATTAGAGCGTTGTCCATTTCACCTTTGCGTCGCAGAACCTGACTCAGGTTGCTGTGCGCCCGAGGAAATGTAGGATTGCGATCCAGCACAAATCGAAGTTCTTCCTCAGCCAGGTCCCAGCGTCCTTGATCAATTTCGATGAGACCTCGAACAAAATGTGCCCAAATAATATCGCCCGATCATTTCTTTAGAATGGCTTTTTCAGTCATACGATATGCATCATCGTATTTTTTTAATCCGCGGTAGTAATAAGCCATTGTGATCGGCTCATACTCTTCCATAATTCCGATGGCGGCATTTTCCGCGATTGTGTCGACCTCACTAGAGGGTTCTTTATTGGATCAGCAAAACAAGTTGTTCGATTGCCGACTTAGAAACTTGACCACTGAAATTGTGTCCCTGCCCTTGAAGCGTAATCAATTGACTCGAGAGGCCAGCATTTCTTGCTTTTTTATCGTATGCGATAGATTGTGCGATTGGCACATCACGGTCTGCGTCTCCATGCACAAGAACAATCTTGGTTTCTTTACTGATCTTTGAGACGAGATCAATACCTTGAATTCCACTTTGCCCACGATTCCTATACGCTGCGAGCGCATGCAGATCATACACACCAGCGACCAGAACTGCCGCGGTGATTAATCCTGGTTTTTTACCAAGAATACCCGCCATGTTCATGGCTCCTTTGGAGTGACCAAGAACATAAATCTTTTGGGTCTTGTATTGAGTGCTGAAATACTCCAACGCGCCGATGATCGGATCAGTATCATCCGCTAGCCTGCGATTAGCATCGGAGCCTTGACTTCGTTTGCCGTCTCGATCGAAATAGCCAGGCCCGAGAAGTGCGATGGCAACCACATCGGGATGGTTGATCGCAAATCGCCTGGCATAGCTATACATGTAATCCGCCGGACCTCCCGATGAAACGGCCCCATGCATAAACACGACGATAGATTTTGGATTCTCAGTGTTGCCGTAGGCTTGATACGCTAGAGTTCCAGCGCACTCAGGTTGGCAGGCATACACGTATGTATTAAAAAAGAGCATGGCGGCCAAGCTGGCCATGCGTAAAAGCCTGTTCATGGATGTCTGCCTAGAGAGCTGATTGCGCTTCTGAAACTTTAGCAGACAAGTACTCTTGAATATAGACTAAACCTACTGATAAAAAATCATAGGCTATTCAGTTATTAAATTGAAATTAAATTTGTTTTAGATTTTGATGATCTTCGGGAAATGCACCATTGTTGTGTCGCCACAAAGGATCAAGCATCAATGCGAGGAGAGAAACTCCGGCAGCCGCCATGATGACAATCGCTGGTGCCATCACGAAGTGGAGTTTGCCCACGAGATATTCGGTGAGCATGGGTGCGAGTCCGCCAACAATGCCAACCGAGAAGCTATATCCAAAAGCGATCACGGTGACACGAACCTTTTTCGGAACAATGCTCGCCATACTTGCGCAAAACGGTCCACAAAAAAGGCCGTGAGCAGTGCCGATGATGAGTGAACCGAGAAACATCAATGGCAGTAAGCCAGTTTTGAACAATAAAAATGCGGGCCATGCGCCACAGAGCGCGACAAGGGCTCCGATCTTGACAGTTCTGACTCGTCCGATTTTGTCACCAATGATTCCACCCATCATCGTCATCGCACAGCACAGGGCTAAGCTAACAATATTGATGCTAAAGGCAAGTGTGCTGTGAATACCTCCCTGATCAATCATCCAGGGGACGGCATACATAAAGCCAATAAATGACATGGCACCCGTCATGGTGTTCCCAAGCCCGATCGATAGCATTTGTCTCCAGTACGTTTTGAATGCATCCAAAACAGGTGAGTTGGCGGACTCGGCTTGTTTGATGGAATCAGGTGCGATTTTTGATCTGAGCCAAATGCCGAAAAACATCAGCAAAACGCTGCCGATAAAAGGCAAGCGCCATCCCCACTCTTTCATGATTTCCTGACCTAGACCCAGAGTGCAGAGGAAAGTCACCAGTGAGCCGATTAACAAACCAAAAAATGCACCCAGGGGACTAAAGCTTCCGAAGAAACCACGTTCTTGAGGAGCCGCTCGTTCAACTAGAAAAACGATTGCAGCGGAATACTCGCCGCCCACCGAGAGTCCTTGAACCAGTCGCATCAATAACAACAGGATTGGCGCCCACAACCCAATCATGTCATACGTTGGGAGAAAACCGATCACAAATGTCGGCAGTGAAATCATGAGCACTGAAATTTGCAGTGCCATTTTCCTGCCAATCTTGTCTCCAATAGAACCAATGATGACCCCGCCCAAAGGACGCATCAGCATGCCAGCGGCAAAACCTCCGTAGCTCGCGATCAATCCCGTCACAGGATCGTCTAATGGGAAAAACTGTGAAGCGAAATAATGTGCCAGATAGGCGTATACGATAAAGTCGTAAAACTCGATTGCATTACCGATGGCACCGGCGATCATGGTACGCCGGTCGTGAGGTGAAAGTGACATGGTGAGTTAGATACGTTTTTTTAAGGCATCAGTCAGTCTGAGCAAAGCAGGACTATAGCCGTCCTTCGGTACACAAGCACGGATAATGTGAAGATCTTCGTGATTGATCGCTAAACTGAGGGCTTCGGAAAACTCAGATTCATATTCACATAACGTACCTGTTCCGACGCCAAATGGCTTGATCAACTCTTCAGCTTTAAGTAGGGGAATATCATTGAACGGACCATCCATCATGGGGCGCTGGGTTCCATACCCTTTATTATCAACAACGATAATGATCGGATTGACGCCATGAAATTTCGCACTCAGTGCCTCCAAAGCAGTCATCAGTAAAGCCCCATCCCCGACAAGTACGACTGGTCGACAATCTGGCGTAGCGCGTCCGGCCCCAAGCGAGGCGGGTACCGCGTAACCCATGGTTGCGTAATATGCGCTGGAAAGACTGAAATTGGGTGCAGGTAAATCGACAGAGCCAAACAGACAATCGCCTGGATCAATCAGCAAACGATGACGATCATCGATGACTGAGGCTAGGCACGCCATGATGCGCTCTACGGAGAGTGGCTGCTTGTCTTTGAGGATAAAACGAGGTTTCGCCAATAATTGTTTTGGATGTTCGCGATATTTTCTTAATTTTGCAGCTTCAATGAGAGCCGGTAAAAATGCCCAAAGGGGCACATCTTGATAAGTACGATACCCAATATTGACGTGGGTATCCGTACATTCGATCACTTGACCTCTATCCAGGTGATCGGTGAAACCACCCATCACGAGATCGGCATACAGCACACCAAAGGAAATCAGGGGTTTCGCCTTTTCTACTCTGTCAACGACCTGTTGGGAGCTCACTGCGCCCATATAAACACCGAGGGCAAGTGGATGTGTTTCCGGAATGACGCCTTTTGACAAGGAGGTAGATGCCATCGGTACGCCGAAATGTTCGACAAAGTCCAGCAACTCACCACTCAAGCCTCTCCTCACAGCCATGACGCCAGCGATCGCGACAGAGTCTCCTGCGCCGTCTAGCCACTGCAACGCATCTTCAACAGCGAGTTCCAGTCTTTTTTCATGAACCTTGGGCAATTCAATCGCGAGAGGTTGTTCCTCATCCAAAATATCGATATCCACCATGTCCCGTGGCACCTCGATATAGCCCGGCCTCTGCTGGGTAATCATTTCACGGATAACCCGGTCAATTTCCTTTGCTGCGGTAAGAGGATTGTTGAGTACAGCTTGAGCAACTGTAATATCGGTAAAAACTTCAAGCTGTGTGTTGAAATTTTTGACCCGATGATGCAGGAGTGGATCGTTTTTTCTTTCGGCAATGCCGGGAGAACCACTTAAGATTAAAAGGGGGACATTTTCTGCCCAGGCGCCCGCTGTAGCATTGGCTACTTTTAACCCTCCTACGGAATAGGTGACTGCACATACGCCAAAGTGACGCAGACGAGCGTAGGCATCCGCGGCAAACGCGGCGCCTTGCTCATCTGCAGTGACAAGGATTGGAAAATCAAGTTGATGGAGTCTGTCGAACAGTTTGAGCGCAAAATCGCCAACGATTCCAAATCCTTCGTCAGCTCCGCATTCCTTAAAGCGTCGAACTAAATGATTGGCAATGGTTGTTGTACTGTTAGACTTCAAAACATACTCCAGTTTTAAGATTTAAATTAGTTCGGTTTTGTATTCAGTGTGCTCATCAATGCTTCGCCAGGACGAGAATCCTTGAGCAAGTTCCCTTCGCGAATCACAAACTGACCATTCACCATCACATAATCCATACCTTGTGAGGGTTGTCTTGGATTTTCATAATCTGCACGGGGTTCCACCTTGTTGAGATCAAAGACGATGATATCGGCGTCCATGCCCGGCTGAATCCTGCCTTTGAATTTAGCCTGATTCGATGCGGTTGCCACGAGATTGGCAGGGAGCAAACTACCGCGCCTGAATACATCGATGAGACTCATGGATTGTTGATCTCGGACATAGCGGGCAAGTACAGTTGTAAAAGTTGCGGCGGTTCTTGGATGAGAGTACGCAAGCTCAGGCAGTGGCCATTGCTCGTCTTTAATTTCCTTTCCGTTGATAGCATAGGGCATTGCGTCTGAGGCAATCATCGTGTCCTGGAACAAAATCGCTGAATCGATGTATTTCATTTCCTCAGGTTTTTTCTCGTCCAGATAGTGCACCACGATCGTTCCACCTGGATCTTGTTTGCGCAATTCATTCAAGCGCGCGTCATTTGCGACATATTCTTTTGTTTTCAAATAATAGATATTTGAAGATGTGATACCGACTTGGGGTAAGTTTTCAGGGCGTAAAAACGGAGCTCCAATCACAGTTGAACCTGCTCCAAAGGGATAAGCTTCGGTTGTGACAAGCAGTTTTTTTCCTTGCGCTTTCTCAATTAATGGAATGACATCAACAATTTTTTTCAATGAGGTGCTGTTGATATGGCAGATGTGCATTCTGGCCCCGGTTCCTGCCGCAACACCGAGCAACTCCACAAAACCTTCAACCGCGCCGCTTGGCTCATAGGTGTTTTTTGCGCGCAAGTGGGTATAGGTCGGAACATCGTATTTAGCCGCTAGATTCGCTAAGGCCACATACTCTTCTCTGTTGGTTTCAGGGGCATAGCCCGTTACAACCCCGATGCCAATCCCTCCGTCAAGCATTTCCTGTTCGACAAGTTTGACAACTTCAGCTGATTGATTAGGCGGTAATAATTTTGACCATTTTGGCCAGCCAAAATATTTAGTGGCTGTTTCCAGCGTTCCATCCATGTCTTTGATTCCATCTGCGACAGAAAGTCTGGCGCCAACCCAAGAGGCACTAAATCCATAGTTCAATGGTAGTCGCAGCTTCGCTGCATTGGCGTATGCCTTTTTGATTGGAAATCCGCCTGCTTCGAGTTCAAGAGCCGTTGTGACCCCATCGAAGGCCTGTATCCAGAAAGTGGGGACATTGACGCCATGCACATGTAAATCGATAAATCCGGGACCAAGGACTTTGCCTTTGGCATCGATTTCTAGCTTTCCTTTAAGTGATTCAGTGGAGACTGCGGCAATTTTTTTACCGCTTATGCCGACATCGCGAATGGCGTCTAATTTCGTTTCAGGATCAATGACTCGACTTTGTTTAAAAACAATGTCATAAATTGGTTGCTGTGCTTGGCTCGGACCATGGAGCAAACTGAAGGCAAATCCGATGATGACAGCAGCGAGTGAAGATATCCTTAACCTGGGATGCATTGTTTTCATATATTCATAAAATCAGGTGAGTGAAAGAAAAATAAACTCGAACTGTATTTAAATTATGAATGAATGATCATTGCATGAATATTCACTCACGAGGAATGTCGGAATTGGTCAGTTTTCCCTGCTTAATTCATCTATAGAATTTGTCTGGATCTTTGGACAAATAAAGACTGGTTAATATTCATAGGTGTTGGGATGAGCGGCAGATTAAGAATAAAGATAGCGTCCACGATATATCTGGCAAGTTGTCTTTGTGTGACACCCTTTACTGTCTCTGCCCATCCCGAGGATCAAAATCTACCCTCATGGGCTAAACCAGTCGCAGCCTGGCCTGTCGTGAGCGCATCTGTCAAACAGAGCATCCAAAATATTCTTGCTGAACAAACAATCAAGAAAACAATGGAGTCTTTGAAAGCAGACGAGGATTTAACACTCAAACAAAATATAGCGTTGAGTGAAATCCCGGCACCTCCCTTCAATGAACAGAAAAAAGCCCAAGCTTTCAAAGAGTTGATGATAACCGCGGGTATAACAGATGCTTATATAGATCAAGAAGGGAATGCGATAGGCATTCGCAAGGGGAGTGGGAACGGGCCGCTGATCGTTCTCGACGCGCACCTCGATACAGTTTTTCCACTTGAGACAGATCTTAAGGTCGTTCAAAAAAATGGAAAGTATTATGGCCCCGGCTTGACAGACGACACGCGTGGACTCGCTGTATTGCTCTCGTGGATTCGGGCATTGAATGCTAATAACATCAAAACAGTCGGTGACTTGATGTTCGTTGGAAGTGTGGGCGAAGAGGGGAATGGTGATTTGCGGGGTGTCCGGGCATTACTCAAAGAAAATAAAAATGTCGATGCATTTATCGGTTTAGAGCCCATCCCGCTGGGGGCTGTTGTCTCTCTCAACACTGGATCTGTTCGTTATGAAGTGAGTTTTTCTGCACCTGGCGGACATAGCTACGGAGCATTTGGCCTAGTACCCAGCGCAATTCATGCAATGGGAAGGGCGATTTCAAATATTGCGAAGTTGCAGGTACCGAGCGTGCCGCGTACGACTTTCAATGTGGGGATCGTCAAAGGCGGTACGTCTGTGAATACGATTTCTCCGGATGCAACGATGGAAATCGATATGCGTAGTGACGGTACAAAAGAGCTACAAGACCTCGAGCAAAAAGTTTTGGATATCATTGGGAAAGCGGTCGACGAAGAAAATAAGTCGATCGGCCAGAATTTAGCCGTTGGTAAAAATTCAGTCACGGTGAATTTAAAAAAGATTGGTCAACGACCTGGAGGGATGACGCCAAACAACTCGCCGCTTATTCAGGCGGCACTAGAGTCTCTTAGAGCGATGGGTCAAAAGGAGCTGGTGATTGTCGGATCGAGTACCAATGCAGGCATACCAATTTCTCTCGGGATACCGACCGTGATCTTACCGCCGGGAGGCGTGTTCGAGGGCTTTCATTCGCTTCAGGAGGGCATGGATCCGACAGACGGTTACAAGGGCTCGCAGATAGGGCTGTTGACGGTTTTATCGGTAGCAGGGGTGCAGGGCGTGAGTCAGCCGCTCATTAATAAAAAATGAATGCTAGAGCTCTGAATTGAGAACTTGACGTCAATAGCTCTCTTATACTTTCATCAATATTCTCACAAACCGGATTGGAATCATGCCACCTAAAGTATTAATCGTTGAGGATGAGGCCGATTTTAGAGATGGCTTGGTTGAGCTGTTGAAGCTAGAAAGCTTTGATGCAAATGGAGTCGGAAGCATCCAAGAGTATTTGGAATGGATTAAGAAAAATCAATACGATATTCTGATTTTGGATAGAAATTTGCCTGATGGAGATGGTTTGGATATTTTGAGAAAATATCACAAACAGTCTGAGGCGGATTCGATTGTGTTGAGTTGCGAGGGACAGCCACACGATCGAATTTTAGGAATGAATGTTGATGCAGATTATTACTTGGTCAAACCCTTTCCTAGCGATGAGCTTCTTGCGATTTTGCATCGTATCGAACGAAGACAAGGTGCGATCCAATCGTCCGATTCTGAAATATGGCGATTGAATATTGTCAGATGGGAAATCAAAACACCCAATCATCTCGAAATAGAACTCACCAGAAGTGAGTTTGCTTTGCTGAATTGTTTTGTCAATAAGTCAGGTCAAGTGATTTCAAGAGACGAAATCATCAAAGGGCTCGGTTTCAATCCTGCTGTCTATGATAACCGTCGTCTGGAAGTGATGCTTCGCCGTTTGAGAAAAAAAATTGAAGACGCTGGGGTTGTTAAATTTCCGCTTCAAACGGTCTATGGAGTTGGATTGGCATTTAATGGTGTCATGAAGACTTCCGAATCATAGCTTTGTGTTTAGATACTCTGTAATTGATCTGTTGGTTGTGCAATGCTGGTTTCAGGAAACCAGGCGATAAATTCTGATCCCTTGCCTAAAGCACTAATCACCTCAATTTGACCGCCATAAAACTCCATCACTTTTTTGACAAAAGATAATCCCAAACCATAGCCACGTTTGCTGGAGCCGGTTTGCACTTGCATGTACTCTTCAAATATTTTTTCATGATTTGCTTGATCTATACCGATCCCTGAGTCAGTGATCGAAATACCCACTTTATTTTTGTCTAGCAGTATGCGGATCAAAACTGTAGATTGAGGCTCTGAATATTTGCAAGCGTTGTCAATAATATTCAGCACAACGACTTCCAGCATTTTTTCGTCTAGGACGAGCACCGGAACCTCTGCAGGTGAAATGAATGTGAAAGTATGATTCGGATGGTAGCCTTTACATTTTTCCACTGTATCTTTGAGCCACGAGTCAATTTGTATGAGCTGCGGCCTGTCTGTGTCGATGTGGCTCTCCAGGCGGTCGCCTTGCAACCAGCGGTCAAAGAGGAGTGCGAGTCTATGGGTGGCGGAGCTGATAATCGACAGTCGTTTTTTGTAGTTGTCATTATCGGTTTGACGAATGAGCAACGCTGCTTGATTTTCAATAATACCTAAGGGACTTCTAAACTCATGTGAAATCAGTGAGCCAAAGCGAATGTATTGCTCGCGAAGTTTTTTCTCACTTTCAAGCATGGTTCTTAAATCATTGGTTCTGTTAAAGACTTGTCTTTCAAGTCTTTCCTCAGAGGCGCGTAGCGTTTGTACAAGAGTTTCTTTCGTGAATAATGCTTCTTGTTGTGCTTTTTCTCTCAGTATTCTCTCGTGTTGAATCCGGCTTGCGAGTGCAAAAGATAGCAACAACATTTCAATGGAGGAGGAAATTTGCAGTGCGTACGAGGTGAACCAGTTTGTTGGAATAAGATCCAGTTGGCGAAGACTAGCCAAGACGCCTCCAATACACAAAGTACCCCAGGATATGATAAAAAACTTGGCACTGTATTGACCTGACAGATAAGCGCGAAAGCCGGCATACAAGACTATCACAATGACGGGCATCACGATGATAGGAAAGATTTCAAAAATTAGATTTTTCGAAACGTTGACATACTCTGCCGCAATAATAACGACAGCATATGTAAAGAAAACGATGATCAAAAAATTAAACATCCAATTGGTAATGGGTTGTTCTTTTTTGGTATTTAAGAATTTTGTTGAAAAAATAAGAGCCATTCCCGTGCCAAGGGTCAAAAAGACAATCTGCGAGATCTGATCCCATTGGGGAGAGTTTGGCCAAATAAAGAGCCGTCCGTAGCCGTTTCCGGCAAAAATACCCAGTCCAAAAAGTATTGCGAACGCGGAGTAATAAAGATGAGAGCGATCTCTCAGATATAGAAAAATAAGAAAGTTAAATGCAGCGAGGATTCCAAGACCCCCATAATAAAAAGCTTGGATCAGCGTGTCAGTTTGAATGTGTTTGTCAAATGCGGACTGTTCCCATAGCCTGAGTGGAATGGTCAAACTTTGCTTTGAGTCAATTTTGAAATAAAAGTCTTTCGGTTCTTCGCTTAACTCAATTGGAAAGGCGTAGAAACGGTAAAAGCTGCTTCTGCTATCGACGGGCATCAGATTACCCGTCTGTGTCATGCTTTCTTGGGAAGCATAAAAGTCGATGTGATCAAGTCCAAAATAGGGTATTTCTAATATCCAGCTTGAGGTCTGTGTGTGTTTGCTAGAGAGTGAGAGTTTGATCCAGTATGTTGAAGAACTGAATCCGAAATTCAATTCCTCACCCCATGAGAGTGCGGGTTTAAATTTTTCTTGATAAGCGGGCGTGAGAATTTCCTGATAGCTGAGTAATCCCGTAGGATCAATTAGGACGCTGGCATGAGAAATAGGATTCGAAGGATTTGTGATTTCAGTATTGGATTGACTGAAAGTATTTGCCTGAAGTCCAAAATACAAGCACAACCAATAAAGGAGATTCAATAAATATTTCTTATTCTTCATGTTCTGAGAATGTATGAGGATGCGCTGGGTATCAACGTCTGAACGGAGTGTACAAAGATTTGCTTGTATAGGCCGAAATTAAAGTCAACATACCTAATAACGACAAATTCTGACATATTCTGCGATAGCAGTAATCAATTAGTCTGATAGATTTAAAGTTGATGTCACGAAGATTTAATGTGCAAACGACTGATATCTCAAATTCATGAACCCGCCAAAAACAAACACTCCAATGCATCCTGATGAAGCTCTGGCAAAATTGATTGCTGGTAACAAGCGATACATGGCTGGATTCGACTCTCCAGATTCGTTTAAATTTCAGGATCCAGGTATCGAACATCATCAATTTCCATATGCCTGCATATTAGGATGTGCGGATTCCAGGGTAAGTCCAGAGCATACATTTGATGAGAGTCATGGAAATTTGTTTGTCACGCGCGTCGCAGGAAATTTTGTGACCCCCGAAATCCTGGGAAGCCTTGAATATGGTACGGCGGTATTGGGTGCATCTGTTATCTTGGTGTTAGGACATTCTGGATGTGGTGCGGTGAATGCTGCGATAAAAGCCGTCGCATCAAAAGCAGTCTTTGAGGGTCATATCAATCAACTGATCGATTCGTTAGTGCCTGCTGTTGAGGAAGTCAGGCATGATGATCATGAGCATTGGAAGAGTGAAGCTGTCATTCGAAATGTGTCTCAGAATGTATCCATATTGACGTCATCTGAACCAATTTTGAAGAAAAGAATTGAAAACGGACTGTTAAAAGTTGTGGGAGGTGTCTACAACCTTCATAGCGGTGAAGTCTCGATCATTAAGAGTTGTTAATCGATTCGGATTCAGGAGCAAAGTAGTTCGACGACACAGACAATGTCATAAACGTTTCAACAAATTTTTTCAAAGCATGAAGAGTTCCTCAATGATCTGGTTTATGACTCTTTAACTCAGCTTATCTTGCAGAAGATGTGATCCAGACCCTACAGAATCGTTTAGTCAATCTATAAGCTTTTAAAAAAATTAGCTAAATATTATGCAGAAAAATATCAATACATTTCTTAGCAATTGCAGCAGATATTTTGATCGTTACGCGCTAAGGGAGTTCAATGCCTGGCTGTTAATCGTACGATATTTTGCCGTGTTATTGCCATTTATTCTGATCATCGCTGTTGCCGTTTTTCTTTATGTGAACCCTTTCGCACCCAAAAATGCCTATCTTGCTATTGGGCAAACAGGATCCTCTTACGGTGTGATCGGTGAAGAGTTTCAGAAAATATTCGCAAAGTACGGAATCAATCTGCAGTTGATCAAGACAGAAGGATTAGTACAGGGACTACGCAACCTTGATGATCCGAAATCTTTAGTCAATGCAAGCTTTATCACAGCCGGCTCCTCGATTGAAAAAGAATATCCGGATCTTGTCTCGCTTGGTAGCGTCCAGTTTGCTCCAATATGGATATTTTATAGGGGTGAAAAATTAAATATAGATGATCCTTTTGAATATTTTGCTCAGCGAAAAATTGGTATTGGATTGCCGGAAACAAACTCAAACAAAATGTTTCGTCGTGCATTGCTTGCCAATCAACATGATGCGATCTACTCAAAGGGTTTATTGGAGTTGCCACATCTGGAGTCTGCAGAAAAGCTAAAAGCTGGCGAGCTTGATGCTGTTTTCATTGTCGATAGTTTTAATGCACCCGTGGTTCAATCCTTGTTGCAAGACCCGAAGATTCATGTCTTGAGTATGAACTTAGCGGATGCCTATGTAAAAAAGTATCCTTTTTTGCATAAGCTTGTGATTCCAAGGGGATCGCTGAACCTTGAAAAAGTATTACCACGTGAAGATATCATTCTTCTGGGATCGACGACGAACCTATTGATCGAGGCTTCGACACACCCAGCAGTGCAATGGGCTTTTATGCTCGCGGCAAGTGAGTTTGGAAAGTTTTCCCAAGACTTTTTTTCGAAGCCGGGTGATTTTCCCAAGTATCAAGATTCAGGCTTTCCTTTAAGTCCGGTTGCAAAACGGTTTTATACCCAGGGACAGCCTGCTGTTTTTGACTATTTACCCTTGTGGCTTGGCAGCATTATCGAGAGTGCTTGGGTCGTCATATTGGCATTCATCGCATTGATATATCCCATGTTTAAGTGGGTCATGGGAATACGGTCATATCCATCTAAAAAATTCATGTACAAAAACTTTATAGACATGCGTGATTTAGATGAGGATATTGATCAAGCAAAAACTAAAGAAGATGTCATGGCATTGATGAATCGTTTAGATCAACTGATTCAATCGAACGAAAGTCGCTGGTTGAGTGAAACAGAAGTTCGATTTTATTTCGTGAAGAAAAATCTTCTTCTAGGTATGCAAAAACAGCTCAATGAAAAATTAAAGTCATATGAACTATAAATTTTTCATCGACTCTATCGCTTGGATGATTGGCGCCGCAGATACTTTTGTTTGACCCGTATAAGGATGATCAATAATCATGACTGCTGAGAAAATCAGACTGAGCATTGTGACTTGTGTGCTGAGCGCGACGAAACGCATCGGCGTGGCATGACTGAGGCGTAATGCACAAATGATCGCCACACCAAAAAGATAAAGATAACTGATTGTCCAGAAGAGGGTGGGTAACCCACCCGAGGCATTGAGTAATCTTATTTCCCTGGAAAGAATTACTTGATCAGTCTTGCGAACAATTTCGGTGTACAAGGCTTTTTGTTGCTCTGTCTCTGGTTTGAAGAGTAATAAATTTTTACTTAACTTTTGCATCAGTTTTTCTGTTGTCGGACTGCCACCACCACGTAATTTTGGCCATTCATCTTGAACGATAGAGTTGGAATATTGAATCAAATCTTTTCGCATCACTACTGCTTGAGCACTACCATCAAGCGTCAGCATCCTGTCAAGACTTTCGATATTGGTACCTTCGTTCATAACGTTTGTTTCATAGGTATCTGCCGATCCCATAACGAGTACGAGCGTAAATCCGAGGATTACGTAGGCGGCACTTAGAGTATTTTGGGTTGCAGTGTCAACAACGTCTGTGTCGTTGTCATAGAGGCTTTCAGTTGTAATGAATTTTCTGAAAATTATGGAAAGTACAGCCATGACGCTGAGTGTCACCAGAGGATATATCCAAAGCACGACCCACTCAGGCATGATTTCAAAAAGTTTTAAATGAAAGTCGTACATTTCTTTCTTCCCGAGATGGATGGCATAGATATAGATGAACCAGTGTTGGAGAATTTAAATGATTCAAAGTGAAATGGCAAAGATTGTCAGGGCCGCCTACTTCGCTGGTGAGAAGCATAAAGATCAACGACGAAGTGACAAAGAAGAAACACCATATATCAATCATCCTCTTGAATTAGCATCAATTTTGGTTGATGAAGGCCACATTGAGGATGTGGATGTGATCTGTGCAGCATTGTTGCACGATACGATCGAAGACACCGATACGACCTTCGAAGAATTGGAGAGGAATTTTGGACTGATTGTCACAAATATAGTTCGTGAGGTCACAAATGATATGACACTCAGCTCAGCCGAGCGAAGACTGAAAGAAGCTGCGAGTATTCGAGGACTTTCGAATCAAGCAAAACTTGTCAAGCTCGCGGATAAAATTGCGAACATTAGGGATATCTCTACGATGCCTCCTGTTGGTTGGACACTCGCTAAAAAGGAAGCGTATTTTGATTTTTCGCTGACCATCGCAGAGCATGCTAAAGATGCATCACAACTTCTATATGACGTTTTCGTACACGACTATCACAAGCTTAAAATCGGTTGATTCTTCAGTGTGATTTCAGTGACAACTTATCGACAACCACGATGGTGATCGCTGTGGCCATCAGCACTATCTGAATCGCCATCTGCATCAAGATCGTTTCCATCTCGATATGAGCGGCATTGACAAATGTTGCCAATAAATGAACTGCACCAATCGTGACGATTGAGATGGCGAGTTTAACTTTTAAAGAACCCGGATTGACATGGGCTAACCATTCAGGTTGGTCTGGATGATCATCAAGATTTAAGCGTGAAACAAAGCTTTCATAACCGCCAACTATCACCATGATCAGCAAATTCGCAACCATGACGATATCCACCAGATCCAACACCTCGAGAATGACATATCGATCAGGTGTGCGCTTGAAAATAATTAATTCAACTAATTCCCATAAGTGGATGAAGAACTCATAGGTATATGCTCCAAGCGCGATGATCAAACCAAAATACAGCGGCAGTTGTAACCATCGTGCTGCAAACATCAGAGACTCAAGGGAGTTTCGTGGATTGGCAGGAGCACTATTTTTCATATTTGATTGTCCTTTCAAACGAACTCATTAATCTCGACAGATTGAATAGACGAGTGTGGAGCGTTTTTTAGATTTTCCTTTAAATGCATAACGTGCATCGGGATTGGCATTAGGCTGCGGTAAATCTATCGAGCTCAAGACGGTTTGGTCGCCAAAGCAGCCACGAATATCGATCGCACAATGTCGGTATATTTCTACATATGAAGCGCCATCGTCGACTTCAAGATCAAAAATGTCACGATCTTTACGCTGATCTTTCGTGGAGTCAACGATCAGACTTTTATGGATTTCAACCCGGCTGCTGCTGATATTTAATGCATCTTCCATCGGATTTTTGATTTCGAGTCGATTAAAAGAAACGTGAGAATTTGTAATATCAATGCCGTCATCGGCTGAGTAAAAACTGCGTACCGCACGAATATTCCATTCGTTTTTACCTACGCCCAATATAGAGAAGCCGTCAATATCGTCTCGCACTGCTATTTTTTTTTGCTTTCTCGTTTCACTCGCTGGATCGAAACGTCCAAGGTAATAAGTCGCTATCATCTCTGCATTGAAAGAAGACAGAGGTTTTTTGCGGTTGACTGTCACTGAGACCGTGTCTTTGGTTGCGTCTTGGAAATTACCTAAAAACCAGACCCCGCCGTTATCGGAGTGTTTGACTGGTTTGTAATTTTCATCGGCAGCCTTGATATACAGGCGTTTAGCCAATAGAGTCGAGCCTTGGTCAAAAATCAAAGCGGATCGACGCAGCTTGGATTTTTCTTTCATTCCATTTGTTAGCAATATGGTGACGCGATCCTCAATGGTGAGTGTGACGCCACTCGCGACATGCACTTCAGCATCTATGACATAAATCGTATTCGCTTTGAATGTCGTACTTTTTTTAATGTGTCGTGCGATTAATTCAATACGTTTATTCATGATTCAAGTCTCTGGTGAGTGCAAATGAGATTTCTGCTTTTATAGATCGTTTATGTTGGACGACTGACTTTCGCTGCATTTTTGCGAGTTGCTTTCTTCGCGGATGTTGAACCTTTCGCTGGTTCAGAGTGTTCGGTTGCGTTCAGTTCAAGCGCACCTTTTTTAAAATTGACCGAGCGGGAAACTTTTTTATTTTCGTTTGGATCAACGTCAGCTTTGGAGTTTTTACGTGCGCCAGGGGCAGAGGCTTTACCGCCAATGATTTCTGTATTGTTTTCTCGCATGCCCCATTCTTCAGCGTCAATGGCTTCATCAAAACCAATCAATATGATGTCGCCCACGTGAATATGCACATTCACCTTCCCATCAGAGTGACTGAATTGACCGCTGCGACTGATGGCTTGTGTGATGGAGGCGGCAGTCTTCGTTGCGAAATCCGTTAGGTTTTCAGTTTGACGGTTTATTCCCGGCACTTTTTTAGTCGTTTTTTTTGCGGTTTTCATAGATGTATTGACCTTAAAGTGTCTGATGATTGGTAAAAGAGTGAATAGTGGCGGGTCATTAGAGATCAGGGATTAGGGTAGATACTTTTCCACCAGTCACATTGATGCGCTTGACCGCCATCGAATTGACCGACACTACCTGGGGCAAACTTAAATACATTTTGACTATTTTTATATGCAAGCCATGGGTTCTTTGCATCAATCTTAGGTTGTCCCGTTGCAACGAATGCAGAAAGATGTTGGACCATCAAATCTGCAAGTTCTTGAGATTTTGGTTCCAAATTTGGCGCATTGATTTTTTTATTATTGGAATAGTTCGGGAACCAATAGTTGATGATCGAGGAATGAACTGGGCCCAATGGAAAGTCTGGATAGGGAGGCATGATGCCAACACCTTTGACTAGAGCATTCGGATCAGCAAACTCAAACAGATATGAAGGACGGGCACCTGGGTAGGCAATAATCTTATCGGCTGTTCGATAGTAGAGACAATTATTAATCCCAATTAAAGGATTAAAGTCAGAAAGTACTTCACCCAATCTTTGTGCTCCCACCTTTGGATTGTCAAATCCGTACTTGTTTGCGACCGCATTTGCATGTTGACCATACAAGTTTTTCAACCAGAGATTGTTAATTGTTTGATTGTCGACTGATGGTCCTTTACCGCCTAGTGCATCTTGCCACCAATAGCCAACATAAAGAAGAAGTTCTTTTTGCATTCCTCCCATGATCAATGGCACCGTTGTGAATTTACCGCCGTTTGTCCGATTTAATGCATCGGATATTGAGGTTGGAATCGTGGCATTTGGATGGGATGCCGTTCCAGGAGTCGGTGCATAAATGGCAAGGTCGGTGGGGTTTTCGTCTGCAAATTTTGTTTGAGCTTTCAATATTTCAGCGACTGATTTGCTGCGTAAGCATGTCAGATCAGAATCTTCAGGGCAGCCCAGATCTTTGGTAATCACTTTTCCGATGGCGTTAATGGCCTCAGGGACTGTTTTGATTGGAGCCAGACATCCCGCACTGACAATCATTGCTTTATGAAAAAGACCTTTAACCTGGTCAGGACTGCTCAGATGCATGCAAACAGATGCACCGCCTGCGGATTCACCTGACACCGTGACATTATTTTTATCGCCACCAAAAGATGAGATATTACGTTGAATCCAGCGCAAGGCTTCTCGCTGATCTTCGATTCCAAAATTGCCATTAACCGCTTCTTTAGCGAGCCCTGGTAAAGGCACGAAGCCTAAAAATCCCAGCCTGTAGTTTGCTGAAACAACTACCATGCGCCCCTCTGAGGCGAGTTTGTCTAAACGATACAGATTGGAAGAGCCACCCACAAATGCGCCACCGTGAATCCAGAACAAAACGGGTAGTTTTTCTCCAGGCTTGAGGTCTGCTGGTGTAGAAATATTCAGGCTCAAGCAGTCTTCTTCGATGCTGCTGTCCGTTAAATTAAATCTGGAAACTTGGGGACACGCGGGACCAAATTGACTGGCGTCTAGCGTGCCATTCCACGCGAGGGCCGGCTTGGGCAAACTCCAACGTAAGGAACCCGTTGGATTTTGTGCGTAGGGTATGCCTCGATATTCGATCACGTTTTGACCTGACGACGCTTTTCGTATTTGACCTTGTAAGCGACCCGTATCGATATTAATTGGATTTGACGTTTGTGATGCAAAGCCAGTCAGGCTGAACATGGATAGAGATAGCAAAATGCTTTTGCTGAATATTGAGCGCATCTTTTGTTCAGTGCTTATAAAAAGAGGTGTTTATAAGAAAGAGAAGGTAATAAAAATGTATCATTGAACGTGGTCTTCAATACCGACCAATTGCGACATGTCCTGTAGAAAATCAATTCGTTGTCCGCAATGTTTCAATGAAATTTTTTTCAAAAATCGGTGCATTGACATGCATACAAACATCGATTTTTTTTCCATTATTTGAAATCAGCGTCGCTCCTGCCGATAACTCATTGAGGGCATTCCGTTTTTTACCCTCAGCATTCGTCAGTGGAAATGCAGCAGACGGTTGTCCATTCGGTAAACCTTGATCAGTGCCTGTTGATGTCACGATGTCCAGTAAATACGTTTGGGTCTGATCACAAAACTCGGGATTTGCAGCAACCGAAGCCGTGAGAGGATCCCAGTGGTAGTATTCGCCGTTAGTTGTGGATTGCAAAATATTTTTAAAAATACGATCCGCAAAGGCTTCTAGGGGTTGTTGTTGCTCTCGCTGCAGTCGAGTAATAAAGTCCTTTGTCAGAGGGACCTTATTCGTTGCATCAAGTGGCACCAGAGTGATGGGTACGCCGCTTGTAAAAACAATTTTGGCTGCGATGGGATCGATGTAGTAATTCCATTCGGCTTTTGTGTTGGAGTGGGAGTCTGTGAAACCTGGAACGCGCAGATTTCCATTTACTTTTACCGCGCCACCCATTGAATAAATTCTTGTGATTTTTTCCTTAAGTTCCGGTTCTACCGATAGTACGGTTGCGATATTTGTCATACTGCCGATAGCAAGAATATCGACTGGACGCTTACTTGAACGAAGGAGTTCAGCGAGTAAAGTAGGACCGTCTGGGTATATTTTCGAAGGCGTCGAGGAGGGAATCTTTTCTCCCATCATGTCCTTGCTTGTTTCGCGCCATGGTGTTGGATAGGATGCAAAACCATCCATTGGCCAATTTGAACCACAACCAATCGGTTTGTCTTTGTTTCTTGTGGACAAACTCAACAGGTATTGAGCATTACGACCCGCATACTCACAGGTAGCGATACCATTCCCAACAATGGTGACACCGAGCAAATCAATTTTCTGATTTTGTGCAATGTATGCAATCGCCAACCAATCATCTGTTCCCATATCAGTATCGATAATGAGGGGTTTGATGCTTGAAATCTCAGCCTTTGGAGTGGATTGGGTGTGAGCTATATTAAAAACACTCAATAAAGACAGGGCAATCAGAGATTTTGCTATGCGACGCATTTAGTTTTCCTTTTAATGCATTTCGCTCTCATTGACCTTTGCTCCAAAAATTCTCTATACGTTTAAGTGGATCTTGATATTGAAGCCCGGATTTTTCAAGCCATGAGGCGTTGTAATAATTATCTGCATATCTGAGCCCTGCATCACAGATGATGGAGACGATTGCTCCTGATTGTCCCGATTGGTGCATTTCTTTGACGATACTCAATACTCCACAAAAATTTGTGCCCGTAGAAGGCCCGACATCAAATCCGACGAGTTTGGAGACTAAGTGCATGGCTGCGACTGAATCCGCATCAGGCACCTTAATCATTTTGTCTACGCCTTCACGCAATAGGCTAAAGGTATTCCCCATTTTGATCGGTCCGCGAGAGCCGATGCCCTCGATTCTTGAGCCTTTCGAGATTGATAAGCTGTTGTCACCGGTTTTGAACCAATCCATTAAGACAGAGTCCTCCGGGTCGACCACTGCAAGTTTTGCCGGACATGCACCGTCGTAATCTGACCATTTCCTAATGTATCTGGCAATGCTGGTTGCTGTCCCGCCAGAGCCTGCTCCCGCAACAAACCATTGCGGGCATGCATGATCGCTATGTTGAAGCTGTAGATAGATTTCGTTGGCTATATTCATGGTTGCAGCGGGATTCCCTTTGTAATAATCAAGGGCTTTTTCCGCATTGGCAAACTGATCAATGTTGTAGGCGAGGGGGTCTTTTTCAATTTCACGTCGTATGAATTCAGCAGGTGTCATGTCTTGCGTCAGAATTTCTGTACGTGCCCCAAAGCCCCTGATTGCTCGGAGTTTTCCTTCACTGACGCCAGGACGCATGACCGCAGTAAAGTTGAGATTCAGCAGTTTGGCGAAATATGCTTCTCCGATGGCGGTATTGCCACTGGAAGCTTCGTATAGCTTTGTTTGGGGTCCGATTTTCCCTTCAATGATGGCATGCATGATCAGCGCCCACGCGACACGATGTTTCAAGCTGCCCGTTCTGGATTTGGATTCGTCTTTGAGATAAATGCTTATTTTTTCATCGAATGGGCAGTTAGTTTTGATGAGTGGCGTAACACCCGATTGCTCACGATCACGCCACATCGTTTTAATCGCTTCACGTATCCAGAGTCTATTGGTGCCTGAAACAAGATGATTGGCATCTACAAAGTTATAGCGAGGCTCAGCCAGGACATAGGGGATACCCAATGTCAAACTTCCGATGCCGAACATTCCGTTTTTTAAAAACTTTCTTAAAGAAGTGTTTGGTTTATTAGTGTTCATTTATTGAGCAACGAGTTGCACTGAAGATGACCAGATTCTATCCCTACTCATTATCTTGCTTACCCGATCGTCAGAATTTGTCGGAATTGTTCTGGTGGAGAGTTTCATTTTGAAATGTATATTGAGTGAATGATTGAGATTATTCATCCGTCTAGAAATATGAATTCGCGATTACTTCTTGAGCAATATCGTCACTGGATCTATCCTAGGCCTATCGAGGATATGCGGAAAGCGATTTCTTCGGGAGGGTATCTTGAGATCGGTGACCCCACATACTATTGGCCCTTAATGTGGTCAGACAGTCGCCGCGTCGATCAACCTTTAGATGTATTGTGTGCGGGTTGTGGAAGTAACCAAGCTGCTTATTACGCTTGTCAGAATCCTCAGTGGAATGTAGTGGGTATCGATGTATCAGATTCGGGTTTAGCGCATCAGAGTCTACTCAAAGAGCGACACGCATTAAGAAATCTTGAATTGATTGAGATCGACCTCACACAAGTTTCCCAGTTGGGGAAAAGTTTTGATTTCATTACATGTACTGGTGTGCTGCATCATATGACCGATCCTGATGCCGGTCTCAAGGCACTGTCCTCAGTTTTACGTCCGGACGGTATCCTCAATATCATGATGTACGGAAAGCATTTGCGCATGGGTATCTATCCGTTGCAGGAGGCGTTCCGACTCATGCGACTTGAGCAGTCATCCAGTGACGTCACGTTGATTAGAGAGATTTTGCAGTCTTTACCGCAGGATCATCCTGTCCACAGATATATGCGTCATTCAAATGATCTAGGTTATGACGCAGGTATCGTCGATACCTTTTTAAATCCGTTGGATCAAGCTTATTCAGTTAAAGATATTTTTTCTTTTACCAGGCGTGCTGGCCTTGAGTTTTTAAATTGGTGTGAACCTGCAGAATACAGTTTGCGAGCCCAGGTCCCTGAGGATCATCCGCTTTGGTCAAGGCTTGATGATCTATCGCAAGAGGAGGCTGCGCACCTCTGCGATTTGTTGTTGCAGTCCCGAGGAACACATCGCTGGATGGCTGCTCACCCTGATTATGTTGCAAAAGCAAAGATTCCATTTGATCATGATGCTTTATTTGATTACACATTCAGATTGACCCCAGGGGGAAAGATCAATGAAGGCCATGATTCCAGCGGCTCGGACTTGTTTGAGTGCACCAGAGGCAATCTTACTTTCAAATTTCCAGGGCTTTTGCATCATCTGACTGAATGCATGAGTTTCTCAAGATCCATCAGATCTGTACTTGAGTCGGATGCGTCATTCGCTAATGATATTCAATCTCTCAAAGCCTATGTGTCCCGAACTTTGAGAGATCTCTACGAAATGGGGCATGTACAGATTTTTATGCCTGATTCATCTCAGGTTTTGTCTTGAAAGGAGAGTAAGGTGAAAAAAATATCGATCGCTTTGACTGTCGCAGCAATCAGTTCTGGCGCTTTTGCACAAGGTGGCAATGGAGGTCTCGGAGGAAATGGCGGAAATGGAGGCGCCATTATCGAAGATCCTACTCGAGGTAGTCTGGCGCCAAATATGAGATCAGGCGGTAATGCAGGAGCCGTATCTGCTGGTGGTAATGGTGGTAGCGGAGGTAAAGGTGGATCTGGATTCGATGAATGGGATCTGGATCGTAATGGTGTTCTGAGCATTGCAGAAGCACTGCGCGCCGGTTTTACAGAAACACAGTTTGTCGCAATGGATACTGATCGTGATGGGCGTGTGACTCTCAAAGAATTCACGGTCGCCAGCATCACGCCTCAGAGATAGTTGTATTGATCGATTTACCTTACGATGACTGCGGGAGAAGCTGGAATCGCTCCGGGTATCTTGGCAATTGTGACTAAGGTCGCCATAAACTCCATCACGTCCTTGGTGTAGGACTCGTCATTATCTGCTACCGAGTACGTGATGCCTTTGTATTTGACAGTCGCTGCGGCATCAATATTGCTTGCATTTTTATAAACCTTGAATAACGGCAAGGGTTTTTTGTAGCGTTGATTATAGCTATCAAAGACTGATTTCGAAGGTTGCAACATGACCTCTTTGGATCCATCTCCTTCGAATTGCACATTCAAGACTGCGCCCAGAAAATCGAAGACGTTTCCGGGTGAACGAATACCGATGACAAACTCTAGATTTTTGGCATCAGGAAAATGCGAGATGAATGCTTTGATTGCCTTCGCATACTCCATATCAGGCTTTGCAAAACGCGGGGAGTCCTGGCAATAAGATTGCGGGCTTAACATATCCCCAAGTAACTCTTGTGTACGATATTTGTTTACACACACGCGCGCTTGTTGATCATTTCTCACCAGCTGATAGAGTTCTCTGCCATTTTTATTGACCTTTTCGAAGGAAATCAGCCCTTTAGCCAAATTGTCTACAGTGGATCCGCCCCACGCATCCAGTGACCTGCTCAAGGCAGCCTGCTCTATTGGCGGACCTAGTGGTGTCTTGACTAAGGTATTTTCAACTGTGAGCCCTGATTCGATCAACAAATACAAAAGGTCTTGAAAATCCTTATATTTGGGATCGAGTGGATCATTGTTAAAGCGATGAACTGAGGCATTATTTTTTCTTAACTCAATATTCTCAATTAACAGCGTGTAAGAAACAGCACGTGGTAACAATCGCTCAGTTCCTTTTACACCCAGCACTCCTAAAGGTATTTCCTTTAAAAATGATTGCATGAATTGTGCGTTATCTAAAGACGCTTGAGTAAAAGTAAAGCCGTTATTGACAGAGAGCCCGAGTGAGCCCGAAGTGATGGAAGGCGGGGATACCTGTGTTCCCGCACTTTGTGTCGTGTTCACACCAGCATTGGCCATCACGTTCCCTGTGCCGATGACGGAGGGAATATCCAAAAAGCTCAATGGCATATTCTTTGAGGAACGAACGACATTTAACAAAATGTTTTCATTACTATAGTTTTCAACGACTTGTCGGTAGGCTGTGGACATGTCGCCAAAACTGCTGGAGTTGATGCCTGTACAACCAGACAATGCACCCACGAATGCTATCGCTGACAAAGTTTTAATTTGCATCGTACGACCTATAGTCAAGAGAGTGAATTTCATGGATTTCCGTTATTTAAGAAATCCATGAAGATTATTTTTTTTCTGTTCCGCTAGTGACAGGTGGCGTTTGGGTTTTGATATGTTCACGCGTTGTGTCGCGTTGCGCCTGTGTCACTGAGTCAGTGATTTGATTATTAATCGGCGTAGGGTAGGAGCCAGGAGGCTTGGGAGCGACAGGCGTGGGCAAATTAGGAGCGGGCATCACTTGCCCGGGCATTGTTTGCGGGAGATTCGTTTGAGCAAGTGTTACTGTTGAGAATGAAATGGCGCCAGCAATCGCAAGTGACCATGCGCACGAATTCATCAATTTATAGATACCAGACATGAAAAACCCCGATGAACACCGGGGCTTGCTGAGTTCAGGGCTGAACTCTTCTAAAGAATCCCCAATGTCATCGGAGTTTAAGCTGACAGAGTCGGCGACCACATTTTTTAAGCAGTTTTGTCGTAATTTGTCGGTTTTAAAGGCTAGTCTAGTTTGATGCCCGCACTCACGACTTTGCGCCACCCTTGCAGCTCATTCTCCATCATTGAGCCAAATGCGGCAGGAGATCCATAAAATGGAGTGGCACCCTCGCGCTCAAAGCGGTCTTTCAACGCGGGTGATTCACTGTTGATCGCTGCCTTGAGTGTCGAGATGACATTGGCCGGTGTGGATTTGGGCGCAACAATACCCCACCATGTCGAGACTTCGTATCCCGGAACACCACTTTCGATCACAGTCGGTACCCCAGGAAACATGGTTGATGGCTCTTTGGACGTGACCGCGAGCAGGTTGACCTTATTGCTTTGGATTTGTGCACGTATGGTCGGAACTGTCGAGAAAAATACCTGGGTTCGGCCCGCAATTAAGTCTAGAGTTGCAGGACCGCTTCCTTTGTAGGGAACGTGAGTCATTTTGACTCCGGCCGCCTGAGCATACATTTCCGCGGCTAGGTGGTTGATTCCTCCAGGCCCAGAGGTGCAGTAGGCCAGTTCACCGGGTGATTTCTTGGCTTTCTCTAAAAGCTGTGCCATGGTTGTGATCCCGGAGTCTTTCGAGGTCACGACAACGAGGGGCCCGCTTCCCAGCAAGGCCACCGGGGCGAAATCTTTAATCGGATCGTAGCTGGGCTTGGGGTCAGAAGCGGCATGCGTTGCAAACGTGGAGGTCACAAAAAGAAGTGTATGACCATCGCCTGGTGCTTTCGCGACTCCATTGGCCGCGATTGAGCCACCCGCTCCACCTTTGTTTTCAACAACAACCGGAGTTTTTAACTTTTCACTCAATAATTTTGCCAAGTCGCGAGCGATGCTGTCTGTACCTCCGCCTGCGGCAAAGGGCACAACAAGTGTGATTGGTTTTTTGGAAAAATCGACAGGCTGCGCCTGCGTTGCCCAAGGCGTGACGAGGGCCGTGGCAACGAGGGTGTGACAAACGAGTGTTTGTATAAAAAGACGGCGTTTATTGATTTTGAAGCTTCTTGATGGACGCATGTTTCTCTCTTGTTGACTTAATCGATTGTGATCTTGCCATCCTCGATCACTTTTTTCCATCGAGCAAATTCATCCGCCTGGAACTGAGTGAATTGTTCCGGTGTATTGGCGACAACTTCGAGTCCCTGGGAAACAAATCTCTCTTTGACTGCTGGATCATTAATGGCGGCAATAATAGCTTGTGAAAGTTTTGATTTGAGCTCGGCAGGTAAGCCTTTGGGGGCCGCGACGGCCTGCCACGAATAGACATTGACGCCATTCACATTCTGTTCTTTCAAGGTGAGTACCTCTGGTAAAACAGTAGAGCGATTATCTCCAGTGATTGCCAGCGCCTTTAGTTTTCCAGCCTTGATATGTGGAACAACCGCATTGATATTAAAAAATGCCGCGTCCATTTGGCCGCCGAGCAGATCGTTCAGCGCGGGTGCGCCACCTTTGTAGGGAACATGTAGGCCTGTTGTTTTGGTTTGTTGCCAGAACAGTTCAGCGGTCAGGTGGTCAGAGGAGCCGTGACCAGAGGAGGCGAATGACACTTTTCCGGGATTTTTCTTGAGTTCCGCAAGCACGTCACTCATGTTGTTGAAACGCGAGTTGGCAGGAACGACTAAAACGTTTGGCGCTTGAACAGCGACAGTCAGATAGTCAAAGTCCTTCAGTGCATCGTATTGCAGATTCTTGATCAGGTGGGGTGCGATGACGAGCGGACCAAGGGATGAAACAAAAAGCGTATAGCCATCTGCAGGTGCGCGTTTGACAAGCGTGGCACCGATCGTACCCGTCGCGCCAGCCTTATTTTCCACAACAAAGCTACCACCAAATTTTTCTTGCAGTTTGGGAGCTAGGGCGCGTGCAATGCTGTCAGTCGGACCACCGGGAGGAAAGGGGACGATGATCGTGACAGGTTTTTCTGGATAAACAGCCATTGCGTTAAAAGATGCCATGAGTGAGATAAGCATCGTGGCCAATATTTTTTTCATGTGTGTCTCCAAAGTTATATTTTTATAAATTTATCTTAGTTCCACCTTCTTGTCGATATCATGGCTTATCCCTAAGATCCAACCATAGCAGTTAATTCAATACAAGGATTTTAGTATGCGATTAGTGCCTGTCATTCGTTTCGTATGTTTAACATTTTGTGCAACGACCAGCCTTTCCTTTGCACAGTCATCACTCACACTGTACGGTACTGTCGATTCAGGTTTTGCATATCAAAACCACTCAGCCAATGATTCTGGAACATATGGAAGCGCGTCTCGCTTTGCGATGGTGAGTGGTGGACAATCAGGTAATCGCTTTGGTCTGAAGGGTAAGGAAAAAGTTTCTGAAAATACCGATATAAATTTTGTTTTGGAAAACGGATTTGATATCGGTAATGGTACGTTCAGTCAAAGTGGTCGAATGTTCGGCAGACAAGCTTGGCTTGGTGCGAGTTACAAAGGTTTAGGGAATTTTCGACTGGGTCGACAATATGATTTTGCGAATGATTACACATCCGAATTAACACCATTCGGACCGGGTGATTTTGCTTCGGCATCGCTGGGCTTATCGTTCGGATCAGCGAATGCAGAGCGCTTCAGTAATATGATTCGATTAGAGACTGATCGTATCGAGGGCTTCAAAGCAGGCGTAGGCTATACGTTTTCTTCGCAGATACCATCTGCCTACGTCATAGACGGTGCGTATCCTGTTGTTCCTGGTGAATCGAGAGATTACAACTTCGCGAGTCAGGATAACCTGCGTGCGCTCTCGTCTGGAATCCAATATCAGAGTGGTCCACTTTATACGACAGCGACCTATGATGCCTATTATCCAAACGCTGCAACTGCTAAAGGACAAGTGCCGAACGCCTCGGCATGGATTCTCGGTGCGGCATACAACATTGGTTCATTTAAATTATCAGGAGCCTATGGGCAAACGCGCAATGCCTGGTTAAATCCTGCTCAGCTCATTCAAACATTCACGCAACCTAGCAACCTCGGCACAACAAATAACAGCATTGTTTTTGATCAGAACATCGCAGTCGATTCATATTTATTAGGTCTGACTTATACACCCAATAAAGTCACCAACATTTTTCTGTCATGGCAGATGGCAAAACCTTCAGCTGGTATGCAATCGAATCCATTCTTTCCTATCGATACTCAAACCGTTTACAGTTTTGCATACACATATAACTTTACTCCCCGGACAAACATCTACGCGATGGGTGCATATTCGACCAACTACAGCATGAGTCAAGGTCTGACATACTCCTTGGTTGGAGTTGGTATTCGTCATAAATTCTGACCTAAATACAACATTTTTTTAAAATGTAAGTATTCGTCAGATTGATTTTTGAACGGATTGATTCCTGACCCGTAATAACTTTTTATCGACCTTTCCTGCAGCAGTCAGTGGTAAAGAATCTTTAAATTCGAATGATCGGGGGCACTTGAAGCGACTGAGCACATGACGACAGTGATCCAGCAAGATTTCTTCACTGGCTGTCATGCCTGCTTTGAAAACGATCACCGCATGCACACTTTCTCCCCACTTTTTATGCGGGATACCAATGACAGCGCATTGGCTGATACTTGGGTGACTGCAGATGACACTTTCTACTTCAGCAGGATAAATATTCTCGCCGCCAGAGATGATCATATCTTTAAGGCGGTCTGTCACAAACAAATAGCCTTCTTCGTCCAGGTATCCCACATCTCCTGTTCGTAACCACCCATCCAGATATGCTTTTTCGGTATCCACAGGACGGCGCCAATACCCTTTCATGATTCCGGGACCTCTTAACAAAATCTCTCCATTTGTACCGCAGGCGACAGGTTCGCCGTTTTCATTAATGATGCGGATTTCGGATGATAAGGTTCCGCGTCCGACAGATCGGAAACGATTACTTTGAATAAATGAAGGATGGTTCTCTATGGACAAGACTGAAACAGAGGCTGCGGTTTCTGTCATGGCATAGGAATGGACGAATTCGACTGCTGGAAATCTGGCTAACGCTTCTTGCAGTAAAGGCAATGCAATGGGTGCAGCTCCCCAGAAAACTCTCTTTAAGCTCGGCAGGTATTCTGGATCAAAATTCTCCGTATTCATCAACATCTGCAGCATACTGGGCACCAGCATTAAATCGTGGACACCCTCTTGTTTGATCAGCTCGATGACGGATTGAGGTTGAAAGCCTGGTAGTGTCACTGATGTACCGCCCACCAGAATTTGCAAAATCATTCTAGAAAGTCCTGCGACATGAAACATCGGCGAGGTGAGCAATGTCACCGAATTGGATGCGCTGGGTACCTCAACCATGCGACCGACAAGGGAGGACCAGAAATTTCCATGAGACAACATGACACCTTTAGGTGAACCAGTCGTACCGCCTGTATAAACTATTGCGGCTAGGGCATCTGCGGCGCACCGCATGTCATCCATTGGATGACTTGAATGCGATACTTTTTCTAGATTAATGTAGCCCTCCGGTTCCTGATCATCATCCAAATACAAGTACCAATCAAGTGCCGGCATGTCTGAATCGATTGCCTGAACAATGGTCAGCATATTTGAGCAAGTCGCGACTGCTCGTGCCCCCGAGTCTGCAATCGCATAGCCCATCTCTGAGGGTGCCCAACGGGTGTTCACAGGTTGTGCGACTAATCCAGACCACCAGCATGCCAATAGCAACTCGATCATTCGATCTGAGTTTTGAGAGACAATCGCTAGACGGTCTCCTGCCTTTAATCCTAGTTTATGCAGGGCAGAGGCCCTTCGTGAGACACGCTCGATTAATTCGGCGTAAGATTGACGACGATCGCCACTCACTGTCGCTATTTTTTCAGGGTGGCGTTGCAGCGAGCGATGAAGTCCTGATGTCAAATACATGATTTTTTCTCATTCCCTCGGTAGGATATTTAATTTTGTTGATAGGCTGCAGAACCGTCTATTTGGGCGCAAATTGATTGGATTTGCTTGGCTGATTGCTCGATGACAGTCTGTTTGTAATGGAAATCTTCTCTGATTCGTCGCATGTGGTAACGATTGGCATTGACATACGTTGGTATGAGTGAACTCAGTGAAGTGTCTGAAGCGCCGACTGCATCGGCTAAAGCATCACCGTGGATATGACGCGCAAATCCGTGCATGAGTGAAGTGGCAATGTCTTTTGGGAGATTCATCGCTAAAGACATGCGTTGTCCCATTGCCTCCAGCATAGAAAGAGTCAGAACTTTCGATTTTTCGCTTGGATTGGGCATATCTTGATCGAATTTTTTTAACCAAGCTAAAGCGCGACCGGGTTGTGCAAGCTCTGACATCATTCTGACGGGAATACCTAGGAGTTGTCCGACGAGATGCCAAAGCGCGGCGACATGATGTTGCTCCTCCTCGGTCCATTCAATTCCAAGTCGCTCAAGCGCTTGTGGTGATACGATCGCAAAATCCAGCCAGGTACGAACCATTTGTCTCTGATCAAAAGGTTGTTTGTTGCTGAAGTGTGGGGCATCCTTTTTAATACTTGCACGAACTTTTGCATGAATCAGTCGAACTTGCAGTGTGTGCACATATCCATAACCTCCCGGCTCCCAGGCATCTTCTTGCAAAAGCTTCAGGAGCCAGAGTTGAGTTTCAGACAGACGTTTGGACGCCATTTCATTCACGAGCTTTCCGGTCTGAACCAGAATGTTGGCAATTGCTGGATCTGTATAGGTGTGCAGTAGCGCTCCGGGACCTAAAGAGATGCTCAGCCAGAGTGGTCCGATATACAAATAGGGGATCGAAGCTTGTTTCAGGCATGGGGAATTCTTTAATAATTCTTCAGCCTGAGAGAGAAACGATCGATAGGATGGTGGTGCCTGTGGAATCGACTGAACGCCTTGCTTGACGCCTTGAATTAACCAATCTTTTTCTAGTGGCGATGCCTTGAGCCAATCTTGAATGGCCGCATCGGCAAGTGGATCGCCTTCATTCAGTTCGGGCCATTCATTTAGATTGATTTCATGATTCATCTCAATACGTCCGTTAAAAGCGCCTAATCTGCTGTGCTCTAGCTCGTCATGGCTCAATAGTTGAGTTCATGAACCGACTGAAATTGATATCAAGATACTTCGAGTGATCAAATAAATATTTTGAATCGGTCGAAATACAAGTCGTTTGACGAGGGTTGTCCTTGCTGAGACTTTAGATTTAGTAGATTGTCATACTAGCGTGCTTGCAGATCAGTGGATGCGTGATGTCAGTATTCGTCAGATTTTCTGTTGCCAGATTTTGCTGGAAATACCCTTGCCAAACGCGCATGGTTTAAATAGGCGGTGACCTCTACACTGGTGGTCCAGCATCACTTAATCGGGCCATCGCAATGAACAAAGCATTTTTCCTCGGCATGGCACTTCCTCTTTTGACGGGTCTCTCGGCATCGGCTTATTCCCAATCGAGCTCCGTATCACTCGTTCCGAACTCCGGCGCTTACATCGGTCTTGGTTTTGGTCTGAATTCCACGCAGTTCAAAGGACAGATGCTTGAAGCCACAGGCATCTCCAATGTCACGAATACATCCACAGGTGCGCCTGTCTCCTCAGGGACTGCAGGAGGTCCTCCAGTGGGGATCGATATGCCCACTGCAAATGGTATATCTCCCTTGGTTCAAGGCGGATATTTTCAAAAACTTCAAGGATCTGATTACCTGTGGGGAGTGAAATTCTCCTACGGCTACCTGGGCGGCACCACTGCAACCAATGACTACATTAGAGTGCCTCAATATGGCTCGTACTCAAATGGCACACCGTTTACAGGGAATGCGATCGCGAGTTCCTATCAAAAGACCATTCATCATCAATTCTCTTTGATTCCGTATTTTGGTCAATCGTTTGAGCGAGGCACGGTTTATGCCGGTATAGGTCCAACGCTGTCGCAGGTCGATACCAAGATCAATAATTTGGTGGGTTTTGCTGATCTAAATGGAGTGAGAACCGATATTTCCGGTACACCTCAAAATTTTTCAGCCAGCCAGTGGGTGTGGGGTGGGGCTTTAGTATTGGGCGGTACGTATTACATCGACAAGTCCTGGTTTCTGGACTTGAGCTACACCATCAATATGACGCAAAATAAAACGGCGAGCTACTACTCGACGTTTAACAACCCAAGCTCACCCAATACATATAGCGGATCTTTGATTGGAAGCAGTACTGGCACGGCGACCACACAGTCGATTATGCTGACAATTAACAAGGTTTTTTAAGCGCATAGCTCGGTCATTTAATTGCTTGGTTAAGATACTTTTTATGATGAATAATCTTAAATTTGTAAATGCTCATAGCCCTGAATGGTCTGAAATCGCGATGTCGATGACGCGCGACTATTTTCATTGGATGAATGGGGAAATTGAGAAAACCTGTTCCTTCTCAATCAGTGATGTAGTGGGGATGCCCTTGGATCAATACATTACGACCGCGGCAAATGAAATCTGTCCGAAAGACCCAAGCGCAGCAAAATACTATTTATTAGTGGATGATGGAACTGCTGTGGCCATGGGAGGATGGCGAACACTGCCGAGTGGCGATGCCGAGGTCGTTCGCATTTACACAAAACCAGAATATCGTGGACGCGGCATGGGAAGTATGACTATGCAACGCTTGATTGAAGATGTGCGCCAAGCAGGTTTTAAAAAGCTGAAGTTAGATACCGGTATCTTTATGAAGGATGCACAAGCCATGTATGCCTCACATGGCTTTAGTGCTTGTTCAGCATATGAAGGTGCGGAACCGCCCGCTGCTCTTTTACCTTATTGGCTGTTTATGGAGTTAGATCTTAGCTGATACATTTATACTCTGAACAGGTCCTCACCTTTCACCTCAAAATCCGGCCTTGTTCGATTGAGGACGCATCATTTGCGTGATGTTTCAGCTCAATGTGGGCTAAAAAAAAAGACCATCCTCGAAAGGATGGTCTTGTGCGGTTTGGTGGTGGGATGGGAGCTAAGGGAAAAAATTAGTAGTGCAAAGGGTTTGGGTAATTGATAGTTATTGTTAACAGGTGAGGGCTTAGCCGTTTGATTAGGTGTCTCCAATTTGGACTAGTGCAGATATGCTGTCGTTTAGTCGCTAGAATTGCAAACTTTGCCAGTCGCGTCACTAGGCTGGCGAGCCAGCTCAATGAAAGCACGAACGTAATCTATAGTTGTATCCGCTTCCCGGGCTCCCAAGAAAATCTGTTTGGCGATGCCGCGTGCGCCCAGCCGCACCGGCACAACATCCATCTTCGCTGCGTATTCCTCGACAAGCCAGCGGGGTAGAGCGGCCACGCCGCGGCCGTTGGCTACCATCTGAAGCATGATGTCGGTGGTTTCGATGGTTTTGTGGCGCCTGGGAGTGATGCCGGCTGGCAACAGGAATTGGTTGTAGATGTCCAAGCGTTCGATATCCACTGGGTAGCTGATAAGTACCTCGCGGGTTAATTGCTGGGGTTTTACATAGGCCGTCGAAGCCAAAGCATGGTCTTTACCCACGACAAGTACCTGTTCGTAGTCGAACACAGGTTCGAACTTTAAACCAGGTTTATAAAGTGGGTCGGGGGTGACTAGCAAGTCGATCTCGTAACCTAAAAGCGCGCCAATTCCGCCAAACTGGAATTTTTGTTTGACATCCACATCCACGTCGGGCCATGCGGTCAAATAGGGTGAAACCACCTTAAGTAACCACTGGTAACAAGGGTGACACTCCATGCCGATGCGCAGCGCACCTCGCTCGCCCTTCGCAAACTGTCCAAGGTGCTCTTCAGCTAGGTTTAGTAGCGGTAGCACCCTATTTGCCACCGCAAGTAGGTACTGACCGGCTTGTGTCAGACGCAGACTTCGTCCTTCTCGTAACCAAATGTCGGTGCCTAGTTGCTGCTCTAGTTTCTTCATGGTGTGGCTAAGAGCCGACTGGGTCAGGTGTAGCACGCCCGCGGCGGCAGTCAATGAGCCTTGTTTCTCGACCTGCTGAAGGATTCTTAGATGAATGCGTTCAATCATTTTAATGATTATTTTTCATGGATTCATGAGATAAAACCATTTTACTTCATGAATTATGAAGTCTAGCATCTCAACCATGGCATCTGTTATATCCTAGATTGGTAACGAAAATGACTCAACCTCTCCGTGTAGTAGCGGTTTCTGGCGGACTGCAAAGCCCTTCCAAGTCTGCAGCCTTGACAGAGCACATATTAGGTCTAATCGCTGATGAAATCTCAAGCGAACAACATATGGTTGAACTTGGGCAACTCGCACCGCTGCTTGCTGGCGCGATCTGGCGATCCCAGTTGCCCGAAGTCGTGGAGCGCAAGCTTACTGTAGTCGAGCAAGCCGATATTCTAGTGGTCGCAACACCGGTCTACCGCGGTTCCTACACGGGGCTCTTCAAGCATTTCTTCGATTTTATTCATCAGGACGCCTTGATCGACAAGCCAGTTTTGTTGGCTGCCACCGGTGGTAGCGAGCGCCATGCATTGGTGATCGAACACCAGTTGCGGCCGCTTTTTAGTTTCTTCCAGGCGCGCACATTGCCATTGGGCATATATGCGACTGACAAAGATTTTGTCGACTATCGATTGCAGGACCCCGCCTTGATCGAGCGGACTAGGCTGGCGTTGCAACGGGCAATGCCATTGCTGGAGCTGACGCGCAAAGCCAGGCACCCTTTGGTCGAGCAATTAGCTGTGGCCTGAAACAGAAATCTGCATTTTCTTATTTTTAAATTTTAAAAAGATTAAATCACAATGAACCAAGAACTTATTTTTAAACTGAAAAGTATTTGCTTCGATGAGAACTATTCTCCATCGGACAGTACGCGTCTCACCACGAATTTTGCCAATTTGGCACGAGGCACGAGTCGGCAACTGAATTTGCGCAACACGTTGGAGATGATCAACAATCGCTTCAATAATCTTGCCCAATGGGATAATGCATTGGGAGATCGATACGCTGTTGAATTGGAGATTATCTCTGTCGAGATTAGTCTCGGTTCTGGAAGTAGCGAGACTGCATTTCCATTGATCGAAATGCTCAATACCAGCATTCTCGATAAGAAGGCGAACAAGCGCATCGATGGCATCGTGGGAAACAACTTCTCTTCCTACGTGCGCGATTACGACTTCAGCATCTTGCTGCCGAGCTTCAATGTGGATCGCTCGGAATTCAGTATTCCAGATGATTTTGGAGACTTGCACGGAAAGCTGTTCCAACAATTTTCTTGCTCTAGCACTTACAAGCAACGGTTTAGCAAGCCACCAGTCATTTGTATCAGCGTGTCGACTAGCAAGACCTACCAGCGGACCTTGAATCAGCATCCGGTATTGGGGATTGAGTATCAACAGAATGAACTGTCTCCGACCGATCGTTACTTCGCAAAAATGGGAATGCAGGTTCGTTTTTTCATGCCGCACAATGGCGTTGCACCATTGGCTTACTACTTTTACGGTGATTTACTGGGCGACTACACAAACCTTGAGCTGATCAGCACAATTAGCACCATGGAGACCTTTCAGAAGATCTATCGTCCCGAAATCTACAACGCAAACTCTGCTGCGGGAAGACTATATCGCCCAAGCTTGGAATGTCAGGATTACTCGTCAACGCAGATAGTCTACGACCGGGAGGAGCGCACCCAACTAGCCGTTAATCAAGGAAAATTTGCGCAAGAGCACTTCATCAATCCCTACAAGAACTTACTTGAGCAGTGGGTGACTGATTTCGCGCATTAAATGCTTGATTTATTCGGAACAATTCACGTTCCATACTTATATACATTACAAGGAATTTTCATATGTTTGAAACTTCGATAGCTGGGAGTTTACCTAAGCCCGCATGGCTGGCTGAAACTAACAAGCTTTGGCCTCAGTGGAGGGTTGAGGGCGACGCACTGCTTCAGGCCAAAGCAGATGCGACCCTGTTGTGGATCAAGGCTCAGGAAGATGCTGGCCTGGACATCGTGAGTGACGGTGAGCAATCACGCCAACATTTTGTGCACGGATTCCTTGAGCAGATTGATGGCATAGACTTCGAGCATAAAGTGAAGATGGGCATCCGAGATAACCGCTATGACGCGATGGTGCCGCAGGTAGTATCGGCGCTAAGGCTGAGAGGTCGGGTGCATGCCTTCGAAGCGCAGTTGGCGCGTGCGCATACAAAAAAGAAGTTGAAATTCACTTTGCCTGGCCCGATGACTATCATTGATACCGTAGCAGATCGATTCTACGGCGACAAGGTCAAGATGGCATTTGCGTTTGCTGAATTACTCAATCAAGAGGCGCTCGCATTACAGGCAGATGGTGTGGACATCATCCAGTTCGATGAGCCTGCCTTCAATGTCTACATGAAGGATGCGGCTGATTGGGGAGTGCAGGCGCTGGAGCGCGCCGCCCAGGGTTTGACCTGTACAACGGCGGTCCACATTTGCTACGGCTATGGCATTAAAGCCAATACCGATTGGAAGAGCACGCTTGGTGAAGAATGGCGTCAATATGAAACGGTATTTCCTGCGCTGGCCCGCAGCAGCATCAACCAGGTGAGTCTCGAATGTATTCATTCTCATGTACCTCCTGATCTGATGAAACTGCTGGAAGGTAAGGATGTGATGGTTGGCGTCATTGATGTGGCAAGCGACGTGGTCGAGACACCTGAGGAAGTTGCAGACACGATTGGCCTAGCGCTGAAGTTTGTGCCGAAGGAGAGATTGTTCCCGTGTACGAATTGTGGCTTGGCACCGATGGGGCGAGAGGTGGCATTACGCAAGCTTCAAGCATTAGCTGAAGGCACGAGGCTGGCAAAGGAACGCCATTCCAAAACTTGAGGCGCTCCGAATCCTTGCGCATAGTCCGTCGCTCAGAACCCCGTATTTACTGAGTCTTGAGCCAAAAAAAAGGCCCGGAGATTATCCGGACCCTTCGCGGTATGGTGGCGGTTGATTTTTGAGCATGGCTAGAAATGACATGTAACACGACATTTGCAAATCAATCTATGGTAACTAGAGGTTGCAGGGTTCATCCGTTCAAAAGGACGTTTTCGCCTGTAAACCTTAACTGAGAAGTTAGTTCAAATTTCACGCCGAGCTAAAGCCAGAAAAGCACCGATTCCAATCATCGTGCCTCCTGATAAACGGTTCATTAATTTCGCTCGAGCTGTGCGAGCAATATCGGACTTCATTAATCGATGAGCCGCGAATACTGCAAAGATATCAACCAGTGTATTGAGTGCAACGCATACACATCCAAGTAAAACAAACTGCGCAACAAGAGGTTCCTCTCGGGAAACGAATTGAGGTAGAAATGCTAGAAAAAACAAAGCAG
This sequence comes from Zwartia panacis, assembly GCF_030410395.1. Lineage (GTDB taxonomy): Bacteria > Pseudomonadota > Gammaproteobacteria > Burkholderiales > Burkholderiaceae_B > Zwartia > Zwartia panacis. The sequence goes on from NZ_JAUHHF010000001.1 coordinate 404,589, forward strand.
TTTTGACATTAAGCGTTTCAACCACAACGCCTTCGATCAAAGCGCGTCGACTGCCTTGAGATGGGATGGAACTGACCGTAACCTGCGTTTCCTTGCTGCGCAGTATGCGAACACCTAGGTAAACAAGATATGCTGCACCAATGTACTTCAGCAAGTTAAATGCCATGGCGGATTCAGCAATGATGAGCGACAAACCAAGTGATGAGGCTAGAACGTGAACGAGTCCGCCCAAGCTAGTCCCTAAGCACGACGCCAAGCCTTCAGCGCGGCCACCTGAGACAGTCCTGGCTACAACATACGCAAGGCCAGGTCCTGGGGTAATGGCTAGAAGGCCGGCAGCGAGCAGAAAGGGGATTAAGGACATATTGTGATCGCGTTTAAGAATCCGTTAAATCTAAGGTCATTTTGGCATAATCCCGATGCTAGGCGTCTGACCCGAACTTGGCAAGAATCAATAGAAATATCTAGTTACAACGCCTCAAAACGAAAAACCTCCATGACTAACGCTGTTGGTTTGGGTACATTGGATTGCTCCTCATAATTGTCTTCGAAATGCCCCTCGTAACTCATTGATTTATATAGAGGTGGGGCTGCGCCTACCCGCAAGCTAATCGGAGAAAAGAGACAAGATCGGCGTGAAATTCGTACTTTTTTTGATTTATTCGTCAGATCCCATCCGCAAGCCTTTCGCCCAGAACCCCGTAAACACTGGGCTTTAAGCCAAAAAAAAGGGCCCGGAGATTATCCGGACCCTTCGCGGTATGGTGGAGCCGGGGGGAATTGAACCCCCGTCCGCGAGCCCTCTGCAGGCAGTTCTACATGCGTAGTCGATTTACTTTTTGTTTAACCTCGGACTTAGCCAACCGACAGGCCGGACCTTGGCGATTCACTTGGATTTAAGAATTTGACGAGTGACCCGGCAAACCCCGATTCTTTGTAAATGACGCTGCTGTGGATTTCTCCACCTGACCCAAAGACAAATCAGTGCAGCGGCTCACCGCTTAAGCGGCCAGAGCGAAACGCTCGTCGTTGGCGTTTATAGTGTTTCCAGTGGATTTACGAGCGAACTGGTGCTCGGCATGCCCTGCGCTGTTTCGCGACCCACGTCGAATCCGGATCGGCCCCAGTTGTTGGATTGTAGACGAACAATCTATGAACTCTGACCATTAAGTTGTAAAAGAGTTCAACGATCGGTCACGTATTTAAAAGTTTTCTAATTGCGGGCCACATTTCTCTGGCGGAGTTCACACAATGATCCGCTTGCCAGGTCTCGATTGGGTGATCTGGACCGCAATAACCATAGCCCGCGGCAATGGAGGCCATGCCCGCCGCACGCGCGGCTTGTATGTCACGAATATCATCACCAATGTAAATACTGCGATCCGTGCCAAAACCAGCCTGTTGTGCTGCGTGCAGCAAGGGCAGGGGGTGCGGCTTTGAGTGCGCTGTTGTATCGCCACAGACAAGCACGGCACAGTCCTGATCGAGTCCCAATGCGGCAACGAGAGGCTTTGCAAGATAAGTGGCCTTGTTGGTCACAATGCCCCAGGACAACCCTTTGCGGGAAATATCCTCTAGCAACTCAGGCACGCCATCAAACAGGCGGGTATCGACATGCATAGCCGCTTCGTAATCTTTCAAAAACTGGACACGGTGCTGTTCGTAGTCAGGATGTTCTGGCGTCATATCCAGCGCGCAACGCAATAGCCCACGCGCGCCAGCAGAAGAGTAGGGCCTCAGCACATCAATGGGTAAGGGCTCCAAACCAGCTCGCACGCGTTGCTTGTTGGCGGCAGCTGCCAAGTCGGGTGCTGTGTCGGCAAGTGTGCCATCAAAGTCAAACAATACTAGTGCGGTCATTTACAGGTCGCCTTTGCGAGTGGCCATGAGGTAGTTCACGCTCGTGTCGTGATTAAGAGAGTAATGTTCAGTCAGTGGGTTGTACCCCATTCCAATGACCTGATGTGTCGTGAGGTTGGCTGCGCGGGCGGCTTGCGCGAGCTCACTTGGGCGCACAAAGCTGCGCCAGCTATGCGTTCCGCGCGGAAGAATACGCAAAATGTACTCCGCGCCAATAATCGCGAATAAAAACGATTTTGGGTTGCGATTGATGGTCGAGAAAAAAACCCAGCCGCCAGGTTTGACGAGCGTCGAGCATGCGCGCACGATTGAACCGGGGTCTGGCACGTGTTCGAGCATCTCCATGCAGGTCACCACATCAAACTGACCGGCTTGCTCGAGTGCTAGATCTTCTGCTCGGATGTTGCGATAGGTCACTGTCACGCCAGATTCAAGGCCGTGCAATTTTGCAACCTTGAGAGATTTCTCCGCTAAATCTATTCCTGTGACTTCTGCGCCACTGACCGCCATACTCTCAGCCAAAATGCCACCACCGCTTCCCACATCGAGGACTCTTTTGCCCTGAAGCCCGCCAGTCAGGCCTTTTATCCAGTCCAGTCGGAGCGGATTGATGGCATGCAAGGGTTTGAATTCACTATTTGGATCCCACCAGCGCGAAGCAAGGGCGCTGAACTTGTCCAGTTCAGCTTGATCAACATTGTTAGAGCCCATGGGCGTCTCAGAGTTCATGGCGGTTCTTTTAAAGGTCTGACGAGGAGGCTTGCAGTCAAGTGCGTGACAAACGTTCGATACAGTAACAAACTTTCGCTTGCAAACGAATGTAATCCCCAAAAGAAAAAAGACCTCGCGAACGAGGTCTTTTAATCTAACCAGAACCGCCGAAGCAGTCTGGCCAGTCAACATCAAGAATTACTTCTTGCTGCCGATGATTTCAACGTCTACACGACGGTTCTTAGCACGACCAGCTGCTGTACGGTTGTCAGCGACTGGATCGGACTTGCCCTTGCCGGAAGCAGTGATACGATTGGCTGGAACGCCTTTCGATACCAAGTATGCTTTCACAGCATCAGCACGACGGATCGAGAGAGCCATGTTGTAGGCATCTGTACCGATGGAGTCAGTGTGACCCACGGCGATGATGGTTTCAAGGTTGATTTCGGCTTGGCGAGCAGCAACCTGGTCGAGCAACTTACGACCTTCTGGCTTGACGATAGCCTTGTCGAAGTCAAACAAAGCTTCTGCTTTGATTGAAATCTTGTCGGCCATTGGCTGAGCTGTCTTTTTGACGCACTCTGCAGCAGCCGTAGCTGGGGTCCAGAAGTTGTCCTGCCAGCAGAGTTCATTGGAACCGTTCTTCCAAATGAGCTCATTTGAGCCGTTCTTCCAATTGTCTACCGTTTGCGCGGAAGCGACGCCAGTTGCTGTGAAAGCAGCAAAGGCGAGTGCCAGAGCGAATTTGGAGGGTTTGTTCATGTTTCTCCTCGTTGAGCTTGAAGCTGGATAAGTGACTCGCAGCGAACCCCCGCCGCAAATAAAAAAATACATCAGGAAACGGGTCCAGTAAAGCAACACAGTGAGCACTTTTTTAAATACCCGCTGGGTTTCCTGCGTGCTGATCGAATCTTAAGGCATTTGATGAGGTTTAGTCACTCTTCTAGTGCTCTAGGGGCTCTGATATGCGTATTTATACGCTTACCGGGGGTTTCTTGTTGGTTTTTGGCAACAAAAAATGACGTTTGGACACAATTAAAAGAGATTTTCGAGAGGAAAACCTTTTTTATTTTGTAGGTAGGGCAATACCTCTCCGAGAGAAGATGAACTGTCAGACTAGTCATTTTTCAAAAAGTTCATCTTTTTTGAAAAAAAATTATGGATGAACGCTTAAGGGTGAACACGCACACTCGGGTATGGGGACCCACTATATATAGTGGGTGCACGCCAACGCTGAGCGCCGGTGTAGAATCCGAGGTTGTCCTTTAGCACTTGCTTTTTACCATTTCGACCCCGTCTCGGGTTTTCAACCGTTGTCATTTGTTGCGAACTTTATGGATTCCTTTGCCAAGGAAACTCTTCCGATATCACTCGAAGAAGAAATGCGCCGCAGTTATCTCGATTATGCAATGAGCGTAATCGTAGGGCGCGCCCTCCCGGATGTCCGGGACGGTCTCAAGCCTGTTCATCGCCGCGTTTTATTCGCGATGCACGAACTCAATAATGACTGGAACCGTGCCTACAAAAAATCTGCGCGTATCGTCGGTGATGTCATTGGTAAATATCACCCGCATGGTGATCAGGCCGTCTACGACACCATCGTTCGCATGGCGCAGGATTTTTCGCTGCGCTATATGCTGGTGGATGGTCAGGGTAACTTCGGTTCCGTCGACGGCGACAGTGCTGCAGCGATGCGATACACCGAGATCCGTCTGGCAAAAATTGCGCACGAATTATTGGCAGACATCGATCAGGAAACGGTTGACTTCGGACCGAACTACGATGGTAGTGAAAATGAGCCTTTGCTCTTGCCTTCGCGTTTGCCAAACCTGCTTGTCAACGGTAGCTCCGGTATCGCGGTAGGCATGGCCACCAACATTCCGCCACACAATCTGGCGGAAGTGATTGACGGTTGTCTGTATTGTTTGCGCAATCCTGAGTGCACAGTCGATGAACTGATCGAGCTCATTCCCGCGCCAGACTTCCCAACAGGCGGCATTATTTACGGCATCGTCGGCGTGCGCGAGGGATATCGCACAGGTCGCGGGCGCGTGATCATGCGCGCGAAAACACACTTCGAGGATATTGGTAACAACCGCCAATCCATCGTGGTCGATGCGCTGCCTTATCAGGTCAATAAAAAGACCTTGCAAGAGCGCATTGCCGAGCTTGTGAACGAAAAGAAAGTCGAGGGGATCTCCGATATCCGCGACGAGTCCGATAAAGACGGCATGCGTCTGGTGATTGAACTCAAGCGTGGCGAGGTGCCAGAAGTCATTCTGAATAACCTCTATAAGCACACGCAGCTCCAGGATACTTTTGGTATGAACCTGGTGGCGCTGGTTGATGGTCAGCCGCGATTGCTCAATCTCAAGCAAATGGTGGAGTATTTCCTGTCCCACCGTCGCGAGGTTGTGACACGCCGTACTGTATTCCAGTTGCGAAAGGCCCGTGAGCGTGGTCATGTTCTCGAGGGCTTGGCTGTCGCGTTGGCGAACATCGACGAATTCATCGCGATTATCAAAGCGGCTCCAACGCCGCCAGTCGCGCGTCAGGACTTGATGGACAAATCCTGGGACTCTTCTTTGGTCCGGGAGATGCTCGCACGTGCAGATACTGAGGCTGTTGGCGGTCGTGGCGCATACCGACCCGACAACCTTCCAGAAGCTTACGGCCTGCAGGCCGATGGTCTGTATCGCTTAAGTGAAACGCAAGCTCAGGAAATCCTGAACATGCGCTTGCAGCGTTTGACCGGACTTGAGCAAGACAAAATCGTCAGTGAGTACAAGTCCGTGATGGAAACGATCCTGGACTTGCTGGATATTTTGGCCAAGCCAGAGCGCATCACTGTCATCATTAGCGAAGAACTCCAGGCGATCAAAACCGAGTTCTCGATCAATGCCAAGGACGCGCGACGTTCCGACATCGAACTGAATGCGACTGAACTGGATACTGAGGACTTGATTACACCGGCCGACATGGTCGTGACCTTGTCACATGGTGGCTATATCAAGAGCCAGCCCTTATCCGAGTATCGCGCGCAGCGCCGTGGTGGTCGTGGTAAACAGGCAACAGCCACCAAAGAGAACGACTGGATCGATCAGCTCTTTATCGCGAACACGCACGACTATCTGTTGTGCTTCTCCGATCGTGGCCGTGTCTATTGGCTCAAGGTCTGGGAGGTGCCACAAGGAACGCGTACTTCTCGCGGCAAGCCGATCGTCAATATGTTCCCCTTAGTGGATGGCGAAAAAATCACCGTTGTACTCCCGATCAAAGCCTTTAGCGACGATCAGACTGTATTCATGGCGACTTCGCGCGGTACTGTTAAGAAGACGCCTTTGTCGGATTTCTCCAATCCACGCAAGGCCGGCATTATTGCAGTCGATCTCGATGAGGGTGACTTCCTGATTGGTGCCGAACTGACAGACGGCAAGCATGATGTCATGTTGTTCTCTGACTCTGGCAAAGCAGTTCGTTTTGATGAAAACGATGTGCGTCCGATGGGTCGCAACGCACGTGGTGTGCGCGGCATGATGCTCGAAGAAGGTCAGCAAGTGATCGCGATGCTAGTGTCGGGAGACGAGTCGCAAACGGTCTTGACCGCCACGCAAAATGGTTTCGGTAAGCGAACACCGATTGCGGAATACACGCGTCATGGACGTGGTACCAAGGGCATGATTGCGATTCAGACCTCTGCGCGAAACGGCAAAGTCGTGGGTGCTGTATTGGCCAATGCGACTGACGAGATCATGTTGATCACAACAGGTGGTGTGCTGGTCCGTACGCGTGTCGCTGAAATTCGCGAGATGGGACGCGCAACGCAAGGTGTCACGCTGATTAGCGTTGACGACGGCAGCATGTTGTCTGGCGTGCGCAGAGTGGTTGAAAGTGACGCGGACGATGATGCGCCACTGGACGCGGCATCCGAAACAAATCCGGATAACACCTCTACAGATGCCCCTGGCGAGGCTGGATCGGAGTCTTAAACATGGCGCGCCCCTGGAATTTTTCTGCAGGGCCGTCCGCGATGCCTGAGTCCGTGCTCAGGCAGGCTGCGGCGGAAATGTTGGACTGGCGTGGCTCAGGCATGTCCGTCATGGAAATGAGTCATCGCGGCAAACAGTTCGTGGAAATCTGTTCTCAGGCCGAGGCGGATTTGCGCGAGCTGCTTGAGGTCCCTGAACATTACGCTGTGCTGTTCATGCAGGGCGGCGCGACCGCTGAAAATGCGATCATCCCGTTGAATCTACTCGGTCGCGCGGCTCAACCCAAAGCGGATTTTGTGATTAGTGGCATTTGGGCAAAAAAGTCACTCGAAGAGTGTCGTCGTTATGGCGATGCGCAAGTCGCTGCGACCAATGCCGTCGAGACCGTGATAGATGGGCGCACGCAAGGCCCGTCAACCTGGTTACCCGAGACTTCGTCTTGGCGGGTGCGACCTGATGCGGCCTATCTGCATGTGTGCAGCAATGAAACCATTGGTGGTGTGGAAACGATGGCATGGCCTGACATGGCCGATCTTGGCGCACCCGATGTCCCGCTGGTGGTTGATGCTTCATCGCATTTTTTATCACGCCCGATGCCTGTTGCCAAAACCGGTATGATTTTTGCAGGTGCCCAGAAAAATGCGGGTCCTGCGGGTTTGACTGTGGTGATTGTGCGTCGTGATTTGATCGGACATGCTCTGGCTATTTGTCCCTCGGCTTTTGATTACGCGAATGTTGCACGTGAAAAATCCATGTACAACACGCCTCCGACTTTCGCGATTTACATCGCAGGCCTTGTATTTAAATGGCTTAAGGAGCAGGGCGGGTTAGCCGCGATTGAGCAGCAAAATATCGCCAAAGCGACCATGCTGTATAACTATTTTGATCAGAGTCGTTTCTATTCTGTTCCGGTTCATCCTTCAGTGCGCTCAAGGATGAACGTCCCGTTTTTCTTGCCCGACACTGCGCTTGAGTCGGCCTTCCTAGCTGGCGCCGAGGCGCGAGGATTGATGCAGCTGAAGGGACACAAAAGCGTGGGTGGCATGCGTGCGTCAATTTATAACGCCATGCCACTCGAAGGTGTCGTCGCTCTCATCGATTATCTCAAGGACTTCGAGCGCTCTCATGGATGAGTCATTGCAAGCCCAGCTGTTACCTCTGCGTCAACGAATCGATCAAATCGACGCTGAAATTCTTGATTTGCTCAATAAGCGCGCAAAAACCGCTCAAGAAGTAGGAGAGGTCAAACACGCACATCATGCTGAAGGTCCTGTTCTTCGGCCCGAGCGTGAGGCCCAGGTGATTCGGCAATTGCAACATCTCAATCGTGGGCCTTTCCCCAGCGAGGCCGTGGCCTCTGTCTGGACAGAGATCATCTCGGCTTGTCGAGGTCTCGAGCAATCATTGACTGTCGCTTTTCTTGGACCCGCTGGCTCCTTTTCCGAGCAAGCTGCGTTTGAGCATTTTGGACGCTCTGTGAAGGGTTTACCTTGCCCATCATTTGATGAGGTGTTTCGCTCCGTAGAAGCGGGTGCTGCCCAAGTTGGCATGGTGCCAGTCGAAAACTCGACCGAGGGTGCGGTCAATCGCACACTGGACCTGCTGTTGGGTTCCTCGCTGCGGATTCTGGGCGAGCGATCGCTCTTGATCAAACATTGTTTGTTGTCCAAAACCGGCAATATGCAGGGTGTGACCAAAATTTTGGCCCATCCTCAGGCGCTGGCGCAATGTCAAAACTGGCTCAATCGAGAGTATCCAGGCATTCCCCGTGAGCCTGTCTCCAGCAATTCAGAGGCTGCCCGCTTAGCCTCGCTCGATCCAACGATCGCGGCGATCGCCAGTGATGTTGCCGCGCAGACTTGGGGTCTCGAGGTAGTCGCGCTCGGTATTCAGGATGATTCGCAAAACAGAACCCGGTTTCTGGCCATCGGCAAACTCGATATTTTGCCGAGTGGACGCGATAAAACAAGTTTGATCCTTGCCGTACCCAATCGCGCAGGTGCCGTTTACCAGATGTTGTCACCCCTGTCTGAAAATGGCGTGTCGATGACGCGATTCGAGTCGCGTCCGGCGCGCACAGGGCAGTGGGAGTACTACTTTTATGTTGACATAGAGGGACATTGCGAGGATCCGCGCGTCAAGAAAGCGCTGGCGGCTCTGGAGTCCCAATGTGCCTTCTACAAATTGTTAGGCTCATATCCGGCACAATAGTTTTCACAATCCCGCTTCGTTGGTGTCCCCATCATGTCCGCTCAAGACTCTGTATTGATTCCGCCGCCACATATCGCTGCGATCGCCCCTTATCAGGCCGGCAAGCCCATCGAAGAGCTTGCGCGCGAGTTTGGCCTTGATCCGTCCGGTATCGTGAAACTGGCTTCTAATGAAAACCCGCTCGGGATGCCCGAGTCAGCGCGACGCGCGATTTCGGATGCCGTCGCCGGCTTGGGCCGTTATCCGGACCCAGCAGGCTTTGACCTCAAAAAAGCGTTGTCCGAACGTTACGGGGTTCCACAGAATTGGCTGACTTTGGGAAATGGCTCTAACGATATCCTTGAGCTAGTGGCCTCCGCATTGCTCGAGCCTGGAAGCTCGGTTGTTTATTCGCAATTCGCCTTTGTGGTCTATCGGCTTGCGACACAAGCGCGTGGTGCCCAGCACATTGTGGTGCCCGCTAAAGATCACGGCCATGATTTGCCTGCCATGCTTGAGGCCATCCGGGACAATACAAGATTGGTCTTCATTGCCAACCCCAACAATCCGACCGGGACTTATTTGTCCAATGACTCGATCGAGTCATTTCTGGCCGCTGTGGCAAAGCGTCATGGCACACGTGTGACGGTCGTGCTTGACGAGGCGTATAACGAGTTCCTTGAACCTGAGCTGCGTGTCGACAGCATCGGACTGGTCAAACGTTATCCCAACTTGCTGGTCTCCAGAAGCTTCTCTAAAGCATATGGGCTGGCAGGCTTACGCGTGGGCTTTGGTGTGGCACAGCCTGTGCTGACAGATTTGCTCAATCGCGTGCGACAACCCTTTAACGTCAATTCACTCGCACAGGCTGCCGCAATTGCCGCGCTGGGCGATCAAAAGTTTCTTGCAGAAAGCTTCGAAGTCAACCGTGCAGGGAAAGCGCAGTTGCAAAGCGCGTTTGAAAAACTCGGCTTGACTTATCTGCCCAGCTACGCCAATTTTGTATTGGTCAAGGTCGGAGATGCTGCACACGTCAATCTCGAGTTGCTCAAGCGTGGCGTGATTGTGCGCCCCGTCAAGGGGGATGGTTTACCAGAGTGGTTGCGCGTATCGATTGGTTTGCCACAGGAAAATCAAAAGTTTATCGATGCCTTGACGGTCGTCATGAAACAGTTAGCCCCATGAGCGGATTCAAGATCTCTACCGTTGCGATCATTGGTGTTGGTTTGATTGGCGGATCCTTTGCGGCTGCTCTCAAGCAAGCGGGCGCTGTGGGTACGGTACTCGGCGCCGGGCGACGCCCGGAAACGTTGAAAGAAGCTGCTCGTTTGGGCTTGATTGACGAGATCGTCAGCTACAAGGACGCGGCGCAGCGAGCAGATTTGATTTTTGTTGCGGCACCCGTTGGCGCGTTTGAGGCGATTTTCAAAGAACTGGCGCCTTGGCTCGGACCCAAGACCATTATCACGGATGGTGGCAGCACCAAGCAAAACGTGATCGAAGCGGCACGAAATGGATTGCAGTCACGCATTGCACAGTTTGTTCCGGGGCACCCGATGGCGGGTTCGCATGAAAAAGGTCCTCAGGCTGCAGATGCTCAGCTTTATGCGGGTCGACGTGTCATGCTGACACCTTTGGTTGAGAATCATCCCCAGGATGTCGAGACTGTTCGCGCAGCTTGGCAGGCTTGCGGCGCCAATGTGGTGTCGATCGATCCTTCCCAGCATGATGGGGTGGTTGCCGCGATTAGTCATCTGCCCCATTGGGTGGCCGCTTTATTCATGGAGTACATCACGCATAGCGATGATGCCGCACTCAAACTTCAGACTGCAGGCTCGGGCTTCCGGGACTTTACGCGTGTCGCGCAAGGCTCTGCAGAAATGTGGCGTGACATTTTTATTGCGAATCGCCCCGCAATGCTTGCGGAACTGCAGGCGATGAAGGCTGTTTTCGAACGTGCCGAACACGCGCTGCGAGAAAACGATGCGCAATGGCTGGAAAACATGCTGGATCATGCATCAAAAGCGCGACGTGACTGGCAGGATCTTGGATCATGAGTCGTCTAGAGTATTTGGATCTTCCTTCGGCCAAACATGCTCAAGGCGTTGTGACGCTTCCCGGATCGAAAAGTATTTCAAACCGTGTGTTGTTGCTGTCTGCGTTGGCTCAAGGCACGACCCGGATTGAGGGTTTGCTGGAGTCTGATGACACAGCCGTCATGTTGGCTGCGCTCAAGCAGCTCGGTGTGCAGCTCGATCAACATTCCGCACATTCCGTCAGCGTGACGGGTGTCTCGCCTTTCCCTGTCAAGCACGCACAACTCTTTATGGGAAATGCTGGCACGGCGATTCGTCCTTTGACGGCCGCGCTCGCGGTGATGGGCGGGCATTACACACTTTCGGGCGTGCCGCGCATGCATGAGCGCCCCATCGGTGACCTGGTCGAAGGTTTGCGCGAGATGGGTGCGCACATTCATTATCTTGGTCAATCTGGCTATCCGCCCATTGAAATCCTTGAGTCCGCTCACCTGAGCGACCGCGTACGCGTTCAGGGTTCGGTCTCGAGTCAGTTTCTGACAGCCGTCCTGATGGCTGCACCGCTTGCGGTGGCGCGTTCGGGGCGGGCACTGACTGTGGAAGTGATCGGTGAACTGATTTCAAAACCCTATATTGAAATCACTCTGAATTTAATGGCACGCTATGGTGTCAAGGTTGAGCGACAGGGATGGCAACAATTTGTCATCCACGCCGATGCGGTCTACCGGTCGCCGGGCAATATTTTTGTTGAGGGTGACGCCTCTTCGGCCTCGTATTTTTTAGCCTTGGGCGCGATTGGTGGCGGACCCGTGCGGGTGGTCGGAGTGGGGGCGCAAAGCATTCAGGGGGATGTCGCGTTTGCCGATGTCGTCCAGGCTATGGGGGCACAGGTTTCGCGGGAGGAGTCTGCGATTGAGGTGTCGGGTATCAATGTGGCCAAGGGCCAAAAACTCAAGGCGTTCGATACGGATTTCAATCTGATCCCTGATGCGGCCATGACAGCGGCGGCACTCGCTTTGTTTGCGGATGGTCCTTGCACCCTGCGAAATATCGCGAGCTGGCGGGTGAAAGAAACGGATCGTATTCATGCGATGGAAACCGAGCTGCGCAAGCTCGGTGCGCGCGCGGAGAGTGGGCCTGACTGGCTCCGGGTATTTCCCGTGGAGCCTGGTCAATGGCGGGATGCAGCGATCGATACGTATGATGATCACCGTGTGGCCATGTGTTTTTCTCTCGCCGCTTTTGGTCAGTCGCGTGTGCGGATCATGGACCCCGGCTGTGTGAGCAAAACATTCCCCACCTATTTTGATGTACTGAGCGGTCTGTTGAAATGAGCCATCCCGTACCCGTAATTACGATCGACGGTCCAACTGCCTCGGGCAAGGGTACGGTGGCGCATCGCGTCGCCCAAGCCTTGGGATGGCACGTCCTGGATAGCGGTGCCTTGTACCGTCTGACTGCACTTGCAGTCATTCAGAAAGATATTGATCCAGACGATGCCGAAGCTGTCGCGCACGTGGCTCAGAACCTGCAGGTCGAGTTTCATCCCGAGGGTGTCCGATTAGACAAACTGGAGGCCTCTGAGTTGATTCGTCAGGAACAAGTCGGGAACCTGGCCTCCAGACTGGCGCCCAATCCGCTGCTGCGGGCTGCTTTACTCGGGCGCCAAAGGGCATTTCGACAGGCGCCAGGCCTGGTGGCAGATGGCCGGGACATGGGTACGATTGTTTTTCAGGATGCTCAATTAAAGATATTCTTGGTTGCAGATGTCCAGGCGCGCGCCCAGAGAAGATGTAAGCAATTGATCGAAAAGGGAATTTCTGCTAATCTAAAAGACCTGCTCGCGGATATGCGAGAGCGAGATGCGCGTGATATCGAGCGTGCGGTCGCTCCACTCTTACCTGCACAGGATGCACATGTCGTTGATTCGTCGAATCTGACGATTGATCAGACTGTGCAAAGCATCCTTGACCTGTGGTCAAGGGTTTAACCACTCCACCCGAATAGGGTGTGTTACCGGCTCCAAAGGCCAACTGGACCTTCCGTACATGTCAACTCAACAAACCTCAACCCAAGCCGGCGAAAGTTTTGCCGCGCTGTTTGCAGAAAGTATCCAGAAACAGGATATGAAGTCCGGCGAAGTGATTTCCGCCGAAGTCGTCCGTATCGACCACAACTTTGTCGTCGTGAACGCGGGCTTGAAATCAGAAGCACTGATTCCCCTCGAAGAATTCCTCAATGATCAGGGCGAGCTCGAAGTCAAACCTGGCGACTTTGTCTCTGTCGCGATTGACTCGCTCGAAAATGGCTACGGTGATACCGTGCTGTCCCGTGATCGCGCCAAGCGCCTGTCCGCATGGCTGTCGCTCGAGCAGTCGCTCGACAAGAACGAACTGGTCACAGGTACCATCACTGGCAAAGTCAAAGGCGGTCTGACTGTCATGACTGCAGGCATCCGTGCCTTCTTGCCTGGTTCCCTCGTCGACTTGCGTCCTGTCAAGGACACGACGCCTTTCGAAGGCAAGACCATGGAATTCAAGGTCATCAAGCTTGATCGCAAGCGTAACAACGTTGTGTTGTCACGTCGTGCGGTGCTTGAGGCCAGCATGGGCGAAGAGCGTCAGAAACTTCTGGAAAACCTCCAGGAAGGCTCGATCGTCAAGGGCGTCGTCAAGAACATCACCGACTACGGCGCGTTCGTCGACCTCGGCGGTATCGATGGTTTGCTGCACATCACCGACATGGCATGGCGTCGTGTGCGTCACCCTTCAGAAGTCTTGACCGTTGGTCAGGAAGTCGAAGCCAAAGTCCTGAAGTTCGATCAGGAAAAGAGCCGTGTTTCCTTGGGCGTCAAGCAGCTTGGCGAAGATCCATGGGTGGGTCTGGCTCGTCGTTACCCACAGGGTACGCGTCTGTTCGGTAAGGTCACGAACCTCACCGATTACGGTTCATTCGTTGAAGTTGAAGCAGGAATTGAAGGTCTGGTTCACGTTTCAGAAATGGATTGGACCAACAAGAACGTTGATCCACGCAAGGTCGTGACACTTGGCGAAGAAGTCGAAGTCATGGTTCTCGAAATCGACGAAGACCGTCGCCGTATCTCTCTGGGCATGAAGCAGTGCCGTCAGAACCCATGGGAAGAGTTTGCTTCCAACTTCAAGCGTGGCGACAAGGTTCGCGGTGCGATCAAGTCCATCACAGACTTTGGCGTGTTCGTGGGTCTGCCTGGTGGCATCGACGGCTTGGTTCACCTCTCCGATCTGTCATGGACCGAGACAGGCGAAGAGGCTGTGCGCAACTTCAAGAAAGGCGACGAGCTTGACGCAGTCGTTCTGGGCATCGACACAGACAAGGAGCGTATCTCCCTGGGTGTGAAGCAGCTTGAAGGCGACCCATTCAATAACTTCGTAGGCACCTACGACAAGGGCGCTGTTGTGCCTGGTACGGTCAAAGCAGTTGAGCCCAAGGGCGCAACTGTGACGTTGTCACACGAGGTCGAAGGCTTCCTTCGCGCTTCCGAGATCGCGACCGGACGTGTCGAAGATGCAACGACAGCTCTGAAAGTCGGTGACAACATCGAAGCCATGATTATCAACGTCGATCGCAAAACACGTTCGATTCAGTTGTCGATCAAGGCGCGCGATACCGCCGAAACAGCTGACACGATGCAGCGTATGACTGAAGCAAGCGCTTCTTCGGGCACAACAAACCTGGGCGCATTGCTCAAGGCTAAGCTCGACCAAGCACGCGACACTGAATAAACCCAGTGACTAAGTCAGAACTCATCGCTGCACTGGCGGCCCGCTATTCCCAGCTGGCCGCTCGTGACACCGACTACGCGGTTAAAACCGTCCTCGACGCGATGACCCAGGCTTTGGCCGAGGGTCAGCGCATCGAGATTCGCGGATTTGGCAGCTTTTCGTTGTCCGAACGTGCGCCAAGAGTCGGGCGCAACCCCAAATCCGGTGAACAAGTGCTGGTGCCTGGCAAACAGGTCCCTCACTTCAAAGCTGGCAAGGAGTTGCGCGAGCGTGTGGATTTAAATGAAGATCAGGCCGGGGCTGTAGCCGGCTAGTTCGAAACCGCCGAATAGGCGGTTTTTTTATGCTTCTAGCACTTTGGGCGCTTACAATCGTCTTTTGCATATTGGAGGATCAGCCATGCGCTATTTTGTTTGGGCCTTGCGCCTGATCGTTTTTCTTGCAGTGCTGATGTTCGCACTCAAAAATACGAACCCTGTCTCTGTGGCCTTCATCGAAGGTGTCTCGATTCCGAACGTGCCCCTGATCGTTGTCATGCTGTCGACCTTTGTTTTAGGAACGATTTTCGGTCTGCTCCTAACGGTACCGCCCGCTTTGAGACGTCGCCGTGAGCTGGCAAAACTTCGCAAAGAACTCGAAAAACTTCAAACTGCGACAGGTCCGCAGAGTCAGGCGGGATTGTCTCCCGATGCCTTGTTGCCGTTGTCGCCTTTATAAGCATTGTGCTGTGCCAAGGGCGCGGCGAAATATTGATCTTTCTGGAACCTGATTGTGGATTTTGAAGCCTGGTGGCTGATATTCTTGCCGTTATTGTTCGCCCTTGGGTGGATGGCGGCTCGTTTTGATATCAAGCAGATGTTATCCGAGACCCGCAACCTTCCGGACTCCTATTTCCGCGGACTGAATTTTTTATTGAACGAAGAGCCCGATCGTGCGATCGATGCTTTTGTCGAGGTTGCCAAGCTCGACCCCGAAACAACGGAGCTGCACTTTGCGTTGGGCAGTCTTTTCCGTCGCCGCGGTGAAATGGAGCGTGCGATCCGGGTGCATCAAAGCCTCTTGTTTCGCGAAGACCTTCCGATCGCCCAGCGCGATCATGCGCAACACGAGCTGGCGCAGGACTATTTGAAAGCGGGCATGCTGGATCGTGCTGAAGAGGCCTTTTCCGTCCTCAAGGATACGAGCTTTGCTTTGCCGGCTTTGCGTGCGTTGATCCGCATTTACGAGTCCGAACATGACTGGGCGCGCGCGATCACGGCAGTGCAAACACTCAGAAAGTTGGTAGATGAGCCCGTACCGCAGTTGGTGCACTATCACTGCGAACAGGCTCAGGCCCATTTGGCCGAGAAGCCTCCCAATATTGAGCAGGCACGCGCAGCACTCGCGTTAGCCGAGCGCGCTGTGGATCAAGCTCAAATGAGCGGACCCACCCCTGCATTTGTTCGCGTGTCGATGCTCAATGCAGGGATTGCCGCATCATTACAAGATCTCAAGCAACAGCAATACTTTCTGGAGTCTGTCCTCAATCAGGCACCTGAGTTTGCCGGCTTGATTGCGGCCGAGCTCTTTGATAACTACATTGCCCAAGGACAGGCCGCCAAGGGACTGCAGCGACTGCAAGAGCATTACCAGCAGCATCCTTCGCTAGATTTATTCAACGTGGTGTTCAGAGGTTTGCGCGCGCAGCAAGGCGTCGAGCAGGCATGGACGTTTGCCAGACAAGCTTTACAGCTGCATCCATCCCTACTCGGGCTGGACCGTTTACTCGAGGCCGAGTTAGCGCAAAAGCCCGGTGCGGAGCAGGGCGCAACACAAAGCCCCATTCCCGGCGCGGATCTGACACTCTTGCGCAGGCTGATCAATCGGCATACGCAGCGTCTGGATCGGTATATTTGTAGCGCGTGCGGCTTTCAGGCGCGCAGTTATTACTGGCAATGTCCAGGTTGTAACGCCTGGGAGACATACAAACCACGTAGATTGGAAGAGCTGGAATGAGTCATTTTCCTAAAGAGGCAGCTACGCGAGCAAGAATCCTTGTCGTGGGGGACATCATGCTTGATCGCTATTGGTTTGGCGAAGTCGAGCGTATCTCTCCCGAAGCGCCAGTGCCGGTTGTGCGGGTGGTTAAGCGCGAGGATCGTTTAGGCGGTGCCGCGAACGTGGCGCGCAATATCGTGGCACTTGGCGCGCAAGTCACGCTCGCAGGCTTCATCGGAGAAGATGAGGCCGCGCTGAGTGTGCGTCACTTGCTATCCGAGGCGGGTATTCAAGCCCACATGATCACGGATGACGCTCATCCGACGACGCTCAAAATGCGTGTGCTAGGTCATCGACAGCAGTTGTTACGGATTGATTTTGAGGAGAAGCCGACACCTGCTCTTCTCAATGCTTTGCGGGATCAGGCTGAAAGTTTGTTGTCTGGACATGATGTGCTGGTGTTGTCTGATTATGCAAAGGGCGCTCTTGCGCAGGTAGAGTTACTGATTGAAATGGCGCGTCAAAAAGGCTTGCCTGTACTGGTCGACCCTAAGGGTACGGACTATCAGCGATATCGTGGTGCGACACTCGTGACACCGAATCGTAGCGAGATGCAGCAGGCAGTCGGTGCTTGGAGTTCCGAGCAGGAACTCACTGATCGGGCCCAGGCATTACGCGCAGAGCTAAAACTCGAAGCATTGCTCGTGACGCGATCAGAGCAAGGGATGACGCTTTTCACAGAGAAAGGGCGTGAGCATGTCGAGGCCCAGGCTCATGAAGTATTCGATGTTTCAGGTGCGGGCGATACGGTACTCGCCACGCTCGCTGTCATGCGCGCGGTCGGTGCGCCATGGTCGAACGCAATGTATTGGGCGAATCGGGCCGGTGGTATCGTAGTGGGTAAATTAGGTACGTCCATTGTCACAGCAGGAGAACTTTCATGATCATCGTCACCGGCGCAGCAGGTTTTATTGGCAGCAATATTGTGCGCGGACTGAATCAGCGTGGAATCACGAGTATCCTGGCTGTCGACGATTTGACTGACGGGGACAAGTTCGTCAATTTGGTGGGTGCACAGATTGCCGATTACATGCATAAGGATGACTTTCGCCGACGTGTCTTGGATGGATTTTTGCCAGGGATCCGTGCTGTTTTTCATCAGGGAGCATGCTCCGACACAACGGAGCGTGATGGTCGTTTCATGATGGACAATAACTATCGTGTCACGCTGGAGTTGTTCGAGTATTGTCAGTCGCACAAGGTACCCTTCATTTACGCTTCATCGGCAGCCGTATACGGTGCAGGCCCCGTGTATGTCGAAAGTCTCGAAAACGAGCGTCCGCTGAATGTCTACGGCTATTCCAAATTTCTTTTCGATCAGGTCGTGCGTGCGCGGGCGCAATCCCTCACGGCTCAAGTTGTTGGCCTGCGTTATTTCAATGTCTATGGTCCTCAGGAGCAGCACAAGGGTCGAATGGCTTCGGTCGCCTTCCACAATATGAATCAATTCCTCTCGGAGGGCTATGTCCGTTTGTTTGGAGGATGGGATGGCTATCCCGACGGTGGACAGATGCGTGATTTCATCTCTGTGCATGATGTGGTCGATGTGAATTTACATTTTCTGGATCATCCTAAAACCTCCGGTATTTTTAATTGTGGTACTGGGCGCGCACAGCCTTTTAATGATGTCGCTGCGGCGGTCGTGAACGCGATGCGCGGTATTCAGGGCAAAGCCGCTTTGACTCTGGAAGATCTCGTCAAACAGGGATTGTTGCGCTATGACAGCTTTCCAGATGATTTAAAAGGTCGTTATCAGAGTTACACCCAAGCGGATGTTTCGGCTTTGCGTCGAGCAGGTTTTACCTCCCCGATGCGTGATGTTGAAACAGGCGTTTCGGAGTATGTTCGACAATTGCACGCCCCCCCAAGCTGAGCTTTGACGGATACTTGCGCGAAACCCGCATGGATGAATTGCGAGTTTTGAATCCACCTCGTTTGGTTTGCCCGTCAAGATAGTGCTCAATCAACTGACCTATTTCTGGTCTTTCGGTTGACCCAATCTCACGGAGCAAACCCCTCATGAATCCTTTCCTAAAAGATCCAGTCGCTCAGCCTCTTGACGCGCTTGAACCCAGTCATTGGCGTGCACCACAGAAGCGACAACGCACCTCGACGATCGCCAGACACACTTCTGTGGCCATGATGGCTGCGGGTCTGACAGTTGGTTTGTCTGCTCAGGCAATGGATGTGAACACTGCCTCTGCTACGCAGCTTGAAAGTTTGCGGGGTATCGGCCCTCGTACAGCCAAAATGATCGTGCATGAGCGGACTCGGGCGGGGGCCTTTGTCTCGCTGGAAGATTTGTCCGAGCGTGTGCGGGGTCTTGGTCTTCGTCGCGTTCGCGCTTTGCGTCAGGCTGGCTTGGAGGTCAGACCTGCAAAATCAGGGAATACGGTCGCTGCGGAGCTGACTGGAGCTCTATCTGAGTTCTCAGTCGATCCTAAAACGATGAACCGAAAGTCGCCCGCAACGTTTGCCAAACCTGAAATTATTTCCCCATAATTTTTCTTGTTAGACAAAGTGGAGTTTGCGGACAGTTTCGAAGACTTTTGGGTATGATCAAGGCATATGAAAACTTATCCTACCGTCGAAAATACCGTTGGCAATACTCCACTCGTGCAGTTGCAGAGATTGCCGGGCTCCGTCGCGCGCGAGCGCGGAAATATTGTCCTTGGCAAGCTGGAGGGAAATAATCCCGCTGGCTCTGTCAAGGATCGTCCAGCCTTATCCATGATTCTGGGTGCTGAGGCCCGCGGCGAGATCAAGCCAGGCGACACCCTCATCGAAGCCACAAGCGGCAATACAGGAATTGCTTTGGCCATGACTGCGGCCATGCGTGGTTACAAAATGATATTGATCATGCCCGACAACCTCTCTGTCGAGCGACGCGCTTCCATGGCTGCATATGGAGCCAAGCTGATTTTGACACCCGCCAATCAAGGCGGGATGGAGCATGCGCGGGATCTTGCGATGCGCATGCAGTCAGAGGGACAGGGGAAAGTTTTGGATCAGTTTTCCAACCCGGACAATCCCCTGGCGCACTTCAAAACGACGGGGCCTGAGCTTTGGGAGCAGACAGAAGGTCGTATTACCCATTTTGTCAGTGCCATGGGCACGACTGGCACGATCATGGGTGTGTCGCGTTATCTGAAAAGTCGCAATCCTGCCATTACGATTGTCGGTGCCCAGCCTGCTGAAGGTTCGCAAATCGCCGGCATACGCAAATGGCCCGAGGCTTATTTACCGTCCATTTATGATCCATCACTCGTGGATCAGTTCGAGCTCATCGAGCAGAAAGACGCTGAAAACATGGCTCGTAGACTGGCTGCCGAAGAGGGCATCTGCGCCGGGGTGTCCGCAGCAGGGGCCTTGATCGCAGCATTGCGTGTTGCGCAGACAGCTCGCAATGCAACCATTGCGTTCATTGTGTGCGATCGCGGAGATCGCTATTTGTCCACGGGCCTGTTCGACGAAAAGACCTAACGATTTTCGAGAGCCTGAGCCAGGTCGGCCACTGAAGCGGCGTAAAAGTAACTGCGGTTGTATTGGGTGATCGCAAAGAAGTTTGGTGTGGCTGTCCGCAGCTCTACTTTTCCAGTCGCTTCTTCCGGCAAGTCGATGACGCCCAGCGGCCCGCGGGACCAAGCGGTTTCTTTTGCTCCTGGAGCGAGTTTGGCACCCGCCGCACGTAATTGCGGCCAGTCCAGATTCGGCTTGAGTCCACCATCGACGAGCTTATCCGCTGAGGCTGGAAGTGTGACAGGCGCAAAGACGGGTAACCCACGCTGCCAACCGTGCTCAACTAAAAAATTTGCGACGGAGACAATTGCGTCAGGCACGCTGTTAGACAAGTCGATCGTTTTGGCACCCGTGGCGCTGACAGCAAAGCGTTTGATGCTGCCTGGCATAAATTGCGGGATGCCAATGGCGCCCGCATAAGAGCCTTTGATGCTTCGCGCATCCAGGCGACCGGTCAAATCGAGCTCAATCAGATCGGCCAGTTGTCCGCGGAACATTGCGGCACGATCCGGACGTTTGGGGTCCGGATAGTCAAAGCCCAGAGAGGCCAGTGCGTCCAATACACGGAAATTACCTTGGCTTTTACCGTAGAGTGTTTCTACTCCGATGATGGCGGCGATGATGGATTGCGGAACCCCATAACGTTGCGCTGCGCGATCCAGTTCCGCAGCGTACTGCTGCATGAAGGCACGGCCTTGATTGATGCGGATGGGTTCAACAAAACGTCCCCGGTAACTGGCCCAGCTGCGTGGCACCTTCGGTTGTCCAGCGGCAGGCGGAGTCACGATACGAATCACGGTTGGGTTGTAGCGTGCGTCATCCACCAGGCTCAATACACCTGCTTCTGAGAGTTGTCTGGTCGACGCAAGTTCTTGACCAAATTGACGCAAGGCCGCCCGGCGCGTCGCAGCCGTGTGTCCACCTGCTGGAGTCGAACTGGTCAGTTGTTGATTTTTGGAGTCTTGGCGTTCGGATGTTTGCTGACTGTCAGGCTTGCCTGAGTTTTCTGCCGTTCCAGGTTTGGTTGGGGCTGAAGTCCCGGCACAGGCGCTGAGCATGACGGCCAAACAGCTGATTTGCAGAATACGACTCGACGCAGACATAAATTTTCCTTATTGGCGATAGTCGATATGATACTCAGTCGGACGCTGGTTTCACCGGTTCACGCGATTCTTTCACGTTGGCATAGGCACGGTTTCACAATCGCATAGGGGCTCGTCCCAGTACTTTCCCCTATATCCGGTAAAATCGTCTGCAATAGTGTCATTTAAATGCTTGATTTACCTCTGGAGATCGTTGGATGAAGGTGCTTGTGCCTGTAAAACGTGTCGTTGATTACAACGTCAAAGTACGCGTCAAATCGGATCAGTCGGGTGTCGATATCGCGAACGTCAAAATGTCGATGAATCCATTCGATGAGATCGCAGTCGAAGAAGCCACACGTCTCAAAGAGAAAGGCGCTGCGACAGAAATTATCGCAGTCTCTTGCGGTGTGGCACAGTGCCAAGAGACATTGCGTACGGCAATGGCGATCGGTGCGGATCGTGGCATTTTGGTCCAGACAGATGTGGAGTTGCAGCCTCTGGCAGTCGCCAAGCTCCTGAAGGTTCTGGTTGAAAAAGAGCAGCCACAGCTGGTGATTCTGGGTAAGCAGGCTATTGACGATGATGCGAATCAGACCGGTCAAATGCTGGCTGCATTGCTTGGTTGGTCCCAGGCGACATTTGCCAGCAAGGTTGAGCTCGGCGACGGCGTGGCGCGCGTGACCCGCGAAGTTGACGGTGGTCTTGAAACGCTTGAGCTCAAATTGCCCGCGATTGTGACAACCGACCTTCGCCTCAATGAGCCGCGCTACGTGACGCTGCCCAACATCATGAAAGCGAAGAAAAAACAGCTCGATACCGTGACCCCCCAGGATCTCGGTGTGGATGTCACGCCTCGTCTGAAAACGCTGAAAGTGGCGGAGCCCTCAGCGCGTTCGGCGGGCGTCAAAGTCCCCGATGTTGCCGCACTCGTCGATAAACTCAAGAACGAAGCCAAGGTGGTTTGATCATGTCTATTCTTGTTATTGCTGAACACGATAATGTTCAATTGAAAGCCGCGACACATAACGTTGTTGCAGCAGCCTCCAAAATCGGTGGCGATATTCATGTGCTCGTCGCGGGCGCAAATGCGGCCGCTGTGGCTGAGCACGCTGCCAAGATTTCTGGTGTATCCAAAGTACTCTTGGCTGAATCTCCTGCGCTGGCGGACGGTTTGGCTGAAAATGTGGCCGAGCAAGTCTTGGCACTCGCCCCCGGCTACAGCCACATCTTGTTCGCTGCGACGGCTTCAGGCAAGAACGTTTCCCCACGCGTGGCTGCTCGCCTCGATGTGGCGCAGATCTCTGAAATCCAGTCAGTCATCTCCCCCGATACGTTCGAACGCGCCATTTACGCAGGGAACGCGGTTGCCACAGTGCAATCTGCCGATCCAGTCAAGGTGATTACGGTTCGCACGACTGGCTTTGATGCTGCGCCTGAGGGTGGTGCAGCTGCTGTTGAGTCTGTTGCTCCTGCTGCCGCAGCGGGCCTGTCAACATTTGTCGGACGCGAAGTGGCCAAGAGTGATCGTCCAGAGCTTGCTGGCGCCAAAGTTGTGGTGTCAGGTGGTCGCGGCATGGGCAGCGCTGAAAACTTCAAAATCCTTGATCCTCTCGCGGACAAACTCGGTGCAGCACTCGGTGCCTCACGCGCTGCTGTCGATGCGGGTTATGCCCCGAATGACTGGCAAGTGGGTCAGACGGGCAAAATCGTCGCGCCTCAGTTGTATGTGGCGATTGGTATTTCGGGTGCGATTCAGCACTTGGCCGGAATGAAAGACTCCAAGGTGATCGTAGCCGTCAACAAAGACGGCGAGGCACCGATATTTGGTGTTGCGGATTACGGTTTGGTGGCCGACTTGTTCACAGCCGTTCCCGAATTGGTCAGCACCTTGTAATTGGTTTTTTGGCTCTCCTGACCCCCAAACGTTGGATCACATATCCAACTTCTGGGGGTTTATTTTTTAGCTTTATTTTTATCCAATCCTTTCAACATCTCCTGGTGCCCCATGACTTATCGTGCTCCCGTCGAGGATTTCAAATTCGTATTTCATTATCTTGCGAATATGCCGGGACTGTTGGACTTGTCTGCTTTTGCCGGGGTTGAAACGGATTTGATTAATGCGGTGCTCGAGGAAAACGCAAAATTCACCGCTGAAGTGGTTGCACCAACCAATCGAATCAGTGATCGCCAGCCTCCCGTTTGTCAAAACGGAAAGGTCGAGATGCCTTCGCAGATTCATGAGGCATTCAAACATTTTGTCGATGGAGGCTGGCAAGGTCTGCGTCATCCAGAGCAGTGGGGTGGACAGGGTTTGCCCAAACTGTTGGCGACTGCGACGACTGAGAATCTGTACGCGGCGAACGTTGCATTTTCTCTGTGTCCCATGCTTACGGATGGTGTGATCGAGGCATTATTGCTCACGGGCTCTGAGGAACAGAAGCGGACTTACATCGAGCCACTGGTCAGTGGTAAATGGACCGGCACGATGAACTTGACCGAGTCACAGTCGGGCTCCGATTTGTCCTTGGTCACGACTCGTGCGGTTGCGCAGGCCGATGGTACCTATCGCTTGTTTGGTCAAAAAATTTACATCACCTTTGGCGAACATGATCTGGCTAAAAATATTGTGCATCTCGTGCTGGCGCGCACCGCTGACGCACCTCCCGGAGTCAAGGGCTTATCCCTTTTCATCGTTCCGAAATATTTAGTCAATCCGGATGGTTCGCTTGGCGCGCGTAATGATGTCTGGTGTGCCTCGATTGAGCACAAGCTTGGCATCCATGGCAGTCCGACAGCAGTCTTGTTGTTCGGTGACCAAAAAGGTGAAGTGGGAGCGGGTGCTGTAGGGACCTTGGTTGGACAAGAAAATCGGGGCCTTGAGTACATGTTCATCATGATGAACGCCGCGCGTTTCGCCGTTGGCGTTCAAGGCATCGGGGTCAGCGAGGCTGCGATGCAAAAGGCCTTCGCTTACGCGCGCGACCGAATCCAGAGCCGCGCGATAGAAGGCTCTGCCGGACCCGTCGCCATCATTCACCACCCGGATGTGCAACGTATGCTGATGACGATGCGTGCGTTGACGCAGGGGGCCAGAGCGATTGCCTGTTTCGCGGCTGCGGCAGATGACTTGAGTATTGAGCATCCTGATCCCGAAGTGAGACGCGCAAACCAGGCGCTCTACGATTATCTGGTTCCGGTTGTGAAGGGATTCTCGACTGAGTGCTCACTCGAGGTCACATCCCTGGGTGTCCAAGTCCATGGCGGCATGGGATTTATCGAGGAAACTGGAGCCGCTCAGTTTTATCGTGATGCGCGTATTCTGACGATTTACGAAGGCACGACAGCGATACAA
The DNA here is from genome assembly GCF_030410395.1 of Zwartia panacis. Taxonomy (GTDB): domain Bacteria; phylum Pseudomonadota; class Gammaproteobacteria; order Burkholderiales; family Burkholderiaceae_B; genus Zwartia; species Zwartia panacis. The sequence continues at coordinate 429,129 of NZ_JAUHHF010000001.1, forward strand.
GCCAATGATTTGATTGGCCGAAAGACGTTGCGTGACGCAGGAGCAACTGCGCAGCATCTGATTCAATGCATGCGTCAGACTCTCCAGGAACTTCAGCAGCATGCATCCAATCCTCATTCAGGTGAACAGTCTGAATGGGGCTTGATTGTTGAAAATTTGACGCTGGCGATTACTCAATATGAGTCAGTGGTTGCGTATGTTCTGGATCAGACCAAGGATGATATCCGCGCGGTGTACGCAGGCAGTGTTCCTTACCTCATGATGACAGGGTATGTGCTGGGAGGCTGGTTAATGGCGCGTGCAGCCCTTGCATGCGCAAACGCGCAAACTGAAAATACCGACACGGTGGTCTCTGCGGCATTTATGAAAAATAAACGCGCGACAGCAGTGTTTTACGCGGGTGTGATTTTGCCTCGCGCGCAAGCCCTCGCTCTGGCAATCCATCAAGGCGTCACGCTGACCCATGCGGTCGAGCGTTCCTCCTTAATGGATTAACAAGAGTTTTTAATCAGGGCAAGATTGCGTCCAGACTGCTGTTCACTTCGATCAGCAAGGGTTCGCGTGTGGCTAATGCGCTTTTAATGACACTATCGATTTCAGCTTTATATTGAATGCGCGCGGCCTTCATGCCAAAGCTTGTCGCCAGCGTGTAAAAGTCGGGGTTAAACAGCGAAGTGCCACTCACGCGACCAGGATAGCCACGCTCTTGATGTAAACGAATCGAGCCGTAACTGCCATTGTTTGAGACGATGAAGATGATGGGGAGCTTGCGTTCCACCGCCAGAATCATCTCATTGCCGGTCATCATGAATCCACCATCGCCCACCATGCAGATGGTGGTGCGTTCTGGTTCGCGCATGGCACAGGCAAGAGCCGCTGGCGTGCCATACCCCATGGCGCCTGCCAGAGGCGCCATCAGGCGTTGGCCTGATTTGAAATTGAAGTGCCGATAGACGGGGGCGGCGAACGTGCCCGCATCCAGACAGACTGTGGTGTCACGCGAGGCGTTTTCCGCAACAGCGCGTACGACATCCGTAAAGTTGACGCCTTTTTTGGCTTCTCGGTTTGGCCAGGCCGCATAGGGTTCGGAATGTTGGCGCAAAGCTTTCAACCATTCTTGGCGGGCAGAGCCGGGTTGAGTGGCGTTCGCCTGAGTCAGTGCCCGCACGAGCGCTACAGGATCGCATACGAGCGGATAGTCTGCCACCGTGTCCCAGTTCACGATGCGTGAGTCCGGGTAACAATGCAAGAATGCCTGTGGGGCTTGGGCATAGCGTGGAAACTGGAAGTTCTGGGTCGTGATGTCGCCCAGTCGCGTGCCAAGCGCAAGAATAAAGTCGCTTTCTTGCAAAGTGGCCATCTGTGCCGCAGGATTAGAGAGACCTAAATCACCCACAAACAAGGGGTCATCATTGGCGAAAATATCGTGACGGCGAAAAGACACCATCGTGGGGAGCTGCCAGTGATGAACAAAGGCCTTCAGCGCTTCACGCCCACCCGGACAGTTAAACATGCCTCCTGCGATGACGAGGGGCCTCTTGGCATCAGCCAGACGCTTACCAATTTCATCCATCAGCGATTGTTCGGGTAGACCAAAAACCTGAGGATGGTTTTTAAATGCAGGTTTGGCCACGGTTTGTTGCTGAATGTCCTCGGGAATCACGAGGACAACCGGGCCGGGAACACCCGAGGTCGCCATACGAATCGCTTTGAACGCAGTTTCACCGAGCTGCTCGGGAGTTTGGCATTCAAAGACCCATTTTGCGATGGATCCATACATCTTTTGATAATCGATTTCCTGGAAAGCCTCGCGGCGCAAGTCACGTGCGGCGATCTGACCCACGATCAGGATCATTGGGACGGCGTCTTGTTGCGCAGTATGAACGGCAATAGCCGCGTTCGAGGCGCCTGGACCACGGCTGACGAGCGCCACACCCGGGCGACGGGTCAGGCGACCATCCGCGACAGCCATGTAGCCTGCTCCACCCTCATGCCGACAGGTCACTACATCGATTTGAGGAAAGTCTACAACTGCGTCTAACAGCCCGAGGTAACTTTCGCCTGGGACAAGAAAAATGCGATCCAAACCGTGATCTGCGAAAACCTGAAAGAGTGCATGGCTAGAGGTAAATGGCTTCATGAGGTGAGTCTGTGATGAGTGTGTGTCGGTGTTCTTTTATTCTTGGATCGTGAAATTAGCACAAAGCGCCACGTTGTAAAAAAACAAAAAATATAGACTGTTATTGCAAACAGTACTGTTTTAATGTACAGTACTGTTTATGCAATCAGTTCATAGGAGAGACAACATGACCCGCGAAGTCCGTCACAACTACCCACCAGCATTTGCAGCATATTCTTCAGACAGCCGTACCGTTACGACCAAACATGTTGTATCCGATGTGCTCTTGTTGGCTTTCTGGTGCGCCATGGTACCTGTTTCAATGTGGATCGGCAGCGCTGCAGGGTTCTGATCTGCTGGGTTCTGATGAGCGGGTTTCTGATGAGCTAGTTTCTGAACGACTAGTTTCTGAGCTTAGCCAGCATCGCTCAGCTACTCGCGAGCATCACGACACCCGCTGCTATAAAACAGCAACCCACCAGCCTGCCCCATCCGACGGGCTCCTTGAGTATGTAAAGTCCTGCAAGCGTCACTAGCAACATTGACATCTCGCGTGCTGGTGCGACCAGACTGACTGGTGCGCCATCGCGCAGGGCATATAGAACCAAAATATAGCCCAACGGCGATAGCAAGCCGACGGCCCAGGCTATCGGCCAGTAGCCCCGCATGGCTTCTAGCGCACGACCGGGTTGTCTGGCAATGTGCGGAAGCATGATGACGGTACGAGATGCAGTCGTTCCCCAATCAAACAACACGGGGGCGATCGCGAGCGCTTTTACGCCATAAGCATCAACCAGGGTATAGGCCGCGATTAATAATCCAACGAGCAAACCCCAGCGAACTCCCACCATTGCTTCGGGTTGGAGCAGACGCCGAATTTGACCTTGTGTGGCGATCATCAACACTCCTGCGACGACGCTCAGCATGCCCCCGAGCCCGAGTAAAGTTGCGGGCTCCCGAATAAAAAGAATGGCGCCCACGGTTGACAGAAAAGGGCCAGTCCCTCTGGCAATGGGGTAAACAACAGACAAGTCTGCGACCTGATAGCCGCGTTGCAGGCTGAGGCTGTAGGCCAGATGCAGGGTACCTGACAGTAGAATGCACCCCAAAATCGCCCAGTTCCAATCGTTTTGCTCAAAAACGAGTATCCAGATCACCCATGGGGCAAACAGGATAGTCGAGCATAGTCCGTAGGCAAAAACAAAGGCTGGACCGACCTTGGCGGCACGCTTTGCAAGCAAATTCCAGGAGGCATGACAAATCGCCGCAACGATCACCAAAAGTAGGGCGGAGAGACTCATGAGGGGGTCATGCTGGGAAAGAGTTAAGCGAATTCAACAGAGTAGCTCAAAATGTAGTAGAATCAATGGCTTTTTATCGCATCCTCTGCCCGGTAGCAGATGTCCGAATAGGTCGGATATCCAGCCAAATAATATTGACCGAGAGCATGATGACTTGGAGTTTTTATGAATTTGATCGAAATAATTGAGCAAGAAGAAATTGCTCGCTTGACAGGTGGCAAACCTGTTGCCGACTTCGCTCCTGGCGACACAATCGTTGTGAACGTCAACGTTGTTGAAGGTAACCGCAAGCGTACCCAGGCATTTGAGGGTGTTGTGATTGCTCGCCGCAACCGCGGTCTGAACTCAGCCTTCATCGTTCGTAAGATTTCCTCCGGTGAGGCAGTTGAGCGTACTTTCCAATTGTATTCACCACAGATTGCTGGCATCGAAGTCAAGCGTCGCGGTGATGTGCGTCGCGCCAAGCTCTACTATTTGCGCAACCGTTCCGGTAAGTCCGCACGTATCAAGGAAAAGCTCGTTCGCAAGACAGTCGCTGCATAAGCCTTTGTCATGTGACCAAAAGCACCCCACGGGGTGCTTTTTTTATGGGATCCAGCAATAGAAGCAAGACTATCCGAGCAGTAAACGCCTCAAGGTGTTAAAAAGTCATCACGTTTATTTTGCCTCGATAAGTGTTCGGGCTTTAATCATGTCCTCTGATCCTTCAGCAAGTTTGCGTCCTCGTCGTCCACCTGTCAGACCATCCTTCGATCCGATGACTCAGCCGTGGAGTCCCTCCGCGCTGCCTTTTACAGCGGTACCCCCTCATCGTTTGACGCCTCATGCTTTGCGTCATGTTCTGTCTGGCGAGATTCAACGTCCTCTGGATATACCCAATGAATCCCTGATCAGGTTGCCTGGACGTGAGGGCACGCCCGTTGAGGCTGCCGTCCTGGTTCCTATCGTGATGAGGCCTGATGGATTAACTGTTTTACTGACACAACGTACGGCGCATTTAAATGATCATGCCGGTCAGATCAGTTTTCCGGGAGGACGGGTTGAGTCGTCCGATGCAGACGTTCAGGCAACTGCCCTGAGAGAGACAGAGGAAGAGACAGGACTTTCAAGAGAGTTTATTGAGTGTCTGGGAGGCTTGCCACGATATGTGACGGGCACCGGTTTTGCAGTCAGTCCAATCACGGCACTTGTGCGCCCAGGTTTTACCTTGAGCCCGGATACATTCGAGGTCGCCGAGGTTTTCGAGGTGCCTTTGTCGTTTTTGACGGATCCTTCAAATTACCGATTTCATCGCGCCGAGCTGGCGGATGGTCGTGTCAGACAGTATTACTCTGTACCTTGGAATCAATACTTTATTTGGGGGGCGACTGCTGCGATGTTGCTCGGGATGTGCCAAATTTTGTCCGAGGCCGCCGCATCCGCGGCCAATGAATTTGAAAAATGATGCGACTCAGAGGCTGCGCTATTTAGTAGCTTTCGTGATCGTCTTTCGCCTGGACGAGTCTGACATACAGGGCATGACGCGCTGGGTTGATTTCTTGACGAGCCAACGCCGCAAGCACACCGCAGCCGGGTTCGTGTTGATGTGTGCAATTGTAAAAACGGCAATGTTCACGGTGCGCGCTGAACTCAGGAAAGCCGCGTTCGATTTCCTCCCGACTCAGGTGCAATAAACCAAACCCCTGAAAGCCGGGGGAGTCGATCAGATCTCCGGCGCCATCCGGTAGATGGTAGAGGCGTGTGCTCGTTGTCGTATGACGTCCTGCACCCAAAGCAACGGAGTGCTCCTGTGTCGCCGCCTGTGCCATGGGCGCAAGTGTATTGAGCAAGGTGGACTTGCCCATCGCGCTTTGCCCTAAAAGCAGAGAAGTTTTACCTTTGAGCAGGGGCAAAACTTTGCTTTTGACACTGACCGGGTCGCGTGCGCAGATTTCGATGATTGGCACACCCAGAGAGCGAAAAGGAGCGAGTCTTTCTTGCGCCGCTGGCATGCCGGCAATCAAATCCACTTTATTTAACAGGATAACGGGGGCAATATCGGCAGACCATGCTCCTGCGAGTGAGCGTCCCAAAAGGTCATCAGAAAATGGTGGCTCAACCGCGATCACGATCAAGAGCTGATCGACATTTGCCGCAAATTGCTTGCTTCTGGATTCGTCGGAACGAAACAGTAGATTTTTACGCTCCAAAATGGACTCGAGCGCACCTTCATCTTGGCCTTGTCGAGAGATGGCGACGTAATCGCCCACCGCGGCATCGTTTTTTTTACCTCTGGGAAAACACTTAATGAGCGTCCCGTCTTCGATTTCAACGGTGTAGTGACGCCCATGCGCCGCGATGACCCGTCCTTGCAGGCGTTCTGTCATGACGCCAGTAGTTGACGAATGCGGATCGCAACTGGAGGGTGGCTATCATAAAAAGCAGAGTGCAAGGGGTCGGGCGTCAGTGTTGAGGCATTATCATCCACGAGCTTGACCAGGGCGGAAACGAGTTGCTCCGCAGAGCTCTGGTTGCTGGCGAAACGATCCGCTTCGAACTCGTCTTTGCGTGAAAACCAGCTAAACAATGGTGTCAGTCCAAATGTAAAAACAGGCACAACCATGAAGAACAAAATCAGAGCCATTGCGTCATTGCGACCACCCAGTTGCGGGATCACGCCCAGGTCTGTGTAGAACCAGGTTTGTTGAGCCAGCCAGCCAAGTATCGCGAAAAAAATCAGGGCGCCAGCAAAGCTCATCGCCAGGCGTTTAAAAATATGATTGTGTTTGAAATGTCCAAGCTCATGCGCCAGTACGGCAATGATTTCGTCCGCGCTCAGACGAGCGAGCAGGGTGTCAAAAAACACAATCCGGCGCGCGCGGCCGAAGCCAGTGAAATAGGCATTTCCGTGTGCGGAGCGTTTTGAGCCATCCATCACGAACAAGCCGTTGAGGGAAAAACCACAGCGCTGAGCCAACTCCTGGATCTGCTGGGCAAGTTCCTTGTCTTCAAGAGGGGTGAACTTGTTGAATAGCGGTGCAATCCACGTTGGGAAAATAAACAGCACCAAGAGGTTGAATACCGACCAGAGACCCCAGGCCCATACCCACCAATACTGGCCTGCTTCTGCCATGAGCCAGAGGACAGCGGCAATCAAGGGCAATCCCAGGACCGCTCCAATCAAAATACCCTTGATCGAGTCAGAGATGAACAGTTTTGGGGTCATGCGGTTAAAGCCAAACTGAGCTTCCAGTTTGAATTGTCGATAAATGGAGAAGGGCAGGCCGAGGGCACCGAGCAGCGTCATGACAGCCACGATGAGCAACACCTGTCTCAATAAATCATGGGTCGTCAGTGTGCTGACCCACAGATCAATCTGCTGCAGACCTCCCAGGAGGGTCAGACCGACTAAGACGACTGCATCGAATACCAGCTCGACCATGTTGAGACGAACCTTGGCTGCCGTGTAGTCAGCCGCCCGCTGGTGGCTGACAAGCCCGATACGGGAAGCAAACTCGGCAGGAACGGTATCACGGTGGCTGACGACATGCCGAAGCTGGCGACTGGCCAGCCAGAGCCGGGTGCCGATGGTCGCAAGGAGAAAGGCGATAAACAGTATCGTAAGCATGAGTCCAGAGAACCTTATGACAGCATGTGAGAAAATCACGTTTTAACTGGATTGATTATATGGCCAACACCCCCTCTCAGGCATCTGCCGCACAAACTGGAAAAACAATTCCCAACGAGTTCCGCCTAGTGTGGCTGGACATGGAAATGACGGGGCTGGACCCTGAGAAGGAACGCATTATCGAGGTTGCCGTTGTGGTGACGGAACCGGACTTGACGGTCGTGGCTGAAGGACCCGTTTTGGTCATTCACCAGCCGGACAGTTTGCTTGACGCCATGGATAGCTGGAATCGTTCCACCCATGGCAAAAGTGGGCTGACAGAGAAGGTTAAAGCCTCAACGCTGACCGAGGCGCAGGCAGAGCAACAGCTCATCGAGTTCCTCTCCCAGTATGTCCCCGCGGGCAAGTCTCCTTTGTGTGGAAATACTGTGAGCCAGGATCGTCGTTTTATGTTTAATTACATGCCCAAACTGGAACAGTTTTTTCATTATCGAACGATTGATGTCAGCACCCTTAAAGAGCTCGCACGCCGCTGGAAGCCAGAGCTGTTGAAAGGTTTTGAAAAACGAAGCAAACATGAAGCGCTTGCCGATATCTATGAGTCAATTGACGAGCTCAAATACTATCGGGACACATTCATCAAGCTCGTTTAAATCCCTTGATGATGTGACGATACCAGCCGTGGAGCAGCACGGCTGAAATAGCCAGGCCAGTTGTGGCCATCAACCACATACTGCCTGCGCCCACAGGAGAGCCAGCCAGGAGCTGGTTGCGCAGTGGTTCGATGAGTCCTTTGCCGGGACCAAAACCGAGCCACCATCCTCCCAGCAATCCAACAACCATCAGTGCAAAAATCTGCAGACAAAGTGGTACGACTGCGATTTTGTGCGCACGCAAAAGATAGCTGTTGATGCATTGCATCGCATCGACGATGTGAAAAAATGGCAAGAGCGCTAACAGAGATAAAGCGATGGTGGCAACGGCAGGGTCGCTGGTATAGAGGGCAACAATGACATCTCGACCAAAATACAGTCCACAAGCTGTTAAGAGCGCCCCAGCCAAACCCACGACCAAGCCCATCATGCTTGTGCGATGTGCCTGGTGTAATTGTCCTGCGCCAATGGCTTGCGCAGCCAACGCTGCGGTTGCGACACCGATGGCCATTGGCATCATATAAGCCAGCGCTGCGAGATTGGAGGTAATCTGGTGCCCTCCGATGACAGCGGTGCCTTCCTGAGCAACGAGTAAGGCCATAAAAGTGAAGGCGCTGACCTCGACTAAATAAGACCCTCCCATCGGAATACCCAGTCGCAGAATGCTCCACAGTTCTCCCCAGTGCGGGCGTCCAAGCTGCAGCTGAAACTGTTTGTAAAAGGGGGTGCGTGTCACGACCCATAAGCCAATGGCGAGGTTGATCCAGAACACGATGGCCGAGGAGATTCCTGCTCCAGTCGCACCCAGCGCGGGCAGACCCCAGTTTCCAAAAATCAGTAGCCAGTTAAAAAATATTTTGAGAACGATCCCGACCAGATTAATCATCATGATCAGCTTGGGGCGTGATACGGCGTTGGCCAATGAATACACGGTGCGAAACATCAGCGCCGCTGGCAGCGCGCAAGTCAGCGCGAGAAGATAGCTTTTCACATTGGCGCGAACGACCGGATCGATATCACCAGAGAAGCTCAGCCATACATCCGGGAACAGGAGCACCGCGCCGCCCAGCACAGACAAGAGCAAAGATACCCAGATTCCTTGCCCCCACGTTTGTCCAACACGCTCAAGTTTGCCTGCGCCCACGAATTGAGCCTGAATGGGAATCAATGCGTGCATGACACCGGTCAGACCGATAAACACGGTGATGTAAATCGAGATTGATAGTGCCATTGTTGCGAGATCAATCGGCCCGGCATGCCCCGTCATGGCCGTGTCCAGTACGCCAAAAGCCATGCTGGCCCACTGACTGATTAGTATGGGCCAAGACTGCTTGAAAATTGCTCGAAGTGTCGCACCAAAAGAGCGAGGCGAGGTGTCGACGACATTCATTGTTTGGAAAGACGCAAAATACGGTAGCGATCAAAACGATCGGCACCGCGAGAGCCTTGCCAGAGGACTTCAGCATGATCGCTAAATCCTGCCTCACCGTTCTCGAGTTTTTTAAGCGTTGTCTGCTGCAAAATAAAGGGGCACTTCGTGTCGTAAACCAGCTCAATGTGGTCAAACACGTACAGGGATGCGCGCGGGCCGAGAGCAAGACCCTGTTCTCTGAGGCAAGCAAGCTCTCCCGGCGTCTCAGATAAGCCTTCAAGTGTTTGCCGTATATCGGCCGACATGGGACGGTAACTCCGGACGTAGTCAACCGCGGGCAACCACAGCAATACCAGCATGATCCATGTCAGCGTCAATCCGCCAGCTGCGAGCAGGGATCCGCGCCATAACGCATTGGGGTTTGCTTTGACTCGCCACAAGATCATGGCGATCCAGCAAAGAGTGCACAGGATGGCGAGCAGTACTGCCCACCAGACGATCTGTGGTTCATAGCCCTTTGTTTGACGTGCGATATTGAGAGAAATTTGTTCTGGTATGCCGAAATGCAGAGCAAACCAACCAATCCAGACGCAGGCCACCGTCACCGAAAAACACATCAGTGCGAACCAGTCCAAGGTGTTGATCACGCCACGTCGCATAGTCGGAATCGCGAAAGCAGCCAGAATGGCGAGTGGACAAGTAAAAAGCACATACTCCGCCTCGCCTGATTGTGGCGAAACAAATAGCGTCAGTAGGGCGCCCAGTACAAAAGAAAGGGGAATCCAAATGTGTGGTGCCGTGATCCAGCGGCGCCATTGCCAGAGCGCCAGGACTGCCAAAGGCCAGATTGGCCAGAGAAACCATGGTAAGTCGCGCAGGGGACGCACGGCATTTTCATACTCCGGCAACCCGAAACTCATTTTGTTCCAGTGGAGCCATTCGTTCATCCAGCCGGGGTGCAACTGCATCGCAGGAATCCACCAGCTTGCGATAAGTGCGCAAGCCAGTACTAGCGCAGCCAGTGCATGGTAGCGAGACGACCACAGTATCGAGCGTCTTTGAAAAGCGATCGGTAAGGCGAGCAAGAGCGGAACGAGCCCGGGCCAAGCGCGCGTCAAGAAAGCTCCCGTCAGGGCAAGCGCAAGCATCACAGCACCCATTTTGGGTTTGTCCATCATGCGCGCCAGCGAATAAAAACCTAACGCCTGAAAGGCGAGGTTTGCGGGAACATTGGAGGTTTCGTGAAAACGCAGCAGCACGCCACCGGTTGCGAGAAAGAGGAGTGTTGCGACATCGGCCAACAGTCGACCGTAGTCTTTGACGGTCGGCTCTCCGCCAAAAGGAAGCGCCAAGGGCTGGGCCTCGGTGCGGCGCCCTAAGAGGTAAGTCCCGTACCAGACGCACCCCAGTGTGATGCCGAACCAGATGATATTGATCAGGCGTGAAGCACCGACTTCACCGATCCAGGGGCCAAAGAGATGGATCAATATGGCACCCAGCCACATCCCCAGGGGGCCATCCTGGGCAAGTTTAAGTTCGCCCAAATGCGGGACCAACCAGTCCGTGCCCTGAGACTGTAATGCCGAAAGCATGGTGGCCAGGCTCAGCACATCATCCGTTTTCCAGGGGTCTCTGCCATAGAGCCCTGCCAAAACATAGGCGATCGCTAACAGCAACAGCACCAGCCTGGGAAGCTTGGCTGAGGCGTTGGCGGTTAGTCTTGCCGGGGTGGACTGAGATGACATCAATATGCCTTCATCAAAAAAAAGGCAGCCATCAGGCCGCCTCTTTTCGGGAGATCTGATCCGAGAGACTCAGATTAGGCAGAAGCCTTTTTCGTGCCAGTCGTGCGTGCAAAGCGCGCGCGGAACTTCTCGACTCGACCTGTTTCGACGATACGAGTTTGCGCACCGGTGTAGAAAGGGTGAGATTCGGAAGTCACGTCACACTTAAACAATGGATAGGTTTTACCATCCATTTCAATGGTTTCGCGGCTGTTGAGCGTGGAACGGGTGATGAATTTGTTGCCAGTCTGCAGGTCAACAAACACCACATCGCGGTAATTTGGGTGAATCTCGTCTTTCATCTAAAGTCCTTTCGGTTGGGCGGGTCGCCAGCCACATTCGCCAAACAATCAAAGCGATGTCACCACGTATCCTGAGTCAAGCCCTCGATTCTACAGGTAAAGACGGGATTTCGCAATGTGACGGTGCTATTCTGCGTACAAACGAAGACAAAAAAGGTGTTTTTTAACAATGGCTTGGAAAAAAAATACAGCCCCCCTGCGGGATATTCCCACAATATCTGAGGGTGGTGGGATCCGATATTTGCACTTTGGCACGCCCTGGGTGCAAGGTGCGATGTGGGTCTCCAGACCCGCGGAACTGGTGCTTGAATACACGGCGCAGATGATGGCGTGGCTTCTTTTTCTCGCCCCTGCGCGTCAGCAGTCCATCACGCTGCTCGGTCTGGGGGCGGGTTCACTAGCTCGTTTCTGTCTCAAACACACCTCTAACAGGGTCCAGGTGGTGGAGTGGAACCCCATGGTGACGTCTGCCTGCGAGATGTATTTCAAATTACCCCGACCCGCGAGGCTGGTGGTCGAGCATCTCGACGCCGGTGAATGGGTTGCCGATCCCCGGAATCAAGAACACAGCGCAATATTGATGGTTGACTTGTATGACGGCGAGGCCGCGGGACCCGTGCGAGACTCTCTGGAGTTTTACCAACAGTGCAGAAATGTGTTGGGAGACGTCGGGGTGATGACTGTCAATCTGTTCGGTGCGCATGCCAGTTTTGAAAAAAATATTCGGCGCTTGAGTCAGGCATTTGACGGTCGACTGTTGAGCTTGCCTCAGATCGATGCTGGAAATCAGATTGTGCTTGCATTCAAAGGACCGCCGATCGAGGTTTCGATTGAGCAGTTGCTGGCGCGCGCGGAGGTCGTTGAGTCACAATACGGTTTGCCTGCGAAAAAATGGGTACGCTCCATGATTGGGCGATCCAAAGATGGCGTATTGATCGTTTGACTGGTATTAACCCATTGATGAATATGAATAAATTAGGTGCATGGTTTTTGGCGATTGGTATGTTTTTGATCAGTGCCACTACCTTTGCCCAAACCAAGGCAGTCTCGGTTCTTTCTTACCACCAGGACGAAGACTCAGAGGGAATGATCGACGGGATTCGGGAGGTGCTCAGGTCTGCAGGATTTCGAGAGGGACGTAACCTGAAGTTGACTCTGGCGGATGCGCAGGGCACGCCAGAACGTGCGCAGCAGCTTGCGCTTGAGCTCGTGCGCGGACGTCCGGATGTCATCGTGACCTTGTCTTTGCCCGCAACACAGGCTGTGATGACGTACACCAAACAAATTCCTGTTGTTTTCGCGGGTATCACGGATCCGGTTGCCGCCGAAGTCGTCATGGGTTGGGGACCCTCGGGTACCAACGTTACAGGTGTCTCTGATGCCTTACCTCTGAAAAAAAGAATCGACTTGATCAAGCAGCTCGTGCCTCAGGCTCGGCGGGTTGGAGTGATTTACAACCCTTCAGATGCGAACTCTGTGGCCCAAGTGCGGGAGTTTCAGGAAAACTTGAGTGGTACGGGTCTCATTGCGATCGAACTGACCGTCTCAAGACCCGTTGATGTGGGTTCAGCAGCCCGCAGTCTGATCGAAAAAGTAGATGTTTTTCAATCACTCACCGATTCCACAGTGAGCCAAAGTTATGCTGCCCTTGCTCAGGTCGCCAATGATGCCCGCATTCCGCTGCTTGGCTGGGATGTCAAGGATGTACGCTCAGGGGCTGTCGCGGCTCTCGATCTAACCGACCAGGATATCGGTACGGCAGCCGGACGCGTTGCCTTAAGGGTGCTCAGAGGTGTCAAGCCTGGTGCGATTGCCCCGGAAGTGATCGCAAACCCGCCGATCTATGTCAATTTGCAAGCAGCCAGCAAACAGTCCGTCACATTGTCACCAGCCTTAACAAAAGTAGCCCGTCCACTTGTTAAATAACCTACGCAACATAAGTGATTGGCGACCGTGATAATCTCATGCAGGTACGCATGCCAATCTAGCCATGCCACGCAGATAACAGTCCTTTATAAAAGAGAGTTCCACCATGATTGATCTTGGCGTCAATATTGATCACGTTGCAACGTTGCGTCAGCAACGTCACACGACTTATCCAGATCCGATCGCGGCCGCACTGCTCGCTGAGGACGCGGGTGCAGATCTCATCACACTGCATTTGCGCGAAGACCGTCGACATATCCAGGATGCGGATGTTTTTGCGCTACGTCCAAAGTTGCGAACACGCATGAACCTGGAGTGTGCGATTACCCCTGAAATGTTGGCAATAGCTTGCAAAGTCCTGCCTCAGGACGTGTGTCTCGTTCCGGAAAAGCGTACTGAATTAACGACTGAGGGTGGTCTGGATGTCATCGGTGGATTTTCAACGGTCAAAGCCGCAGTCGAACAGTTGCAGTCAAATGGAATCCGTGTCTCGTTATTCATCGATCCGGATGCGCGCCAGATCGGGGCTGCTGTAGACACTGGCGCGACGGTCATTGAGCTGCATACAGGTGCGTATGCGGAAGCCAACACTGAGGAACAGCGCGCAGCAGAAGTGAGTCGTCTGCAAAAAGCCATCGCTGTAGCGGTTTCCCAAGGTTTACGCACAAATGCCGGTCATGGTTTGCATTTTGGTAATGTGGCCCCGATTGCCGCTCTCGATGGAATCGCTGAGCTCAACATTGGACACGCCATTGTTGCGCAAGCGATTTTTGATGGCTGGGAAAATACGATCCGCAACATGAAAGCATGCATGATCGAAGCCAGGCTCAAGGCCCAGCGTGGTGCTTTATTGCAACCACGTAAAAACTGATGGTGAACTGACGTGGCTGCAATTGCTGGCATTGGGATGGATTTAGTCAAGATGGATCGCATCGACCGCGCATGGCAGCGACATCCCGAACGATTTCCAGAGAAAATTCTGGGTGAGGATGAATTGCGCGTCTTCAAAGCGAGGGCTGCCCGTGATCGCAGTCGCGGTGTCAGATATCTTGCCACCCGTTTTGCGGCAAAAGAGGCTTTCTCCAAGGCGGTTGGCCTGGGGATGCGTATGCCGATGTGGTGGACACGCATGCAGACTTTGAATATGAAAGGTGGACGTCCTGCGGTTGTTCTTTCGGGTCCCTTGGCGCAATGGTATGAGATGAGGTTTGGTCCTGCCCATGTGTCCTTGACGGATGAATCAGAGTACGGTGCGGCCTATGTCGTGGTTGAAACCCTGCAAGACGCACCCCACAGCACAAATGTTTCTGGAGCAGAGTAATAATGAACGCAATGACAAGGCCTTTTCTTCCCCGCGGTCCATTGGTCGTCGATGTGGCGGGTACGGTGATGACCTCCGCAGAGGAAGCGCGTCTGCTGCATCCGCTCGTGGGTGGTGTCATTCTTTTTGCACGTAATTTCGAGACGCGTAAACAACTCGTCGCATTGACCAAACGCATTCACGACTTGCGCTCACCAGCATTGCTGATCGCGGTGGACCACGAAGGTGGGCGCGTACAACGCTTTAGGACGGATGGGTTTACGACTTTGCCTTCCATGCGCTCTTTGGGTCTCGAATGGCTGAAGGATCCGATGCGCGCGATGCGTATGGCCACGGACGTGGGCTATGTGTTGGGTGCCGAGCTGCGTGCCTGCGGCGTTGATTTGAGTTTTACGCCTGTGCTGGATTTGGATTTTGGCGTGAGTAGTGTCATTGGCGATCGTGCCTTTGATGGTGATCCTCGCGTGGTAGCCATGCTTGCGCGCGCACTTTCGCAAGGTCTTGCTCAAGCGGGCATGGGGGCGTGCGGCAAGCATTTTCCAGGGCACGGCGCTGTCGCTGCGGATTCGCACCATGCGATCCCGCGCGATAGCCGGTCTTTGAAGAAAATTCTGGAGCACGATGCCGCGCCGTATCAATGGTTGGGTGATCAGGTCATTCCATCTGTTATGCCCGCGCATGTCATCTACACCAAAGTCGATCCTATGCCGGCTGGCTTTTCGTCCAAATGGATCAAGCAAATATTGCGTGAAAAGTTAAGCTATGACGGAGTCGTTTTTTCTGACGATCTCACGATGGAAGGTGCCTCCGTCGCAGGCGATATCTTGGCGCGTGCGCGCGCAGCTTTGAATGCTGGCTGCGATATGGCTCTGGTCTGTAATCGTCCTGATCTTGCGGATGACTTACTCTCGCGTCTTCAATGGAAGTCCACCCGTCGTTCTCTTGAGAGAATCGAGCGTCTGATGCCCAAGTCGATGGCGCCTGATTGGAAATCACTTCAAAAGCAGCTGGCTTATGTTGCAGCTTTGAAATCAGTTCAAGCACTCCATGAGCGAGCCTGAATCAACCGCTTTTGATATCAAAGCGTTCCTCGCGCAGCTGCCGCATTTGCCCGGTGTTTACCGTCATATCGATGCGACAGATGAGGTGTTGTACGTTGGTAAAGCACGCGATCTGAAAAAGAGGGTGTCCTCCTATTTTCAAAAGACACCCTCAAGTCCTCGCATTGGCCACATGGTGGCGCGCGTGGTGCGGATCGAGGTGACGGTGACGCGTTCCGAGGCTGAGGCGCTGATTCTTGAAAACAACCTCATCAAAACTCTGCGTCCGCGCTACAACATTCTGTTTCGCGATGACAAGTCATACCCATATTTGATGCTCTCTGGGCATGTTGCCCCCCGGATTGCGTATTACCGGGGTTCGACTCAAAAAAAAGGACAGTTTTTTGGTCCCTACCCGAGTGCGTGGGCAGTGCGCGAAACTATTCAGATCTTGCAAAAGGTTTTTCGCTTGCGCACGTGTGAGGATACGGTTTATGCAAATCGTTCCAGACCTTGTTTGCTTCATCAGATTGGTCGCTGCTCGGCCCCCTGTGTCGATGAGATTTCTCCGCAAGACTACGCTGCCGATGCGCAACGTGCAGCGCGATTTCTGAATGGCGAGACCCAGGAAATCATGGGAGATATTGAGCGCCGCATGCAAGCCGCGGCCGAGGCCCTGGAATTCGAGCAGGCGGCGATGCTGCGTGATCAGATGGGGGCGTTGGCCAAGGTCTTGCATCAGCAAACCATGGAGGACTCTGACCAAAGCGACACTGACGTGATTGCGGTGGCCTCTTCAGGCGGTAAAGTATGCGTCAACTTGGCCATGGTCAGAGGTGGTCGGCATTTGGGAGATCGCGCTTTTTTCCCAACGCACGCCGATGGGGATTCCGGTTCGGAAGTCATCGAAGTTTTTATCGCGCAGCATTATGTGGATCATCCGTTGCCGGCTGTGATTGTCGGATCCCATGTGTTGCCCGATGCAGAGCTGATCGATTTGCTTGCGGAATCCAAGTCCACAAAATGCAGATTTATCAGTCGTCCCCAGGGTGTGCGTCGGGCGTGGCTTGAGCAGGCGACACGCAATGCTGAAATGGCGCTGGGGAGCGCGTTGCTGGAATCCGGCGCCCGCAGCGCCCGAACGCTGGCTTTGGCTGAGGCGCTCGAGCTGGATACGGATCCCGCAGCACTAGAGGCCCTGCACATAGAGTGTTTCGACATTAGTCATACTGCCGGCGAGGCGACGCAAGCTTCGTGTGTCGTTTACACGCATCACGCGATGCAGCCTTCGATGTACCGACGTTACAACATCGCAGGGATCACGCCTGGCGATGATTATGCAGCGATGAGGCAGGTGCTGACTCGTCGATTTGGTAAGGTTGCGGATGGTGAAGCGATCATGCCGGGTTTGGTGCTGATCGATGGCGGCAAGGGGCAGGTGGAAATCGCCCGCCAAGTGTTTGCGGAGCTCGGTCTGAACACGGATGTGCTGGTAGGTGTGGCAAAAGGTGATCGACGCAAGGTCGGTTTGGAGACCCTTATCTTCCCGGACGACAGAGCTCCTTTGGTATTGGGAGAGTCCTCTGCGGCACTGATGTTGATTGCTCAAATACGGGACGAGGCGCACCGTTTTGCCATCACTGGCATGCGCGCTAAACGCGCCAAAGCCAGAAATGTATCCCGTTTGGAGGATATTGATGGTGTTGGAGCCAAGCGACGGCAGCGTTTATTGGCAAGATTTGGCGGTTTCAGTGGTGTGGCCAACGCCAGCATCGAAGACTTGGCCTCTGTTGAGGGAATCTCCCCTGAATTGGCCGAGCGCATTTACTTTTCCTTACGCTAACTGGGTTAGCATAGCGTATGCCTTTAAACATACCTATCATTTTGACGTGGCTGCGCATCGCCATGATTCCTCTGCTCATCGGACTCTATTATTTGCCCGAGTCCTGGATGAGTGTGCCTGTGCGTGACACCACGGCCAGCCTGGCGTTCATTTTTGCAGCGCTCACGGACTGGTTTGACGGTTGGTTGGCGCGGCGTTGGAACCAAACCTCGTCTTTTGGGGCATTTCTGGATCCTGTTGCCGACAAGTTGATGGTTTCGGCGGCCTTGCTTGTTTTGCTCAATTTGGATCGTGTGGATGTCATGATCGCCTTGGTGATCATTGGACGAGAAATCACAATCTCCGCTTTGCGCGAGTGGATGGCACAGATTGGTGCCAGCGCTAGCGTTGCTGTGCACTGGCTCGGCAAGTTCAAAACCGCTGCCCAGATGATCGCGATTCCCTGCCTGCTCTATGACGACACCCTTTTGGGCATGCCTTTTGCCCAGATCGGGCGAGTGCTGATTGTGATCGCCGCGATCCTGACTGTCTGGTCCATGTTGTACTACTTGCGTCGGGCGATGCCTGTCATTCGCGAGAAAACCTCGAAAACTTGATCTGAGTCAGATTTTCTTGGGCTCGGCTACTGCCTGGCACTTCGATGCAATGAGGGTGCCGCCATATCTGATGTGGCTCGCCAGGGATTGATATCCAGCCCGCCTCGTCTGGTGTAGCGTGCATACACCGAGAGGGATTCAGGATGACAGCGCGTCAAAATGTCGTTAAAGATGGTCTCCACGCATTGCTCGTGAAATCCGTTGTGCATCCGAAAAGAAATGATGTATTTCAACAGGCTGGCCCTGTCGATTTTGGGTCCTGTGTAGTCGATTTTGACGCATGCCCAATCAGGCTGGGATGTCACTGGACAATTGGATTTCAACAGTCTGGAAAAGAGGGATTCTGTCACGCGCGCTTGCGTGGTCGTTTCATCGGTTTCCAGGCGCAGAAGGTTTGCATTGGGTTCGTAACAATCAATATCCAGTACTTGAGTATCCAGGTCGACGCCATCAAATTCCTCGATTAAAAGACTACCAAAGTCCTTGGGTTCGATGAGCTCGACCCAAATATCGGTTCCGGCGGCCTGGGAGAGATCGTGCTTGAGCGTTTCAAGCATGCGTTCAGTCGACTCAAAAGGGGTTTGGTTAAAGCTGTTGAGGTAGAGCTTGAGGGATTTTGACTCAATGATATGAGGGCTCCGACAATCGACCTTCAGCCTGAGTATTCCGACTTTTGGCATTCCCTGGGGCGTCAACCAGGATAATTCGTAGGCATTCCAGAGATCCCAGCCGATGAAAGGCAAAGAGGCAGGGCTCAGGCCAAGCTCGAGACGCGCTTGCGATCGTTCAATTGGAAATAAAAGTGTCGGGTCGTAGGCCGTTGGATAGGAAACATCTTGGCCAAGAGGGAGATCGCGCGGGGGCAGCTTCATGAGCTCACATCAAGAAAATAAACTGGATTTTACCTAGTTGATCTATATCAAGGCGCAGAAACACCTACCGCGCCTAGAATGAGCCTCACCATGGCCAAATCAATTTTTGCGTTGAATCGCCCTTTGACTCCTGCTGAAATGAGCGGGCGCAGGCGCAGCCTTGTGCGGCTGGGATTGGCCTGGCTTGCCATGATGCAGGTGATGATGTTTGCCTTGCCCGGATATCTTAGGGTTGAAGCAGGTCCCAACGATAGTCTGGAAGTTCTGGATTGGGCTATTTTTCTAATGAATTGGGCTAGCCTTGCCCTGACGGTACCCGTGGTGCTCTATGCTGCCTGGCCTGTCTGGCAGGGAGTTGGTCTCGCCTATTCAGAGCGACGCGTGACCATGGACATTCCCGTGGCGACGAGTATCGTGGCTGCTTTTATTCCCAGCGCGTTTGCGACGATCTTGGGTCATGGCGAGGTTTATTACGATTCCGTCACGATGTTTGTCGCCTTTTTGTTGACTGCGCGTTACTTTGAAACCCGCGCCAGACAGTCGGTCCAAGCCACGCAGGGTGGGGCGCAGCTCGATGCCCTGTGTCAGCCCTTGATCGTTCAGTCGGATCGAGTCGCCACAGTCTTTATTCTTGTACAACTGGCTGTTGCCTTCTTGATTGCCAGTTATTGGTGGCTGACGCAACCCGAGCATGCGCTTTCGGTTCTGGTCGCATTACTTGTGATGAGTTGTCCCTGTGCCTTGGCCTTGGCTGCCCCCATGTCACTGGCCGCGACGCATGCCAGTCTGGCCGCCTATCCCGAGATGAACGATGCGCAACGTGATGTACTTTTTGCGCGCACACGTCGTGTCACGCTACAAAATTTGTATGGTGCGTTGATCTGGCATGTTTTGACGATGCCTCTTGCCGCCGTAGGTTGGGTCACGCCCTGGTTGGCCGCTTTGTTGATGTTCGTTTCTTCGACAGCGGTGGTGATCAACGCCTGGCGGCTTTACGCAATCCCTGCTGATCCAGGGCGTTCGGCGCACGCCGCGACCTTTCAAGCCCGGGCGCAGTCCTAGGAATCATTTTGGAAATACTTTACCTACTGTTGCCTTTGTCGCTAGCCGTGATCGCGCTAGTGGGGGGCATGCTGTGGTGGGCGGTTTTTTCCGGTCAATACGATGATCCGGATGCGGCAAGTCATTCAATTTTGCTTGACGATGATCGTGCGGATGCTGTTGTGAATGTGTCAAAAATCGATCAATCCTGAAGAGACTCCTGTCAAAAGTCGGTTGGGCTTGATATGGATCAAGTGGTTGTCCACATCGTTTTGGCATGATGGTGTAGTCGGGAAATATCTCTAATAAGGAAACAACATGGCTCGCTCAAGCGCGGTAACGGCCGAGACCTTCAACTACGGTGTCGTGAGGCAGTTTGCCATCATGACAGTTGTCTGGGGTGTCGTAGGGATGCTGGTTGGCGTCATCATCGCCGCCCAATTACTTTGGCCTCAACTCAATCTTGATATCCCTTGGCTGACGTACGGACGCATCAGACCGCTTCATACAAACGCGGTCATTTTTGCGTTTGGGGGCAGCGCGCTTTTCGCGGCGTCTTACTACGTCGTGCAGCGTACCTGCCAGGCGCGTTTGTTTGGCGGCTTCCTAATCCCGTTTACCTTCTGGGGCTGGCAGCTCGTGATCGTCGCCGCTGCGATCACCTTGCCTTTGGGTATTACCACCAGCAAGGAATACGCTGAGCTCGAGTGGCCGATCGATATCCTGATCACGCTTGTGTGGGTCGCTTATGCGATTGTTTTTTTCGGGACAATCGTCAAGCGAAAGAGTAAGCATATCTACGTCGCAAACTGGTTCTTCGGTTCCTACATTCTGACGATTGCGATTCTGCACATCGTGAACAACATCGAGATGCCCGCAACGCTCTGGAAATCTTACTCCGCATATGCCGGCGTGCAGGACGCGATGGTGCAGTGGTGGTACGGTCACAACGCAGTGGGATTCTTTTTGACCACGAGCTTTTTGGGCATGATGTACTACTTCATCCCCAAGCAGGCAGAACGTCCCATCTATTCATACCGCTTGTCGATCGTGCACTTTTGGGCGCTTGCGTTCACATACATGTGGGCGGGTCCACATCACCTTCTTTACACCTCATTGCCTGACTGGACACAGTCGCTGGGTATGGTGTTCTCACTGATACTGCTGGCACCCTCCTGGGGTGGCATGATCAACGGCATCATGACTTTATCAGGTGCCTGGTACAAGTTGCGCACCGATCCTATTTTGAAATTTATGGTGGTCTCTCTGTCTTTCTACGGTATGTCGACCTTCGAAGGCTCGATGATGTCCATCCGAACAGTGAATGCGTTGTCCCACTACACAGACTGGACGGTCGGCCATGTGCACTCGGGTGCACTGGGCTGGGTCGCGATGATCACTTTCGGTATGTTGTATTACCTGATTCCCCGACTCTGGGGACGTGAAAGGATGTACAGCACCAAGTTGATCGAGGTGCACTTCTGGATTGCGACCATTGGTGTGGTGCTCTATATCGCTTCGATGTGGATTGCCGGCGTGATGCAGGGTCTGATGTGGCGTGCGACGGAGCCGGATGGTTCACTGACGTACAGCTTTGTCGAGTCCGTCAAGTCCTCAGTCCCTTTCTACGCGATTCGTCTAGTGGGCGGACTCCTGTACCTGAGCGGAATGTTCGTGATGGCCTATAACGTCTTTAAGACTGTGATTGGTGAAAAAGCTGTCAATCCGGTGATCCCGAAAGACGTTGCTCAACCTGTGTCCGCTGTCGCTGCGGCAAACGCCTGAGGAGGAAATCATGGCAAATGAAAAGCAAAGTTTCTTCTCGCACCAGACCCTCGAGAAAAATATCGGTTTGATGATTGTTTGCAGCATCATCGTGGTCTTGTTCGCTGGACTCGTCCAAATCGTCCCGCTGTTTTTTCAGCACTCCCTGACCAAACCAACAGCGGGCGTCGAGCCTTACGATCCGCTCAGGCTGATGGGGCGCGACCTGTATATTCGTGAGGGTTGTGTAGGTTGCCATTCTCAACAGATCCGGATGTTACGCGCTGAGGTTCAGCGTTACGGATCCTACTCTTTGGCGGGTGAATCGGTGTTTGATCGTCCGTTCTTGTGGGGCTCCAAGCGGACGGGTCCTGATTTGGCCCGTGTCGGCGAGCGTTACTCGGACGAATGGCATCGCGTCCACTTGCGCAACCCAAGGTCCGTAGTTCCGGAGTCCAATATGCCCGGTTATCCCTGGCTCGCACAGCGTCAGTTGACTGATACCGATATCAAGGACCGCATGCATGCACTGCGAATCCTGGGCGTGCCATATACCGATGCGCAAATCGAGAGCGCACCGGCTGCCTTGAAGGGTAAAACAGAAGAAGACGCCATGATTGCCTATTTGCAGGGCTTGGGCACGGGTGTTCGTAAAGCCGCACAGGCCGCGCAGACGAGTCCGTCTTCAGCAGGAGCGAAATGATGCTTGCCTATCTCAATGCCTTTTCAACAGTGTTGGCGATGCTGACATTTTTCGGAATTATCTGGTGGGCCTTTTCCAAAGGACGTAAACAAGCAAACGAAGAGGCGGCCATGTTGCCTTTCGTCTTGCCCGATGAAGGCGCCAAGCAGCAGAAAGAGGAGTCGCGTCCATGAATGATTTTTTTGATGGTTTTTGGGGTTATTACATCGCAACCGTTGTGTTGGGGGGAATCATCTGGTGTCTGTGGCTGCTGTTTTCCCAGCGCAAGTGGTTGGTGAAACGCACGCCTGGAGTTGTAGAGGACACGGGCCACGTTTGGGACGGCGATTTGCGCGAACTGAATAATCCCGTGCCAAGATGGTGGACGTACATGTACGTACTCATGTGCATTTTCGGCTTGGGTTATTTGGTTCTTTATCCAGGGCTCGGGGCCTATCAGGGTAGCCTGGGATATACCTCCGCGCTTGAGGTCAAAGAGGATCAAACCAAGCAGAACGAGGAGGTCAAGCCAGTTTATGCACGTTTCGCTTCCATGGATATCCCCGCGATCGCGGCCGATCCCGAGGCGCGGGTGATTGGTCAACGTTTGTTCCTGAATAACTGTGCACAATGTCATGGATCAGACGCTCGCGGTGCGGTGAGTTTTCCAAACTTAGCGCAGGGCGATTCGATGTATGGACGCACACCCGAAGCCATTCAGACCTCGATCGCAAAAGGTCGAAATGGTGTGATGCCGCCCATGAGTGCGACTATTGATGCCAAGACTGCCGGTGAAATCGCTCAGTACGTTCGCTCCATGTCCGGTTTGGCGCATGATCAGATTCGCGTGATTCCCGGTAAGCGCGCCTATCTCAACAATTGCGTGGCGTGTCATGGTGTCGATGGCAAGGGAAATAAAGCGCTTGGTGCGCCTAATCTCACAGACGATGTCTGGCTCTATGGCAGCTCCGAGGCCACGATCGTACATACCATCCTCAATGGTCGTAACAACCGCATGCCTGCCCAGGAGCATGTGCTCACGCCTGAACAGATTCGTCTGTTGACTGCTTGGGTATGGGGTTTGTCCGGTGGCAAGGACGTGACCGCTTCGGCAGCGATGTCCTCGGATTCGGCCAAGTAAATGATGACCAAGTCAGGTGATGCACATGACCTCTGATTCTCAGACTCCCCAGTCCGAAGAGGTGGCGCCCCTGGCCTGGCGTCCGCTTGGGAGCAAACCGCTGCCACCCGGGGCCGAGATTCTTGAGCAAACACTTGCGGATGTTCGTCAAAAAATTTATGCCCGTTCCGTTGTAGGTGTGTTCGCACGTTGGCGCATTGCGCTCGTCCTCCTGACGCAAGCGCTCTTTTATGGTTTGCCGTGGCTCAACTGGAACAGACGTCAAGCAGTTCTGTTTGACCTGGGTGCCCGTAAGTTTTACATCTTCGATATGGTGTTGTGGCCTCAGGACGTCATTTATCTGACACTGCTGCTGATTATTTCCGCGTTGGGCTTGTTCCTCTTTACGGCGATTGCTGGTCGACTGTTTTGCGGGTATGCCTGTCCACAGACTGTTTACACTGAAATTTTCATGTGGATTGAACGCAAGGTCGAAGGAGACCGCGTTGCCCGCATTCGTCTCGATGAGTCGCCACTATCTTTTAGAAAATTTCGCCTCAAAGCAACCAAGCACGCGCTTTGGCTGGTTGTCGCATTCTGGACAGGGTTCTCGTTTATTGGTTACTTTGCGCCCATACGCAGTTTGGCGGCTGATTTGTTGGCTTTTACTCTGGGCCCGTGGCAATGGTTCTGGTTGTTTTTCTATAGTTTTGCGACATGGGGTAACGCAGGCTTTTTGCGGGAACAAGTATGCAAATACATGTGCCCCTACGCACGTTTCCAGAGTGTCATGGTGGATCGTGACACGTTGGTGGTGACCTACGACACGGTGCGCGGAGAGCCGCGCGGTGCGCGCTCCCGCAAGGTGGATCATCGTGCCCAGGGCATGGGCGATTGCGTAGACTGCAGTATTTGCGTTCAGGTATGTCCAACAGGGATCGATATCAGGCAAGGACTCCAGTACATGTGCATCGGTTGTGGTGCTTGCGTGGATGCGTGTAATCAGGTCATGGACAAACTTGACTATCCCAAGGGGCTGATCCGCTATACCTCAGAGAGAGGTATCTTGGAAAAACTCTCGCCAAAAGCTATCCGTAAAAGTCTTTTGCGTCCGAGGGTGTTGATTTACTCGGCGTTGATGCTGGTGCTTGTGGCGGTCTTTATCGGTTCTTTAGCCACGCGTACGACTTTGCGTGTGGATGTGATCCGGGATCGAGGAATGCTTGGCAGGGAAGTTGCAGGCGGATTGATTGAAAACGTTTATCGAATCCAGCTGATCAATGCATCTGAACAGCCACTCGTGCTTTCTTTAGGGGTGGAGGGCGTACCCGGCATGACGGTAGCTCTGGCGGATCGAACATCCGTTCCACTATCAGGTGCCCAGTCCGGCGATCCGGTGCAGTCAGCAGCGCGGATCAATGTGCCCAGCGCATCGAATCGATTGATCGCAGTCGTGGTCAGGGCGCCTGCTGAGTCCGCCAAGCCCGGTCCGCAACCGATCAGATTCATTACCCGCTCACTGGGTCCTGATGGTGCTGTGTTGACTGAAATCAATGAAGCATCCAGTTTTATATTTCCTAATTAAGGAGACATTATGAACAGCGCACAACAAAAGACAGAAACAACGCGCGCTACGCCATGGTGGCGCGAGCCCTGGCCATGGATATTGATGGCAGGCCCCGCGTTAGCCATTGTCGGTTGTGCGATTACGATCGTATTAGCCCTGAACAGCTTCTCCGATCAGCCTATTCTGGAGGGCGGCATGAAGCGTGGCTTGGTGGTTGAGAAACTACCTGTCAAGCCGCCTTCAAACGAAGCACGTTAATCAAGGGAGCTACTATGAAGTGGCATTCATTGATGTGGATATTATGGCCGTCTTTCTTGATGGCCGGTTTGGCCAGCGCTGTGGTCTTTGCGCTGGTTGATCCGCTGGATGTGGCGATTTTTGGCTATATCCGGCCAGAACGTGAAATTTTGTACGCGGCCGGTTTTTTCTTTTTCTGGTCCATTGCGGCGCTATCCAGTTTGCTGACAACTTTCATGGCGCCTAAAAATGACAAAGAGGCTGGCGAAATCGGGTTTTAGTGTCTCTCGCCGGCGAGCATTCTGACCGCTGTATAGGTCATGACATCGATGCCGTCCTGATTTTTGACATCCACGCGAGAGGTGACGACCGCACGGTTATGTTTAGACGTGGGTTTGATCGCCGTGACCTCGACTTCAGCCCAGATGGTGTCTCCGGCCAATACCGGTTTGAGCACTTTCTTGTGCACTTCAAGCAGTGCAAGCCCCGTGCCTTGAACCATCCCTTGCATCAGCAGGCCTTCGATGAGCCCATAAGTCAAACCTCCGGGCACCGGACGTCCCTGCATGGCGCCGTGTGAAAACGTTTTGTCGATAAAAATTGTCTCGAGCATTCCGGTCACACTGATGAAGTTGATGATGTCAGTTTCCGTGACGGTGCGTCGATAGGTTCTGAATTTTTGACCGACAGCCAGTTCCTGCCATATGTATCCTGATCCTAAAAGCTTAGTTTCCGTCATGTCTTCCCCCGTGAGTTGGCTGTAATCGTGGCAAACAAATACAATTCATGCAGTATAAGACGATCACAAATCGCTGTAACCGAGGCTCGATATCCCATATCATCCAGCTTCTCCAAGACAGGTTAAATATGCTGACTGCACTTGAATTTACTGAGGTCCCACAGGACGAGCTGGCGTTTCGCGCGGAGATCCGGGCGTTTCTAAACGATGAAATGCAGGGTGTTCCCAACCATATCAAGGCCCGTTCCTGGATGGGAACAAGCGAAGCGTTCAGTAAAAGTCTCGCTAAAAAAGGCTGGCTGGGGTTAACGATCCCCAAGGAATACGGGGGTTCAGGCAAAGGCTTTTTTTCACGCTTCGTATTGTCCGAAGAGCTTTTGATCGCAGGTGCGCCCGTGGCCTCGCACTGGATTGCCGACCGTCAAAGCGGACCGCTGATTTTAAATTTTGGCACCGAGGAGCAACGGCGTTTTTACATTCCTAAAATTTGCCGGGGTGAAGCGTTTTTTTGCATCGGCATGAGTGAGCCAAGCTCAGGCTCGGATTTGGCGAGCATCCGGACGCGTGCGACCAGGACCGCCGAGGGCTGGCTACTCAATGGCAGCAAGATATGGACAACAAACGCGCATGGTTGTCACTACATGATCGCTCTGGTTCGAACCTCAGGCGAAACTTCTGACCGTCACAAAGGTTTGTCCCAGGTCATCATCGATTTGAAGTTGCCAGGTGTGACGGTTCGTCCCATCCGGGACATGGCCGGGGATGCTCATTTTTCCGAGGTATTTTTTGATAACGTCTTGCTCGCGCCCGATGCCTTGGTAGGCGTTGAGGGGCAGGGTTGGGATCAGTGTACGGCTGAGCTTGCTTTCGAACGCAGTGGTCCCGAGCGGATTTACTCCAGTATTGCCCTGCTAGACAGTTGGATGGATGGCCTGCGGGAGCAAAATGTGACAGATCCCGAGACCGCCGCTTTGGTTGGATCACTGGTGGCCGAGATGGCTGTGTTGCGGGCTCTCTCTCTGGCTGTCACACAAAAGCTGGTCGATGGTGAGAGCCCTGCGACTGAGGCTTCTGTTGTCAAAGATTTTGGTACGGATTTTGAGCAAAAGCTTATCCGGCAAATTGCTGCCTGGCTGGGTGCCCATCCGGATTTTGTGGCGAGTCCGGATTTGTTGCAAACACTCGGCTATCTTGAGCAGATGGGTGTGACGTTTTCCTTGCGGGGCGGAACTCGCGAAATTTTGCGTGGCATCATCGCCCGCGGCTTGGGCTTGAGGTAATCAAACATGCAAAATTCTTTCTATGATTCAGCAGATCGTTTTTTCGCCCAAGAGTGCACGCCCGCTCAGTTGCGTCAAATCGAGCAGGGCAGTGATCCCAAGCTCTTGTGGGAAACATTTTTGTCTGCTGGTTTTGCGGACGGACTGCTTCCCGAAGGGTCTGGCGGTGCCGGTCTGACCTTGGCCGAAGCTTGGCCCATCATGTTTTGCATGGGACGTCATGCATTGCCGCTTCCTTATGCGCATACGATGCTGGCGCGCGCCTGGTTGAGTCACCATCAGCAAAATATTCCTGACGGGTCTTTGACTTTTGCGCCCTTTCAAGTCAACCTCGACGACAAGGGTTTGACGGCGCACGCGGTGAATTTCGGGCTGGTGTCTGACTGGATTTTGGCTCAAAAAGGAAAGCAGGTCTGGTTATTAGCCACTTCAGAAGCGTCTGTCACACCCTCGGGCGGTCATGGAACCCTGGATGCAACTCTGACATGGTCCGTGCCAATCGCCGAACGTTCGTTGCTTGGAAAATGGGATCTCCCTCAATTTCAACACTTGCTGGCGCTCTCTGTTTCTGTACTGATAGCCGGGGCAGCCGACAGAGTCTTTGAAATGACGCTTGCCCATGCGAATCAGCGAGAACAGTTTGGAAAGCCGATTGGGCGTTTTCAAGCTTTACAACAGCAGATCAGCGAGATGGCCGAGTTGGTGTTTGGCGCCAGGATGGCAACCGAGATGGCTTGTCGCAGTAGTGACTGGCAACCCGCGCCCATGCTAGCTGCCTTAGCCAAATCTCAGACAAGTCAGGCGGTGGCCAGAGTGACAGCCGTCGCACACGCCGTGCATGGTGCGATTGGGGTCACGCATGAATATGATTTGCAGTTATTTACCCGCAGGATGAATGAATGGGCGCGGGCAGGGGGCGGGCAGGCATTCTGGGCGCAACAGATCGGAAGGAATTTACTCTCATCTGAACGCACAACCCTTGATTTCGTTCGGTCCGAGCTGTTTTTAGAAGCTAAGAGCTGAGAGATCGTTCATGCGCTTATATGAAACAACCGGGCAGCCCTGCATTAACAGGGTTTGCCCACGAGTTCGTTGAGCGCCACCATATCTAAAATCTTGATTTCACGCTGACTCACGCGTATGACGCCATCTCTGGCGAATCTAGAGAACAGTCGACTGACTGTTTCCAGGGTGAGTCCGAGATAGTTTCCAATCTCTTCCCGACTCATCCGCATAATGAATTCTGTCGACGAGTAGCCCAACGCGGCCAATCGTTGAGACAGATTGATCAGAAAGGCAGCTAGGCGCTGCTCAGAACGCATAGAACCCAAAGCAAGCAAGACCTGATGGGATCGTGCGATCTCCTTGCTCATCAATCGTCTGATCTGATGCTGAAGTGATGGGACGTAGCGGCTGATTTCATCAATGTCATCCAGCTTGACCACACAGACTTCGGAGTCTTCCATTGCCACGGCAGTTGAACTGTGTATGCCATCCATCATGCCGTCGAGACCCACAATCTCGCCGGGAAGAAAAAAACCAGTAATTTGCTGTTGACCTGAGGATTCGATGATCTGAGTTTTGATCGAGCCTGTACGCAAACCAAACAGGGCATCCAGGGGAGTACCATGCTGGAAAAGGGCTTGTCCCTTCTCAATACGCAGTCGCTCTTTGACCAGCTCATCGAGCTGTGCGACTTCATTGGAAGGCATGCCGACAGGCAGGCAAACGCTTCCCATCATGCATGTTGAGCAATGCGGTGATTCCGAGGTGACCGGTACACGTTTAAGCATGAGCTCCCGACTCCTTTTGCTGCTTGGGTAACTGCTTTGGCAAATTTGATACTGACCCTACATCCTTATTGTATATCTCTTAGGAATAACCCTTGATTTAAGTCAAGTTAAAGGGCAAGGACTTAGGCTAGCCTAAGCATAGATTGATACAGAATCTGCGAATAGCCATTGAAATCAGGCGAAACGCCCATATGTAACGACTAACGGAAATTGGCCACAAGCCACACACATAATGTTAGGAGCAACACCATGCGTTTTGACAAATTAACGACTAAATTTCAACAGGCTCTCGCGGACGCCCAGAGCCTGGCCGCGCGTAATGACCACCCTTACATCGAACCTGCCCACGTACTTTCGGCGCTTCTCGCTGACAGCGAGAGTGGTGCAGGCAGTCTTCTGGCGCGTGCTGGCGTGGCGATTAATCGCCTGCAGCCTGCGTTGGATGCGATTGTGAAGGGGTTGCCACAAGTCAAAGGTGGCGATGGAAACATTCAAGTCAGCCGCGACTTGCAGTCTGTTTTTACGCGCGTAGACAAAGAAGCCGCCAAGCGAGGCGACACTTATATTCCGAGCGAATTATTCCTGCTTGCTTTATCAGAGGATAAGGGCGAAGTCGGTCGTGCGCTCAAAGAGGCGGGCTTGCAGCGCCAGGCACTAGACTCGGCGATTGATGCTGTGCGAGGCGGTTCGCCCGTGCAAGATCAAGAAGGCGAGTCCAACCGAGAGGCGCTGGCCAAATACACGACCGATCTGACTGAACGCGCCCGCCAGGGCAAGCTCGATCCAGTGATTGGTCGGGACGATGAAATTCGTCGTGCGATCCAAATCCTGCAACGCCGCACAAAAAATAATCCTGTGCTGATTGGTGAGCCAGGTGTGGGCAAAACCGCTATTGTCGAAGGGCTGGCTCAACGTATCGTTAACGACGAGGTGCCCGAGACTTTGCGTGGCAAGCGCGTGCTGTCGCTGGATTTGGCGAGCCTGCTCGCGGGTGCCAAGTTCCGTGGCGAGTTCGAAGAGCGACTCAAGGCTGTGCTCAAAGAGCTTGCTCAGGACGATGGCAGCTACATCATATTCATTGATGAAATCCACACCATGGTCGGGGCGGGTAAAGCCGAAGGCGCCATGGATGCCGGCAATATGCTCAAGCCTGCGTTGGCGCGCGGCGAATTGCATTGCATCGGTGCGACAACGCTGGATGAGTATCGCAAATACATCGAGAAGGATGCCGCACTCGAGCGTCGTTTCCAGAAAGTGCTCGTGGATGAGCCCGATGTCGAGTCGACGATTGCGATTTTGCGTGGTTTGCAGGAACGCTACGAATTGCACCACGGTGTGGAAATTACCGATCCCGCGATTGTGGCGGCGGCGGAGCTGTCGCATCGCTACATCACAGATCGTTTCTTGCCGGATAAGGCGATCGATCTGATCGATGAGGCCGCCTCGCGGATCCGGATGGAAATCGACTCCAAGCCCGAAGTGATGGATCGGCTGGATCGCCGGATCATTCAATTAAAAATTGAACGCGAAGCGGTCAAAAAGGAAACCGATGAGGGATCAATCCGTCGTTTTCAAATCATTGAAGAGGAACTTGAAAAACTTCAACGCGAGTACAACGACTTCGAAGTGATCTGGAAGAGTGAAAAAGCCGCTGTGCAGGGCACTCAGTCGATCAAAGAGGAAATCGAGCGTGCGCGTGCTGAAATGGCCGAATTACAGCGCAAAGGTCAGTTCGACAAGCTGGCTGAGATTCAATACGGCACCTTGCCAGAACTTGAGTCCAGACTGAAGGCCGCCGAGGGATCTGCGCAGGCCAAATCACCGGGTGAGCGCCCGAAGTTGCTTCGTACCCAGGTCGGTGCAGAGGAAATCGCCGAAGTCGTGTCCCGTGCGACAGGAATTCCCGTGTCCAAAATGATGCAGGGCGAACGTGACAAGTTGCTCAAGATGGAAGAGCGTTTGCATGATCGTGTGATCGGCCAGGATGAAGCGGTGGGTCTGGTCGCTGATGCGATCCGACGATCCCGTGCCGGCTTGTCAGACCCTTCGCGTCCGTATGGCTCATTCCTTTTCTTGGGCCCGACCGGTGTAGGTAAGACTGAGCTGACCCGTGCCTTGGCGGACTTCATGTTCGATTCAGATGAGCATCTCATCCGCATCGACATGAGCGAGTTTATGGAGAAACATTCCGTCGCCCGATTGATCGGTGCGCCTCCAGGCTATGTCGGCTATGAAGAGGGTGGTTACCTGACCGAGGCGGTTCGCCGCAAGCCTTATAGCGTCGTTTTGCTGGATGAGGTGGAAAAAGCGCATCCGGATGTATTTAACGTGTTGCTCCAGGTTTTGGATGACGGTCGATTGACGGATGGTCAGGGTCGGACGGTGGATTTCCGTAATACGGTGATCGTCATGACCTCGAACCTGGGCTCGCAGCATATCCAGGCGATGGTCGGCAAGCCTTACGAGGCGGTTAAAGAAGTCGTGTGGGAAGAGCTTAAACAGCACTTCCGCCCAGAGTTTTTGAACCGGATCGACGAGGTTGTGGTGTTCCACGCATTGCAAAGCCAGCACATCGAAAAGATCGCAGGTATTCAGATCAGACGTCTCGCTCGCAGGATGGAGCAGCAGGAAATGCGTCTCGAGGTCTCTGACGCCGCACTCGCTGAACTTGCGCGCGAGGGGTTCGATCCTGTCTTCGGTGCGAGACCTCTCAAGCGCTCGATTCAGCAACAGTTGGAAAATCCGATTGCCAAGCTGATTCTTGAGGGCAAGTTCGGACCGAAAGATGTGGTGCCTGTCGACTGGCGTGAAGGTAAGTTTGTGTTCGAACGTACCCTTCAATAAGTGGATTGAACGCCGTTGGTAGTCACGTTAGTGGCTAATCAATGAACCGGCCCACAGTCATTGGCTGACCGCTTCGGATGCGGTGGACCAATTTCTGTGGGCCGATTTTGTTAGTCGATCGGAACTGGGATCAGACGGCGATTGCCGTCTGATCGGTTCTGTGACAGCGTGCGCTGTGATCAGGTGTGAGCTTGATGATTTCAGGCACACTCTGTCGACAAGAGTCCAGAGCCAGACTGCAACGATCCGCGAATACACAACCCGGCGGCAAGTTGCTCAAATCAGGTGGGGATCCGGGAATCGTCTCCAGGCGTGTGCCTTTGGCCACATTGCCATGAGCCAGACTTTTGAGTAGAGCGCGTGTATAGGGATGGCGCGGGCTACGCATCAGGGTGCGTGTCGTGCCTTCTTCGACGATGCGACCCGCATACATGACCGCGATTCGGTCGGCAACTTCGACTGCCGCACCAATGTCGTGGGTCACAAATATCACTGACAAACCGAGTTCGCGCTGGAGTTCGCGCAGCAACAGCAAAATCTGAATTTGCACAGTCGCATCCAGCGCTGTTGTTGGTTCATCCGCGAGTAAAAGTTGAGGATGACTGGCAAGCGCCAAAGAAATCATCGCGCGCTGTCGCATCCCGCCCGACATTTCGTGCGGATAGGCATCCAGTCGACGTTCCGGACTCGGGATACGGACTCGTTCGAAAAGGGACAACGCGCGAGCGCGGGCAGCGTCCTTGCCGATCGATTCATGACGCAGGATCGCTTCGATGATTTGTTCGCCAACCGTATAGACGGGATCCAGCGCCAGCAGAGGTTCCTGAAAAATCATCGAGGCGACTTTGCCCCTGAAACTGGACAAATCGGCATCGGAAAGTTTGACGACGTCCTGGCCGCCCACGACGATTTGACCTTCAAGTTTTGATTTGTCCGGATTGTGTAGTCTCAGAATCGAGCGCAATGTCACGCTTTTCCCGGAGCCTGATTCACCAATCAGCGCGACAACTTCACCGCGTTTGACAGATAAACTGACACCCGAAACTGCCCGCACGGGCTTGCGTCCTCCGGTAAACGTCACCGTCAGATCTCGAATATCAATAAAAGGTTTTTCTTGAGTCATGGTTGTGCTGCTGTGTGTTGACTTTACTTCCGTAGTTTGGTCCATCATGCAGCCTCCTGGGCGACTGTTGGCGCTTCAGTGTGACCACTGTTGACGACATGCATGAGGCAAGCCACACCGTGTCCATCCCTGGACATCGCCAAAGGAGGCATTTTTTCAGCACAAACAGCTTGAGCGTGCACGCAGCGGGTGTGGAAACGACAGCCAGAGGGCGGATTGATGGGATTCGGGGGATCTCCGGCGAGAGGAGGCTCTTCGGTCCGGTTGTCGGGATCCATGGAGGGCACAGAGGAGAGCAGTGCGCGCGTGTAGGGGTGCTGGGGACTTTCAAAAAGTGTCTCGCAGTCACCAATTTCCACGACCTGTCCCAAATACATCACCATCACACGGTCAGAGATATAGCGAACCACGTTCAAGTCATGACTGATGAACACGTAGGTCAGTCCGAAATCCTCTTTGAGATCAAGCAACAAATTCAGCACTTGCGCTTCTACAGATTTATCGAGCGCTGAAACAGCCTCGTCCAAGATAATTAGACGAGACTGCAAGGCCAGCGCACGCGCGATATTGACGCGCTGACGTTGGCCACCTGATAGCTCATGGGGGTAACGTTCTGCAAAACGTACGGGATCCAACCCGACGCGGCGAAGCAGATCCCGAGCGCGTTCGATGGCCTCGTTTTTAGATACGCCATGAACTTGAGGGGCAAAAGCAATGGAGTCTTCGATGGTCAGTCGAGGATTAAGCGACGCATAGCTGTCCTGAAACACCATCTGCGCCTGACGCCGAAACTCCTTGAGTGAGAGGTCTCTTCCACCAACGGACATCCCGTCAAAAATGATGTCCCCGTTGTCAGGTTTAATGAGATTCATTAATAAGCGGGCGGTTGTGGATTTTCCACAGCCCGACTCACCGACCACACCGAGTGTTTCACCTTTGCGGACCATGAAGTCGATGCCATCGACAGCACGCACAACACCGCCACCTCGCCCCAGCATGTCCTTTTTAAGCGCGAAGTGTTTGATCAGATTTTTAACCATCAGCAGCGGCTGAGCCTGACCGCCAACATCCGTTTGATTTTTCACAGTCGTATTCATTAGTTCTTGATCTCCATGGCGGTGCGCAGGCCATCCGAGAGCAGGTTGAAAGCAATCGAAGTCACGAAAATCATGACGCCGGGTAGAGCGGCAATCCAAGGCTGGACGTAAATTGCGGTGCGCAATGTATTGAGCATCAGACCCCACTCAGGCTCGGGAGGCTTGACGCCCAAGCCCAGGAAGCTCAAGCCAGAAGCTAGAATCATCGAAACGGCAATCAAGCTCGTGGCGTATACAAAAATAGGCCCCAGGACATTGCCCAGAACATGCACGCGAACGATTGTGAACGCATTGGCACCCGATGCGCGGGCCGCATCGACAAAGTCCCGACCCCTGATTTGAGTGGTCACGCTCTCGGCGACCCTGGCGATCGGGGGAATGAAGACGATGGTCAGAGAGATCAGAGAGTTGGTGATACCCGCACCCAGAACGCCTGATAACGCAATCGCCAGCAGCACGGAAGGGAATGCGTAGAAGACGTCAATCGTACGCATAATCACGGTGTTGATTTTGCCACCGGCATAGCCTGCGACCAGGCCGATAACCGATCCGATACCAAACGCCAGGATCACGGGCGTGATACCCATAAACAGGGACAATTTTGTACCGACGACCAGTCGACTCAGCATGTCACGCCCAAGCTCGTCTGTACCCAGGATATGGTCCGGGAATCCAATCGGCTTGAGCCGTTTCATGATGGAAGATTGAAACGGATCATGCGGGACGAGCCATGGTCCGAATATCGCCATGATCAAGAGGATCAGAATGACGATGCCGGCAAAAACGGCCACCTTGTCGCGCATAAAGCGTTGACCGACGTTTTTCCAGTAGCCCGTGGATTTCTCCATGACAACGGCAGGCACTTTAGAGGGATCTACGGTGATATTAAGCATGTGAGTTCCCTGTTCCTTAGCTACGCGCGATGCGTGGATCGAGCAGGGTCTGAATGACGTCTACGATCATGTTGAGTACAACGAAAAACATGGCGAGCACCAGAATCGTGCCTTGGAGTAACGGCAAGTCTCTCTGGAAGATCGCTGCGTTCAATAAAAATCCGGTACCAGGCCAGGAGAACACTGTTTCGATCAGGATCGAACCGCCCAGCAGATAACCAAGCTGCAAACCCATGACTGCCAAGGCAGTCGGGGCGGAGTTTTTGACGACATGCATAAAAATACCCACATTCGTCATACCCTTTGCACGCAGACCGACGATAAATTCCTGCGCGAGGATATCCGCGACCAAGGCCCGAACCGTCCGGGCGATGATTCCCATCGGAATCACACTCATCGTGACAGCAGGTAGGATCAGGTGTTTCATATGCTCCCAGTCCCAGACCCAGTCCGCCGAACCCCCTGGGCCAGCGCCGCTTGGAGGAAGCATCATGAGTGTCGAGCTGAAAATAATAACTAAGACCATGCCAAGCCAGTAGTGAGGCACGCTCACACCCAGCACTGAAGTTAGAGAGGCCGCCTTGTCAATCCAGGAGTTTTGAAAGTAGCCTGCGACAAAACCAAACAAGCTGCCGAAAATAAAGCCAATGATGGTCGCAAACACTGCGAGTCTGAGAGTGTTGCCAACAGCTTTGATGACTTCGTCCGTCACAGGACGATTCGTGGCAATGGATGTTCCAAGATCACCTTGTATCGCGCGCCATACCCAATGGAAAAATTGTTCAGGATAGGAGCGATTGAAACCATAGAGTTCAATCAACTGATCGCGCAGATCCTGCGAGGCATCGGGAGGCAAAATTGCCATCAATGGATCGCCAGGTGCCAGATGAACGAGGGAGAAACAGACGAGTGCTACGCCTACCATAATCGGGAGGGTGTAAACCAGACGCCTCAGGAGAAAGCTAAACATTAGAGGAGGTCTCAGAAAAAGGGTTGTCGGGCAAAACCAAATCAAACATGCGATTTAAAACAATACGTAAAAAAGATACGCAAAAAAAACTCGCCACATCCTCATGATGTGGCGAGCTCTCACAAACTTACTGCACGTTCATTGTGGCGAGATCGATGAACCAGTTTTGTGGCTGGACAACATCCTTCACCTTTTTGCTCATCGCGCGAGGACCTGCGTCGTGGGCAATCCAGACGAAAGGTGCATCGTTGACGATCTGAGTATGCAGGTTCGCGAGCGCAACATCCCGCTCTTTGGCATCAAACGTGGTGCGTGCCTTGGTCACGAGCGCTTCGACCTCAGGGCTGTTGTAGTAGCCCCAGTTGTTCGACACAGGTGGGAAGGTGCCCTTGCTGCTAAAGCGGACCATGCCAAAGAAAGGATCCATTGCCGAGAAGCTCACGTTGATCGCGTTAGCACCGTTGGCGGAAGGATCTTTGGCACCTTTGCGCCAGTTCGTGAACAGTGTGTTCCACTCGATCACGTCGAACTCGACGTTAAAGAAGCACTTTTTGAGTGATTCCTGAACGAATTCGTTCATAGGCAGCGGTTGCATTTGTCCTGACCCCGATGCTGAAATCTGGACCTTCACCTTCAGAGGCTTGGCAGCCGAAAAACCTGCATCAGCCATCAGCTTTTGGGCGGCTTTCGGATCGTATTTGACATCGAAAGAGGGTTTGCCAAACCATGGATGATCGGGTGCCATGGTGCCTTTTGGAATACCCATGATGCCGCCCAATAGCGTTTTCAGACCCTCACGGTCTACACAGAGGTTGGCTGCCTGGCGCACGCGTTTATCAAGCCAGGGTGAGCCTTCTGCGAAAGAAAGCTGCCATGGCCACACGTGTGGCTGGGGGTTGCTGTAGATGGTGAAGCCACGCTGCTTGATCTGAGGCATGGCATCCGGTGCGGGTGCTTCAATCCAGTCAACCTGGCCGGACAATAGAGCTGCCGTACGAGCATTTGCCTCGGGGATTGGGAGCAAAACGACGCGATCAATCTTGGGTGTACGCTTGGGATCCCAATAGTCTTTGTTTGCCACCATTTCAACACGCTCGCGTGGAACGAAACGTGCCATCTTGAATGGACCGCTACCCGACGCGTCGGCTGCAAAAGCAGCCCAAGCTTGTTTGGAACGCTCGGCGGGGTTGGTGACAGAAGCCGGCACTGCGGCAAGCTTTTTGTTCCAGTGCTCAGGTGAAGCGATAAACAGGTTGGTCAGGTTGATCGGGAGAAAAGCATCTGGTTCGCTGGTCGTGAGCTCAACCGTCAGATCATCGATCTTTTTGGCGCTGCGCAAAGTTGGCATGCGCGAGGCGGTCACGCCCACTTGTGATGCGTCAAATTGGGGGGAATCCTTGTCCAGGACTTTTTGAACGTTCCAGACGATGGCGTCTGCATTGACGGGCGAACCATCGTGAAACTTGACGCCAGGACGCAATTTGAAGACCCATTTCGTCTTGTCATTTGGGTTGACTTCCCAGGATGTCGCCAAACCTGGAATCACCACGCTGGGGACGTCTGCCTTTGAGAGATCCCACTGCGTGAGCGAGTCATACATTGGGATGCCGGTGAAACGATTGCCTTCGAAACCTTGGTCAGGTTGGCCAAGCGTGCGTGGGATATCAGCGGCCGTCATGCCGATGCGCAGCACTTTTTCTTGCGCGGAAGCGGGCAATGCGGCGCCGACTGCCAACGCTGCTGACAGAACGGTGAGTCCGAGTGGTTTACCTACCAGGCGGGAAATCAACGTATGTTGTTTCATGGAATCTCCAGTAATTCGGTTGTAAAAATATAGCTAACAGGTTTTGCTGCAAATCTGATACTTTTAGACCGGTCTGTGTTGTCTGCCTCCAGCTCGGTTGAGCCAACGTGACCGATATATGACCAGTGGTACGTTTTACGTATTGAAATACGTTTTGTTATCAAGCAAAAATCATGCCATGTTTAGCGCTCATGAATGTACACATTTCGCGATCATTGACGTTGATTTTTTAGTTTTTAAAAAGGTTATTGATTTCAGATGCTCCATACTGGTGTCTCATGTTCATTTTGGGGCATTTTTGTCCAGTTTGGTGCAAAAGCTTTGTTTCAATAGTAACTAAGGTAAACCAAGAACACACGATGAAACTACTTCTCATAAACCCTAATACGTCTGCACCGATGACCGCAGCCATCGCCAAAGGTGCGCAGGCTGTCGCAAGTTCCAATACCGAGATTATTGCGACTCAACCCAGCTTTGGTCCTTTGTCCATTGAAGGCCATTATGACGAGGCTTTCGCCGCCGCAGGCGTGGCTGAGCAGGTTAAGCTAGCTGCGTCCTGGGGACCGGATGCGGTTGTACTGGCTTGTTTTGGCGACCCTGGACTGGAAGCGGCACGAGAGGCAACCTCGGCCCCGGTGCTAGGTATCGCAGAGGCTGCTTTTCACGCGGCGAGCATGCTTGCGACAGGATTCTCTGTCGTGACAACGATGACCCGCACATGCATCATCGCCGAGCGTCTTGTTCAGCGGTATGGCTTTGAGCATCAGTGTCGCGGTGTGCACGGCACTGATATTGCCGTACTGGATCTGGAGGACGGCGGCGAGGAGATCATCGGACAAATCGAGCACGCAGCTCGCGAGGCGCTCAGCCGGGACCGAAGCGGTGCGATCGTGCTGGGATGCGCGGGGATGACCACGCTTTGTCACACCTTGACTCAGCGTTTGGGTGTTCCAGTGATTGATGGTGTGGCGGTTGCCGTCAAGTTCGCCGAGGCGCTGAGTGCCTTGGGGCTCGGTACAAGCAAACATGGTGATTACGCGACACCGCTCCCCAAGGTATACACGGGTTGGGCTGCGCCCCTCGGTTGGCCCAAAGCCCGCTGACACTCCTGAAGGTATAGAGACAGCTTGCTCACTCGTCTTCAGTCGCTCTTTGCGATTCATCTCGTCGCCATTCTTTTTGGAGCGACTGGAATTTTCGGCGCGATCATCCGCGCCGATGCCTTGATCATTACATGGGGACGCGCGTTATTTGCGGTGCTGTCATTATGGATCTTGAGCCGGTCGCTTGCGTTGATCGCACCTACTCAACAGGTCAAGGCAGGCTCGAGTTGGCATCAGCATTTGGGTGCTTTTGTGATGAGCGGCGCGATGTTGACGCTGCATTGGGTGACCTTTTTTCACTCAGTCAAAATAGGAGGTGTCGCCGTGGCGACACTCGGATTTGCCAGTTTTCCAGCCTTCATTACACTCATTGAGGCGCTTGTTCTCAGGGAAAAAGTGGGGCGAGCAGAGTGGCTCAGGCTGTTTCTGGTCAGTTTTGGGCTGGTCTTAATCACGCCCTCGTTCGATTGGGCGAACCAGGGTACCGAGGGGCTGGTGTGGGGCGTCATTTCTGGTGCTGCTTTTGGTGTTCTTGCTGTCCTCAATCGACGTCAATTGAGTCAAGTCAATGCTTTCAAAGTCGCAGGCTTTCAGAATGCACTGGTGTTTTTGTTTTTATTGCCTTGGGTGATGCCTAGTTTAAATGAAGTCACGCTGTCTGATTGGCTCTTGATTGCATCGCTTGGCGTGGTCTGTACAGGGCTGGCGCATTTGTTGTTTGTCCTGAGTCTGAGGCAGTTGCCTGCGCGCACGGCCGGGTTAGTGGTGGCCTCCGAACCCCTTTATGCGATCTTCTTTGCCTGGGTTTTGTTTCAAGAGGTCCCTTCTGCCAGGATGCTCCTCGGGGCGGCAGTCATGATGACCGCAATATTTAGTGCAAGCATGGCTGTCAGGCAGAAAAACACGGAATCGACAAGCTAAAGTTATGATGTCGAGATGAATTCCAATATTTCCACTCACTCTATGACAGCACAGACGACTGCTCCACATACCCGTGAGC
This sequence comes from Zwartia panacis, assembly GCF_030410395.1. Taxonomy (GTDB): domain Bacteria; phylum Pseudomonadota; class Gammaproteobacteria; order Burkholderiales; family Burkholderiaceae_B; genus Zwartia; species Zwartia panacis. Next base: position 468,922 of record NZ_JAUHHF010000001.1, read on the forward strand.
TGGCACAATCCATGATTAGCTGCGTGGTGCCTGCCTACAATGAGCACGATAACTTGGGATTGTTATTGCCCAGGCTTCAGGCAGTTTTGGCCCAGACTGGCGCCAACTGGGAGGTCGTCGTGGTGGATGACGGTAGCAGAGATGCAACCGCCACATTGATGTCGGCTTGGACCCAGAATCCAGGTTTTCGCTATGTGCAGTTGTCCCGCAATTTCGGTAAAGAGCCAGCCATCACTGCCGGCATCGAAGCGGCGGTTGGCGATGCCGTGCTCATTCTGGATGCTGATCTGCAACATCCTCCCGAGCTATTGCCAAAAATGTTGAGTCGGTGGCAGGCAGGGGTCGATATGGTCTTTGCTGTTCGCGAAAATCGGGATGATGAAAGCTTTGGCAAGCGCCTCGGCACTAAGTTGTTTTACTCACTTCTGAGATCTTCGCGCGGTGTGGAGGTGCCTCCTCATGCGGGTGATTTTCGCTTGATGGACCGGACGGTGGTTGACGCCTTGCTTCGATTGCCTGAGCGCAACCGTTTCATGAAGGGTTTGTACGCGTGGGTAGGATTCAACACCGAAGCGATTCAATATGTGCCGGATGCAAGACTGCACGGTGACTCACGATTTAGCGCATTGACATTGCTCAGGCTAGCGATGGCGGGCTTGATGTCTTTCACGACTTGGCCATTACGTTTAGTGAGCTTGCTTGGTTTTCTGGTGTCCATTTGCTCTTTTGGGTATGGTCTGTTCATCGTCATCGAGTACTTGCTGTATAAAAATCCTGTTGATGGTTGGCCCACGATCGTGACCATTCTTCTTTTCTTTTCTGGCATCAACTTGATGTCTCTGGGTGTGGTGGGCGAATACATTGCAGGCATTTTCGATGAGGTCAAAGGCCGGCCGCTTTACATCGTGCGTCAGTCGCTTGGAAAGCCTTTCAAAAACTCAAAGTCCTGAGCGTCGATCACAATGATTTCAGAGCCTCGTCCACTTGTTGTCTGTGCAGATGACTTCGGTATTGAGTCGGGCGTGGATCGCGCGATTGTCGAGCTTGCGCAGACCGGACGTTTGAGCGCGACGGGTTGCCTAGTCACCTCTGAAAGATTTTCGTCTGCGGCACCTTTGCTTTCAGGATTGCCGATTGATGTCGGCCTTCATCTGAATTTCACCGAGTTTCTGGGATTGCCAGGGTTTTACACGCCGCTGGGTCGTTTGATCGCGCTGACCTATACGCGACGTATTTCCCGAATCGATGTACGCAGACAGATTGAGGTTCAGCTTGACTTGTTTGAGCTTCACATGAAGAAGACTCCCGACTTTGTCGACGGTCACTTACATATCCATCAGTTCCCTGTCATCCGAGATGAACTCCTTGCTGCGCTCTCTCGTCGCTATGCGGGACGTCTACCTTGGTTGCGTGATACACGACCCACTCACATGTCCGGATCGCTGCCGTTCATGCAACGCTTTAAGGCGCATGTGATTGGTGCGCTGGGAGCGCGTAGGCTGGTGAGTCAAGCCAAACGTGCTGGCATGGTCGTCAATGATGGTTTTATGGGAGCCTACGATTTTTCCCGACCCCACCCACCGTATCTGTCGATGTTGAGCGCATGGCTTGAAAACGCACGGATCAACAGTGTATTGATGACACATCCTGCTCAGTATGCGTCAGATAAGCTGGCCTTTGGTCGTGACCGTGTCGAAGAATACCGGGTGTTAGGTAGTGAGAACTTTGCAGCGCTTCTTGAGCGTCATGGCCTGAAAATAGGGCGCTTAAGCTCAGTTTAGGTTCGGATTCAGTTCAGTCCGGTTTGAGGATTTCTTCGCGACCATAAAACTTGACTCCGAGCGTGATTCGATCTCGACCTTGCGAACGGCGATGTCTGTTGGTGTCTCTTAGGGAATACACACAACCGCAGTACTCTTGCTGGTAAAACTCTTCCCGTTTGCTGATTTCGATCATGCGCGCCGAGCCGCCATGCTTGCGCCAGTTGTACGTCCAGTACAGCAAGTTTTCATAACGCGATGCGGCACGCTCACCAGAGCCATTGATTTGATTCATGTCCTTCCAACGCGAGATTCCTAGCGAACTGGTGATCGTGTCGTAGCCATGTTCATACGCATACAAAGCGGTCCGCTCGAAACGCATATCAAAACATTTTGTGCAGCGTTCACCTCGTTCAGGCTCGTTTTCGAGCCCTTTGATTCTATCGAACCAGTTGTCCACGTCATAGTCTGCGTCGATAAACCCGATTCCGTTTTTTTCAGCGAAACGGATGTTTTCATTTTTCCGGATTTCGTATTCTTTTACGGGATGAATATTAGGGTTGTAAAAGAAAATATCGTATTGAATGCCGGCTGCGAGCATGGCTTCCATCACCTCGCCCGAACAAGGGGCGCAACATGAGTGCAGCAAGACCTTGGAGCGGCCTTCGGGCAGTGCAAGAGAGGGTCTGAGAGCGTCTTTCACGGTGCTGAGTTCAGTTGAATAAGGTGGTTTGAACAAATGGTATTTCTTTGATTTTAGACTGTTTCAAATGGCGGATGCGCCCAAAACCGAGTCCCAAAGCTTTCGCACAGATGCGCGCTCTTTCATGAGTTGATCCTGGGGGACTCTTGCCTTATCTGCTCCTTGCAGGCGGGTCTCGTGCTGCGCACGGCGCAAGTTCCGATAGGCATCACCACCTTGAGTGGCGAGCTCTGCAGGAATGAGGCCCGCTTCGGCGCTCAGGCGAAGCAGGGCAATATTGCCCAGATTAGCTAATAAAGCGGGGTGATGACGTGCGTGAGTCAGCACAAGATATTGGGTGACAAACTCCAGGTCCACCATGCCACCCGCGTCATGTTTAATGTCAAATTCTTGACTTGTGTTCGGATGCCCAGCCGTCATTTTTTTGCGCATTTGCCGGACCTCCTCCGCGAATAACTGCGGTTCCCGGTTGAGCTTCAGTATTTCCTCGCGAATCTCTTCAAAGCGTTTCCCAACGGCTGCATCACCCGCCGCATACCTCGCGCGAGTCAGTGCCTGATGCTCCCAGGGCCAGGCTTTATCAAGCTGATAGGCTTTGAATGCCTCGACTGATACGGCGAGTAAGCCTGCGTCACCATCGGGTCGCAATCTCAGATCGACTTCGTAGAGACGGCCTGACGATGTCATCGTGGAGAGCCAGGATGTCATGCGTCGTCCCAGCTTTGTGTAGAGTTCAGTCGCGTCATCGCGGGGGTCATCATAAAGATAGACCAGGTCCAGGTCTGATGAGTAGCCGAGCTCTTTTCCGCCTAAGCGACCATACGCAATGACGGCAAGTCGCATGGGAGGAAGTACGCCTTGATCATTGGGTTTGGCGACAAGTGGCCATACTCTGTGCAGGGTTTCATTCAACAACATATCCGCAAGCGCAGAAAGCTGATCACCAAGACTCTCGACGGTCAACACCCCTTCAAGATCCTGTGCAAGCAGTTGAAAGCTGATTTGCCTTTGGATGTCTCGCATCATGTTCATCTGCTGCTCAACGTCCGCACTGCCGTCGGGCAGGACGCAAGCATCCAGATCCGCCCGCATCGCGACTTCCACCCTTTCATAGTCGACAGGTTCCATCAATGTGCGCCAGGCAATCAGGCTGTCGAGTACGACTGGATTTTGAGTGAGATATTGTGCGGCCCAGGGGCTTGCTGCCATCATGCGAGCGATACGCGCAAGTGTTTCCGGATATTCGGCGAGTAGCGCCACGTAAGCGCTGCGTTGAGAAATGGACTCGATCAAATCCAGCAAGCGCAAGGCTGTCGCCATGGGCTGATTGGTTTGCAGCGCAGCATGAAGCGCGATTGGCAGAAGAGTATCGATTCTGTTTCGGCTTGTTGTGGAAAGCGCCCGAATGCGATGTCCCTCCAAAAAACTGTCAATTCTCGAGGTCAGCGCTTGGGCATGCTCACCAAATTCAGCGATTTTTTGCACGAGGGCAGATCCCTCGGAGCCTTGTCCAGTGGTGCGACTGCCCGGTGAGATCGCGTGACTGGCAGGATCTATTTGCTCGGTTGCGTCTCCCAGGCCTGCGATCCTGAACGCATCGCGAAAAGTCTGAGCCACAAAGTGTCGATGCTTCGCGAGTGTTTGCACAAAGTCTTCGTGCGCCATTCCCAAAGCTGTCGCCAGTTCACTCATCCGTTCAGTCGTTTGTGGCAAAAGATGAGTTTGAGCGTCCTCCGCGTATTGAAGGGCATGTTCGACCCGGCGTAAAAAACGGTAAGCCTGCGCTAGCTGATCCGCGCGATCATTTGTCAAAATCCCCGCGCGTCGCTGCGCTTCGAGAGCGATTAAAAGCCCTCTTTGCTGGAGCGCGGGCATTCTGCCTCCCCGAATGAGCTGGGATAACTGCACGACGAACTCAATCTCTCTGATCCCGCCATCCCCGAGTTTGATATTGTGAGTGGACTCCACCCCCGGCCGCGCTAGCACTTTGCGTTGCCAGTCCTGCCGGATGCGTTCGCGAAGCGCGCGCAAAGCTGCCAAGGCATCAAAGTCAAAATATTTCCTGTAAACAAAAGGGATCCGCAGGCTCTCGGCATGCTGAAGACTCGCAGTTGGATCACTTTGTTCAAAAGCTTTGGCCGGGATCACCCGACCCTTCAGCCAGGCATAGCGCTCCCATTCTCGACCTTGTGTGAAGAGATATTGCTCAAACGCATCCAGGCTCCATGCGACAGGCCCTGAGTCTCCATCGGGCCGCAGTCGCAGATCAGTTCTGAATACTTGTCCATCAGCATCGGCTTCTGACAGGATAGGCATCATTTTGCGTGTCAGTCTGGCATAGAACTCATGATGGCTGATCGGTCTGGGACCGTCTGTTTCGCCTTCCTCTCCATAAAGCATGACCAGATCGATATCGGAGGAAACATTCAGCTCGCAACCGCCTAACTTACCCATGCCAATAATGATCATTTCTTGAGGTAAGTTTGTAGCGGGATCCCTGGGCGTACCATGAACAGGGAGTAAATCCTGAATCACGCTTCGATAAGCCTGTTCCACGCATCGATCCGCGAGTGCCGTCATCGCACCCACAACTTCCTCTAGATCAGCCAGCCCCCCAAGATCCCGCACCATGACCAGGTAAAAAGTTCTTTTGCGCAGGAGTCTCAGAACTTTTTTACAAGTTGGAATGTCCAGCTTTGCCTCTGCGACAGGCTGACCGGCGAGTTCGTGAAACCACAGATCAATTCGCTCTGGGCTGACCTTTTGGCTACTGGCGGTCTCCAGCCATTGCATGAAATCGGGGTTGGCGCTGCCCAGCCTGCGCAACACGCCTGACCAGGACAATGCGTTTGTCAGCGGTGATTTATTCATGGAGAGCTTGTCGTCAAGTTAAAATGGTTCTTAGTGATAGTGGTAATGGTAAGCGCTTTTTTATCAGTCATATACATTTCTAAGGTCATATCAAGTTTTGTTATTCGTTCGTAAAACTCTTCGCTATTTGCTGATTACTCTGCTGTTGCTCTATTTTGTCGCGGCAACCATGATGTTGGGTGTTCGATATTTGGTGTTGCCGCACATCAATGAGTGGCGGCCCCAGATCGAAAAGCGGCTGTCCAGCGCATTGGGCGCCCAAGTCACGATGGGCGAGATTGCTGCGAGCTGGTCTGGCCTGAATCCGACCCTTGCGCTGGAAAACCTGCGATTACGCGATCGTCAGTCCAACCTGGAGCTTCTGTATGTGCCCGATGCGTTTGCAGTCGTGTCCTGGCGCAGTCTTCTGGCGCTCGATATTCGGTTAAGACAACTTGAGATTAACGGTATCCATCTTTCCGGAAGCCGAAGGGACGATGGTCGGTTTGTATTGGCGGGGAATGTCGTCGAGGAACATAGCAGCGAAAAATTCAAACTTTCGACGGATACGCCGGCTGTGCGCTGGCTCCTGAATCAAGGACAAATCGTGATTCGGAATGCGACGTTTCTGTGGGATGATCAGTTGCGTCGCGCGCCCGAACTTGCGATCGAAGGGATCGACATCACCATTTCCAATGGGATTTTTCGCCATCAGCTGCGCGCGATTGCGACCTTGCCTCCAGAGCTTGGCAGCACTGTCGAAATGATTGTGCGTACGGACAATTTAATCAATCCACTCGCATCGCACGAACAAGGTGATGCAGAAGTTTTCTTTGAGATCAATGATGCGCAACCAAGCGCATGGCGTCCTTGGCTGGATGTGCCTCAAACCGAAGGCCGGTTTGCCACACGCGTCTGGATGACCATGTCGGCGGGACATTTTGGTCGAACAACTGTTGATCTGGCAGGCTCTCACGCAGCCGTTTTTCTAGGGGAACAAGATCGCACAGTCGTTCGGGCCGACAGGCTTGAACTCCGGCTCAACGGTTGGCTGGGCGATCTTTTTCCAGAAAATCAGTGGCTGATTTTTGATCGAAGTCCCAATCGACTGGGTACCGCACTTTCGCTCAAAGGGCAGGGCCTGAAAGTAGAAAACGGTATGTTTGATCCCCCCGTATTGCTGGTGGGAGACGTTTCGGCTAATACCCAATGGAATCGCACTGAGAATCAAAAGCTTCAAGTGGCCGCGACACGAATTGCTCTCGAATCAAAACAATTAAGCGCAGAACTTCAAGGTAAGTGGACGGAGGGGAACAACCCTTCTCCAGGAGTGGTGGATTTGACTGGAACCATACAAAAAGCCGATCCGACCCAGCTATACCAGTACGTGTCGACTGCTGTGAGTGCCGAATCGAGGGAGTGGATGCGACGCGCGATTCGAGGTGGCGAGTTAAACCAGATGACGCTTACTTTTCAGGGCGATCTCGCCAAGTTTCCATTTAATGCGCCTGGCAAAGAGGCGGGGATTTTTCGTCTTGAGGGGCAGTTTGCCAACGTTACATTTGATTACGATTACGTCGAGCCACATGAACCCCAGTGGCCGGCCGTGACCGTCGAAAAAGGCATTGTTGAGCTTGACAAGATGGGTCTGTCAATTAAAAGCGATCAGGCCCATGTTGTGGGTATGCATGGACGTCCCATCCAGATATCCTCGCTCGAAATCAAGGCGCCTGATCTTGAGCTCAATCCTAATATTTCTATCCGGCTAAATAGTCATGGATTGATACAGGATTACATGGCGACCTTAAATCGCACGCCCATTTCTCATGATTTGGGAGCACAGCTGGAGTCGATGGAGATCAAAGGTCAAGCTTCAATGCCTTTAGCCGTTGACTTCGATCTAGAGCAAAATAAAACCTTGACGGTTAATGGCCAATTCAAACTCAATGATGTCTCAGTTGCACTTTCTAAGGGAAGCATTCCAGTTGAAAAAATCAATGGAATGATCGACTTTGACGATGAAATGCTGGTGGTCAGAGATTTGCAAGGTCAGGCTTTGGGTGGCCCCGTTTTATTGACTGGCCAGTGGGGTTTTAAAAAACAAAGTCTCTCTCTGCGGGGTGAGTTGACGACCCTTGCATCAGAGAAACATCAAAAAATCAGCGCCATGCTCGCCATCACGGGTCGAACGAGCTATCAGGCTGACATCAAGGGGAATGAAAAAGGTGGAATAGAAGTTGAAGTGAAATCCAGTCTCGAAGGGCTGACAGTCAAACTTCCTCCTCCGCTTGGTAAGTCCGCGGCTCAGAAATGGCCGCTTTCAGTGCGTTTTGTGAGCACAAAGGACGGAAAGCTTGAACGTTCTGCACTCACTTTTACACTTGCCAATTTAATGAATGGTCGATTTGAGCATGTCCCGAATGGCAAGGGACAGCCTTACTTTTCGCGCGGTTCAGTCGTAATGGGAGGGCCTGCAGTGTTGCCCGCCTCTGGACTTTCAGTCAACCTTGGTTTTGATCGCGTGAACTGGGATGATTGGAAAGCATTATCTGATCAGTTGACGGCCCCGTCTCATAACAATGCAGTCAGTGCGCAGACTCCAATTTTTCCTGATTTGCAGCAACTGCGCGTGCGTTCCCCTGAATTCATTTTCGCTGAGTTGAATCTTCATCAAATGGATTTGATGGTGAGCAAAACAGCGTCTCAAAAATGGGCGGCTCGTCTGGAGTCGAAGGAGACACAGGGCGTTGCCTCATGGTCAACCGATCCCCGCGGGCGGATTGGACCCGTTGTCGCCAGGTTTTCCAGGCTTTCTGTAGGAACCGAGGGGACATCGACTGGCGAGCCGCCTAAAACGGAGGTGATTGATGATAAGCAATGGTCATCCATGCCCGCAATTGACCTGACAGTTGATGACTTTACTTTGTATGGAAGTCGACTTGGCACTTTGCGTCTTGTGGGTCAAAACGCGGACAACGGCACGCGCTGGATGATCAATGAGTTAGAAGTGACCAATCCGCATGCCAAAATGTCTGCAAAGGGTTTGTGGCTGTTGAAAGGGCCAGAGCGTGGCGTCAGTCTGGATGGCAAGATTGATATTTCCAGCTTGGGCAAGCTTTCGGATCAAATGGGGTATGAAAACCGGGCCGCAGAGGGATCTGGCACGATTACGGCAAAGGTGAACTGGACAAACTTTCCTTGGGTTTTCAGCTATGCAGGCTTGAATGGGCAAGTCAACATCGATTTGAAAAACGGCGTTTTTCAGCACGTCAATTCTCGTAGCGCTCGGCTCCTCGAGGTCTTATCCTTACAGTCTCTCCAGAGAATTTTGAGCTTTAATTTCCGCACGGGTGATGAATTTAAGGATGGCTTTCCCTGGAACAGCATTAGTGGGGATCTTTCTCTGAAGCAGGGTGTTGTCCATACCACGGATCTTGTCGTGCGCAGTCCTATCGCACGTATAGCATTGACCGGTGGCTCAGACCTCACTCAAAAAGTGTGGAACATGGAGGCGGATGTCCGTCCCGTCTTGGACATGAGTGGAGCAGCCGTTGCCACCGCGTTTGTCGTCAATCCGCTCGCAGGATTGAGCGCGCTTGTGACGCAGTTTTTGTTGCGCAATCCGATTGAGCGTGCGATGAGTGCAAAGTATGAGGTCAAGGGTCCTTGGGATGAGCCTGAACTCATCCCAATCGGAGTGCCGACTCCTGTCCAGACTCAGACGAGTCCAGGAGGATAGTCAAGTTTCTTGACTAGTTTCCGGATACCTTACTTCTTCATCATGTCAAAAAATTCGGCGTTGTTTTTAGTCGAACGCATTTTGTCCATGATGAATTCCATGGCTTCCACTTCGTCCATATCATGGATGAATTTGCGAAGGACCCAGATTTTTTGCAACAAGTCTGGTTTGATCAGTAGCTCTTCGCGTCGTGTGCCTGACTTGTTCAAGTTGATCGCAGGGTAGACGCGTTTCTCGGCCAGGCGGCGCTCGAGGTGAACCTCCGAGTTACCCGTACCTTTGAATTCTTCGTAGATGACTTCATCCATGCGGCTGCCCGTTTCAATCAGTGCAGTACCGATGATCGTCAATGAGCCGCCTTCCTCGAGGTTGCGAGCCGCACCAAAAAAACGCTTGGGGCGTTGGAGGGCGTTGGCATCGACACCGCCTGTCAACACCTTGCCCGAAGCAGGAACAACGGTGTTGTAGGCGCGAGCCAGTCGGGTGATGGAATCAAGCAAAATCACCACGTCTTTTTTCATTTCTACCAGACGTTTCGCGCGTTCTATGACCATTTCAGCGACTTGGACGTGGCGTGTAGCGGGCTCGTCAAAGGTTGAGGCAACAACCTCTCCACGAACAGTGCGCTGCATTTCAGTCACTTCTTCAGGACGCTCATCGACCAGCATCACAATCATTACCGCTTCGGGAAAGTTGGTGGTGATCGCATGAGCGATATGTTGCATCATGACCGTCTTGCCTGACTTAGGGCTCGCAACGATCAGACCGCGCTGGCCTTTGCCGATTGGAGCAAAAATATCCAGGATGCGACCCGTCAAATTTTCTTCGCTCTTGATGTCGCGCTCAAGTGTCATGACCTTGTCAGGATGCAGCGGAGTCAGGTTCTCAAACATGATCCGATGCTTAATTGCCTCGGGCGGAAAACCGTTGACCTTGTCAACTTTGACCAAAGCGAAATAGCGCTCCCCGTCCTTCGGCGTGCGCACCTCACCCTCGATTGAGTCACCGGTATGCAGGTTAAAGCGACGAATCTGAGATGGGGAGATATAGATGTCGTCCGTGCTGGCCAAATAAGAAGTGTCAGGCGAGCGCAGGAAACCAAAACCATCTGGCAACACTTCGAGTACGCCATCACCAAAAATCTGTTCGCCTTGTTTCGCACGCCGCTTCATGATCGCAAACATCAGTTCTTGCTTGCGGAGTCGGTTTGCGTTTTCGATTTCGAGGCCTGCGGCCATTTCGAGCAGCTGCGAAACGTGCTGCGCCTTTAGTTCATTCAGGTGCATTGATATTTATCTGGAAAAGTGACTTCTTTAGAGAAGACAAGGGTCAAAAGTAAGAGGGAGGTCAAGACGCGCTAAGAAGAGTCTGTGGCGGGCCTCGGACGGGCCCGCGCGTGGAAACGAATTAGATCGCGCCGTTTAAAAATTCTGTCAGTTGAGATTTGGAGAGGGCACCGACTTTGGTCGCTGCGACTTTGCCGTCCTTGAACAACATCAATGTTGGAATGCCACGGATACCAAATTTTGCTGCGGTTTCCTGATTTTCATCAACGTTAAGCTTGGCGACGGTCACCTTGCCTGCGAACTCAGCAGCAACTTCCTCAAGCATGGGGGCGATCATTTTGCATGGACCACACCAAGCGGCCCAATAATCCACCAGAACAGGCTGAGACGAATTCAATACGTCGGCGTCAAAGCTGACATCGCTCACGTTTTTAATGTGTTCACTCATGATTTTCTCTAGGGTATTTCAGTGATGGGTCTGTACGACTGTCAGACGCGTCCACCAGATGGGATGTAAAGACCACGGCGGGACATTTTTCGACTGTGTTACTTCATTAAAGCACAAATTAAGCGGATCAGATGAACTAGCAAGACACTTTTTGACTGATGGGTCATCTTTACCACATTAAAAGCTTGCTCAGATTTTGAGCAGTCCGGTGATCAATGCACCCTAATTGCCAATTTCCGTAAAATGGGCAATCTTTTCCACAGATCTTGGGGATAACTTGAGTACGAAGTCCTACAACGAATCATCCATACGTGTCCTGAAAGGGCTTGAGCCGGTCCGACAACGACCTGGCATGTACACCCGTACCGAAAATCCTCTCCACATCATCCAGGAAGTGATTGACAACGCAGCTGACGAAGCACTCGCGGGTTTCGGCAAACACATTCAGGTGACGATGCAGGCGGACGGCAGCATGACGATCGAAGACGATGGTCGCGGCATACCTGTCGGTTTGCACCCTGAGGAAAAAGCGCCTGTCGCTGAGTTAGTCTTTACTCGATTGCATGCGGGCGGAAAGTTCGACAAAAAAGGTGGCGGAGCATACGCTTTTTCAGGCGGTTTGCACGGTGTGGGCGTCTCCGTGACGAACGCACTCTCAAAAAAGCTTGAACTCGTGGTGTGGAGAGACGGGGCTGCCCACCGGATGGTGTTCGCCAATGGAGACGTCGCCGAACCTCTGAAAGTGATGCCAGAGCTTGCGCGTAAAAAGTCTGGCACCCGCGTGCGCGTCTGGCCGGATGCATCATTTTTTGACTCTGCCACGATTCCAACGCATGAGCTGATGCATTTGCTGCGCAGCAAAGCTGTCTTGATGGCTGGCGTCAAGGTCACCTATGTGAATGAAAAGACCGGCGAGTCGCGTACCTGGCAATATCAGGATGGACTAGCGGGTTATCTCACCGAAGCACTTCAAGGCCTCGAGTTGCGCGTTCCGCTTTTTGGGGGGGAGCAGTTCGCCTCCGCAGATCACGAGACCTTTGCAGAGGGAGAGGGCGCTCAATGGGTAGTCGCTTGGGCTGATGAAGGCAACGTCGTGCGCGAGTCCTATGTCAACCTGATTCCTACTCCGGCTGGCGGAACGCATGAGTCGGGCTTGCGGGAAGGACTCTTCGCTGCCGTCAAGGGATTTGCCGAGTTGCATAGTTTGCTTCCCAAGGGCGTCAAGCTATTGCCCGAGGATGTTTTTGCGCGTGCCAGCTTCGTATTGTCCGCCAAGGTGCTGGATCCCCAGTTTCAAGGTCAGATCAAAGAACGTCTAAACAGCCGCGATGCGGTTCGCTTGGTGGGGGGATTTGTGCGGACATCCCTGGATCTTTGGCTCAATAGCCACGTTGAATATGGAAAAAAGCTCGCCGAATTAGCGATTCGTCAGGCCCAGGCGCGTGCCCGATCCGCTCAAAAGGTTGAAAAGCGCAAGAGCTCCGGTGTTGCTGTTTTGCCTGGCAAGCTCACGGATTGCGAGTCTACAGATACGTCGCGAACCGAGGTGTTTTTGGTTGAGGGCGACTCCGCGGGAGGCTCTGCCAAAATGGGTCGGGACAAGGAGTTTCAGGCCATCCTTCCGCTTCGCGGCAAGGTCCTGAACTCTTGGGAAGTCGACCGGGATCGCCTGTTTGCGAACAATGAAATCCACGATATTGCTGTCGCAATCGGCGTGGATCCGCATGGTCCCAACGACTCTCCCGATCTATCAGGATTGCGATACGGTCGAGTGTGCATCCTGTCTGATGCGGACGTCGATGGCTCTCACATTCAGGTGCTGTTGTTGACCCTTTTCTATCGGCACTTCCCGAGGCTCGTGGAGTTGGGGCATGTGTTTGTCGCGCGTCCGCCACTATTCCGTGTGGATGTGCCGGCATTAGGCAAACGACCTGCCCGTAAAGTGTATTGTCTGGATGCTGGCGAGTTGGAAGCCGTCCAGGACAAGCTCCGCAAAGAAGGGGTGCGGGAGGGCTCTTGGGATATCAGCCGGTTCAAAGGGTTGGGTGAAATGAGCCCCACTCAGCTGTGGGAAACCACCATGAATCCTGATACGCGACGCATGCTGCCGGTTGGTTATGGATCGCTTGATCAGTCTGCAACAACACAAATGTTTGACATGTTGATGGGCAAGGGCGAGTCCGGCGCCCGCCGTACTTGGCTTGAAGAAAAAGGCAATCTCGCAGAGGTTGATATCTAAATGACCGACAGTTCTCAACCTGGTTTGTTCGACCCGAGTGATGCGGATGCATCTTTGACACTCGGCTTATACGCTGAGCAGGCGTATCTTGATTATGCCGTTTCCGTTGTCCGAGGGCGCGCTTTGCCCGATGTGGGGGACGGCCAAAAACCGGTGCAGCGCAGGATTTTGTATGCCATGCAAGCCATGGGTTTGCAGTCTGGCGCCAAGCCCGTGAAATCCGCCCGCGTCGTGGGTGATGTGTTGGGTAAGTATCATCCGCATGGTGATCAGGCCGCATATGACGCGCTTGTGAGGATGGCGCAACAGTTTTCTTTGCGTTATCCCTTGATCGATGGTCAGGGTAACTTCGGCTCCCGGGACGGAGACAACGCAGCTGCGATGCGCTACACGGAAGCCCGTCTCACGCCCTTTGCGCGATTGTTGTTAGACGAGCTTGACGAGGGAACTGTTGACTTCATTCCCAATTATGACGGCAGTCATCAAGAACCATCGATGCTGCCCGCCCGTTTGCCTGTCATGCTCCTCAATGGCGCGTCCGGAATCGCAGTGGGTATGGCGACAGAAATCCCCGCCCACAACTTGAGAGAAGTCGCTCAGGCATGTGTTGCGTTGATTAAAAATCCCGCGCTCCCAGATCCGGATCTCTACGAGATGATCCCTGGGCCTGACTTTGCAGGGGGCGGTCAGATCATCACGGCCGCTGCCGAAATTGCGCAGATCTATCAGACTGGGCGTGGTTCACTCAAGGCGCGTGCCCGCTGGCAGTTCGAAGAGCTGGCTCGCGGACAATGGCAGCTGGTTGTGCATGAATTGCCGCCTGGAGCCTCATGTCAAAAAGTCCTCGAGGAGATTGAGGATCTGACGAACCCCAAGGTCAAGGCTGGCAAGAAAGCACTTACGACAGAGCAGCAGCAGACCAAGGCGCAGATGTTGGCGTTGCTCGATGCCGTGCGCGACGAGTCCGGCAAGGATGCTGCCGTGCGCCTGGTGTTCGAACCTAAGACTTCGAAGATCGATCGCGAGGAATTTGTCACAACGCTGCTCGCACTAACCAGCATGGAGACTAGTGTTCCGATCAATCTTGTTTGTATCGGTACGGATCACAGGCCTCGCCAGAAAGGTTTGCGCGACGTGTTGCTCGAGTGGATCGGTTTCAGGACGAGCACGGTGTTGCGTCGCACGCGTTACCGGTTTGACAAGATCACTGACCGCATTCATGTGCTCGAAGGGCGCATGTTGGTCTACCTGAATGTGGATGAGGTCATCCAGACGATTCGCGAGTCCGACGAGCCCCGTCCCGCCCTGATGACCCGCTTTAAATTAAGCGAGCGTCAGGCAGATGACATTCTTGATATGCGTCTGCGTCAGCTCGCACGCCTGGAGGGCATCAAAATCGAGCAAGAACTGGCCGAAAAGCGCGAAGAACAGCAAAAGCTTCAGGAACTGATCGAACAGCCTGCAGCCCTCAAAAAGCTGGTTGTTAAAGAAATCGAGGCTGATTCCAAGCTTTATGGCGATGAGCGTCGCACATTGATTCAGGTTGCTGAGCGCGCCGTCAAAGAAGTGCGTGTTCTCGATGAACCTGTGACAGTCATCGTTTCGCAGAAAGGTTGGTTAAGATCGCGTCAAGGGCATGGGCACGATGCCTCGCAATTCAATTTCAAAGCGGGCGACGGTCCATATGGCGTGTTTGAGTGTCGCAGTACGGATACTCTGATTGCTCTGGGAGATAACGGTCGCGCATACAGCGTCGCGGTTTCCGGCTTGCCATCCGCCAGAGGCGATGGCGCGCCAGTCACATCGATGATCGATCTTGAGCCCGGTTCACACGTGGAGCATATGATTGCTGCAGCCCCCGATACCAAGTGGCTGTTAAGTACAAAACAAGGATTTGGTTTCTCGACCAAACTCTCCGATATGACAAGCCGACAGCGAGCAGGCAAGCAGTTTGTGACGCTTGAGGAAAATGATCGTTTGCTTCGTCCGGTTCCATTATTTCCCCAGGCGACACAGGTTGCGTTTTTGACAACGCGCGGCAAATTACTGGTGATTGCGTTGGAAGAGGTCAAGAGTCTTTCCTCTGGCGGTCGTGGAACGATTCTGATGGGAATCGATGCGCCTGACACGTTGGCGCAGACGGTGCCTGTTTCAAAAGCGGGTTTACGCGTGACAGGTATTTATAGAACCAAGCAAGTAGAAGACATTTTGAGTGGTGCTTTGCTTGAGATTTATGTCTCCAAGCGTGCCCGCAAAGGCAGACTGCTCGACGTCCGATCTAAAGAGCCGGTCCTTTCGCCCGTGCTTTAAAGGATAAAATGCCGCAGGTCACGATTCACGTCTTAGATTCACGTTTTAATTAGGTATTCTCATGTCGTTTCAAGTCACCATACAGCCTAGTCAGCACCAGTTTCCTGCAGACTCCGACAAAAGCGTACTGGATGCCGCGCTTGCTGCCGGGATATTACTGCCCTACAGTTGCAGGAGCGGGGCATGTTCGACGTGCAAGGCGCGTGTGGTTTCAGGTACGGTCGAGGCCGGCCACAGCGCCGAACAGATTTTGACGCCTCAAGAGATTCATGAAGGCTTTACCCTTTTGTGTCAAGCGCGGGCGACTTCGGATCTGGTGATCGAGTCCCGCGAAATTCGCCTGGCCTCCGACATTCAGGTTCGGAAATTGCCCTCCCGTGTGACCTCGATTCAGCGTCCCGCGCCTGATGTCGCCGTGTTGCAATTGCAGTTGCCCGCTACGGAGAGCTTTCGTTTTTACGCAGGTCAGTATGTGGAAATCATCCTCAAAGACGGAAAGCGTCGCAGCTATTCGATGGCCAATCCCCCGCATGCGTCTTCCGCATTGGAGCTTCACGTCCGTCACTTGCCCGGCGGTTTATTCACAGACCATGTTTTCGGTGCAGGCGCGACACAAATGAAAGAGCGCGAAATCCTGCGCATTGAGGGGCCTTTCGGCTCGTTTTTCCTGCGTGAAGACAGCGATTTGCCGATTATCATGCTCGCCAGCGGCACAGGCTTCGCACCTATCAAGTCCATCGTGGAACACATGATCCATCAAAATATTCAACGCCCGGTTGCACTATATTGGGGCGGCCGGCGACCCGTGGATCTGTATATGGACGGTCTTGCTCGCCAATGGGCTCAGGATTTGCCTCATTTCACTTATATTCCTGTTGTCTCTGATGCACTCCCCGAAGATGCGTGGACCGGTCGCACGGGTTTTGTGCATCGCGCCGTGATGGAGGATTTTCCTAGCCTGATGGGGCATCAGGTCTATGCTTGCGGCGCACCCATCGTGGTGGAGTCTGCGAGGCGAGAGTTTATCGCCCAGTGCTCTTTACCGGACGATGCATTCTTTGCTGACTCTTTTACTTCCGAAGCAGATATTGCCGCAGTAAAATAGGCGTTTGTACCTTGCACAAAGGTTTTGTGCATTCGAATTTTATTCTTGGGATTTCCAGCGTGACCTTTCTAAAACGTATTGCCGCGGTGCTCGGTGTGTCCTGTGTGTTTGCTGTGTCTGTGCAGGCCAATCCTGTCAATATCGAGGTCTGGCACACAATGACCTCCACACATAAATCTGAATTCGAAAAAATCGCACGTCGATTCAACAACGAACAGAAAGACGTTAATGTTGTTTTAAAAGCTTTCCCAAACCAGGAAGCGCTTCGTAAAGCCGGTGAGCAAGCTGTCGCCGAAAAACGCAAGCCCAACTTGGTTCAACTGCCTGACAATCGCTCACCCGAGATGATTGCCCAGCACAAAGACATCATTCCTTTTCATCAGCTGCTCAAACAGTATCCGATGAAAGACGCCAACTGGTTTGTTCCGCAGACAACAGGCTTTATGCGCGATAGCAAGGGCCTGTTGATGGCATTCCCATACATGGCTGAAATTCCAGTGATGTTCTACAACGTCGACGGATACAAAAAAGCAGGTCTGGACTCAAACAAGCCCGCCAGAACTTGGCCCGAATTGCAAAATCATCTGCTCGCTTTGAGAGATAAGGCGCATTACCAGTGTCCGTTTGCGACGAGCCATCAGGTCACGACCCACCTTGAAAACACAGCGCCGCTCAATGGCGCCTTGTATGTCACACCTAAAAATGGTTTGGACAACGTCAAGGGCGCTCATCTCAATCTGCTTGACGCCGTGTTCATGCGCCATCTCTCGATTATGGTGAGCTGGAAGCGTTCGGATCTCTTCCCGCACAACAGTAATGGCACAGAGGCCGACAGCATGTTTGCGGATAATCGCTGCGCTGTGATTACAACGACCTCTGGCGCGCTGGCGCGGATCCAAGAAATGAAAGGGCTCAATTTTGGCGTCGCGCCAATGCCTTTCTATGACCAGGTTGTCAAAACTCCTGGCGCTCCTTACGTTAGTGGATCAGCCTTGTGGGCGACATCAGGTCACACCAAGGATCAAGACAAAGCAACAATGGCTTTCCTGTCCTTTTTGGCTCAGCCAGTCATTGCCTCGGCTTGGCATCAGCGTACCGGATTCCTGCCACTGACTGACGCAGCCTTCCGCACAGGTGACGCGGCCTTCTATGATCGTATCCCCGGCGCACGTCAGCTCGTGGACAGCATGCGCAGTGTAAAGGATCCCAACAGCCGTGGGTTCCGCTTGCGTGATTACCCACGTATCGAGCCCATCCTGAGTCGCGAGTTTGATGCGGCTTTATCAGGGAACACTCCGCCTGTCGAAGCGCTGACTAAAGCCGTTGATCAAGCAAAAGTTCTTTCTCAAGACCCTCCAGGCGCAGCGCCTGCGGCCAAGCGTAGGTAATACGCGCGGGTCATGAAAAAAACGGAGCCTCATGGCTCCGTTTTTTTCATGGGAACGTTTTATCCATTCGTATTACATGCAATTGTTATTCGCCTGAATGAGCCCCAACATAGGCGCCCTCGAACAAATGCGATGCGAATATGTTGGCGACATGGATAGGAACGGTATTTTTAATTCTTGCGTTGTCTCTTCAAGGCTGCGGGTTTAGTCAGATCCGTCCTGGCGCAAGACCGAACAATCATCAGACGATCACGCCTTCGGGACCCCTGGATTTTTCCTGGAAACTATCTGGCGATCGTTCGGTTGCGCCAGTTCAGGTTTTTTCAGATGCAACGCATACATGGTTGCAATGGCAACCGAATCAGACATTACCCGCTATTTTTGGGGCTGCTGGTACCGACGAACAGCTTGCGTCCTATGTGAAATCAGGGCCCTACACACGCATTGAAGGTCACTGGGTTGCCCTCGTTTTTCGCGGAGCGCACCAACAGGCGAGGGCACGTCGTGTTCAAAAAACACCAGAAACTCAAGTGTTAGTAACTGAATCTGTTTCAGTTGCTTCAGCGGCTGTCTCCACAGCTGTTCTGGAGTCCACGCCTGCTTCTAAAAAAGCTCTGCCTGCATCACCGGCAACTTTGAGCTCCCAACCGTTCTATGCCATCACACAGTCAGATAAAAATCTTCGACAAGCCTTATCAAGATGGGCAAATTTGAGCGGTTGGAAATTTCAAGCGGAACACTGGGCTGTGGATGTAGACATTCCCTTGACTGCAACGGCTAATTTCTCGGATGAATTTGTCAGTTCAGTACGTGCGTTGATTGAGGCGACTGAATTGTCTGAACGACCTCTGCAGCCATGCTTTTACGCAAATCAAGTTTTACGGGTTGTGCCGATCACTGAGGCCTGCGATCGTACGATCGCCGAAGGAGTCCGAGCATGAGCGGATTGACTTCACATCCCTACTATTTTTGCAGAACAACTTTCGCACTTGTCATGGTTTCATCACTGGCAGCTTGCACTTTACAAAAGCGCATGCAGCAACAGGATGGTCGCGTCCAAGAAGCAAGAAGCCTGATTGATCAAACGCAGGAGAAATTTGTTTCAGCAACACGCTCGGCACAGCATCGTACCCAGGCTCAAAACGTTTCAAAGCCTTGGTTGATGGGGCGAGCCATACCTCTAGGGCGTGAGGTGACTTTGCCGATGGCTCTGCGAGCCAAAATTGACACGACACTGATGTATCGCCATGGCAAGGTTGATCTGTCCACGCTTTCTGAGCGAATCACTCAGGCAACCGGAATTCCCGTTCGTATTAAGCCTGAAGCCTTGTTGCCAGTAGATCATTTCTTGCCGCGCTTAAGTACAGCAACAGCCCAGACACCGTTGACGACATTGACACAAGCAGAGTTTCCGATGGGGGCACGTCCCTTGCCAGAGGTGTTGGATATCCTGACCAGGCGTTTGGGTGTGCAGTGGCGGTATCACGACAGGGCACTTGAGTTTTATCGAACCGAAACGCGAGTATTTGACGTGCGCGCACTCACTTTATCCGCACAGACGGACGCTCGGCTTGGCCGGACCGCGAACAGCAAGACAGGAGGATTCGATAATTCTTCTCGCACATCGTTAATCGCCTCAGATCAGCACGTTTTACTTGCCATTAAGCAAAGGCTTGAACCATTTTTGACACGGGCTGCGATTATCGCTGCGCAACCTGGCGCCTCAACCTCAATTGTGGTGACTGATACACCAGAGGTGTTGGCCGAAATTTCCCGTTATCTGGAAAGGGAAAATCGAGTCTTAACCAGACGTGTCCGATTGATATTCGAAGAGATCACGCTTGTCACGCATCAGGACGCAGAGTTTGGTTTGGATTGGGACTCGCTCTGGGAGCAAGGTAAGATGACTGCCTCTCTTTCCAGCACACTCTCCGGAGCGCCGATTGCAGGTGCCAAGGCAATGCTCAGCGGCGCGCCCAATCATGCGATACGCAGTCAGGCGGTATTGCGTGCACTGTCCAAATATGGAACGGTGTTGCGACATGTGACGATCCCTGTTCTGACTTTGAATCGCAGGCCGGTCACGCATGCGGTCAGAACAACTTTTTCATACATTGATCAAGTCAAGTCGACTCAAAACGCAGAGTCAAATTTTGCCGCATCACGATCTGGATCGAGTTCGGTGTCTGTGAGTCAGAAAGAAGAGACCGTTGGCGCATTTCTCACTCTCGTTCCGGATGCCCAGGAAAACGGACAAGTGTTGTTATCCGTTGCGTATGACAATACGGTTGCTCAGCCGTTGAAGTCAGTTGTTGTGGGAGATCCCAGTAGTCGTCTGCAAATTCAACAAATCACCATTGATGGTCATGGAACCGTTCAGCAGATCGCGCTGCAGAACGGACAACCAATGTTGATCTCTGGTTTTGATTCCAAGCAGGATGAGTCAGATCGTGCACGCTTGACGCCGGATGCGCCTCTCGCCCTGGGCGGTTCGGATCGCGCTAAACAGGCTCGAACGGCAACTCTGATCATGGTGACAGCCCAAGTGGAAGAGGGAATATGAGCATGCCCGGTGATCTTGGGCTCGCGGATCAATCTGGCACATTGTTATGGTCACGTGCAGATGGGGTTGAAGTTGTTTTTGGTCTGGATTGGTCCCCTTTGGTTGGCGGGGAGCCTAGTGTGCTTGGTCGGCGACGTGCTCGAGCATTGCGAGCGACCCATTATCTAGTCATGGGTGACCTCGCAGCCGTCGTTGGGTGCGGTGTTGTGCCAAAACGAAATCGTCAAGATCAACATAAAAATCGCGTCTCAGGAAGACGCTTACATGCAGCTGCAGCAATGTTTGCCTCGGCGCACTCGGAGGGCGTGATTGCTGCTGTTTATGCGATGGCACCGAGAGGCTATTGGCTTGTTGCAGTCAATGCAGGTTTGATTCTGGCGCAGACTGACAGATGGTATGCCGAGCGAGAGGAGGTCGATTCAGTACTTTTCGCTCTCAAAGCACGTTTTCCGAGTATGCACATCATGAAAACAGATGTGTTGGATGAAGAAAGTCCTCCTGAGTGGATGGCCCGTCATTCAAGTATCCGGACGCAACTTCAGAGTCTTGTCCACCCCGTTTGGAAACGGACGCGTCTGATGAGTTTGATGCTCGTAGTCGGAGTCGTTGTTTGGATCATGATGGATCGCGGCTCAGATCGTCCGGCTGAATTGCCACAAGAACAGCCAGATATGCTTTGGCGTCAAATTTATGCTGACTTCAGCAGAAATCATCCCGTTCATCATCCTGATCAAATATTCAAGGTTGTGAGCACTTGGCATCAGGCGCCTTTAAATCCTGGTGGCTGGAAACTTAAGCAGATTATGTGTGAGCCCATGGCGATGGACTGGTATTGCGCGGCGCGCTATCAGCGTCGCAAGATGCTTGCACTGAGTGAAAAATTAGATGCAGTCAAGCCGCAAGGTTGGACGGCAGAATTTATTGACCTTGATCACGGAATATTACGATGGCAGGTGCTGGCCGCGGCAAGCGCGTTCGAACCTGTTCCCGCCTCAATCCCCATGAAGGAATGGATCAGTTATTTGCAAAGTATGACACCTGTTTTTGAAGCGATTCAAATCGGAACAGGTACTTCAGTTTCGTTTGCTGCACCCGTCGGGCGTCAAGGAATGATTTTGGAGCGTCCTCCATTTATCAAACCTCTCAAGCGAAGAACAATTTCAATCAAGGGCCCCATGCGATCAATTTCCACTCTACGTGGACTGACTATTCCTGTGCGATGGCGGGGTCTTCAGCTCGATATCGGGCAGTCAACAGGTCAAGGCATTCGTCGAAGTGAGTTAACAGTGAGCTTAACTGGAGAGATTTTTGAGATTTCTGAATAAATATGCTGCCCCATTGATATTGCTCGGTATGTCGCATTGTGCTGTTGCCCAGGAGCCTGCAGTGGTTGAGGAGCTTTTGCAGTTGGATACACAGGCCGCATTACATGCCGCTCGTCAAAACTTGATCGGATCGATGACTGTCCCGGGTCCGGTGACAAGTCTCAGCTCAGAAAATATGTTGCTGGCGATCTATGGAGTTGGTCAATCGCTGACTGCGGAGGTATTGCTTGAGACAGAAAAGCATGTATTTAAAAATCTCCGCAAAAAAGCGGTTCTGGGTCGATCTGCTCTTTATACCCTGGAGCGTATTACTCCACCTTGCGTTCATTTGAAAAAGTCGGAGCAAACGGAGACTTTATGCTTGGGGCAGCGGGTTCA
Source organism: Zwartia panacis (assembly GCF_030410395.1). Lineage (GTDB taxonomy): Bacteria > Pseudomonadota > Gammaproteobacteria > Burkholderiales > Burkholderiaceae_B > Zwartia > Zwartia panacis. Next base: position 491,016 of record NZ_JAUHHF010000001.1, read on the forward strand.
ATGAATAAAAATTTCTCAGTTCAGCTGGATGGGTTGACTAAAGAGCAAATGCCAAAGGACCCAATGCCAGAGGAGCTTCGAACGCAGGGAGAGCTTGAACGCTTGGCTCCTCCCGTGACCCGAATCCTATGCAAGGAGTTGGATGTCATGAGTTTAGTGATCCGAATGTGTCCAGTTCTCTTTGCGGATGGTACTTCGGGAGTATTTGTACTGAGTGATTTTTATTATGACGATCAGACCATCGCGCTTTTACAGTTACTTAAGCAACGAGGGTATCGCCTGAATTCAAACTCTTTATTCGTTTTATCGCCGGCGTTACTGATTGCTGTCACCAAGTCGATACGTGGCTCTTCAAAGAGCGCGCCTCAGATGACAGAGACGACGACCAATGGGGGTGCTTTAGTCATGGCAATGAACGCTATCCTGGTTTGGGGTCTGAGGCGGCGCGCGAGTGATATTCACTTTAATGTGAGGCGTTTCAAGAGCGAATCTCCCGTCATGTTCACGATCGATGGCCGTTACGTTTGTCCTGAAAGATATGCGCACATTCCAACCGCAACCATGCTTGCAATGCTTGCTGTGACATGGATGGAGGTTGAAGGGGGAAATGGAGCAGTCTTTGATCCAACCATAGAGCAACAGGGCAGGATCAATCGTGAGCTTGACGGTCATCGAATCAGTTTGAGGTGGGCATCGCTCGCAACTGACCTGGGACCTTCGGTATGTTTACGTATATTGGTTCTTGATGACTCTGAATTAACACCGGATTTGGCCGATCTAGGCTACCTTGATTCACAAATCACAGCCCTTCGTCGAGCCACTCTTTCCCAGGGCGGAGCAATCGTACTGGCGGGAACCGTCGGTTCTGGAAAGTCTACGACGCTTGCGACGCTGATGCGAGAAATTCCTTCATACCGGAAAATCATCACTCTTGAAGATCCTGCTGAATATTTAATACCCAACGCTTTACAAAATACTGTATCGAGATCGTTAGATGAAAATGAATTGAATGTTTTTGATAATAAGCTCAGGGCATTCAAGCGCTCCGCCATGAATGATTTGTTGATTGGTGAAATAAGAGATTCCGCAGGTGGAAGGGCATTTTCAGATCTTGCAGGTACGGGTGTGAGTCTCTACACCACTGTTCATGCTGGATCCGCCCTTTTGGTTCCTGATAGATTGTCTTCGAGCTTTATTGGAGTGCCCAGAGACTTGTTGGCAACACCGGGTATTCTCAAATTACTCGTATTTCAATGCCTTCTGCCGCAAGTTTGTCAGATTTGCGCGCAGACGCACGAGGAAATACTTCGGATGCCGAACTGGAGATGTTCTGTTGACCAATCACGGTCTCTTCAGTGGAAGCTGGGATGGTTAGCCGCACTTGAAGAACACTCTGGTTTGTCGAGAGAGCGTTTGAGATTTCGATCTGAAATAGGTTGTGAGAACTGTGCAAAGGGATTATCCGCTTTGGTTGGAACCTCTGGTCGCACGGTCGCTGCCGAGTTCATTGAGCCTGCAGAGGAACCTGATTTTTTGATGGTGCTCAAAGAAAATGATGCGCTGATGTTGCAGCGTTGGTTTGATGCGCGTGAACGCGGTCCGCTATCAAGCGCAGAGATGAGTGGGAAAAGTGTAAAAGAATGTGCATTACACAAAGTTTGGAATGGACAGGTGGACCCCCGAACGGTTGAGCAGTTTTTTGGAAGGAAGCATGTTGCCGGGAGTTTCGCGCATGAATCCAGATAAGTTCTTTTCCTTGCGACTCATTCATGACATCAGATCGCTATTTCACAAAGTGTGGATCATGTTTGCTGCTCAAGATTTTAGGGCACAGCGTGCGGACTATTACGAATATCTTGCTGATCTGATTGATACGACAGCAGGAGCCAAAACACTTCAAAGCGTGTTTCAGGACGATGCGATTCGTTACGCTCAAACCTCTTCCCGTGGCTTTTTGTCACGCCTATGGTTAGCCAGGTTCCCGCAAACGGGCGGAGACTTATTTTCCACTTGGAATGGGACGTTGCCATTGGAGGATCTCTTAGCGATACAGTCCGCACAATACGCTGGTGCGCAAGCGTTGACCAAAGCACTTAGACAACTCGCCTCAGTCGTCAGACTTGTAGATCATGCGCGTGAACTATTGTGGACGACTGCATTCGTCGGTTTCGCGGGTTTGTTCATGGCTTTTGGCTCAGTAGCTTCCATCCCGACATTTACGGTCAAGCAACTTAAAAAAGTATTTGAAGCAGTTCCTTCAGAGTTTTATTTGGCCTGGACGAAAGCATTATTTGCCACGGCTGAAGGATTGAGTGAGTGTTGGCCTTATTTATTGATCGCGTTGCTTATAGGTGTATTTGCGCTGGCTTGGTCCTTTGCAAACTGGACGGGTGCGCTGCGTCAAATCGCAGATTCGTGGGGTCCCTGGGCTTTTTACAGGCGGGTTCAAACAGTTCGTTTTGTGTCATTGCTTGCGGTGACGCTCTGCCCGGGTGCTAGTCAGACTACGCGGTTGCGCGAGGCGATCAACTTGCAGAGACACGGGGCGTCCCCTTGGTTTGGGAGACACTTGCAAATCATGGTGACACGTCTGGATTTAGGCGGACAGGCAACGGATGCCTTGGACACAGGGTTGATCGATCCAGAAATTTGGTGGTATTTCACGGACCTGATGGGTACGCTTGGACTTGATGAGGCGCTGTATCGCACACGCCTGAGGACTGAGGTCCATGCGCTTAAACGGATCAAGAAACAAGCACAATATTTACGCTGGGGAGCCTTGTTGCTGGCCTTGTCGATTGTGTTGAGTATCGCATTCTGGCACGTTCAAGTATTCGAGGAGCTCAGACAAGCACTGAGCCTGCACTATTCACGCTGAGTGAGCGTTCTTGAATAGGCATTCTTTTTATTTGCAATCATATTTACAACGTTTCTCATCCCATTTAAAAGGTCATCACTCAATGCCGATTGAAATCGCCTCGCAGCGCGCAATACCGTCTTCATTTTTTGTTCATGTTTTTTCTGGATTTTTTTCTTCTTCCACAGTCGAGCGTCAGCGCGGTTTTTCTCTGATAGAAATTTCGATTGTGACGACCATTATGATGCTGCTCGCAATTGTTGGTATCCCTGCGATACAGGGCTATGTCGTTGAGAGCAAAGTTCCTCGGGTCGCTGAGGAGCTTCAGCGCTTTGTGGCGCGCCTCAAAGTGACCACCAATGGTTTTGGTGCCAGTCCTTATGTGAACGTGGATACAAGAGTTCTTGCCAATTCACTGCGTGGCTCGAGTGTGGTTGCTGTTTCCGGAGAGGGCGCTGGGGCGAACGTGGCGCACGGGCTGGGTGGACCGGGCGTCTCTGGCCGCGGTGTTGTGCGCATTGCACCGTACGCTTTATCTGGCGCGCCTGTTGGATCGGCGTTTCTATTGACTCTTAATGACGTCAATCATGCGGCGTGTCCCGGACTGGCCTCCATCTTGCAACGTATCGCAGAGGTGGTCAAGATTTCAGGTACGTCGGGACCTGTGACTGTTAAAGACAATTTGAATCAGCCCGTTTCAGCCTATGACCCTTTACTGGCTGATGCGCAGTGTTTAAACGGTGACCGTAATGTTTTTGAATTTGTGATTCGCTGATGCGTCAGAATCAAAACGGTTTTTCACTGCTTGAGATGATCGTTGCGACAGCGTTGACGTCGCTGATTGGAGTCTGGTCTGCAACGACCTGGGTTCAGCAGTCCGAAGATGCTGCTTCGCAAGCCATGGGTCGCTGGTTGCTGACGGTTAAAGATTCGGTGGATAAGATGCTCATCCGGCAAGCCGACTTCTTGGTAGGCTTGTCTTCTGCCAATCAGAGTCAGGAAGCATATCAAGATGTATGGCGACCAACCTTGAGCGAGCTCATTCGGGCGGGTCATTTGAGTGCAAGTTTTTCTTTGCGACCGCCTCTGGGCTATGACCTCAGTATTAGAGTGCTCAAGCCTGTCGGAAAATGTTTGACGCTAGGTTGCAAGGTTGAGGTGTTCACTATCGCAACCCCTCAAGCTTCCCAGTATGAACAGTCGGGACAGGTCACGCGTATTGGAAAAATCATGTCCTCACTGGATGGACATGGGGCGACGGTCACACCTCTGTCGCCGCAGTGGATTCGAGGTCCAAACCTGCAGCTCGCAAACCCTCCGTCACCCGATATGACGTCTTTGCCGATCGGATCCATTGTGCTGCACAGTTTTCACGACTCAAGTGCGCAGGTCAGTTTTTTAAGGCAAGGTGAAAAGCGTGATGTGCATCTGGGTGCAAATCTTGATCTGGCAGGCAGGCTGACCGCAAAGGGGAATATTGTCGCGGCCGGTCGAGTGGCCGCCTCAGGTCATCTTCAGCTTGGTGCGATCGGCAGGCCGGGTGAGCCGTGCGATGAAGGGGGGCTGTTGGCCCAGTCAAGCGCTGGAGGGTTGTTAGTTTGCCAGGGAGGGGTCTGGCAAAAGAGCGCGAATGGCTCAGGTGGCCAGTACATCGAACGCGCAGGCTTTCCTTGTCACCTTCGCGATGGAGTCGATATCGAACGTCGTAACCCGATGACAGGTGATTGCACGTGTCCCGAGGGCTATAAGCCCTATCTGATTTCAGTCTGGCGGTTTCCATTTTGGTCTTACAACGAATTTCAGACTTTTCAATGCGTAAACTGATCGAGGCAGGAAAATTGTCCTCTCAAATGCGGGGCGGTTTGGCCTGAATGGACGAGGGGGCTGCCTGAATTCATGGGCACAAGCCCGTATAATCGACCACCAAGCTTGAGGGGGACTGTCATGATGTCCCCTTCGTCTTTTCCTCTCATTTGATGCCGTACGATGAAAACGACCGAAATTCGCCAGAAATTCTTGCAGTTCTTCCAGTCCAAGGGACATACGATTGTGCCTTCGTCGTCATTGGTGCCGGGAAATGATCCGACGCTGCTGTTTACCAACTCTGGGATGGTCCAATTCAAAGACGTCTTTACTGGCAAGGATTCACGCCCGTATAAACGTGCGACTTCCTCACAGCGCAGTGTTCGCGCGGGTGGCAAACATAACGATTTGGAAAATGTGGGCTACACCGCTCGCCACCATACTTTCTTTGAAATGCTGGGTAACTTTAGTTTTGGTGACTATTTCAAACGCGATGCCATTGCGTATGCCTGGGAAATGCTGACGGGTGTTTATGGCTTACCCAAGGAAAAGCTTTGGGTCACTGTTTATCAAGAGGATGACGAGGCTTACGGAATTTGGGAAAAGGAAATTGGTGTTCCACCCGAACGCATCATCCGCATAGGCGACAACAAAGGCGCGCGTTACGCGTCTGACAACTTTTGGCAGATGGCCGATACGGGTCCTTGCGGTCCTTGCACCGAGATTTTTTATGATCATGGTGCCGATATCTGGGGCGGACCACCGGGATCTCCCGAAGAGGATGGTGATCGCTACATTGAAATCTGGAATCTGGTTTTCATGCAATTCGAGCGTGATGCAGCCGGAAATATGACGCCTTTGCCAAAGCCTTGTGTTGATACTGGCATGGGCCTGGAGCGCATTGCCGCGGTCTTGCAGCATGTGCACTCGAATTACGAGATTGATTTGTTTGTGGCGCTGATCGAGGCGGCTGCGCGCGAGACTGGTTGTAAAGACTTGTCCAATAACTCCCTCAAGGTGATTGCCGACCATATCCGGGCTTGTTGCTTCCTTGTCGTCGATGGTGTGATTCCGAGTAACGAGGGTAGAGGATACGTACTGCGTCGCATCATTCGTCGCGCGTTGCGTCATGGTTACCAGTTGGGTCAGAGCAAGCCGTTTTTTTACAAAATGGTGCCTGATCTGGTTAAACAAATGGGTGAGGCATATCCCGAGCTCACTAAAAATGCAGCTCGTGTAGAGCAAGTCCTACGTCAAGAAGAGGAACGTTTTGGCGAAACTCTTGAGCATGGCATGAAAATTCTGGATGCCGCTTTGGCCGCCTTGCCAAAAGTTTCCCAAGGTCAGTTACAGGTCCTGGATGGCAATACACTGTTTACTCTTTACGACACCTATGGCTTCCCAGTCGATCTGACAGCGGATATTTGCCGAGAGCGTGGCGTAGATGTTGATCAGGCTGGGTTTGAATCCGCAATGAATCGACAAAGAGATCAGGCTCGGGCGGCAGGGAAATTCAAAATGGCTGAGGGGCTCGCTTACTCAGGTACCCAAACTGTTTTTGAGGGATACGATCACCTCCAGCGCTCGGGCAAAGTCCTGGCACTTTATGTGGGTGGCGCTTCAGTCGACCGTGTTGTGGCGGGGCAGGATGCCATCGCCGTCCTCGATAATACCCCTTTCTACGCGGAGTCTGGCGGACAGGTCGGGGATACGGGTGCATTGACATCAGGCGCTGCAATGTTTGAGGTTCTTGATACGCAAAAGATTCAGCCAGGCGTATTTGGACACCATGGTCGAGTCGCAACAGGTGCGCTTTCGGTTGGCGATACGGTGACTGCGACTGTCGATGCTGAACAGCGTGCCCGGACGGTGCGCAATCACTCTGCGACACATTTGATGCACAAGGCATTGAGGGAAGTGCTGGGAGGGCATGTCCAGCAAAGAGGCTCCTTGGTCGATGCGGACAAGACGCGATTTGACTTTGCGCATGATGCGCCTTTGTCCGAACAAGAGATCGCCCGAGTTGAATCAATTGTCAACGCAGAAATTTTGAAAAATCAGGCTGCTATGGCGCAAACAATGTCCTATGACGATGCCGTGAAAGGCGGTGCGATGGCGTTGTTTGGCGAGAAATATGGCGATACTGTGCGTGTGCTCGATATCGGTTTTTCTCGCGAGTTGTGCGGTGGCACGCATGTTGCCCGCACGGGTGACATTGGTCTTTTCAAGGTGGTGGCTGAGGGTGGTGTTGCCGCTGGGGTGCGCCGGATCGAGGCTGTTACGGGTTTGAATGCGCTCGCCTGGGTGCAAAACCTGAATGCGACTGTTCAGCGCGCAGCGGCTGCGCTCAAGACACAACCCGCCGAACTGCCAGAGCGCATTGGCCTTTTGCAAGATCAGCTCAAGTCCGTTGAAAAGGATCTCGAGCAGGCGCGCGCCAAGCTTGCTTCCAGCGCGGGTAACGCTTTAACCGAAGCAGCTGTCGACATGCCTGCCGGGTTCAAGCTTTTGGTTACCGAAGTCAAGGGTGTCGATCCTAAAGATCTGCGCTCAATGGTGGATCAGCTCAAAGATCGTCTGAAATCAGCCGTCGTTTTGCTGGCAACAATCTCCGCTGATGGAAAGATCAGCTTGGTGGCGGGAGTGACTGCGGACTTGAGTGCAAAGATCAAGGCAGGCGATCTGGTTGGTTTTGTTGCGGGTCAGATTGGAGGCAAAGGTGGCGGTCGAGCCGACATGGCAATGGGTGGTGGGGCTGATGTAGCTGCTTTGCCTGCCAGCTTGTCGAGCGTGAAAGCGTGGGTCGAGGCTAAATAAGCATGACAGGTCAATCCAATTTGACGGGCTCTGGTCAGGTCGGCTCTCCGGAATTTAAAGAGACGGTTGATGCGACTGGGCTTTCTTGTCCGCTCCCAATTCTGCGCGCTAAAAAAGCTTTAGCAACACTCTCGGCTGGAGATGTTTTGAGAGTGATTACCACTGACCGTGGTGCCGTGCGTGATTTTCAGGCTTTTTGCAAGCAAACTGGCAATGCTCTACTCGCCCAAATTGACGAAACGGATCGAGTGACGCATTATTTGGAGCGGCGCTTAAAATAAGCGGTACCGATCAGCAGTTTAGTGCTATACTCTTTGGCTTTACTGAACATTTTCAAGGGATTACGTATGGTGGTGATTCGCCTGGCCCGTGGCGGCTCCAAGAAACGTCCTTTTTACAACCTCGTTGCGACTGATTCCCGTGATCGTCGTGATGGTCGTTTCATTGAGCGCGTTGGTTTTTACAACCCAGTTGCAAATGCAAACGAAGAGCGTCTTCGTATTGCACTTGACCGTGTCCAGCATTGGACTGGTGTGGGTGCTCAGTTGTCCCCAGCGGTTGCCCGTCTGGTTAAAGACTTCTCTGCAAAAGTCGCAACCGCGGCTTGATCGTTGCGTTTGACTGACTTCGTATCACAGCCATGGCTGACATAGGCGCTTCACAGGCGCCAGACGATCTGGTTGAACTGGGTCGTATTGTGTCAGCCTATGGTGTGCGAGGTTGGGTGAAAGTGCAGCCGCATTCTGCACAAGGTCTCGTTTTACGCGCTGCTCCGGTGTGGTGGTTAGCTCCGCCTATTCCACCGGCTTCTAAGCTGTACTCTCAGCCTGATTTGAATCCACAGCTCCGTGCACACAAAGTTAAACAGGTCAGGCCTCAGGGTTCGACTGTTGTAGCCGATCTTGAGCATGTGGGAGACCGCGATATTGCTGAATCGATGCGCGGTTTTACCGTTTACGTTTCAAGGCAATACTTTCCAAAAGCTCAGGCTGACGAGTTTTATTGGGTCGACCTTGTCAACTGTTATGTCTTTAGTGATGCCCGCTTAGTGGGGGTGGTTGACGAAGTGGTTGATAACGGCGCGCATGCAATATTGCGTGTACAACGTATGCAACTAGAAGGTGACCAAACGCCGTCACCTGAGCATCAGCCTCAGTTGCTGCTCGATGAAAAAGGCCGTCCTCAAGAAATTCTGATTCCTTTCGTTGCTGCGCATGTTCAGCACGTCGACATCGCAACCCGTCGGATAGAGACAGATTGGCCTCTTGATCTTTAAGGTTCCGTCATGCGCATTGACGTCATTAGTTTGTTTCCGGATATGTTTGGTGTGGTCCGTGACTCCGGCGTAACAGGGCGTGCGCACAATCAAGGTATATGGGCATTACACGCGTGGAATCCTCGCGACTTCACCCATGATATCCATCGCACTGTTGATGACAGACCCTATGGAGGCGGGCCAGGCATGGTGATGCTGGCTGAGCCCCTCAAACAAACCTTGCAGACCATTCGGACGCAGCGAGGAACGACCTCGGTGGATAACGCTCCAGTGATTTTGTTATCGCCTGTGGGCAAGCGTTTTGATCAGTCTCTTGCAGCCCGACTTGCCAACTCTGCAGGCGCCATTTTTGTTTGTGGTCGTTATGAGGGAGTGGATCAGCGCTTTATCGATGGATACGTCGATGAGCAATGGTCGCTTGGAGATTTTGTTTTATCCGGAGGCGAGATTGCTGCGCTGGCCATGATTGATGCTGCTGTGCGTTTGATGCCAGGCGCGTTGAATCATGGTGATTCATCCCTGCAGGATTCTTTCCAAGACTCGATCTCGGGCTTGTTGGATAGTCCGCATTACACACGCCCCGAGCTCTTATGGGATCAACCCGTGCCCCCGGTTTTACTCTCTGGCAATCATGCCAGTATTGCTCGTTGGCGTCGTGAACAGTCGTTGGCGCTGACCTCTAAAAATCGTCCTGATTTGCTTGAGCACGCACGTCACTTAGGCTTGTTGACCAAAAGCGATGAAAAGTTTCTGGACAGTCTGAAAACATAGTTGTTTGCAGACTGAAACCAGATTTCTTTGAGCCGTTTCGAACAATTAGCCGAGTTTGGCGCGTTGACCTTTAACCTGGGCAAGGGTCTCGCCAAATTGCGCAACACGTTGCTGTTCCTGCTCAACCACTGCGGCGGGGGCACGCGCCACAAATGACTCATTGGAAAGCTTGGCTTGGGCTTTGTTGATTTCACCCTCGAGTCGAGCGATTTCTTTGTCCAAACGTATTTTTTCAGCGGCAACGTCAATTTCAACTTTGAGCATTAACCGAGTGTTACCCACGACTTGGACAGGTGCGCCATCGTCAGGTAATGACGCGACCACATCGACCCCTGAGAGCTTGGCGAGCGCGGCAAGATAAGCGGCATGCTGCAGTAGCATTTCTTGCGGACCTTCGGCGATCAGCGGCACGCGAGCCGCGGGCGATAGGTTCATCTCGCCGCGCAGCGCGCGCACTGCCTCTACCTGTCCTTTTAATAAATCTACTTGTGCGCAAGCGGCTGGATCAATGGCCTGGGGATTAGCTTGCGGGAAGGGCTGGACGGATATGCTGGTTTGCTCTTCGATCTGACGTTTACCAGCCACCACGGAAACTTTTTGCCAGAGCTCTTCGGTGATGAAAGGCATGATGGGGTGCATCAGACGCAGGATGGCTTCTAGTACGCGGATCAGCGTGCGTCGGGTTGCTCGTTGTTGCTCAGGTGTGCCTGTTTGGATCTGAACCTTGGAGAGTTCCAGATACCAGTCACAGTATTCATCCCAGACAAAGTGATACAAAGCGTTGGCGATGTTGTCGAAACGATAATCAGCAAAGCCTTTGGCAACATCAAGCTCCAGTTGTTGAAGTCGGCTAATAATCCATTTGTCAACAAAGCTTTCAGCGCTCGCATCGACTGCGGCCATGTCTTGGCCTTCAGTGTTCATCAGCACAAACCGAGTGGCATTCCATAGTTTGTTGCAGAAGTTTCTGTATCCCTCGCAGCGCTTGAGATCAAAATTGATGTTGCGTCCCAGTGTTGCATAAGCGGACATTGTGAAACGCAGGGCATCGCTTCCAAAAGCGGGAATGCCCTCGGGAAACTGTCGACGAGTTGCTTTCTCGATGGCACCGGCTTGCTTGGGATTCATGAGGCCAAAAGTACGTTTTTTGACCAGAGTTTCCAGATCAACGCCGTCAATCAGATCCACGGGGTCAAGCGTGTTTCCTTTTGATTTGCTCATTTTTTGGCCTTCTGCATCGCGAATCAGACCATGAACATAAACGTGCTTGAAGGGGACTTGTCCAGTCAAGTGCGTAGTCATCATCACCATTCGGGCGACCCAGAAAAAGATAATGTCAAAACCCGTTACCAAGACGCTCGAGGGCAAGTAACGCTCGTAGTCTGGGGTTTTTTCAGGCCAACCCATGGTGGTGAAGGGCACCAGTGCAGAGGAAAACCATGTATCCAGCACATCCGGATCACGTACAAGTGGTCCCTGCACCCCGGCTGCTTGGGCTTGTTTCAAAGCATCTTGTTCATCGTGCGCCACGAAAACTTCACCATTGGGCGCATACCAGGCGGGGATCTGATGGCCCCACCACAGTTGTCGGGAAATACACCAGTCCTGGATGTTTTCAAGCCATTGGTTGTAGGTTGTTGTCCAGTTGCTGGGAAAGAACTCGACCTCTCCTTTTGCGACAACCTCCAAAGCAACCTCGGTGATGCTCTTGCCGGGATGAAGGGTATCCGCGGGCGCGGGTTTGCTCATGGCGACGAACCATTGGTCCGTGAGCATCGGTTCGAGAACCTCTCCAGTTCGGTCGCCCCGCGGCTGCATCATTTTGTGCGCGTCAACTTTGACTAGAAAGCCTTGCGCTTCGAGTTCGGCGACGACAGCTTTGCGTGCGTCGTAGCGGTCAAGGCCGCGAAACTGTGCGGGACCTTGATCATTAATTTTTGCATCGAGTGTAAAGATCACAATCAAAGGGAGATTGTGTCGCATCGCGCAGGCGTAGTCGTTAAAGTCATGCGCGCCTGTGATCTTGACGCAACCCGTACCAAACGCCTGATCAACAAAATCATCCGCAATAATGGGAATCTGGCGATCACAAAGCGGGAGGTCGACCATTTTGCCAATCAGATGTTGGTAGCGAGGATCTTCGGGGTGCACGCAAAGTGCGCCGTCCGCGAGCATGGTCTCGGGCCGGGTGGTCGCGATGGTCATGCCCCGGATAATTTCCTGAGATCCGTCTTCGTGCTTGATGGTTTGCGGACCATCAACAAAGGGATAGAGGATGTGCCAAAGATGGCCATCTGTCTCAACAGATTGGACTTCGAGATCCGATACGGCCGTCAGCAGTTTGGGATCCCAGTTGACCAAGCGTTTGCCGCGATAAATCAAGCCTTGTTTGTAAAGGCGCACAAATGTTTCAACCACTCCGGCAGACATCTGTTTGTCCATCGTGAAGTATTCGCGCGGCCAGTCCGCTGATGCGCCCAGACGACGTACTTGGCTCGTGATGGTGTTTCCGGATAGCTCTTTCCACTCCCAGACTTTTTCAATGAACTTTTCACGGCCAAGGTCATGCCGTGAGGTTTTTTGAGCGTCGAGCTGTCGCTCAACGACAATCTGGGTAGCAATACCCGCGTGATCGGTGCCGGGGACAAATACGGTGTCATGTCCCAGCATCCGGTGGTAGCGAATCAGGCCATCCATGATGGTCTGGTTAAAGGCGTGACCCATGTGCAGAGTCCCAGTCACGTTCGGCGGTGGAAACTGAATGGCGTAGGGAATACCGGCGCCAGGGCCCTCTTTGGTGTGCTGGCCTGCGGCAAAGTAGCCCCTTTTTTCCCATTCCTGATACCAGCGAGCCTCAAGTGCCGCAGGCTCAAAACTTTTGGAAAGTTCCCCGTCGGGGGTGTTGTTGGGCTGATTCATCGATATATCCGGAAAAAGTGGGGTCGCAAGTCGTCGCCAGAGGGCGAATAACTCGCTATTTTAGGGTGTTGCGGGCAGATGTGGCATGCTAGAATCATGGGTTAGGGTCAGCACAAGCAAAGTCCCTGTTTTTATTGAGATTTCTTGGAGTTTTACATGTCAGTCGAACGTACCTTATCGATTATCAAGCCTGATGCCGTGGCAAAAAATGTCATCGGTCAGATTATTGCCCGCTTTGAGGGCGCAGGCCTGAAAGTCATCGCCGCACGCATGATGCATTTGTCGCGTGCCGACGCCGAGCGTTTTTACGCTGTTCACAGCGCACGTCCTTTTTTCAAAGATCTGGTCGATTTCATGATCTCTGGCCCTGTTTTTGTTCAAGCCCTCGAAGGTGAAAACGCCATCCAGAAAAATCGTGATCTGATGGGCGCAACCGACCCCAAGAAAGCTGAAAAAGGCACGATCCGTGCTGATTTCGCAGACAGCATCGATGCAAACGCTGTTCACGGTTCAGACGCTCCTGAAACCGCCAAGGCAGAAATCGCCTTTTTCTTCCCCGAAATCAACATTCACAGCCGTTAATTCGGTTGTCTGGCTCGTGGCACATCACGCATGCATCCTGAACCGATCAATCTGCTTGGGCTCGATGCCTCGGCACTGACCCAGCTAGTTGGGCAGTGGGGGGGCAAGCCTTTTCGTGCCCGGCAGCTTCAAAAATGGGTGCATCAGCGTGGTACGAGTCAGTTCGACGACATGACCGATCTTGCGCGCGATTTTCGCGCGCAACTTACGCAACGTTGTGTTGTTCAGGCTCCCAAAGTTTTATCCCAGCACCGGTCATCAGACGGCACCAGAAAGTGGTTGTTCGATGTCGGGCAGGGCAATGCGATCGAGTCCGTGTTTATTCCCGAGGACGATCGCGGCACATTGTGCATATCGAGTCAGGCAGGTTGTAACGTTGCCTGCAGATTTTGTTCGACCGGACATCAGGGTTTCAATCGCAATCTCACTGCAGCAGAGATTATCGGACAGCTCTGGTGGGCAAGACATGAGTTGATGCAGGATCTCGACTCCGCCCGCATTCAGCATGCCAATCCTGACCGTCACGCGGTGGTGACCAATGAAACTCGCTTGATCAGTAATGTGGTCATGATGGGTATGGGCGAGCCCCTGCTCAATTACGAGCCTGTTCTCGCGGCATTGCGCATGATGCTGGACGATAATGCGTATGGTTTGTCGCGCAGGCGCGTGACAGTCTCGACCTCCGGCGTGGTGCCGATGATGGACAGGTTGTCCCAGGATTGCCCTGTCGCATTGGCAGTTTCCCTGCATGCGCCGAATGATGCGCTGCGCGACGAGTTGGTACCCCTGAACAAAAAGTATCCGCTTGACGAGCTTCTTGCGGCTTGTGAACGATATCTGGAGTTTGCACCCAGAGACTTCATTACTTTTGAGTATGTGATGCTGGATGGTGTCAATGACAGCGACCTGCATGCAAAACAGCTCATAGAAATTGCTCGCCGGGTACATTGCAAACTCAATCTGATTCCTTTTAATCCTTTTCCTGCCTCCGGATTGCAAAGATCTTCGGCGGCAAGAATAAAAGTATTTTCCCAGCATCTGATAGATGCTGGCATCGTGACAACGGTGCGCAAAACGCGCGGAGACGATATCGACGCGGCGTGTGGTCAGCTTGCAGGTGAGGTCAAGGACCGCACCAATCTCAGTGAGAAAATGGCCTCAAGAAAAATGATCCCCATCAAGGAGACGCGTGAATGAGTGAGCTTGATTTAAGCAGTCCTTTGCGAACAGAGTCTGCGCCTGTGCCAACTGAGCTCATCACGTCAGCAGGGTCATTGCGTGCATTGCGCATTTCCAAGGGATTTTCGATTGAAGACGTTGCGGTCAGACTCAAATACGCTGCGCGTCATATCGAGGCGCTTGAGTCGGAAAGCTACGATAGCTTGCCACAGGGACTTGGCTTGCGAAGCATGGTCAGAAGTTATTCAAAACTGTTAGGTATCGACCCCAAACCTCTCGAAATTGCTCTGCAATCGCGTATCGGTAAAGTCGAGGGAGGCATTGCCAATCACACCTCGATCAGAACGCTGGGCGCGCATCAGGCTGAACAAGTGCCGCACTCAGGGGCATGGGTCTGGCTTGTTTTAATTTTTCTGGTTGTGATCGCTGTGCTCGGTGTTGCGGTTTGGCAGGGTCTGATTCCTCAAGCCTGGGTGCCTGATTGGGTTGAGGCGTTATTTCAATGAGTCAAATTTCTACCTCCCGGGATGAGCCCGTCATCCAACCCTTGATTGGTCCTTCAGCACGGCATCGCACCAGGAAGGTTTTGGTTGCATGGGGTGATCAAAAAGTATGGATTGGTGGTGATGCGCCGGTCGTCGTGCAATCGATGACCAATACCGATACTGCCGATGCTATTGCAACGGCTATTCAGGTCAAAGAACTGGCGCTGGCCGGTTCTGAGATTGTGCGGATTACTGTCAACACACCCGAAGCGGCCCGTGAGGTGATCGCGATCCGGGAACAACTCGATCGCATGGGTATTTCTGTCCCCCTAGCTGGAGACTTTCATTACAACGGTCATAAGTTACTGACTCAGTTTCCAGATTGTGCACAAGCGCTTTCCAAATATCGTATTAATCCAGGCAACATGGGGGGTGGAAAAAAGCGGGATGATAATTTTGCCCAGATGATTGAAGTTGCCTGTCGTCATCAAAAACCTGTGCGCATCGGGGTCAACTGGGGCAGTCTTGATCATGAATTGCTCGCACGCATGATGGATGAAAACGTCAAGCTTGCTCAGCCAAGAGACGGACGTGCTGTCATGCGGGACGCTCTAGTTGTCTCGGCGATTAGTAACGCAGAACGCGCCCAGGAACTTGGTTTACCGGGCGACGCGATTATTCTTTCTTGCAAAGTGAGTCATGTGCAGGATCTGATTGCGGTTTATCGCGACCTTGCCGCACGATGCGATTATCCCTTGCACCTTGGGTTGACTGAAGCTGGTATGGGAAGCAAGGGCATTGTGGCTTCCACTGCGGCCTTGAGCGTCTTACTGCAAGAAGGTATCGGAGATACGATTCGAATCTCTCTGACCCCAGAACCAGGAGGCGATCGTACGCGTGAAGTCATCGTGGCACAGGAAATTCTGCAAACGATGGGGTTGAGAGCCTTTACGCCGATGGTGGTTGCTTGTCCTGGATGCGGTCGCACCAGCAGCACGGTTTTTCAAGAACTGGCTGATCGCATACAGACCTATCTGCGAGAGCAAATGCCACTCTGGAAAACACAATATCCAGGCGTTGAATCGATGAACGTCGCTGTCATGGGGTGCGTGGTGAACGGACCTGGCGAGAGTCGGCATGCGGATATCGGTATCAGTTTGCCAGGCACGGGTGAGGTTCCCTCAGCCCCGGTGTTTGTCGATGGTGAGCGCACCGTCACTCTGAAGGGTGATCATATCGCCGAAGAGTTTCAAAAAATTGTTCAGGATTACGTCGCACGCCGTTACGGCGCTCACGCGAGATAACATTATTTATGACACAAGCATTTTCCAAGGTCACCGCAATACGCGGGATGAACGACGCATTGCCAGGTTCTGGTGCCCGCTGGGAACAACTTGAAGAAGTTGTTCGCCAATGGTTGTCTGATTATGGTTATCGCAATATGCGTACCCCGATCCTCGAGCACACGCGCTTATTTACAAGAGGGATTGGAGAGGTGACTGACATTGTCGAAAAGGAAATGTACAGTTTCACGGATTCGCTGAACGGCGAATCTTTGACGATGCGTCCCGAGTTCACGGCAGGGATGGTTCGCGCTGCAATCGAACACAACCTGCTGTACGATCGCCCACAGCGAGTTTATGCGATGGGCCCTGTTTTCAGGCATGAGCGTCCACAACGTGGGCGTTATCGGCAATTTCATCAAATTGATGTTGAAGCGCTCGGGCTGCCCGGTCCTGATATCGATGCTGAATTGATCGTGATGGTGGCCAGATTATGGAAAGCTTTGGGTATCACCGATGTGCAACTTGAGATCAACTCTCTTGGACAAGGTCAGGAACGATCCGCGCATCGCGCAGCGTTGATTGAGCATCTCGAAGCGCACAAAGCGGTTCTAGACGAGGACGGTTTGCGACGCATGTATACCAATCCTCTGCGTGTGCTGGACACTAAAAATCCGGCCATGCAGGCGATGGCTGACTCAGCGCCCAAGCTTTTTGACTTTCTAGGTGAGGCGTCTCGTGCCCATTTTGAAGGTGTTTGTGCGCGACTCGATGATGCCGGGGTCGCCTATCGACTGAATCCCAGAATGGTTCGAGGTCTGGACTACTACAATCTGACAGTATTTGAGTGGGTCACTGACAAGCTTGGCGCGCAAGCAACGGTGTGTGGTGGCGGACGTTACGATGGGTTGATTGAGTTGCTTGGCGGAAAACCTGCACCTGCGGTGGGTTTTGCAATTGGCATGGAGCGGCTCATGGATTTGTGGGGTCAGTACCAGCCAGAGGTTGCCAAGGCGGAATGTTCAGTCTACTTTGTCCACCAAGGTGAACAAGCCCAGCGTAAGGCTGCATTGCTTGCCGAAGGTCTGCGAGATGTGGGTATTTCTGCCATTGTCCACGCGGGCTCCGGGAGTTTTAAGTCGCAGTTCAAGCGTGCGGATGCAAGCGGCGCACAGATTGCGGTTATTCTTGGGGGCGATGAGCTCGAGTCAGGTACGGCCTCGGTGAAAATGTTACGTGCTGAGCAATCAGATGCGCTCGCTCAGCAGCAAGTGCCATTGGATAATTTAGTTGTGTATTTGAAAGATAAGGTTAATTAGGCATGGCTTACGATCTCGACGAACAAGAACAAATAGACCAGATTAAAGCCTGGTGGAACAAGTACGGCACCCTGGTGCTGACTGTCTTGATTATTGCGACAGCCGCCGTGGCAGCCTGGCGGGGTTGGCAATGGTACGAAGGACACCAGTCATCTCAGGCGCGCGGTTACTTTGAGGCACTCGAGGAGGCTGGACGTTCCCAGGGTGAGGAGTCTGTCGCGCGGATCAATGCCGCGATGAAAACCTTGCGCAGCGATTATGCTGCGACGGACTACGCGGCGCGCGGGGCTTTGGTTGCCGCATCCGCACTGGCTTCACGCAAAGACCTCCCGGGTGCCCGAGCACAGCTTGAGTGGCTTGCACAGACCAAGCACGCTGCCTTGGTGCCAGTTGCCCGGTTGCGATTGGCAGCCTTGTTTCTTGATCAAAAAGAATACGATTCGGCGCTCGCTCAGCTCAAGGACGCACCACCTTCTTTTGAGGGATTGTTCGCGGATCGACGTGGCGACATTCTGGCTGCGCAGGGCAAGTCTGCCGATGCCAAAAAGGCCTGGAATGCAGCCATCGAATCTCTTGGTCCCACCAATCCGTTAACACCTATCGTTAAGCTCAAACTTGATGCATTGGGAGGTTGAGTATGCGTTCATCTTTTGCAATAGGTTTTTTTCGTGTTTTCGCGACGTTGATTGCGACGGCCACACTCGCGGGCTGCAGCCTGTTTGGAAAAGATGATGATCGCTACAAACCAGCACCACTGACCTCATTTATACCTGGCTTAGCCGCGCAAGTGGCTTGGAAAGCGCAGATTGGCAGTGGTTCTGGCTTGGGCTTTGCTCCCGCAATTGTTCAGAACACTGCTTATGCCGCAACGCCTGACGGTGCGGTTGTCAAAGTTGATCTTCAGACTGGCGGAGTTGTCTGGAGAGCGATGATCGATAAAAAACTCTCAGCGGGTGCAGGCAGTGATGGCAAGATCACGGCCGTCGTCACCAGAGAGGGGATGGTGGTGGCGCTGGATGAGGCAGGGCAGGTTAAATGGCGCGCTCAAGCCACCAGTGACGTGACGATCCCGCCCGTAGTCGGTTACGGGGTGGTGGTGGTTCGTAGCGGTGATTATCGGGTGCAGGCTTTTAATGCGGAAACCGGAGATCGTATTTGGAGCGTTCAGCGCCCAGGCCCCGCTCTGACTTTGAGAGCACCCGCCCGCATGTTGATGTTTGAAGGTTTGGTGATCAGTGCGATTCCCGGTGGAAAACTTATTGGTATCAATGCGGTATCCGGTGATGTCCAATGGGAAGGTACTGTGGCTGTTCCCAAGGGATCCTCTGATCTTGAGCGTGTGATTGATGTTGTCGGCGCGCCTGTCGTGCTGGGTCCCGTGATGTGTGCAGTGTCCTATCAGGGTCGAATCGTTTGTTTTGATATCGCAGCAGGCGGTCGTCCAGCCTGGACGAAAGATTTTTCTTCTTTGTCAGGACTGACGCTGGATAATAGACAGGTGTATGCGCCTAATCAAACGGATGTTGTCAGCGCATTAAGCTTGCAAAACGGTGCAGTCGTCTGGACCCAGGATGCCTTGCGCAATCGTAAGCTGACCAGTCCTGCGGCCGTGGGAGTTGCCGTAGCTGTGGGTGACTATGAAGGCTTCGTGCATTTCATGGCCCAAGATGATGGGCATTTACTTGCCCGGGTTTCTGTGGGCGGCGGAGCGATTCGTTCGCCGCTATTGGCCACGCCTCAGGGCGTGCTTGTTCAAACGGGTGATGGTGCGCTCGTAATGTTGGCGTTGAAATAACTCGTGTCTGTCAAACCTGTCGTCGTTTTAGTGGGGCGCCCGAATGTGGGCAAGTCCACACTTTTTAATCGCCTGACGCGTTCGCGCTCAGCCCTTGTTGCTGATTTTTCGGGTTTGACCCGTGATCGCCATTACGGAGAGGGTCGAGTCGGCCAAACGCCATTCATCGTGGTTGACACCGGCGGCTTTGAGCCTGTCGCCAAATCAGGCATCCTGCATCAGATGGCCCGCCAGACCAAGCAGGCGATCGCAGAAGCTGATGTTGTCATTTTCATGGTGGATGCCCGTGCCGGACTGAATGCGCACGATCATGATATTTCAAGGCTTTTGCGCAAGCTCGGTCAGCGCGTCATTCTTTGTGTCAACAAAGCCGAAGGCATGCCACATGGAAGCGCAGTGGCCGAGTTCCACGAACTTGGCTTGGGACTGCCTGTTGCAATTTCTGCCGCGCACGGTGATGGCATTGCAGATCTGATTGAACTTGCACTTCAGGGCCTCGGTGAGCCTGAACCTGAAGCGCCAGAGTTCGATGCGGATGATGCAGAGCCGACTGACGCGACTTTGAAACTCGAGGCTGATGCGGTTGAACCTGAGCTTAAGCACCGCATCAAACTTGCGATTGTCGGTCGACCCAACGTCGGTAAATCAACCCTCATCAATACACTCTTGGGGGAAGAGCGCGTCATTGCTTTTGACATGCCCGGCACGACGCGCGACGCAATCGAAATTGAATTCGACCGGGGCGGTAAACAATATACGCTGATCGATACAGCCGGTTTGCGAAAGCGCGGCAAGGTTTTTGAAGCCATTGAGAAATTTTCCGTCATCAAGACGTTGCAAGCGATTGAGGCAAGCAATGTAGTGTTGTTGATGATTGATGCTCAACAGGAAGTTTCCGAGCAAGACGCTCACATTGCAGGTTTTATTCTTGAAACAGGTCGCGCACTGGTTGTAGCGATCAACAAGTGGGATGGTCTGGATGAGGATCAGCGCGAAAAAATTCAACGTGAATTTGATCGCAAGCTTCGTTTTCTCTCCTTCGCGCGTGTACACACGATCTCCGCATTGCGCGGACAGGGCATCAATACGGTCTTGCGTTCTGTGAATGCGGCTCATGCCGCAGCCTTCGCCAAGCTCTCCACTCCCAGGTTGACGCGCGAATTGCAAGCGGCCGTTGAACAACAACCCCCACCACGCAAGGGTATCTTTAGACCCAAAATGCGTTACGCTCATCAGGGTGGTCAAAATCCTCCACTGATCATTGTCCACGGCAATGCACTGGATGCGATTCCCGATTCTTATCGGCGTTATTTGGAAAATAGATTCCGTGATGCTTTTGAGTTGGCCGGTACGCCCTTGCGCATTGAGTTCAAATCGTCTTACAACCCCTACGCGGATAATTAAGTTGTCATGAGTCGTTACTGGAATAGTTTGGTCGCTAAGCTTGATCCCTATGTTCCGGGTGAGCAGCCGCGTATTCAGAACTTGATCAAGCTCAACACAAACGAGCATCCTTATGGTCCTTCGCCAAAGGTTCTTGAGGCGATCAAAGCTCAAACCAATGACAGTTTGCGCTTATATCCCGATCCAACGGCTCTAGAGCTCAGGCAAGCGATCGGACGGCGCTTTAATCTTGTGCCTGAACAGGTTTTTGTGGGCAATGGATCCGACGAGGTGTTGGCGCATGTTTTTCATGCGCTGCTCAAGCACGATCAGCCCGTGCTGTTTCCGGATATCACCTACAGTTTTTATCCGGTGTATTGCGGTCTCTACGAAATTCAGTACAAAACTCTACCGCTTGATGCGCATTTGAAAATCCGTGTGGAGGATTATCTGCCTTCCCCTGGTGACAGAAATGTGGGTGGGATCATTTTCCCCAACCCCAATGCTCCCACCGGTTCAGCCCATGCTTTAGGTGATGTTGAGCGCATTGTTGCCGCAAACCCTGACGTGGTCGTGGTTGTGGATGAGGCCTATGTGGATTTCGGTGCACAAAGCGCGGTCAGTCTGATTGATCAGTATCCTAATCTTCTCGTGGTTCATACTCTTTCCAAGTCTCGCTCACTTGCCGGTCTTCGCGTGGGCTATGCGATGGGACATCCTGATCTGATTCAGGGCCTGGATCGGGTGAAAAATAGTTTTAACTCCTATCCATTGGATCGACTTGCTCTGGCGGGTGCTACGGCAGCGATTGAGGATCAGGCTCACTTTGAAGCCACGCGCGATGCTGTTGTTCGTACTCGCGGCATGCTGACCCAAGGATTGGAGCAGCTGGGGTTCGAGGTTTTGCCCTCGACTGCGAATTTTGTCTTTGCAAGACATCCTGCGCGCGATGGCGCCTTACTTGCATCCGCTTTGCGTGAAAAAAATATTATCGTTCGTCACTTTAAAAAGCCCAGGATCGATCAATATCTACGCATCACAATTGGCACAGACGAGCAGTGCGCCAAACTTCTCGAAGCATGTCAGTCAATTCTGAATGGATCTGCTGTTAGATCATTTGGTAACTAATCGTTTCATAAACTGGCGCACCGAGGGAAAACCCTGTACAGTGTGATCATTGGCGCCGCATCGCAGCAATATCCTCACGTTGCGGGGTCGTTAACAACAACATATGGAGCCTGCCAATGAGCAATAAAGGGCAAACTTTGCAAGATCCCTTCCTGAACGCACTTCGTAAGGAGCACATCCCAGTGTCTATTTATCTGGTGAATGGGATCAAACTCCAGGGCCAGGTTGAATCTTTCGACCAGTATGTCGTGTTGCTGCGCAACACTGTCACACAAATGGTTTACAAACACGCGATTTCAACGGTTGTGCCTGCACGCGCCGTGAGCCTGCCTGTCGATGCCTCGACCGAAGCAGAGGCTGAATAAGCAACCTGGGATTAACGCATGCGTGCGTTAATCATCAGCGTTGACCTTGGGTCTCCCGACCATATTGCGCACGCCGAAGAGTTTGCGTTGCTGGCCAAGGGCGCTGGTGCGGAGTTGGTGGCGACACTGACCGCGCGCAGGCAGCGTCCCGACGCAGCTTACTTCATTGGTTCTGGAAAGGTCCAGGAGGGCGTCCTTCTCTCACAAGAGAGTGGGGCCGAGGTGATCCTTTTTGACCAGCCCTTATCTCCTGCTCAGCAGCGTAACCTTGAGCGCCAATTCAACCTCAGAGTTGTTGACCGTGTCGCTTTGATTCTGGATATTTTTGCTTTACGGGCAAAAAGTCACGAAGGCAAACTTCAGGTTGAGCTTGCTCAGCTTCAACATCTTTCTACACGATTGACTCGTCTATGGTCTCACCTTGAGCGCCAGCGCGGTGGCATTGGAATGCGCGGGCCGGGTGAGTCCCAGCTTGAGATGGATCGTCGAATGATCGGCGCCAAGGTGAAATTGCTGCGTGAGCGATTGGAACGTGCCCAGCGCCAGCGCACGACACAGCGGCGCTCTCGGGCGCGTGGGTCAATACTCTCTGTCTCGCTGGTGGGTTACACCAATGCCGGAAAATCAACCTTGTTCAACGCGATGACGCGTGCCGGAGCGTATGCGGCCGATCAGTTGTTCGCTACGCTCGATACGACAACCCGACGGTTATGGATCGAAGGGGCGGGTCAAATTACCCTTTCAGATACTGTGGGTTTTATAAGGGATTTGCCACCCACGCTGATCGCTGCTTTCAGGGCGACGCTCGAAGAGGCTACGCAGGCGGATTTGCTCCTGCACGTCGTCGATGCAGCCAGTCCTCAGCGAGATGAGCAAATCGCCGAGGTTAATAAGGTGTTGGCAGATATTGGTGCGGCTGATATCCCCTGTATTTTGGTCTACAACAAAACCGATTTGGCTGGACTGGAATCACGTGTTGAGCGAGATGAACATGGTACGATTTGTCGAGTTTTTTTAAGTGCTCAAAAGCGGTCTGGTCTAGGCGGTTTGCGTGACGCAATCAGTCAGTTTGCTACTACCTCGGAAAATAATGCGATTTCTTACGAAAATATTCAACCTGAATGATCCCGGCTGGGGTCGAGGTCAGGGCGGCGGTGGCAACGAGCCCCCGCGTCGTCCTCCGCAAGGTAACGGTCCACCTGATCTTGATCAGGTATGGCGTGACTTCAACAATCGTCTCGGTGGCTTGTTTGGTGGCAAACGCGGCGGTGGGAAGAGTGGCGGTCCCTTAGGGGGCGGTGGACCGAGCCCCCGCCAGTCCAAAATCGGACTTGGTGTGATTGTTGTCGCGGCGTTGGCACTTTGGTTGGCGAGTGGTTTCTTTATCGTCCAAGAAGGCCAGGTTGCCGTGATTACGCAATTTGGTAAATACAAAAGCACAGCTCAAGCAGGTTTCCAATGGAGAATTCCTGCTCCGATCCAATCGCACGAGATGGTGAACTTGTCCCAGTTGCGCACTTTCGAAGTCGGTTTTCGCGGCAATGCGCGTAACCGCGTGCTGCCAGAATCCCTGATGCTGACTGACGACGAGAATATCGTGGATGTGCAGTTTGTGGTTCAGTACAGATTGCGTGCGGATGGTGCACCGGATTATTTGTTCAAAACCAAGGATCCAGACGAGTCTGTTCGCCAGGTATCTCAATCAGCAATGAGAGAAGTGGTCGGTACGCGCTCGATGGACTTTGTCCTGTACGAAGGTCGTACTGCTGTCGCGGCCGAGGTGCAAAAACAAATGCAACAGATTCTGGATCGTTACCAGACCGGTATTCAGGTCAGCAGTGTTGCGATTCAAAACGTCCAACCGCCCGAGCCTGTTCAGGCTGCTTTTGATGACGCAGTCAAAGCCGGTCAGGATCGCGAACGTCAGATTAACGAAGGCCAAGCCTACAGAAACCAGATCGTGCCTCTTGCTGCGGGTCAGTCTTCGCGCATGCTCGAACAGGCAGAGGGTTACCGCGCACGGGTGGTGGGTGTTGCAGTCGGTGATGCGGCGCGCTTTACCAGCGTTCTTGCTGAATACCGCAAGGCGCCTGAAGTGATTCGTGAACGTATGTACCTTGAGACGATGCAGCAGATGTTTGCCAACGCCAGTAAGATTTTGGTGGACACCTCGGGTTCGAACAACATGCTTTATTTGCCTCTGGACAAAATCACGCAGCAAGCCGCTCAAGGTGCGATGCGACCCAATCCTCTGGCCAATACCCCTGTGCAAACGAATGCACCCGCTCCCTTGACGCAGTCCGTGCCTGTCACGCGACCCGCATCCCAAGGGCCTTCAAACACACTGACGCGCGATCGCGGCAGTCGATAATACAGAGGACAGAATCATGAAAAGATTATTTCCCCTGTTGATCGCCTTGTTCATTGGCGCGGTGGTGTTGTCATCCTCCGTGTTTATTGTGCGTGAGCGTGACTATGCGCTGGTTTTTGCGCTGGGTGAAGTCAAGAAAATCGTCTCCGAGCCTGGTCTTTATTTCAAGCTTCCACCGCCTTTCCAAAACGTGGTGACGCTGGACAAACGTTTGCTCACGATTGACCTTCAGGAAGCTGAGCGTATTCAGACATCTGAAAAGAAAAACTTGTTGATTGACTCGTTCGTGAAGTGGCGGATTGTTGACCCAAGGTTGTATTACGTGACCTTTGGTGGCAATGAGCGCGCTGCGCGTGAGCGTTTACAAGCTCAGATCAGAGATGCATTGAACGCTTCCGTCAACGTGCGCACGGTCAAGGATGTGGTGTCTCTTGAGCGTGATGTCATCATGACCGAGGTGCTCAATAACGTTGCCAAGCGTGCCGAGCCCCTTGGCGTCAAGATTGTCGACGTACGTCTCAAACGCATTGAGTTTGCGCCTGAGATTTCGGAGTCTGTCTATAGGCGAATGGAGTCTGAGCGTGTTCGCGTTGCGAATGAATTGCGCTCGATTGGTGCTGCAGAAGGTGAGCGTATTCGTGCAGAAGCCGACCGCGAACGCGAGCAGATTCTCGCCAAGGCACAAGGCCGTGCCGAAGCCATTATGGGTGAGGGCGATGCCGAAGCCGCAGGGCTCTACGCAAAAGCATACGGTGCTGATTTGTCTTTCTACAGTTTTTACAAGAGCTTAGAGGGATACCGCGCAGCTTTTGGTAAATCCGGCGATGTTCTGGTTGTGGATCCAAGCTCCGAGTTCTTTAAGTACCTAAAAAACTCGCAGGGCAAAAAATAATCTGGAAGGTTTTATTGCATTGACTTCTTGTCTCCCGGGTGAGGATTCTCTCATTCTGGAGACATAAAGTTTCCAGATAATCTGTATAATGTGTTGTAAGCTTTAACGATTGTTCTGGCGGCTTGCCGGGCTTACGCCCCAAGCCGCTTTTTGTTTGGGCATTTGTTTTGTGTTCAAACACATAGGTGTTTTGGGTATTCGTTAAAGATAGTTCTTCTTGAACTCAACCTTTTTATATTTTCTTGCAACTATGAAAGGCAATTGGTTGTTGCCAGAAAGCTTGGCAGATGTTTTGCCAGCAGAGGCACGCCGTATAGAGGATCTACGCCGGCAGCTGCTTGACTTGTTCCGTACTTACGGCTTTGAGTTAGTGGCGCCACCGTTGGTCGAATACATTGATTCGTTGCTTTCCGGTACCGGAAGCGACTTGAATCTTCGCACCAGCAAACTTGTGGATCAATTATCCGGGCGTACATTGGGTGTGCGTGCCGATATGACCCCTCAGGTGACTCGGATTGATGCACATTTGCTCAATCGTCCCGGTGTCACCCGCTTGTGTTACTGCGGACCTGTGTTGCATGCTCGTCCGGCCGGTTTGTTGTCTAGCCGTGAATTATTGCAAATCGGTGCCGAAATATATGGCCATGCCGGTGTAGAGGCCGATTTGGAAATTATCCGTCTGGCACTAGAAAGCACTAGGTTGGCGGGTGTGAAGTCTGTTCGTCTGGATTTATGTCACGCAGGTTTGGTTCGCAGCCTGCTTGAAAGTGATCCGCGTGCACACGCGCGTGCGGATGAAATTATGGCGCTGCTACGCGAAAAGGATCTGCCTGGCTTGAATCTGCTGGCCACCGGTCCAGAGCCTTTGCTAGAGGCGACTGTCAGTGCCCTGTGCGCGTTACCTCAGCTTTATGGTGATATTTCCGTCATTGCCCGCGCGCGCAAGGTTCTGCCCGTCGTCGCAGGAGTCACCCAGTCACTCGATACGCTTGAGCAGTTGCTTGCTTCGCTTGATGATGTATCCGTGGGTGTCGATCTTGCGGATGTGGGGACTTATGGATATCACTCTGGCGTGACGTTTTCTGTTTATGCCGAGGGTTGGCATGACTCGATTGTGCAGGGCGGTCGTTATGATGATGTGAGCAGGGCTTTTGGACGTGCGCGTCCCGCGACAGGTTTTAGTTTGGACCTGCGAAAGCTTGTCGCAGGTTTGGTTCCGGCATTACCTGCCCCGGCCATTCGTGCGCCTTCAGGGCAAGATGTTGCACTTCGTGAAGTGATGCAAACCCTTCGCCAAAGCGGCAATATCGTTGTACAGGTTTTTCCTGGCGAAGTTGCCACACATGACGAGTTTGTTTTTGATCGCGAGCTCGTTCAGCGCGACGGTCAATGGGTAGTGCAGCAGGTTCTTTAGGCTTCGGCGCGTGACGGGTCGTCTCGACTCAAGGCGCGTTCGAAGATATTTATTCTGATACTGATTGTTTTGATTATCCAATATGAGCAAGAACATCGTAGTGATCGGCACCCAGTGGGGTGACGAAGGCAAAGGCAAAATCGTCGACTGGCTGGCTGAGTCCGCTTCGGGTGTCGTACGTTTTCAGGGCGGTCATAATGCCGGTCATACGCTCTGGGTGAATGGCAAAAAAACAATTTTGCGCCTCATCCCTTCGGGCATCATGCATCCGAGCGTGACGTGTTACATCGGTAACGGTGTCGTATTGTCTCCAGAAGCGTTGTTAAAAGAGATCTCTGAGCTCGAAGCCGCCGGTCTGGATGTTCGCTCACGCCTCAAGATCTCCGAGGCTTGCCCATTGATTTTGCCTTATCACGTTGCACTTGATCAGGCGCGTGAAGCTCGCCGCGGTGATGCGAAGATTGGTACCACGGGCCGTGGAATCGGCCCGGCTTACGAAGACAAAGTCGCGCGCAGAGCTTTGCGTGTGCAGGATTTGTTCGATCCCCAGGGTTTTCGCGCCAAGGTTGATGAGGTATTGGATTTGCACAATTTTGTGTTGACCAAATATCTCGGCGCTCAGGCGATTTCCGCGCAGGAAGTCGTTGATCAAGCGATGGCGCTCGCTCCTGCAGTCGCACCCATGGTCGCTGACGTGAGCAGTCTTTTGTTTTTGGCTCAGCAAGCCGGGCAAAATCTGTTGTTCGAAGGCGCACAAGGCGCTTTGCTCGATGTGGATCATGGCACGTATCCGTATGTGACCAGCAGCAACTGCGTGGCAGGTGCCGCGGCAGCGGGTGCAGGCGTGGGTCCTCAAAGTTTGAATTATGTGCTGGGCATCACCAAGGCTTATGCGACACGAGTGGGTTCGGGACCTTTCCCGACAGAGCTCATGGATGAGACGGGCGCGCGTCTTGCGACGGTTGGCAAAGAGTTTGGCTCTGTCACGGGGCGCCCGCGTCGTTGTGGCTGGTTTGATGGTGCTGCGCTCAAACGGTCGGTTCGTTTGAATGGTATTACGGGTCTTTGCATCACAAAGCTGGACGTGCTTGATGGCTTGCCACTCCTCAAGATGGGTGTGGGTTATGAGCTCGACGGTCAGATTTGTGATGTGCTGCCTTATGGTGCGGCAGCCGTTGCACGCGCCAAGCCAATCCTCGAGGAAATGCCGGGTTGGACGGAGTCAACGGTCGGTGTGACGGATTTTGATAAGTTGCCCGCCAATGCGCAACGCTACCTGAAGCGACTCTCAGAGGTTTGCGGTATTCCGATCGACATGGTTTCAACGGGTCCGGATCGCAATGAAACCATTATGTTGCGTGATCCATTCAAATCCTAATGTCTAATCCTCAGGCGACTCAGGATATATGGGTAGATTGGGAAACCTATCACCAGCTGATTGAGCGCCTGATTGTTGTGGTCGACCAGTCGGGATGGAAGTTCGATCAGATACTTTGTCTGGCTCGAGGTGGTCTAAGAGTCGGTGATGTATTTTCCCGAGTGTTCAAGTTGCCACTTGCGATCTTGTCGACGAGTAGTTATCGGGAAAATCTTGGTCAGACTCAGGGGGCGCTGGAAATAGCCTCCTTCATCACGATGACTCACGGAACGCTGAACGGACGAGTTTTGCTTTTGGATGATTTGGTCGATAGTGGGGAGACGCTCATTGGCGTCAAACAGCATCTCTTGAGAACTTATCCGAGCATTGATTCGATCAAGACAGGCGTGCTTTGGTACAAAACCTGTTCGCAGGTGGCCCCAGACTTTTTTGTTGAAAAGTTGTCAGGTAATCCCTGGATTCATCAGCCTTTTGAGCGTTATGACGCTTTATCGGCGCAAGATTTGGCCGAAAAAAGGGTTTAAGTCATTTCAAAATAGCGTATTTATGCTATGATTTAAGGCTATCTAGTTGTTTAACTGTTTTATTTTTTCGTCACGCATCCTATGCCTATCGTTCGTCTGAAAGAAAACGAGCCCTTCGAAGCCGCACTGCGTCGCTTCAAGCGCACAATCGAAAAAACTGGTCTGTTGACCGAGTTGCGCGCACGCGAGTTTTATGAAAAGCCCACTGCCGAGCGTAAGCGCAAGCAGGCTGCCGCAGTTAAGCGCCACTACAAGCGCATCCGCAGCCAGCAATTGCCACCGCGCATGTACTAATCCACGGCGCACGCGTTGCGCCGTTCACGTATGGTTTGAGCGTTGATCCCAGATTCCTTTATCCAGGATCTTCTAGCCCGAGTCGATGTCGCAGATGTCGTCGGACGATACGTGCAGTTAAAGAAAGGGGGCATTAACCTGCTTGGGTTATGTCCCTTTCATAACGAAAAATCTCCCTCTTTTACGGTTAGTCCAACCAAACAGTTCTATCACTGTTTCGGATGTGGAGCCCATGGGAGTGCTATTACTTTTCTCATCGAGCACACTGGAGCAAGCTTTCCAGAAGCGGTTCGAACCCTTGCCAGCACGGTTGGCATGGCAGTCCCCGAGGAAAGCCGTTCTCCCGGTCAAAAAGCCGCTAGTTCACGTCGGCGCGAGGAAATTTCCCAGCATACGCAGGTACTTGATCTTGCTCAAAAGCACTATTTAGCACAACTACGAGATAGTCCCGCAGCCATTCGTTATTTAAAAGAACGCGGTCTGACGGGGCTCGTAGCTAAGGAGTTTGGTTTGGGTTGGGCGAGTGCTGATCGCCAGGCATTATCCAAAGTCTTTCCCCGTTACGATGATCCTTTGCTGGTCGAGTCCGGTTTGGTCATCGAGTCTGAGGATGGCCGTCGCTACGACCGTTTTCGGGAACGCGTTATGTTTCCGATTAGAAATGTCAAAGGTGAGATCGTCGGCTTCGGCGGTCGAATTATCGGAAAGGGCGAACCCAAATACCTGAACTCTCCCGAAACACCTGTTTTCTCTAAAGGAAATGAGCTGTACGGCCTCTACGAGGCGCGCAGCGCAATCCGGTCCGAGGGATGTGTGATTGTGGTTGAGGGTTACATGGATGTTGTGGGTCTTGCGCAGCTAGGGGTGCGAAACGCTGTCGCAACACTGGGAACTGCAACAACACCTGTCCATATTCAAAAGCTCTTGCGCGCCAGTGACAAAATTATATTTAGTTTTGATGGGGATGGTGCCGGGCGTCGGGCAGCCTGGCGAGCCTTGCAGGCATCTCTTCCTTTGTTGCGCGATGATATTTCTATCCGGTTTTTATTTCTCCCCGCCGAGCATGATCCGGATAGTTATATCCGGAAATTCGGAGAGGAGGCTTTTCGCGCTTGCTTGGCAGAGTCGGATGCGCTTTCTACATTTTTTTTGAACGAGTTGTCGGCGCGCCATTCCATCGAGGAGCTCGAGGGGAGGTCGGCGCTTGTGCATGAGGCGAAACCATTACTGGCGCAAATCCCAGCCATCGCGCTCAAGGTCCAGTTGCAGAACGAGTTGGCCAGGTTGGTTCAATTTACGCCTGAAGAGCTCGGGCAGTTGTTGGCCCAAGAGCTGCCTCATAAATTATCCGGGCTCCCTGATCCCAGCCGGGGGGCGACCGCCGTGACTTCTTCGGCAGAGGTCTCAGGTAACGCTTCCGATCATGGCGCTAGCTATTCAGCGAGCAATCCCAGAGCGGAGCGATCTGCGCGGACGGTTTCACGGCGTGCGGTTGCGCCGCTTGCACGTCGTTTGTTGCGCTTGCTGTTGACGCATCCCGAACTGGTGGATCAGATGGGGGAGCAGCAGGTTGAAATCTTGGCGCGTAGTCCTCATCTGGATATGGTGAGGGACTTGATTGTTTTGATTCAGGCCACGGGCGCACGTCATGTCGGGGCATTGATTCAAGCAGCTGATCCTGGTGCTGATCTCGGTATTTTGCTGGTTTCTGTGGCTGAGGACTTGATGGCTCAGGAACCCTTGCCTAATCCGCAGTCCGAATGGGAGGATGCGGTGCGACGCATTGAGATGGATGGTTTAAAGGCTGAGCAACAGGCTCTGATCGGGCAGGGATTAAATAATTTGCAGGCACAGCAAAAATATCAGGAACTTTCTCAAAGGATCACCCGTCTAATGAGGGTAATCGAATCAAATAAGTCTACTTGATTCGGTTAAAATCAACGGTTTACGCAGCTCAGGCGTGTGTTTGATTCAAGCACGGATTGGGCAGGCTCGTGCCTAAAGCACTTTTAAAGCAAGCACTTTTCAAGCAAGCACTTTTAAAATATAAGAGCGATCATGACCCAATCACTTGGCAAGAAAAAAACGATGGCTGCTGCAAAGCCTAAACCCAAAGCGGCAACCAAACCCGTCGCCAAGTCTGCTAAACCAGTGGCCAAAACCCCAGTCAAAGCACCCGCCAAAACACCAGCCAAAACGCCAGCCAAGCCATCGGTCAAACCAGTTGCAAAGCCAGCGGCTAAAACGATCGCCAAGCCAAGCGCGAAACCCGCGGCGAAACCGGCGGCCAAACCCGCTGTTAAAGCTACAGCAAAACCGGCTGCAAAGGTGGTTGCCAAGCCTGTGGTCAAACCCGCTTCCAAAATTTCCAAATCAGAGGTCAAGTCTTCAGGGACTCGACCTGTTTCTACTTCTTCCGCAGCAAAAACTGCAGTTCAATCAGTCAAGGATTCAATGAAGTCGGCTTCAAAAAGTAAATCTGCAGTAACCGAAAAAGCAAGTGCTGAGAAAGTTGATGCTAAGTCCGCAGCAAAGCCCGCAGCCAAAGCTGCCGCTAAACCCGCAGCCAAAGCAACTCCAGCTGCGTCGGATAAAAAAGCGCCTGCGAAAGCTGCGACTAAAGTGACGGCTGCTAAGCCCTCAGCGCCCGCAGTCAAGTCTGTCCCAGCCAAAGCAGCTCCCCCAGCACCTGTGTCTGCCAAGGCGCCAGGTAAAGTGGATGTTTCCAAACCCGCACCACCGCAGGATGATGGTGAAGGCCCTCCAAAAAAGGCGAGTGGCCGACCACCAGGTGGAACGGGTCGCCGTCCGGGGCGTCCTTCCAAAAATCCAAATAACAATGATGCGGATTTTGGTGATTCCGGTGATGGTGAGCACGAAGTTGAAGTCGTGCCTGATTTCAAACCTGTCAAGCGTGGCAAACGCGGCAAGGGTGATGCCAAGGATCTGATCGCGCGTGGTCCAGTGACCCCAGAGGAATACGAAGCGCGACGTAATCGTCTCAAGTCACTGATCAAGTTAGGTAAAGATCGCGGTTATCTGACCTACGGTGAGATTAACGACCACCTGCCGGATGATCTGGTGGATGCCGAAGCAATTGACGGCATTATCAGTACGTTCAGTGACATGGGAATCGCTGTCTACGACCAGGCACCCGATGCCGAAACATTGTTGTTAGGTGAAAACGCGCCTGTCGCAACTTCTGATGACGATGTCGAAGATGAGGCCGAAGCGGCCCTGACGACAGTGGACTCGGATTTTGGCCGAACGACTGATCCCGTCCGTATGTACATGCGCGAAATGGGTACGGTTGAACTGTTGACTCGCGAAGGCGAGATCGAAATCGCCAAGCGGATCGAAGAAGGTCTCAAGCACATGGTGATGGCGATTTCAGCTTGCCCCACAACGGTGAATGAAATCCTGAACCACGTGCAGCGCGTTCGTGAAGGTCAGGCACAAATCGATGAAGTAGTCGACGGCCTGGTTGATCCGGATGATGGCGCAGAATATGCGGGTGCGGGTGTCTCCGACGAGGCTGACGAGGATGGTCCTGCCGGTGGCATGAGCAGCAAACAGCTCGAAGATTTGCGCATCAAGGGTCTCGCTAAGTTTGAAATTGTCGCGGTTGAGTTCGCAAAAATGCGCGCCGCCTATGAGACGGACGGATATCGCTCCAAAGCCTACATGACCGCTCAGGAAGCGATTCAAAACGAGCTGATGGGGATTCGATTTACCGCCAAGATGGTTGAGCGTTTGGCTGATACCCTGCGCGCGCAAGTCGAAGAGGTTCGCAAGATTGAGCGTCAAGTGCTGCATACATGCGTGGATCGGGCTGGCATGCCACGCTCGCACTTTATCAAGGTGTTTCCAGGTAACGAAACAAATCTTGACTGGGTGCTCGGTGAGGTTGCCGCTGCCACGGACTACGCCCATACGCTCGAGCGCCATGTGCCAGCTGTGCAGGAGCTTCAGCAAAAGCTTATCGACCTGCAGGTTCGTGTGGTCTTGCCTCTCAAAGACCTGAAAGACGTCAACAAAAAAATGGCGACTGGCGAAGCCAAGGCGCGTAAAGCCAAGCGTGAGATGACCGAAGCGAACTTGCGCCTGGTGATCTCCATTGCCAAGAAATATACCAATCGCGGCTTGCAGTTTCTGGACTTGATCCAAGAAGGCAACATTGGCCTGATGAAGGCGGTTGATAAGTTCGAATATCGCCGAGGCTACAAGTTCTCTACCTATGCGACTTGGTGGATCCGTCAGGCTATTACGCGTTCGATCGCGGACCAGGCTCGTACGATTCGTATCCCTGTCCACATGATCGAGACCATCAACAAGATGAATCGCATCAGTCGTCAGATCTTGCAGGAAACGGGTGCTGAGCCTGATCCCGCGACGCTGGCATCCAAGATGGATATGCCCGAGGACAAGATTCGCAAGATTCTCAAAATTGCGAAAGAGCCGATTTCGATGGAAACACCGATCGGTGATGATGACGACTCTCATTTGGGTGATTTCATTGAGGATATGGCCACGCTCGCTCCCGCTGATGCTGCTTTGCATGGCTCGATGCGTGATGTGGTCAAGGAAGTCCTTGATTCACTGACTCCGCGAGAGGCTAAAGTGCTACGTATGCGCTTTGGTATCGAGATGAGTACGGATCAGACTCTCGAAGAAGTGGGTAAGCAATTTGACGTCACGCGCGAGCGTATCCGTCAAATAGAGGCCAAAGCCTTGCGCAAATTACGCCACCCTAGCCGTTCGGACAAACTCAAGAGTTTTCTTGAAGGTCAGTGATGCAAATCCAAATATTGGTCGTTCATCCCAGCCCTCTGGTGCAATCTGCACTAGAGTGCCTAATCCGAACGGATCCCTCTTATTGCGTGGTTAAAACGTTTGCCAAAGGCTCTGACCTTGCGGTTTTTTTAACGACGACGACGGATCGTTTTGACGTGGTGCTCTTGAGTGCCGAAGAAGAGCAGCCATCGTTGATGTTGCGTATCTCTGCGATGAGCGATGCCAAGGTGTTGCTGCTGGCTCTCGAGCGAGAGCCTTCCAATGTTGAGGATTGGCTCAAGGAAGGCGCGCGAGGTTTGATTAATCCTCAGGCTGACACTGCACAACTCCTCAAGGCGATCTCCAAGGTTTACGCGGGAGAGTTTTGGTTTAATCGCCAAATCACTTCACGTATTTTTAGTGGTCTTGGTCAGGCAAAGGAGCTATCCGAGGAACAAAAGCGGATCGCTGAGTTGACGGCCAAGGAAAAACTGGTTGTTAAAGCTGTCGTGGATGGTGGTGGTAAAACTTTGCGTGAAACCGCAAAAGATCTCGAAATCAGTGAAAACACTGTGCGAAATCATTTACGTTCCATTTACAGCAAGCTTGGACTTGCGAATCGACTTGAGCTCTTTGTTTTTGCTCAGCAACATCTGACACGTTAAACATTACGCTGTTGGTTTGTCACTTTGACCCCTATCGCGCAGTGTGGATAGGGGTTTTTATATTTGAATTAAATTTATGGCACAAAGGTACTATGTCTTATGGCATAGTTATCCCGTATCGAGTCGACAACACCTAGTACCTGTCAAGTCGATAATGATTTCCGATACGTTCATTAAAAGTTAGACTGTGTCCTATAACCTCGTGACACAAGTCAGCTGTAACTTTTCATTACTCCAGCATAAGAATGCTTTTAACAAAATCAACCAGTCCGCTGTTGAGATTAAGTTTTGCGCAGCGGTTTGGCCGTTTTGTTTTAGCCTGCCTGTTCGCTTTAATGTGTTTGCAATTGTTTGGTTGTTCCACACCCATCAAAGAAGAGGGTGATGCTCCAGACGGACCTGAATACGTTAAATGGATTCCTAAAACTTTCAATGGCCCGGTCAACGAAAGTTTGCCGCGTCCCAAAGAGTTTTGGTGGAGAGATTTTGGCAGTAGTGAGCTTGACGCGCTTGTAGATACTGCGTTGAATAATAACTTCGACTTGCGTGTCGCGGTTGCCCGAGTGGCTCAAACGCGCGCACAAGCCAACATTGTTCGCGCTGCGCAATCTCCCTCTGTTGAGTTAACGGCGGGCTATAGAAATCAGGCGCCTGGGCAAGGCGTAGGCTATGCTGCGACAACGGACGAATGGGGCAGTCAGCCTGTTTGGCAAGCGGGTTTAGCCGTCAACTATGAGCTGGATCTGTGGGGTAAAAAGGGATTCAACTCTCAGGCGGCATATTCCTTAGCCTTAGCGAGTGAGTTCAATCGTGAAGTTGTCGCGCTCAGTCTGGTGAGCGATGTGGTCACGGTCTATTTTCAGGTGATGGCTTTAACGGAACGTATTGCTGTCGGAGAGCGCAACCTCGAGACGATCCGCATGGTTGGTCGTAACTTGCAAAGACGCCTCGACCGCGGGGACTCGACAGTGATCGATGTCTCTCAGCAATTGGTGTTGCAGAGCAATACGGATGCTCAGGTTACAAACTTGAAACTGCAGCGCGAGCGGGCACTCAATCGCTTAGCTTTGCTTGTTGGGACAACGCCTTCGGCTTTAAAGCTCAGCGGCGGGCTGGTTGAAAATGTCAACACGCCAGTGGTTCAGCCGGGTTTGCCCTCGGACCTGCTGTGCAGACGACCCGATATTCGCCGTGCTGAAGCTGCACTCGAGTCTGCGCAGGCTGACTTGTATGCCGCGCGTGCAAATTTACTGCCTTCGTTTGCGTTATCCGCACAAGGTGGTTTTGGTAGTTTCTTGTTGTCATCCATTCTTGCGCCTCAAAGTCTTTTTTACAACCTGAGCGCAAATCTGGTTCAGAACGTTTTTGATGGCGGTAAACGCAAGTCCGAGGTTGAGTTGGCAAATGCCAAGAACAGGGAGTTGCTTGAGGCGTATGCCAATACCGTCTTGTCAGCCATGCGCGACGTCGAGGACGGACTTTCTGGCGTGGCACTGACTGCCAAACAATATGCGGCACTGGACAACGCTCGCAAACGCGCGCGTCAATTGGCTGAATACAGTGTCAAGGTGGTTGAGCGGGGTGGTATGGATTTTGTGCAGTTGTATCAAGTTCAAGGGACAGTGATCGCTGCAGAGGATGCAGCGATCAATGGTCGTTATGAGCAAATCCGGGCCTCTGTAGACCTCTACAAAGCGATCGGCGGTGGACTACGTTTGGGCGAGAACCCTTGTTTGGGTGGTGGCAAGCTTCCAGAGGCGGATGCGCGCTGGCGGGCCAGAGCAGAGAAGAACGATGGCAAATAAGACCACAACGAAGATGAACGACCGGTCTAAAGCCAGTGAAACGCTGGGCTTGTTGTCGCCGTTTGCGGGTGAGAGATTCACCATTTTTTCCTCCAGCATCACGATCAATATCCTTGCATTGGCGTTCCCCTTGCTGATGTTGCAGCTTTACGATCGAATCTTGCCTTACGAGTCAGTCGATACGCTCGGTCTGGTCGCGATGACTGTTTTGCTTGCGATCTTTGTCGAGACTCTTTTGCGGATTGCACGCTCTTATGCCACAGCGTGGACGGCAGCACGATTTGAGTACAGGGCGATGATGGCCTTGACCGAGCGCGCCTTAGCCGAGCCCCTTCACCAGTTTGAGCGCAAGGGGACTGGCGCGGTGATGTCCCGCTTTAAGTCTATCGGGACGCTTCGCTATCACTACTCTGGTCAGACGTTTCAGCAGCTGATGGACTTGCCGTTCACTTTTTTATATGTATTGATTGCGGCAGTCATGAGCCCCTGGATTGGTGTGTTGCTACTGACTGGTTATTTAGTCTTCATGCTGATCATCTGGCGAAATGGGAAAACTTTTCCTGCTTTGGTCAAAGAGCAAAAAGAGGCGGATCTCAGGCGAGGCAATTTTTTAAATGAAACCTTGCGCAACATACATACGCTCAAATCGATGACGATGGAGGCGTTGATGTTGCGTCGCCACGAGCGCTTGCAAGAAGCCTGTGCCCGCCTGATGTCCAAAGTCACCTATGCGCTCGATATGTCCTCGGGGCTTGGGAACATATTTTCACCTCTAATGACCACTTTGACGGTGGCTCTTGGCGCATGGTTGGTGATCAATGGCGAGATGACGAACGGCGAACTTGCGGCTTGTGTACTGTTAGGTATGCGTGCGCTGGCTCCTCTTCAGCGTCTGGGTGGTATCTGGTCAAAGCACCAGCAGGACAAAATTTTGCGTGAGGAGCTTTCCGCACAGCTTGCCCAACCTGTTTTGCCTGTTGAACCTCCCCATGCGGTCTCTCTGGATACCGTGTGTGACACATCTGAACCGCGTGGAGTGAGTCTTGATCTTGTCAACGTGGGCTACCAGTTTCCCTCCGCCAAGGCCCCTGTCTTCAAAGACTTGTCTCTCACGATTGAACCAAACGAATGTCTCTTGATAGAGGGGCAGAGCGGGGCTGGACGCAGCACTTTGTTGCAATTATTAGCCGGAGTCGTTCAGCCGACAGATGGTCAGATACTGGTTGATCATCGAGAGTTGAAGTTTATGAGTGCCACCGAAGTGGGGCACGAA
Organism: Zwartia panacis; assembly: GCF_030410395.1. GTDB lineage: Bacteria > Pseudomonadota > Gammaproteobacteria > Burkholderiales > Burkholderiaceae_B > Zwartia > Zwartia panacis. The sequence goes on from NZ_JAUHHF010000001.1 coordinate 528,367, forward strand.
ATTGCTTACCTGTCGCAAGAAGCGCAAATGTTTGAGGGGTCGCTCCTCGACAACATCAGTCGCTTCGATGATGATCGGATAGATCTCGCTCTGGAGACTGCAAAGAAACTGGGTTTAGGCGATTTCGTTTCCAGAATGCCTCGTGGCTGGGATTCAACGGTCGGTGACATGGCCACAGATTCGTTGCCTCCGGGATATCGTCAACGATTGTCCATTGTGCGCGCGCTCAGCGGGCAACCTCGCGTCATTTTGTTTGACGATGCGACTTCAACAATGGATTCAGAGGGTGACACTCTATTTTTACGCTATCTGCAGTCGATGGTGGGACGTGTCACGATCGTGATGATTTCGCAAAGACCCTCCTACAAGCGTCTGGCTACCCGAACGGTTTATCTGCAGAAGGGATGTTTCACCGAGCGTGGCCTTGCAGAGCCAATTGCTGAGCCTGTATTGGATTTGGGCATTGCGGCGCAATCTTTGGAGACGACTTCTCCTGTCAATTTAGAGACGACTTCTCCTGTCAATATCGCGATGGCTCGGGCCAAAGACGCCACCTCCGTTGAGTCGCGAACGTTCTCGACCGAAGGTGCTGTAATTGATACGGAGCTTGATCCTTCACGTTGGGATCGCACCCGGGAAATGGTCGATGCTCAATTCAAAGTTAGAACGGACTTCTCTGGTTGTTTGACAATTTTGCTCAAACAAATCAATGCTCGAGTGAGCACCCGGGAGATCGCCGAATCACTGCCTTATTACGAGGATGCGCTGGATCTTTCAGGTTTTCAAAATGCCATGGCTGAGCTCGGTTACAAGCCTAAAGAAGTCCGTTGCAGACTGGGCGATCTTGAGGTGCGATCTTTGCCTTGTTTGTTTGTTCCAGATCGGGACCTGGCGTTTGTCGTGCTTGGGCGCACTGGACATCAAGTGCGCGTCGCCAACGATCCTGATCAAGATGTGCGTCTAGAGTCCAATCTAAATATCGAGGGTCGCGCTTTCTTTTATGAACAGGTTGGCCGATCTTTCGTCGAGACGGGATCCTGGGCAACGCGTGCGCTCAAGCGGTTCGCTCCGCTGATTGGTCAAGCTACGGTTTCTGCTCTGGTGTCAGGTCTGGTACTGATGGCGGGGCCGCTCTTTATGATGGTGGTCTACAGCACCGTGATTCCAACTGGTGCAGAAGACACTTTGCTTTACTTGACAATCGGCTCTGTCTTGGCACTGTTGTCGAGCTTTGCATTCATGCGGCACCGCGCGCATATTTTGGCGTATATCGCTGGCCGCATCGAGTATTTATTCGGTGCGAGTATTTTGCAACACGTGTTGAGAATGTCTCCATCCTATACAGAACGCTCTTCGGTGGGGGCTCAAACTGCACGTCTTCAGAGCTTTGAGTCGATCCGGGATATGTTTATCGGTCCGCTGGCTTCGACATTCTTGGAGTCACCCGCGACGATTGTGTTGCTCGTGGCCTTGTCGATTATTAATCCAATCGCACTGCTGGTATTTACCGTCATGGTCGCGATCTATGCGATTTTGTACTGGGTTTTTTCTGGCCGGACCAAGACTCTCGTCACGGAATTAAGTCAGGCGGTGACCAAGCGCGACGAGTTCCTGGTGGAACTGATTGTCAAGATGCGAACAGTCCGAGAGAGCCATGCGCAGCGACTTTGGCTTGAGCGTTTCAGGGAAGTCTCCGCAAATGCCGCAATGGCTTCTTTCAAATCCGAGCGTTTGTCTTCTTTGCTTGTGAGTAGCTCTTACTTTTTGATGATGCTTGCAGCCTTGTCCATTGTCGTGGCAACGGTACCCGCGGTATGGTCGCATTCCGTATCATCGGGTGCATTAATTGCCTCATTGATGTTGATGTGGCGCGTTCTCACCCCTGTTCAAACTGTTTTCACCAATATGACCAGAATGGAACGGGTGGGCAATGCGGTCAAACAGATCGATAGTTTGATGTGGATCCAGCCCGAAAGGATTGAAACCTCACAAGCTGTCAGTGGTCGCAAGCTCCTGGGCGAAATAGAGTTCGCGCGAGTATCTTTCCGTTATTCGATCAAGGTCGACCCGGCGCTGATTGGCGTGGAGTTTCGCATTCAGCCCGGACAAGTTGTCGCGTTGACCGGACCGAATGGCGGTGGCAAGTCGACCCTATTGAAACTGATTCTCGGTATGTACCAGCCCCAGGCGGGTGCGATTCTTTTGGACAATGTGGATATCCGGCAAATCGATCCATTAGTCTTGAGACGCTACATTGGTTACGCACCCCAGGATACCCAATTGTTTCGCGCAACACTGGCGCAGAACCTCAGATTGGCGCGACCAGAAGCGACTGACGAAGATCTGTATGAGTGTTTGGAAATGGCGGGCGCGTTGGACCAAGTGCTTTCCTTGCCTCAAGGTCTTCAGTACCGTGTCGGTGACAACACGAACGAGCTTGCCGCAAGTCTCAAGCAAAAACTGTCGATAGCGCGTGCGTATCTGACGCGCGCGCCGATTATGTTGTTTGATGAACCTGGCAACGGTCTGGATGAACTGGGTGATCGAAAATTCATTGAAACGATTAAAAAATTACGTGGCAAGACAACCATAGTCTTTATCAGTCATCGTCCGAGTCACATCAAATTAGCTGACACGTTGATGATTTTCGACAAGGGTTATTTACGCGCGAGTGGTGCGCCTGAAGTGCTGCTGAGGCAGCCGGTAGCATCTTGAAGCTCAAACTGGAATACATCGCAATGATTTGTGAGAAGAATGTCTGTGAATAATACTGAACCTTATCAGTCCGAAAAGACACCGGTTACGCCGCTCGTGCTTGGCGACCGAACGGACAATTACGTTGCCAAGGCTATCTTGCTTGAGGAGGCTGCGCCGCCGTCTTATTTGAGAGCGACGATCAATCTGGCGGCTGTCTCTTTGGTTTTATTCTTGGTGTGGGCGTATTTTGCCAAGCTCGACGTTGTCGCGTTAGCGCCTGGACAAATTTTGCCAGTTGAGTCTGTCAAAGTTGTTCAGCATGTTGACGGTGGACGGATCGCCTCGATTCAGGTGAGGGATGGGCAGCTTGTCAAAAAGGGCGAAGTGCTCATGCGCCTCAATGATACGGAGGCCGCGGCTGAATATCAGACCTTGAGTGCAAAGTATTGGGGACTGTATGCAAGGGTGGAGCGACTGCGTGCCCTGATTGGCGAACGCCCGGCAAATTTCAGCGCAGTGCCTGAGATCTACAAAGAAACGGTGCAGGAGCAGCAGCACACTCTGAAAACTTCCTTGCAACAAATTTCTCAACAAAAAGACGAGATCAAAATTTTGAAAGAGGTCAGCAAGATCAGGACTGAGCTTGCAGAGGAAAAGCTTGCGACGCGTGTGCAGGCTCTGGATGCGCAGCGTGCATTGAGTCAGGCCGAGGCGGAGTTGCTTCGGTTTAGACGTGCTCAGATGGATGAGCTCAATGAGTCTTCGAATGAGTTGGTTCAGATTCAGGAGCAACTCACTAAATTAAAAGACCGACTGGATCGTGTTGAGGTGCTGTCCCCATCTGATGGTGTCGTTCAGGATTTGAAGTTCCGAACGGTTGGAGGTGTGATCCCTGCCGGTGCGATGCTGATGAATGTTGTTCCTGTAGATAGTCAGATGCATGCTGAGGTCAGGGTTTCTCCCGTGGATATTGGTTTTGTAAAAATGGATCAGCCTGTCAGGCTTAAGGTCAGTACTTTTGATTTTATGCGTTATGGAACGATTGAGGGGCGTGTGTCCATGGTTTCACCATACAGCGTTTTAGGTGAAGGTCAAAATCCATACTTCAAGGTCAATATCACTGTGACAAAGGAGTATGTCGGTGATGATCAAACTAAAAAGGTCGAACCAGGAATGACTGTCCAGGCAGATATTTTGACCGACAGACAGTCCGTGTTGCGGTATTTACTCCGTCCGATTTATGTTGCTCTGAATCAGGGTATGCGTGAACGCTAACCTGGCCCTTGATAGACTGATAGCAGGCAGATAAAAATATGAACAAGCGCGAAGAAGGTGACTTGGATAAGAATCGGCCACTTACGCCTCGGCAAGAACAAATTTTATCGTTATTGACCGAAGGCAAGAGTAATAAAGAAATCGCCGAGGAACTTGGGATTCAGCAAGGGACTGTGAAGCAGCACTTGTTTGTGCTCTTTCGCCGTCTCGGAGTCGTCAATCGCGCCAAAGCCGTGATCGCTGCAAGTCAGCTTTTGAAAGCCCAGCGATCAAGAGGACGTGAGTCTGGTTGGTCCAAGCCCGCTAAACAAACTTCTATCCATAAGCCTGGTTATGTCTGGCGAATGATCGCTGTGGTGGCGGTGTTTTTGCCCGATGCCACATCCATTTCCACGGGCGTGCTGGTTCAGCGTGATCAGTACTTGCTGGCTTTAAGACAAACGGTTTCTGACTTCACGGAAGCCTTGGACGGTCAGTTTGTGTCCATGCCTTATGGAGGATTTCTTGCCTGGTTTGGTCATCCTTACTCACATCTGGATGATGCGGATCGCGCCGTACATTTGGCCCAGTCTATTCAAAAATGGTCGGATGACTACTGCGCCCAACATTTTGTAGAAACAGACTCTGACTTATTGACCAGGCCAATCGGTATTGGTGTGGCTTCTCATCCAGAAGTCGTCGCTGAGAAAACGGTACAGCTGACCGGTGCTGAGTCCTTCAGATCTGCTGCGATTTTGGCGCGTCACGCTCGACCACTGGGTCGCCCGCTTGCAGACGAATCGACACAACGGCTGGCACCTCTGAGCGTCCAGTGGCTCAAGGTCAAAGCATCTTCTGACAAACCGATTGGACGTCAGCGTGAGGGCAGTGTCTCTGCGATTGGCGAGTATGGCCAGTTACTGCTGGATACGCGTTCGCGCTGGGGTGGTATTGATTTTGTGGATGAAATTTTTGCCTCTGCGAAGAGTGGCGTTGCGCAATGGATGTCGGTCGAGTCTTGGCCCCCGGCTGCTGCGACTGCTTTAATTGATACGATAGGTAACGCAGCGGTTTCGCTGGGTTTCAATGTGCTGCGTCTGAGAATGCCTGTGCAGACGCGTCGCGACCGGATCGTTGCAGGTTTTGTCGGTCAGATTGAGATAGTTTCAGCGGTGCTGAATGCACCGGTGGGCAAGGTTTATACGCTTTCTTCTGATGGAGAGAGATTAGGTTCCATGATTAGAGACTGCGCGAGTCAACCTTTAGTCATACAAGTTTATGGGCTCAAGGCTCTTGATGCATTGGCGACTGTCCTGGGTGAGCGGGGTGTGAATCAATTAGTCTCCTGTCCGATCGTGATCGTTGCTGCAAACTTAATGGATGTTGGACAGGCACAAACTGTTGTCAGATTGCTGGGGCCGCGTCCTAAAAGTGATGCGCCCTCCAGAGTTTTCACCATGCGTACGAATGGACATGCCGATTTGCCCCAAGCCATACGCGCTGATTTACAAGCCATGCTTGATGGTTTATCAGTGACCTCGAAACAGTTGATTGTGGCTGCTGCGAATGATCCTGCTCGGCCGATTGATGATTTTGTGACACAGGCGGGATTGCCCCATCATCAGACACAGTTCTGTTTATCAGAGTTGACGGCCTCCGGTTTAATTGCTCCTAAGTCTGGCGGAGGCTTTCAGTTTCGTGACCTCATGACGGCGCAGGCAATCCATAGTTTGACAGTTGCCATTCCTGAGATGAATGTGACCTAAAGGAGCTCGAAGTATCAATGAAAAGATCAGTGATCTTTTGCTCCAGTTTGATTTTTTTCGCTTTTTTTGTCGCGAGTTTTGCTCCTGCTCTCGCAGATGTCGGTGCGCGTCCCGTTGCGAGCGCGAGTGTCGTGGTGATGACAATGAGCGGAAGGATTTCAAAAAAGACGCTTGAAATGGTCCGTGGCTCTGTTCCAAAACCTCAAGGTGACCCTATTCCTGCCGGATTGATCGTGTTGCTCGATTCCTCCGGCGGTGACGGGGTGGTTGCGATGGAGATCGGCCGAATGCTCCGCGCGGCAAAAGCGCATATTTTTGTGACCGGTCAGTGCTCTAGCGCCTGTATGTTTATTTTGGCAAGCGGTGTTGTTCGAGGTGCGCCGGCCTACACAGTGGGAATCCATCGGGGTCGTATTACTGTGACAGATCAAGATGGAAAGATTTTGAAAGAGGTGGATGCCAGTGAAAATCCTAAAGCTGCCGCAGCCCTTACAAAGTTCGAGCGGGACGCAGAGGCTTATTTTGCTGAAATGGGTATGTCGCCTCAGCTATTTGCAGCAATGCAGGCGCACATCCAAAAGGGGGTTTACCGCTTGAGCCATAATCAAGTTGAGCAGTATCGTCTAACTGGTTTCGAAACACGCTATTTCAATGAGCGCGTCAGGTTTTTTGAGACCCAGACAGGTGTCTATAAAATGAATGGAACCGAGCTGCGTCGACGTACCGCAAAAGTGGCTTCTCGATGCGGGGAGTTTCAAAATGACCGAAAAGCATTTGTAGCCTGTTATTCCGAGGTATTGCGAGACCGGTATTTAAATTAATTTAGGGCGATTTTGTTACCAAAGTTATATAACCTTTTGTGGTGTTGAGGGTATGCCTACCGCCTATTAAAGTCTAACTTATAGAAGTCTCAATTTGAGACGAGCTGGACTGATAAGGCATTGAAATGGCTGACGAAAATAAACCTACTCCACAACAGTCCCAAGAGGCCGTTCAACTCGATAGTTTGACGTCGCTCCAGCAACCGACTGAAAGTGACCAGGCAGGGAGTGCCAACACAGCGGAGGTACGTGCCGATGCCGTGGTGACTCAGCCGAACACAAACGCTCCTGAAGGGCCCAGCTTTTACCTTCCCAATACTGACCTGACAAATGCCCCGCCTGTTCAGACCGGCGACAGCACAGTCAGTGAAACTGAGTCTGAGGATGACGCCAGGCCTTCCAATGTGGAAGATGCGTTGGCAGGTGAGGGTTTGCTTACTGTCACTGTCGCAGTTTCGCCAGAGATTCAAGCCGTCTCATCGGAGTCCGGCGAGGGAGGTCGATCACCGGATGTGATGAGCGCATCTACTGGTACAGGTGCGCCAGGACCTGCCAATACGCCACGCGCAGGAACAACGCAGGCACGAGCGGACGTACCGCTGGATGGTACTGAGCCCGCTGAAGTGAATGAACCAGTCCAGGTGATTGAGTCCGTCACTCCTGTGGCTGCGACTCAACCGATTGAATTGACTGTTGTACCTCAGGTGACTGAGGCGGTTGTCACAGAGGCTGTGCTTCCGGTCGATGTTTCGCCTATTGCGTTAACGATAGTGTCTCAGGTGACTGATGCTGTTGCCATAGAGCCTATTGTGCCGGTTGTAGCGACTTCATCACTTAGTGAAAATCCTGTTATTGCTGAAAGCGTATCGAGTTTGTCTAGCGCTTCTGTTGCCTTGACCGAAACCGATGCGGTGCTCAGTACGAGCGGCACGCTGACGTTGGCGGACGCGGATGCGACCGATGCGACGGTGGTGGCGCAGACGGATACGGCTGGCGCGTACGGGAAGTTCAGCATCGGCACCAATGGTGCCTGGACGTACACGACCAACGACGCGGCCAACCAGCTCAATGCGGGTCAGGTCGTCACCGAGGTGTTTACGGTGGCCACGAGCGATGGTGGCAGCGCGACGGTGACGGTGAACCTCACCGGCACGAATGATGTGGCCACGCTCACGAGCGACACGAAAGCCTTGACCGAAACCGATGCGGTGCTCAGTACGAGCGGCACGCTGACGTTGGCGGACGCGGATGCGACCGATGCGACGGTGGTGGCGCAGACGGATACGGCTGGCGCGTACGGGAAGTTCAGCATCG